>NZ_CP114054.1:0-1395860 GCF_026967575.1 Aurantiacibacter sp. MUD11 | reverse complement strand
TACGGTGCACTCAGCCAACCCGGCGGCAAGGTCGAGGTTTCCTGGAAGATGGTGTCGGATTCGGTGGTGCGCGTCGAATGGGTCGAAAGCGGCGGGCCGCCGGTTGCGCAGGACCGTTCACGCGGGTTCGGTACCGACCTGATCGAACGCATCGTCGCACACGAACTGGGGCAACCGGTGGAGCTGGACTTCAAGCCCGAAGGCGTCCGCTGCGTGCTGATGATCCCGGTCCGCCGCCCTACCGAATTCATGATCCGCGCCAGCCGTAAAGATCCGCGTCGAAGCGACCGCTGAACTTTACGCCAAACCGGCCCCTCTCTAGGAACAGATGCATGTGGGGAACCCGCTTCAGATCCGGCCTGGCCACGCTGGCGGCACTGGTGCTGGCAGCCGGTTGCGCGCCTGCTGAAGAGGCGGGGCCGGTGGTGCTGGCGGCGGCCAGCATGCAGGAAGGGCTGACTGCGGCCGCCAATGCCTGGGAGGCGCAGGGCCAGCCCGCCCCAGTGGTCTCCTTCGCGTCCAGCGCGGCGGTTGCGCGGCAGGTGGGCGAGGGCGGCCCGGCTGACCTTGTCGTCATTGCCGACCGGGAATGGATCGATTGGCTGGAGGCGCGCGAAGCGCTTGGCAGCCAGCCGCGCGCGCTGGTCACCAACGGGCTTGTCGTTGTCGCACCACTGGAGACTGCCGGCCCGGATAGCCTTGCCGAACTGGCTGCCAATCCCGATGCAGGTCGCCTTGCCATGGGTGAGCCGGGCAGCGTGCCGGCGGGCAAATTCGCTCGCGTCGCTCTCCAGTCGATGGGCCTGTGGGAGGCGCTCGCCCCGCGCGTGGTGCCGGGCGACAACGTGCGCGTCTCGCTGGCGCTGGTGGAGCGCGGCGAGGTGCCGCTGGGCATCGTCTATGCCAGCGACGCCCAGGCCAGCCGCAATGTCCGCGTGGTGCAACGCATCGATCCGGACATGCACCCGCCGATCATCTATTATCTCGCCCGGACGCGCTCCTCGCGCCATCCGGATGCGCAGGGCTTTGCCGATTTCCTGGCCAGCCAGCAGGGCCGCGCCATCATCGCCGGACACGGGTTTGGCTGGCCGTGACCGACGCGCTGCTGACCCCCGCCGAATGGAGCATCGTCACGCTGTCGCTGAAGGTCAGCATGGCGGCGGTGCTGGTGACCATGCCGATCGCCTATGCCCTGGCCTGGGTCATCGCGCGCAGGCGTTTCCCCGGTCGCATGCTGCTGGATGCCCTGGTGCACCTGCCACTGGTGCTGCCGCCCGTCGTCACCGGCTGGCTGCTGCTGGTGCTGCTGGGCCGCAATGGTGCGGTCGGCAGCTGGCTCTACGAGACCTTCGGGATCACGCTGGTGTTCAACTGGACCGGCGCTGCGGTTGCCGCGGGCGTGATGGCTCTGCCGCTGATGGTGCGCGCCATGCGGCTGTCGATCGAGGCGGTGGACCGGCGGCTGGTCGGCGCGGCGCGCACGCTGGGCGCCTCGCCCTTGCACGCCTTCCTCACCATCACCCTGCCGCTCAGCCTGCCGGGCATCGCGGCGGGTGCCATGCTCGGCTTTGCCCGATCGCTGGGAGAGTTCGGCGCGACCATCACCTTCGCCGCCAACATCGCCGGGCAGACGCGCACACTGCCGCTTGCCATCTACACCGGTTTGCAGGTGCCGGGCTCGGAGAGCGCCGTTACCAGGCTGGCGGTGATCGCGATCATCCTGTCGCTGGGTGCGCTGCTGGTATCCGAATGGCTGGTCCGTTGCTCGCAAGGGAGCCGCGCCCATGTCCTTTGACGTGAATATCGACATGGCGGTGGACGACCACGCCTTCGCGCTGGAATTCACTTCCGATGCCAAGCTGACCGCGCTGGTCGGCCCGTCGGGCGTGGGCAAGACCAGCACGCTCAACGCCATTGCCGGCCTGCTGCGCCCGCGCGCCGGACACATCCGGGTGGCGGGAGAGGTGCTGTTCGATGCTGCCGCGGGGATCGACCTGCCGCCCGAGAAGCGCCGCGCGGGCTACGTCTTCCAGGACGCGCGACTGTTCCCGCATCGCAAGGTGGCGGCAAACCTTGCCTATGGCGAGAAGCTGGCACCGCCAGCCGAGCGCTGGATCAGCCAGGCAGAAGTGGTCGACCTGCTGGAGATCGGCCACCTCTTGGAGCGGCTCCCCGCATCGCTTTCAGGCGGCGAGGCGCGTCGCGTCGCCATAGGGCGCGCGCTGCTGTCCGCCCCGCGCTTCCTGCTGCTGGACGAGCCGTTGTCGTCGCTGGACGAGAGCCGCGCGGAAACGCTGCTGTCGCTGATCGAGCGATTGCGCGACGAACTGGACCTGCCGATCCTGTTCGTCAGCCATTCTTCCGCGGAAGTGGATCGCCTGGCGGGCCGGGTGGTCGATATGACCGCATCCCGGCCCGGCTGAGGCTTTAAGCGAACATTTCCCGCTTGATCGGCAGCGAGCGTACGCGCGTGCCGGTCAGGGCGAACAGGGCATTGGTCAGCGCCGGGATCACCGGGGGCAGGGCGGGTTCGCCAAGGCCCGTGGGATCGTTGTCCGACAGCACCCATTCGGTGTGGATCTGCGGCGTCATCGGCATGCGCGGCAGCGGGTAGTTGTGGAAGTTGGACTGCTTGGCAGCGCCGCCCTCGATTTCCACCGCCAGCTGCATCGCCTGGCCGAGACCGTCGATGATCGCACCTTCCACCTGGTTCAGTGCGCCATAGGGGTTGATGATCTGGCGGCCGACGTCGCCCGCCACCCAGACATTGTGCACCTGCGGGTTGTTGCGCGGGTCGAGGCTGGCTTCCACCACTTCGGCGAAATAGCCCATGTGGCTGTAGTAGAAGCCGAAGCCCAGTGCGTGGCCTTCGGGCATTTCCTCGCCCCAGGGCGACATTTCCAGCACCTTGCGGGTAACCGCCTGCAGGCGCGGGGCGGAAAAGCCCGGCTGCGGGCCGAGGAAGCCCTGCGTCGGCGGCTCTGCTTCCACGCCATCGGTCAGTTCCAGCATCAGCGTCGGCAGGTCCTTGCCGGTGGCGATGGCCACCTCGTCGAGGAAGCTCTGCATGACGAAGGCCATGGCGTTCGAGGTCGGCGCGCGCAGCGCCCCCATCGGCACCGCCGTGGCCATCTTGGTCTGCTCGAACCGCAGGTTGTCGACATACTTCGCGGGGAACTCGTCCGCCGGCATGGTGGCCGGATTGAACTGCCCACCGCCAAGGTCGAAGGTGACGAAGTGGTCGGCCCAGCCGGTCAGGCGGCCTTCGGCGTTCACCGCCGCGCGCAGCTTGTGCCAGCCGGCGGGGCGATAGAAGTCGCTGCGGACGTCGTCCTCGCGGCTCCAGATCAGCTGCACCGGGGTGCCGGGCATCTGCTTCGCGATGGCCGCGACCTGCACCATGTAATCGTTGTTGAGGCGACGCCCGAAACCGCCACCCATGCGGGTGATGTGGACGGTCACCTTGTCCGGCGTGACGCCGAGATACTGCGCCACCGACTGCAGGCCGCCCTGCGGCGTCTGCGACGGGGCCCACATCTCGATGCTGCCGTCCTCGTTCATCACTGCGGTGCAGTTCATCGGCTCCATCGCCACGTGAGCGAGGAAGGGATAGCTGTATTCGGCCTCGAAGGTCTGCGCGGCCTCGGCGAAGGCGGCGTCGACGTCGCCCTTCTCGGCGAACACCTCGTCACCCGAGCCCGAAGCCCAAGCGTCCTGCGCGGCTTGCGCGTAACCGGCGGTCGAGTGGCTCGCCCACTCGCCGTTGTCCCACACCGGCTCCAGCGCGGCGCGAGCCTTGTTGGCCAGCCACCAGTTGTCGGCGATGATCGCAATGCCATCGACCAGCTCGGTGTTGTTGCCGTTGCCTTCGACGGTGAAGGCATCGATCACGCCAGGCTGCGCCTTGGCGGCATCGAGGTTGGCGGAGACCAGCCGCGCACCGAAGACGGGTGAGCGCTCGTAAGCGGCATAGACCATGCCTTCGAGCTGCGTATCGACCCCGAAGATCGGCTCACCGCGCACGATCTTGGGGCTGTCCACCCCGCCGATCGCGCGGCCGATGATGCGGAAGTCGGCCTGGTCCTTAAGCGTCAGGCTGGCGGGATCGGGCACCGGCTGCAGCACGGCATCGCCGGCCAGCTCGCCATAGGTGACCGACCGGTTGGTGCCCGGCTGCACGACGCGGCCCGGCTCGGTGGCGAGCACGGAGACGTCGACCCCCCAGCGCTGCGCGGCGGCGCCCATCAGCATGGCGCGCGCGGCGGCGCCGGTCTGGCGCATCGGGTACCAGTTCATCGGCGTGGCGAAGGAACCGCCAGCCAGCTGCAGGCCATACTTGGCCGCATCGGTATCCGCCTGCTCGATGCTGACATCGTCCCAGTCGGCGTCCAGCTCCTCGGCGATCAGCATGGGCAGCATGGTCTTGATGCCCTGGCCGATTTCCGGGTTCTTGCCGATGATGGTGACGGAATTGTCCGGGTGGATGGTGATGAAGGCGTTCAGCTCCTGCGCGCCGCCGGCAGCATTGGCGCTGGCGGGCAGCGAGAAGGTGGCAGCCAGCGCAAAGCCGCCGCCGGCCACGGCAGACGACTTCAGGAACAGGCGGCGAGAGAGTTCAATCTGCTCAGGCATTGGCCGTCTCCTCGTCGCGGGCGACCTTGGCGATGGCGGCGTGGATACGCTTGTAGCAGGCGCAGCGGCAGATGTTGCCCTGCATGGCGGCGTCAATCTCGTCGTCGCTCGGGTTCGGGTTGCGGTTGAGCAGGGCGGTCGCGTTCATCAGCTGCCCCGCCTGGCAATAGCCGCACTGCATCACGTCGTCTTCCAGCCACGCTGCCTGCAGCGCCTGGCCGACCTCGGTGTTGCCCAGCGATTCGATGGTGGAGACTTCCTTGTCGCCGATTGCCGAGAGCGGCAGCGAGCAGGAGCGTGTCGCCTGGCCGTCCACGTGCACGGTGCAGGCACCGCACATGCCGATGCCGCAGCCGAACTTGGTGCCGACCATGCCCAGCTCGTTCCGGAGCGCCCACAGCAGGGGCATGTCGCCCGGAGCGTCGATTTCGCGTGTTTCGCCATTGATGGTGACCGAGAAGGCCATGCTTTCGTCTCCCGCTTTGGAATCCCGAACAGGCGCAACCGCGCCCAGATTGACAAAGTCTACCTGCTTTTCGCTTCAAGGCCAACAGGGACTATCGGTTGTGCTGTCGTGACCTGCGGGAAGGCCCGGGGTTGCATCGCGGCGCAATCGCGGCAATTGGTTACAGCCGAAATCAGAAAGACCTCGAAGGACGCGTCGCGCCCATGATCCGCCTGTTTACCGAGCACCCGTCCACCGTGGGCGAAACCTACTTCCAGCATTTCCGCGCAGCATCGCGTTTCGGTGTGGCGATGATCGTCGGCGGACTGGCCTGCCTGGTCCATGCGGTGTTCCCGTGGGTTTGCGAGAAGAGCGGCAGCAGCATGATCCGTCGCCTCTACCGCGCGATGGTCACCAACCGTGCCGACCTCGCCCGGCTGGACGAGGTGGAAGACAGCTTCGACTGGGTGATCTGAGGCTTGGCTCGGGTGGCCAGCTAGGCGAGCCAGCCCCGTTCCTGCACCGCTTGCGCCAGAATATCGGCAAGCGGGATCGTCGCGGTCGGTCCGGCGATCGAATCCGATGATGTGATGCGCGAGATGCCGCTGACCCGAAGAGCGTCGAGGTCTTCCCGGCTGGCGAGACAGTGGGTGGCCAGCGCCTCGACCTGGGTAGCTCCACCAGCCAGCAACTGCCGGGCAGCCACTTCCAGCGTGCGCCCGCTGGAGATGACGTCGTCCACCAGTATCACCGGCCGTCCGGCGACCCGCTCGATTCCGGGGAAGTGCAGTTCCACCTGCCTGTCGCCAAGCCGGCGCTTTTCGCCGACGATGACATCGAGGCCGCGCGGGGCGGCGATGGCTTCCACCCATTGCCGGGATTCCGCGTCCGGTCCGGCCAGCACGGTGTCGCCGTCTGCCTCCACGAATTGTCCCAGCGCGGGCGCGGCCGAAATGGAGCACGCGTCGGTTCCGGGCATGACTTCGGCCAGCGACCGGATCCGGTGCAAATGTGGATCGACCGTCAGCAGGCCATCAAAGTGCTCGGCGAGCAGCGCGCCGATCACCCTCTGGCTCACCGCCTGCCCCGGCTCGAAGGCGATATCCTGCCGCATGTAGGCCAGATAGGGGGCGATGACGATAACCCGGTCGGCGCCGTTCTCGCGCAGAGCGGACGCTGCCAGCAAGAGTTCGACCAGCTTCGCGTTGGGATCGTGTAGCGAGCGAAAGAGCACGGCCGTGCCCGTCCCAGGCTCCACCTGGACCAGGCTCTCGCCATCGGGGAACCGGTGCACCTTCACCTCGGCAAGTCCGATGCCCAGTCGCTCGGCGAGCTGCCCCGCTGGTCCCAAGCATTCGGCAAAGGCGTGAACCGCTGCCACCATCACGCGATACTGTAGCCCGAATTTTCGGCGGCGAAATCACGGGCAAAGCCGAGGCCGGTCTCGGAATTGGCATAGATGCGGTAGAGCGTGTCGCCTGCGTGCACGGGGGAGCCGTTCTTGTGCAGCAGGTCGATCCCCGCGCCCTGGTCCATCGGGGCACCGGCGTAGCGCGCGATGCGAGCTATCCGCTCGCAGTCGATGGCGCTGACTCGGCCAGCCTTGTCTGCCTTCACCTCGTGCCGGAAGCGGCCCACCTTCGGCTTCTCCGGGTTGCGGCCTTGCGCGTCGATCAGCCGCTCCATCGTGGCCAGCGCCTCGCCGGAGGCGAGCAATTCGAGCGCGCGCGAATAGCCACGTCCGCCTGCGAGTTCAGGATCGAAGTCGAGCATGTGGCCGGCAAGGGCCAGGGCATGGTCGCGCAGGTCTTCCGGCGCATCGGGTTCGTTACGCAGCACCGCCATCACGTCACGGGCTTCCAGCACCGGGCCGACCCCGCGACCGATGGGTTGCGAGCCGTCGGTGAAGACGATCTTGGTCTCCATCCCCATGTGCCGTGCTACATATTCGAACAGCTTGCGCAGCCGCACTGCATCGTTCTGCGACCGCACCTTGGCCGTCGGGCCAACCGGAATGTCGATGACAAGGTGGGTAGAGCCGGCAGCGACCTTCTTGGAGAGGATCGACGCGACCATCTGTTCGAAGGTGTCGAGCCGCAAGGGGCGCTCTACCGAAATCAGCACGTCGTCGGCCGGGGACAGGTTCATCCGGCCACCCCAGGCGAGGACGGCATTTTCCCTGGCGACGATATCGGCCATTTGCTCGGCGGACAGGTCGACCGACGCCAGCACCTCCATCACGTCCGCGGTACCGCAGGGAGAGGTGATTGCGCGCGAGGATGTCTTTGGACAGGTCAGTCCGTGGGCCGCGACAATCGGTACGATGATCATCGACGTCCGGTTGTTGGGAATGCCCCCGATGCAGTGCTTGTCCACCACCAGCGGCGCATTCCAGTTCAGGTGGTTGCCGGATTCCACCATCGCCCTGGTCAGGGCCAGCGTCTCCTGCGTGCTCATGAAGCCGGCGCAGGCGACCAGGAACGCGCTGATCTCCATGGGGGAATAGCGGTGCGCGGCAATATCCCGGATCACGGCCGCCAGTTCGGACTCGTTCAGCGTGTCGCCGTCGATCTTCCGGCGCACGAACTCGAGGCTTCCCGGTGGGCGAGCCTGGGCGATGGTCACTTCGGCGCCTTCGGGCAGGCCCAGCCGGCGAAAGGCCTGTTCGCCCAAACCGATCTCGCCATCGCCGATGATCCGTTCATCGTCGACCAGCGCCAGCGTCGCGAGGATGTCGCAGCCGGTGCCTTGCACGCGGATCTTGCGCAGCGCCTGGAACTGCTCCGCCGAATAGCCGTCGCTTTGCCGCAGGATGAAGGCGGTGTTGTCCGGAAATGTATCGATCGGCAGCCGCCGGATGCGCAGCATGTCTAACCCCCAATCATAGCGACCCGATATGGCTTCCGCCTACACGGGACATCCACCAGCCGCCTTGTCGGATGTCAAATTCCTGCCAGCACCCTGCGCGTCGCCAGTTTCCGGACGAAAGGCAGGAGCTACCTGCTGACGCCGAGACTCGCGCCAGCGATGAAAGCGCCGCCGGGGCCGTTGCCGTTGGTGCTGACGCCGAAGCCGGAGCCGGGCACGCTGGCATCGCCACCGTTATCGACCACCAGCTTGACCCACAGCGCATCCTCGGCGCGGTACCAGGCGGTCTGCTCGGCCGCGCGCAGGGCCTCGGCGCTGGCCACTTCGGTGCCGCCTTCGGCCGTACGGAAGCCGGGCAGTTCGATCACCACCCAGCTGTCGTCGTCCATCTCGCGCAGCGTCAGCGAGAGCGTGTCGCGCGCCGTTTCCACCCGCACGTCCGCCCCGCTGCGCAGGGTGGTTTCGCCGGTATATTCGAAGCGTCGGCCATTGCGGCTGAGGATCACCGGGTTCTCGATCGGCGTATTGCCGAAGCCGAACTGGCCACCGACGCCGAAGCGGCCCATGTCGCCCTCGCACACCGCCGCGCCCCATGCCGGGCGCAGGTCGCAGGCGTCCGCGTCCGACGCAATGCCGTTGTCGAGCACGATATAGGCGCCGGGGATGCCGCCCACCGACCCGTCGCGATCGTGGATGGTCGCGCCGCGCCAGGCATTGCCGCGGCCAAGGTCCGAAGCCCAGCGCTGGACAACCGGCGGGAAGCTGACCGGCTTGGAATTGACGAACTGCGCGCCTTCCACGGCGTTCTCGGTGCTCATGCCGAAGCTGGTGTACATCAGGTAGGACAGCGCGCCTGCATCACGCAGGTCGTTGGGCTGGAAGTTGACGAAGGTGGTGTCCACCACGTCATGCCGCAGGTCGTAGTATTCGTAACCGCGGATGGGGAAGTCCGGCAGGTCGTTCGGCAGGCTTCGGCCGTAGGCGATCTCCTCCGGCGTGCGCGGGTTGCCGATGTTGTCGCTCTCGCCCACGAAGATGCCGTTCTCTACGCGCGAGGTATATTCGGCAAAGCCGACGCGCGATGCTGCGTGGGTAAAGCCGATGGCATTGTCTGCCGCGTGCAGGTTGGTGAACAGGTGCATCTCGCCGCGGCCCCAGACGCCGCCGTTGCGGTTCTTGTAAGTGGTGAAGTCGGCGAAGTGCGAGACCAGCGGCTCGCCGTTGGGGTCCATGCCGTCTTCCACCGGGAAGTGGTAGTTGCTGCCGCCGACGCTGAAGGTGCCGTCGGGATTGGGCCCGCGGTCGAACATGAAGCCGTCGTAGTTGGAGTGCGCCACGTTGCCGCTGAACTCGCGCACGCGGGTGCGGCGCGGCCAGGTATTGGCACTGATCTCGGTCCCCTCGAAGGCTCCCGTCGGGTGGACGGGCAGGGCGAACCAGAAGCCGATCTGATCGGAACCCGCCGCCACGTTGCCGCGATAGATATTGTCCGGGTTGGTGATCCAGAAGGTGGACACGGTGTTGTCGGACGGGAGCAGGATATGTTCGCTCTGCTGTCCGGTCCCGCCGAACACCGATGCCAATGCCGACCCGTCCGGGCCAAGGTTGGTCGGATCGCACGGCAGCGTGGGGTGGCACTTGGTCTGGATGCCGAGGTTGCGGATGAACTGGTTGCCGGTCTCGATCCCGTCCTCGAGGAAGAAGCAGTGGCCGACCGTGTTGAAGGTGACGTTGTTCTCGATCCGCGCGTTGTTGGTGCCGTGCACGGTGACGCAGCGGTTGAAGCTGTCGTGGATGGCGGAGTTGCGGACGTACTGGCCCTGGCCCTCGCCGATCAGGTGCCAGTGGATCGGGTAGCGAGCCAGCGTCAGGTGCTGGCCCATGCGGTTGAGCTCGACCCCCGAGACGAACATGCGCGAGCCGGCCATGGCCATGATGTGTCCGCCGAAATAGCTCTCTTGTGAGTCCTCCGACGACTGGATCAGGATGTTGCGGGTCAGCAGGCCGACCTCGCCGCGCTCGTCGACGCCGAAGGTGATCTCGCCGAAGTGCATGTACTCCAGCGGCGCGTCGAGCGTGACCAGGTTGCCGTCGATGGCGGTGATGCGGCGTCGCTCGGCCTGGCGCGGGTCGAAGTCGGTCGAGGCGAGCACGATCTCGTCGCCCGGGCGCCAGCCCGAGGCATCGAGCACCTCGATCTGCGTGGCGCCCGCCTCGGCGGTGCGCGCCAGCTTGCTCCAGGCGTTCTCGCGGTCGCCATGCAGGCTGAGCGTGCCGCCCATCAGCATGATCCCGCGATCGCCCATGGTGTTGATGTCCTCGCCCGGCACGGTGTCGGTGAGGGTGATGGTGGCATTGGAGGTGTGCGGAGCATCCGCCGTGCCGATCTCCAGCGCGCCGCCGCGCACGTAGATCCACTCGGTCGCCAGCGCCAGGTCGTGCTCGTTCGAGAAGGTCAGCTTGCCGTCGATGGTGAGGCTGCGCAGGGCCGGCGGGCTGACGTCGAGCACCACCTCGGTCCCGCGCGCGATGGTCACCGCCTCGCCTTCGCCCGGCACTTCCCCCGATGGCCAGGTCGCCGGATCGGACCAGCGCGCCGGACCCTCCTGGGCCGTTGCGGCCGTATTCAGTCCGAGCATGAGAGATGCCGGAAGCAGCAAGGAATTCAGCAGGCGAGACTGCTTGCGCATAGTAATTTTCCCCTCCGTCGGGACTGCCCGTCCCGCCCTTGTATTTGGACATATCTTTGCAGCGAAGTCGCCACTTGCCAAGACGTCATGCGTCGCGATTTGTAACCATGGCCAAGGTGTTCAGCGCGCGGGGATTTGGGTGGGAATTTCCGGAAACCAGGAATGCCTCGTGACGCTAACGTGTGTCGACCGCGTGACCCCATGGTTTCGAAAACCTCTCGCGCAGATAGAACTATCCTTCGTTCTTCGTGACCTATCTGCCGACCGTTATGCTGGCCTGAAGATCAGTTGGACGAATGACCGGCATGACCGGCGCATCGGCCACCAGCTTGACCCAGAGGGCGTCGCTGCCCCTGAACCAGGACGTCTCGTTCGCCTGGCGCAATGCGTCCATGCTGTCCTGCTGCGTGCCGGAGGCTGCGTTGGTGAAGCCCGGCAGTTCAAACATGACCCATGATCCCTCGTCCATTTCGGCCAGACTGAGAGTGACTTCCGGCCTTTCGGTCCTGACCTCGATCTCGGTGCCGGCACGCACGGTGCTCTGGTCGCCGTTGACCTTGAATTCCCTGCCGTTGCGAACAAGCGTGATGGGTGCCTGCGGAGGACGGCGTGAGAACAGGGCTGCACGCTGGGCCCGGACGAGTGGCGTGTCCGGCGCATTAGGGCCGAGCGAGGCGAGCAGGGCGAACCGGGCGGTGCGGCTCTCCAGATCGACCGCGGCGGGAAGTTCTCCCCTGCTGTCCGAGAGGTTCAGGCGACCCACATCGCCCGTGCACACCGCAGCGTTCCAGCTGGGATGCACTTCACAGCTATCGTCTGTGGCGACGCTGTCATTTTCGCCGTCGTGCAGCAGGACCTGGGAATCGGGGATACCGGTCACCGAGCCGTCCAGGTCGCGGAAGGAAAGGGTCCGATATGCGTTGCCGCCCCGATTATCATTATCGAACCGGGCATCGTATTGCGGGAAATAGACCGGCTTGGCGTTGACGAACTCGGCACCGCTGATCGTGCTTCCGGTACTAAGCCCGGCACTCGTGAACAGCAGGAAGGACAGCGCGCCCGTCTTTCTCTGATCGTTGTCCTCGAAATTCACGAAAGTGGTGTCCACCACGTCGTCGCGGTAATCGTAGTATTCGTAGCCGCGGATGGGGAAGTCCGGGATGGAGGGCTTCGGCAGGCTACGGCCGTAGGCCACTTCCTCCGGCGTGGCCGGATTGCCCACATTATCGGTCTCGCCAACGACCAGCGAATTCACCAGGCGTGAACTGAACGGCAGGCTGCCGATGTCCCCTGCGGCCTGCGTCATGCCGATGGCATTGTCGGCAAGTCTCAGGTTGCTGTAGACGTATAGGTCCCCTCGGCCCCAGAGACCGCCATTGCGGTTCTTGTAGGCGGTCAGGTCCTCGAAGTGCGTTTCCATCACTTCGCTTTCCAGATCGGTGGGATCTGCCAAAGGCAGCAAGGGAATGGAGGCCAGGCCGAAAGTGTTGTCCTGGTCGATGTGCCGGTCGATCAGGAACCCGTCGAAGTTGGAATGGGCCGTGTTGCCTCGGAATTCGCGCAGCGGCGTGCGGCGCGGCCAGGTGTTGGCGGCGATCTCCGTACCCAGGAAGGCGCCATTGGGGTGTTCCGGTATGGACAGCCAGAAACCGACCTGATCGGAGCCGGCCGCGACATTGTCGATATAGCTGTTGTCCGGATTGGTGATCCAGAAGGACGATACCGTGTTGTCCGAAGGGAGCAGGGTGTTCCCCCCGTGGAAGCTGGCTTCCCGGTAGGCTGCAGGATCCGCAAACAGGGCATCCCTCTCCCCGTTGGCGGCGAGGTTGGTGGGCACGCAGTCCAGCGTCGGATGACACTTGGTCTGGATGCCGAGGTTGCGGATGAACTGGTTGCCGGTCTCGATCCCGTCCTCGAGGAAGAAGCAGTGGCCGACCGTGTTGAAGGTGACGTTGTTCTCGATCCGCGCGTTGTTGGTGCCGTGCACGGTGACGCAGCGGTTGAAGCTGTCGTGGATGGCGGAGTTGCGGACGTACTGGCCCTGGCCCTCGCCGATCAGGTGCCAGTGGATCGGGTAGCGAGCCAGCGTCAGGTGCTGGCCCATGCGGTTGAGCTCGACCCCCGAGACGAACATGCGCGAGCCGGCCATGGCCATGATGTGTCCGCCGAAATAGCTCTCTTGTGAGTCCTCCGACGACTGGATCAGGATGTTGCGGGTCAGCAGGCCGACCTCGCCGCGCTCGTCGACGCCGAAGGTGATCTCGCCGAAGTGCATGTACTCCAGCGGCGCGTCGAGCGTGACCAGGTTGCCGTCGATGGCGGTGATGCGGCGTCGCTCGGCCTGGCGCGGGTCGAAGTCGGTCGAGGCGAGCACGATCTCGTCGCCCGGGCGCCAGCCCGAGGCATCGAGCACCTCGATCTGCGTGGCGCCCGCCTCGGCGGTGCGCGCCAGCTTGCTCCAGGCGTTCTCGCGGTCGCCATGCAGGCTGAGCGTGCCGCCCATCAGCATGATCCCGCGATCGCCCATGGTGTTGATGTCCTCGCCCGGCACGGTGTCGGTGAGGGTGATGGTGGCATTGGAGGTGTGCGGAGCATCCGCCGTGCCGATCTCCAGCGCGCCGCCGCGCACGTAGATCCACTCGGTCGCCAGCGCCAGGTCGTGCTCGTTCGAGAAGGTCAGCTTGCCGTCGATGGTGAGGCTGCGCAGGGCCGGCGGGCTGACGTCGAGCACCACCTCGGTCCCGCGCGCGATGGTCACCGCCTCGCCTTCGCCCGGCACTTCCCCCGATGGCCAGGTCGCCGGATCGGACCAGCGCGCCGGACCCTCCTGGGCCTGCGCGCCGGTGGCGAACAGGAGCATGGCCGGCAAGGCCAGGCAGACAGACCGCAGGCGAGCGTGAATAGGCATGTTCGTAAATCCCCTCCGTCGGGGACTCCCGATCCCCGCACCCTCTCGTTGGCGCATATCCTTGCAGCGACTTGGCCACTTGCCAAGACGCTATGCGTCGCGATTTGTAACTGCGGCGGACAGGCAAGGCACAGGGATTTGGTTCGAATATGCCGGGAACCGCGAGTGCGTGGTGCGCGACGCAGTCGAGACCTAAGCGGTCTCACTAAGCAATTTCCCTGTTTTCGGCGATTTACAGGGAAATTTGCCAATTGCAGCCGAAGGCTTGGTCAAATTTGCCTCGAAAGGTCATATGCTTAGGCGCGAAATTCCCTACGCGGATAACAGGGAACTATTAGCCGCCGAACAGGGAATTCTTAGGGACTTAACTGGGAAGATTCTCGTGGTTCTGGCGGCCAAACCGACGTCGTACTGACGGCGGTAGTTCTCCGAGATTTGGAAACCTAGTCTTGCTTGCGGTGACACACTGCGTTGCCGGCAGAAAGACGAACAAAGCGATGAGCATTGAAGTCAGCTGGGTTCCGATCGGGTCCATCAAACCCGATCCAGGCAATGCCCGCACGCACAGCGAAAGCCAGATCGCCAAGATCGCCAACTCGATCGAACAATTTGGGTTCAATAACCCGATCCTGATCGACAAGCGAAACGTGGTCATCGCCGGGCATGGTCGGCTCGAGGCGGCCAAGTGCCTCGAACTCCAATCGGTGCCGGTTATCCGCCTCGAGCATCTAACCCCAGCGCAGCGCAAGGCTTACATGCTCGCGGATAACAAGTTGGCTGAACTCGCTGGTTGGGACCTTCCCCAACTCGCCGTCGAGTTCCAGGCCCTATTGGACATGGACCTGCAATTCGAGATTACCGACACCGGGTTCGAGATGGCTGAGATTGACCAGGTGCTCGAAGAAAGCCGGCTTGTGGAAGCGGGCGTCGAGTACGAGGACGAGATCCCTCGACTTGAAGACGTAGAACCGGTGGCAAGGCCCGGTGACCTCTGGCGATTGGGGAACCACCTGCTCTTCTGCGGAGATGCGCTCCAGGCTGAGTCCTATGTAGCCTTGCTTGGCAGCGAACGAGCAAATGTCGTGTTCACTGACCCACCCTACAACGTGCCGATCGATGGCCACGTTTCCGGGCTTGGTAAAACCCGCCATCGCGAGTTTGTCCAAGGGGCCGGGGAAATGTCGGATGCAGAGTTCTCGGAGTTCCTGGCGACATTCTGCCGGCATCTGGCGCAGTTCAGCACCGATGGCTCGATCCATTTCATCTGCATGGACTGGCGCCATGTAGACCAGCTCATCGCAGTTGGCCGGAAGGCTTATTCGGAGCTCAAGAACATTTGTGTCTGGGCCAAGCCGAATGCAGGCATGGGATCGCTCTACCGATCGCAGCACGAGTTTGTCGTGGTGTTCAAGTCTGGCACCCGGCCCCACCAGAACAATGTGAAGCTCGGCGTTCACGGCCGCAACCGCAGCAACCTGTGGACCTACCAGGGGATGAGCGGCTTCCAGAAAGGTCGGGATGAGAAGCTCGCCATGCACCCGACCGTAAAGCCGGTCGCCATGATCGCAGATGCGACAATGGACTGCTCGTCCCGCGGTGACCTTGTGCTGGATCCATTTGCGGGTTCGGGCAGCACAATCCTGGCGGCCGAGCGCTGTGGACGAAGATGCCGGGCCATTGAGCTTGACCCCCGTTACGTCGATGTCGCCCTAGCTCGTTATGAGAAGGCGACGGGCAAGACGCCCGAGCGGATTGCATGCGGGATATTGTCCGGAGATAGCAATGGCCAAGGCTAGGAAGCTGGTAGCGAATGAACGAAGCTACGAAGTGGGCTATGGCAAGCCGCCGGTCGAAACACGCTTCAAGAAGGGGCAGTCCGGAAACCCAGCAGGAAGGCCGCGCCATCGCCCGTTGCTCGAGACCATGGCGCGCGAGGCCTTGTACAGGAAGGTTCCCGTAAAGATCGGAGGGAAGACAAGGAATCTGACAGTTATCGAAGCGGCGTACCAGAAATTGACGGTGGAGTTGCTCACCGGCTCACCGGAGAAGGTGATCCCCATACTCAAGTATCTCGAGCCCATCTTTCAGCGCCCGCCACCCACCGGCGCGGTCTTTGACGACGTGTTTGACCTCCGCAGGCTCGATGACGAAGAGCTGCGAGAGTTTGACCGGCTCATGAAGAAGGCGAAACGTGATAGCTGGCATGAATACGATCTCCCTGGATCCAGTGAGGCGTAGGCGGATGCCCCGAAAGTGGCAGAATGAACCAACTCAGATGTTCCGATGGAACCCCCTCTGAACCGCAGGTCGTCGACGGCCACCGTTTCCCCGGCGACGACGTGTCCATTCACGTGAGATCCGAGACCTATTCGAGGGCGTTGCGTCTTGAGTGAGGGCGGGGCTGGCGCGAAGCTCTCGCTCTAGAGATGATTGAAATCACGACCGAATGTGTTCGCTTATCGATGCATCACTCGCTGTTCGGCCAAATTCTTGAGCTTGGCGTGTCCACACTTGCGTGGAAAATCGCCAACCAATCACTCCCCTTCGGGCGCCAGCTCCACCTGCCCGGCGGATTCCTGGCGCGCGGTCTCTAGCGCTTCGTCATACTCACGCCGCTGCTGCACCAGTGCTGCAGAAGGGTGGACGCCAGGTGTACGCCTGACGCTCACCGCGTCAGGTCTCCCTCGTTCCAGTATCTCGCTCGTCGAAGCTTGATGATCGTAGTCGATCTCACTTGCCGCGATGGCAAGCTCGATTGGAGCCTCAGTTGTCGCGCGCAGTTCCCGACCGTTGGGAATGCGTGCACTGCGGCCAGTTACGATCCCGCCAAACACACCCGCCACCAATACCCCGCCGAGCGTTTCCAACGTCGCTCCTTCGCCTTCCTGACGATAGGTTCCGTTGATCGCAATCTGGCGTCCATGAATCTCGATGTGTTCGAGTTCGACATCCATCTTGCCAGACTTGCCGAACATGCCTCGACTGGTGAGCCAGGTTATTCGTCCGACTGCAGGGGTCCCTGCTGGAATAACGATGTACTGACCGAGCATAACGTCTTCAGCGACAACGAGGTTGAAAGTGTCACCTTCCTGCCAAGTGTTGCCACTCGTCGTGATGGTCTCATTCATTCGCAGCTGGATCTCTGTACCAGCTGGGAGGATGGCATTGCCTTCACTACGAAGCTGGACGGGCAGCGGTAAAGGCGCTTCGACTTCTTGCGCAGCTACGGGGCCATAGGTGGCGCAGGCAATCGCACCGACAAGAATGATTATCCGCATCAAAAGCCCCCAAGTGCCCGATCGACTTCCTTCGGACTCAAGCCACACTGAACCAACCCTGGGCCTGAAGCTAGTGAATTTACTTTCTTCTTCGCAGCGAGTTCCATGGCACGCGGTTCTGAGCCGCCGGATCAAACTGTGAGTAGGTCATCTTCATTCTCCTTGGCCAGTTTGGCCGCGGGGGATGTCTTCTCTGACAACTAAGAAACTGGGCCCGAACATCTCAGATTGGGTGGAAAGCGGACGCTGACAACTAAGCCGCAGGCTGAACCGCTGGCTCAGTCCGAGCCTTTCGGTATGTCAACCTCCGCCACAGCGCTTCCATTGGGCCCTGCTGATGCCCAGCAAGCCACCACTTACTCGCGATCACCATTAGGCCGAAGAATATCAGCCCTCCAACGTAGGTGACATCAAGCATGATGGTGCCCATCATTCCGAGCCCGAGGCCATAGAAGACGAAGCCCGCGACAAGGCTTGTAAGCAGGTAGTTCGTCAGCGCCATACGACCCACTGCAGCCAGGGCTGAACATACTCTTGGCAAATGCGGGATCACGAGAAGGAAGCCAGCAGCATATGCAATTCCAGCCGGAGCAGTGCCGATCAGGGATGACCAGTGTGTTTGGGCATGAGGGGGCTGCTGGATGTAGATCCAGTTGACAGGAACCGAGATCGCCATCCCACCAATGAAAAGGC
Organism: Aurantiacibacter sp. MUD11; assembly: GCF_026967575.1. Lineage (NCBI taxonomy): Bacteria > Pseudomonadati > Pseudomonadota > Alphaproteobacteria > Sphingomonadales > Erythrobacteraceae > Aurantiacibacter > Aurantiacibacter sp. MUD11. Next base: position 1,378,346 of record NZ_CP114054.1, on the reverse strand, counting down.
TCCATAGGAGTTTGCGATTTCCCAGAAGTTCTCCGCGAACGAGTTTGCGCCCTGCCCACATGCCGAGCAGCATGGTTCCAAGAACTTTGGCAAACCGCCAAGTGTCGAGTTTGTCGGTTAGGTTGAATGCCCACTCTGATGCGGCCCGCCAACCAAGTTCCCTTAAGCCACCATGGGCGAGAACCTCGAAGTAGTCAGCATCGCGGTCACCGCCTGCTGCCTCCCAAAGAAAGACCCCTCCCTCCCATAATGGATTGAGCCAACCAGGGTTGCGCATGTTGAGTAACCAAACGCCAAGTAGCGGTATCGCGAAAAGGATGACGGCTGCTGTGAACAACAAATTGCGATCAGACAGCCGACGAAAGAATGGGAGTGCGAAGCCCAGGAGCGCGTAGGCGGTCAGAATATCACCCGACCAAATGAAGGACAGGTGTATCAATCCAATCAATAACAGGACGGCCATTCGACGATAAAAGATCGCCAGCCCGTCAGCTCCTTTCGCTTCGAGCCGGTCCAGCTGAAGCGAGAAGCCAAGTCCAAAGAGCAAGGAGAAGACCGTGTAGAATTTCCCGTCCAGCAGCCCGTTGAAGAAGACCGTAAAGGCCGGAAGCGATATGCTCCCCATCAGCTCAGGCATCCGATCGGGACCAATCGCTCCTAGTCCCACCCAATTTGGCAAGTTTGCCAGCAATATCCCGAAAAGTGCAAAACCTCGCAGCGCATCAATTTCTGTGAACCGATCACTTGGTGCTGCCGGAACAATCAGACTGGCATATTTTGACATCGCGTTCCCCCCGGATGCGAAAGGCCATCTTCGTAATGCAAAATGAGCGGATTATCCATTCGCGGGAAACCCAGCGGTGGATACCGACAAGATCCCAGCATCTGACGTCTGTGCGTTCGCCTCGTCGAATATCCGCATCTGGGTGGGAAAGAGACATTTGAAGAAGGCGGCGCTCAAGGCTTCAGCATGATCTTTGCTTTGACCTAAATTAAACGCACGCTTAACCTTGATTAAATGGCTACCATCAAAACCCGGAGACGCGCGACCCAGCAACGCACACTTGACACCCGAGCAATGATAAAGGCCGCCGGCGCCGAGCTTTTTGCGACCCGCGGATATCGCGCTACGGGTGTTCGCGACATTGCTGATCGGGCGGGCTGCAATCAGGCGCTCGTCTCTTACCACTTCAACGGAAAGGGCGGCCTGTACGATGAGATCTTGGCTGATGCGGTGGCGGAAGCAGAGCGGCTGGCGCAGGAGGGCGACCTTTCAAGTGCCGAACTTCCCGAGATTAAGCTAGTCCGCATCCTTTCGCGTGCTATCGCCTCGCAACCGCATCTCGCACCGATGATTTTGCGGGAACAGATGGACCCCGATCGCCTGCTAAATCCTGACACCGCCAACACCTTGCGTAGCTTCATGGCATTGACCGAGAAAGTGCTCGATACACTTCCTTTGGATGCCGAGGCTCGCGGCTGGGACCCGCAGATCGTGCATCTCGCAATTGTCGGCCCGCTGATTCATTTTACGGTTGCGACCCAGATGCGTGAAGCCACCGTTGGCAAACTGAGCCGCCCAATGAGCACCCCAGATCTCGACATCTTTACCGACACCCTTGCTTCGATGCTCTCACGCGCGCTGAGAGGAGAGACGACCGACCGCTAAATTAAACGCTTGCTCAATATAATCTGTGCGTGTATTGCCTGCGTATAACACTAATACGGAGGAGTGGATGATGCGTCTCAAATCGATAATCTTGACCGGGCTCGCTGCAGTTACAGCATCAGGTACAACGACGCCGGGAGTGGCCATGGCTCAGCACAATAATCAGGTAGAAAGCGTTGCCTCAATTAGCGAGGCCGAGAGTGAGCGGGTGGATGCGATCCTACGCGAATTTGTCGCTGATTACCGGAACGATCCGATGGCGCTAAATTCGCGATTTGGGGTCAAGCTGGGCCAGGAATGGTGGAGCGTCGAGGTTAGGCGCAACGAGACCGCGTCGGCGCGTGGCCGGCTAACCGATCACAGCTTTGGTCCGCATGATATCGTTCTTTCTCGCGGTGCCCCCGAGCAGCCGACATGGTATTTCGAAATCGCCAGTCTCGATGTACTCGAGAGGATTGCGTCTGGTGAGGTCAACGCCGGCACCGCTGCTATGCAGAGCTTTGGTAGCGACCGCGTGGGGGTCGAAACGCGCGATATGGACGGCTTCGCATCGACATCCGGCGACGAGGGGGACATGTACATTGCCCTCTCGCACTTCTTCACCAAGGGCAAACCGGAGATCACTCGGTTCGGGCGCGACAATTCATTGATGACCCACGGTGCGCAGGCAACCGCCCTGCATATGATGAAGGGTTTTCGTGTGATGCATTTCAGCATCGGGCCGCAGGAAGTAGCAAACGATGATCCGCGTATGGAATTCGGTCAGATGCCGAACCTGTTCGTCGTAACTTCGGGCCAAGCCACACTCTACAGCGATGATGGTCCGGTCGAAATCACCGAAGGCATGAGCATTTTCATCCCGCAGTTTGTGAGGCATCGAATTGTCAACGACGGCGACGAACCGCTTGAGGGTATTCTTGTGCTCTATGGAGACAATTCGGACTTCGCCTTTGGAACTTCATATCCGACCTATCTTGAAGACGTGAATGCCTGGCACCGTGACTATCAGTTCCATGAGAACACTCAGGACGACGAGTAAGACCAGACGGACAGGGGTGCGGTCACGCTGGAACATCCAGCTTGGCCGCCCTTTACCTAAATGGCCGACAATAGAGCCCGGTCCGTAAAAGCTCCTTGGTGCGGAGTGTGAGCCCAAAGTGGCAACATCGAACGTCCACAACTGGGTGGAAAGCAGACCCTTTGTTCGCCCCTAGAGACTAGGTTCTTAGCGCTAAGTCGCGTAGATCAGATTCTAGCTCAAGACGAAGGCGGGAATTAGGAATTTGACTGACGCCAAGGCTTTGGAGGAGACCCGGGCGGCTGCCCAAGACCTCGACAAGGTGGAGCAGGCGCTCACGAAGGCTGCAGCGGCAATTCTGGAACAGCCAACAAAATCCGTTGAGAGAATCGTTGGTGTTGCGGTTTCGAAAATTGCTGCTGCTGGAGTGATGACGGGCACTTTGGGGGCTATCGGCTTGTTCGGCACTGCCGGGACTGGAACTGCAATAGCAAGCCTGTCTGGTGCAGCATTTAACACCGCTTCGCTTTATTGGATTGGATCAATTTTTGGTTTTGGAGCAGTCGGCGGTGGAGTCATCCTAACCGGCGGTGCTTTGGCGGCGGCCATTCCGGTCGGGCTTTACGTCCGGAAGCGGCTATTCTCCAAAGGCAAAGATCCTCAAAGCCTATCATCTCCAGAGCAGGCCATGCTCTATGCCGCTCTCCGTCTCGCGTCGGCGGCGCGAGCAGAACGAATGAATTTAATGTCAGCAATAGAGCGACGGGAGCCGATGACGAGAGCCGCCAAGCGAGCCATTGATTTCTTCTTCAAGGTCGGTGTGGAGGCGCTCTTGGCTGATCTTCGGCACAACTATGCAAGGGAGAGAGGAAACCCAAGGCGCATTCCGCTTACGTTTTCATCCGGCGCACGCATGCAGCAAACCCTCCACGAACTTCCCCAGGTGACACGGAAGTATCTTGACCGATGATAAGTAAGACCCGGAGCGCCGCAGTCATTATCGCAGTGACCCTCCAGAGGACTATTGATGGCTCGTTGCAGGCGCCAAGCCGTGATGAGCTAATGGTTCTCGACGCGCTAAGACGTTCCAAGGCTAATCTTGCAGATGCAACTCCTGAGGAGCTCCGGTATTATCTGCGTGGTCTCGACCCAATTCAGCTTCGAGGCGTCGTTTCGAACGTCAAAGGCATCTATCACGAAATGCTAGTTGTGGCTTCAGAGAACGCAGACGCAGACATGGTCCGCGCTGAAATCGCCGAGGCACTGAACCAGCCAGGCTACGACGTCGAATATGTCTTGGATGGTCAAGTGATCCAACAGATCCAGGTGAAGGCAGTCGAAGACCCAATGCACATCTTTGAACACCTGGAGCGGTATCCGGAAATTGATATCATAGCGACCGAAGAGGTTGCTAAGATGGTTGATGGCATCGGCAGTTCTGGCTTTTCAAATCGGGATCTGGAACGTGAGGTCTGGAGAGCGCTCTCAGATGAATACGATCCAACTATTGCCGAAGAAATTTTCGGCATTGGCTCTGCATCACTGCTCGTGGGCGCGGCCTTCTCAGCAAGAGCAGTCCTCCAGGAGAAGCGTGTCGACTGGCTCCAACTGAAATCCGCGATGGGCGATCTGGGGATCGGTTTGGCTACAGCCGTCGCATTAGATGCCGTATTAAACGATCCAATGATAGCATTGTGATGATCGCGACATTGACGCGCCTGCTTTTGCTTTCCGTAGCTCAAGTCCGCAAAACCGCCTAGCCTGCGCGAGCGCACTAAGTGGTATGAAATCTAATTCCGTTTTGCTTAAGTGCAGTGTTCATGAGTGACGAATCACCTTTCTGTCCTAATCCTACCTGCGGATCACGTATGGAGCTCCGCTCTGTCAAGAAGGGCCCTAGGGCCGGCAACAGGTTTTGGGGATGCACTAAGTTTCCTGATTGCCGAGGGACGCGAGATTTAGACGATACTCAAGCCGCCACTTATGCGCCTCCTCCTAATTCCCCAGAGACTGAGTACCGACACCAAGAGCCAAAGACTCAACTAGCCGTCTCCTGGTCGGACCGTATCGCGAGGGCTGGCTGGTTCACCGAATACACTGCGATCGGCTCTTTTCCGGAATTTGCTGTAGAAGCACTCGGCAGGCCGAACGAACCACTTTCTCGACTGGTTTCGCAATCGCAACTGCTGACAAAGAAAGACAGGCCTCGAACCTCAAATGCGAATGCTCGCCTCGCAGCGGGTCTTTTGCTCAAGATTTTGCAGCGCGGCCATGCGCCGCTTCCGACACTCAGTATTGAAAGCGCAGCGCTAGATAAAAACGGGCTGCTTGACGAAGTTGAGGAGTTGACGGGAACTGAGCTCGGCTTTCGGCTAAAGTCAGGCGGGTCTCTTCGCATTGAACAGAGCGGGATCGTGCGCACACTGGCGGCACGTGACAACTTTCAATTTGAGGCGGGGCTTGACCGCGAGGCAAGCTCAATTGTTCCATTGTTTGACAGTGATCGCGAGCGAAAGTTCCTCAAGACGCTTCTACCGGGAATTGGCGGAGCTGCAGCGGGTCATTGGATTTGGCCCCAGGCGAGCCTCGACACACTCATGTCGGCCGCCGGCCTCCAAAATTCATCAGAGCGCAGGGTCGACTTTCTTTTTGCTCATCCGGTGGCCGGGGCGCTTGCGATTGAGTTGGACGGCCCGGAACATGCTCAAGATCCCGAAATTGACGCAACACGGGATGAAGCGCTGAAGAAGCTTTCAGTCGAAGTGGTGCGGGTTCCTAATCAGGAGATTGATCAGAGTAAGGGCGGGGCGCTCCAGCGGATTCAGGAATTTATATCTCCGCTCGGACAGGAGGATTCTGACCATCACACGTCCCGCTCTGTCGGTGCAATCCGAGATTGTACAAGGGCTAGCAAGTTTCAATTCGGGGTCGTGAAGGCATTGCAGCTCGGCTGGCTACAACCAGGTGCGGATTGGAAGATCAACTGCATCGGGCTAAATGGAATGGCGCGCCCGGCGCTTATTGACCTACTCGAAATGCTCTCTTCCATCGACACCCTTTACGGCTTGTCGGTTTCTCCTAGCGCGGTTGAGATATCTGATGGCGGGAAGGTAATTAGCTTCCAGAAAGATAATGGCGGCTGGGCTAGCAAGATTATGCGAAAGAAGCCGTCCACCGATGGGTTCTTTGCTATTGCGGTTGATCTTGACTCAGGCCCCTATCATGCACTTGGAGAAGGGCAGACGGAGGCGGACATTGTCATCCGAGGTTGTTTTCTCCCGGTGCCTCTCGCACTTCAAAGTTCTTTCGAAAATGTTCGAAGGGGCATTTCCGACGGAGACGCGGCAGGACAAATTGAAGCACTTGGAACATTCCTGCGCCATGTCTTTAGGAAGCGGGCCTTCAGGGAATTGCAAGCGGAAGCATGCCTTAATTCTTTGAGGCAGGAAGACAGCGTCGTTTTGCTGCCCACAGGTGCCGGGAAGAGCCTAGTCTATCAGCTTTGCGGGTTGCTCTTGCCTGGCATCACGATAGTGATTGATCCTATAGTTGCACTGATAGAGGACCAAGTCGAAGGGCTCGCCAATTACGGTATCGACAGGGTAACCGGCATCACCTCGGCGGTTAGCAGCGAGGAAGAGCGCCGGCGCCTGCTTCTTGGCATTGAACGAGGGGAGTATTTCTTTGTCCTTCATTCGCCACAGAGACTGCAGAGCCCGGCCTTTCGTACCACCCTCCGGAGTCTCGCCCAGACCTCGCTTATAAACCTCGCCGTCGTCGACGAAGCTCACTGCGTGTCTGAGTGGGGGCATGACTTTGTGCCGGCGTATCTAAATCTTGCCAGAAACATTCGTGAATTTGGAAAGGACACAGAAGGCTCGCCGCCGCCAATTCTAGCACTTACCGGCACCGCGTCTCGGGCTGTCCTTCGCGACCTGCTGACTGATCTCAATATCGACCGCTCAAACTCAAATGCCCTGATCAGGCCGCCAAGCTTTGATCGGCCTGAGCTTGAATTCAGCGTGACCCGCTTTGATCGCGGCGCCGACATTGATGGAGCGATACGGGGAACCTTAAACAAGCTTCCAAACATCTTTCAATTGCCGGCCCAGGAATTCTTCAAGCCGACTGGTCGACGCACCGCATCTGGCATCGTCTTTGTTCCATTTGTAAATGGCAAAACTCATGGAGTTGGCCACGTAAGTGAGGTCGTCAGGCAAGCGACTGCTACGACCACCTCTCTGTATTCTGGCAAGGCGCCCCGCGGGATTGATGGCGACTGGGAAAGCCTGAAGCGTGAGAACGCAACTGCGTTCAAACAGAACGAGGCCCCTATTCTCGTCTCGACAAAAGCTTTTGGGATGGGAATCGACAAGCCCAATATCCGATATACGGTCCACGTCGGGATGCCCGGCTCTCTCGAGGCCTACTATCAGGAAGCAGGCCGCGCAGGCCGTGATCGTGACCGGGCGCATTGTGCGATAATCTTTAATGAATTTGATGAGGGCAGAAGCAACAAGCTTCTCGACCCTGACCTTGATCTTTCCGAATTAAAAACTGTCTACAACCAGCTTTCGAATAGAAGCACCGATGATGACGTCACGAGGGCGTTGTGGTTTCATCTCAATACATTCGCAGGACAAGAGGACGAGCGAAACGCAATAGTCGAGTTGCTAGAACAGCTCGGAGATTTGACGCGCGCCGATGAAATACAGATCAGCTTCGCAAAGGATCGTAATCGCCAAGAGCGAGCACTCCACCGGCTGGTACGGATTGGGGTGGTGCATGATTATGAGGTGGACTTTGGAAGTTCGCTATTCGTTGTACATTTGCGTGGCTTCAGTCCGGAACGGTCTCGCCAATCACTTTTGCAGTATGTTCGAGCATCTCAGCCAGGCAGGGTAAAGCAATTCGAGGACCGTCTAGCCGAACTATCGGATGATCAAGCGCGTGAGTTTGTGGTGGCCATCGCCGAATTGCTGATCGACTTCGTCTATGATGTGATTGAGCGCTCAAGGAGGCGCGCCATTCAAGAAGCAGTCTTGCTTGCAAGAAACAGCTCAAACGACCCTGAAATAAGACAACGCCTTCTCGACTACCTTCAAGAGGGCATCGGAGCGGAGCAACTTGAGGATCTCGTTACGGCTGAAGAGGTTAAGTTTGATCCATGGATTGAGCTTCTCGAGTCTGTCCAAACGCCGATTGAGGCGGGAGAAATCAGGGGTCTGGCGATCCGAGCACTGGAATCATATCCTGACCACCCCGGTCTTTTGATAATGCGTGCCTACAGCGAAATGATGTGTCAGGACGCTGAGGAGGCAATCGCGGTCCAGGCCCTAGAAACTGTTTTCAGGCAGGCGCAGGAACGATATTCAGTCGCTGAAGATGAAATGCGCAACGTGGCACGCCGTTTGGGCGCCTTAGCAGATCAAGTGCCCACTCTTGGATTCCCAATGGCAGTGGTTTTCGCGAATGCTCGATCCCGTAAATGGATTGATCCGACCTTGCTAGAGGATGGGATCACGGCGCTTCGCAATTTTGCGCCTGATGCTATGGCCGCCGCAAGCTGCTCCTCTATGCTCCCGGTACAGGAAGCCACGATCAATCGCGGAAGTCAGGCCTTATCGGAATTTGAACAGGACAGCCTTGTGAAGGAATTATTGGGGTGAACGCATGACGGTAATGGCGGATTTAGAACGTGAGGTTGAGCAAGCAAAAGAAGCGCTTGAGCAAGCTGTGGCCGAGCTTGAGTCTTTCGCAGACTTGAAGGGACGACTGAAAGGCACTGATAGGAAGCTCACCGAGACGGCCGAATTGTTGGACGGTTTGTCGAACAGCCTCGCTGGATGTCAGGAGAGCCTCTCAGCTGCGTCGGGCTCCCTCTCGCAAGCTGTGCGAATCTTCTCCGAGACGGATTTCGGCGAGATTAGGGGTGAAATACAAGCGATAGGTGAGCAGGTAAAAGCGGTCGGAGCGAGGCTAGAGGATGGTTTGCGAGAGGGTCTCGGACAGGCAACTGATAAAATAACGGTCAATACTAATGACGCGATCTCAGGTTCGGCACGACAACAGAACCGCCTTCTTTATGCTATTTTGGCGCTAGCAACTGCTACACTTCTGGTGTCGCTATACGGTGACTTTGGCGTTTAGAATGGCGTTTTTTGGGTCGTCACCCGACCGGCTGGTTTTGGGTCGTTAGCGGACATTAGGACGGTCGAGGCTCGGAACGTCTGCTTACGACCCAGTTTCAGACGTTCGTCGAGAGTACCGCTTGCTCGCCCCTTTGCCGTGCAGCAAGAGCCTTATGTTCGAGAAACGATTTATCAGTAGCAGATAAAAATCTAGGCCCCGCAGGTTCAATGCGGGGCCTAGGGGTTTGGGCGCTGCAGGGATGGGTCGCGTTGGGCGGCGCCATAGAATGCAGTAACGTCTTTGGGTTAATTTTGGATGAGTCTTGCATGAACTCGGGAGAAACAAGCTGCAGATTGGATAAAGGAGGTATCGCGACCTCATTCTTGAATTTAGGCGGAAATTTTCTCGGAATGCAGCAACATGGTATTCGCTAGAGAAAGAGTTTCTACTTAATATCGTCAGCTAATGGTTGGGGAAACGGCTAACAAGATCGTCCACAATTGGCGAATATAAAGGTTTGGAGAACTCCAACCCCGCCTTTCCATCGCTTGTCCACGCTGTGAAAACCGCCTGTGCTTCAATGCCGGCAAATTTGATCGCGTAGTGCCAGTAGACTATTGGGATACCGACCGTAATCTCGATATAGCAACCACCTTCGGAAATGTCTTTGATGACCCCACGACAGTAAGCGCCCCTACCGTCTTTCATCATGGCATCAATGGACACGGACCGTCGGTCGCTGGCTCGACGGTCTTCATACCTTTGGGCGCGTTCGTCTCTCAATTTATGCCAGCCCTTGGCGTCGGGTTTAATTGAATGAATTTCGGCGGTCGTTGCGGCTGCGTGCTTTGGCGAACAAAGGGAGTGTTGCCCGCTCCAAGCGCCGCGAGAGGCATACCAGCTTCTGCCAGTAGATACGGCGAAACCCGATGGCGGGTCATAAAGCCGCTGTATCCGTCGCTTATCAGAGGCGTTTCGAATTGCAGGCCTTGGCTAGATTCAGTCGAATGAATGATTTCGCTGACCACAAGTTGCCCGCCACCAAGATCGAGAACAACCTCGGTCCCCACCGGAACGTTTGCCAGCCCTTCAATCCTGGCACCTGTCTTCGACAAGTTTCGCAGCATGATATCGTAGTAGTGATCTTCGTGAATAAGACCGGCCCTGCGATAAATTGACATTCGATCTGTCCGATAGCGAGGAGGCCCTTCAGCCTTGAAGATCCACTCCCCTTCAGCAAATTTCGCCAGGATCTCGTCCTGACTTAAGGGATGAGAATATACATAGCCTTGGACCAAGTCTGCCCCGCGCTCCGTTACGAGTGCCAGCTCGTCCATAGCTTCAACGCCCTCTGCGACGGTTTCCATCTGAAGTGCCCCCGCAAGTGCTACGACAGCCGAGATGATCGCTGGATTTGAATCGCCGCTTTCGGTGCAACCTCGCACAAAACTCTGGTCGATCTTGATCTTGGCGAATGGCGCTCGCTTGAGATAACCCAACGAGGAATATCCGGTGCCGAAATCGTCCATGGCCAATCGAATACCCAGACGGTCGAGCTTCTCGAAGGTCTGGTCAACGGCGTCAACGCCGCCAACGAATACACTTTCGGTGACCTCAAGCTCTAATTGTGAGGGCGCAAGCCCGCTCCGTTTCAGCGTCGACGCGACAAGTTTGGGCATATTGGCCTGCAGGAATTGCTTCGCCGAGACATTCACTGCCACTCGCAGATGATCCGGCCACTGCGCCGCATCCTGGCAGGCTTGCTCAAGGGCCCATTCTCCAAGCTTAAGAATGAGGTCGCTTCTTTCGGCAATCGGAATGAACACCGAGGGTGAAATCGCTCCTTTTTGGGGGTGATTCCAACGCATCAATGCCTCGAAGCACTTCACCCGATTTGTCCTCGGGTCGACGAGCGGTTGATATATCATGTTCAACTCACCGCTCTCGAGAGCATCGCGCAATTCTTCTTCGAGACGAAGGCCAATGTTGGCCGCATCACGAAGCTCGGCCGTGTAAAAGCGATACAGGCCCCGGCCATCCTCCTTGGACCGGTAGAGCGCCATATCGGCAGAACCGATCAGCTCAGTTGCGGTTATGCCGTCGAACGGGGCAATCGCGATCCCGATCGATGTTCCAATGTTGGCCCGTCTGCCGTTGATCGAATAGGGCTGAGACAACATCTGCACGATACGTCCCGCAAGTTCGCCCAGCTCACCACGATCCTCGAAGTCTGGAAGGAGGATTTGAAACTCGTCTCCGCCTAGTCGGCCCACTTCACCGATATCCTTTACCAGTGCCTTGAGACGATCTGCGACCTGCTTGAGTAATTCATCACCGGCCGGATGGCCCATAGTGTCGTTCACTTGTTTGAAGCGGTCGAGGTCGAGCATCATCAAGGCACAGCTGCGTCCCTTGAATGACTGCAATATCCCAGCCAGTCGCTCGCTTAAGCGACGTCGATTGGCTAAACCGGTAAGCTCATCGTATTGCGACTGTCTTGCAATTTCTTTCTGCGCTCTGAACTCTTCTGTGACATCGGTAGCGTTTCCCCGATATCCTTTGAAGTCGCCTTCTTCATTCATGAATGGGGCGCCGCAAATGCGCCAGTAACGAGTGCCTCGCGCTTCAGCGCCTTGACCAGGCGCAACCTTAACGATCAAATTATCAAGGGTCGTCCTAGATTGAAGACGAAATGCCAAATTGCGGCTTTCGCCTTTACATTCTGCGCTACCGCAGTCCCGGAATACCTCTACCAACGGTCGGCCGAGGAGATCTGCCGATTCACAACCCAAAGAGGCTATCGCGTTCTCTGACAGGTAAGCGATGCTGCCATCAATGTCAGACGCCCAGAAAATTCCGACCCCGACCTCTTCAATCTCCCTAATGATCGAGAAGTCTGAATCTCTCGCCGATACACTTTTGCTCGCTTTGGAGCCCAAAGAATCCCTGAAGGACTTTCGGAAGTTCTCGAATGACATAATGGAACCAATCGATAGCGTGCGACCCGCTCTCCCTCCTATCTCTCATATAGTCATGTAAGATTGGTTACCGTCGCATTAGGCTAAATCAGACGTCCGTTTCCCCCAAAAAACCGACCGGCAGACATCGACCCAATAGGGGCCGTAATAGTCAGGCGCGGTGTAGCGGCAACCTTAGGTCTTTTGGGTCGGCCTGTGCCCGAAATGCGCGAACTTGCGCCCGAAGGCTGCTTATTGGTCGTTCTACGAGATGAACCAAGGCGAATGAAAGCGGTACCACGAGCGCCAGTGCGGCAAAGAACATGGCCCAGTGCTTCTGATAACCGTCTGCGAAATCGAAGAATGGTATCGCAGTCAAAATGCAAAGCACCGAACCATGGGCAAGATAAATCGGGTAGGAATGCTCGCCTATTCGATCATCCCAAGCTTGTCGGGGAATGTGGCTCAATCCCCATACCGCCAGAGCCTGCATACAAATCAACGGCAAAACCCATAGCGACACCAAATCGTGTTTAGTGCCCGAGACAATTGCCGAATAAAGTATGGCCATCCCGGTTAGTGAAGCTCCCACCAGCCACGACACCTGCATTGGTCGCAGCCTCGGCATGTAAGTAATTAGAGCACCAAGGGCGAATGGCAGGCTTGCACCTGCAAACGTATACAATTTTTCGCTGTCTGAAAGCAGCCAAAGCGCGGCACTAACAACCAGCCACCATGCCAGCCGTTCCCGAGTAACAGCGACGAACGGAATTAGGCAGTAGAAGACCAACTCCACCATAATTGTCCAGGTGACTGGATTGAGCCGCGCGCCCGAACGGACGTCGATTAGGAAAATATTGCGCAACCAGTCTATCGTTGTTTGAGGAACCTGCTCGGTTCCGAAACGCGGCTCGCCACCAAGCATTAGGACTGTCGCCGCGAGGGCAAGGCACGTGATGTGGCAAGGATAAATTCGTAATAGCCTGTTCGCGCAAAAAGCTCCGATTCGTCCTCGATAGACACCTCTGCAAGCCGCAGTCATTAAGTAGCCAGACAAGACATAAAAGCCGAACACGCTTGCAATACCGACATGCGATACTGCGGTATGCGCAAGCACGACCATTAGCGCCAAAATGGTTCGATAAGTCCCTAGCATCGTCGAAAGGCAGCTTACCAAATGCGGGTTATTAAATCGTTCGCTACCGTCGCAACACGACAGCGGCAGAAAATGCGCGAAGGAGCCTGAGATTTTTGAAGACTGACTCCGCCAGAATCGGTCCTGTAATCGCCTTGTAGCGGTAGGGTACCAAGTCTGCTTTCCACCCAAGAGCAGCCCAAGTAGCCACCATACGGCTCTCCTGAAAGCTGACAGTCTGCTTTGCTGCGTTGCCAGCCGAAAGGGGCTGGTCGGCTAACGACCCAAGAGCAGACACCGGGATGAACTGCTGCGAGGCGTTGGCTTCGCAATCCACGTAGCTACTGCTTGCTGGTAGCGGAGGAGGGACTCGAACCCCCGCCACGCGGATTATGATTCCAACGGCACGTTTCTCATCTACTCGAACAATGCCAGCATATCGGCTTCGGAGCGAAGTTTTAGCGAAACAAACTGGTTTTCGTCATCCAGGGTCAGCGGCAGACCGAAGTGAGCCATGGTATCGATCAGGAAGCTCTGGGCGTCTTCTGGCTGTTCGGTCGCGAATTGCCGCAATATCGCGATATCCGTCTCGGTTGCACCAAGTTCTCTAAGCACCCTGAAATACAGGCTTACGCGATCACTTTCATCGGCGTCCTCGGAAGCTGCCTGCAAGGCGCGCCAAACATTGTAGAGGTTGTGTTCAGGCAAGGCTGCATCAGTAGCAAGCGCAATAAGGTCTCCGCACGCGTAACTGGCGCGAAAGTTTTGCATCTCACTCGCGCGGGATAGCGGGGCATCTTCAAGGTGTGCGAGGCAATCGCGGTAAGCCTCGCCATATACCTCGAAAAGAAACGCTTCAGGATCATCCGCCAGCTTCGCGCCTATATTGTGCGAGAAAGTATTGGCAGATCCTTCATGGACCCAAGCCCCGCCCTCGCCAGCGAAAAGGGCGCGTATATTGCCCCGTTCCTGTTGAAAGACATGGGCCGCTTCGTGGGCAAGGAACCAACGTACATAAGTTCGGATCTCGGGTATTGGCTCGCGCAGATCGGCGCCGCCCATTTCCAGCGAAAGCAAGCGTCCGATTGCGCCGCCTCCCAAGCTCAATCCTTCAGTTTCATAGCCCCTGAAAACCATCAGGATCCGCGCGGGCTCGGCCAGTTCGATACCCCAGCCATCGGCAAGTTCGGTGAAGATAACACCCAAATCGGAGTCAAATGATTCAACCAGCCAAGTGGGCAAACCGTCATCCACATATCCGGCAAAGTTTGCACCCTCGATTGGCTCGGAGTCACCTACGAAAATATAGGTGCCATCGACGCCTGAGGGCCGGCCAACATAGGCATCGCCACGTCTTGGCGAGCTTAACGATACAGAGGATTCCAAAACCGGCTCAGCCCAATCCTCTCCGGTCCCATCGAATCTTGTGGCGTCATCAAGATTGGCAAGCGGTTTGACCCGAAACTGCCCGGTCAGCACACCGAAGCTGCCATCGCTGAACGGTAGGAATGGTGTGTAAGCTGCCGGTAGATTGCCGGTATGCGGGGTGAAACGAAAGGTTGCCGAGGTGCCCGGCTCATCAAACACAAAGCCTTCCATCTGACCGATCCGCCACATGGACACCCCGTCGCTCAAGGGTTGCCATTCGCGGTAAACGACAGGAGCCTGTGAGAGGACAAGCGCTCGCTGCGGTTCGACAAAGTTGTAGGTCACAGTCCATTCGCCGGCGTCGCTTTCGACTATATCAATAGTTACCGGGGGAGCACTGTCTTCGGCGCTTGCACCTTGCGCGGTAGCCAACATGATCGCCGCGGCTAAAGGCCTGATTGTCACGAACCTGCTCTCCTGATCACTGATGTGCGAGTGGCGCGCCCGGGCGCGAACGCATTGAGGCTAAGACACACACCAGCATCAATCAACGAGCTGGCAGCTTTGGTAACCCGGGATCGGGCTGAAGCTGGATTGGTAGCTGAGGAAGGACTCGAGCCCGCGAAACGCGGATTATGATCCCGCTACACATAGGTTTACTGCGAGAGCTTCAGTCGCCAGCCAGGTGCTCAAGAGGTATGTCCGCTAACCACCCAATAGCGGACGCCAGCTCGATCTGAACTAGCGCCCGAGTTTGGTCAGATCTCTGTCTCTTCAGCCAGGGTCAGGGCGTCTTCGATATCAACGCCAAGATATCGCACCGTATTTTCTATCTTCGAATGGCCAAGCAGGATCTGGATCGCCCTTAGGTTACCAGTCGCCTTGTAGATGATTGAAGCCTTGGTCCTGCGTAGTGAGTGCGTCCCATAATCTTCGGCTCGAAGACCTATTGCGAGGGCCCACTCGTCGACGAGCCTTGCATATTGGCGTGTGCTCAAGTGTCTCGTCCTGTCGACGCGGCTCGGGAACGCATAGTCGTTGAACGAACCGCCTCGCTTTTCAAACCACGCGTCCAAGCTCGCCCGCGCGTCTGTAGCGATTTCGAACTGCACTGGTCTTCCTGTCTTGCGTTGGGTGATCGCAGCTCTTCTCCTGATTTCAGAGCCGCTGACCAGATCACCAATTTTCAGCTGGACCAGGTCGCAGCCTCTAAGTTTGCTGTCGATCGCAAGGTCGAACAGGGCCCTGTCCCTCAATCGCTGCTCGCGATCGAGAAAGAACCGGATCGCCCAGATTTGCTTCTGAGTGAACGGGCGTTTTGGCCCGACCCTGGTTCCCAGGTTCCAGGGCACGCGGTCATGGACCGCTTGAGTGCATCGCGAGATTTCCATCATGATTCTCCTTGGCCGGAATGGCCGCGGAGAACCTCGGCTTGCAGGGCCTAAGAAATCGGCGTCCTTCGCAAGACGGAGCCTTGGCGTGATAACGTGGCGCCAGGGAAGCGGGAGGAGACCATGCCAGGACCCGGAAGACGAAAGCGCGCCACTGCAGAAGTGCATACGCACCTGTCCATCGTGATGGAGGATTGTGAGGCATCTGTTTCTGCGAGGGTCAATCACTACGCCTACGAGCCGCAATACGCCTTCCAAACGCTGGACGACCAGCCCGTCTACGAATTCCGCAATGCCCTGGTTGTCCGGGGCAGGATAACCGCGCCCGAGGAGCGGGAAGACGATTGCTGCGAGATCACGCTCTACGGCGAGGCATCTCCTGCGCGCGATCTCGATGCAAGGCTGGCGGACATCACGGCGCTCGACAAGCATGGTGCGCCGCGCTTCCGAACTTATCGGGGGAGGGAAGTGCCCGTCTATAAACCGCCGGATGGGCTCGGCGTTCTCGACAAGGCGAAGGGCGAGCCGCTCTGGCGCACAAGCCTGTTCATCAAACCCTGGTTGGTCGAACAGTGGATGGCGCTTCTGGGTTCTTCGCGGGACCTCTTCATCTCGTTGCACGAGTGCAAGGTCGGCCGGAAGCGCTGGGTCAGGGGTATCGAGCTCGGCACGGCAAACCCGGAGGAGGAATGAGCCGGCCGGGTTGGCAAGTTATCTTATGTTAAGCGGGGCTCGAGGCTTCGCTTTCCCGTATCTCCAAGTAATCGTCTGGAAGGAATAGGGAGCAAGATTCGGCGGTCATATCCTCGAAGCGAAAATAAAGGTAACCCGCTTGTCCATCTTCTCCTCGAGGCTGTCGATTCCTTGGTATCGGTTGGCCAGAGTCATGAAGGCACACGAAGAGCCGATATTCGAGGTAGGTGGTCATTGCGAGGTCATGGAGTTCTACGATCGAGTTCTCTTGCACAAAGAGCGTCGAAATCATCGCTTCGGTCATCACGGGATCGTCCGCATCGACTTCTCCTGTCAGGGACCAATATGCCAACATCGATTGAGCGCGGTTGAGCGTGATGCGATGCCAGTCATAGGGCGCCGTCTCTGGGTCGAGCAGGTCAAGTGAAGACGAGTATGTGGTAACGGAGTCTCGAAGCGAAGCGCCGTCCTCAGCGAGGACTCCATAGACCTGCTGCAGGCTAGCCAGAGTCCCGCTGGCTAGAATCATCAATGATGTGCTGGCTTCGACTAGCTCTAGCGCTTCAACGACGGCCTTTAGGTTGTTAATTCCCTCTACGTACAGGGGAATATTATCGTAGTCGTAATACAAGTTATAAATGGAGTTCCCTCGGTTTATCGTGACCATCATCCATTTGTCCCAGTCTTCGTGGGAAAGGTAATAACTTGCGACTTGGTCTTGGGCCGATATTGCCTCGCGTATGTAAGATTCGTCTCCGGTTAAAATACCGATTTCTTGGATGACGTTGGCTCGCTCTGAGAGGAGCATGTAATAGAAATCTTGGTTTAATCCCCGGGAAGAGATTTCCTGAAGGCATTGGTCAATTAGCGACAGTGCCGTCTGATAGCTTTCCAAGGAATTTGTCTGTCTTGCCTGGAGAGAATAGATCTGCGCGACAGATAGAAGTTGATTGATCCAGATTTCCGGTGCCTCCTCTCGATCCAAAGCATCGAGCGCATTTTGCGCCAGCTCTCTGCATCTAGTGGTCAAGTCGGCGGTGGCAGACATCCTGCTTGCTTCCGAGCAAATCGTTGCACTGTTCGCCATGGCTGCGAACCAAGGCCAGCGTTGCTCATCTTGGGCAGGGTCAAGGAGCGGAAGAACGTTCGACTCGAAGATGTCTAACGCCGCTACGAGCGGCGGTAGCCTATTTGTGCTCCGTCCCTCGCGCCAGCGTACCATCGCCGCATCGAAGTAGAGCCCGGCTCTCTCGGATCTCATCCTCAAGTCAAGCAATTCCGCGGCTTCGACGTTGACCTGAAACGCTCGTTCATAGTCGGAGGTTAACTCGGCAAGAGCGTGCCGTGTTCTAACGATGGATCGCCAAGGAGACTGGCGAAACTCGTTACGCATCTCGATTTCATGCTGCTTGCGGGCCAGGAGTTCCAAGGCCTGTTCGAATTCGCCAGCTTGCGCGAGCATTAGTGCGGTGTCGAGGGCCTGGTAGTCTGAGAAGAGCTCCGAGATTTCTGGGATAACTTCTCTTTCAGCCTTCAAGCGTTCGTTCTCTGCAAGAAGGGCCTCGAACTGGTCTAGGCGTTGCACTAGCAGGGCAACGAAGGCGTCGTAATTTCTTCCTGGGAGCTCAATCTCGATAGCTTGGGCTATGCGAATGATTGCAGCCTCGGCGACTTGTCGTCCCTCGGCCTCTTCTCGGATTCTTTCCGTGAGGAGCTGACGCTCTGCCGAGGAACTCGGCCGAAGAAACTCGGGCATGGTCTGGGCTGATGCCCCTTGCGGGAACGATAGCGTGAAGGCCACGGCGTATCCCACGAAAATTGCGATCTGCTGGGTTACTCGCACCTGACCAACTCCACGATCGAATCCCGATTTGTGCGGTCATTCCAAGTTAACGTGTGAACCGGCCCCTGATCATCGAGTTCAAAGCTTGCAGTCTGTCCAAGTGCCTCAACCGGCAATTCAGCCCTGACTTCGAGAGTATCGTTTCTGGCCGAGAGAATGGTGCCGACAAACTCCCAGTCCGTGGTTCCATTTTCGATCTTCAACGCCGAGATTTGCAGAGTGTCGTTCTCTAACTCGAAATCTAGAATCGTCCTGCAATTGGCGCGGCCCCATCGCCCACTAATGCGGCCGGCCAACTCTGCTCGATTATCTGCCTGCCGTTCCATGCCCTGCAAGATCCGATTTGAGTCTGCGACAGTCCTTTCGATGATAAGGGGCGTACTTTCTTGCGCGGCTTTTGGCTCGATGAAAGGTGTCACAGTTGTCTGGGCACTGGCAGCGGCTGCGGTCGCAGCAGTTAGGATGGCAAGTGATCGACCGCTTACAATGCTACGCTGCTCGAAGTCTGAGAGCTTGAATAGGTCGCTCAAGTAGACCGTCGACAGCATGACAACCCAGCCGATCAGGCCGATCAATAACGTAACTGGTAGCCAGTTTTCTTTTTCCGCCTGGGAAACAAAGAAGATGGCCATGCCCATCGCGATGACGAGGGAAATCAAGACCACGTTTTTCTTAAATGGGACCTTCATCAAGCTTCTAGCGCCCTCCACCCGGTCTGGGAACATGATGGGCGTTCGGACGCCGCTGTCAAAGCATAAATCTGGCTTGTAGGTGGCCAAGCTCGTGGAATCCTTGATGCTCTGACACCTCAAGCGCCCAACAAGCTTGCCGCGGGAAGTAAGAGTAAACGAAGCTCCGTATCGCGCGAGCCGCCAGCCAGACAAGCTGGACGCATGGCGCATTCTCTGGCTACCGATTAGGGGGATAATAGCTATGACGCCGCTCATCGACACGACATTCGACGTCTATTCAGACACACCGGAGGGGAGAGATCCCGATCGTCATAGCCCGACACTGCGGCGGTACCATCAACTGCTTTGGGGTAAGCTATTGCCCGGCGGCACCCCGTTTGAGCTAACTCGCGATCGATATAGGATCTATCTGCATCACGATTCAGCGCTAGGCCAATTCGCGCTTTCTAGTGACTCGTTCGTGCACACCTATCGCTACATCAAGGCGACAAGGCCAGTAGTGTCGCGGGTGCCAATTGCAGAACTTGAACAGTTCTACGCGATTTGCAGCACGATTGGTGGATACATCATCTTTCCTTCCAACCGGGTCGATGGGAAGCCAACGATCAATGGAGCACGAGGTCTCAATCGGAAGATCAGGGACCGCGCAGACCTCACCTTGGAATGCATCCGCAGGCATTACGATGGGCAAGAAAGCCCTCTGCGCGAAGTCCTTGCAAGGTACGCCGACTTCTTTGAGATCTTCCAAGACTTTGAAGGCTACGTTGACTTCTTCTTACTCCAAGACTTGGTGGCGGGACCGGGCAAGAGTGTCCGGTTCTTCCTTCCCTTCGAGGACTTCGACCAAGGACCTTTGCCTGCGACCGTCGACGAATACCGGGCGTACATGAAAGCCGTCGCAAACTTCGTTGTCGCTCGGAACGAGCGCATCGAAGCGTATGCGCGCCTGCTCTCTTAGAGAGGCGTAATGCTAAGGCCCACCAGATGACATGGATTCAGCCACCTCAAAAACCAAAAGCGAACAAGGACGAGAGCACGCGGGCAGCGAAGCGCTCGCTGATTAGAGAGCCGCACGTCGAGCCCTTGACGCGTTATGTTGAGCGATTGCGTAGAGAAGGGCCGGCAGGAGCCCAAGTCCCATATTTTGACCCTCACGACGGTGGTATCAAAGCGGAAGCCTTGTTCCTCCTCGAGGCGCCCGGGCCCAAGGCCTTGGCATCAGAATTCATTTCAAGGGACAACAACGACGAGACCGCGGCCAACCAGTTCCGGCTCCAGCTCGAGGCCGGCCTTGAGCGTTCGCAAGCCGCGCTTTGGAATGCAGTGCCTTGGTACATTGGAAACTCGGACCAGTCGAAGATCCGGCCTGCGAAACAGTCTGACCTTGTCGAGGCGCTGCCTTTCACACTGGAGCTATTGGGCCACTTCCCAAGCCTCAAGTGCATCGTGTTGATGGGCAAGAAGGCCCAGGCGTTGGGGAAACTGGTACAGTTCGAGCTGCCCGTTTTCGAAACGCGGCATCCAAGCCCGCTTTCAATCAACCGTGACCCACGCAACAGAGACAAGCTTGTCGACGAGCTAAGGCTGGTAGCCGAGTGCCTGAGTGCAACAAGGACTAATACATCAGATGCGTTTTGAAGGATTGCCGTGTTTGCCGAAGATCGGACCCGTCCTCTGCATTCTTAGCCTTTAGTGCGCCTCGAACTACGCCTGCGGCCAAGGCGATAGTTACATCGATTCCGCACGGGGCACTTCTCGCAATTCGGATTCCGCGCTTTGCAGACGAGAGCCGCGAAGTCGAGGATAGCCCAGTTTGCCTCTGCCGGATTCGCGCACCGAGAATACCAATGCGCGGCTTTCTGTAGCCACGGATCGTGACGAATATCAGCCAACCGCCGCGGTCTAACGAACCGCTCAATAACCCGCGCCATGTTTGTATCTAGGAGTGGCGCCGGCTTTCCATGTTGGAAGATGGTGATCGCGTTAGAGACGTATTGCCCGACTGCGGGAATATCACGGTGCCCTTCTGGATCTGCCGGGAAATCGCCGGACCTCGAGGCTGCATAGCGAGAAAGTCCGATGAGCGACTGCGCCCGCCGTCGCCAAAGACCAAGCGGCTTCAGGAAATGTTCTAGATCGGCGGGCTCGGCAACCGCGAGGTCTTCCCACGTGGGAAACCTCTCGAAGAAGGAAGAATAGAAGTTGGCGACCGCGCTGGCGGTGGTGCGCTGGAGGAGCACCTCGACGACGATCTTCTCGTAAGTTCCAGCCGAGGATGAACGCCATGGGAAGTGCCGCCCATGCTCGGCCATCCAGTCTAAGAGGTCCTTGCGTAACCGCGTAAGCTTGAGCTTCTCACCTGTTTTCAGCTGGTCTTGGCCAGCAGGAGTCCAGAGCGGATCAGGCAGCTTCGGCCTTCTTCTCGTCGACTCGCGCCTCGGCATCTTCGAGGACCTTCCTGAAGTGATTGCCAACACGCTCCGCCAAGCCAACTGGTACGGCATTGCCAATTTGCGTGTACTTTGGGACCTCGCGGTCAAAGACCCCCTCCCGGGGATTGCCTGCGCGGCGAATGCCCCCGGTAGTCCGCTTGCCCTTGAAGACGTACCAGTCAGGGAACAGTTGGAGCCGTGCCCACTCGCGGACGGTCAACGAACGCGGCTGTGAAAAGTGAACGTAGTCATCGGGCAGGGATGTCGCGGTGATGCTCGGCCCCCGATTGCCCCACGTCCTCGGGAGCACCCTCTGGGCGAATTTCTTGGTCTTGGCCCAGTCGGGAATCTCGCCGTTGTTTCGGATCATGTAGGAGAATTTCTCGACGATCTTCATGCCGTGCTTGGAGTACTCGTGGTCAGTGAGCGTCACGGGCACGTTGCTAGCGCTCCCAGTTGCAGGGGCACGCATCCTGCGTTGCATCTCTGTTGCTGGCGGAGAGGGGTATTCTGTCGTCTCGAATTTACCCTTGGGATAGTCTCCACTCTTGAGAACGTCTTTGACCCTGGGGTCTTCAAGATCCCCCAACAATTCCTCAAGGCCTGGGCAATCTGATGGCTCACCTTTAGGGAGGAACCCACACGCGACTGCGTCTTCCTCGTCAGCAGCAATGTCGATGACCGAGTTACCCTCGACCAAGTCATCGCGAATTCCGACGAGCAGGACACGCGGACGGTTTTGCGGAACACCGTAATCTCCGGCCCTAACAAGCGACCATCGAACCTCGTAACCAGGTATACTCCGGAACTCGTCCAGCACATCTGGCCAGATTTTCCGGCCTCCTTCCTTTGTCCACTTGGCAGACAGGAGTCCACGCACGTTCTCGAAGAGAAATACCTTTGGGCGGACACGGCGGATAATTGCCGACATGCGCTGGTATAGCTGGTTCGAAGGAATGTCCTTCTTATCTACGGAGTAGGAACGGCGATGGCCGATCCCCGAATACCCTTGGCAGGGGGGGCCTCCTGCGAGCAGTTCGAGGCTGCTGCCCCCATTGCCCGCGTCAGCCTCTTCCTTCGTGGGGAAAGTGATCCCAACCTCTGAAAGGTCCCTGACAAGCTTTTCAAGCCGCTCGCCTTCCAGTTCGTGCGCATCATTGCAGCGCAAGTGATCTTGGTCTCGGAAGAGCTTGCCGCCAACCTCGTGATGCCGATTTGCGAGGTAAGTTTCCATGGCGTGCTCGTTAAGCTCATTCACGAACACCGGGGTGAAGCCAGCATTTTCCATGCCTAGCGAAAGCCCTCCGCAACCTGCGAAGAGGTCGATCATGGTCGGGCCGAGATTGTTAGCTTGCATGAGTACTGAAGGGCCCGATTGCAGGCCCAAAGTCAACCGAGGGAGCCGCAGATTCACACACCATTCGTCGCTGGTCGCGACCGCTTCCTAAGGCTTGGCGAAGTTGTCGCGCATGCGTTTCGCGAATGCCTCGAACGACAGGGTTAGATTGGCCACGTACTCGAGGCGGCTACGAGTTTCCTCGTCTCTTGGATTGGCCCGTAACTTCGACCTGAGACGGGCTTTTTCTCGCTCGATCTCGGCGGCGTGGCAGACGATGAGGACCAAGTTTTCCCGATAGTCAGCAATGATCTGGTACCCAATGTCCTTGAGGGCTTTGGAGGCGGCATCGGTCCCGTTACCGGTGACCAGGTATTTCTTAGCACCTGTCTTTAGCTCGCTTGAGGCTAGTCGGGCTCGGTCGTTTGTCGAGATCTGAACCGCGATGAACGCGTCGACTTCATGATCTCTGAAGTCATCGACCGCGGGAATCACGTAGTCGGTGTCAGACCCCTTCTTCGACTTGTATTGTTTCCGATAGTCTCTTCCTTCCGTAAGGCCAGCGGCATTCAGGATGGCCTCCGCCATGAACTCTCCCGCGTTACCGGCATTGCTCTTGTTCGATTGTCCAAGGCTGGCATTGAGGACTCGGCAGAGGATCGCATTCAGCCTGAATTGAGCAACGGGTGACAGTTCATTTGGCTCTAGAACGTGGGCAAATATCTGTTCGAGACCCTCTTCCAACGGCAATAGGTCTTTGATCCTTTGCGCGTTCACGGGAAAGTCAAAATAGATCTCGTCTTGGACTCGGTCGTTGATCGTCTTGAGCGTCGAGAGGAACTCGTTCACCCGGTCGTCTAGACCGTCGAGGTCATTCTTGGCTGCAAAGTCTCGCTTGCAGGCTTCGGTCCTCTCCTGCCGCTCGTCGTCCAATGTTGAACGCACACTCTTTATGAGGCCGTCACTACCAAGCAGCTTGCCGCGCAGGTAAATTTGGATTTCCGACGCGGCGGTGTGCCAATCCTCGCTATCAAGCTCTTCGATCAGATGTTTCAATGACTTCCCCTTGATGCAGGCCGAACTTATCAGGCTCTTTCCGGGGCGCAACAGGGTGCATGCACAAGGATACTGTGTGAGCTTGGGCTCGCGATGGAGCCTGTGACCACGTCGTTAAGCGCTTCGGTCTCGATCTGCTGAACCAACCCGTGATCTAACGAAGCCCGTCTCTCTCTCACTAAATGGCTAGAGCTTGGCGTCGCCGCGAAGTACCTGCAACATCTCGCTGTTAGAAAGCAGCTGCGCCATGGTGACGTTGATACATGAGGTCCAAAACTTGGTTCCGTTGTCGGGATCTACTTGTCCGGTGTCCCAGGTAGTCCCGTGGGCATCGAGAGACGAGATATCGATCCCACCAACAATGTAAGCTTCTTTGAATCTTCCCAACGTCGATACGGGCTCAGACGCGTCTCTATACAGGGAGATGAAGTAGTAGAAATCAGGACGCTGGTGCTCGTGGTTGTACAGTGGGACCGAGTTGTCGTAATTTCGACGCGGGAGCACCGTCCGGTCCTTTGTCTTCACGTCTAATCTTAGGCCGTTCACGACATAGTCGTGGTCGGTCAATTCTGTTCGGTTTTCGAACGGGACCTGGAAGTGCTCGAGGAAACGCTCAAACACGACTTCCCCGATACAACCAATGATGTTCGCATCGCGTTCGCGATGTGAGTATTCAAAGACGGGCAGCGCATCGGCCCTCGACTGTGCATCCTCCAAGATCTCGGGTGAAAGGCGGAGCCGCTTATAGGTGTCTGCCATGAGCCTAGCGGTTGTAGAACTCGACGAAATCCTCGTGCATCGAGGCTACTCGCTTCAAGAGATTTGCCGCGGCACTATCCTTGTCTCCAAGTGAAATCACGAGCGTATCAATTGGCCTCGTCAAAGAGATCATTGCCCACCTCCAGGCCGCGTTCCTTGCCCTTCGAACAGGGTCAGTAGAATCGTCGCTGGCGTTCACTCGTCGAAGCTCCCAGTCTTCGCGATTGGCGATTGCAAGGTCAAATCGGTCAAGGACAGTTACCCAGCCCTCCAAACCCCTATTTGATTCGTATTGCACGATGCGGAACTGGGAATTGGAGCGTGGGAAATCCTGTCGAACGACCTCGTCGACGGCATCCCAGGTCTCATAGCCCTGTTCGATCAGCAATCTCGAGAGATCGCTCTCGCGGTGGCCATCGATCTCAATCACTGCCGAGTGGGGGACGCAGTGGAGGAAATCGACCAGGTCGTTGCCATCGCGCTTCGCTACTTTGACTAGCTCGCTTACCAAGGAAGGGTCTTCCCCGTACTGCCCTTCAAGCAATATGACCTTCCCTCCCGCGGCCTCGTCGTTGGGTTCAACTTCCCAGTTCAGCCCGGCTTCTGAAGCAACAGAGTTGGCGAAAATGCCGAGGTTCTTTTTCATGCGAAGACACCGAGACAAGTTTCGCTCGGTTGCCTCGTGCCCTTCGCCAAGCGTCTTCGACCAGTTCGTGGGGCGCCCGCGGAGGAGCTGCTCGCGACCATCGGCGATTGAAATTCGCTGACCTCCGTAAAGAGCGGAGAGCAGTTGGGCTTCCGGTTGAGGCCAGTCCTGTGCCTCGTCTACGATGATTACGTCTACATCGAAGCGATCGAGATCTGCATTGAGGACCGCTGCGATGTCTTCTCTTGTTATCGCTCCTGCGCGTATGAGCTCCAGGGCTTCACTGCATTCTTGTTCGTAAGTCTCGTAAGAGCCTTTCTCTTCTGGGCTGCTGACACCGAGCCGAGAAAGCCACGAGTATGTGAAGGACATTGCGGTTCGCACCTCTACGCCACCTCCATCTCCGAACGATGGGACCCCCAGCATGGCTAGGCTTCGTCGGATGTCCGAGGCGAGGGCATTGTTGTAAGTTAGGATTAGGCATCGCTTTCCATGGCGTTCGAAAGCCTCGTGGGCAGCTTGCAACATCATCACGGTCTTACCGGTGCCGCCATGCCCGCGGATGTGAACTCGCTGCTCCCCTAACTTGGCTGCGATCTCAATGGACTCTGGCCGCCTAGCGGCGATCCGGTCCATCTTCTGACGATCCAACCTCGTCGGCACGATCCCGCGGAAAATCGGGGCCTCGAGGGCCTTTCTAATATCTTCCGGCTTGCCAGACGAGATCGAGTATTCACCCTTGTATCGGTATAGGCCGTACACTCCTGCCACGGCTGACAGGAACTCGCCTGCCTTAAAGCCACCGGCAACAGCACCGGCATCTGGTTGCGGGCGTCCAGCTATTTTCGGTAGCTCATCGATCCCATCGAGGACGACGCAGCGATAGACAAAGCAACTCAGGTGCTGGTTTTCGAACGCTGCCTTTAGAGCGTGGACTTGCTTGACGTTCTGTTCCGTCGCGCTCTTCCATCGCCCCCGGTAGCGCACGTTGATCTCGTCACCGTTTATGGAAATGCCGCTCCCGTCTTGCGACTTCACTTCGACTGCGCAGACGAAGCTCTTGACCCTCACTTTCACGCCGGAAACGTGCTTGCCTTCACGATCCTTTGTCGGTCGCCGCACGGCATAATGCCTTGAGCGAGCAAAGACAGCCGCGATCACCACGTCGATGTCGCTGACGGGTCCACCTGACAGCTTCGCGTTCGCGGCTATCTTGACGTGTTCTTCAATTGCCGGGCTCTCTGCCAGCCCTGGCCATTGCGATGCGAAGACTTCACGGAAGTGATTTGCCACCTCGAATTCGCGGCTACCCGGAATGCCGATTACCTCGATCATCCCCGGAGCCTTACGAGTTGAGTAGCTGGATTCGCAGCGAAGTCGCGGGCGTCGACAAACCGGACCATCGCGTGGGGCCCGAGGTCAGATAACAACGAGTGGCGCGCGGCCTCTTGCCTTGGCTGGAGTAGCCCCTCTTCAAAGTGCCAAAGTGGGTGCGAAAGTACCAAGGCGTGTTCGCCTCGAGCTATCGTCACCAGGCCGGAATGCTCGTCGATCTCGACCTCGAGACCGACCTGCTGAGCAAGCTTCTCGAATGCGGCCACGATGGGATCATCTTTGCCCTTCAACCAGCGGCTCTCGTCGAGCTCGTGTCCCAAGGCGATTTCCGCGAGATCGAGCGCGAGCCGCCAATCTAGCAAGCCATGCGTGAAGCGATTGCCGTAGTTGCGTAGGCAGTCTGGACAAGACCGGTCACAGTCACGGGAGTGTGAAGGCGATTGCCATCGCGTCTTCTCCCGTTGATAGTGGGTGTCAAGCCAAGTCCTGAGGGTTTCGGGTGCAGCGGCCATCCGGGAGTAGCCAGCACCGTTCTCGAGGGCATCAGCAAGAAAGATTTGCTCGGTCCGCGTTTCATCGAGCAAGAGCAATTGGCGACCAACTCTGAATTCATCTGGCGATACGTCTAGTTCAAATGCCACGGCTTGCTTAAGGAACTCTGCGAAAGACGCGAGCGCCGGGCGCGTAGAGACTTGGTCTACGTCGAGAACTCCGTTTTTCCCGATTCCGCCGACTGCTCCAGTCCCTGCGAAGACACAGCTCATGACGTCAGTCGTAAAGACGGCACCGATTGCACCTCTCTCGATTACCTCCAAGTTATTCACGGCGTCCGCGACGTCACGGTCTCGGTATGAAATCTCCTTGACCATCACGCGGTCAAATTCGCCCCGTGCAAAGTCGTAGAGCTTACCCTCGTTATCGTTGACGAGTGCGATCGCGTCTTTCTTGAACGAGAGCTGTAAGGGGCCAACAGCCTTCTCAGTCGAGTACTCGGGCTCGAAAGACATGACGGGAGGCGGCAAGGCTGGCCCCCGAGCTCGCTGGCCGTCGTAGTCCCTAGTTTTCCAGAACGCCATGAAGCCGCGTGGTTGGAAGAGTGGGAAATCGAGGCTCTCGTTTCCGCAAACGGCACATTGCTCCGCGTTCCCGTGGGAAATCGCGCCGCAATCGGCATCGATACAACGCGTGTACCGCAGCGAAGGACCCAACGGATTTTGCTCGTTGCCAACCCCCTGGAAACCGTCGCGCTTCACGGCAAAGCCATATGCCGTGAAGAGCTGCTTGTCCTTCGGGATCTCGGCGCCGGGGGAGAACGCCCAGACGGCATGATCAAGCGGGCGGTCGCTGATTACAAGGTCATCGGCTTTCCTCGCGCCCGTCTTGTCGTGGAACAGCGACCTGACTTGGGTCGGGAAGCCAAACATGGGCAGGATCCCAGCGACGGCCAGCCGGTAGCTCAATTCGTCCTGGATGAATCGCTGGTCAGCAACTGCCTGGTCGATATCCGAGACAAGCTGTTCCCTTAGGTAGCTACGTACCGCGTCGACTGCACTAGCTTCGAGCGGTGACTTTACCGCTAACCTGTCGACGACGCCGTCCACCTGCGGGTCGTTCGCGAGCCAATCTGCAATCATGTCCCGATAACGCTCTGGCCAATCCTCGGCGCGTCCGAAGGCGCCGTGCGTGCTCTCTGCGCTACGCGCAGGCTTTTCTTCTCCAAGTGAGCCGAATGCCCGGCGAAGGCACTCCGCGGTGGCGACGCGTTGCATGATCTCGGCACGGCCGAGATCAAGGCGTGGCTGCGGGGGAACATCCCCAGTCATTCGTTCTGGATTGTTAAAGTAATAGTCGTCGTGCGCGGCGCCTCGCGAAACCGTCACGGCGTAAGAAAAGGCCTGTCCCTGTCGGCCAGCACGGCCAACTCGCTGTTGGTAGTTGAACCTCTGGGGAGGCATGTTCGCCATCATCACGAGCTTTAGCGAGCCGATGTCTACACCGACTTCCATCGTCGTGGTAACGGACAACGCATCGATGCCGTGGGTTAGCTCTGTTTCCTCGTCGATGAAGGCCTGCGCCTTGAACAAGCGTTGCCTGCGCCTTTGCTCGCTAAGCGGCTTCGTTTGACCGGTGAGTTCCCATGTAGACAGCCGGTGAGGCTTCTCGCGTGCTGCCCACGAGTAGTAGTCTTCACCGACAGAGGTGACGACCTCGAAGTTGCGAGACCTGCAATGGGGCGTGGTGCAAACGGTAGTCGGGAACACTAGGCCGATGCGTGAGCACTCTTTGCAGCGCATCGGCTTGAGATCGCCGGCAGGCCTAATTTCAAGTTTTGAAGCCGAGACGTCGCTAGTCTCGAGGATCCAATTCTCGTTGATTATCCCGAGCCCGGCGAGCCTTTCTCGCACTTTCTCGGTGAGATCTTCGGGGGCCTTGCCCGTCGCGGCCGCTACTTTCTCGATGTAAATCCGCGCGTCAGGTGGGCAAGTATCGACGCCGCGGTATTTCCCGCTCCCGGAAAACAGCTTTGCATGGCCAACCAATCGCACGACGTTTGCAAGTAGGCCATCCGCCTGTTCCCGCGGTAGCCCAAGAGCTTGCGAGTGATCGCCCATGACCCCGATGTAGCCGGAGCCCATGGACTCGATATCCCGTCCAGCCCGGTCAAAGAGCGATAGTGCGATCTTGGCGGCGCACTTCGACGTGAAATGGTCGAGCCCTTGTTGCTTGTGTTCGGAACTCAACTCTTCCCAATTCGCGCCTGTGGGCCTTGGAAAGAACTTCCACCAGGGTGTTTTCGAGAACTTCTGGAGGTGAAATTCCGGGCCCGCAGGGTTTATGCCTTTTGAGACCATCTGGTCGCGGAGCGAGGTGACGAGGGATGACCAGCTCTTTCCAGTTGCATGGCTGGCGGCCTCGAGGTGCTCGAGGATCTCGATGTCTCCCGGGTCTGCAATCCCGGCGCTAAAAAGCTTGGCAGCTTTCCAGCTTCCAGGGGCTGCGGACTCGGCAAGCTCCTTGATCGTGGCGCTCTCGCCCGATGGCTCACTCCCACCGACCTCTCTTGCGACCTCGATGAGTTTGTCTCGGGAGGGGACCTCGGTCGGGGTCATCGAGGACTGGACTAGCTGTCTGACGAGGTCGCGGAAGTGGTAGAGTTCAAGGCCGGCGGCGAGGTCCGCAGCGTCGTCACGGCTATCGGTGAACGCTATCATCTTTTCCGGTGAACCATCCGCGCTGATTGCAACCGCAGACCTGTCGGCAACCAGTTGCGTCGTTGCATTCAAACCCGTGCGGAGGCCGCGGATTGGCGTTTGAACGGTCCCCGAGTAGAAGCCCTCGAGGTCTTGGCTATTGAACCACTTCTTCTCGCTCTCGCAGCGCGGACAACACTCGGGCAGTCCCGCAACCGAGTCCAAGTCAGCAGGTGGGCAATAGATCAGGCCAGTCCGATCTTCTTCCCCCTCGGCTCGCTGCAACAAGCCGAGCTTCGGATCAAACTTGCCTGCCCCGAACGAGAACGTGTGTGACCCGCTGCCGCTTTGCTTTTGATGAGTCCAAGGTTGTAGGCCAGAGTGCATCGCCCCTCCAGGCCAATACCACCTGAATTGCTTGTGTGGTCGCTCGTAAACCATGCCGGGGGGCACGAGGCCGCTGCCAGGGCGAGTTGATTGTAGGAATGCTCCGCCGTCTACCTCGACATCAGGCTGGTGCAGGACGAAACCGCCAAGAAAGGCTTCGCCGCAATCATAGCAGTACATGAGTTCGAGGACTTGGCCACCGCAGCCACACTTGATGGCCGGTGACTTGAAGAGTCTACCGATCTTGCGCTCTTGGGTGCGGAACTTCTCGTCGAGCTCGGTACAATCTGGATTTGAGCAAGCCCACATGCCTTGGACTTGGCGCAAGAACGCGTGTGACCGGAAGGAGGGTTTAGGGGCTTCCCACGACCCCCGGTCTTCATGCTGGGCAGCAGAGAGAAGCGCTTCGAGTGCTTTTGGGTCGGCCGTCTCACCGAAGAGGGCTTTCTCGATCTCCGAAATTCGCGAGGGACGGACGGGGCCATCGGTCCTCGTGCCGGCAACGCGACAGGCTGACGCTAGCGCTTCACGGGGCGAAAGCCGTCGTGAAACCTCTGCAGCTGCTTTCGTGGCTATCGCTTGGTCTTCCGACAGGAGGTCGTCGTGGTGCTGCAGCAAGACGTCTTGCTCGATCGGCATTTGCATTTCGAATGGGCGGGGCTCACCTGGCAAGATGACGAAGGTCGAGCGATCAACGCCAAAGAACTGTTCGAGGTATTCCTTGCCGCTAACTCCATCTAGCGATGCACTAGTACCGATACACCGGAGTTGGTCGGAGTCCTGGTCGAGGCCAAGTCGATCGAGAAGGTTGCGAACGACAAGTGCGACCTCTGTGCCCTGCGTGCCTCGATAACCATGAAGCTCGTCAACAACGAGCGTGAATGTCGCGCTGGAGTCCTTCTTCAACCAGTCGCGCGTCTTTTTGAAGATCGGCGCCTCGATATCGCGCAGGAGCATGATGTTGAGCATGCTCGTGTTAGTGATGAGGATATCGGGTGGGGCTGCCACCATGTCCCAGCGAGTCAACATTTCGCCGCAGTACGGGTCGGAGAATTGCGCGATGGCTTCGACGCGGTCCTCGACACTATCTGGATCTGCCTCGATGGCTGCGCGAAGGTCGCGCGTTTCTCGTGCTATGTCCTTGATCTCGCGCGCGAGGCTATTCACGCGTTTCCGGTCGTCTGCGAGCAGCTTTGCCGGTGGGAAATTCGTGCCACCGGGGGTCGCACCAGTGTATCGTCCGAAATAGAACAGCGGCGAGCCGAGGAGCTCTTTACCCCTAATTGCAGCTTGGCGCAGGCGCGACACTTGGTCTTCGACGAGCGCGTTCGTGGGGTAGAGAACTAGTGCTCTAACCGCGGGATCTATGTTGGGTTCACCGGTGCTGCGCAGGTGCTTCCAACAATCATCGCTCCTACCGAGTTGCTTTTCCCACCACGGGTTGATGTCCATCCCACCAGGCAAGGTTGACCGCTCTTCGATAAGGCGAGCAAGCAACGGTAGGAGGAAGCTCTCTGTCTTTCCCGAGCCCGTACCCGAGGTCACAACGACGTTCTTTCGTCCCTCGCTGTCGCCAGCGAGCGCGTATTCTAGTGACTCGGCTTGGTGTCGGCGAAGCTTGATATCATCGCGTCCGAACACGATGGGGCCGAGTTTCTGTCCAGTATGACTGGATAGGCCAGCTTTTTCGCAAGCCGCCTCTACCGGTACCTCCGAGGGGTAAACGGGCACGGCTTCCAAGAGTAGCTCTTGCGCCATGACGCCTGGCTCCAAGAGCAGCTCTTTGCGTTCCTGCATTATGGCTTCGTCGCGCATCCAGAAGGCGGAATCGTAGTATCGCAAGTAGGCCTCGCGGACATAATCCATGAAGGCTACAGGTGTCTTTGGCCCTGTCACTTCGGCAACTCCCCCTCGTATAGGATTTCCAGGACCCTTGCCGCGATGGCTGGCCCGACGTTCTTGAACTTGGACGTACCTGCTTCGATTGTTGGCAGCTCGCCGCTGCAAGAGACTAGTGCACGCCCCAATAGCCCAGGCGGCTCGCACCCAAGGCGCGATAGGAAGGTTTCGCTAGTGGCGTCGTAGGAATGCAGGTTGAGCCCCGCTTCACGTGCGGCGGCGAGTTTCACGAGTTCGTGCGGGCCGGAATGCGCCTTTCCCGAAGGAGAGCGAAACACGTAGCTCGTGCCGGCACCCGAGATCCTGTACGCGCCGGCGCCGATCAACTCGTCCGTGTTGCGCCACTTGTTAGCTTCTACATCAAAACGCTGCATTGGCAGGCCCGAGCCAAGGGTAACTGGCCTGAAAATGGTTGAGAGGTCATGGTCTTTGCCAATGAAAGCCAGGAGCTGGCTTGCGGCTTCCTCAACGACTTCGATCACGCGCCCGTGGGGGTCGTCTATGTCTGTGAGGGTTGCTCTCAAATCGGCCGCCTTGAGCCCGATGACAGATATTATCTCTGCGTGTTCTCGCCTTTTTTCACGGCCTAGGCGCCCACCCACACCGACAACGACCTCCTCGATTTTCGCCACGAGGCTCCGGCTGCGATAACCTGTCAGGACGGCCTTCTTGTCCGAGACAAACGAGATTGTCGGGGGCGAGATGCTCCATGAACGTGGCCGGTGCGACGAAGTAGTCTCGACATCGAGATGTCCCAACCAGGCGAGATCTCGCAAGACCCGTCCAGCACGCCAAGTGTCGACGTCTTGCGATGCGACGAATGTCTCGAAGCTGGCTAAAGTGCCGGCGCCAAGAAAACACGCACCGTCCAAGCAGAGGTCGACGTTAACGGGTTTGTGCGCCACCTCGTCGCTGCGTTGTCGTGTTTCCGGTACCTGCTGACGAGATCGACGAACCCTGACCGCCTTGTCCGTCCTGCGATGCACGAACGTAATGCCGCAGTCAGCGCAATGGACGTCCACTGGGTCAGATTTCGAGGCATCCTTTGGGATTTGCGCATAAACCAGGCGATGCAGGCCGCGCACTGCGCAAGGCAACGCCATCACCTCTTCGACACTGAGCCCCCTTATCGACTCGATGTCGGCCGATGTGCCAGCAGGCGCGGTCTCGGCCTCCTGCTTTTCTCGACCAACCTCTTGGTCAAGCGATCGAAAACGCAACAATATATCGAGATTCAGCGTTCTCGGTTCTAGTCTCGGCGAGACAAGACCGCGCACCGTGCAATCTTGATTGCCTCCATTGACTTGGGTCGAAAGGATACCAGCGTACGCTACGACCCCACGGCCTTGCCGATCTAGAGGTCGCGGACGGTTCGCAGAGCGAAACAGGATGCTTGCCGACGCGACGACGGACTTGCCGGCTTTCCCTTCGAGATAGACGTTGCCACTATCGGGGATGCAGCCTTCCAACCGAAGCGAAGTTGACGTGCTGCCGCTGCGGGATTCGCAAACGGGATCCCCGTCTGGCCCAGTCCCGTCCCACGCCAAGATTTCGACACCGCTCTTAGCTGTCTCGAGCGACACCTCCGGAGGAACCCAGAGATGCCAGATCCCCCGACCGAGCTTCATTCCGCCAGTGAAACGCAAGCTCGCGCTTTCGCCAACAGGAGACAGGACGGCCTCGAAACCAGACAATTGCGCTAGCGCTTTCTTGACGACCACGTTCTCGTACAAGACCCAGCCGACAGGAAGACCCTTGAGCTTGTCACTCGTCGAAACCGTGTATCCCGGTACTGCAACCTCTGCGAGAGCATCCTCGATTGCCCTGCGGACCCTTCCGTCGCCGCGGACGAGTACAAGTTGTGGGATCCCGAGCGAAACCCTACTTACCTCCGTCCAATAGCCTTGGTCCGAACGACTAAGGGGTATCGCTGCGCGCCCCCCCCAGGTGAATGCGGGCTTGCCATCAACGGAAAGCTCGAGTCCTCGGAGAAGGCTGTTGCCGATATTGATAACAGAGCGAGGCTCTAAGGTTGCAAAGGCTCCGAAGGTCGAATTTGAAAGCTCGACTGCCGTACCTTCACTCGTGTTGAGCGGAATTGGTTCGGACACATTTTCGCGTCCAAAGTAGACCGATGCGGACCTTCCAAAAATG
This sequence comes from Aurantiacibacter sp. MUD11, assembly GCF_026967575.1. Classification (NCBI taxonomy): domain Bacteria; kingdom Pseudomonadati; phylum Pseudomonadota; class Alphaproteobacteria; order Sphingomonadales; family Erythrobacteraceae; genus Aurantiacibacter; species Aurantiacibacter sp. MUD11. The sequence goes on along the minus strand of NZ_CP114054.1, from coordinate 1,344,253 downwards.
TCGTGGCGAAAATTCAGTGCCAACGACAGTCGCCGGGGACCCGTTTGCGCTTCGCGTGCACCTCCCGCAGCATCCTGTTGCCACTCCTTGAGCTCTTCCACGGCGGCCTCGCAGATCCTCGGCCTAAGCTCTGTCTTCTTCCATGCTTCCTTGAGCTGTTTCGTTGGCTGCGAGCTGCGAATCCAGGTCGAGATGTACTGCTCGATCTCGGACTCGCTGACATCGTCAGTGTCCGTGAAACCATACTTTTCAAACAGCTTGTGAAATCGCAGGAGATCGGCTTCGCGCACGATCGCCTGCGACATGGCGATCCCGACGTATTTGAACTTGTTGACGGCGCGGGCGGTAGGTCGGCCGTAGAGGAAGTCGTTGTTCGCCAGCCAACCGTTGAATGCTTGCCAGAATTGCTCGGTGGTCTTGCCGTGCAGTGATAGCTTGTCGGCCGGGAGGCCTACGAGCGCGGAGAGGCGTTCATAATAGTTGCCTGACGAGAACTCGCCGTCGGAGACCATTTGCTCGGCGGCATGGGAGAGCACGAAGAGAAGGGACGTGAAGGGGGGGCGTGACTTGCGACCGTTGAGGGACCAGCTCCAAAGAGCAGACTCGAAAGCCGAGTACGGATCCCCGGTGGGGGATAGGTGGTTGCCCACTTCCCGGCAGCAATATTCCTCGACGTCGTCTGGGCTCTTGCCGAGTGCCGCGGCAAGCTGCTGGCGACCTTGGTTGTCCAAGACCAGATACAGCGGACGCGATTCGAAGCGTCCACCGAGAAATATGTCGTTGATTGCCCCGTTCAGCTTTTCCAGCATTATCCCCCTCGAGCTTCAGGCTTCTGGGTGATCAATTATCTTTTTGCAACAGCGATCTATCGTTACAATTCTGTAAATGGACGAACGCCCTTGCGAGGAGAACGAGAGGGGGCGTCCAGCAAGGGGGCATCGATTAATCCGTCTTCGAAAGTGAAGAATCAATCGTCTGCCTTGAGCCCAAGATCCAATCAACCCTCCTGCATCCAAAGTGGCGGAACCGCCTTGCCCGAACGAGCAGGTTGGCGAGGGGCAGGCCCTTCTCCTGATGCTGGAATTCTCTTGCCATGAGGTGGCTTGAGGAGTGCTAAATAAAGTGTGTTGCTCATTCCTCAGGCGGGGTGAGGATTGAAGTGATGCAACTCCCAACGCAGGATCGCATCGTCGAATGAGGTCGGCCAGAGCGGCAGCCGATAGCGACTGAAGTAATCCGCCAGGCGCCGGAAGGAAACATGACGACCTTCTACTGAGAGCTGGTTGATACGCTCCTGGTACGGGCCGTCCGCCGCTCCTGCCCACATCTGCGCGATACGCCAGAGCGCTTGTCGCGAGTAGCTCGGTTTCACCAAAAGGTCGGCCCATTGACGCACCAGGTCGCGGGTTGTGAAGGAAGGTGGAAGGTCGGGCAGCGCCCATTCCACGAAGCCTGAGGTGGATGCGAACCGTTCCTCTATCGCTTTCAGCTGCTGCGGATCGACGTCCCTCCGACCTCGTGCTCGTTCCAGACCGTTACGCACCAGCCAGTGCGCCTTCCGGAAGAGGTTTGACCCATACCTGTTTAGGAGAAACAGCTCGAGGCTCCAGTCGCGACCTGCATTTACGCTGGTCGCCAGATCGATCATCGCCTCATGGACTGCGGGGTTACCGTTGGTCACCAACACGCTTGGCAGGTCGTGGAAGAAGCGGTAGTCGAAGGGGTGGGCTTTAAGGCCGGAGTTACCTAGCCGGATCATCCCGCGCAGTAGGTGGTCGCCCCACGCTGGATCATCAGCAGCCAGTTCCCGGCTGCACTCTCCAATCTTCCATGCCCTGTGCCCTGACCAGTGATGCCACGCATAGAACAGGTCCCCAGTTTCCGGGCCCTCGAGGCAACCGATACTCAGGGCGACAGGGCCATCCAGATCGGCGATGAACCAGGCGGCCAGAATGCCTCCTTCTCCTCGTCCGAGATTGTGCGTGATGTCCTCATATCCGATGGTCATTGTGTGCAAGTCCTTGTGCTGCCGCACCAGGAGCCCACGCGAGAACGGATATTGCCGGAGCAGCCCGCTTGTTTGCCGACCGGCCACATCCCTTTTCAGGTGACCACCTTACCCGGGCTTGGGCAGGTTGGTGAGGGCGCAGGCCCTGCTCTTGATGCATAAGTTCCTATGCCACGATGCAGCTTAAGGCAGACTGAATGACTGGGTGCCTCGATGCGACCAAGATATCTCATCGAGAGTAACCTGGTACCCGAGTAGGTAATCGGCGCCATGCTCCTCGGCGCAAACCGAGCTGCTCTCCTTTGAGTGGTCAACTCCCATTCGAGCGATCAACGCACTGAATGCCCAGGTTCATGTGGCGTCGGACTGTAGGTGATAGCCCGTAGTTGGCAGGTTGAGCTGCGGAGATACCTTCATGTTCGCTTGTCGAACCTATGGGAGGAGAAAGATGAAGTACCGGCTATTTGCGACAGCAGCTATGGCGGTGTCACTGGCCTCAGCCGTCTACGCAAACGACTTCCCCAACGCACGCGTTTAGGCCAACGTTGGATGGGACCATGTCAGCGGCACGCTCGGTTGCGAAGATACGGCATTTCCCGCAGACAATTTTTCGGAGTCTAGGAACGCTGATGGCGTGATTTTTGGGCGGCACGGTGGGCTATGATCTCCCCATCGGACATCGTAGCTATGTTGGAATCGAAGGTTCCATTGAGTTTACAGACAACGAAGAATGTGAAGTCGTTTTCGGCAACCCTGATTGCCAGTCTGGTCATCGCACTTTCTCTTGGCAGTCGGTATGTCGAATGGGGATCTCCGTTTCCCGGCCTAAGCTCAGCTCGGGTGATCTGCGAGGACTTATCTCGGACTGGTCTTGTCTCGATTTTGATATTCCGTTGGACACTTGATCCAAGGCTGAAATCTTTTGCTTCCGGCGATCAGAAACTGCAGGCTGAGAATTACTATTGGGTGATCCTCGGGTCACTCGGGCTAACGACTTGTTGATCCATATCGGGTCCGGCTTCCGGCCGTCGATGAAGGACCATGCGAGGCTGGTGCCGATCTGACGAGCGATTGAAGATGAACTCTGACCTGCACACAGGGCATTTCATCTTATGGCGACCAATTTGATTGCCGGTCCTTAAGGTCTGGCCGCGCCTCAAGCAATCAACCTTCTCAACCTTAGACGCTGACGTTGTTTTGGAATCTGAAGTCTGGAACTCCGGCGTGGGACCTTGGGGAAAGGGCTGCTCGGCCATCCAACTTGGTGGGCGCTTTTCCAGCTCTTGTGGCGAATAGGCTGAGAAACTAGTCTCCATCCGGTCATAAGCAGGGTGGAGTCCAAATTGTCTGAGGACAATTCGAAGCGAAAAGAGCTTATCGAGGCGATAGGCCGACTCAACCCGATGCAGGTCGAGGTACTCCAAGGTATCGTCGATAAGTTCACGGAAGAGATTGAGCGGGAACACCTGCGCACGGACTTTCTAGACGCACAGGCGTTCGAGTATTTCTCGACCCGCTTGGCTGCGCATCATGCTTCGAGCGGCGTTGCCCTGAAGAAGGAGAACTTCGAGCATATATTGGAGCACTCCTTCAAGATGTCTGGCCACAGCGCACAACGTACCGAGAACATGACGCACCGTGGCGCCGACTTGGAGGTCGATGGTCGCTATTACTCGCTCAAGACAGAGGCAGCGAAGGGACTGAACCCTAAGTCAATCACGATCTCGAAGTTGATGGAGGCTCGCTGGATCCGGGATCTCGGCAGCCATCATAATGCTCCCAAACAGGTCCAAGAAAGGGTCCTTTCACACTTGCGAGAGTACGAGCGCATCTTCATGCTTCGCAGCTACGGGGACGAGCAGAGTATCCGTTACGACTTGGTCGAGATTCCGAAAAAAGTGCTGGCGATGGTCCAGAGCCTTAAGTCGACAGACTTCAAACCATTGTCAGGATCGGGAGGAACCAGCGCAAAGGTCATGGTGAACGGCCGAAAGGCCTTTACACTGCGCCTAGATGGAAGCGTCGAAAAGGTCACAATCGCCGGTCTCGACGTCCGCCTTTGCTCGTTTCATGCTTGGTGGCGTCTAAGTCGTCCAGGCTAAACAGCCATCCGCAACTGAGGCGGAAGTGCGCCCCGACCCTCGGCATCTTCGATTATTGCCTCGGCGATCATACCCGCAATCATCGGCGGTACAGCATCACCGATTTGCCTGTATTTGAACGAGAGCGAGCCTTCGAATTGGTAGTCGGGAGCGAAGCCCTGCAGGAGCGCCATCTCACGCACCGACAACAGACGATCCTGTTCGGGGTGGCTGTAGCGTCCGTTTCCCGGATGGCTGCACTCTCGGGTGATAGTTGGCGCGGGACGGTCCCAAGCCAACCGGCCGTACACATCCGGAAATGATCCTGGCTTTTCCACGTTCATACTCGGAATTCGCAGGTGTGCCTGGTCCTCAGTGAGGTCCGTCCAGCTTCCGCCATCCCTTGGGATAGCCTTCATACGTTCTAGCGAATGTCCGCCTATCCGAGGGCACACGTGCATCGGGTCGTCGGGATGTGTCTCGCCCGCCTCGAGCTCGGGTAGGTGCCCTATGGCGTCTCGCACCGTCCTCGGCTCGACCTCGGGCAGATCTAGATAAAAGCTGCCACCAAGCTTCGCGACGATGAGGGACCGAATTCGGCTCTGGGGTAGACCGAAGTTCTTTAGGTCGTGGATCTCAGCGTAGACGTTGTAGCCCGAGTCGGTCAGGGCTCGGTGTAGGGCTTGGAAGTGGTGCTTGTGCCTGCCGCGCAGAAGCTCCTTGACGTTCTCGATGACCACATAACGGGGGCGCCACGCGGCGGCGAATATAGCTGTCCTCTCGACCAGTCGGTTCCGGCTGTCGTCTTTGCTGTGGTTGCGACTCTGCTTCTGGCTGAACCCCGTGCAGGGCGCACACGAGATGAGGACGTCGACGTTGCCTGGCTTAATCCCGAAGTGGGATGCGACCTCGTCCGGTCCAGTCACAGCCAAGTCAGCAGACATCGGCCTGAGGCCCAGGTTTCTCTCGTATGTGTCGTTACAGAACGTGGCACCAATCCCGTGGCTCGGCTTCGCGACCTCAAGGTCGACCGCACCAATCGTCTCGAAGCCCTTACTGACGAAACCGGAGGACATTCCACCGCCACAAGAAAATAGGTCGACGATCTTCCCGCTCATGCTGTTAGCTTCATCTCTTCTTCAAATCTCTGGTACACTTATGTTAGCGGGTCGAGCACAGAACAGGAACGGTTCATTCGTCTGCTTCCCCGAAAACCTTTTGCGAAAACGGGCGAAATGCCGACTTTCTGACTGGACTGTTGTCATAAGCGGAGCATTGCTGTGTGGCACAACGTTGCCGCTGGGACTTCAAAGTTCAGCGGCTTGGGTCAGTGCAAGGCCGGATGGTCCGGCTTGCATAGGAGACCCGAAATGACTTCGAAAAAGAAGACGCCCACCAAGACCAAGGCAGCGGCAGTCCACAGCATGCTGCGCCGTGCGAAAGGCGCCACTTTGGCCGAGATCGAGAAGGCGACTTCGTGGAAGCCCCGTAGCTGTCGCGCCTTCCTGAGTGGAGTTCGCAAGCAAGGCATCGCCTTGGCCAAGGAAGAGCGCACCAATGGCGAGATTGCATACAAGATGACGGGCGAGGCAGAACCGTGCCGCGTCTGAGCATCGAAGAGCTTGAAGCGATGTCGCCTCCACAATTGCGGGCGGCATGGCGCGAGCAGTTCAGGAAGCCAGCACCTGCAATCGGCCCGGCACTACTGTGTCGTGGGCTGTCCTGGCAGATCCAGGCACGCGTGCATGGAGGGATTCCCACCTCGACCAGCAAAGCGATCAACCGGGCCTGTTCGCTACTCGAGCAGACCGGATCTGTCATGTCGGAGCGCCACCTCACCATCAAGCCGGGCACACGGCTGGTGCGCGAGTGGCATGGCAAGACCTATCATGTACTCGTGCTCGACGAAGGCTTTGAGCACGAGGGGCGGCGCTACGAGAGCCTGTCACATATTGCCCGTGCAATAACCGGAGCCCACTGGTCGGGGCCCCGCTTCTTCGGCCTGCGCTCGCGCTCCACCACGAGGGGAACCGCAGATGGCTGAGAAGAAGCGCTGTGCGATCTACACCCGCAAGTCGACCGAGGATGGACTCGAGCAGGACTTCAACAGCCTCGATGCCCAGAAGGAAGCCTGTGCTGCCTATATCCTGAGCCAAGCAGCCGAGGGCTGGGAGAAGGTTGGAGAGCATTACGACGATGGTGGCTGGTCAGGGGGATCAATGGATCGTCCTGCGCTCAAACAGCTTCTTGCAGACGTAGCGGCGGGCAAGGTCGACATCATCGTCGTCTACAAGGTTGACCGCCTGACCCGCAGCCTCGCCGATTTCGCAAAGATCGTCGAAATCCTCGATAAACAGGAGGCCTCCTTTGTCAGCGTGACACAGGCATTCAACACGACCATCTCGATGGGACGACTGACGCTCAACGTATTGTTGAGCTTCGCCCAGTTCGAGCGCGAGGTTACCAGCGAGCGCATTCGCGACAAGGTCGCGGCGTCCAAGAAGAAGGGCATGTGGATGGGCGGGCCTGTGCCGCTCGGGTACCGGGTTGAACACCGGATGCTCCATATTGAACCTGGCGAGGCGGAGACGATCCGTTTCATCTTTGATTCCTATTGTGAGCTTCGCTCGGTCCAGCAGGTTGTCGATGCGCTGGACGCGAAGGGCGCAAGAACCAAGCTGCGCAAATACAAGAACGGCAAGACGGTCGGCGGATGCCCGTTCACCAAAGGCATGCTCGCGCTCATGCTTAGGAACCCTATCTACAGCGGAAGGGTCAGGCACAACGAAGAGGTCTACGAAGGACAGCACGAGGCGATCATCCCGCTAGAACAGTTTGAGCAGGTCCAGTCCATTCTCAAGGAGAACAGGCGCGATCATCGTCTTGGCAAGCGAGCAAGGAACCCGAGTTTGCTGACCGGGATGATCAGCGATCCTGATGGTCGACCGATGTCGCCAAGCCATACGACGAGAAGGCACCGCTGCTACCGCTACTACATGACCCGCTTTCTGCCTGGCGAGACGAGGGGCACACCATGGAGCGTGCCTGCAGGGGAGCTTGAGAAAGCAGCCGTCCGTCTGACAGCGAAATGGCTTCGATCGAACAGTGCAGGCGATGCTGACGAAATTGCCGCGAGAGGTGAGCTGGCGACAGACCTCAAGGCGCTGCCAACGGTTGAACAGCGCGCTATCCTGTTGGAACATGATTTGCGGTTTGAGCTCACCAACGAGGATCTGATTCTCGGCAATGGAGAGGGCGCTCTACATACAGCCCTGCCAGCAATGCTTGTCTCACGCGGAGCCGAGAAGAAACTGCAGCTGCCGCCTGATGGAAACGCGGTCGCCGGTAATCCCGATCCAGTTCTCATCAAGCTGCTTGCGCAGGCCCGTTCTGCACAACGCATGATCATGCAGGGAAGCGAAGAGCCGACCGTAGTCAATTACAGCAAGCGCCACCTTTGGCAGCTTCTCAGAATCGGATGGCTCGCACCCGACATCACCACGGCAATCATTGAAGGGCGTCAGCCGGTCGGACTGACGGGGCGCCGATTGTTGCGCGCATCGGCGCTGCCCCTCGACTGGGCTGGCCAGCGCACTTTCCTCGGGTTCTCCTGAAAGCACCACATCGAACAAGGTCTGCAACTGGTGCCACGATTCTGGCGCCTTGAGACACTGGGGTATTCGCGGGTGATGCGCCGCGCCAGATAGGTCTCGGTGCAGTAGCAACAACTTGCCATTGCAGACAAGTCACGGAATAGGCGCAGGAAAAGCGGTCCCAATCTGCGAAGATTGGGGCTGAGCACACTTTTGAAGGAAGGGTGGTGCCGCTTACGTGACTCGAACACGTGACCCCATCATTACGAATGATGTGCTCTACCAACTGAGCTAAAGCGGCAATCCGACGCGCCCCCTAATCTCGCCGCTGCCCACGGGCAACGGTAAATCAGGGGAAGTGGAGGCCCGAGCCGGAATCGAACCGGCGTGCAAGGATTTGCAGTCCTCTGCGTAACCACTCCGCCATCGGGCCGGAAGGCCGCGCGTCTAGCGAAAGGTGATGCCTGACGCAATGGGGTTCCTTGCCGCGTGGCCAAAGCCGGGTTAGAGCGCGCTCTCATGGCACAGGACAAAGTCAAACTGCAGCGAGTGGAGGGGCACCAGGAAGAGCGCTTCCTCGGCTCCGACGTGTTCTCCAGCGATTCGCGCAACCTGCCGCCACCCAATGGTAGCGGAACCGTGCGCGAGGATGCCCGCGACATCGATATCTACCACAAGTGCGACGTGGCGGTGATCGGCGGCGGCCCGGCAGGCTGCGCGGCGGCCTGGGCGGCCGCCAAGGCGGGTGCGGACGTCACCCTGCTGGAACGCTACAATTGCCTGGGCGGTCTCTCGACCGGCGGCCTCGTCATGTGGATCGACCGTATGACCGACTGGCAGGGCAACCATGTGATCCAGGGCTATGCCCGCCACTTCATCGACCGCATGCCGCCCGAAGGCGTCGCCGGCCCGCCGCGCGCGGACTGGGGCAGCCAGGACCCGGTGAAGGCCGGATACTGGGGGCAGCGCACCACGGCCTTCCACGGCATCGTGCAATGGGCGCCGACGCTCGATCCGGAGCGGATGAAGCTCAACAACCAGGAAATGCTGCTGGAAGCGGGCGTTCGCATCGTCTTCCATGCCTGGGCCGCGCGCCCGCTGGTGGAGGACGGCCAGGCCAAGGGCGCCATCTTCGAAAGCAAGATGGGGCGCCATGCGCTGATGGCCAAGGTGGTGATCGATACCACCGGCGACGGCGACATGTTCGCCCGCGCCGGGGCGGAGTTCGACACCGATATCGAGGAAGGTGACGTCCACCACTCGATGAACACCGGCTGGGTGCTCGGCGGCGTCAACATGGATCGCTGGATCGACTGGAAAGTCCACAACCCGGACGAGCTGCGCCAGTTCATGGAGCGCGGGCGCGAGGAACTGGGCTATTTCCAGACGCCCTACGTCAGTTGGCGGCCCGATATTGCGCTGTTCCTGGGGCCGCGCCAGAGTGGGCTCTCCGCGCTCGACGTGGACGACCAGACCGAGGTGGAAATCCGCAGTCACCGGCTGATGGAGGGGCACTGCCAGTTCTTTCGCAAGCACGCGCCGGGGTTCGAGAACGTCTATTCGCTGCAAAGCGCTAGCCAGCTGGGCGTGCGCCACACGCGGCGGCTGGCCGGTGTCGGCCGGATCGAGCGCAAGGATTGGGGCGATGCCAACCCGGTGGCGGACGAGGTTGGCGTATCGCCTTCGCTCAGCCCGAAGTTTCCGGTGGTCTCGGTTCCCTATGGCTCGCTGGTGCCGCGCGCGCTGGACGGATTGCTGGTGGGCGGACGGCACATCAGCTGCGATGCCAACAGCCATGGCTTCATGCGCGAGATCCCGCAGTGCTGGCTGACCGGCCAGGCGGCGGGCGTGGGCGCGGCGCTGGCGGCTGACCAGGGCGTGCAGCCGCGCGACGTGGACGTCGACGCCATCCGCAAGGTGCTGCGCCAGCAGGGTGCCCACCTGCACGACGACGAGGTCGTCGCGGCGGTGCGCCAGGCGGCCAGTGTGCCCGCGCAATAGGGTTGCGACCGCGTTAATCACGGTCATGCGCATGTCCTTAGCCGTCAAGGTGAAGCGGCGGTAAACGCATTTCTGCCAAAAGCGGCTGGACGGCGTTCAGCGGTCGGGACTAGTGGGAAATCATGCAGCAAGAAGCCGACAAGGTACGCGCCAAGGTGCGCGCCAAGACCGGGGGGAGCGTGGACCTGCTGGTGCTTGATCTCTCGGCCGGCGGCTGCATGGTGGAGTTCCACGGTTCTGCCGCGAGACCGGGTGAACGCGTGCTGGTGACGCTCCCCGGCCTGTCGGCCCTGCCAGGCGAACTGGTCTGGGCGGAAGATGGCCGCGCCGGAATCGCTTTCGAGGCGCCGTTGCATGAGACGGTGTTCGACCGGCTGAAGCAGATGCTGACGAAGTAGTCGGGCGCTACTTCTTCTCCGGGATCAGCACGCCGCCGGTTGGCATGGGCCGCACGGATTCGCGGAAATTCCGCAGGTAACCGCTGGCATCGGTGCGGAAGCCGGGGCCGGCGCGCGTGGCCAGTTCCTCTGCCGGAACGTCTAGGTCGATGCTGCGGTTGGCGACCGAAATGCGCACTGTATCGCCATCGCGGACGAGGCCGATGGGCGCCCCCTCGGCCGCTGCTTCGGGATGAACCTCGGCGACGGTCAGGCCTTTCAGGCACAGGCCGGAAAGCTGCCCGTCGGTGACGAAGGCTGTGGTCTTGGCGAGCCCCGCCGCGTCCAGCGCGAAGAGGATAAGGCTGGCTCCACCGCCCATCGCTGGACCGCCGCGCAGGCCCTGGTTACGGGTGATGACGACGTCGCCATCCTTGATCTCACCCTCCTCGATTGCCTTCATGCAGGTTTGTGTGTCCTCGAAAACGCGCGCCGTGCCGGTGAATTCCTCGGGTCGCGAGCCATCGCGGATGCCCAGCCGCACCACCGCCGTTTCGGCAAAGCTGCCGGAAAGGATGGCGATGGTCGGGCCATCGCTGAACGGGGCATCGAGCGACTGGATCACGTCCGGCCCCTCGACTTCGTAATCAGCCAGGTTTTCCCCCAGCGTCTTGCCGGTGCAGGTGAGCGCTTCGGGGTTGATACGGCGTTCAAGACGCTTCAGCACCGCCCGTGCGCCGCCGGCGTCCTCGAACTGCTCGATCCGGACTGCACCGGTGGGGCGAACCGGGGAAAGCAGCGGGACGTCGCTGAACTCCTCCATCAGGGCGAACACATCGACGCCGTTTTCCGCCTCGATGGCGGTAGCTTGCAGATGCTTGATGGCATTGATGGACCCGCCGACAGCGAGCAATGTCGCCACCGCGTTGCGGAAGGCCGCAGGCGTCAGGATCTGGCGCGGGCGCAGGTCTTCGTTGACCATCTCGACGATGCGGCGCCCGGCGGCGCGGGCATTGGCCTGCATCTTCGGGCTGTTGGCGCGCACCGGGGCGTGGCCGGGCAGTGCCATGCCGAGCGCCTCGACGACGGAGTGCATGGTGTTCGCCGTGGCCATGCCGGCGCAGACTCCGGGACCCATGATCGCATTCTCCGCCATGTCGGGGATCGGGAACTTCGGCTCCTTGCCGAAGATCGCGCCGACCTGGCCGGACCAGACATCTTCCACGTCCACCGGCTCGCCGTCGATCTCGCCAGCCTGCTGGTAACCGCCGATGACGAGGATGGTGGGAATGTTGAGCCGCGCCGCCGCCATCAGGTGGCCCGGCGGCGTCTTGTCGCAGCTGGTCAGGCAGATCATGCCGTCAAGCAGCGCGCCTTCCACCTGCACTTCGATATCGTTGGCGATGATGTCGCGCCCGGCAAGGATATAGCTGCCGGCCTTGGCGGCGCCGGTGATGAAGTCGCTGGGGGCGGAGGTGCGCACTTCGAACGGGACGCCGCCCGCCTTGCGGATTTCCTCCTTCACCATCTGCGCGATGCCGTCGAGATGGGCATAGCAGATCGCCAGTTCGCTGGAGGAATTGACCACCGCGATCTTGGGCTTTTCCATGTCCTCTTTCGACAGGCCCAGTGCGCGCCAGTTGGCACGGCGACCGGGATTGTTGGCGGCATTGCTCCGCAGTTCGACCATTGTTGTGTTGCTCCTATTCGGCAGGTTGCGCAGCGGCGGCAGCACTCGGCTGGTTTTGCGGCAGGCGCTTGGCGAAATGAGCCAGCAAGGTAATGCACACGACGATGCCGGCGAGGCAGAAAGCGGTGAAGACATAGCCTTCGCGCGCGCCCTTCGCGCCCTGCAGGAAGCCGGCGGAGGAACCGATCATCGGTGCTGCCACCGCGCCGAATTTCGCCATGAAGCTGGCCCAGCCGCCGCCGAAGCTGCGCACCGCGCTAGGGTAATAGACACTGGTTATGGAGATCACCGCCGCGTGGCCGGAGCCGACGAAGATGGCGCCGATCAGCAGGACGGCAGCCAGCTCGGTGCCCCCGACGACGTAGCCGAACCCGACCAGCAGGACGATGGGGATGCCGATCAGCGGGGCGAGGGCAATCCAGCCGGGGCCGCGCTTCTCGGTCAGCGCCAGCAGCACCACGCCGCCGATTGCGCCGACCATGCCGCTGGCGGCCGATAGCCACGCCGCGTTCTCGCGGGTGATGCCCAGGTTCTCCATGAAGATCACGCCGTAGGCATTCTTCAGGTAGATCGCGATGCTGGAGAAGAAGTAGGCACCCCAGATCAGTGGGGTAACGATCAGCAGCGTGCCGACGAACAGCTCGCGAAAATTCTTCACCGGGTTGTCCGTGCCGGCGGTCTTGCGCTCGTCGGGCAGGGTGAAGCCGTCATAGACGGACAGGTCAGCGTCCCGGTCGAAGCGGGCGAGGGCCTTGGAGATGCGTTCGGGCGACTTGTTCTTGGCCACCATCCAGCGCGAGCTTTCGGGCAGGGTGAACAGCAGCAGCAGGGCGAAGACGCCGGTCATCGCGCCGCAGACCCAGAAGATGCCCTGCCAGCCCAGCACCGGCGCGGTCCAGTTGGCGATTGGCGCGGCGGAGGACGCGCCGAAACTGAACCCCAGCATGATGATGGTAACCGAGGTCGAGCGCATCGACTTGGGCATGGATTCGATGCTGAGCGCCCAGACCGGGGCCAGCAGGCCGCCGATGGCAAGGCCGGAGATGAAGCGCAGCGCGATCAGCATGTCCGGGCTGGTGGCGAATCCCACCAGCGTGGTCAGCACCGCGCTGCCGATGGTGCAGGCGATGATCACCGGGCGGCGGCCGAACACGTCGCCGAGGTAGGCCCCGAACAGCGAGCCGATCATCTGCCCGAGGAAGGCCGCCGAGGTGACATAGCCGGTGGTAATGTCGTCGATGCCCCATTCGTCGCGAATGTAGGGCAGGGCATAGGGTAGCGCGGTGAAGTCCTGCCCGTCGAAGAAGGTGACGAAGCTGCACAGCAGCAGCAGGTAGAGATGATAGCGGTTGAATCCGCGCCCCTGCAGGAATGCGGACACGTCCAGCGTGCGTCCAGCCGTACTGGCCATCGACAGAAAACCTCTCGCCCGTTGATTTTGTCCGGCGGAGACTAAACGCCATCGCGCGAGCGCGCCAGCCCTTTAGTTGGCGACCGCGTCGGCCCAGCCCAGTTCGCGCAGGCAGGTGTCCAGTGCATCGGCCTGCGGCAAACGGTGAGCGAGCAGTTCCGGACGGCTGTCGGCCAGCCGGTAACCGCCTTCGGGCACGGTCTGGATCAGGTCGCTACAGCCTGCTCCGGCGAGCTTGGAACGCAGGCGCGAGACGTGCACTTCGACGCTGTTGGTCTCCGGATCGTGGCTCAGCCGCCAGACGTCGCTCAGCAATTGCTTGCGCGTCACCCTTTCGCCGGGCGCGTCCGCCAGCCGCCAGAGCAGTCCGAATTCGCGCGGGTGCAGGCCCAGCCAGCGGCTGCCCCGGCGGGCATCGCGGTGGAACAGGTCCAGCGTCAAGGCGCCGAGGTCGCGCCAGCGTGGCAACATGCCGAACATGTCGGTGATGCGTTGCGTGCGGGCGTGCAGTTCCTGCAGCCCGGTCTCGGCGGAGAGCGCCTCCGCGCAGCCGAGCGAGAGCAGGCTGGCGCGCTCGTGCGGTTGCTCCACTCCCAGCATGATCAGTCGCCATGCCGGCCTGTCGGCTTCGGCCAGCCGCAACCGTCCCGCAGGTGAAAGCCGGCGGGTATCGCAAATCAGCACATGGCGGCATTCGGCGCGGCAGCCGTCGATCCCGCAGCACAGCTCCCAGCCGCGACGGCGAAGGTCCCAGCGCTCGGGAGGCTCGTCATCGCCCGCAATCCAGCCGAAAAACCCCAAGCTGCGCTCCCCAACGACTCAGACCCGCCCGGCAAGGCAGCAGCAAAGCGCCGTTCCTGCAATTGCGTAATGGACACGGGGGGCTGGCGGAATGGCGGTAACCGGCAAGCCGGGCGTCAGCCGCCGGAAGTGTTTACGCCCATGTCCTGTAGGTAGCGCTTCACGTTGCGCGCCGCCTGCCGCAGCCGCTGCTCGTTCTCGACCATGGCGATGCGCACATAGCCTTCGCCATCCTCGCCGTATCCCACGCCCGGCGCCACGGCGACTTCGGCATGGGTAAGCAACTGCTTGGAGAATTCCAGGCTGCCCATTTCCTTCAGCGCCGGGGGCAGCGGGGCCCAGGCGAACATGCTGGCGGGCGGCGGCGGGATTTCCCAGCCGGCGCGGCCAAAGGCCTCGACCATCACGTCGCGGCGCTTGTGATACATCTGCCGGTTTTTCTCGACATAGTCCTGCGGGCCGTTGAGCGCGGCGCAGGCGGCGGCCTGGATCGGCGTGAAGGCGCCATAATCGATATAGCTCTTTACCCGCGTCATGGCCGAGATCAGCGTCTGGTTGCCCACGGCAAAGCCCATGCGCCAGCCGGCCATGCCATAGGTCTTGGACAGGCTGGTGAATTCTACCGCCACGTCCTTCGCGCCCGGTACCTGCAGGATCGATGGCGTCGGCTTGCCGTCGTAGTAAAGCTCCGAATAGGCGAGGTCGGAGAGGACCCAGACCTTGTGGAACTTCGCCCAGTCGACGAGCTTGGCGTAGAATTCGAGGTCGACGACCTCGGCGGTCGGGTTCGACGGGAAGTTCACCACCAGTACCGTCGGGCGCGGCACGGTGAAGTTCATCGCCTGCTCCAGCGCCTGCCAGTACTTGTCGTCCGGCGTCGTCGGCACCGAACGGATAGAGGCCCCGGCGATGATGAAGCCGAAGGTGTGGATCGGGTAGCTGGGATTGGGGGCCAGGATGGTGTCGCCCGGCGCGGTGATCGCGGTGGCGAGGCTGGCGAGGCCTTCCTTCGAGCCCAGGGTCACCACCACTTCGCTTTCGGGGTCGAGTTCGACTCCGAAGCGGCGCTGGTAGTAATTTGCCTGCGCCTTGCGCAATCCGGGGATGCCCTTGGACTGCGAATAGCCATGCGCGTCGGGCTTCTGCGCCACCTCGCACAGCTTGTCGATCACGTGCTTCGGCGGCGGCTGGTCGGGATTGCCCATGCCAAGGTCGATGATGTCGCGGCCCTCCGCTCGCGCGGCCGCACGCATCGCATTCACTTCGGCGATGACATAGGGCGGCAGGCGCTTGATGCGGTAGAATTGGGTGTCCATCATTTCCTTACTCTTGCGTTTTCCCGAAATTGGGCTGTTGCACGCGCCTATCTGGCTGAAAGGGGGCACGAGCGCAACGCAGCAGAACTTGTTCGGCGACAATGCCTCCCATTTGTCGCAATTGGCCCTATAACGGTCACGACATGGCAAACGACCCGAAGAGCGGCGACGAGGCTGCCGACATCTTTACCGAAATGCTGCGCATCCAGGGCGAGGCCGCGCGCCAGATGATGCAGACCTTTGCCCCGCAGGCTGCCGATCGCGTGCCTGACGAGACGGCCGTCGATGAAATGGGCAAGGCGATGATGGAATTCCAGCGCACCTGGCTGCAATTCTGCCTGCCCGAGGAAGAACGCCCCGCGCCGCTGCTGACCAGCCCCGCCAGCTGGATGGAAGCGATGCAGAAGTGGACCGCCGCCATGCCGCTGCTGGATCCGCAGGCGCAGCAGCAATTGTGGTCCGACGGGATGGCGCTGTGGCAAGAGCTGCTGGCCCAGTATGCGCAGAAGCCCGATGGCGAGGACGCGCAGCTGCCGCGGAAGGACCGTCGCTTTGCCGATCCCAAGTGGCGCGACCAGCCGGTGTTCGCGCTGATCCATCAGACTTACCTGCTGTTCGCGGAACGGCTGGCGGAGAGCATCGACAAGGCCGAGGGGCTGTCCGACGAGGACCGCGCCAACCTGCGCTTTGCGACACAGAACGTGCTCGATGCGATGAGTCCGGCCAACTACCCGATGATGAATCCGGTCGTGCTGGAACGCACGATGGAAACCAAGGGCGAGAACCTGGTGCGCGGGCTGGAGCGATTGACTTCCGACCTCGAGCGCGGCCAGCTGACCCATACCGATACCAGCAAGTTCAAGCTGGGCGAGAACATCGCCACCACGCCGGGCAAGGTGATCTACGAGACCGAGCTGTTCCAGCTGATCCAGTATTCACCCACCACCGAAACGGTGATGAAGACGCCGCTGCTGATCTTCCCGCCGTGGATCAACCGCTTCTACATCCTCGACCTGAACGCGAAGAAGAGCTTCGTGCGCTGGGCGGTGGACCAGGGTATCACCGTCTGCCTCGTCAGCTGGCGCTCGGTCGACGAGAGCCTGACGCACATCGACTGGGACGACTATTTCCGCGCGCAGATGGAAGCGATCGACGTGGTGCGCGAGCGGCTGAAGGTGCCCAGCGTGCACACCATCGGTTACTGCGTGGCGGGCACCACCTTGGCGGGCACGCTGGCGGTGCTGGCGCGGCGCGGTCAGGCGGACAAGGTCAAGAGCGCCACCTTCTTCACCGCGCAGGTCGATTTCGCACATGCGGGCGATCTCAAGCTGTTCGTCGACGACGGGAAGCTGGAGTTCATCCGGCAAGCCAGCAAGGGCGGCTATCTCGACGGGCGCTATCTCGCCGCCACCTTCAACATGCTGCGCGGGTCGGACCTGATCTGGAACTACGTGGTCAACCACTACCTGCTGGGCGAGGACTATCCGGCGTTCGATCTCTTGTACTGGAACGGCGACGTCACCAACCTGCCGGCCAAGTGGCACGCGGCCTACCTGCGCGACCTGTACAAGGAAAACCTGATGGTGGTGCCCGATGCGCTGGGCGCCGATGGCACCGAGATCGACCTGCGCCGGGTGGAGACGCCCTGCTATATCCAGGCTGGCCGGGAAGACCACATCGCGCCGCCCGATAGCGTGTTCAAGGCGCTGGAGCATTTCTCCGGCGAGAACCGCTTCGTGCTGGCGGGCAGCGGGCACATCGCCGGGGTGGTGAATCCGCCCGAGGCGAACAAGTACCAGTACTGGACCAACGAAGGCGACTTCGCGACGCTGGAGGAATTCATCGCCGGCGCCACCGAGCACCCGGGAAGCTGGTGGCCGGACTGGCTGGTGTGGCTCGAATCGCAGGATGGCGAGAAGGTGAAGGCCACCGGCGTGCGCAAGCCGGGCACCAAGGCCAATCCCGCCGTCGAAGATGCGCCGGGCCGTTACGTAATGATGCGCTAAAGCGCGGTTTAGCGCACGAATCCTGCACTTTCAGGGTTTTGTGCACTGCAACATTTTCCTTGACTTCGCACCTGCACAATCATATTTTGTGCATCGCAATAAAGGTCGGGAATGAATCCCGATCCGGAAAGCAAGACGTGCAAGCGAGGTAACATGGCGACGTCCAAGACCGACGAGAAAGCCGAAAAGGCCTATGCCGCTGCGGCGGAAGCCAAGCCTGCTCCGGCTGCCAAGAAGGCGCCGGTAAAGAAGGCTGCGTCCAAGCCTGCTGCTGCGAAGAAGGCGCCGGCCAAGAAGCCGGCTGCCAAGAAGACCCTGGCGAAGAAGCCGGCCGCCAAGAAGCCGACGAAGAAAGCTCCCGTTCGCAAGCCGGTGAAGGCGGCGAAGACGGGCACCCCCCAGACAACCGTTACCCAACTCAAGGAAAAGATCATGGCTACCAAGACTGTCGACTATACGACCGCGTTTGCCGACACCATGTCGAGCGCAGTCAACGAAATGCAGACCCGCGCTCAGGCCGCTTACGAAAAGAGCACCGAGGCGATGACCGAGGCGACCGAGTTCGCCAAGGGCAACGTCGAAGCCGTCGTTGAAAGCGGCAAGGTGTGGGCCGAAGGCGTGCAGGGCATGGGCCAGAGCTTCGCCGACGAAGCCAAGAGCGCCTACGAAACCGCCACTGCCGACCTGAAGGAAATGGCCGGCGTGAAGAGCCCGACCGAGCTGTTCCAGCTGCAGGGCAAGATCCTGCGTCGCAACTTCGACGCGATGGTCGCTGCCTCCTCGAAGACCACCGATGCTTCGATGAAGCTGGCCAACGACGTGATGGCCCCGATCTCGGGCCGCGTGAACGTCGCTGCCGAGAAGCTCTCGAAGGTCGGCTAACGACTTACTTCTTCCCGATCGCCAATCTCCTCCTCTCCCTTTGGCGATCAGGTAATGGGCCGGGCAGCGTCAGCTGCCCGGCCCTATTCTTTTGGCTGCCGGATGTCCGGCAGCCACGCTTTCCCGCTTAACCCTGCCCGCTAACCGCAAAACTGCAATCACGCTCTTGCAGCCTGCGCATTCGATACGATATTCGGCCCGCATCATGACCAGGCCCGACCACATCAGCGATCCCCATGGCTGGAGCGTTACCGCTGCCGGCGACGATGGCGATGATGCCGGCGTGGGCGAGGGCGAAGGCGATGCGCAGGTCGGCATCGCCACCAAGACCCGCGCCAAGCCCAAGAAGCCGAGCCAGTACAAGGTGCTGATGCTCAACGACGATTACACCCCGATGGAATTCGTGGTGATGGTGCTCAAGCGCTTCTTCCGCATGGACCTGGAAGAAGCGACCCGGGTGATGCTGCATGTTCACCAGCGCGGGGTCGGCGTGTGCGGGATCTTCCCCTACGAGGTCGCCGAGACCAAGGTGAATCAGGTGATGGACTTCGCTCGCGAGAACCAGCACCCGCTGCAATGTACGCTGGAAAAGGCCTGAACCGGGCCACTTTCGCCTCGCCAAGGGGCAATCAGGACATGACCGCCGCGTGATTTGCCGCTAAGGCGCGGGGGAACCCAGGCATCCTTTGCAGCGTCAGACGGCACGTGTCCCGCTTTATCACCGCTACAGACCGCTACATCTTCCGGCTCGTGCTGGTGCCGATGATCGGGATTTTCCTGCTGGCGGCCAGCCTGCTCCTGCTGGAGAAGATGCTGCGGCTGTTCGAATTCGTCAGCATCGAGGGCGGGCCGATGGGCGTCGTCTTCGAGATGCTGCTGAACCTCATTCCCGAATATGCCGGACTGGCGATCCCGCTGGGCCTGATGCTGGGCGTGCTGTTCGCCTTCCGCAAGCTGGCGATCTCGTCCGAGCTCGACGTGATGCGTGCGGTCGGCCTGTCCTACACCCGGCTGCTGCGCGTGCCCTACCTCATCACATTGGTGCTGGTGGCGGTGAACTTCGCCATCGTCGGCTTCATCCAGCCGCAGGCGCGCTTCGCTTACGAGGAGATGGAGTTCGAGCTGCGCTCCGGCGCGCTGGGCGCCTCCATCAAGGTGGGCGAGTTCAACACGCTGGAAGACCGCATGGCCCTGCGCATCGAGGCGAGCGAGGACGATGGTCGCCGCCTGATGGGCATCTTCGCCCGCGTCGCCGATGAGGAGGGGCAGGTGCTCTCCATCTCAGCGCGCGAAGGCCGTTTCCTGGCCAATCGCGAGGATCGCAACACCATCATCCTGCGGCTGGAGGACGGGGTCATCGTGCATGACGTTGTCGAGGGCACGCCGCGTGTGCTCAGCTTCAGCCAGCACGACCTGCCGATCGATCTGCCGGCGATCGAACAGTTCCGCGAACGCGGTGAAGACGAGCGCGAATACATCCTGCCCGAACTGCTCGAAATCGGCTGGAGCCCGCAAAGCACGGCCGAAGAGCGCGCCGGCAGCCAGGCGGCCTTCAACTATCGCATGGTCGAAGTGGTGATGATGTTCATGCTTCCGCTGCTGGCGGTGGCACTGGCGATCCCGCCCAAGCGCTCGACATCGGCGCTGGGCATCTTCCTCTCGATCGTCATCGTGGTCGCCTATCACAAGATCAACCAGTACGGGTCCGAGGTCGCCGATATCGGCCGGATCGATCCCTTCCTGGCCCTGTGGGGACCGTTCGCCGTGCTGTTCTCGATCATCGCCTGGATGTACTATCAGGTCGCCTTCGTGCCGGGCGGTCAGGCCATCGGCTTCCTCGAGAGCTTCTATGCCAAGCTGTCGCGCCGCCTGAAGAAGCTGGTCGGCCGCGAGAAGCTGCGCGGACTGGTGCCGGAGGAAGACCCGCACCAGCAGCAGGAAGAGGAATTGATGCGGCAGGAGGGGGCGACCGGTGCTGCTTGATTTCTTCCCTTCGCGCACGCTGACGATCTACCTTGCGAAGATGTTCGCCGTGCGCATCTTCGCCGTGCTGGCGATGCTGGTGCTGGTGCTGATGATGCTGGACCTGCTGGGCAAGACCGGCGACATCCTGGCGGTGGAGGGCAATGGCGATGCGGAATTGTGGCTCTATGCCTCCTTGCGAGTGCCGCAACTGATTGCCCGCTTCCTGCCCTATTCGGTCCTGCTGGCCACTATCATCACGCTGGCCGGGTTGAACCAGAATTCCGAGGTCATCGCGATGAAGGCCGCGGGCCTTTCGGCGCACCAGATCCTTGCTCCCCTGCTGATGATCGGGATGGTGGTGGCGGCCATATCCTTCGCCTTCAACGAACGCATCGTGACCCGCGCGACGGCCACCCTGAAGGCCTGGGAGGATGTCGAATACGCCGCGGTCCCCGAAGATCGGGAGACCCGGGCCAATGTCTACTTCAACGATGACAACGATGTGCTGATGGGCGCGACGCTTTCGGGCATGGGCGAAAACAGCGTGCTGACCGACGTCGCCTTCTACGAGCGAGACGAGGCCGGGATGATCGTGCGGCAGATTACCGCTGACCGCGCCACTTTCGCCGGGCCCGGCTGGCGACTGGAGAATGCCTCCAGCTTCAATGTCGCGACGGCCAGCACGCGCGAGATCGACGAGATCATCGTCGCCGAGGGCGTGGAACTTGGCCAGGTCGAGCTGCGCCGGGTCGATCCCGATGCGGAGCCGCTGTCGCGGCTGTCTGACAGCATCGATGCCCTGCAAGGCGCCGGACGACGCACGGCCGAGCTGGAGGCCAAGTGGTGGCACAAGATTTCCGGGCCGCTGTCGGCCGTGCTGATGCCGCTGCTGGGCGCGGTAGCGGGTTTCGGCCTCGCTCGGTCGGGCAACCTGTTCATCCGCGCGGTGATCGGCATGGCCTTGGGCTTTGCCTATTTCGTGGTCGACAACTCTGCCCTCGCGATGGGCAGTTTCGGTGGCTACCCGCCACTGCTGGCGGCCTGGGCGCCGTTCTTCCTGTTCCTGCTGGTGGGCGAGACCGTGCTGATCCGCACGGAAGAATGATCACTTAAACGCTTTATCTAAAAGCAGTTTGCCACATTTTCGCCGCCTTTCGGAGACAGCGCTCCTACGCGCCCGTTTTCATGGGTGAGGTCCAGCAAAGGAGGGTGACCGATGAAGAAGACTGTCCTGGCCATTGTTTCGGCGACTGCACTGGTGGGCTTGTCCGCCTGCGCCGAAGGCGAACCGGCGGAAGAGGCAACCGTCGCCGAAGGCGAGGAAGAGGTCGAGGTGAACCTGCCGCAGACTCCCGTCGTCCCGGCGACCCCGGCGGCTGACGCTGGCGAAGACGCCATGGAGAGCGACGAAGGTGCCGAGGCTGCGGCGGAATAATACCCGGCCAGAACTACACAGCGGAATCAGGAAGGGGCCTTCGCCACGCGGCGGAGGCCCTTTTCCTTTGCGCGCGGCAGGTCAGTCCTGCGGGCGGCTGCCCATGGTCGAGCGGGCAATGCGGGCCACCAGCGGGATCATCCCGCCATGGCTTGCCTCGTTGAAGGTCGAATCCTCGCCCAGGTGCTCGCGAATGCGGCGATGCGCCTCGTGCAGCGAATGATAGGGCATCGAGGGCATCAGGTGATGCAGCGCGTGGTAGCGTAGGCCCACGGGGGCCCAGATGCCGGCGACGAAGCTCGGCACGTTGACGCTGTCGAGGTACTGCGCAGTGACGGTCATCGCCTCGCCATCGTTCTCCCACAGGTGCGCCACCAGCGTGCGCAGCTGGTTGAACACCGCCACCGTCGCGGTGATGGCGGCGGCGATCAGCAGCGGACGCCAGCCGAGCCAGAACGGCGTGGTCATCAGGAAGATCGCCCAAACGCTGGCGCCGACCTGCTGGAACAGAAACCAGTTCCGCTCGCGCGCGTCGCAGGGACGGCGGCGGAACGAGGGATTGATGGAGAGCGAGGAAAACCGCTCCCAGGCGAAGCGACGCAGCGGCGGGATCACCAGGCCGAGCGGGGCCAGCACGCCCCAGCGCACGATCAGCGCGATCGGGGCCAGTGCGGCGATCAGCACGAAGGCCGGCAGGCTCCACGGCTTCATCAGCGCCAGCGGCATGTATTCCGGATCTTCGATGGTGCCATACTTGGTGCGCGCATGGTGCAGCGTGTGCACGCTTTCGTACATCAGGCTGGGGGTGAGCATGGGAATGCCGACCAGCAGGTTCCACGCGGTGCGGAAGCCGGGCAGCGCATCGCGGTGCAGGTGAGTGATTTCGTGGATGAACAGCAGCGCGCGATAGAGCGCGAAGACCGAGATCACCGCGCTCGCCAGCGCCAGCGCGAGATTGTCGAACAGGATCGCGCCGGCGAGGCCGGCATAGCCGACCAGCGCGGAACCGATCATGTCCGGCCAGTAAATGTCCGCCCGCGCCGTGTTGATGTCGCGCGTCAGTTCTGCCGCGGCGCGCATCATCGCCTTGTCGTCCGGAATCTGCGCGTGGATACGGCGGCGTTGCACCTTGCCGGTGCCGCCCTTCTCGTCAGCAATCTTGCTCGTCGCGTCCATCATGGCGTGCTCTATAGTGCAAATTGTCCAGTTATGCGATGCGCCCGTTCGTCCACTATCCGCCATGGATGTGGGCGCTTGACATGGCCTTGATGCATATCAAGAGCGAACGCTCAATGAATGAAAGGCCAGCCAGGTGAGCGAGCAGATAGTTATTACCCCCGTATCGGGCAAGGGAGACCTCGATGCGTTCATTGAACTGGCCTATCGCCTGAACGCGGACGATCCCAACTGGGTGCCGCCCCTGCGTGCCGACATGCGCGAACTGCTGACCCCCGGCAAGAACCCGTTCCACGAACACGCCAAGGTGCAGCTGTTCCTCGCCCGGCGCGGCGACAAGGTCGTGGGCCGGATCTCGGCCCACTACGACGAACTGGCGCTGGAGCAGCCGCCGGAACAGGGCATGGGGCCGGGCACCGGCAACTGGGGTCTGCTGGAAGCCGAGGACGAGGAAGTGAACGCGGCGCTGATCGCCCGCGCCGAGGATTGGCTGCGCGAACAGGGCATGACCCGCGTGCTCGCACCGATCAGCCTGTCGATCTGGGAAGAGCCGGGCCTGCTGGTGCAGGGCCACGACCACCCGCCGATGATCATGATGGGTCATCACAAGCCGCACTATCAGGGCTGGATCGAAGCGCAGGGCTATGCGGTCGCCAAGAAGCTCTACACCTACGACCTGGAAGTGGAGAACGGCTTCCCCGAAATCGTCAACCGCATCGTCAAGCTGGGTGAGCGCAGCAAGAACATCACCGTGCGAAGGGTGGACAAGTCGCGCTTCGAGGACGAGGCGCAGATCATCCTCGGCATCCTGAACGAGGCGTGGTCGAAGAACTGGGGCTTCGTGCCCTTTACCGAGACCGAGAAGGCCTATGGCGCCAAGAAGCTGAAGCCGATCATCCTCGAAGGCGCGAACATGATCGCCGAGATCGACGGGGAGCCGGCCGCCTTCATGATCAGCTGGCCCGATATCAACACCAAGCTGATCGACATGAAGGGCAAGCTGTTCCCCTTCAACTGGGCGAAGCTGCTGTGGTGGCTGCGCAATCCGCAGAGCCCGAATTTCCGCGTGCCGCTGATGGGCGTCGTGAAGAAATACCAGAATACCCGCATTGCCAGCCAGCTGGCCTTCATGATGATCGAGTATATTCGTCGCTATGCAGTTGGCGAACACGGAGCGAAGCGAGCCGAAGTGGGCTGGATCCTGGAGGATAACCAGGGGATGGTGGCCATTGCGGATGCCATCGAATCCAAGGTCAACCGCGAATACCGGATCTACGAAAAGCAGCTCTGACGGTCTTCTTCGCCGCACGGGGAACTGGCGGGGAATCACGGACGTTATAGGCCTGGGCGCGGTTCTCGCGTCACGTGGGAGTCCAATGAGCGCGTCCAAACCGGCAAACGTGGAAAAGGCGGTCCGGCCAGCTTCGCTGGGTCGTGTGCTGCTGGTGGAAGACGATACCGTGCTGGCCCTGGCGCTGGAAGATGCCCTGCTACGCGGTGGCGCCGACGAGGTGGTCATCTGCCAGACGATGAAGGCCACCATGGCCGAGCTCGACAAGCGCGAAAAGCTCGATGCCATCGTGATCGACGTGCACCTGGCCGACCGCGACGACGGCTGGGCGCTGGCCGAGCTGGTGACCCTGCTGGGCCCGAAGCGACCGCGCATCGCCTTCTCCACCGGCTCTCCCGGCGACATTCCCGCCCAGATCGCCGAACTCGGGCCGATCTTCGAAAAGCCCTACGATCCCGAACGGCTGGTCGAAGTCCTCGCCTCGGGCCGCAAGCGCGGCCTGTTCGCCCGCCTGCTGCGCTGATTTCCCCGCAACTTCAGGTCTGGGGGTGGCGCCGTGCGCGCCGCCTGTGAGCCGGGCAAGAAAAAAGGCCTCCGCTCTGCTTGAGCGGAGGCCTTTCGGGATCGTATCACCAGCCGCTTGGACGGGAGGGGGGGTCTCGGCGGTGACATACCCTAAATGTCCATTCGCAAGGGGGGTTCCCGCCGGTTTCAAAATTTTTCGGAATCTCCGGCCAGGCGGCTTGTTGGCTGTTCCGTCGTCATCGATGCAGGTTGCCAGCCAAGTTTCTTCATGGCGTGGAACCCATCCGGTTTCGGCGCGTTCATGTGCAACGAATTGACCGGGAAGGGTATCTATGTCGATTGGTGCCGAAGTTGCTGCACATCTTCCGTTTCTCCGCCGCTACGCCCGCGCGCTGACAGGCTCGCAGGCAACTGGCGATGCATTTGTCCAGGCCACGCTGGAAGCCGCGCTCGCCGATGAGGAGCTTGCCGAAAGCCTGCGGGGTGGCCGCGTGCCGCTGTACCGCGCCTTCAACAAGGTCTGGTCGAGCGCCTATATGGAGGTGGAGGATGGTCCCGCCGAGGGCTCTGCGCACGAAGTCGCCGCGCGCGCCAAGCTGAATCGCATCACGCCGGCAAACCGGCAGGCGCTGCTGCTGACCACGGTGGAGGATTTCACGTCCGCTGAAGCCGCCTCGATCATGGGTATCACCGAAGACGATGTCGATGAACTGGTGCGCGAGGCTGTTGCCGAGATCGAGCGCGAAACCACCACCAGCGTGCTGATCATCGAGGATGAGCCGCTCATCTCGATGCAGCTGGAAGACCTCGTCCGTTCGCTGGGCCATGACATCTGCGGCACCGCTGCCACGCGCACGCAGGCGCAGGAAGTGGTGGCGGAGAAGACCCCGGGCCTGGTGCTGGCAGATATCCAGCTGGCTGACGGTTCCTCGGGTCTCGACGCGGTGGACGATATCCTCGCCATCGATTCCATGCCGGTGATCTTCATCACCGCCTATCCCGAACGCCTGCTGACGGGCGACCGGCCGGAGCCGACCTACCTGATCACCAAGCCGTTCCAGGAAGACACGGTGCGCGCGGCGATCAGCCAGGCGCTGTTCTTCGGGTCGAGCCAGCCGCTCGACTGAGCGGTCAGCACGCGTCCCCGGGACGCTTCCATAGGACCCACCAGGCGATTGCTGCGGCGGCGAGGCCGCCCAGCAGGTTGGCTAGCAGTTCCGCCAGGTAGACCGCCTGCGTGCCGAGCGCCGCGCGCGCGAGCCAGGCGATCGGCACCATCACCAGCAGCACGCGGGTGAGCGACAGGGCGAGGGCATTGCTGGCGCGGTCTATCGCGTTCAGGGCGCCGTTGACGACGATCAGCACCCCGTAGCCGGCATAGCCCCAGACCGAGATGGCAAGATATTCCACCGCTGCGGCGGTCACTTCCTGCTCGTCGCTGAACAGTTCGGCGAACCACCCCCGTGCCAGGAACAGGATCACCGCTGCGGCAAGGCCGTAGCCGATGCAGAACAGCCAGGCCTGCAGCAGCGCCCGGCGCGACCTGTCATATTGCCGCGCGCCCCAGTTCTGCCCGACGATGGCCCCGATCGAGCCTGACAGGGCCAGCAGCGGCACCACGGCAAAGCTCTGCAACCGGCCGCCCACGCCGAAGCCCGCCACGGCCGCGGATCCCTCGACCGCCAGCAGCGAGGTGAGGATGGCAAGGCCGGTGGGATTGATAGAATTGGTGAAGGCCGCCGGCCCGGCGACCCGGGTGAGCGCACGCAACTGCTCGCCGATGCGGCAGTTGCGCACCGATCCGGGGCGGAAAGGCAGGTCATGCCGCTCCAGCAGCCAGAAGGCGGCGATGATGCCCACGGTCCAGCCACCGATGGTGGCATAGGCCGCGCCGGAAATACCGAACCCTGCAAAGCCAAACGCCCCGGTAATCAGCAGGGGATCGAGCACCCAGTTCGCCGCCGAGTAGATGACCAGTACGGCGGTGTTGCTTTTCGCGGCGCCCTGGCCGCGCAGCACTCCGTTGACGCCCATCATCATCATCATCAGCGGGAAGCCGAGCGCGAAGGGCTGCATGTAGGCATCGATCAGCGGCAGCACCTCGGCATCGGCCTGCATCAGCTGGAACATCGGCTGGCGCAGTGCATAGAGCAGCAGGCCGACCACCACGCCGGCCGTCGCCCCCAGCATCAGGCCCAGGTTGGCGCGGGCCAGGGCGCGGTCGTGGTCGCCTTCGCCAAGGGCCCGGCTGACCACCGAATTGATCCCCGCCATGAGGCCCACGCCCAGGCTCTGCAGCGCGGTGATGACCGGGAAGATGAAACTGATGGCAGCCAGTTCGCCGCCGCCCAGCTGGCCGATGAAATAGGCGTCGATGATGCCGACCGACATGATCGCCGCTACCCCGACAATGGCCGGCGTGGTCTGGCGCACCAAGTGTCCGGCAATGGAGCCGGTGACCAGCTTCGCTCGTGGATTGTCGGGTGATTTGGCCATGTGCCCCCAATCGGTCTGCGGCCGCGAAGGCACAAGCTAGCCCTAGGGGCCGGTCAGGGGGCGATCAACACCTTGCACTGCTTCGTCCGGCGCTTGAGGCTTTCGAACACGTCCGGCGTATCGGTCAGCGAGATGGTGTCGGTCACCAGTTCGCGCGGTTCTGCGGCCCCCTGTTCCAGCGCGGCGAGCGCGGCCTCGTATTCCTGCCGGGTGAAGAAGGCGCTGGTTATCAGTCTCACCTCTTTCGACAGCATCGGGAAGGTGTGCAGCGTATCCGGCTTGGTGCACAGGCCCAGCAGCAGGATCGTGCCGGCGTTGCGCACCTGGCTGACGGCCTGGTCGATCAGGCCGGGAACGCCAACGCATTCGAAGACGATGTCGGCCTTGCCGCCCAGGCCGCGTTCGGCGCTGCCGATCGGGTCTTCGGGATCGACCACGAAGACATCGGCGCCCATGTCCAGTGCGCGCTCTTCCTGCCAGTCGGCAATGTCCTGCACCGCCACCCTCGAGGCGCCATAGCGGCGTGCCCAGAAGGCCACCGCCAGCCCGATCGGGCCCGCGCCGAGGACCAGCACCTTGTCGCCGGTCTTCATGCCGGAGAGGTTCACGCCGTGCAGCGCCACCGCCAACGGTTCGATGATCGCGCCATCGGCCAGGCTGAGGTTGCTGGGCAGGGCCACGCACTGGTTCGGACGGGTGACGGCATATTCGGCATAGCCGCCGCCCTGCAGGCCGAAGTTGCTGCACCATTGCACCGCACCCTTGCGGCAATGCTCGCACTCGCCGCAGCTCTTCAGCGGGATGACCGAAACGAGGTCGCCCACCTTGTGGCCCTGCGTGCCCTTGCCGAGTTCGACGACCTCGCCGGCGAATTCGTGACCCAGCACGTCGCCGTGCTTGCAGCCATAGGCGGCGTCCTCGGTCATGTGCAGGTCGCTGCCGCAGATGCCGCAGCGGCCCACCTTCACCACCAGTTCGCCCGCACCGGGCTTGGGATCGGGAATTTCCTCGAAGGCGAGGGGGGTGTGGAGGCCCTGGAAGGTAACGGCTTTCATGGTTCTACTCGGTCCAGATCGGTTGTTCACCCATCGCGACTTCGGTCGAATTCACGAGAATGAAGTCGTCGAGCACGTCAATGGTGGTGGGGAAGGCGGCGCGCACCAGCGCCTGCAAGTCGTCGGAGTCCGCGGCATTGGCGACCAGGTTGGGCCAGGCTTCCAGATAATCGGCGGTGAAGGCCAGCCCGCTGGCATCGTCGGGCAGGCCGGGTCGCGCATGGCCGGCGACGACGATTTCGGGTTCCAGCGCGGCGAGTTCTTCGATCGCGCCAGCCCAGGCCGCTACTCGCGCCTCGTCATGCTCGCCCAGCCACAGGTGCACCTCGTTGAACACGAGATCGCCCGGCAGCAGGGCGCGGATTTCGGGCACCCACAGCGCAGTGGAGTGGACATGGTCGCCCTGCATCGGGCCGAGCACGCGCAGTTCGTGCCCCTCCAGCATGATTACATCGCTGGTTAGCGCATGCGGCGCAGAGGGATAGGCCGGGCCGTTGTCGCCCAGCATCGGGCTCCAGCGCACGACCTTGAACGGCAGCGAGCGCCAGATGTCGGCCACTACCGTCTCGTGCGCGACGATCTCGGCATCGGGGAAGGCCTCCGCCAGCACTTCCATGGCGAAGAAATGGTCCGGGTGATCGTGGGTGACGAAGATATGCGTCAGGTTGCGCCCGCTATCGAGCACCATGGCTGCCACGCGGTGGGCGTCGGCAAGGGTGAAGGGCGGATCGACCAGCACCGCATCCTCGCGCCCCATGATCAGCGCCGAATTGACGTGCAGCGATCCCGCGCTGGTGCGCAGGACCTGTACCGACAGCGGCGGCTCCTCGTGATGCTCGGCCAGCGCCGGAGCGGCGGTGAGGGCCAGGACGAGAGCGAGGAGCCAGCGGAGCATTGCGCCTACTCCGCCGAAATCCGCAGGACCGGCTTCACGACGGAGCCATCCTCGCTGGCGTGGATGGCCTCGTTGATCTGGTCGAAATCGAAATAGCCGATCAGCTTCTCGAACGGGAATTGCCCCTTCACGTGATAGTCGAGCAGTTCGCACAGGAACGGCCCGACATCGCTGTCGCCGCCCAGGATGCCCTTCACCGTGCGGCCACCGCCCATGAAGGCGGTTTCGTTGAACGTCAGCATGTCCTCTGGCGGGGAAGCACCCACGATGCCGCAGATGCCCTTGGGCGCCAGCAGGCTCCACGCATCCTGGATCACCGTGTTGATGCCCGTGGTGTCGAAGGCATAACCAAGGCCCTGCGGCACCAGTTCCTGGATCTGCTCGACCACCTTGCCGCGCGCGTTGATCGTGTGCGTCGCTCCCAGCTCTTTCGCAAGGGCAAGGCGTTCGTCGTTGATGTCGACCGCGATGATCGGGTTCGCCCCGACAATCTTTGCCGCCATGATCGCGGCCATGCCGACCGTGCCGGTGCCGAACACGGCGATCGGCATGCCCTTGCGCACGTCCATGGAGCGCAGGACCGCGCCGGCGCCGGTCATCAGGCCGCAGCCGATGGGGGCGATCTGCTCCAGCGGAATGTTCGCCGCGCTGTCGGGCACTTTCACGGTATTCGCTTCATGCGCGATGGCATGGGTGGCGAAGCTGGACTGACCGAAGAAGTTGGCGTTCATCGGCGCGCCGTCCTTGAACATGACGGGAGAGCCGTCGGCGCGCGTGCCGGACCAGTTGTGCGGGAAGAAATTGTAGCAGTAGGTGGGCGCGTCGATTTCGCACGACGGGCAGGAGCCACAGGAGTTGAAGCTCATCACCACCCGGTCGCCCGGCTTGGCGACGGTGACCTCGCTGCCTACCGCCTCGACAATGCCGGCGCCTTCATGCCCCAGCACCACCGGGTGCGGCACCGGCAGTTGTTCGTCGCGCACGGCCATGTCGGTGTGACAGACGCCGCAGGCTACCACGCGCACCAGCAGTTCGTCGGGGCGCAGCTCGTCGAGTTCCACGTCCTCGATGGAGAACGGCTCCTTGTTGCCGCGGCAGATGGCGGCGCGTGCTGGCGTGGTCATGGGTGTCCTCTTCCTTAGTCGTCGAGCGGCTTGATCGGGCCAAGCTGCATCCCGCCGTCGATCATCACGTGGCTGCCGGTCATGTAGCTGCCCGCGTCGCTGGCGAGCAGCAGGGCGAGCGGCTTGATCTGGTAGGTCTCTGCCATGCGGCCCACCGGCACCAGCTTGTCCCACGCTTCCTTGGCCGCCGGGTTCTTTTTCACCCAGCCATCACCGATGTTGGTGACGAAGGGGCCGGGCGCGATGGCGTTCACGCGGATGCCGTAGGCGGCCAGTTCGTAGGCGGCATGGCGCATGAAGTGCTTCACGCCTGCCTTCGCGGCCATGTACGGGACGCCGACGATGGCCTCGTTTACCTCTGCCGCGTTGGAGCTGGTGATGACGATACTGCCGCCACGCCGATGCGTATTGGCTTTCATCACCCGCGCGGCTTCCCGCACCGTGTGGAACACGCCGGTCAGGTTGATGCCGATCGACTTGTCCCATTTCTCCTTGGAATAGACATCGATCTGGCCAGCCGGGTTGCGCTTGTCCTCCGGGCTCCAGAAGCCGTCACCGACGTCGAGACCGGCATTGGCGAAGGCGATGTCGCAGCCGCCGTAGGCCTCTACGTGGTGGTCGAAGGCGCGGGCGACCGCTTCGAGGTCGGACACGTCGCAGGCGTCCCAGCGCACGTCGTAGCCTTCATGCGTCAACCGGTCTGCCGCAAGCGCCACGCCCTCGGCATCGATGTCGGTCAGCGTCACCTTGGCCCCAGCTTCGGCCATCACCTCGGCATAGGCGAGGCCGATACCGCTCGCCGCGCCCGTGACGAGCGCGGAGCGGCCGGTGATGTCGAACTGGTCGAGGGTCTTCGGCTCCCCGCTCACAGATAGAGCTGCCGGTTGATCGGGATGCCCTTCTCCTTGCAGTAGCTCTCGTAGTGGTTGATGAACCACCACACATCGAGCGTTTCGACGTGGTTGCCCTCATCGTCGTAGAACTCGTTGGCGCCCTGCATCCAGAAGAAGGCCTTCATGCCGTTGGGCTCGTCGGTGACGAGGGTGTGCGCGTGGCCGGGGAATTCGGTGATGAAATCGCCCGGACGGCAGACCCAGTCGTATTCGAGGTAGCGGAAGCTGCCTTCCAGACCGATCGCCCACACCATGCCGCGGTGCTTGTGCGTGCCGATCACGCCCTTTTCCTTGATCCACAGCACGTTCGCATAGACGTTGTTGCGCACGTCGAAGGCAAGGTGACGGATTGCCGCATTGTCGCCGAAGGGCACCCACGGGCTCTCCTCTTCCGAGGTCGAGACATAGGTGCCTTCGCACACGTATTCGTCGATCACGTGCTTGTAGGCTTCTGGCACGTTGACGATCTTGAACGCTCCGGCTTCGGCGGCGGTCTTGGCGCCCAGCTTGGGCTTTTCCTGCGTGGCCATGCTTCAGGCCTCCCTAGACGTAGAGCTTTTCGTTGATCTCGATGCCCTGCTCGCGGCAGTATTCCTCGTAGTGGTTCATCATCCACCACACGTCGGCCGTCTCGATCAGGTTGGCGTTCTCGTCGTAGAACTCGATCGGGCCCTCCATCCAGCCGAACAGCTTGCAGCCCTCCGGATGCTCGGTGACGAGCGTGTGGCTTTCGCCGGGCACTTCGAGGATCAGGCCGCCGGGCGATGCCACCCAGTCATACTCCAGGTAGCGGACGGAGCCTTCGAGGCAGACCATGGTGATGGTGCCGCGGTGCATGTGCGTGCCGATCACGCCCGGTCCCTTCATCCAGAGGATGTTGGAAAACAGGTTGCGGCGCACGTCGAAGGCGAGGTGCTTGATTGCCGCGTTGGGGCCGAAGGGCACCCACGGGCTGTCCACGTCGGACTGCGCATCGATGTAGCGGCCACCGGGGCTGCGCTTTTCGACCAGGTCGCGGTAGTTGAACGGAACTTCGACGATTTCCGCCTTGTCGCTAGGCGGTGCTTTCATCTGACTTGCCATGGATTTCTCTCCTCTATCGGATCAGTGTGTCGACATAGTCGGCGCCGATGCCGACCTTGTCGTAGTGTTCGCGGGCCATCGCCATGTAGTCGAAGACGTCGAAATGGCCGACGGTGTTACCTTGCTCGTCCAGCCACATTAGCGGGCCGGACACGACGAAGAATACCTTCATCGGGTCGGGGTGCTCATAGGCGACCAGCGTGTGGCTTTCGCCCGGAGCCTCGAAGATGAAGTCGCCCGCCGTGGCGGTCCATTCATGCTCCAGGTAAGCCCACTTGCCGCTGATGGTATAAGCCCAGATCGGCTTGGGATGGTAGTGCCGGTTCACGATGCAGGCCTTCTTGGCCATCAACACGTCGGCCCACATGTTCAGGCTGGGGCTGATCCATACCGGCTTGGAATAGACATCCTCCACGATCGGCACCCAGTAGCGTTCGTCGCCCTCGGCGATCTTGGCCATGTAGGCTTCGGGCTTGGCGCCGGGGCGCAGGCTTTCGGGTACCGGCGGCGTGCCTGCCCAGGGTTCCGTGGTGGGTGCTTCTGGCATTTCTCTCTCCTGCGGTCCCTTTGCGAGACTCGCGCCTTTGTAATCTTATCCTAACGAGCGTTATGTTGCGACGGGCTTCGTTTCAAGGCGAGAGCGCAAAACCTTCGTATCCTTGCGCGGCCACTTCGTCGCATTTGGCGCGGTAGGCGCCCACCCCGCCGACAAAGGGCATGAACACCTGTCGTCCGTCCGCCGTGCGCCCCTGGTACCAGCTGTCGGCACGGGGAAAGAGCGTCTGCTGCGCTACCTCGTCGGCATGCTGCATCCATGCGGCTTCCGCCTCGCGGGTCGCCTCGATCACCTGCTGGCCGCGCTCGCGCATGTCGCCCATGCAGCGCGCGATCCATTCGACGTGCTGCTCGATGGAGACGACCACGTTGGACAGCACCGAGGGGCTGCCCGGCCCGGTGACGGTGAACATGTTGGGAAAGCCCTCGATGGCCAGGCCGAGGTAGGCGCGCGGCCCCATGTCCCATTCCTTGGCGATCTCGCGGCCATCGCGCCCGGTGATGTCGATCGCCTTGATCGCGCCGACACAGGCGTCGAAACCGGTTGCTAGCGTGATGGCGTCCGCCGGATACCGCCCCTTGTTGGTCACCACCTCGCTCGCGGTGATCTCGACTACCGGCTCCTCGCGCACGTCGACCAGGTCGACGTGATCCTTGTTGAGCGCGTCGTAGAAGCCGATCTCGGCGCACATGCGGCGCGAGCCGAGCGGATAGCTGGGCGTCAGCTTGCGGACCTTGTCCGGGTCCTGCACCGTCTCGGCGATCTTTTCGCGCGCGAAGGCGGCAGCGTATTCGTTCGATTCCTCGTCGAACAGCAAGTCCTCGAAGGCATTGAGCAGGCCGGTGGTGCCGGCGTTCCACGCTTCCTCCAGCCGCTGCTCGCGGGCATCCGGGGCAAATTCCTTGGCCTTGCCGGGGCGGGGCGGATTGGCGAACCCCAGCGGCGAGTTGCGCGCGGCCTGCCGCATCTCCTGGTAATGCGCCTTCATCGCCTCCTGCTCGCCAGGTTCGAGCGGACGGTTGTTGGCCGGTACGGCATAGCTGGGCGTGCGCTGGAACACGGTGAGGTGCCCGACGTATTCGCTCATCGCGGCAACCGCCTGGATGCCCGAGGAGCCGGTGCCGAAATGGCAGACGTTCTTGCCTTTCAGGTCGACGCTGTCGTCCCACTTGGCGGTGAACAGCACCTCCCCCTCGAAGTTCTCCAGCCCCGGCAGGTCGGGCATCTTCGGTTCGGACAGTGCGCCCGTTGCGAGGATCAGGAACTGCACATCGAAGCTGTCGCCACCGTCAGTCTGCACGCTCCAGCGGCTGCTCGCTTCGTCCCACCTGGCCGAGGTGACCAGCGTGTTCAGCAGGATATCGCCGCGCAGGTCATAGCGGTCGGCGACATGCTCCAGGTAACGGAGTATCTCGCCTTGGGCGGCGTAGCGTTCGGTCCACTCCCATTCCTGCTCCAGCTGCGGATCGAAGCCGTAGGAGTATTCGAGACTGGGTATGTCGCAGCGCGCACCGGGATAGCGGTTCCAGAACCAGGTGCCGCCGACGCCGGAGCCTTTCTCCACCACCTGCGCGGAGAACCCCTCCTGCCGCAGCTTGTGCAGCATGTAGAGCCCGGAGAACCCCGCGCCGACCACAAGGGCATCGAGGCGCGTCGGGCCGGTCATTTCGCGTGACTGGCGAGGAAGGCCCCGGCCTCATCCAGCGCAGCCTTCGCCTGCGGCAGCATGAAGTGGAAAGCGTGGAAGACGTGCGGCAGGCCGGGATGCACCTCCAGCCGCACCATCGTTCCTCGCGGCCCGGCGCTGTTGGCGATGGCCAAGGAGTCGTCGAGCAGGATCTCGACGGAGCCGACCTGCACCAGCAGGGGCGGCAAGCCATAGAGGTTGGTCAGCGCTGGCGAGGCCAGCGGGTCCGCCGGGTCGGCATCCCCCAGGTAATGCGCAGCGCAGGCCAGCAGGCCTTCCTTGGTGAGCGAGGGGTCTTCGGCGGCCTTGGCGTCGATCGATCCGGCCTTGCCGGTCAGGTCCGCCCATGGCGAGATCAGCAGCGCGGCGGCGGGCATGGCCTCGCCCGCATCGCGCAGCTTGAGCAGGGTGGCCAGCGCCAGCCCGCCGCCCGCCGAGTCCCCGGCGAGCACGATGTTCGCTGGCGACGTGCCGCCCGCCACCAGCGCGCGGTAGGCGGCAACGGCATCGTCCACGGCAGCGGGGAAGCGATGTTCCGGGGCCAGCCGGTAATCGAGCACGACAGCGGTCATGCCCGATGCGCGCCCGAGTTCCCCGGCCAGCCCGCGATAGCCGTTGGCCGTGCCGACGACGTAGCCGCCGCCGTGCAGGTAGAGCAGCACCTTGTCGTCGGCCACGCCCGGCGCGGCGACGCGCAGCGCGGGGACGCCGCCCAGCTCGGTCTCCGCGAAGGCGAGGTCTTCCGCCACCGGCATGGTGGCGAACAGCGCTTCGTATTCCGGGCGCAGCGTCTGCGGGTCGGCGGCGAGGTCCGGCCCGCCTTCACGCAGGCCCGTAATCAGCTGCTCGAGTACGGGATCGGACATAGTCGCCTCTTCAGGCCGGTTCGAAGGTCAGGCCCTTCTTGCGCAGCGCGGCGGGGGCAGTTTCCTGCAGGCCCATGGCGACGAAGCCGCTGACGACGGCCAGCACCATCAGCACGTAAAGGAAGGTATCCTGCCCGAAGAGATCGTTAAGCGCGCCGGCGATCGGCGGGCCGAACACGCCGCCCAGCACTTCGCAGAAGCCCATGGCCAAGCCGAGCACGGTGGCATGGTGGATCGGCTTGAAGCTTTCCGAGGGGATGGTGGCCATGAAGATCGGGAAGGTGCCGTTGACCATCCAGCCGATGAAGAAGATCGGGATAAGCACGGTGGCATAGCCCGACAGTCCGAACATGCCGCCATCGGCGAAGTTCGCCGGGTCGAGCAGCAGCACGCCCAGCGGGCCGACCAGTGACAGGAACGGCAGGAACACCATCACCGGCTTGCGACCGATGCGGTCGGACAGGCCGGAAACGGCGAAGCTGTAGATCGCCGCGGCGATACCCAGCGAACCGACCAGCCAGGCCATCGAGGTGTCGTCCATCCCGCGTTCCTGCACCAGGAACACCGGCATGAAGGCCCAGGTGATCACGAAGTGCGCGACCATCAGGATGCCAACGACCACGCTGATCCACATGTTGCGCACCTTCATGGCGCGCTTGACCTCGTCGAAATAGGCGCTGACGGCTTCACCGGCGCTCAGCTTCGGCTTCTCCTCGCGCGGGGCGGGCTTCGGTTCCTTCAGCATGAACCAGATCATGGCTGCGGACAGCAGGCCGGGAACGGCAGCGAGGTAGAATGCCTCGCGCCAGCTATAGCCAAGGTCCACGACGAACCACGACACCAGCACCACCGGCGCGGCGAAGCTGCCGAGCAGGTTGGAGCCGAGGTTCTGTGCCACGCCCTGCGCCAGGCCGCGGCGTTCGGGGTTCACCTCGCTCGCCACCATGGCATGGCTGATCGGCATCACGCCGCCTTCGGCAGCGCCCATCAGCAGGCGGGCCGCGAAAAGGAACAGGAAGCTGGTCGCCAGGCCCGAGATGAACGAACACAGCGAGAAGGCGATGGTGGCGATGATCAGCAGGATCTTGCGCTTACCCAGGGTGTCGGACAGGCGCCCGACGAAGAAGGCCGCGATCGCCCAGCTGAAGGACAGGCCGCCCGCCAGCAGGCCGATCTGCGTGCCCGACAGCCCCAGTTCGGGCTGCACATAGGGCATCAGCACGTTCAGCGCCTGCCGGTCGAAGAACACGATCCCGAAGTTCAGGCTGAGCAGGATGACCAGCATGAACTGGTATCCGCGCGAATTGGTGACCCAGTTGCCCTGCGGGGTCTCGCCCGTGGTCTCGCCTTGTGCTGGTGCAGTCGCCATTGAAGCTCTCTTTCCTATCCGAAGGGCCGCACCGGGTCGCTGCCGTCCCAATCGCGGCTTGCTTCCCAGAAGCGGGTGAAGGTTTCGTCCATTGCCGGGGTCACCGGCAGCAATTCGATGAAGCCGCGCGCGGCGCCCGATCCGTTGTCGAGATAGACCACCTCGCCGCCGGTCGGCACGACCGCGCGATAGGCCTCGTGATAGCCGCGCGCCTGGTATTTCCGGCTGGAGGCATCGACGTCCGCGCAGGCGATGCCCACGTGGTGGAAGCCGTATCCGCGCAACTGGCGGGTTTCACGGTAGACGCTGGGGTTGTCGTCCAGCGGTTGGATCAGTTCGATCAGCATGTGGCCGGCAAAGCCCATCGCCAGGGTGATGTCGGCGCGGCTTTCCTCGCCGCGATAGACCTGGCCGGGTGCCAGCAGGCTGGGGAGCACGAAGAACGGACCGGCGCGCATGTCGCGCACCCATTCGGCGATGGCTTGCTGCAGGTCAGGCACGATGAAGGCCGTCTGCGCGACGCCCTCCATCGGCTGGCCATAGCCAAGCTCGTTTGCCATTCAACCCTCCCGGTGGCGCCGGCTTTCTGCCGGTCGCATGGGTGGTGGCTCGCCAATCGGACGGGCAAAGTCAATCATCTTCATGCAACAGGCCGTGCGGCCGGGCACTAACCGGTCACGCTGAAGGGCCTGATCGGATCGGTGCCGTCCCAGTCGCGCGCCGCCTGCCAGTAGCGGGTGAACATGGCATCCATCGACTGCGACCAGGGTATCAGTTCCAGGTATCCACGGTGCACCGGATCTGGCGACTGCAGGAAAACCACCGTGCCGCCGGTGGGTACGGGAGTGCTCCCGACCAGCTCGTATCCCTCGCCATAGTAGCTCGGCAGCACGGCATCGACGTCCTCGTGCACCACCCCGTAATGGTGGAAGCCGTATCCCTCGGCATCCACGCATTCCTTGAACAGCGATGGCACCTCGTCGTGCTGCTGGATCAGTTCGATCAGCATGTTGCCGGCAAAACCCATGGCCATGCTGGTTTCGGTGAGCGATTCCACGCCGCGGTACATGCGCCCCTGCGCCACCCGATGGGGCAGGGTGAAGAACGGCCCCACGTTCAGCGTGTGGACGTAATAGTGCAGCGTTTCCGCAAGGTCCTCCACCACGTAGGCGGTCTGCATCACCGTCTTGGTCTGACGGCCGAAGCCCATCATGGTGGTCATCGCGCAATTCCTCCCCATTGGCTTGCCGCCAAGCTATCCCTAGAAGGGGTTCAGGAAAAGTGCCGAGCGGGAGAGAGTTCGTGGCCACACAGTTGAAGCCGCAGATCGATTGCAGCGCAGAGGAATGGCAGGCGCGGTTGGACCTGGCTGCCGCCTATCGCATCTTCGCGCACCTGGGGTGGTGCGAGTCCATCTACAACCACATCACGCTGCGGGTGCCGGGCACGGAGAACCACTTCCTGATCAATCCCTACGGCCTGCTGTGGGAGGAAGTGACCGCCTCCAGCCTGGTGAAGATCGACGAGAATGGCCAGAAGGTGGGCGAGAATCCCTATCCGGTGAACCTCGCCGGGTTCACCCAGCATTCCGTGTTCCACAAGAACCTGCCGCACGCCCATGCCATCGTGCACACGCATACGCCGGATACCATGGCGGTGTGCAGCACCGAGGGCGGCCTGCAGGCGAGCAATTTCTATTCCTGCTTCTTCGAAGGCGCGATCGGCTATCACGATTTCGAAGGTATCACCGTGCGCGCCGAAGAGGGCGAGCGGCTGGTCAAGAATGCCGGCAACCACCAGATCCTGATGCTGAAGAACCACGGGCCGGTGGTGATGGGGCGGACCATCTACGAGATGTTCCTGCTCTACTACATGCTGCAGCGCGCCTGCGAGGTGCAGGTGAAGACCGCCAGCCTGGGCGCGCCCATCGTGGTGCCGCCCGAAGTCATCGAAACCCACCAGCGCGATCGTGACAAGCAGCTGACGGACGACTTCGGCAAGCTCGACTTCGAAGCCTGGACTCGCAAGATCGACTCCATCGACCCAAGCTGGCGCAACTGACGATGAAGCGATCCTGCGCGAAATGTGGCGGCAAGCTTGAGCGTGGCTATACGCCCGAGGCGCGGGACGTGACCTACAAGGTCGACCAGTGGATCCAGGGTGAGCCGAAGAAGGGCATTTTCGGCTTTCGCCTGAAAGGTGCGCGCAAGATCGACATCGAAGTCTGGCGATGCGAGAAGTGCGGCGCGCTCGAACACTACGCTCCGGGAAAATGATTGCATGACTGCGATGACGGTGAACGACCGGCCAGTCGATTTCGACATGGACCCGGACACCCCGCTGCTGTTCGCCCTGCGCGAGGCGGCGAACCTGACCGGCGCCAAATATGGCTGCGGCGTGGGCGATTGCGGTGCCTGCATGGTGCTGGTCGACGGGGAGGCGCTGCGTTCCTGCCTCGTCACCCTGGCCGAGGCCGAGGGGCGCTTCATCACCACCATCGAGGGCCTGAGCCGCGACCGGAGCCATCCGGTGCAACAG
The DNA here is from genome assembly GCF_026967575.1 of Aurantiacibacter sp. MUD11. Lineage (NCBI taxonomy): Bacteria > Pseudomonadati > Pseudomonadota > Alphaproteobacteria > Sphingomonadales > Erythrobacteraceae > Aurantiacibacter > Aurantiacibacter sp. MUD11. The sequence goes on along the minus strand of NZ_CP114054.1, from coordinate 1,305,133 downwards.
GCGCTGGTGGCCGAACAGGCGATCCAGTGCGGCTTCTGCACGCCGGGCATCGCCATTGCCGCTGCGGCGCTGCTGCGGCGCAATCCCGAGCCCAGCGCCGAGCAGATTCGCGAGGCGATCCCCAACCTGTGCCGCTGCGGCGTCTATCCGCGGCTGGTGCGGGCGATCCAGCGCGCGGGCCGCGTGGCGCGCCGGCGCGAAAGGATCAGCGCCGCGCCTGCACCGGGTATCGACCCTGCAGACGCGGCGCGCGCCGTTCCGGGCATGCGTGTGGTGGACCGCCCGGACGACTTGGGTTCGTCAGAACCGTAGGCGAGCCCCGACCGAGGCGTTCAGCGGCGCGCCCGGCTGGATGTTGTTGTCGCCATGTGCGGACGGGTAGTAATCCTCGTCGAACAGGTTCTCGACATTGACCTGCAGTGACAGGGTGTCGGTCGCTTCGAAGAAGATCGCCGCGTCCACGCGGGTGTAGGCCGGCAGCACGACGTTGTTGCTGTTGCTGGCGAACTGGTCCGACTGGTGGATCACGCCGGCACCGAAGCCGAGACGGTCCGTAACGTCATAGCGGGCCCAGGCGGTGACCTGGTGCTCGGGCACCTGCTGCAACACGGTGCCGATATCGGTGGCATCGGCGCTGTCGGTGATTTCCGCGTCGAGGTAGGTGTAGCCCAGGCTGACCGAGAGGCCGTCCACCGGCTCGCCCACCAGGCCCAGCTCGAAGCCCTCGACCGTGCTTTCGCCGACCAGCGTGGTGAGGTTGGTGGTGGGATCGACCGACGGAGTGTTCGAACGCGTCAGGCGGAACACCGCCGCGGTCAGCAGCAGTTCGCGGTGCGGCGCCCACTTCAGGCCCAGTTCGAGGTTCTCGAAGCTTTCCGGCTCCAGCCCCTGGTCCTGCTGGCTCAGCACGGTGAACTGGTCGCCCGCCGACGGCAGGAAGCTCTCGGCATAGCTGGCGTAGATCGACAGGTTGTCCTGCGGCTTCAGGATCACGCCGAAGCGCGGCGAGACCTTCTCGTCGACCCGCGCGCCGCTGAAGGACGCGATGAAATCGGTGCTTTCGAGATCGAAGCGATCGTAGCGCACGCCGGCCACCAGCTGCAGGATGCCGATATCGAGTTGTTCCTGCGCATAGAGCGACACGGTCGACAGTTCCGAGGCGCTGGCACGCTGCGGGGCGAGGGTAAAGGCCGGCACGGCGATGGTGTCGGCCAGGTTCACGGTGACGCTGGTAGCAGTGCCGTTGTTGAACAGCACGCGGTCCCGCACGGAATCGGTTTCCGAAGTGGTGGCTTCCGCGCCGATCAGCAGCGTGTGGCCGAGCGAGCCGGTCTCGAACTGGCCGACGATATTGGCCTGCACGATCACGTTGACGCGGTCCGTGCCGCTTTCGTAGCCGGACAGGTTGACCGTGGTGGCGGTGGTGCCGCCGCCGGGGACGATGTTGGAATAGAACTTGTCGTAGTCGGCGTATTGCAGGCTGGCGTTGAGGCTCCAGCCGTCGGAGAAATCGTGCTCAAGTCGGGCGCGGCCGATGTGCACTTCGATATCGGACAGGTTGTAGTCCGCATCGCCGAAGAAGGTTTCATCGTAACCCTGCAGCGGGCCGCCGTTGATCGAGGGCAGGCCGCGGTCGACCACTCGCTCGTCATCGTCATAGGTATAGGTGGCGAAGAAGCGGGTGTCCGGGCCGAGCTGCGCCGACAGGGTCGGGGTGAAGCCGAAGAAGCGGCCATCGTAGACGTCGCGGTGGTTGTTGAACTCCTCGTAGGTGCCCATCAGGCGGACCGCCACGCCCTCGGCTGCCGGGATGTTGGCATCGGCAGTCAGTGCGAAGGCGCCGAAGGTGTCCAGCTGCGCGCTGCCGTTGACCTGCGGCATGTCGAAGATCGCCACGCGGCTGACGCGGTTAATCGCGCCGCCACCGGCGCCGCGGCCGAAGATCAGCGCATTGGCGCCCTTCAGCACTTCCACGCGTTCCACATTATACAGCGAGCGGTAGTACTGTGCATCGTCGCGTAGGCCGTCGAGGTAGAAGTCGGCGGTGGTTTCCTGGCCGCGGATGAACACCTCGTCGCGGTGGCCTTCGCCGGTTTCCAGCGACACGCCGGGCACGAAGCGCAGGGCATCGTTCAGCGCGGTGACACCCTGGTCCTCCAGCTGGTCGGAAGTGATCGTGGTAACCGCCTGCGGCACGTCGATGATCGGCGTCGGCGTCTTGGTGCCGCTGCTGCCGTCGTCGCTGGCGTAGCTGTCGCGCTCGCCGGTCACCACGATATTGCCGGGCAGGTATTCGCGCTGCGGCGCGGCGGAGGTCTCCGGCGCGGTTTCGGCCAGGGCAGGGGCCGGCACGATGGCGGCGACGGTGGCGAGCAGGGCGGTGCGGACGATTACGGTACGAATGTTGAATTCCCTCACGAGTCTTTATTGCAACTGATTTGCAAGAGCGCCTCTATTGAGAATGATTATCAATGGCAACACCAAATCCGGCATTGGCGCGATTTTTTTCCCGCGCTAGGGCGCGGCAAAGACCCATTCAGGAGAGAAGACGATGAAGGCGACCATCTGGCATAACCCGAAATGCGGCACGTCGCGCAATACGCTGGCGATCCTGCAGGAACGCGACGGGGTGGATGTCGAGGTGATCGAATACCTGAAGGAACCGCCCAGCCGCGAGAAGCTGGCGCAGCTCTACAAGGACGCGGGCATTACGCCGAACGAGGGGCTGCGCATTCGCGGCACCGACGCCAAGGAGCGCGGCCTGCCCGATGCCGATGCGGACGCGGTGCTGGATGCGATGGCGGCAGAGCCGATCCTGATCGAGCGTCCGCTTGTGGAAACCGACAAGGGCGTGCGCCTGTGCCGCCCGAAGGAAAAGGTCGAGGAAATCCTCTGAGGTCGTTGCCTCAGGAGAAGGTTTCGCTCACCGCCTCGTCCGACGGGCCGGCCAACTGACGGTGCGCCGCAGCCAATGCGGCCACCATCACCACCGTGGCAATCGCGCTGACGATGGCGGAAATCACGGCCACCACCAGGCGGCTGCTGTCCGGGCCAAGCAGTGCGGCCACGCCTGCGATCACCAGGCCGAGCACGGCCGAGATGACGATGTAGGCGACGAAGATCAGCAGGAAGAAGCCGAACAGGCGCAGGCTGTTGCCCTTGGTCAGCTTCCAGCTGCGGGCCAGCACCTTGAACGGGTTGTAGACCTTCTCCACCGCGATGACGGGTGCCGATAGCGACACCTTCACCGCCACGTAGATGCCCCCGATGATCGACAGCGGAACGGTAACGAGCGCGAGGATGCCTGCCGTCACCGCGGTCAGTGCCGCGAGCAAGCCGAGCGCCAGCGTCAGCCCCACGGCAAAGACAATATAGGCGAGGATGGCGGGCACCAATGCCTTCAATCCATCGGTTATGGCCATGCCCACTGTGGGTCGGCTGCCGTCGCGCAGCAGCGCCAGCATGCAGAGGTAGCCCAGCACCTGGATCAGCGTCGCCAGCACGAACAGCCACCACCACTCGGCATACATGGCCTGGGCAAGCTGGCCGAAGCGCTCGAAATCCTCGACCGAAGTGATCGGCATTTCGGGCATGGTCGGGCCGACCAGCGAAACGAGCAGGGTGGGCAGCAGGAAGAAGATCCCGGCCAGCACCATCAGCAACTCACGATTGGCGCCAATCATTGCCATCGCCTCGTTCCAGGCTTTCCCCATGTCGAATTTCATCGCCTACTCCCGGCCAAACCGCTTACGACCCATTGATAAACGCGATGGAAGTCGCCACGCAATCGCCAGCCATGGCTGACACACCGATTTCTCTTGATCCTGCCATCGAATGGCGTCGCTCCGGCGCGCAGGTGCCCTATCGCGAGGCGCTGGCCGAGCAGGAGGCGCGCAACCAGGCGCTGGCTGCCGCTGACGGTGGAACTGAGGTCGTGCGCGAACTGGTGTGGATGCTGGAGCACCCGCCGGTCTACACCGCCGGGACCAGCGCCGACGTGACCGAGTTGATGGACCCGCGCTTCGACGTGGTCGAGACCGGTCGTGGCGGGCGCTACACCTATCACGGTCCCGGTCAGCGCGTGACCTACGTGCTGCTCGACCTGAAGCGCCGCAGCCGCGACGTGCGGCTGTTCGTCCACTCGCTGGAGAACTGGGTGATCGCCACGCTGGCGGATTTCGGGGTGGAAGCCTTCGCCGTGCCTGACCGCATCGGTATCTGGACGCGGGATGTGGACGGCAGCGAGGCCAAGATCGGCGCCATCGGCGTGCGCGTGCGGCGCTGGGTGACCATGCACGGATTCGCGGTGAACCTGGCGCCCGACCTGTCGCATTTCGGCGGGATCGTGCCATGCGGAATCGCCGAATATGGGGTCACCAGCATGGAACGACTGGGAAAGACGGTTGCGCCGGAAGAGTGGGATGAGGCATTGCTGGCGCGCGCCGGGCAGTTCCTTGCCAGCCTCGCGCCAGCGGAGAGTGAATGACCATGCGCCCCTATTCCAAGATGCTCCTGTTTGCCCCGGTCCTGTTGCTGGCGGCCTGCGGCGACGAAGCCGAGGTCGACACGGAGGATGATGGCCGCGAAGCATCGGGCGAAGTGCTGGAAGGCAGTATCAGCGATGCCATGTTGCCGGTCGACAGGGTCCGTTCGCAGGCGCCGTTGGTGGTAGCGAGTCCGGCACCGGCTTCGCCAGCCGCCGAGGAAGGCGAAGCGGCCGCGGAAGATCCTGCCGCAACGAGCGCCGAACCTGCCGCGGTGGAAGCTCCGGCAGAACCTGCCGAATAGACCCTAGCGCGAACGCGCCAGCAGCTTCTTGGCCTGTTCGTGGTGCGGCTGGTCAATCATCCGGCCGTCGATCTGCAATGCGCCGACGCCGGGATTGGCGGCGAAGGCATCGACGATGGCCTGCGCCTCGGCCAGTTCCTCGTGGCTGGGCGTGAAGGCGGCATTGATGATCGGCACCTGTGCCGGGTGGATGGCTAGCATTCCGGCGAAGCCGTCCTCGTAGCTCTCGCGCGCCACGCGCTGCAGGCCTTCCTCGTCGCGGAAGTCAGCATGCAGGGTGTCGATGGCGGAGACGCCGGCGGCATGGGCGGTGAGCAGCACCTGCGCCCGCACCATGCGGAACAGGTCGGTCCACACGCCCCGGCTATCACGCTTGCGCACCGCACCGATCGCGGCGGACAGGTCTTCCGCGCCCCAGGTGAGGCCCAGCAGGCGGGGAATGGCATTGGCCGGATCGCCATAGGCCGTCAGCGTCAGCGCGGCATGCGCGGTCTCGCTCACCAGCGGCAGCAGGCGCGTCGCATTGGGTTGCACCCCGCTGCGCTGCTCCAGCTCGTAAAGTTCGGCCATCAACAGTCGCAGCTGGTCCGGTCCGGCGGCCTTGGGCACCACGATCCCGTCGGGCTTACCCGGCAGCACGGCTGCCAGGTCTTCCTTCCAGATGCCCGAATCGAGCGGGTTGATGCGCACCCAGTGCTGTTGCTTCTCGCCGGCGAGCAACTGCTCCTTGTTGGTCATCAGCCATTCGCGCGCGAAGTGGCGTGCGGTGGCCTTCGCCTCCGGCGCGACCGCGTCCTCAAGGTCCACGATCACCACGTCGGCCCCGGTGGCGGGGGCCTTGGTAAGCTTCTTCTCGCTGTCGCCGGGGACGAACAACCAGCTGCGTTGCTTCATGAATTACTCCGCGTCGGCCTTGGCAGCCTGCTCTTCCGCCCATGTCGGATAATCGACATAGCCTGCCGCGCCGGGCATATACCAGCTTTCCGGAACATTCACGTTTTCCGCCCACGGCGCACCCACGCGGATGCGTTCGGGAAGGTCCGGATTGGAGATGAAGGGGCGCCCGAAGCTGATCGCATCGGCGCGGCCACTCTCCACGTCGGCGGCGGCTTTCTCGGCCGTGTAGTCGCTGTTGAGTACCAGCACGCCCTTGTAGTGTTCGCGGAATAGCGCGTCCTGCTGCGGCACCTCGGTCGCGCCGAAGGTGCCGTCCGGCCCCGGCTGGCGCAGCTCGACATGGTTCAGGCCCAGTTCCTGCGCCACCTTCGCCGCTTCACCGAAGATGGAGGCCGGATCGGGATCGTCGACGCCCTGCGTGTCGCCATTGGGCGAAAGGCGGATGCCGACGCGGTCCGCGCTCCATTCGCCGATGATGGCTTCCAGCACCTCGCGCATGAAGCGCACGCGGTTCTGCGGCGAGCCGCCGTATTCATCGTCGCGCAGATTGCTGGAGGAGCGCAAAAACTGGTCGACCAGGTAGCCATTCGCGCCGTGCAGCTGCACGCCGTCGAAACCTGCGGCCTTCGCATTGGCGGTGGCCTTCGCATAGTCTTCCACCACGCGCGGAATCTCGTCCTTGGGCAGGGCGCGCGCCTGTTCGTAAGGCTGCCGTCCGGTGGGAGTGTGCGCATGGCCCGGCGCGGTGGTGGCGCTGGCCGAGACGGGCGGCTGACCGCCAAGGAAATCGGGGTGCACGGTGCGGCCCATGTGCCAGAGCTGGAGCACGATCCTGCCGCCAGCTTCATGCACCGCCTCGGTCACCGGCTTCCAACCTTCGACCTGCTCCTCGCTCCAGATGCCCGGCGCGGTTGGCCAGCCGGACCCTTCCACGCTGATGCCGGTCGCTTCGCTGATGATCAGTCCGGCGCCGGCACGCTGGCGGTAGTAGGTCTGCATCATGGCATTGGGTACGCGCCCCGGCATGGTGGCACGGGCGCGCGTGAGCGGCGCCATGAAAATGCGGTTGGCAGCCGTGATCGCGCCGAGCGTGACCGGGGTGAAGAGGGCGTCGTGCATGATGGGGAACTCGCTTTTCTGCTGGTCTCGCCGAAACAGCGAGCTAGGGGTGGAAAATGTCGAATTCAACCACGCCAGTTGCTGCGAGTCCCTGGCACTTTGCCGCGCTGATCGGCGGCAACGTGGCGCTGGCCTGCGGCCCGTGGCTGGTTCGGCTGGCCGATACCGGCCCGGTGAGCGCAGGTTTCTGGCGGCTGGCGTTGGCGCTGCCGTTCCTGTTCCTGTTCGCCCGGATCGGCGGAGAGAAATTCTCCGGCATCTCGCGCCGCAGCCTGCTGGTGGTGCTGGCGGGCGGGGTATTCTTCGGCCTCGACATCGCCAGCTGGCATGTCGGCATCGGCGATACGCGGCTGGCCAATGCGGTGCTGTTCGGCAATTCGGGCAGCGTCATCCTGATGGTCTGGGGCTTCGTCATGATCCGCCGCCTGCCTGCGGGCAAGGAATGGCTGGCGATTGTGGCTGCGCTGGCGGGCAGCACGATCCTGCTGGGCCGATCGCTGGAACTGTCGACCGCGAACCTGGTCGGCGACCTGTTCTGCCTGCTCGCTGGCCTACTCTACGCCGGTTACCTGCTGATCCTGCAGGACGCGCGCAAGCAGCTGGGCAGTTGGAGCCTGCTGGCTTTGGCGGGGCTGGGCAGCACGCCGGTGCTGCTGGGCGTGGCGCTGGCGCTGGGCGAGCCGGTGTGGCCGACCGACTGGACGCCGGTGGTGATCCTCGCCTTTTCCAGCCAGATCGTGGGGCAGGGCCTGCTGGTCTATGCGCTGCGGCTGTTCCCGCCGCTGGTGATCGGCATCGGCCTGCTGACCCAGCCCGCCGTCGCCGCGCTGATCGGCTGGCTGGCCTTTGGCGAATTGCTGGTGCCACTCGACATGCTCGGCATCGTGCTGGTGGCGAGCGCGCTGGTGCTGGCGCGGATCACCGCGCCCAAGGCCGTGCCGCGTCCGCGCGTCAACCCGGTGTGAAGTCGCCTTCCAGTTCGGCGTAGCGTTCCTCCACCTCGCGCAGGTCCGGCCCGCTCAGCGCCAGTCGCGACTGCTGCAGCAGGTACTTCGCCTCCTCCAGCAGCAGCAGGCGACGCTGCGGTGCGGTAATCGTCGCGGCGGCATTGCGCAGCGTCTCCAGCATGATCTTGGCGGCGATGGGGCTGGTCGCCACCGCGCTGCGGATGGCACCGAAGCCGCGCCGCACGTAATGGGCGAAATCGTCGGGTTTGGGGAGCACGGGGCAGTCATCCTCGCCATCCCCGCAAACGTCTTTCACCAATCGGCGACAGCCCAGTTCGGCGGTCGCCGCGCCCAGCCAGTGCAGCGAGGTTACCGCGGTGAACGGGTCGTTGATGCCCGGTGACAGCGCACGCAGGCCGATTTCCACCAGCTCATCGATCAGGAACTGCGGATCCTGCTCGGGCGTGCGGGCAAAGCCCTGCGTGAAGCACATGCGCAGCTTGTCCATCTCCTCCTCCGAACAGCTGCCCCGCGTGATCTCGAGGATCGGCAGGCCTTCGTGCAGGAAGTCGCCGGTGCGCACCAGCAGCGTGACCTCGAAATCGCTCGCGCGCGCGCGACCGGCGAGATCTTCGAAATCGATCAGCTGGATGTAGCCGGCCTTTTCAGCCAGCAACTGGCGACCACGCGACCGTTCGGAGGGGCCATCGTCATCACCTTTTTCGGGATAGGTCTTGGCGATCATGCTCATCAGACGAGAGCCAATGCCCTCGATCACCTTGTTGATGCGGATGGCCGAGGGGACGTGGTTGAGGAAATAGACCAGCACGCCGACAGACACGGCCATCAGCACGAAGGCCACCAGTAGCGACAATTGCGGCACGAAGCCGGGCAGGGCGGTGGTAGCGGCATCGACATTGAGGGCCGCACTCTCATCCTCCGTGCGCACGGTGCGGAGCACGGTGAGCGCGTAGACGAATGTGCCGATGAAGGTCGCCAGCGAGAGCTGGTTGCCGCGGTCCTCCATGAAATTGGTCAGCAGGCGCGGGCCATAGGTGCTGCTGGCATAGCTGACCGCGACGATGGTGATCGAAAACACCGTGGAGGCGACCGCGATCATGCTGCCGGCAATCACCTGCAACATGTTCGACGCCCCCTGCGGCCGCGCCGGGGCGAGCCATTCGACGTCGTTCAGGAACTCCGCCCAGCCGTTGCGGTCGGCCCAGATGCAGGCAAAGGCGAGCACCAGCGCCAGCGCCGCGAATAGCGCAGGGTAGAACCAGTAATTGGCGTTAAGCCGCCGCCACGCCCACAGGATTTCCGCTTTCATGCAGGGGGTAACGCATGAAAAGGGGGTTAGGTTGCGTCAGCGGTGACGGGGAGGGCAGTCAGGCATGCCTGCAACGACACGCTCCGCCATGCGTTGGCGCCTGTCCTCGGAATAACCCAGCCAGATGCCGAGACCGGCAAAGGCACCCTGCAAATGCCAGTCTCGCATGTTGGCTTGCGAGTGCTGGAGGTGATGGTAGCGCACCTGATCGGCACTCAACCAGACCGTGCGTTCGGTCGGATAATCACCTTTCCGCCAGTCATAATGGTTCTCGTTCAGGCAGATATGAGGCTCGTCCAATGCTCCGTTCGCGATGGCAGCGCGCACGTGGAGCACGGCGGCGAGGCTAGTGAAGAACACCAGCAGCACCGCTAGCGTTGCGGTCTTCCCAAGGAAGCGATGGACAGCCATCGGGTGACGCTAGCTGCGCCCGATGAACCGGCGGCGAACGCTTCGCCCGACTCAATCCCCGCTCGGAGTGCCCAGGTCACCCTTGCCGACGGTGCCTGCAGCCATTTCCAGCATGCGGTCGAGGCTGGCCTTGGCTTTCAGGCGCAGCTCTTCCTCGATCTCGATGCGCGGCTCCAGGTCGCGCAGGCAGAGGTACAGCTTCTCCATCGTGTTGAGCGCCATGTAGGGGCAGATGTTGCAGCTGCAGTTGCCGTCCGCGCCCGGCGCGCCGATGAAGTTCTTCTCGGGCAGCGCCTTTTCCATCTGGTGGATGATGTGCGGCTCGGTCGCGACGATCAGCGTGTCGCCGTCGAAGGTCTTGGCGAAATTCAGGATGCCGCTGGTGGAACCGACATAGTCGGCGTGGTCGATGATGTGCGGCGGGCATTCCGGGTGAGCGGCAATCGGCGCGTCGGGATGCTGCGCCTTCAGCTTCAGCAGTTCCTTCTCGCTGAAGGCCTCGTGCACGATGCACACGCCCGGCCACAGCAGCATGTCGCGGTTGAACTTGCGGCTGAGATAGCCGCCCAGGTGCCGGTCCGGCCCGAAGATGATCGGCTGGTCTTCCGGAATCTGCGCCAGGATCGTTTCTGCCGAGGAGCTGGTGACGATGATGTCCGACAGGGCTTTCACCTCGGTCGAACAGTTGATGTAGGTCAGCGCGATATGGTCCGGATGCTTGGCGCGGAAGGCGGCGAACTTGTCCGGCGGACAGGAGTCTTCCAGCGAGCAGCCCGCTTCCATGTCGGGCAGCACCACGATCTTTTCTGGCGAGAGGATCTTCGCCGTTTCGGCCATGAATTTCACGCCGCAGAAGGCGATGACGTCGGCATCGGTTTCCGCCGCCTTCTTGCTCAGCTCCAGGCTGTCGCCCACGAAGTCGGCAATGTCCTGCAGGTCGGGCGTCTGGTAATAGTGCGCCAGGATGATCGCGTTCTTCTCCTTGCGGAGACGGTCGATCTCTTCACGCAGGTCGATGCCTGCCGGGATGGCGGTCTGGTCGGTCATGTCTTGGCCCCGTCATGTGTGGCGTTTGGTGGCGCTTATAGACGGAATGGACGGCGAGGCGAGGGGGTTCCTAAAGCGCGCTGCCTTTCAGGGCGAAGGCATATTCGGCGAAGGGCGGCACGGCGGCGAGCAGCCATAGCGACGCGTAGAACGCGGGCACTGCCAGCGCGATGCACTTGATTGCCGGGTGCACGCTGCCGCGTGCCTTGGCATCGCGCCAGGCGATGAAGCCGACGATCAGCAGCTGCGCGGTCATTTCAATCAGCGGGATCATCCACTGGTTGGCCGACAACAGCGGAATGGCGTTGTCCGGCCCGCCCAGCAGCGGCACGGCCAGCATGATCGACAGGCGTCCAAGGGGGGGTTCTGCGACGACGATGATGGCGCCAAGCATCAGCCGACGGTGCCAGTCCGTCTGCTTGCGCATGGTGATGGCGGCAGCGATGAAACCGGCGAAGAACAGCGGCTGGATGAAGTTCAGCGCGAGGAAATAGGGCGGGTAGAATACCGGCGGCGCGCGATCGAGCGAGGTGGTGACGATGCCGGTCTGCCACGCGGTGACGACGGCCACCACGGCCAGCGCGGCGCCGAACCAGCCCAGCTTGCGATGCAGCGAGAGGTTCTTTCCTGCACCCAGGAAGTTCTGCACCACGAACAGCAGCAACCAGCTGAACATGATGACGCCGTGCAGGTGCGTGCTTGTCGGCATCTGTCGCACGTCGGTCAGCCCGGCAAGGTTGAACAGGCCGAAGCCCACCAGCATCAGCAAGGCAATGCCGATGGCGACCTTGCGGTAGAATGCGTTTTCCCAGACGAAAATCTGCGCCGGCGATGTCGCCATCTCGTGTCCCCCCGAGTGTTTCCCCATGCAGAGGGCTAATAATCTTAGCGAGATTTGCAAGTTTGCGATGGTCGGGCGGGCCGGGCCTGCACCACGGTGGATCGTTCCGGCTGCTCTGGCTTTGGGCCGGCAAGAAGACTATCGGCAGCGCCAATGTTGGCTTCACTGAATTCCGTGCGCACGCTGTTGCTGGCGATCTTCGTGCTGATGGCCGGCAGCGGGTTCCTGTCCACGCTGATCGCCATCCGCCTGGAGCAGGGCGGGGCAGGCGACCTGCTGATCGGCCTTGCCGCCACCTGCTATTTCGGCGGGCTGACGCTGGGCGCGCTCAAGGTGTCGCCACTGATCTCGCGCATCGGGCATATCCGGGCCTTTGCCGCTTTCGTATCCATCTATTCCGCCAGCAGCCTGACCTATGCGGTGATCGACCATCCCGCCGCGTGGATAGTGCTGCGGCTCGTCGACGGTTTCGTGATGAGCGGCGTCTACGTCTGCTTGGAAAGCTGGCTCAACCAGCTGGCGAGGCCGAGCAACCGCAGCGCCGTGCTGGCGAGCTACATGGTCGCGCTCTATGCCGGTCAGGCCGTCGGCCAGTTCCTGCTCAACCTTGGCGACAATGCCCCGGCCTTGCCCTTCATGGTCTCCGCCATCCTGCTGTCGCTGGCCGTGCTGCCGGTGCTGCTGACGCAGATCGACCAGCCCACGATCGACGAGATCGCGCCGTTTTCGCTGAAGCGGCTCTACGCGGTGTCGCCGCTGGGCGTGGTCGGCACCTTGGCAACGGGCCTGATGCTGGGCGCCTTCTACGCGCTGGGCGCGGTCTTCGTGCAGCGCATTGGCCTGCCGCTGGCGCAAGTGGCGCTGTTCACTTCCTGCGTCATCACCGGGGGCGTGCTGCTGCAATATCCGCTGGGGCTGCTGTCCGACCGGTTCGACCGGCGGCAGGTGATCGTCGTGTGTCTGGTGGTGGTTGCCATCCTGTCCGTGGTGCTGGCGCTGGCGCGGGGACCGGCGGCGATCTTCCTGCCCGGCGCGCTGTTCGGCGGCTTCGCCTTCGCGCTCTATCCGCTTTGCGTTGCCCACTCGAACGACCATGTCGGCGAGAAAGAACGGGTGAGCGCGAGCAGCGGGCTGGTGCTGGTCTATTCGATTGGCGCGGTGGCGGGGCCGATGATCGGCTCTGCGGCAATGGCGGTGTCGGGGCCGGCAGGCCTGTTCGGCACGATCGGGGCGATTGCCCTCCTGTGTGCCGGTTTTGGCGTCTGGCGCATGATGGCGAGGAAGTCGTTGCCGACCGAAGACCAGCAGGCGTTCCAGTCGCTGCCGCGCACCACGCCGATGGCGGCGGTGCTGGAAGAGGATAGCTAGCGGGGCAGCCGCGCGCTCAATGCGCCAGCCAGGTCTCGCCGTCTCGCGCGACCATGCCGCGCTGTTCCAAGTCAAGCAGGTGAGCCAGCACGCTTTGCGCCGCCGCCGGCCACAGTCGCTCGTCCACGCCCTTGTACATCACCGGCACCAGCGCCTCGATGGCGCGGGCTTCCTCGGCCAGCAGCTTGAGCACCTGCCGCTCTCGCGCGCGGCGGTGGCCGATCATCCCGCGCACCAGCTGGCGCGGCTTCTGCACGGCGGGACCGTGGGCCGGGTAATAGATGCGGTCCTGCTCGCGCTCGTAAAGGCGGGACAGGCTGGCGAGGTAATCCGCCATGTCGCCATCGGGCGGCACGACCACGCTGGTGGACCAGCCCATCACGTGGTCGCCGGTGAACAGCGCGCCGCTTTCCTCCAGCGCGAAGCACAGGTGGTTGGAGGTGTGGCCGGGCGTGGCGACGGCAGTCAGCGTCCAGCCGGGGCCGGTCATCGCCTCGCCATCCTCCAGCACGCGATCGGGCGCGTAGTCCTTGTCGAACGGCGCGTCGATGCGCGGGTGCTGGCTTTCCAGCACCAGCGGCGCGCAGCCTACTACGGGCGCGCCGGTCGCGGCGGCCAGCGGGCTGGCGGCGGGCGAGTGGTCGCGGTGGGTATGCGTGCACATGATGGCGGCGACCTTCGCGCTGCCGATGGCAGCCTCCAGCGCGGCGAGATGGTCCGCCTCCGCCGGGCCGGGATCGATTACCGCCAGCCCCTCGTCAGTGCCGATCAGATAGGTCTGCGTGCCGGTGTAGGTCCACGGCGAGGCATTGGGTGCCAGCACGCGCCGCACCAGCGGTTCGAGTTGTTCGACTTGGCCGGTCGGCCAGGGTTGCGGGGGCAGTGCCATGCTGCGCATATGGCGGCGTGAGAGAGGAATGCCAATGACCGACCCGCTAATCCTCGTCCTCGACGAGGGGACCACCAGCACCCGTGCCATGTTGTTCGGCCCCGATGGCAAGCTGCACGGTGTGGAGCAGCACGAGCTGATGCAGCACTATCCGCGCTCCGGCTGGGTTGAGCATGACGCGTCGGAGATCTGGGACAAGACACTCTCCTGCGCGCGGGAGATGTTGGAGAAGGCGGGAGGGGTAGAGGCCATCGGGGCCATCGGCATCACCAACCAGCGCGAGACGGTGGTGGCCTGGGACAAGGCAACGGGAGAGCCGCTAACGCGCGCCATCGTCTGGCAGGATCGCCGCACCGCCGATTTCTGCGCCCACCTGAAGACGGCGGGCCATGAAGAGCTGGTGCGTGCCAAGACCGGCCTTCTGCTCGACCCCTACTTCTCTGGCACCAAGATGCGCTGGATGCTCGACAACGTGCCCGAGGTGCGTGCGGCGGCGGACAGGGGGACACTCGCGTTCGGCACGGTCGAAAGCTGGCTGCTGTGGAAGCTGACCGGCGGCGCGCACCACGCCAGCGACGCGAGCAATGCCAGTCGCACGCTGCTGCTGGCGCTCGATGGTGCCGATTGGGATGACGAGCTGTGCGCATTGCTGGACGTGCCCAAGGCGGCGCTGCCCGAAGTCATCGATTGTGCAGGCGAGCTCGGCACCACGGAACTGTTCGGCGCGCCGATCCCGATCTGCGGCATGGCGGGTGACCAGCAGTCGGCCACCATCGGGCAGGGCTGCCTGAACGCGGGCCAGACCAAGGCGACCTACGGCACCGGCGCCTTCATCCTCGCCAATACCGGCGGAGAAGTGCCGACCTCGGACAACCGCCTGCTCGGCACCGTACTCTACCAGTGCGACGGCGAACGGCACTATGCCATCGAAGGCGCGGTGTTCGTGGCCGGCAGCCTGATCAAGTACCTGCGTGACACGCTGGGCCTGCTGGTCGTCGCATCGGAGACCGAGGAGCTGGCCCGCAGCCTGGACGACAATGGCGGGGTGGTGATCGTACCTGCCTTGTCAGGCCTCGGCGCGCCGCACTGGCGGCCGGAGGCGCGCGGCATCATCTCCGGCCTCGGGTTCGATACCGGCCGGGCGCACATCGCCCGCGCGGCATTGGAGGCGATGGCGCACCAGACCTACGATCTGGCGCAGGCCTATGCCGCCGACGGCGCGCAATGGACGGGGCTGCACATCGATGGCGGCATGGCCGTCAACAACTGGATGGCGCAGGACATTTCCGACATTCTCGGACTTCCGGTGACGCGCCCCGATTTTGTCGAAACGACGGCACTGGGCGCCGCCATGCTGGCCGCTTGCGGCGCGGGCATCCATGCCAGCCTGGAAGACGCGGCGAACCACATGATCGGCACCACCACCCGCTTCGAACCGAAGATGGATGCCGCGACGCGCCAGCAGCGCATCGACAACTGGGATGCGGCGATAGCGAAGGTCTAGCGCGCGGCGAAGGCGTAGCCGAGCCGTTCGCGCAGGCGATGGACGGCGGCGGGACGCAGTTCGAACCGGTCGCGCCATGCCCGGTCGAGCCGCTCGATGCGTGCGTAGAACGCCACCGAACGATCCACCAGGTCGCGGATGTAGTCGGGCAGGAGCGCACGTTGCTCGGCATCGGACACCGGCTGCGGCGGCGGCAGGCGACCGTGACGGCGCAACTGGAATTCGGTGATCTCCCCGGCGAAATAGGCGCGCTGGTTCAGCAGCCAGGCGATTGCGTGCATCATCCGCGTGGTGGTGCGCAGCGCCTCGCACGAAATCGCCACGCGGGTGGTCGCCTCGTCGGGAGCACCGCAACCCACGGCATCGTCGTAATCGAAAGTGACGCGCGCTTCGTCGGCCAGCAGCAGAGCGTCTTCGTACAAGGTTTCGATGATCGACGGAGAGATGGTGGCTGGCTCTGTCATGGACCCCTGCGTTCTAGTGATTCGCCGGAAGGTGTGCCACTTTCGCCGTGGTTAATCTCGACAGGGAATCCACCGTGTCCCGTTGGGATACGGAATTGGCCCGGTGGAACGTCGCAAATCCGTTTCAGGCGATGATGTCGGGGGTCAGGTAGTCCTCGATCTGGGCGATCTGGTCCTTCAGGCGCAGCTTGCGCTTCTTCAGGCGCGCGACCTGCAGTTGGTCCGGCCCGTCAGTGGCGATCAGCGCGCCGATCGCGATATCGAGATCGCGGTGTTCCACCTGCAACGCGGCAAGGCGTTTGCGCATTTCGTCTTCGGTCATGCCGGCCCGTGCTCGCTCGTCCCATCCCAGCCATCGGCGGCGCAGCCCCGAATGAGGGCGGTTCATCGCCATGGTGGTTGGAGAATTAGGACTATTATGGTTTGATGACAATCACGCGGCATTCGCCGTTGCGAGTCGCCGCGCCGGGTCACCCCCGAAGCCGGGCCCTCCGGCTTCAGACCGAGAAGGAGACTGCTCATGGAAACTTCGCACGTTCACGCCCTCCAGCGGAAACACGAAGGGCTTGATAAGCGGTTGCGGGAAGAGATGAACCGCCCGTCGCCCGACAGCGCGAAGATCCAGGCACTCAAGAAGCAGAAGCTGCGCATCAAGGAAGAGATCGCGCTGCACTGACGACGCACGAACGCGCAAGAATTTGCAAAACCCTGTCTGTGCTATAGGCGGTTAGGCAATGACCGCCGCTTCCTCCGCACGCCAGATTCTGACACGCCTGCACGAGGTGATGGCTTCGCGTACCCATACGCAGGCCAAGCTCAACCAGGTCGTCGAACTGATCGGCGAATCGCTCGATAGCGAGGTCTGCTCGATCTATCTGCTGCGCGAAGGCATGCTGGAACTGTTCGCCACGCGCGGGTTGAACCAGGCGGCGGTGCACGTCACCCGCCTTGGCGTGGGCGAGGGCCTGACCGGAACCATCGCGCAGAATATCGAGACGCTGAACCTGGCCGAGGCGGCGACGCACCCGGAATTTCAGTACAAGCCGGAAACCGGGGAGGAAAAGTTCCACTCCTTCGCCGGCGTGCCGATCGTGCGCCGCGAACGCGCCATCGGCGTGCTGACCGTGCAGCATGTCGACCCGCGCAAGTACGAAGAGGTCGAGATCGAGGCGCTGCAGACGGTCGCCATGGTGCTGGCCGAACTGATCAACAACGCCGGGCTGGTGGATGCCGAGGCAATGGGCGACCGGGCCGAAGCGCAGAGCGGGCAGGAAGTCATTTCCGGACTGAAGCTGGTGACCGGGCTCGCCATCGGCAAGGCGGTGTTCCACCAGCCGCGCGTGCATATCGAACAGACGGTGGCCGAGGATATCGAGGCCGAGCGCGAGCGCGTCTACCTCGCCTTCGATCGCATGCGCGAGCAGATCGACAACATGGCCAACCAGGCCGAGTTCGGCGTCGGCGGCGAGCACGAGCAGGTGCTCGAGACCTACAAGATGTTCGCCTACGATGAAGGCTGGAGCCGCCGCATCAACGAGGCGATCGATTCTGGCCTGACGGCGGAAGCCGCGATCGAGCGCGTGCAGCAGCGCACCCGCATGCGCATGCGCGAAATCCAGGACCCGCTGCTGCAGGATCGCATGCACGACCTGGAGGACCTGGCGAACCGGCTGATCCGCATCGTATCCGGCCAGCTGGGCACGGCGGCGCAGAAGGGCCTGACGCAGGATTCGATCCTCGTCGCCAAGAACCTCGGCCCGGCCGAACTGCTGGAATACGACAAGCGCCGCCTGAAGGGCGTGGTGCTGGAAGAAGGCAGCCTGACCGCGCACGTGGTGATCGTGGCGCGCGCCATGGGCGTGCCGGTGATCGGGCGCGTGGCCAATGTCCGCGGGCTTGTGCGCGAAGGCGACGAGATGCTGGTGGATGGCGATGCCGGCAAGGTGACGCTGCGCCCCTCGGCGGGCGTGCTCTCCGCTTTCGAGACGCGCTTCGCCCGCAGCCGCGAGAAGCAGGCTGCCTATGCCAAGTTGCGCGAGGTGGAACCCTTCACCCGCGATGGCGAGCGGATCGAGGTGATGATGAACGCCGGCCTGCGCGACGATGTCGGCATGCTGGCGATGACCGGCGCCGACGGCATCGGCCTCTATCGTACCGAGTTCCAGTTCCTCGTCTCCTCCACCCTGCCGCAGCGCGAGCGGCAGGCGCGGCTCTATCGCGACGTACTGGATGCGGCGAAGGGCAAGCCGGTGATCTTCCGCACGGTGGATATCGGGGGCGACAAGTCGATTCCCTACATTTCCAGCGACGCCTCCAAGGAGGACGAGAACCCGGCCATGGGCTGGCGCGCGCTGCGGCTGGCGCTGGAGCGCGAGGGGCTGATGAAGGCGCAGGCCCGCGCGCTGCTGGAAGGCGCCGCCGGGCGCGAGTTGAACGTGATGTTCCCCATGGTCTCCGAACCGTGGGAATTCGACGCGGCCAAGGAGGTGTTCGATCACCAGTTGGCCTATCTGAAGAAGCGCAAGCACCAGTTGCCCAGCGCCATCAACTACGGCGTGATGCTGGAAGTGCCCGCGCTGGCGGAAACGCTGGACCTGTTGCTGCCGCGACTGTCCTTCGTTTCCATCGGCACCAACGACCTGACGCAGTTCCTGTTCGCGGCGGACCGCGCCAATCCGCGGCTAGCGGAACGGTACGACTGGGTCAGCCCGGCCATCATGCGGTTCCTGCGCCGGGTGGTGCAGGGCTGTGTCGGCCATCCGGTGAATCTCGGCGTGTGCGGCGAGATGGGTGGGCGCCGGTTGGAAGCGCTCGCGCTGCTTGGCCTGGGCATCCGGCGCCTGTCGATCACGCCCGCCGCGGTCGGCCCGATCAAGGAACTGGTGCGCAAGGTGGACACGCGCGAGATCAGCGAAGCGATGGCCGGCTGGCTGGCCAATCCGCCGGAAAACCTGAGGGCGGAATTGCAGGCATGGGCCGAAGCGCGCGAAATCGACGTCGAATAGCGTTGCGCACTGCACAATCGCTTGACTCCAAGTGGCCCAACCGATTGTGGTACCGATTGAAGGGTTCGCACAGACCCAGCACCCCCAGCTGGAGCGGTAATGACCGATACCGAAGACGATATGGCTGAAACGGAAGCAGTGCCTCCCGGCGTTGGCCCGCAATTGCGCGCGGCGCGCGAACGCAAGGGGCTGACGATAGACCAGGTCGCCTCGGAGACGCGCATTTCCCGCCGCCACCTGGAAGAGATCGAGGAAGGCAACTTCTCGGCCTTGCCGGGACGTACCTATGCCATCGGTTTCGCCCGCACCTTCGCCCGGACGGTGGACCTCGACCAGGAAGACGTGGTCGCCATGGTGCGCGCGGAAATGGATGCTTCGCCGATCGGCCAGGTGGACGATCCGGCATCGCGCCGCTCGTTCGAGCCGGGTGATCCGGCACGCGCTCCCGGCGGCGGGCTGCTGTGGTTCTCGCTGATCGCGGTCGCCATCCTGCTGGTCGGAATCTTCTTTGCCGCCCGCGCACTGTTTGCCCCGGCGGCCGAACTGCCCTCGCTGGTGGAACAGCAGGAGCAGGAACAGGCCGCCGCACTGGCCGAGCAGCAGGCCGCGGAACAGGAAGCTGCGGAGCCGATCGACGCCTCGGGCGAGGTCGTGTTCACCGCGGAGGGCGAGACATGGGTGCGTTTCTACGATGGCAATGGCCGCGTGCTACGCGAAGGCATGATGCGCGAGGGTGAAAGCTTCACCGTGCCTGCCGATGCCGTGGAGCCGCAGATCATCACCGGCCGACCGGACCGCTTGGCGATCACCATCGGCGGTCGCCCGGTGCGCAAGCTCTCGACCGAGGTGGAGACGATCCAGGACGTGCCGATTTCCGCTGCTGCCCTGCTGGGGCGGACTGGCGGCGCAGCGACCATCGGCTTTGGCGGGGGAACCCCGTCGGCAGAGGACGGAGCGCCGACTGCAACGGCCACGCAAGCTGCTTCCCCACCGCAGCCGCGTCCGACCGCGACCGCCACGGCCACCAGCACGCCTGCTACCCAGCCGACGCCCCGACCGACGCCGACGGCCACGCCGACCCAGGCCCGGCCGCCAGCCGCGCCGGCTACGGCCACGCCCAGCCCGGCGGCTACCGCCCCGCCGCGCGCCGAGCCGGCCGAGACCGACCCGGACGAGCCGCAGGTCGCGGCCGAGCCGAGCTAGCGCGCAGATTTTCCTGGGGGATACCCGCGCGCCTGGCGCTTTCGCCCCCTGGTTAATCGACTATCTTGGTAACGTCTGGCAGGACAGGCGCGATTTGCGCAGATTTGAGGAGAGCACCGGCGATGATTGCGAAGTTCAAGGCCCCCTTTACGATTGGCCGTGCGGCCATTTGTGCTGGCCTGATAGCCGTCGCGGTCCCCGCCCCCGCAGCGGCGCAGGTCGATAACCGCCTGCAGCGGATCGAAGCCGAAATCCGGGCCTTGCAGCGCGCCGTCTTCCCCGGCGGTGACGAGCGTTTCTTCGAGCCCGAGATCACGCCGCAGCAACAGCAGCAGGGCCAGACGGCCACGCCGCAGGTCGCCACCTCGGCGCTGACCGACGTGCTGGCGCGGCTCGACGCGATCGAGCAGCAGCTGGCCCGCCTGACCGCCGCGACCGAGGTCAACGAGAACGCGCTGTCGACGCTGGAACGCCGCGTGATCGAACTGGAAGCGCGCGCGGTTGCCGCCAACCCCGGCAACACCTCTGCCACGCAGGCGAGCACCGGCAATGGCTCTACCGGGGTCATTCCCGTGCCGGGTGAGGACGAGACGGTCGAAATCGCGGTGGAGGAAGACGAGACTGAGGCCCCTGCCGGTCCCACCGACGAGCGCCTTGCCGCCGTGCAAGCCATCGCCAAGCCGGCGACGGGCGATGCCGGTGACGACGAATATGTCTATGGCTTCCGCCTGTGGGACGCGGGCTTCTATCCCGAGGCGCAACAGCAGCTGGCGCTGTACCTGGACAGCTATCCCGAACACTGGCGCCGCTCCTATGGCCGCAACCTGCTGGGCCGCGCCTTCCTCGACGCTGGAGAGCCGCGCGCGGCCGCGACGCATTTCCTCGAGAACTACAATTCCGACCCGACCGGCATCCGCGCCCCGCACAGCCTGCTGTACCTGGCGGAATCGATGATCGCGCTCGGCGATACCCGCCGCGCCTGCACCGCGCTGGCCGTGTTCGGCGACGAATACCCGGCATTGGCGGCAGGCGAACTGCTCGACCAGTACAGTGGCCTGAATGGGCGCGTCGACTGCGAGTAAGGCCGACCTGGTCGCGCGCTTCAAGCAGGCGCTCGACCGGCTGAATCCCGATGCTGGCAAGATCGGCCTCGCCGTCAGCGGCGGGCCGGATTCCATGGCCATGCTGCTGCTGGCGCATGACGCCATTCCGGGCGGCTTCGAGGTCGCCACGGTCGACCACGGCCTGCGCCCCGAAGCCAGGGACGAATGTGCGCTGGTGGTTGCCGCCTGCGAGGAGCGCGGCGTGCCGTGCGAGGTTCTGACCGTCGAGGTGGCCGAGGGCAATGTCCAGGCCAAGGCGCGCGAGGCGCGTTACCGGGCGCTTGGCGAGTGGTGCAGCCGTCGAAACCTGCACATGGTGGCGACTGCGCATCATGTCGACGACCAGGCCGAGACCCTGCTGATGCGGCTGAATCGCGGCAGCGGAGTGGCCGGTCTTGCCGGGGTCCGCCCGGACCAGTGGCACGATGATTTCGACCTTCACATCATCCGCCCATTGCTGGGTTTCCGCCGCGCCGAGTTGGCGGCCGTCGTCGAACAGGTCGGGCAGCGGGTCGCCGAGGATCCCAGCAATGCCGACGATCGCTTCGAACGGGTCCGCATGCGGCAGGCGCTGGCGGGCTGTGACTGGCTCGATCCGCAGGCGCTGGCGCAATCCGCCAGCAATCTCGCGGAAGCCTACGAAGCCTTGCAGGGTTACGCGACCAGCCTGTGGCCGGAGATGGTGACGCAAACCGCCGCTGGCTATTCCATCACGCCCGGTCCGCTGCGCGAGATCAATCGCCGCGTGCTGGCGCAGGCGATGGAAAAGATGGGGGGCAGGCCGCGCGGCGGCGATGTCGCGCGGCTGCTGAACCGGTTGGAGCGTGGAGAGGGTGGCAACGTCGCGGGCGTATTGGCCCGTGAGCAAAATGGACAGTGGCTGCTCAGCCCGGAGCCGCCGCGAAAGACGGGTTAGCTGTCAGTCGCCAGCGAGCCGCCGACGCCGGTCATCACGCCGTCGGTGATGATCACCACGTCGCCCACTTCGGCAATGTCGAACAGGCGGCTGGCGAATTCGTCGGGCACGCTGATGCAACCGTGGCTGGCATAGCCCAGTTCGACCGTGGAGCCGCCGTGCACGGCCACGCCGTCCCAGGTCAGTCGCAGGGTCCAGGGCATCGGCGCATTGCCGTATTTCTCGGAAACGTTGTGGCGTTCCTTGGTCAGGATCGGGAAGGTGCCGACCGGGGTCGGATGTTCCGGCGTGCCGAGCAGCGCGGCGGCTGCGCCGATTTCATAGCCGTTGCGGAACACGCTGATGACGCGGGCCTGCAGGTCCACCGTCATCACCAGCGGGCCGTCGGGTACGCCCTCGTCGTCCCAGTGCCATTCGCCGTAGCGGATCGGCCCTTCGATGGGCAGTATACGCTTGATAACAAAGGGATCGTCCGGATCGTAGGCCGGGGTCTCCTGCACCACCTCGTTGGCGACGAACTCGATGGCATCGTCGACCGCGGCAGAGCCTTCGCTCAGCACCGCCTCGACGCCCTGCTCGCCGCCCTCGGACTGGCCGTAGGCGATCGCCCCGCCAGCAACTGCGGCCACGGCCAGCACAAGGCCTGCAATCCATTTGAACCCGGCGTTCATGCGCAGTGTAATGCCCTAAACCGGCGCGAATTTCCATCGCGCACGTACGCGCGTCCAGTTTTGGAACGGTGGAGGTCGACCGGTTAAGCCGGCTTAACCATGCGCGCCGAAGATGTTGGCGATGGCCGTGGTTACCCGCAGCGAGAGGGCATAGGCGCGCTCGATCGGGTCGATGAAGTCGCGGTGGATGGCCTCGTATCCCTCGTCGCCGCCGTCCGGCCAGTCGGTCGGCTCGGTCAGGTCGAAGCGGTCGATGCGCGGGAACTGCGTGGGGTACGCGCGCCGCAACTGCGCCAGCGCCTCGTCCACGCGCAGGGTAAAGACCATTTCCAGCACGTCGTCGCGCGACACGTCGTTGGCGCGGCTGAATACCGGCACGCTGACGGCGCGGATAAACATCGCCTGGAACAAGGCGAGGCGCAGCGATTGCAGCACGCCGATCATTCGGCGCTTGTCCTCGCGGTTCTCCACCGGCGTCTCGTCGGGAACGTGGTCCAGCAGGCGGTGCAGCTTCATCGCATCGACGCGCAGGCGGCTGGCAAGGCGGCGGAACACGCCCACGCGGTCGTCCTTCACCAGGTATTCGCTCAGGCTCTCGCAAGCGGCGGCGAGGTGCGTTTCGGTGCCGCGATAGGGCCGGCTGGCCCAATAGGCGGAGTTGAACAGCTCGCCATAGGCGGCGACCGTCTTCACGCTTGCCAGCGCATTGGCGGCGCGCACCAGCCGGACGAGTTCGCGCCCGCGCGGGCTTTCCGCCAGCAGTGCGCCAAGTTCCTCGTAATTGCCGTGGGTGGCGGTACCGACCCCGGCAATCACGTTCACCGGATAGCCCAGCTGTTGCAGCACGGCGTTGTGCGGAATGGCGCGGATCTGCCGCAGGCTCATCTCGCGGTCCGCCGAAAGGTCGCTCTGGCGGCGGCTGACGCGGCTGCCGGTGGAATTGAGCAGGCCCAGCCCGAATGCGGTGATCGCGCGGCTGTAGGTGCGGCTCTCCAGGTGCTCGCGCTGGTGTTCCTTCACCGCGCGGTAGAAATCCAGGCTCAGGTCAGTGCGCTGGTAGAAGGTGTCCTTCGGCGCATCGGCGTCGGTTTCCGCCGGACGCAGCACGGCAATGCGGGTGAGCATGGCGCGCGCCAGTTCGGGGGTGGAGAACCACAGGTAGCCATCGCCGCCCTGGAAGCTGACTTCCGGCTCGAGCGTGATGCCTGCACGGGCGAAGCGCCGCTTGGCCCAGGGGCTGAGCGCCCAGTCGAGCCTGTCGGCCATGTTGTTGGGATGTGCGCCGCGACCCATGGACTCGCCGTGGGTGTTGAAGATCAGCGCCGCGACATCGGTCAGGCCGTTCTCTTCCATGGCTGCGGATAGGCGGCCCTGAAGACGTTCGATGGCAAGGCTGGCGGGGATCTGACCCACAAAGCGCCCGGCGTCGGAGAAACCCGTCTGGATGGCGACACGCCCGCGGCCCTTGGCATATTGCTGGTAGACCGGCTCTGCCAGCAGTTCGTCGAGGAAGCGGCCGCCGTGTTCCAGCGCGGTCTCGGTCTCGAACAGGGGCGAGATGTCGACCTTGTCCTCAATCGCGAAAAGCTTGGCGAAATAGAGCGCAGCGAGGACTGTCGCCGGCTCCTCGCACTCGGCGATCAGCATGCGGATCGGCGCGTCGACATCGATATGGGCAAGGATCTGCGCCATGGCGAGAAACTGCCGGGTGGCGGTGCTGGCCTCTATCGCCAGCGCGCCGAAGTTACTGCGGCGCGGCTGGATTTCCTCGATCGCGCGGCGCAGGTGCACCACCGCGCCCTTGCTGGCGAGGTCGAGGTTGCCCTCGGGGTCGATCCGGCGGCGGATGGCGTTGTGCAGCTGCTTGGCGTTCACCCGGAAATGGATCCAGCCCATGCCAAGGCCATCGGCGCGCATGGCGGCGGCAAGGGTTTTCAGCTTGATTGCCCGGTCGGCATCGTCGGCCTCGCGGGCCTCGGCCTCCAGCGCGTCGATAAACGGGGTGAGGCTCAGAAGCTTGCGCGGATCGCTGGCGGTGAGGCGGTTGGCGGCGACGGACAGCGCGGCGGGATCGGACAGGTCGGCAGCGAAATCCTGCGCGCGTTCAAGCGCATAGAGCGCGGCGGGACGCAGTTCCGCCAGCAAGGCGTGGTCGGCGTCGATTGCTTCCAGGCTGGCGACATAGCGTTGCAGCCGCTCGGCCTTCTCCGACAAGCGGAAACCGATGGAATTGGACCAGGTGATGTCCGTGCGGCCATCCATGTCGTAGCCGACCCAAGTGGCGAAGCGGAACGGCAGCGGTTGCAGTTCAGTCCAGCTCTCCGGCCAGTGCTCGCGCGCGTGGCGCAGCAATTGCGCGACGATGGCGCTGCGGGCTTCCTGCGCGTGGCCGATGGCGCGCATGGCCCGCTGGTGTTCGTAGGTCAGGGTGACCTGTGGCCGCTCTCCGCCCACGCAAGCCGCGCTGATCGCATCGGTGCCCGACGCGGTGGTGGCGACGGCGTCGGACTGGTCGGGTGTCAGCAGGAACGTCGGGTGCGCGGTGAAGACCGCGTGCAGCTGCGGTCGTTCCCAGCGCGCCTTGAACCCGGCGAAGTCGGGGCAGTCCAGCGATGCCGCGAGGGCTGCCTCGTTCTCGTCGCTGGCAATCGGCGAGACCATCCGCTGGACCCGCTGCGCGCGTTGTTCCAGCGCGGCGACTTCGAGTTCGGCAATCAGCCGCTCGAAATCGTCGAGCGTCAGTTCGCCTGCCTCGAGCTGGCGGGAGAGATCGTGCCCCAGCTGGAAGACCGGGTTGAACAGCGGTGTTTCGCCCGTGCGCTGGTGCAGTTCCTGCAGGCGTTCGGTCAGGTCGGAGTAGCTGGTCATGCAGCCAGGCCGCATGCGGCGCGGGCCAGCTCCGTAATTTCCTCGGGTGAGGCACCTTTCGGCGCGACCCAGCTGCCGCCGACGCAATGGACGTAGGGGAGCGCCAGCCAGTCGGCCGCGGTGTCCACCGAAATCCCGCCGGTCGGGCAGAAACGGCACTGGCCGAAGGGCGCTGCCAGCGCCTTCAGCGCCGGAATTCCGCCCGCCGCCATGGCCGGGAAGAACTTGAAGTGTGTCAGGCCGAGGTCCAGCCCGCGCATGATGTCGCCCGCCGTGGCCGTGCCGGGCAGGAAGGGTACGCCGGATTTCACGGCCGCTTCGCCCAGAGGCTGCGTCAGGCCGGGCGAGACGATGAATTCGCTGCCGGCATCGAGCGCTTCGCGTAACTGGCGGGCATTGGTAACCGTGCCCGCGCCGACAACCGCGCCGGGGACGAGGTTCATCCGCTTGATCGCTTCCAGCGCGTCAGGCGTGCGCAGGGTGACTTCCAGCACCTTCAGCCCGCCTTCGACAAGCGCCTCGGCTTGCTCGCGCGCCTTGCCGACATCTTCCACCACCAGCACCGGGATTACCGGACCCATGCGCATCACGCGTTCGATCTCGCTTGGCGAGTAGGCTCTGGTGTCGCTCATGCGGCGTCTCCGTGGCTCTGGAAGTAGGCGGCAGCTGCACCGAACAGGCCCGGCTGCGGGTGAGTGATGAGCTTGACCGGCAGCTTTTCCATCAGGCCGGCAAAGCGGCCCTTGGCGCAGAAGCGTTCGGCAAAGCCCGACTTGGGCAGGATGTTGCGCAGACGATACCCCAGTCCGCCGGCGATGACGACCGCTTTGGCGCCGTGCGCCAGCGCCATGTCGCCTGCGACCGATCCGAGCGAAAGGCAGAAGCGGTCCACTGCAGCGGCGGCGAGACTGTCGGTGCCTTCCATGCCCGCGGTCCAGATTGCCACGTCGTCCTGTTCCTTCACCGCGCGACCCTCCAGTGCAGCGAGGGTATTGTAGATGTCGACGATCGCGGGGCCGGCCACCACGCGCTCCACCGAGACGCGGGTGTGGCGTTTGCGCAGGCGGGCGAGGATCGCATCTTCGATTGGGTCGAGTGGGGCAAAGTCGATATGGCCGCCCTCGGTGGCGGAGACCCGGTAGGTGCCGTCCGGCTCGCGATAGAGATGCGCCACGCCAAGCCCCGTGCCCGGACCCATGACGGTAAGCCTGCCGGTCGGCGGCAGCGGGCCTTCGGGGCCGGTCAGGTGCAGGAACTCGTCATCCCCCGCACGCGCCACGGCATGGGCCACGGCCTCGAAATCGTTGACGATGGTATGGGTGGAGACGCCCAGCTTCTCCTGCACCAGCGCCGGACGGATGATCCAGGGATTGTTGGTGAAGCGGATCACGTCGCCTCCCACCGGTCCGGCAATCGCCATGCTGACGGCATCGGGCAGTGTGCCGCCCTTGCGCGCGCGGTAATCCTCCCAGGCGGTCTGGAAGCTGGCGTGATCCTCGGTGTGCAGGGTGATTGGCTCGTCAAGCGTGATCGTGCCGTCAGGGTGCCGGCTGGCGATGGCAAAGCGGGCGTGGGTGCCGCCGATGTCGACGGAGACGATCTCGGTCATAGTCCTGCCGTGGCGAGCATGGCGCTGCCACCCTTTTCGGCTTCGTCGGCCATGTTGCGGAACATGGCGAACAGTTCGCGTCCGGTGCCGCTTTCGGGCGCCGGATCGGGCGCGGGCGTGCGGGTGGCAAGGTCCGCCGTGGTCGACAGCTCGCCGGTGGCGGCGCAGACCTTCACCATGTCGCCATCGCGCAGTAGCGAGAGCGGGCCGCCGCCCAGCGCTTCGGGCGAGCAATGGATGGCAGAAGGCACCTTGCCGCTGGCGCCGCTCATGCGGCCATCGGTGACCAGCGCCACGCGGTATCCGCGATCCTGCAGGACGCCCAGCGGCGGGGTAAGCTTGTGCAGTTCCGGCATGCCGTTTGCGCGCGGCCCCTGGAAACGGACGACCACCACGACATCGCGGTCCAGCTCGCCCGCCTTGAAGGCTTCGGCCACCTCGTGCTGGGTCTGGAACACGCGGCAGGGTGCCTCGATGGTCCAGCGTTCCTTGTCGACGGCGGAGGACTTGAAACAGGCGCGGCCCAGGTTGCCCTGCACCAGCCGCATCCCGCCATCGGGCTGGAAAGGATCGTTGGCGGGACGTAACATTTCATCGTCGCCGCTCTCGCCGACATCGCGCCAGTCGAGCTTGTCCTCGTCCAGCCACGGTTCCTGGCTGTACTGGCCCATGCCGCGTTCCTCGCCGACGCCGAGCACGTCGGCGTGCGCCAGGCCCGCGCCGAGCAGTTCCTTGATCACGAAGCCCATTCCGCCGGCATCGTGGAAGTGGTTCACGTCGCCCGAGCCATTGGGATAGACGCGCGCCAGCAGCGGCACGGCGCTGGAGAGTTCGGACAGGTCGGTCCAGTCGATCTGCACGCCGGCTGCCCGCGCGAAGGCGGGGATATGGATGGCGTGGTTGGTCGATCCGCCCGTTGCCAGCAGGCCGACGGCGGCGTTGACGATCGCCTTCTCGTCTACACAGTGACCGAGCGGGCGATAGTCGTTGCCGCCGCGTCCCATCGCCGCCACGCGGTGCACGGCGGCGCGGTCCAGCGCCTGGCGGATCTTGGTGCCCGGCTGGAAGAAGGCTGCGCCAGGCACGTGAAGACCCATCAGCTCCATCATCATCTGGTTGGAATTGGCCGTGCCGTAGAAGGTGCAGGTGCCGGGCGAGTGATAGCTGCCCAGTTCGCTTTCGAGCAACTCGGCCCGTGTCGCCTTGCCCTCCGCATAGAGCTGGCGGACGCGCTGCTTCTCCTTGTTGGAAACGCCACTTGGCATCGGGCCGCTCGGCACGAAGACGGCGGGCAGGTGGCCGAAGCGCAAGGCGCCCATCAGCAGGCCGGGCACGATCTTGTCGCAAATGCCCAGCAGCAGCATGCCGTCGTACATGGCATGGCTGAGGGCCACGCCAGTGCTGAGCGCGATCACGTCGCGGCTGAACAGGCTCAGTTCCATGCCCGTCTCGCCCTGCGTCACCCCGTCGCACATGGCGGGCGTGCCGCCGGCAACCTGCGCGGTGGCACCCACTTCGCGGGCGTAGATCTTCAGCCGTTCCGGGTAGCGCCCATACGGTTGATGCGCGCTGAGCATATCGTTGTAGGCCGTGACCACGCCGATGTTCGGCCCTGCATTGGTCTTCAGCGCTTCCTGGTCCTCCAGCGCCCCGGCAAAGGCGTGGGCGAGGTTGGAGCAGCTCACCTGGCCGCGTTCGGGCTGGTTGTCGGCCTCGCGGTCGATCAGGTCGAGATAGGCGCTGCGGCTGGCCTTCGACTTCTCGATGATACGGTCGGTGACGCGCTCGATGGTGGGATGCAACTTACTCATGCCAGCTCACTCCGTCGCGTTCGGCCAGCGCAATGGCGGCACTCGGCCCCCAGCTGCCGGCATTGTAGGGCTTCGGCGTCTTGCCGCTTTCCTCCCACCCGGCGCGGATGGCGTCGATCCATTGCCACTGTGCCTCCACCTCGTCGCGGCGGACGAACAGCGTCTGGTCGCCGTTGATCAGGTCCAGCAGCAGGCGCTCGTAGGCGATCCGCTTGTGCTTGCCGGTAAAGGCGTCGGGCATGGCGATGTTCAGCGGTACTTCGCGCAGCGTCATCCCCTCGTGTTCGATGCCGGGCACCTTGGCCATCAGCGAGAGGGTGATGTTCTCCTCCGGCTGGATGCCGATCACCAGCTTGTTGGGGCACAGCCGCGCGCCAGGGAAGATGGAGTGCGGCACGTTGCGGAAGTGCACGATGATTTCGGTCACGCGCTCGGGCAGGCGCTTGCCGGTGCGCAGGTAGAAGGGCACGCCCTGCCACCGCCAGTTGTCGATATGCGCCTTCAGCGCGACGAAGGTCTCGGTCGTGCTCATGCGACCCAGTTCCTCCGCGTAGCCGGGCACGATCTCCCCGCTGGAGGCACCGCCCTTGTACTGACCGGTGACGCTTTCCTCGTCGGTCAGCCCACGTAGCGCGCGCAGCACCTTCACCTTCTCGTCGCGCACGGCGCCAGCTTCAAAGCTGCCGGGCGGTTCCATCGCCACGAGCGCCAGCAGTTGCAGCATGTGGTTCTGCACCATGTCACGCAGGGCGCCCGCGCCGTCGTAGAAATCGACGCGGCTTTCCAGCCCCACCGTTTCCGCGACGGTGATCTGCACGTGCTCGATATGCTGGGCGTTCCACAGCGGTTCGAACAGGATGTTGGCAAAGCGCAGCGCGATCAGGTTCTGCACCGTCTCCTTGCCGAGGTAATGGTCGATGCGAAAGATGCGGTCTTCCGGGTAAGCCGCGGCCACGGCATCGTTGATGGCGCAGGAGCTTTCGAGGTCCGTGCCGAGCGGCTTCTCCAGGCAGATGCGCGCATTATCGGCGGCCAGGCCATGCGCTGCGAGGCCTTCGATGGTCGGCTTGAACAGGCTGGGCGCGGTGGACAGGAAAGTCGCCACCTGGCGATCCGGCCCGACTTTGTCGGCCAGTTCCTTGTAACCTTCGGGCGTGGTCACATCGAGCTGGCTGTAGCTCAGCCGGTTGATGAACCCGGCCATGCTGCCGCGCCGTTCGGCGGGCAGGTATTTCTCTATCGCGGCGCGGGCGAAATTGCGGAATTCTCCGTCCGAAAGCTGCGACCGGGCCGTGCCGACGATCTGCAGCTCTTCGCCCAGCAGATCCTCCGCATCAAGCGCGCAAAGCGAGGGGAGGAGCATCCGTTGCGACAGGTCGCCGGTGGCCCCGAACAGGATTAGCGTTTGTGCCCTTGTACTCACGCGCGATCCCCGGCTGACTGAGTGGTCGTATTCGACAATTGTAGACATCCTCCATGTTGCAGCGCAACATTATCCTTTGAAACCACTCCTAGCTGAACTTGTGAACGTTCACAAGCTAGCCGTGTGCTCATTTCGTTTCCGTAACCTGCACCTCACTGGAATCGAAGCGGGAGAGGCCGAAGCTGGTCAGGAAGGAAACGTCGGCGGCATCGCGGCCGATGCCGATCTTGGCGGTCTTGGCCGGGTCGGCCATGCCGGTCGCATCGACGAGGTACCAGGCGCCACCGCCCGGCGCGGTCGGATCGTTGAGGAACACCTCGGCCACGGCATGGAAGTCCTGCGGTTCCACGCCCGGCGCATAGCAGGCGACATAGCGGGCGGGGATGGTGGAGGCGCGGGCGAAGGTGACCAGCACGTGCGCATAGTCGCGGCAGATACCGCGCCGTTCCACGAAACTGTCGAGCGCGGTGGTGTTGGGGGTGCTGGCGCCGGGCACGTAATGGAAGTTCTCCGCGATCCAGTCGCGCATGGCGGCGACCTTGGCACCGCCTTCCAGCTTGCCGAAACGATCGGCGACGAAGCTCTGCATCCGGTCGGCCTGGCAATAGCGGGAATCGAACAGGTATCCGACCGCCTCGCCGGGCAGCTCGTGCGGGTCGACCATCGCCAGCGAGCCAAGTTCCGGCGCCAGTCGTTCCACGGCGACCCGGGCCGAATACTCGACCGAATAGTCGCCCAGTGCGCGCACCCAGATGCGTTCGCCGATGCTGTCCTGCGCGGGTACGCGGGCGACATGCATCGCCTCGGCCAGCCGGGTCTCGCTGGAGAGGATCTTCTGTTCCGGGATGGCCGCCGCCTCGAACTGCAACAGCAGGTCGGTCGGCTGGTCGAGGTGGAAGGCGAACCGGGCGGAAATGTCGATGGGCATATGCGGAACGAACGTGCAGGAGGGCGGGAGGTTTCGACTAATCGCCGATGACGTGCGCCACGATTTCGCGGCTGTGCGGGGCGCGGCGATGCTCGGCAAGGTAGAGGCCCTGCCAGGTGCCCAGCAGCATGCGGCCACCTGCCACAGGCGCGCTGAGCGAAGCGCCGGTCAGCATGGTGCGGATATGCGCGGGCATGTCGTCCGGTCCTTCACTGTCATGTTCGTAGTGCGGGCCTTCGGGGACGGTCTGCGACAGCCAGCGCAGCAGGTCGCGCTGAACGGCGGGGGCGGCGTTCTCGTTGATCAGCAGGCTGGCCGAGGTGTGGCGGCAGAATAGGGTGACGAGGCCGGTGTCGATGCCGGTGCCGTCCAGCCAGCGGGCCACCTCGTCGGTAAACTCGTACAGCGCCTGGCCGGCGGTATGGATGGTAAAGCGGTGCTGATCCTGTTGCATGTCCCCGCCATAGCGATGCCGCCGCTGGACCGCACTCGCTTTTCGCGGCAAGAGTCGGAGCGGGAGGATTTGCAATGCGGTTTGCGGGACTTGTGGCACTGGGATTGGGACTGGCGAGCTTGCCGTCCGCCGCCCATCATTCCTTCGCGGTCTATTTCGATCCGCAGGACCATGTGACGCTGCAAGGCACGGTCACCGCGTTCCGCTTCACCAATCCGCACGGCACCGTGGTGTTCGATGTCGACGGGGAAGAATGGCGCGCCGAGACCAATGCCCCTGTCGTCCTGCGCCGCCGCGGGTGGACCCGCGCCAGCCTGCGCCCCGGACA
This sequence comes from Aurantiacibacter sp. MUD11, assembly GCF_026967575.1. Classification (NCBI taxonomy): domain Bacteria; kingdom Pseudomonadati; phylum Pseudomonadota; class Alphaproteobacteria; order Sphingomonadales; family Erythrobacteraceae; genus Aurantiacibacter; species Aurantiacibacter sp. MUD11. The sequence goes on along the minus strand of NZ_CP114054.1, from coordinate 1,273,209 downwards.
ACGGGTGACCATTTCCGGCTGGCGGGCCCGCGACGGGCGGAACTACATGCGGCTGCAGGAGGCGCGCGATGCATCGGGCGCCCTCATCGGCACTGCCCCGTTCGGGCGGAACGATGATTAGGCCGCTCGTCGCAGTCCTGCTGCTCGCCAGCACGCCGGCCGCTGCGCAGGATGCGCCGCCGGACCTGTCCGGTTTCTGGGGTCCCGTCTTCGACTTTGGCGAGCCTGCCCCCGACATGCTGGCGAAACTGCCGCCCGATACCGTGCTGGTGGAGGACACCGGCGTGGTCGAATTCCCGCGCGGCGAATATGGCGGACTGGAATTGACCGAGGAGGCGCTGGCGCGCGCCGAGAGCTGGCAGCCGGAAGACGAGTTCGCGCTCGAGCGCGTGTGCCTGCCGCCCAGCATAATCTACGCCCTGCAAGGCCCGTTCCCGTTCGAGATCCACCAGACCGACGAGCTGATCGTCATCCGCAACGAATATTTCGACCAGGTGCGACTGGTGTTTATGGATGGCCGCGAGGCGCCGGAGGGCTACCCGCATTCGAAGATGGGCTTCTCCACCGGCCACTGGGAGGGTGACGAGCTGGTAATCGAGACCAGCCATATCGCCGTCTCCACCATTACCAACAACGGCCTCGACCACAGTGACCAAGTGCGCATGATCGAACGCTATCGCGTCGACGAAACGACCGGGCGACTGGTGGCGACGCAGTGGTTCTCCGACCCAAGGATGCTGGCCAACAACGGTGCGCGCTGGATCGAATGGGAGCTGCGCGAGGGTGAGCACGTCTACCCCTACGAATGCGACCCCAGCTTTGCCCTCGAATATTCAGCCAGCGCCCCGGAATAGCGCTGATCGCGCATCGTTGATCGCCGTCAGGCAATAACGCCGAACAGGTCGTGTGCGTCGGCGTCCTCGACGTTCACCTGCACGATATCGCCAGCCACCAGCGTGGCGGGCACGTTGCGCAGGAACACCTGTCCGTCGATTTCCGGCGCATCGGCCTGTGAACGACCGGTTGCGCCGATGTCGCCGTCCTCGTCCGGCTCGCCGACCTCGTCGATGATGACGGGCAGGGTCTTGCCGATCTTGGCCTCCAGCTTGGCGGCGCTGATCCGCTCGGTGACCTCCATCACGCGGGCGTAGCGTTCTTCCTTCACCTCTTCGGGCACCGGATCGGGCAGGGCATTGGCCTGCGCGCCTTCGACCGGTTCGAACCGGAAGGCCCCGACACGGTCGAGCTGGGCTTCTTCCAGCCAGTCGAGCAGGTACTGGAAGTCCTCCTCGGTCTCACCGGGGAAGCCGACCACGAAGCTGGAGCGGATGGCGATCTCCGGGCAGATTTCCCGCCACGACTTCAGCCGTTCGAGCACCTTGGCCTCGTTCGCCGGGCGCTTCATCGCCTTCAGCACCTTCGGGCTGGCGTGCTGGAAGGGAATGTCGAGGTAGGGTGTCAGCAGCCCTTCGGCCATCAGCGGGATGACTTGGTCGACGTGCGGATAGGGATAGACGTAGTGCAGCCGCACCCACGGCGGCACGCCGCCGCCGATGTCCAGTTGGCCCAGTTCGCGGGCCAGGTCGGTCATGTGGGCACGGACCGGGTGCCCCTTCCACATGCGTTCCTCGTGCCGGGTATCGACACCGTAGGCGGAGGTGTCCTGGCTGATAACCAGCAATTCCTTGGTCCCGGCAGCGACCAGCTTCTCCGCCTCGCGCAGCACGGCGTCGATCCGGCGGCTGGCCAGTTTCCCACGCAGCTGCGGGATAATGCAGAAGGCGCAGGAGTGATTGCAGCCCTCGGAAATCTTCAGGTAGCTGTAGTGACGCGGGGTCAGCTTCACCATCTGGTCGGTCGGCTGCGGGACGAGGTCGATGAACGGCCCTTGCGAAGGCGGCGCGGCTTCGTGCACCGCTTCCACCACGTCTTCGTACTGGTGCGCGCCGGTAATCGCGAGAACCTGCGGGAAACGCTTGCGGATCAACTCCGCCTCGTCACCCATGCAGCCGGTCACGATGACGCGGCCGTTCTCGTTGATCGCCTCGCCAATCGCTTCGAGGCTCTCCTCCTTGGCGGAATCGAGGAAGCCGCAGGTGTTTACCAGCACCACGTCGGCCCCGGCATAGTCGGGGCTCATGGCATAGCCATCGGCGCGCAGCTTCGTGAGAATGCGCTCTGAATCGACCAGCGCCTTGGGACAGCCGAGGCTGACCATGCCCACGCGCTTCTGTTCGGGTATTTGCGATGCCATGACGGGCGGCCCCCTACACGCGTGCGGGCCTTTGCGCTAGACTTTGCGCAGGAGAGACTTCGGGGGAGTTGGGAACATGGGCGATATCAACCTGCTTGCGGTGCTGCTGGGCAGCGTCGCGTTCTTCCTGATCGGTGCTGTCTGGTACGGCCCGCTGTTCGGCAAGACCTGGATGGGACTGACCGGCGTGAACGAGGAAACGGTCAAGCAGCCGGGCCGCAATCCGACCTGGCTGATCATGCTGCTGTGCTTCCTGTTCGAGATGCTGGTGGTGACCATGCTGGGTCACAGCGTCGCGCGGTCCAGCGGGCAGCCGCATATCGTGATGATGATGGCAGTCGGCTTCGCCGCGACCATCATGGCCCCGGCCATTGGCATCAATTACCTGTACCAGATGAAGCCGGGCAAGCTGTTCGCCATCGATGCCGGCTACTTCATCGTCGGCATGGCCGCGGCGGGCGGCGTGTTCATCCTGATGGGATAGGGTGCGCTAGTCGGTGGAGGCGAGGACTTCGGCATCGCCGACACCGTTTTCCGGCTCGGTCGGCAGGATTTCGACGACGATGTCGCCGGCCTGCAGGCAATCGGCCTCGTGCTCCCAGAAGCCGCAGGCAGTGCCGTTGCGATAGATGCGCAGGCCGCGCCCGCCGGTGGCGAGGTCGCTCAGCGGCTTGCCGATTTCCTCGGGCAGCACCTCGCGCTCGACCAGCTTCACGCGGCCAGTGACAGAGGCGAGGTCGCCCAGGTAATCGGCGATATGCGCGCCGCGCGCGCTGCCCGCCAGCAGCAGGCCGGTGAAACGCACCGGGTTGATCACGTTGTCCGCGCCCGCCTGCCGCGCCAGCAGTTCGTTGTCGGCAGCGCGCACCACCACGCTGATCGGCACCTTGGGCGCCAAGTGGCGCACGGTCAGCACGATCAGGATCGAGCTGTCGTCGCGCCCGGCGGAAACCAGCACGGTCTGCGCCTGGTCGATGCGCACGGCCTCGAGGTTCTCGTCGCGCGTGGCGTCGGCCTCGATCACGTTGCAGCCCAGCGCCTCGGCCTGCTCCAGCCGTTCCTCGTCCATGTCCATCACGACGATGCAGGCGGGATCGGTGCCGCGCTCGATAAGTTCGCCCACGGCCTCCGAGCCGGAGATGCCGAAGCCCAGCACGACGACGTGGTTGGAAAGCTGTTCCTGGATGCGGGCCATGCGGAATTTCTCCCAGCTGCGCTTGATGAGGAAGTTGTAGGCGGTGCCGACGAAGATGAACAGCACGGCGAAACGGACCGGCGTCACGATTACCGCCTCCACCAGCCGCGCGCGGTCGCTGATGGGCGCAATGTCGCCAAAGCCGGTGGTGGTGATGGAGATCATGGTGAAATAGATCACGTCGAGGAAGCTGACGTGGCCGTCGAGATTGTCGACCAGTCCTTCGCGGTCCCACCAGTGGATCATGACCACGACGAAAATCAGGAACAGCGCGAGGCCCAGCCGGATGCCGAGGTCGCCCCAGACCGGGATCTTTACCGCGCGGCGCAGCGGCGCGAACCGCCGCTTGGCAAGCCGCTTGCGGTCCGAACGGGGCCTAGTGTGCGATCGCGCCATGGCTCAGCGGCAACCCGTCACGCGGCGAACCTGTCCGCCAGCGCGCCGATGGCGGAATGGTTGGTCAGATCCAGCTGCAAGGGCGTGACGGCGATGTAGCCGTCTTCCACCGCTTCCAGATCGGTGCCGTGGTCCAGCGTGTGCTCGGCATCCTGCAGGCCGAACCAGTAATAGGGCCGCCCGCGCGGATCGGTGCCCTCGACCAGGCTGCCCCGCTCGTAATCGTGGAAGCCCTGCCGCACCACGCGGATGCCGCGTACCTTGTCTGCTGGCAGGGCGGGGAAGTTGACGTTGACCAGCGTGCGCTTGGCCATGGCCATGTCCACCAGCGGTTCCAGCACGCGCTTGCCCCAGCCTTCGGTGGCGGAGAAGCTGCGACCGTTCTCGCGGAACGCCTGGCTCAGGGCGATGGCCGGGATGCCCGCCAGCGCACCTTCCATGGCGGCGGAGACGGTGCCCGAATAAGTGATGTCGTCGCCCAGGTTCTCGCCCGCGTTGACGCCGGAAATCACCAGATCGGGCAGCTTGTCGGCGAACAGCTTGCGCAGCGCGAGGTTGACCGAATCCGTCGGCGTGCCGGTGACGGAGAAACGCTTTTCGCCATGTTCGCGCAGCCGCACCGGCTGGTGCAGCGTCAGCGAGTGGCCGGCCCCCGATGCCTCTTCTGCCGGCGCGCAGACCCAGACATCGTCCGACAGCTGGGCCGCCAGCTCTTCCAATACGGCCATGCCGGGCGCGTGGATGCCGTCGTCATTGGAAAGGAGGATGCGCATCGATCAGGCAGGTAGCAGTTTTTCGAGACCGCCCATATAGGGCTTCAGGACCTCGGGCACGGTGACGGAGCCGTCTTCCTGCTGGTAGTTTTCCAGCACGGCCACCAGCGTGCGACCCACGGCGAGGCCGGAACCGTTCAGCGTGTGCACGAACTCGGTCTTCTTGCCGCCGTCTTCCGGACGATAGCGCGCGTTCATGCGCCGCGCCTGGAAATCGCCGCACCAGCTGATCGAGCTGATTTCGCGATAGGCGTCCTGGCCCGGCAGCCAGACCTCCAGGTCGAAGGTCTTGCGTGCGCCGAAGCCCATGTCGCCGGTGCACAGCAGCATCTTGCGATGCGGCAGTTCCAGCGCGTGGAGGATGCTTTCGGCGGATTCGACCATGTGGATATGCTCGTCGTGCGCGTCTTCCGGACGGCAAATCGAGACCAGCTCCACCTTTTCGAACTGGTGCTGGCGGATGAAGCCGCGGGTGTCCTTGCCCGCCGCGCCGGCCTCGCTGCGGAAGCAGGGGGTGAGGGCGGTCAGGCGGATGGGGGACGATAGATCGTCGATGATCTGTTCCCGCACGGAATTGGTCAGTGAGACCTCTGCCGTGGGGATCAGCCAGTGATCGTTGGCGCGGAACTGATCCTCGGCAAACTTGGGCAGCTGGCCGGTGCCGAACAGGGCCTCGTCGCGCACCAGCAGCGGCGGGTTGCACTCGGTGTAGCCGTTGTCGGCAGTCTGCTTGTCGAGCATGAACTGCGCCAGTGCGCGGTGCAGGCGCGCCATCTGGCCGCGCAGGAAGGTGAAGCGCGCGCCCGACATCCTGGCCGCCGTTTCGAACTCCATGCCGAGTGCGGGGCCCATGTCGGCGTGTTCCTTGGCTTCGAAATGGAAGGTGCGCGGGGTCGTCCAGCGGCTGACCTCGAGATTGTCGTTCTCGTCCTCGCCTTCCGGCACGCCTTCGGCGGGCAGGTTGGGAATAGAGGCGAGCAGGTCGTTCAACTCGGTGCCGAGCGCCTTCTCGCGCTCTTCCAGCGCGGGCATGGCCTGCTTGATTTCGGCGACTTCCGCCTTCAGCGCCTCGGCCTTGTCCTTGTCGCCCTGGCCCATGGCCTGGCCGATGGCTTTGGATGCCTCGTTGCGGCGGCTCTGCGCTTCCTGCAACTGCGTGGTAAGCGCGCGGCGCTGCTCGTCCAGTTCCAGGACGCGGGCGGACACGGGCTCCACCCCGCGCAGTGCCAGCGCGGTGTCGAAGCCTTCCGGATTCTCTCGGATCATTCGTAGATCATGCATGGTCGCGGCCTATGCCTTGGGGGCACGGGCATTGTCCAGCCAAAGAGCGGAAACGGGGGGCTTTGCGCTGGTCCGCTCAGTCCCTCAGCCACAGCTCGTGGCTGTCGATGCGGATCTGGGTGATTGCCCGTTGCGCTTCGGCCCGCGCGGCGACCTCGAGGCTGAAGGCGTCGTGAGTCATGCGCTCGGCAAACAGCAGGTCGGCAAGGTCGATCTCGCCCAGTTCGTGGCCGCGGCGCATCCGTGACAGGACCGCCATCTGTGCGCGCAGCCCTTCGCGGGCCCGCTGCCAGGATTCGATGCGGAATTGCGCCTGCGCCAGGTCTGCCGCGGCAGTCTCGTTCACCGCGAAGCGCGCCATCCGGGCATCGGCAATTGCGGCGCTGGCCTCGGCAGCGGCTTGGTCTGCAACCGCGCCGCGGCGGCTGCCGCCGAAAGGCATGGAGAACACCAGTCCCGCACCGGTCTCGGCCCCGCCACGTTCGGAAAAGACCCGGATACCGACCGAAGGATCGGCCACCCGGTCAAGCCGGGCGCGCTGCGCCGAAGCCTCGACCGCACGCGACTGGGCCTCGGCAGCGGCGATTTCGTGGCTGTTGGCGACGACCATGGCGGAATAGCGTTCGAGTTCGCCCTGGGCGATTTCGGGCACGGGAATCTCGGGGGCTTCGCTGGGTAGAGCCAGCGCGGGGAAATGGGTGGCAAGCCGGGTTCGGGCGAGGTTCGCCTCACCCACCGACTGGGCGGCGCGCACGCGGGCGGCCCCAAGCGCAGCCTCGGCCTGGTCGGCTTCCAGTGCGGCAGCGTCGCCAAGCTCCACCCGGCGCTGGACCGCGCGCAGGGCTGCCTCGAGATTGCTGACCGCCTGCTCGTCCACCTTCGCGGCGGCGGAGGCGGAGAGCCAGTCCCACCAGTGCTGCGCGAGGATGAGGGCGGCCTGGTGGCGCGTGTCCTCCGCCATGTTCTCCGCCGCGTCGACAAGGTGCACGCCGATCTCGCGGTCGAGCCGCGCCTTGCCGGGCAGGCGGATGCCACGCATCAAGTCGGCGTTGAACTCGTCGAAATCGCCTTCAAGCTCGATCGAACGGCGCGTGTAGCTGCCGGTCACGATGAAATCGTGCGGGCTGGCCGCACGCGCCTCGGCAGAGGAGCGCGCGGCGCCGACGCGCTGCTGTGCGGCTTCGACCGCCGGATAGGCATCGAGCGCGGCGGCCACCTGCGCTTCGTCCGGCAGGCCCGGCTCGGCGGCAAGCGGCATGGCAAGAGCAGCCAGCGGGAGCAGTGCGACGGCAAGCCTCATGCGAGGTCTCCTTCGGTCCATTCCTCTTCCGCGTGCTCGCCCGCGCTCTCGCCGAAACGCTCGTAGAGTATCGGCAGCAGGACGAGGGTCAGCAGTGTCGCGGAGACGAGGCCGCCGACCACCACGATCGCCAGCGGTTTCTGGATTTCCGAACCGGGGCCGGTGGCAAACAGCAATGGGACGAGGCCGAAGGCAGCGATGCTGGCGGTCATCAGTACAGGGCGCAGCCGGCGTTCCGCGCCCAGCCGTACGGCTTCGGCCAAGGGCACGCCCTCGCTGCGCAGCTGGCGGAAGTAGGACACCATCACCAGCCCGTTCAGCACCGCGATGCCGAACAGGGCGATGAAGCCGACCGATGCGGGAACCGAGAGGTATTCGCCCGACACGGCCAGCGCGACCATGCCGCCGACCATGGCGAAGGGGATGTTGAGCAGGATCAGGATCGAGGCCCGCAGCGAGCCGAGGGTGAAATAAAGGATGGCGAAGATCATCAGCACCGATACCGGCAGCACGATTCCCAGGCCCGCACTGGCACGCTGCTGGTTCTCGAACTGTCCTCCCCACTCCAGCCGGTAACCGGCGGGCAGGGTGACATTCTGTGCAATATCCGCGCGCGCCTCTTCGACATACCCGACCAGGTCGCGCCCGGTGACGAAGGCCTGCACCAGCGCGAAGCGGGAGCCGTTCTCGTGCTCCAGCTTCACCGGACCCTCGACAAGGTTGAAGTCGGCGACATCGCTGGCGCGCACGAACTGGCCCGACGGGGACTGGTAGACCTGGTCGGCAAAGGCCTGCGGCGTATCCGCCATGCGCCCTTCGCCGCGCACGAGGATGGGAATGCGGCGGTTGCCATCGGCCACCACGCCTGCCTGGACCCCTTCGACCTGCGCGCGCATCATGTCCTGCAGGTCGGTCACCGGCATGCCCAGCCGCCCGGCGGCCACGCGGTCGATATCGAGCTGCAGGTAGTCGACAGTGTCATTGGCGACGGTCATCGCCTCGCTGGTGCCCTCGATCGTTTCCAGCCGGGCCTGGATCTCGCCCGAGAGGCGCGAAAGCTCATCGAGATCGGGGCCGAACAGCTTGATCGCCAGGTCGCCGCGCGCACCGGTAAGCATTTCCGAGGTGCGCATATCGATCGGCTGGGTGAAGCTGGGCTCGATACCGGGGAAGCGGGCGGTCACTTCGCGCAGCTGGTCGACCAGCCAGTCCTTGTCGGACACGCGCCATTCGTCGCGAGGGGCCAGTTGCAGGAAGGCGTCGCTTTCGTTGAGGCCCATGGGATCGAGGCCGATCTCGTCGGAGCCGACACGGGAGATGATGGCCTCCACTTCGGGCACTTCCTCCATGATCGCGCGCTCGACGGCGAGATCGCCCTCGAGCGAGTGTTCGAGCGAGACGGAGGGCAGCTTGGCGAGCTGCATGACGACCGATCCTTCGTCCATCACCGGCAGGAAGGTCTTGCCGGTCACCGTGTAGGCGAGCGCTGTGACCGCCAGCGAAGCGCCGGCGATGCCAAACACCAGCTTCTGGCGGGCGAAGGCTCCCCCCAGCAGCACACGGTAGCGCGGGGCAATCCTGCGCATCAGCCACGGTTCGTGGTGCCCCTCCTTCACCTTCAGCAGGTAGTAGGCGATTACCGGAATCAGCGTGAGCGAGAGCAGCAGCGCTGACAGCAGGGCCAGCACGATGGTTAGGGCGACAGGCGAGAACAGCTTGCCTTCCAGCCCCTCCAGCGTGAGCAGCGGCAGGAACACCACGGCGATGATGGCCAGGCCCGAGGCGACCGGCTTGGACACTTCGGCGCTGGCGACAAGGATGTTGTAGGCCTTGCTGCTCTTCGCATGTTTCGGATCGGCCATGCGCTCGACCACGTTCTCGACCACCACTACGGCGCCATCGACCAGTATCCCGACCGCGATGGCCAGGCCGCCAAGGCTCATCAGGTTGGCTGTCAGGCCGATTGCCCGCATGAAGATGAAGGTCAGCAACGCGGCCATGGGCAGTGCCAGCGCGACGATTACCGAGGCGCGGAAATCGCCGAGGAACAGCAGCAGGAGCAGCACCACCAGCACCGTGGCTTCGAGCAGCGCGCTCTCCACCGTGCCCACGGCGCGGGTGATGAGGTCGGAACGGTCGTAGAAGACGTTGACCGCCATGCCGTCGGGCAGGCTCGGTGCGATCTCCTCCAGCCTTTGCTCGACTCCGGCAACGACCTGCGATGCATCCGCACCGCGCAGGCCGATCACCAGGCCCTGCACCGCTTCGCCTTCGCCGTCCTTGGTGACGGCGCCATAGCGAGTGAGGCTGCCGGTGCGGATTTCGGCGACATCGCTCAGGCGGACGACCGCCCCGCCGTTGGCCCGCACGACCGTGTTCGCGAGGTCGTCCAGCGTCCGGATCGCGCCGGTGGTGCGCACGATCAGGGCTTCCTCGCCCGTGGTCAACCGCCCGGCACCATCGTTGCGGTTGCCGCTTTCGGTGGCCTCGGCAATGTCGGCGGTGGAGAGACCCACGGCGGCCAGCGCGGAATTGTCGGGCGCGACTTCGAAGGTTTCGACATAGCCGCCCAGCGCATTCACGTCGGCGACACCCGGTACGGTGCGCAGCGCGGGACGGATGATCCAGTCCAGCACGCGGCGCTTCTCGGCCAGGTCCTGCGGCCCCTCCAGCGTGAACATGTACATGTCCGACAGCGGGGTGGAGATCGGCGCCATGCCGCCTTCGACTGTGCCGGGAAGGTCTGCCATCACCGCGCCAAGCCGTTCGGAGACCTGCTGGCGCGCCCAGTAGATATCTGTCCCGTCCTCGAAATCGATGGTGATGTCAGCGATCGCGTACTTGGCCACCGAGCGCAGCACGGTCTGGTCCGGGATGCCGAGCATTTCCATTTCGATGGGGGTGATGACGCGGCTTTCGACCTCTTCCGGGGTCATCCCGGGCGCGCGCAGGATGATTTTCACCTGGGTGGAGCTGATGTCGGGAAAGGCATCGATCGGCAGCCGGGCGAAGGACCATGCGCCGAACCCTGCCAGGATCAGCGCCAGTGCGATCACCGCGAGCCGGAGCGACAGGGCCTTTTCGATCAGGGCGCGCAGCATGGTCCGGCCCTATTCCGCCGAAGCGGCCTTCAGTTCGGTTATCGAGCTGGTGGCAACGACCTCGCCGGCGGCCAGTCCTTCGGAGATCACCGCTCGCCCACCGGCATTGGCGACCACCTGCACCGGGCGCGGAGTAAAGTCTCCATCCTCGCGGACGAAGACATGATCTTCGCCGCCGATGCGGGTCACGGCGGCGGCCGGGACGGAGACGCCTTCGCCGCCGCTCGAACCGCTGATGACCACCATCACGTTCTGTCCCGGCACCAGTCCGGGGGCCGCGCCAATGGTGGCCGTGGCCATGACCGACCGGCTTTGCGGTTCGATGGAGGGGGCCACGGTGAGGATTTGGCCGCCCACGGGAGTGACCTGCCCGTCGCTTCCGGGAAGCTGGACTTCCACGCCCATGCCCGGGCGAACCTGCCGCGCGAGCCGTTCGGGCAACTGCAATTCGATGCGCAAGGGACCGGCGGCCTCGATCACGAAGGGCGCTTCCATGCCGTCCACGCCGGCACCGGTCTCCACGCCGACATGTGCCACGCGCCCCGCAATCGGCGCGCGCAAGGTCATCGTGCCGTCGGCTCCGGCGCCTGACATGGATGCCAGTCGCTGGGTTTCGGCCAAGGTGGCGCGCGCTTGTTGGAGCCGCGCTTCGGCCTCCTGCGCGCGGGCCTCGGCGACGATGCCTTCCTCTGCCAGCTGGCGAACCCTGCTGGCCTGCGCATGGGCCAGTTCGACCTCGCTTGCGGCGCGGCTCAGGTCACCACGGATCGAGATCGGTTCCGCCGCCCGCACCAGCGCCAGCGGGGCGCCGCGCGCCACCGCCTGGCCTTCGATAACGTAGACGCGGACTGCAGCGCCCGGGAACGGTGGCGTCACCGCGACGCGGGCTTCCGGCGGCAGGACGATACGGCCGGGCACGCTACCCAGCGGGATACCGCTTGCCGCCTCGGCCGTGGCGGTATCGATCGCTAGGGCAATTTCCCGGGTTCCAGCCTCGCCATCCTGCGGGGTGTCGGACGAGGGGGTTTCCGAACAGGCGGCGAGGCTGGACAGGAGCAACCCGGGCAGGAGCAGCCCGGGCAGCAGGGGTTTCGAAAGGCGGCGTTTCATACCCGGACAATGCCGCGCGAAACTGACAAGAACTTGTCAGCATGGCAGCTTCTTGTCAGTTTCATCTTTCATGCAGGTGTGCATGACTCCTGCACTTGCGAAAGGCTGCCGATGCGCGTCCTGCTGGTAGAAGACGACCCGCTGCTGGGCGCCCGACTGGGCGACCGCCTGCGCGGTGTCGGCTATGCGGTGGACCTTGCCACCAGTCGCGCCGAGGGGGAGGACTGGCCCGACCTCGACAGCATGGCGGCGGTCATCCTCGACCTGGGGCTGCCCGATGGCGACGGGCTGGAACTGCTGCGGCAATGGCGTGCGCGCGGTGTCGATTGCCCGATCCTGATCCTGACTGCCCGCGGCAGCTGGCAGGACAAGGTCGAAGGACTCAATTGCGGAGCGGACGACTTCGTCGTGAAACCGGTGCGGTTTGAGGAATTGCAGGCGCGGCTGAATGCGTTGTTCCGCCGTCAGATGGGCAAGCGCGACAGTGTCCTGCGCGCGGGCAAGCTGCAGCTCGATCCGATCGGTCGCACGGTGGAGGACGATGGCGAGCCGCTGTCGCTCAGCCGCCGGGAATTCGGGCTGCTGCATCTCTTCATGCGCCGTGCCGGACAGGTGTTGTCGCAGGCGCAAATCCTGGAAGACCTCTACGACCTGGATACCGAGCGCGAGCTCAACACAGTCGAAGTCCTGGTGGGTCGCCTGCGTCGCAAGATCGGCAGGGATCGCATCACCACGCTGCGCGGCATGGGGTATCGGTTCGAATGAACGCTGACGTCACCACCGCGTCCGGCAGCCTGCGGCTCCGGTTCATCTTCGCGATCACCGTCTGGGTGGCGCTTGGCATCGGCGGTATCTGGTTCACCGCGACGCGGGTGTTCGCCACGCATATCGAGGAGATGTATCACGAGGAGCTGGAAGTGCATGTGCGCGAACTGGCGCGCCTCACTCAGATCGATGATTCCGGGGCACCCCGCTTGTCGCGCCCGCTTTCCGACCCGCGCTACGAAGTGCCGCTGTCAGGTTTCTACTGGCAGGTGAGCGTTCCGAACCAGCCGGTGCTCAAGTCGGCCAGCATGACGCGCGGTTCGCTGGATGAGAGTGTCGCCCATTCGCCCAATGTCGCACATGAGATCGAGGATGGCCCGACCGGCCCGACGATCACCTACGGCATGATCATGCATACGCCTGAGGGAGATGAGGTGCATGTCGTCATCGCGACGGACCAGAGCGAACTGGACGAAGACATCGCCTCCTTCAATCGCGACCTCACCGCCTGGCTGACCAGCCTCGCCCTGCTGCTGCTGCTGACAGGTGCCGCGATCATCTCCTTCGGCTTGCGTCCCCTGACGCGGCTCGGACGAGCCATCGCCCGCGTCCGCAATGCGCGCGCCGAACGGCTGGAGGGGAGTTATCCATCGGAAATCGCCCCGCTGGTGACCGACCTCAACGCCTATATCCGCAGCAATGCCGACATTGTCTCGCGCGCCAGGGTGCAGGCGGGCAACCTTGCCCATTCGCTGCGCACGCCGCTGGCGGTGATTACCGATGAAGCCGAGCGCTTGAGCGAGCGCGAGCATTGCGAGGACAGCGGGAAGGTGCTGCTGCAGCAAGCGGAGGCGATGCAGAACCAGATTGATTACCAGCTGGCCCGCACGCGTTCTGCCGCCGGCGCGCGCGCGCCGGGCAACCGGGCGAAGCTGCCGGAACTGGTCGAACCAATCCTGAAGGCCATGCGGCGGCTGCATCCGAACACCGTCTTCCGCTCCGAAGTACCTCGCGATCCGGTCGTGCTGGCGGTAGATCCGATCGGCCTGGCGGAGCTGCTGTCCATCCTGCTCGACAACGCCGGCAAGTGGGCGCGCGGCGAGGTTCGACTTGCGGTAGCGCGGGTCGGCGAAGCGGAGGTGAGGATCACTGTCAGCGACGATGGCCCGGGCATGACCGAGGAGCAGATTGCGCACGCCTGCGACATCGGCTCTCGCTTCGACAGCATGGTTCCCGGTTCGGGGCTGGGCCTGGCGATCGCGCGGGAAATCTGCGCCGACAATGGCAGCGAGCTGGAGTTCAGCTCGACTTCCGCCGGGCTATCGGTTTCCGCGGTATTCAAGGCAGTCTGATTGCGGGGTTAGTCGTCCCCGAACTCGGCGAGGAATTCGAGGTATTCGCGCTCGCGCACTTCCAGTCCGCGGCCATTGCGTTCCACAATCCCTTGATCTTCCCATTCGGCAAGCAGCCGGTTGACGTTTTCCCGCGCCAGACCGGCGAAAGCGCCAAGGTCACCCTGGCTGGGATTGTGGCGGAGCTTGCCGTTCTCGCGGTCTTCCGGATCGAGCAGGCGGACCATGGCGCGGGCGAGGCGCGGAGCCATAGAAAAGGCGCGGTCGCTCTCCACCACCCGGTTGAGCTGGCGCAGACGGCTGGCCATGGCGCGCAGCAGGCCAATCATCGACGCCGGGTTCGTTAGCGCCACCTGTTCGAACGCGGGTGCCGGGATGACCAGCACCGAACTGGGCTCGGCAGCGCTGACCGATGCGGTGCGCGGCCCGCTGTCGAGCAGGGTGATTTCGCCGACCACGTCGCCGGGGCTGCAATAGTTGAGGATGATCTCGCGGCCGTTCACGCTGACCATCGAGATTTTCAAGCTACCCGACAGCAGGACCACCGCAAAGTCGCCAACATCGTCGCCCTGCGAGATGATCACTTCGCCACGTTTCAGGTCGCGCCGGTTGGAGGATCGCAGCAGCTCTTCAAGCTGGGCCGGCTCAAGCGCGCGGAGCAGCGAGTCCGGAGCCACTTGCTCGATCAGGTTGTCGCGTTCGGTCATCACCCGGCCTCCTGTTGGGAAGGGCTAGTCCGGCGGAAGTCGCGGGACAATCGCCGTCCATCCCTGCGGAGTTACCCTTAACAGCAAATTTTCCGCGATGAGTGATGTGCGTCACAGACTGCCTGCAAATCGTGCCGTAGCTAGAGGTCATCGAGACCTGCAGCGGGGGCTGGGCCGCAACAGGGGGCGACCACCAGCCCCAGTTCGAGGGGTGGAGCCGAAGCGGCCCAAACCACGCGGCAGGTCTCGAACCAGTTTCCGAAGCGACCCTGCGACGGACGACCCTCGTTCGTTGCCACCTGGCCCCTGCAGCTGTCTGCGGGGGTCTTTTGTCTGTGCGCTGGGATGATTGCCGGGATCTGCGGGAAATGGTGGGCGCGGCAAGGATTGAACTTGCGACCCCACCCGTGTGAAGGGTGTGCTCTACCACTGAGCTACGCGCCCGCCGATTCTTGGCAGGGGCGGGCCTTTACGGGTTTCGGCGCGCCCTGACAAGCACCTCAATTGCCAAGCAGGCGTCCTGCCACTTCCAACCACGAGCGAGAGGGCGAGCTTGCGCCCCGCGAACGGTGCGTCGCGGGCATGGCCGTGCACTCCAGGCAGCGCGCCTGCACGCCTTCGACGGCCATCAGCCGGTCGAAATCATCCAGTACGCGGTGCAGCTGCGCCATCTGCTGCCCGGCGAAGATACCGGCAACATCGCGCGCTTCCTCCTGCGCATCGCTGCCGCCCAGCAGCAGTTGCGCCAGCAGCGTGTCGTACTTCGGTGCATCGGAGCCGAGGTAGCGGACCTGGTATTCGCCCTCTTCCAGTTCCGCCCGTTCGGCGGCCCAGGCGATGGCGGCGTCAAGGTCGCCAAACTGGTCCACCAGGCCAAGCTGCCGCGCGGCGCCGCCATCCCAGACGCGGCCCTGGCCAAGCTCGTCCGCGCGTTCCATCGAAATCCCGCGGGCTTCGGAAACCAGCGTCAGGAAGCGGGTGTAGAAGCTGGCGGTGGTAGCCTGCAGCACGGCATCGGCTTCGGGCGTGAAACCGGCCAGCACGTCCGGCTGGCCGGACAGGGCCGTCGCCTGCACGCCGTCGGTGGTGACGCCGTATTCGGCCAGCAACTGTTCGAAACTGGGCACGACCAGGAACACGCCAATGGAACCGGTCAGCGTTTCCGGCTCGGCAAAGATGCGCTGCGCGGGAGTGGCGATCCAGTAACCGCCGCTGGCGGCGTAATTGCCCATGGAAACGGCAATCGGGATGCCGGCATCGCGATGGCGCAGAATGGCGCGGCGAATCGTCTCGGAGCCGGTCACCGTGCCGCCAGGCGAATTCACCCGCACCACCAGCGCGTCCAGATCATCATCGAGGGCCTCGTCGAGCAGGCGGGCGATGCGGGCGGCGCCGGCAGAGCCGGGTCCGGCCTCGCCATCGCTGATTTCGCCATCCACCGTGACCACGGCGATGCGGCCCTTGTTGCCGAACGATACGCCCTGCCGCACTTCGGCCAGCCAGGGATCGTAGAGGGTGGAGGCAAAGGCGCCCGGCTCGTCGGACCATTCATCGGCGCCCACTTCGGTGGCGATGCGCTCACCCCATTCGACGCGGGTGCCCACGCGGTCTGCCAGACCGGCGGCGAGCGAGGCTTCGGCGATATTGCCGTTGGATGCGGCCAGCCAGCCGGCAACATCGGTGGTCACCAGTTCGATATCGGCCTGCGGACGCGCGGCGCGGA
Source organism: Aurantiacibacter sp. MUD11 (assembly GCF_026967575.1). Classification (NCBI taxonomy): domain Bacteria; kingdom Pseudomonadati; phylum Pseudomonadota; class Alphaproteobacteria; order Sphingomonadales; family Erythrobacteraceae; genus Aurantiacibacter; species Aurantiacibacter sp. MUD11. Next base: position 1,257,252 of record NZ_CP114054.1, on the reverse strand, counting down.
CGTTGGCGCGCCATTCCTGCCACAGCGTGGCGACCAGTTGCGACAGGTTCTCGCGCGCTTCGGGCGACATGCCGCGATCGGTCCACTGCTCCACCGCGCTCTTGTAGGTGCCCACGCGGTAGACATTGGCGGTGACGTTGAAGCGGTCCAGCGCCCCGGCGAAATAGAGGCTTTCGCCGCCTGGCCCGGTGATGGCCACGCCGCCCATCGGGTCCACCCAGATCTCGTCGGAATGCGCTGCCAGCAGCATGGCGTCGTCGCCATAGGCATAGGCATAGGTGTAGATCGGCTTGCCTGCGGCGGAGAAGCGATCGAGCGCGCCGGCGATTTCCGACATGTGCACCGCGCCCCCGCCGAGGAAGCCGGTAAGGTCGAGCGCCAACACCTCGATGCGAGCGTCGGCGGCGGCGGCGTCGATGGCGCGGACAAGGTCGCGTGCGGCATATTCGCGCACCGGCACGGTCTGTGAAATCAAGGCCTGTAGCGGGTCGATCGGGGCAACCTCTTCCACCACCTGGCCGTTGATATCCAGCAGCAGCGCCCCTTCGCGCACGAAGCCGGGGTTCGGCCGCGCGCTGAGCACCGCGAACAGCGCGGTGAAGAACAGCAGCAGGAAAATCAGCGCGAGACCGTCCTTGATGCCGACCAGCAAGCGCCAGACCTTGCGTGCGAAACTCATGCGAACCCCTGTGAAAATGGCGAGACTTGCGTTCTATTTAGGTACTCCCGCGGGGCTGCGCCAGACATAAGCCTTGAGCGGGCGACATCCCTCGACTAAGGGCGTGGCTTTAATGACATCGTCGACCGAAACCTCTGCCAGCCACCGCTTTCCCGCGGGCGGCCGCGCTTTTCCGCATCGTGACCTGATCGCCATCGGCGCGCTCGAGCGGCACGAGATCCTCTACCTGCTGGCGGAGGCCGAGCAGTACGTCGCCTTCAACCGCCAGGCCAGCAAGCATACCGACAAGCTGGCCGGGCTGACGATCATCAACGCCTTCTTCGAAAACTCCACCCGCACGCTGCTGTCGTTCGAGATTGCCGGCAAGCGGCTGGGCGCGGACGTGGTCAACATGCACGCGGCGCAGTCGAGCGTTAAGAAGGGCGAGACGCTGATCGACACGGCGGTCACGCTCAATGCCATGAAGCCCGACGCCATCGTCATCCGCCATGGCAGCAGCGGCGCCGTGGGCCTGATCGCGGGCAAGGTGGATTGCCCGGTGCTCAATGCCGGCGATGGCCAGCACGAACATCCGACGCAGGCGCTGCTGGATGCACTGGCGCTGCGCAACGCGTTGCGCGATCGGGGTTACACTTCGGAGGACTTCACCGGGCTGACGGTGACGATCTGCGGTGACATCCTGCACAGCCGCGTGGCGCGCTCGAATATCCTCTGCCTACAGGCGCTCGGTGCCTCTGTGCGCCTTTGTGCACCCCCTTCGCTGATGCCCGCCGGGATCGAGCGGATGGGCGCGCAGGTGTTCCACGACTTCGAGGCTGCGCTGGACGGGGCCGACGTGGTGATGATGCTGCGCCTGCAGAACGAACGGATGGACGGGCAGTACATCCCGTCTCCGCGCGAATATCGCCACCTCTACGGCCTGACGCTGGAGCGGCTGGCGCTGGCCAGGCCCGACGCGCTGGTGATGCATCCCGGGCCGATGAACCGCGGGGTGGAAATCGACAGCAACGTGGCCGATCTCGTCGACCGCTCGATCATCACCTCGCAGGTGGAAATGGGCGTGGCCATGCGCATGGCCTGCCTCGACGTGCTGACGCGAAAGCGCCGCGGCGTCAGCGGCTGGGGTGAAGGAGAGTGGGTATGAAGCAGCTCAATCCCCTGTCCATCACCGGAGGCACGCTGGTCACGCCAGAGGGCTTGAAAGAGGCAGTGCTGCATTGCCAGGACGGCGTGATCGTCGATGGCGTTGACGCTGGCGAAACGGTCGACGCCAGGGGCAAGCTGGTGGTGCCCGGTATCGTCGACCTCGGCGTGTTCGAAATCGACAAGCCGGCCTTCCATTTCGGCGGCATCACCCGCGCTGCGCTGATGCCCGACCAGTCACCGCCGCTGGATCACCCCGCGCGCGTGCGTTTCCTTGCCCAGAGCGGCAAGCCGGACCTGTGGGTCCACCCGCTTGCCGCCGCCACCCAAGGGCTTGCCGGAGACCAGCTGGCCGAAATCGCGCTGATGCGCGATGCCGGGGCACGGGCGATTGCCACGGGGCGCAAGTGGATAGGCAACAGCGGCGTGATGCTGCGGCTGCTGCAATATGCCGCCATGCTCGACATGGTGGTGGTCACTCACGCGGAAGATGCCGGGATCGCCGGCAATGCGGCCGCCACGGCGGGCGAGATGGCGACGCGCCTCGGCCTGCCCAGCGCGCCCAAGGAAGCCGAGACGCTGGCGCTGGCGCGCGACATCGCACTGGCCGAGATGACCGGCGCGCGCATCCATGCGCGGCAGGTGACGACGCGGGCAGGGCTGGACCTGGTTCGCGCCGCCAAGTCGCGCGGCGTCGCCATCACGGCGGGCGTCACCCCGGCGCACTTCATGCTCTCCGACCTGTCGCTGGGCGACTATCGCACTTTCCACCGCCTCTCCCCGCCGCTGCGCGAGGAAGACGATCGGCAGGCGGTGGTCGAAGCCATCGGCGACGGCACGATCGGTGTTATTTCCAGCGGCCACGATCCGCGCGGGCCGGAGGACAAGAACCTGCCCTTCGCCGACGCCGCTCCGGGCATGGCAGGGGCCGAGACGCTGCTTCCCATGACGCTCACGCTGGTGCGCGACGGGGTGATCGACATACCCCGCGCCTTCGACCTGCTGGCGCGCAACCCGGCACGGCTGCTGGGCGCGGAAGCCGGGGAACTGGCGACGGGCAATGAAGCCGACATCGCCCTGCTTGACCCGGAAGCACCGTGGGTAGTCGACAGCCGCGAAATGGCGGCAGCTGCTGGCAATACGCCGTTCGACCGCCAGCCGGTGCAGGGCAGGGTGACGGCGTTGTGGAAGGGCGGGGTGTCCATTGAGCTTTGATTTCTCAGGCAAGCGGGTGCTGGTCACCGGCGCCGCCTCCGGTATTGGCGCCGCCGCCGCTCAGGCGCTGGCAGATGCCGGGGCAGAGCACCTCGTGCTCGTCGACCTTGACAAAGACCGGATGCGCGCTCTCGACCTCGACTGCGAGGTTTCGCACTTCGCTGGCGACGTGGCTGACGAGGCGCTGTGGCAGCGGATCGAGGAAGCTGGCGGCAAGCTCGACGCGGCATTCCTCAATGCCGGTATCGCGGGTACTGCCGCGCCCGTCGCCAAGATGGATTTCGCTGCCTGGCGCAAGGTGATGGCGGTCAATATCGACGGCCTGTTCCTCTCGCTGCGCACGGCCATGCGGCAGGCGGGGGAGGGTGCCTCGATCGTGCTCACCGCTTCTGTCGCGGGCGTGAAGGCGGAACCGGGCATCGGCCCCTACGGCGCGTCCAAGGCCGGGGTGATCCACCTCGCCAAGATTGCCGCCAAGGAAGGCGCGCCGCGCAAGATCCGCGTCAACGCCATCGCACCGGGCGGAGTCGACACCGCGATCTGGGACGGCATGCCGTTTTTCGAGGACCTGGTGGCTAAACACCAGGGCGACCGCGCCGGGGCGCTGGCCGCCATGGCCGAGGGGATGACCCCGCTGGGCCGCTTCGAAAGCGCGGAAGAAATCGCCCAGCAGGTGCTGTTCCTGCTATCCGACGCATCGGGCACCATCACCGGCACCACGCTGGTCACCGACGGCGGCTATTCGCTCTAGCGGCAAAAAAAGACCCCTCCCCGCACGAAGCGGAGAGGGGTTTCCCAGTTGGTCTTCGAAGGAGAAACCTTAGCGGCGGGCGAACATCGTCCCGCCACGGTCGACAGCGCCGGGCAGCGGGCTGCTGGCAGCCCAGGTGATGCAGCCTTCGCCGGCGCTCGAGCTGTTCACACTGCGGCACATCGAGCGGCTGGAAGCCACGTCGAAACCGGCAGCCGACACGCGCCAGTAGCGCTTGCCGCGTACCACCGCCTCGGTGATGACCATCTCGTGATTGGCCAGTTCCGGGTGACGGCTGACGTAGATGCCCCAGGCGCGGCGAGCGCCCTGTTCGCTGGAGAAGCTGCCAAGCTGCACCAGGTGGGTGCCATCGGCGGCCGCAGCGCTGGCGACCGGGGTCGTCGAGCGTGCCGTGGCAGCGCGCGGAGCCGGACGCGGCGAAGGCTGACGCGCTTCGGCGGCAGCACCGTGGCGAACCGGTGTAGACTGCACGACAGGGTTGCTGACGAAGCGCACCGTATCAGTGGTGACGGCGGCCATCGAGGCACCCGAAGGCGCTTCGGTGGCGAAAGCCTCGGCGAAATTGGTCGGCGGCGTTCCTTCGCGCTCGGCGTAGGTGTCGAGGCCGATGTCCGGCGAGTCGACAGACGGCAGTTCGCTGCCGCTGGCAGGAACGCTGGCGACGGCAACCTCGGTTTCCGCCGCGGCATAGCCGCTGGCTTCGGCAGCAAGCTGCTCGTCGCGCGGATGATTGGCGAGGGCGAGATGCATCGGCTGGCCGGCATCGCGCACGCCTGCGGGCACACCCAGCAGGCCGGCAACGCGGCGCTGGTAGGCCTCGGCATGGGTCAGCTGCGCCCACTGCTGCATGCGCGCACCGACCTGGTCGGCAGGCACGTCCTGCGCCACCATCTGGCGGGCTTCGCGCCAGCGGCCGGCGACGGCGTAGGCATAGGCAAGGTTCTGACGCGTCTTGACCGTGTTGTTGCCCGAACGGATGGCGTTGGTCAGCACGTGGATGCCGCGTTCCGGCTCACCGGCCAGCGCAAAGGCCAGGCCAAGGTCGGCTGCGGCGATTTCGCCTTCCCAGTCGTTGAGGACCGAGGCGGCTTCGGCGAAACGGCCTTCACCGGTCAGCGCCAGGGCATAGCTGAGCGCGGCGCGCGGGCTGTTGTCGCCCAGCGCCATGGCGTCGGCAAAGCTGGTCGAGGCGGAGGCGAAGCGACCTTCCTCGAGATAGGAATTGCCCAGCATGGCGCGATAGCCGGCATTGCGCGGATCTGCGGCAACTGCGGCCTCGGCGTGCTGGATCGCCTCGCTGGACTGACCGCTGTCCATGGCGCGCTGCGCATCGGCAGCGGCAACCTCGGCGCGCGGTGCGGCGGTGCTGGTGCACCCGGTCAGCATGACGGCGGCCATCGCGGTCGTCAGGCCGAGTCCGATCATCGGGTTGCGCCGGGTTTTCGAGCTGTGGTGCTTGGCGGTCATCGGAAAGTCCCCCTTCAGGCCTGGCTTTTCTTGCCCGCGAGATGTGCGGCGATGGAATCGAGTTCGGGAATGTCTTCGAGAAACTTGTCGAGCGCGGCGGTCACCAGTTCCTGCGCGCTGCATTCCTGCATCGTGCTGGCGAGGCGCAGCTTCATGTGACGCTCGCTGTCCAGACGCAGGGTGAAGGCCGCGCGGCGACCCCTTTCGGCTGCCTTGCGGCGCGCCGGGGTGCTGGCCGCCTTGCGCTGGACCGGGCTTTTCGTGGCCGTCTTGGTGCGGGTCACAGGCAACTGGACAACATGGTTGTCATTGCCGTGGGTTTCGACTTGGTCGTCACCCATGTCATCCCATCCAAGGTCCGACTGGCTGGCGGCGAGGTTGTCGAAATCATCGCCAAGTTCGGCGACGCGATCGTCGGGCGTCAGCTGCGCGCGCATGGCCGGCTTGGCCGTGCCCTTGCGCGCCAGCAGCATCGGTCCGAGCGATGCAAACGGGTTGGTCTCGGTCATGGCGTTGCCCATTACTGGGCTACCCGACGACCGAAGTTGCTGGCGGCGGGACGATGCGCGCCGTTGACCGCGGCAGCCTTGCCCGGAGCGGCAAAGACGGTGCGGCGGAAGTTCTTCTCGAGCCGGTCGGCAATGTAGTGCCAGAGCGCGACGACTTCCTGCGCGCTGCGGCCTTCGGGCTCGATTTCCATGACCGTGCGGCCATCGATCATCGAGGCCGCGAAATCGGTGCGGTGGTGAATGGTGATCGGGGCGACGGTGCCGTGCTGCGACAGCGCGACGGCGGCTTCCGAAGTGATTTTGGCCTTGGGCGTGGCGGCGTTGACCACGAAGATCAGCGGCTTGCCGGCGCGTTCGCACAGGTCGACCGTGGCGCCAACGGCACGCAGGTCGTGCGGGCTGGGACGGGTCGGGACGACCATCAGCTCGGCGACCGAGATTACGCTCTGGATTGCCATGGTGATGGCGGGCGGCGTGTCGATCACGGCCAGCTTGAAGCCCTGTTGCCGCAAGATCGCCAGGTCATTTGCCAGGCGCGCCACGGTGGTCTGGGCGAAAGCGGGATATTCCGCCTCTCGCTCGTTCCACCAGTCGGCGAGCGAACCCTGCGGGTCGATATCGATCAGGACGACTGGGCCAGCGCCGGCCCGCTGGGCCTGCACGGCCAGGTGACCGGACAAAGTGGTCTTGCCAGATCCACCCTTCTGCGATGCCAATGCCAATACGCGCAAGGCGATTCCCCCTTGAGTCAATTGACCCGTACAAGTCGTTCCACGGGCCTTCGCGTAATGGCTTCGCAGGATACCGTTTATTTTGAGTTAATTTGCAGAGCGGGGGTGGAGACTTTTTCGTCGCAGCCACTGCCACTTGCGACGATTGCCGGGCGGGCTCCTTATATCGGCGCGAGGATTTCCGACGGGCGATAAACGCTTTGCTAACGGCCTGTTTACTATGGCAGGCCCAATCGAAAGTTCAGGGGACGCGAGACCTGCCATGTCCGAATGCAAGCGAACCGTAGCGAACAAGGCCCTGCTGGCGCTGGCCGCACTTGCCCTTGCCACGCCGCTCTCCGCCGGTGTGCGCGATGGCGTCGATGCCTGGGCGCGTGGCGACTATGCCGCCGCCGTGGCTGAATGGCAGGGGCCGGCGGAAGCGGGTGACCCCGATGCCATGTTCAACCTGGGCCAGGCCTACCGTCTTGGTCGCGGGGTACCGACCGACCTGGTCCGGGCGGAGCAGCTGTACCTGGCTGCCGCGCAGGCGGGCCATGTGCAGGCTGCCGATACCTATGGCCTGATGCTGTTCCAGGATGGCCGCCGCGAGGAAGCGCTGCCCTATGTGCAGTCCGCCGCCAATCGCGGCGATCCGCGCGCGCAGTACCTGCTGGGCGTCGCTCATTTCAACGGCGACCTGGTGGAGCGCGACTGGGTGCGTGCCTATGCCTTGCTGACGCTGGCCAACGGTTCCGGCTTGCCGCAAGCAGCCCCCGCCATCGCGCAGATGGACGAGCATATTCCGCTGGAGCAGCGCCAGAGCGGGGCGGCGATGGCCCTCCAGCTGGAGCAGCAGGCGACCGAAGCCCGCTCGGTGGAACTCGCCGCCGCCGATCTCGGCGCGCAGGCGGCCCCGGCTGCCAGCGTACCGTCCCCGCGGCCCATGCCTCAGCAAGTGGAGTCCCCGTCCGTGCAGTCGCCTGCCGTGCCGCGCCCGATTCCAAGCGTCGAAGTTTCCCCGTCGGTTGCCGCTGCCCGCGATGCGGTGGAGCAGGCCGGCGAGGCTACCGGCACCGAAGACCCGGCAATGGCCGGGGCCAGCTACGCACCAGGTGCAACGCAGGTCGCGGCTGCGCCTCCCGCCGCTTCGCCACGCCCCGCCGCCGTCCAGCCGCCGCAGCCAGCAGAGGTGGCGCGCGCGCCTTCGCCGCGTCCGGCGCCTGCACCGGTGCCACAGGCGGCAACTCCGGCTCCGCAATCCGCCAGCGGGCCGTGGCGGGTGCAGTTGGGCGCGTTCGGCGTGCCGGGCAATGCAGAGCGCATGTGGGACCGCGTGGCGAACCGTCCGGAAGTGGCCGGGCGCGAGCGGATGCTGGTGCCCACGGGCCGCGTGACGCGCGTTCTGGCGGGCGGTTATGCCACCCGCGCCGAGGCGACAGCGGCCTGCTCCAGCCTGCAGCGCGCCGGCTTCGATTGCCTCGTCACGCGCAATTGAGCTGACCGCTTTCCAAGCAAGTCATTGCTGTCCATAAGGCTTCCCGGGACGCACCGGGGGTAACCAGCATGACTGACCTACAAGCCACGCCTGACGCAGAGCCGGAGGCGCTGGCTCCGGCCACAACTGGTGAGCGCATTTCCAGTCTCGACTTCATTCGCGGGTTCGCCGTGCTGGGCATCCTTGCCGCCAATATCGTCGCCTTCGGTCAGCCGTGGAGCGCCTATTCGTGGCCCAGTGCATTCCTGTCCGGGCACGATGCGACGGCAGACTGGCTGTGGGTGGTGCAGTTCGTGCTGGTCGACGGCAAGATGCGCGGCCTGTTCTCGCTGTTGTTCGGGGCGGGCATGGCCTTGTTCATGGAGCGCGCGTGGGACCGCGGATCGTCGCGCTGGTTGCAGGTGCGGCGGCTGGCGTGGTTGCTGCTGTTCGGCCTGGTCCACTACTTTTTCATCTGGCGCGGCGACATTCTTACGCTTTACGCCTGCGCCGGCATGGTGGGCGTGCTGTTCCTGCGCATGACGGCAGGCAAGCTGCTGACGCTGGGGCTGATCGGATACGTGGTGGGGGCGCTGATCTATGCGCTGGCCATCGGCTCTGCCTATTTCATCGCCGAAACCTTCGCTGGCGAGGGCGAAGAGATGTCGGAAGCGCGCGGCTCCATCGCCGAGGCGAAGCAGGCGTCGCTGGAAGACGATCGCGCCGAAATCCCGATCATGACGGAAGGCAGCTACGCCGATTACGTCAGCCACAATTTCTCCGAGCATGGCGGCGATCCGATCGATGCCGTTATCCTGATGGTGTTCGAGACTCTGCCGCTGATGCTGATCGGCATGGCCTTCTACCGCTACGGCTGGTTCAGCCCGGGCGGCTCCACCGGCAAGCGAAGGGCGTGGGGCTGGGGCCTGCTGCTGTTCGGCGGCGTGCTGAACCTGGCGATGGCGCTGTGGGTGCGGGAAGGCGGCTATACCTATTGGGGCACCCTGTCGGCGATGATGGCCTTTGCCACCCTGCCGCGGCTGCCCATGATCATCGGGCTGGCACTGCTGCTGGCGATCTATGGCAACAATGCGAGCGGCTGGCTGGCGGAGCGGCTTTCGGCCGCCGGCCGCGCGGCCTTCACCAACTATATCGGCACCTCGGTGCTGATGATGCTGATCTTTCACCCCTGGGCCGGCGGGCTGTGGGGTGAACTGACGCGTCCGGAGCTCTACCTCGTCGTGGCGCTGGGCTGGGCGGTGATGCTGGCCTGGTCTCGTCCGTGGCTGGCGAAGTATCGCTACGGCCCGCTCGAATGGTTGTGGCGCTGCCTCACCTACTGGAAGCTGTTTCCCCTCCGCAGGTGATTTTGAGAATTATTCGCAAGACACTTGCTATTGCAACCCATTCGCAGTAATTTCGCAGGCGAAAGAGAGAATCGCCCCGCATGTACACCTGCGTCTGCAATGCCATCCGTGAATGCGAACTGCGCCAGGCCGCGCGGCAGCACGATGGTTGTGCGGAAACGGTCTATGCCAAGCTCGGCAAGCGACCGAACTGCGGCCATTGTCTCGACGAGGCGGAAGAGCTGATCGCGGAAGAGCGCGCAGCCCTGCCGCAGCCGCTCGAAGCGGCCTGATTTTCCTATCCTGATACGCATTCGCATTAGCGCAGATTTCTGCGGTTTTTCGCATGTTTCCGGCCCGGTTTCGCTTGCCAAATGCGCGCCCGCGCGAGCAAGAATGCATCACGCACACGAGCCGGGAGACATCACATGAAGGGTGACGAGAAGGTCATCGAATTCCTCAACAAGGCGCTCACCAACGAGCTGACCGCGATCAACCAGTACTGGCTGCATTATCGCGTGCTGGACGACTGGGGCGTGCACAAGCTGGCTGAATACGAACGCCACGAGTCGATCGACGAGATGAAGCACGCCGACCAGCTGGCGGAGCGCATCCTGTTCCTCAACGGCCTCCCCAACTTCCAGGCCATGCACAAGCTGAAGGTGGGTGAGACGGTGGAGGAGATCCTCAAGGCCGACCTGGCGATGGAGAACGAAGCCATCCCGCTGCTGCGCGATGCCATCGAACACTGCGAGAGCGTGCGCGACTATGTCAGCCGCGACCTGTTCGCCAGCATCCTCTCGAGCGAGGAAGAGCACGTCGACTTCCTCGAGACGCAGTTCGACATGATCGAGCGCATGGGCCTGCAGAACTACGTGCAGCTGAACAGCAATCCTGCCGGAGACGGCGAGGAGGGCTAGCCTTCCTCGCTTCCGCTATCCTCGCCTGCCTGCCGCTCGATAATCTCGCGGCTGCGCAGGCGGCGCTCGCGCGCGTTGGCGGTGGCGAGACGGGTTTCCATCAGGAATAGCGTCAGCGCGGCGAACACCTGCGCCATGGTGGCGATCCACGCCAGCGCGACCACGCTGCCGATCTGCGGACGGATGAAGGCGGAGACGAACAGCGCGGCGATCACCAGGCAGATGGTCAGCGCGGCGGAAGTGGTGAGGTTGACCGCCCACTGCGCATAGCTCTGCCGCTGGCGCAGGGCCGGCAGTTCCTCGCCCTCGCGACCGGCGCTGCCCTTGATCAGGCGCCGCTCGATCTGGTCGATCCGGTCGATCAGCCAGCCCAATCGGGTGTTCATCACGTTCAGCACCGCACCGATCGCGGCCAGCAGGAATACCGGTGCCAGGCTGAGCTGGACGATGTTCTGCACCCGCAGCGTGCTCGACGTGCGTTCGATCAGGTCGCCGGCAATGGAAAGCGTATCGAGCATGGCTGCTCCCTAGTCGCGACCCTGCCCGCCGCTGAACTTGCCGCCGCCACCCTTGTTTGAATCATAGGGATTCTTCGGTGACTTGAGCGTCAGCCGCACGGGCACGGCGCCGAAGCCCAGTTGCTTGCGGATGCCGTTGAGCAGGTAGCGTTCGTAGCTGGCCGGCAGGTCGTCCAGCCGCGTGCCGAAAATGACAAAGCGCGGCGGGCGCGTGCCGACCTGGGTGATGTAGCGCAGCTTGATCCGCCGGCCGCCCGGCGCGGGCGGCGGGTTGGCAGCCAGCGCATCGTCGAACCAGCGGTTGAGCGCAGCCGTCGGGACGCGGCGGCTCCAGTCGTCGCGCAGCTTGAAGGCGGCGGCCAGCATCTGGTCGAGGCCCTTGCCGGTCATGGCGGAGACCGCGAACAGCGGCACGCCGCGCAGCTGGGCGAGACCTTCTTCGAGCGCGGCGCGAATGCCGTTGAACAGCGCAGAGGGGTCCTCGGCAATGTCCCACTTGTTGATCGCGATCATCAGTGCCCGGCCTTCCTCGAGCACCTGGTTGGCGATCTTGAGGTCCTGCACTTCAAGCCCGCGCGTCGCATCCAGCAGCAAGACCACGACTTCGGCGTAGTCCACGGCGCGCAAGCCATCGGCGACCGAGAGCTTCTCCAGCTTGTCGACCACCTTGGCGCGCTTGCGCATGCCGGCGGTGTCGATCAGCTTGATGATCCGCTCTTCGCCCGATTCCGGATCGGTCCAGCGCCAGTCGACGGCGATGGAATCGCGGGTGATCCCCGCTTCCGGGCCGGTCAGCAGGCGGTCTTCCTGCAACAGGCGGTTGATCAGCGTGGACTTGCCGGCGTTCGGGCGCCCGACGATGGCGAGGCTGAGCGGAGCCGTGGGGTCGATCTCGACCAGCTCCTCGCCTGCTTCGGCAGCCTCCGCGGCGCGCTTGGCGGCTTCGTCAGCGGCGATGGCGGCTTCGGCCTCGGCTTCCAGTTCCAGCTGTTCGGCCTTCTCGCCGATCAGCGGGATCAGGGCGGAATAGAGATCGGCAATGCCTTCGCCATGCTCGGCGCTGATCGGCACAGGGTCGCCCAGGCCCAGCGAATAGCTTTCGAGGATGCCCGCCTCGCCCGCGCTGCCTTCCGACTTGTTGGCGACGAGGACGACAGGCACTTCCTGCTCGCGCAGCCACTGGCCGATTTCCTCGTCCAGCGGGGTCAGCCCGGCGCGCGCGTCGATCACGAACAGCGCTGCGTCTGCGCCCTTCAGCGAAACCTGCGTCTGTGCGCGCATTCGGCCGGGGAGGGAGGCATCGTCCTCGTTCTCCCAGCCGGCGGTGTCGACCGCTTCGAACTCCAGCCCCAGCAGGCCGGCTTCGCCCATGCGCCGGTCACGCGTGACGCCCGGCTGGTCATCGACCAGCGCCAGCCGCTTGCCAACCAGGCGGTTGAACATGGTCGACTTGCCGACATTGGGGCGGCCAATGATGACCACCTGGGGGAGCTTGCGCGGTTTCATGCGGCGCAGGTGGCGCTTTGCAGGGTGCTTGGCAAGGGTGACCTCACCGCAAACCTACCAGCTGCCGATATTCCCCATGCTCGCCCAGGGCTCCTGCGGCTCGAGATGACCGTCCTGCAGCAGTTCCACGGAGATGCCGTCGGGGGAGCGGACGAAGGCCATGTGGCCATCGCGCGGGGGGCGATTGATGGTGACGCCGGCGTCCATCAGGCGCTGGCAGGTCTCGTAGATATTCTCCACCCGGTAGGCGAGGTGGCCGAAGTTGCGACCGCCGGTGTATTCCTCCGGTGCGCTGCCGTCTTCGGGCGGCCAGTTATAGGTCAGTTCCACCTCGGCAACGTCCTTCTGGCCCGGCGCGGCAAGGAAGACGAGCGTGAAGCGCCCGGCCTCGACATCCTTCCGCTTTACTTCCTCCAGCCCGATCAGCTTGAAGAAGTCGATCGTGGCATCGAGATCGCTCACCCGGATCATCGTGTGCAGGTATTTGACCATCAGTCAGGAACTCCATTCGTCGCTATTCAAACACGGTTCATCGCTCAAACCTTAGGTGACATCATCACACGCCAACCGGGAGAGCAGCCATGACCGACTATAGCGACGAGACAACGCCCCAAGCCACCGCTTTCTGGAAGAGGCCGCTGGTCCTCGCTTCGGGAATACTGGCCATCGGGCTTGCCGTGGGCGGTTTCATGACCGGAGACGGGCTGGTGCGGGCCAAGATGGCGGATCGCACGGTGACGGTGCGCGGCCTGGCGGAGCGTGACGTCGTGGCCGACCTGGCGGTGTGGACGCTGTCCTACTCCGCCACGGCGGGGAACCTGGCAGCCGCCCAGAACAGCGTGGACCGCGATACCGAGCAGTTGCGCGAGTTCTTCGCCGACCTGGGATTTCCGGGGGATGCCCTCCAGCCCGTGTCGGTGAACGCGTCCAGCTACACCCCCGATGACGGGATCACGCGCTATACCGTGAACCAGCGGATGAGCCTGCGCACCGAGGACATCGAGCGCGCCCAGCAGGCGGTGCGGCAGGAGTTCGAACTGGTGCGCCGCGGAGTGCTGCTGCAAAGCTCGAACATGAGCTTCACCTTCACCGGGCTCAACGACATCAAGCCGGAAATGGTGGCGGAGGCGACGCAGGACGCGCGCGCCGCGGCAGAACAGTTTGCGCTGGATTCGGGCGCGGACGTCGGCAGCATCCGCCGCGCCACGCAGGGCTATTTCTCCATCACCGCACGCGATGGCGATGCCGACGGCTGGGGTGCCGCCGATTCGCCGTTCAAGAAGGTACGGGTGGTGACCACCGTCGACTTCATGCTCGACTAGGCGCCTGTCGCTCGCCCAAACGAAAGGGCCCGCACCGTTGCCGGTACGGGCCCTCCCGTTCCTCGCTTGCGAGCGAAACTGGTTACATCGAGTAACCGATGGTGAAGAAGAAACCGGCGTCGGTGAAATCTTCGATGCTCGGGCCTTCGGTGTCGACGTAGTTCACGCCGAGCGACAGGCTGTCAGTCACGGCGAACGATGCGCCAAGACCCCAATCGAGCGAGTCGCCGTCCAGGTCGGTGGCGAACACGCCATCGGTGTAGCCGAGGTGCGCGCTCAGGGTGATCGGCGTGTCGGGGATGCCAGCTTCCAGATCGGTGTAGATGTAGAAGTTGTCACCGCCGCCCAGCGAATCCTGTTCCCAGGCATAGGCGACACCGACGGTCGCGCCCACCGGGCCGAGCGTGGTGCCGATCGAGGCGTAGGGTTCGAAGTAGTCGCTGTCGAAGCCGGCGACGTCGCCGGTCGGGTAGATGTAGTACAGCAGGCCGACATCGTAGGTGATGGCGCCGGCTTCACCGGCATAACCGGCGTAGACGTCGAGCTCGAGCTCGCCGTAGGCGGAGCCGCCGCTGATGGTCGAACCCCAGGTACCGACATAGAAACCGCCGATGGCAGCGTCGATGCCGCCCTGCAGCGCGATATCGCCGTCGGAGAAGGAGACGCCGCGGAAACGGTAGTCGGAAACGATGGCAACATTGCCGGAGAGTTCGACACCGATACCGCCATCATCATCGTCCTGCGCCATTGCAGGAGCCGCGAGGGCAGTGGAAAGTGCGAAAACAGAAGCAGCCGTGAGGCTGCGGACGGACGTAAGCATGGGCAATTTCCTCAATTGCTTGTGGTGAACAATGCTTCGTCCCACCTGCGCTACTCACGTGAGGGCCTCGTTTGTGTGCCCATTCTCCGTGAATGCGCAACGAACATGCACACTCATTGTGCAATGCACAAGAGAAATTGCGCAATGTCGCAGTGGCGCTATGAATGTGTGTGTTTTTGGCATCACATTCAGCACCGTGACAGTTCGAATCGATATTTCCGCGTCAGTCTCGCCAACCGATTGCACGCTCGTGCGTTGTCACTATGTGGGTGTGAACTGACGACGATGTTCCAATTCTTTCGATCCAAGAAGGCGGAGCCCGAGCTTCCGCATATCACGGCGAGCGTGCCGGAGGGCGAACGCGTCTATGCCGTGGGCGACATCCACGGCCGCAGCGATCTGTTCATTTCGCTGATCGAGGCGATCGAGCAGGACAATCGCGATGCCGGCCCGGCCGATACGACCGTGATCCTGCTGGGCGACCTGGTCGATCGCGGACCCGACAGCATCAACGTCATCGCCCTCGCGCGGGAGTGGATGAAGTTTCGCAAGGTGCGCGTGCTGATCGGCAACCACGAGGAAATGTTCCTCCGCAGCTTCGACAATCTCGACATGCTGCGCCACTTCCTGCGCCATGGCGGGCGGGAAACGGTGTTGAGTTACGGCTTGGACAAGAAGGCCTATACGCGCGCATCGATCGACGAGGTCCAGGAGATGATGGCCGCGGCGGTGCCGCAGGAAGACCTCGATTTCATCGCCGGCTTCGAGGACATGATCAGGATCGGTGACTACCTGTTCGTGCACGCCGGCATCGAACCGGGCGTGCCGCTCGAGCAGCAGAATGTCGGCAAGCTGCGGTGGATCCGCGAACCGTTCCTGAGCCATCAGGAACCGCATGAATTCGTCGTGGTGCATGGCCACACCATTGCCGAGGAACCGGTCGACCAAGGGAACCGGATCGGTATCGATACCGGTGCCTACATGCACGGCCGGCTGACGGCGCTGGTGCTTGAAGGGCAGTCACGCCGTTTCCTCTCCGCGATTGACGACGGTGAGGGCAGTATCTCGATTTCGGGTAGCCTGGTCAGCCAGTAAGGTGCCGGGGAGCCTGTAAGCCGGGTTCTGTCCCGCAGCCGGTTTCGTTGCCGACCAGCGCTGCGGGGGCAGCCATTCATCTTACGCGCGGGATTGCTCCCGACGCTCCAGCGACCAACCCGGATCTCTCGGAGCGAAACGCTCCTGCCTGTCGCCAGGCGCGAGACCCCTATGCGGTCTTGCTCCGGGTGGGGTTTGCCATGCGGGCCCTGTCACCAGGTCCCCGGTGCGCTCTTGCCGCACCCTTTCACCCTTGCCTGTGCCCTTTAGGGGCCATCGGCGGTATACTCTCTGTGGCACTTTCCCTGCGGTTACCCGCGGCGGGCGTTACCCGCCACCCTTGTTTCGTGGAGCCCGGACTTTCCTCGGTATCTTGCCCAAAAGGACAATGACACCGCGGCTGCCCGGCTCCCCGGCAGGCCCTATCTAGTGAGTCCGCGGTCGCGATCCAAGAGCAATTGGAAAAGGATCGCACGCACCTCGCCGTCGACTACGCCATTGATCATTTCCGGTCGCCAGCGGCGCTGGAAGGCCTCCACGGCCTTGTGACCGTCGGTGATGTCGTATCCGAACCGCTCCAGCGCGAGGTAGAAACTGGCATCGTTGTCGAACGGATCGCCGCGCTCCAGCTTGGTCGGACGCGCCAGGCAGAGGTGATATTCGGCCAGCCGGTCCCACGGAAACAGCTCGCCGGGATCGATCTTGCGCGCCGGTGCCACGTCCGAATGGCCGACCACATTGGCGCGCGGAATGTCGTGTTCCTTCACGATGCGGCCCAGCAGCGGGACGAGAGCCTCGAACTGCGCATCGGTGAATTCGCGATAGCCCAGCGCGTGGCCGGGATGGTCCAGCTCGATCCCGATGCTGGCCGAGTTCACATCCTTGTGCCCGCGCCAGTAGGACAGCCCGGCGTGCCAGGCGCGCTTGTTTTCCGGCACCAGGCGGATGACCTCGCCTTCCTCGGTGATGCAGTAATGCGCGCTGACCTTGGCTTCCGGGTCGCACATCCTCTCCAGCGCGGTCTCGACCGGCTTCATCTCGGTATAGTGCAGCACCACCATCGAAATCGGCAGGCTGCGCTCGTCGAAGTTGGGCGAGAGCTGTTCGCGATGGACCAGTTCGTCCCGCATCGGATCAGCCGATCAGGCCCTCTGGATCAGGCAGGACCGCGCCGAGCACCAGCGCTCCTTCACCATGGTGATACTGCACCGCGCCGCCATCGCGGTCGACGATCAGCCGGATCATGTGTGCCGGGGCCGTGCGGCCGGACAGTTCTTCCGGGGCGAGGCTGCCTTCCAGCGCCTTGCCGATATTGGCGTCGAAAGCGACGCGCGGGCCGGAGGCGCGGATGGCGATTTCCGTATTGCCGTCGTTCCGCTCCGCGCCGACCGACAGCGTGCCGCCGCGTACCAGGGAATCGAGGCCCATGGCGGCCAGGTTCAGCAGCACCTTCACGGCCGGCTTGGACAGGCTCGCCTCGCCGACCGCCCAATCCAGCGTCAGGCGTTCGTCGTTGCTGGTCAGCGCGGCCAGCAGCTCGCGCGGTTCCTCGACCGGTACCTGCTCGCCGAAGCCGCCGGCGGCGCCATAGGCGAGGCGGAAGAATTTCAGCTTGTGCGCGGAAATGCGCGCGCTCTGCTCCAGCAGGTCGAGGCAGCGCTGCCGCATCGTCGGGTCCTTCTCTTCCGCCAGCAGTTCCAACCCGTTGTTGAGCGCACCGACGGGGCTGAGCATGTCGTGGCAGAGGCGCGAACAGAGCAGGGCGGCGAGGTCGAGAGGAGAAGTCATGGCGATGATACTTGGCCTAGCGTTGGCGGTAATGTGGAACACTTGGAACACTGTCCTAGGGCAAAAATCCTTCGCTGCCACCTAGCCTTGCGAAAAAGCATGGGCGGCAACCTGGGCGAAGGCATGCATGCCGTTGTATTTAGGCGTTGGCGGCAGGGTAGGGAAGCGCCGTGAAGCCGCATTCGTCGTCGCGCCAGAACGTTACGTCACCTTCGCCGGTGACGATGGCCCAGATCGCCCCGTCATGCGCGGCCTCGGCCCGGTCGGTGGCCGACGGCTGCGCCGGGCCGAGCGGGTGCGAATGGTAATAGCCGAGCACCGCCGGCCCTCCGGCGCGAGCAGTGCGGTGGGCATCGATCAGCGCCTGCGGATCGATCTCGAAGTGCGTTTCGGGCTGCGGGTGGACATTGCGGGCCGGGGCGATGGCAGTGATCCGACCGGCCTCGCCCAGCAGCATGCCGCAGCACTCTCGCGGTGCCGCCTGCGCTGCTTCGGTGCGGAGCAAGTCCAACACGTCCCTTGTCACATGCACATCCATTGCCCATGGCCCTAGCATGGATGTGGCCGAAACCATCACCGGAACGCTTGCCAGCTCCACCCGCGCGGACAAGGCGCTGGCGGAAGTGACCGAGCTTTCGCGCGAGCGGATCAAGGCGCTGATGGCCGAGGGCAAGGTGCAGATCGCCGGCGAAATCGCTTCCTCTGCCTCGGCCAAGGTTCAAGCGGGGTTGAGCTTTTCCATCCACCTGCCACCCCCAAGCGATCCACAGGCTTGTCCACAGGATATCCCCATCACGGTGGTCTACGAAGACGAGCACCTGATCGTGGTCGACAAGCCCGCCGGAATGGTGGTGCACCCGGCAGCCGGCAACCCTGACGGCACGCTGGTCAATGCGCTGCTGCATCACTGCAAGGGCCAGCTTTCGGGCATCGGCGGGGTTGCCCGGCCGGGCATCGTCCATCGCATCGACAAGGACACTTCCGGCTTGCTGGTCGTTGCCAAGAGCGACGCAGCCCACGAAGGGCTGGCCAAGCAGTTCGCCGATCACTCGCTGGAACGCGCCTACCTAGCAATCTGCGGCGGCCATCCGTCGCCGCCCAGCGGCACGGTGGATGCCCGCATCGGGCGATCCGACCGCGACAGGAAGAAGATGGCGGTGCTGCCCAAGGATTCCTCGCGCGGAAAACATGCCGTCACGCATTATAAGACAATTCAGATGTTAGATCATTGCGCGCTGGTGGAATGCCGCCTCGAAACGGGGCGAACGCACCAGGTGCGAGTTCACCTTGCGTCAATCGGTCATTCGCTATTGGGGGATCCTGTCTATGGACGTGACCCTGCTCCGCTTCGGCCGATTCTCAAGGCGCTCGATTTCAGGCGCCAGGCGCTGCATGCGGCGCGACTCGGCTTTGTTCACCCCGTCACGGGTAACCGACTGTCGTTTTCGAGCGAATTACCCAGTGATATGCGGGAACTCATCGACGAAACAGGTCATTCCAATCGATGAAATGCACCCTATATCGGTTTGTGGTGCGTTATAAGACGTAAGCACCCAATGTGGCCGCCAAAAGCGGGTGCCCATCAGGGGCCTGCATCGAGTGGTCGACGCTAGGAAAGGTTTGGGACACAGTGAGTAACAATCGACCAACAGTGCCGGCGCTGGGCGGTGAGCAGGGACTCAACCGCTATCTGTCGGAAATCAAGAAGTTTCCCGTGCTGACGCCCGAGCAGGAATACATGCTCGCCGTGCGTTACCGGGAACATGACGATCCTGACGCCGCGGCGCAGCTCGTCACCTCGCACCTGCGTCTCGTGGCGAAGATCGCCATGGGCTACCGCGGCTATGGCCTGCCCGTTTCGGATCTGATTTCCGAGGGTAACGTCGGCCTGATGCAGGGCGTGAAGAAATTCGAGCCCGATCGCGGTTTCCGCCTGGCGACCTATGCCATGTGGTGGATCAAGGCCTCGATCCAGGAATTCATCCTCCGCAGCTGGTCGCTCGTGAAAATGGGCACCACCGCGGCGCAGAAGAAGCTGTTCTTCAACCTGCGCCGGATGAAGAAGCAGCTGGAAGCCTACGAAGACACCGACCTGTCGCCGGAGGACGTCACCAAGATCGCCACCGATCTGGGCGTGCCGGAGCAGGAAGTGGTCAACATGAACCGCCGGATGATGATGGGCGGCGACGGCTCGCTCAACACGCCGATGCGCAATGGCGAGGAAGGCTCCGGCGAGTGGCAGGACTGGCTGACCGACGATCGTCCGTTGCAGGACGTGATCGTTGCCGACGCCGAAGAGGCCGAGGTGCGCCGTGAAATGCTGATCGAGGCCATGGAAGCCCTCAACGAGCGTGAGCAGCACATCCTGACCGAACGCCGCCTGACGGAGAACCCGCAGACGCTGGAAGAGCTGTCGCAGGTCTACGACGTCAGCCGCGAACGTATCCGCCAGATCGAAGTGCGCGCGTTCGAGAAGCTGCAGAAGGCGATGCAGCGCATCGCGAGCGAGCGGCTGCTGCCCGCAGCGGCCTAAGCCACAAGAACCGACAAAAAACGGGGTGACCTTGCGGTCACCCCGAGTTGGTTGGGAGCAGCTAGCGTGCCGCTCCCACCGGGTCGCCTCGTGAATTCGGTGTGTTCGGGATGCCCTGCGTCAGATCTCGATGGCGGCGCGCAGCGTGGCTCGCATGTCCGCCCCGGACAGACTCTGGGTCGAAACTTCCGTTCCGGTGGCCAGCATGTCGACCAGGATCGCATCCTTGGCCTGTAGCCGGACGGTCTTTTCGGCCGCCTCCGCCTCCGCCTCGGCGGCGCGCTGGTTGGCATTGCGGACGCTCGACTGCTGGATCTGCACGCCCAGCAGCACGCCGGCGGCTGACGTTGCCAGGGTGCCGAGTGCGGCCAGCAGGTAGATCATCTGCTCCCACACATCCTCGCTGAAGCCGACTTCGCCTTCAGGTGGAAACAACCATGCCAGCTTGGTGATCAGCCAGACCAGCAGCACCAGGTAGACTGCCACAATCAGCAGGGCCGAAAGCATGCGCAGGTTTTCGCCCAGTGCGCCCATCATGCCGCTGCCCGTGCGCGGTGCTGCCGCTTCGTCCCCCGTTGCGTCCGTCATCGCCTGTCTCCTTTGCGACGACCATGTCACAACGGGACGGAACGGCGCGTGACGCGGATCACGCCTTGCTTCGCCATTGCGGCCAAACTAATCCCCGCACATGGCAAGACGGGTCTTCTGGTGGCTGGCGAAAGCGATCCTGTGGTTCGTGCTCATCACCGTGTCGCTGGTGCTGGTGCTGCGCTTCCTGCCCGTCACCTACACCGCGACCATGCTGATGGACGAACGCAGCGTGGTGCGCGACTGGGAGCCGCTGTCGCGCATCGACCGCAACATGGTGAGCGCCGTGATCGCGGCAGAGGACGGCAAGTTCTGCTCGCATGACGGCTTCGACCGCGAGGCGATCGAGGATGCGCTGGAAGAACGTGCCCAGGGCGGCCGCCAGCGCGGCGCCTCCACGATCAGCCAGCAGACCGCCAAGAACGTGTTCCTGTGGCAGGGCGGCGGCTGGTTCCGGAAGGGGCTGGAAGCCTATTTCACCGTGTTGATCGAGACGCTGTGGACCAAGCGGCGGATCATGGAAGTCTACCTCAACGTCGCCGAGACGGGGCTGGGCACCTATGGCGTGGAAAGCGGCGCACAGCGCTATTTCGGCCATTCCGCCGCCCGCCTCACCGCCGACGAGGCCAGCCGCATCGCCGCCGTGCTGCCAAGTCCGAAAACCCGCGAAGCGGTCAATCCGCGTGGCTTTACCGCGCGTTACGGCAATACGATCGAACGCCGCATCGGGCAGGTAAGGCGTGACGGCCTCGATTCCTGCGTCTACGAGTAGGGCAATGGGGGTCGGACACTCGCACAGCCATCACGGGCACGACCATGGCCACAGCCATGCGCCGGCGGACTTCGGACGCGCCTTCGCCATCGGCGTGGTGCTCAACACCGGCTTTGTCGTCGTCGAGGCGATCTTCGGCTTCCTTTCGGGGTCGATGGCACTGGTGGCCGATGCCGGGCACAACCTGTCCGACGTCCTCGGCCTGCTGATCGCCTGGGCCGCCAGCGTGGCGGCCAAGCGCCCGCCCTCGGCGCGCTTCACCTTCGGCCTCAAGAGCTCCACCATCCTCGCCGCGCTGGCCAATGCCGTGCTGCTGCTGCTGGCGATCGGGGCAATCCTGTTCGAAACGATCCACCGCTTTATCGATCCGGTAGAGCCGCAAGGCTGGACGATGATCTGGGTCGCGGGCATCGGCATCGTCATCAACACCGCCACCGCGCTGCTGTTCCTGCGCGGACGCAAGCACGACATCAACATTCGCGGCGCCTTCCTGCACATGGCGGCCGACGCCCTGGTGAGCGTGGGCGTGGTGATCGCCGGCGCGGCCATCCTGCTGACCGGGGCGGTGCTGATCGATCCGATCGTCAGCCTGATCATCGTGCTGGTGATCGCCTGGGGCACCTTCGGGCTGCTGAAAGACGCGGTGAAGATGAGCCTGCTGGCCGTGCCCGACAGCGTGAACGAGACGGAAGTGCGGGCTTTCCTCGCCGGCCTGCCGGGCGTGGAGCAGGTGCACCATCTGCATATCTGGCCGATGTCCACCACCGAGACGGCGCTGACCGCGCACTTGGTGATGCCCGGCGGCCATCCGGGCGATGCCTTCCTGCACAAGGCCGCGCACGAGCTTGAGCATCACCACGCCATCGGCCACGTCACCTTGCAGGTCGAGATCAGCCAGCGGACATCTACGGGAGGTTGTGCATGAGCGTGGTACGCGAAGGGGGCTGCGCTTGCGGCCAGGTCCGCCTGCGGATCAGCGGCGAACCGATGATGGTGCACAATTGCCATTGTCACCAATGCCAGCGGCAGACCGGCTCCACCAGCGTGGTCAACGGCTTCTGGGAAAGTGACAATGTCGAATTCCTGAGCGGCGAAACGCGCGAGGCGAGTTTGCCCGGGGGCAGCGGAAACCCGCATATCATCGTCAGCTGTGCGCAATGCAGCAGTCCGCTGCTGAGCTACTACGGCAGGCTCGGTCGCCTGATGTCGGGCGTGCGCGCCGGGGCGCTGGACGAGCCGGGTAGCATCACCCCCGATGTCGCCATCTTCACGCTCGAGAAGATGCCCTGGGTCACGCTGCCCGAGGGAATCCCCGCCTTCGACTATTACTATGACCCGCGCGAGGTCTTGCCCGAGGCCAGCCTCGACCGGCTGCGGGAGCTGGGTGTGCGGCGCAAGGCCGGCGAGGGCTAGCGCTCCGCGAAAGCCTCGGGATCGGGGCAGGGCAGTTCGGTGCTGTTGCGGGCGATTGCAATGCCGACATAGGGGTTGCGGCTTTCGAACTGGTAGATGAAGCCCAGCGTCTCCGGCCCTGTCGCCGGATCGACCACGTAGCGCATGTCGCCGTCTTCGGTGAAGCCAAGCACGGTGATCTTGTTGCCATAGAACCACAGCGTGATCGGCTCCCCTTCGTAGATGCGCCTGGTCGCGCATTCTCCGATGACGGAGGTGCTTTCACCTTCTTCCCGTGCCGAGATGTTGAAGGTCAGCAGCACCGGGTAATCTTCCGGATCAACCCGCCGGACATTGGCAGACCAGCTGACGCGAGCGGCCCAGCTAGGAACGTCTTCCGCCGGGACCGGACGATAGGCGAGCGGCGGACGCAGGCGCTCGCGCTCGACGAAGGTGCCTCCGTACCAGTCGCCGTCCTGGTCGAGCAGCACGACATCGGTGTTGAGGCCGGGCGCCTCGAGCTTCACGCCCTGTTCGAAGGCGCCATCGCCATCGAAGTCGCGAAAGCAGGTGCCACCTGAGCCCACAACGCGGTTGGTGAGCATGTGGCAGTACAGGCTCGGCCGGTTGGACGAGCCGTAAAGCCGTGTACCCACGATCAGCGGATTATCCCGGGAAGCGCCGATATCCCTCTGGGTATCCTCGTCAGGCACTTCCAGCAGTTCCACCGCGAGTTCGGGGCGGATGCGGGCAGTCAGCACGGGATCGCCGCGCTCCGCGATGTGTTCTTCACCGGGTGCTGCGGCCGTGAACTCGGCGACGAAACGCGTCGCGGTCTGTGTCTGCGCGGCAGCGGGCATTGCCCCCAGCATGGCGGCGGTTGCCAAGCCGGCCGCCAGCGAATCCTTCATCATTGCGGGAGTCCCTCCACCCCTTTCCCGCCTGCGTGGCGAGATTGCTCAGGCAGCTGTCATGTGGGCAAACCGAAAGGCGCGCAAGCGGCGATTTCCACTTGCGGCAGAACGGGTTGCTACGGGGTGGGAAGCAAGCCGAAGGCTTGCGCGGGAAGTGTTATTCCTGCGGTGCGGCACCCGGATCCTGCGTGGGCACCTCGCCGGTCGGATCGCTTTCGACCAGCTGCGCGACCTGCTGGTAGACCGCGGCATTCTGGTTCATCTGGTCGGCGACCGGCGGGTTCTGTTCGCCTACCTGCTGGAAGAACATGCTGGCGTCGCGGAGCATCTTGGCGGCGAGTTGGGCATTGGTGGGCATGGGTAATTCCTTGCTTGTCCCGCGCGGCCTGCGCGCGGGTATGGGATGGCGCCGGCAATCAGGCGCGCGGGATTGCGGCCCGAACGGGCCGTGCGAAAATTCCGGAAGTGCTAGGCCGGGTGGGAGGCTGGTGGCGGCAGGCGATTAGGCCGCCGCTTCCTTCTTGCCCTTGCCGTTGTCGTTGGCGAGCACGCGGACGGGTTCCTTGCGGCCCTCCACCACGTCGGCATCGACGACGACTTCGGTGACGTCTTCCATGCTGGGCAGGTCGAACATCGTATCGAGCAGCAGCCCTTCGACGATCGAACGCAGGCCACGCGCGCCGGTCTTGCGCTTGATCGCCTTCTCGGCAATCGCGGCCAGCGCCTCTTCGGTGAAGGTCAGTTCCACGTCCTCCAGCTCGAACAGCTTGTGGTACTGCTTCACCAGCGCGTTCTTCGGTTCCTTCAGGATCGTCACCAGCGCATCGGCATCGAGGTCGTGCAGCGTGGCGATGACCGGGAGGCGGCCGACGAATTCGGGGATCAGGCCGAACTTCAGCAGGTCTTCCGGCTCGCACTTCTCCAGCATCTCGCCAATCTTGGCCTTGCTCGGATCGGCGACATTGGCGCCGAAGCCGATCGAACGCTTCTGCAAGCGATCGCCGATGATCTTTTCCAGGCCGGCGAAAGCCCCGCCGCAGATGAACAGGATGTTCGTCGTGTCCACCTGCAGGAATTCCTGCTGCGGGTGCTTGCGGCCGCCCTGCGGCGGGACCGAGGCAGTGGTGCCTTCCATCAGCTTGAGCAGCGCCTGCTGGACGCCTTCGCCCGACACGTCGCGGGTGATGGAAGGGTTTTCCGCCTTGCGGGTGATCTTGTCGATCTCGTCGATGTAGACGATGCCATGCTGGGCCTTCTCGACGTTGTAGTCGCTGGCCTGCAGCAGCTTGAGGATGATGTTCTCCACGTCCTCGCCCACGTAACCGGCTTCGGTCAGCGTGGTGGCGTCGGCCATGGTGAAGGGCACGTCGAAAGTGCGTGCCAGCGTCTGCGCCAGCAGCGTCTTGCCGCTGCCGGTGGGGCCGACGAGCAGGATGTTCGACTTCGCCAGTTCGACGTCGCCCTGCTTGCCCGAGTACTTCAGGCGCTTGTAGTGGTTGTGCACGGCGACCGAGAGCACGCGCTTGGCGCGATCCTGGCCGATCACGTAGTCGTTGAGCGTGTCGCAGATTTCGACCGGGGCGGGCACGCCGCCGTCCTTGCGACCGCCAAGGCCGCTCTTGGCCTCTTCGCGGATGATGTCGTTGCACAGCTCGACACATTCGTCGCAGATGAACACGGTCGGACCGGCAATCAGCTTGCGCACCTCGTGCTGGCTCTTCCCGCAGAAGCTGCAGTAGAGGGTGCTCTTGCTATCGGTTCCGCTCAACTTGGTCATATCTTTCGTCCTGTTCGCGCAAGACTCGAACGCTTTCGAGTCAAACGCGGGATTCGGCCCACCAATCTAGGGCGGACCGGCTGAATATCAAACAGCTTAACCCTACCATCACCGGCTTGCGCCAGCCTGAAGGGACAGGGTTGCCAAAATGCTACAACTTTCATCCCGCTGTCTGACGGGGTGAAAGCGACATGCGATTACTCGCTGTCCGCCGTCGGAGCGCCGCCGGTGCCGTCGCGATCGTGCTCGGCATCGTCCTTCGGGCGATGGGCGAACACCGCGTCCACGATACCGAATTTCTTGGCTTCCTCGGCGTCGAGGAAGGTGTCGCGGTCCATGGCCTTCTCGATGTCGGTGAGGCTCTGGCCGGTATACTGCACGTACAGCTCGTTCATCCGTTCGCGGATGCGCAGGATTTCGCGGGCCTGGATCTCGATGTCGGACGCCATGCCGCGCGCACCGCCGGAGGGCTGGTGCACCATCACGCGGGCATTGGGCAGCGCCACGCGCATGCCCGGCTCACCCGCGGCCAGCAGAAAGCTGCCCATCGACGCCGCCTGGCCCACCACCACGGTGCGGACCTTGGGCTTGATGTACTGCATGGTGTCGTGGATCGCCATGCCGGCCGTCACCACGCCGCCGGGCGAGTTGATGTACATCGAGATGTCCTGCGAGTTCTCGCTTTCGAGGAACAGTAGCTGGGCCACGATCAGCGAGGCCATGTTGTCTTCCACCTGGCCGGTGACGAAGACGATGCGTTCGCGCAGCAGGCGGCTGAAGATATCGAAGCTGCGTTCGCCACGGCTGGTCGATTCGACAACGACAGGCACCAGGGCGCCGGTAACGGGATCGGTGGTGAAACGGTCTTTGTTGTCGCCGAACAGGTCGAACATGCGTGGTCCTTTTCTTGAATTCCGAGGGCCTATGTTGCCCCTTGGCTCCACAGGTTCAAGGGCCTTGCACCCCGCATTCTTCAGAATCCGTTTATCGGACCATCTTCGACACTGGTCGATAAGCCCGCGCCAGCATTGGAAGTTTTCCCTGTAACCGCCCGCGATTACAAATGTCGTTGAGGGACAGGGCTGAATTGCATAGATTTTTTCACACGACCGCAGCCGTGGCATTGCTGGCCGTCGCCTGGCCTGTTGCCGCGCAGGAAGTGGAGGCCGAGGCCGAACCGGACCTGCCGGAAGGCTCAGCAACGCCCGATGCCGCGGAGCAGCGCAGCGGAACGCGCGTGTTCACGCCCGAAGATTTTGCCCGCTTCGCGCCGCGCAATGCGCTGGACATGCTGAACGAGGTGCCCGGCTTCACCGTGCGCGGGGAAGACGGTGCGCGCGGCCTGGGACAGGCGAGCGCCAACGTGCTGATCGATGGCGAACGCATCACCAACAAGTCCGAAGGCGTGTTCAGCCAGTTGCAGCGCATCGCCACCGACCGGGTGGAGCGGATCGAGATCGTCGATGGCGCGACGCTGGGTATCGCCGGCCTGTCCGGCCAGGTCGCCAATGTCATCACCAAGCCAAGCGCAATCAGCGGCCGCTTCACCTATCGCGCCAATTTCCGGCCCAAGTATGCCGAGCCCAGCTACATCGGCGGCGAGGTGTCGCTCAGCGGTTCGGGCGAGACGTTCGACTGGACCATGGCGGTGTCGAACGGCGTGGGTCGCGGCGCGGCAGGCGGCGGCAATGCCTTCATCTACGATGCCGACGGCAACGTTATCGAACAGCGCGACATCCGCATGCAGTTCATCGGCGACTTCCCGCGCATTTCGGGCAGTGCCCAGTGGACCAGCCCCGGCGGCACGATCGTCAATGCCAATGCCAACTACCGCCGCGCCTACCAGAACTTCCGCGACAATCAGCAGCGCGACCTCGTCAACGGCGTCGACCGGTTCCGCATGTTCGAGGACCGCGTGCGCGGCTGGGGATACGAACTGGGCGCGGACGTACAGTTCGACCTCGCCGGCGGACGGCTCAAGCTGATCGGGCTGGAAAGCTACAGTCGCAATCGCGGTCGCTCGGATTCGATCATCAGTTTCGAGGACGGCAGTGACGACGTCGGCAGCCGCTTTGCCTCGCGCAGCGAAAGCGGCGAGCGCATCGCCCGCGCCGAGTACAGCTGGTCCATGCTGGGCGGCGACTGGCAGCTCGATGCCGAGGCGGCCTTCAACCGGCTGGATCGCAGCGCGCAGCTGTTCGACCTCGATCCCAGCGGCGAATTCGTGGAAATTCCCTTCCCCAACGGCACCGGCGGGGTGACCGAGGACCGGTACGAGACGATCCTGACGCACAGCCGTCCGCTGGCGGATAACCTGTCGTTGCAGGTCGGGATGGGAGGCGAATACTCGACCATCGCCCAGACCGGGGCCAATGGCCTGACGCGTAGCTTCTGGCGCCCCAAGGGTTCGATCAACCTCGCCTGGCAGGTGGCGGACGGGCTCGACCTGTCGTTCGAACTCGCACGCACGGTGGGTCAGCTGTCGTTCGGCGACTTCCTGCGCAGCGTGTCGCTCAACCAGAACCAGCAGAACGCGGGCAATGTCGAGCTGGTGCCCCCGCAGACGTGGGAAGCCAAGCTGGAAGCCACCAAGGACCTGGGCGACTGGGGCAGTTCCAACCTGCGCTTTTACGCCCGCCGGATCGACGACTACATCGAGTTCATCCCGGTTCCGGGCGGGCTGGAGACGCGCGGCAACATCGATAAGGCCACCCTGCTGGGCGTATACTGGAACACCACCTTCCAGCTGGAGCCGCTGGGCCTCAACGGCATGCAGCTGGAAGTCACGCTGCAGTTCGAAGACACCGAACTGGAAGACCCGCTGACCGGCGAGAAGCGCAGCTTCGGCGGGCACCAGGATCACCAGGTCGACCTGGAACTGCGGCACGACATTCCCGGCAGCAACTGGGCCTGGGGTGCCGGCATGGAATACAACCACACGCTGCCCTACTATCGCCTCGGCGAAACCGGCTTCAACTACGAAGGGCCGACCTACACCTATGCCTTCATCGAGCATAAGGACGTGTTCGGCATGACCGCCAACCTGTCGGTGTTCAACCTGACCGACGGGCGCGCGATCCAGGATCGCTATGTCTACGAGGGTTACCGCGACCGCACGCCGCTGGCCTTCCGCGAGACGCAGGACCTGTCGGTGCAGCCGATCTTCAATTTCCGCCTGTCCGGGGACTTCTAGGGGTATTGCACTGGGCAGGGGCGTGGCGCAGAAGGCGCCCATGAAACACCTGCTCCTGCCGCTTGCCGCCCTGCTCATTTCCACGCCTGCCCTTGCGCAGCAAGGCGGCGCGGAGGCCGAGCCGAATGTCGCCGAACGCCACGCACAGGAGCGGATTGACCGAATTCTGCAGTTCGATCGGGGTGCCGACGGCCTGGGTTCGGTGATCGTGCTCAATCCCGCTGCCGCGCAGGAGGCCGGGGAAGCCTTCGAGGAAGGAACACCGCTCGGCGGCCGCACGGTGCTGGTGAAGGACAACATCGAGACCAGGGAATTGCCGACCACCGCTGGCTCGCTGGCGCTCGCAGACAACGATACCGGCCGGGACGCCCCGATGATTGCGCGGCTGCGCGAAGCGGGCGGGGTGGTGCTGGGCAAGACCAACCTGTCCGAATGGGCCAACTTCCGCAGTTCCGACAGCACCAGCGGCTGGAGCGCGGTGGGCGGCATCACCCGCAACCCGCATGCGACAGACCGCAATGCCTGCGGCTCGTCATCGGGCAGCGGGGCAGCCGTGGCCGCCGGCTTTGCCTGGGCGGCCATCGGCACCGAGACTGACGGTTCGATCACCTGCCCGGCCAGCGTCAACGGCGTGGTGGGGTTCAAGCCCACCGTGGGCATGGTCAGCCGCACCCACGTGGTTCCGCTCAGCGCCAGCCAGGACACCGCCGGGCCGATGGCCCGCAGCGTGACCAGTGCGGCGATGCTGCTTACGGCGATTGCCGGAAGCGATCCGCTCGATCCGGCAACCGCCGATGCCGACGATTACGCCACCGACTTCACCGCGGGACTGGCCGAAGCCTCCCTGCAAGGCGTGCGCATCGGCGTGCTGCGCGATCGGTTCGGCGGGTTCGCGCCTTTGGGCGAGGTCTATGAGCAGGCGCTCACCGACCTGCGGCAGGCAGGTGCGGTGCTGGTCGACGTCACCTACGAGGGCAATCCCGAGATGGGCGATGCCGAGTACACGGTGCTGCTCTACGAATTCCAGCGCGACATAAACACCTATCTCGAGAACTCTCCCGCCGACATCCCGGTACGCTCGCTGGCGGACCTGATCGCCTTCAACATCGAACATGCCGATCAGGAGTTGCGCTGGTTCGGGCAGGACGTGTTCGAGCTGGCGCTGGAGACCACCGACGAGGCGGAATATCTCGAAGCCCGCGAAACCGCGCGCCGGCTGGCGGGCGCCGAAGGGATCGACGCGCTGCTGGCAGAGCACGACGTTGCCTTCCTGGTCGCACCGACGCGTGGCCCGGCCTGGAATATCGACCTGCTGCTGGGCGACCACTGGCTGGGCGGCATCGGTATCGGCAGTCTTGCCGCGGTGTCGGGCTATCCGCACCTCACCGTGCCGATGGGCCATGTCGAAAGGCTGCCGGTCGGTCTGTCCTTCATCGGTGCACAGTGGAGCGATCATGCCATCCTGCAGGCAGGCGCCGCCTACGAGCGTGCGCGCAGTGCCGAATTGCCAGAACCATCGCTAACCCGTTGGAATCCCGTGCCGTGACACAATGTGACAAAAGTCCACTTGTTGTCGAGATTGATTTCATCTAACTGGCCGGACAAAATCAACAGGAGCCCCCCTGAGCGTGTCTATTCGCCGTCCGCAGGTCGCCACCTTGGCGTTGGCTGCGGCTATCCTTTTTCAGACTACTCCGGCGTTCGCGGATACTGCGGCGGAGAATCCCGATCCGCCGCAAGAGGCTGATTTCGAAGGAACCGGCGCGTCTGCACGCGAGGTCTACTACCCCGAGGACTTTGCCCGGTACGCTCCGCGCAATGCGGCCGACATGCTGGAAGAGATCCCCGGCTTCACCGTGAATCGCGGTGGCGGTGGCGGCGGTGGCGGCGGTAACCGCGGCTTCGGGCAGGCGGACGAAAACGTGCTGATCAACGGCACTCGCCTGTCGAGCAAGTCGACCAGCACGGCCGAACAGCTTGCCCGCATCCCGGTAGAGAACGTGATCCGCATCGAGGTTGTCGATGGCGCGACCCTGGACATTCCGGGCCTGTCGGGGCGGGTGGCCAATATCATCGTCGAGCAGGGTAACCTCTCGGGCCAGTTCGAATGGCGACCGCAATTCTCGACCGGACCGGCCAACCCCGGCTGGTTCGAGGGCGAAGTATCGATTTCCGGAGCAAGCGGCGCGCTCGACTTCACCATCGCGCTGGAAAATTCCTCCTTCATCCGCGGTTCCGCCGGTCCGGCAATCTTCACCGATGCGACCGGCTTCGTCGATGAACGCTTCAACCTGACCAAGGCCGATTTCAATCGTCCCTCGCTGACCGGACAGTTCCAGTTCGACCTGGGGCCCGACGTGGTTGCCAACCTCAACCTGACGGGTGGCCTGCAGTTCTTCCGCAGCCGCGAGGAAGAGCGCCGCGTCGACGACAACCCGCTGGACCCGTTCCACGAGCGTTTCCGCGCCACCAATGACGAGTGGTTCTACGAGATTGGCGCGGACATCGAATTTCCCCTCGGTCCCGGTCGTCTCAAGCTGATCGGTCTGGAATCCTACGAACACGGCGACTTCGTCACCAACTCGCTGCTCGACCTGGGTGTCCTGCCCACCAGCGGCTCGCAGTTTGCGCGCCTGTCGGACACCGGCGAGCGGATCGGTCGTGCGGAATACCGCTGGGGCATGCTGGGCGCCGACTGGCAGCTTTCGGGCGAAGCCGCCTTCAACCGGCTCGACCAGGTCGGCAGCCTGTTCGGTTACGATCCACTGGGCGACCAGTATGTCGAAATCCCGTTCCCCGCCGGCGTCGGCGGCGTGCGCGAGGATCGCTACGAGGCGCTGCTCAGCGTCGGCTTCCCGATTACCGAAAACCTTTCCGTGCAGCTTATCGGCGGCGGCGAGTATTCGGAGATTTCGCAGACCGGCGCCAATCCCAATGCGCGTTCTTTCCAGCGTCCCAAGGGCTCGATGAGCGTGGCCTGGGCGCCGCTGGAGGGTCTCGATATCAACTTTGAGGTCGCACGCCGCGTGGGGCAGCTGGATTTCGGCGACTTCCTTGCGAGCGTGAACCTGACAGACGACCAGGCCAATGCGGGCAACAACGAACTGCGCCCGCAGCAGAGCTGGGAGTTCGAGCTGGAGATCGCCAAGAACTTCGGCCGCTACGGTTCGGCCACCCTGACCCTCTTCGAGGAGCGGATCGAGGATCTCGTGCTGATCGTGCCGGTCGTCGGTGGCGGCGAGGCTCGCGGCAATATCGCCAGCGCCAACCGTCGCGGCGCACGCTTCTTCGGCACGCTCGACATGACCCCGCTGGGTTTTGCCGGCGCGCAGCTGGACCTGCGGATGTCGATCGAGGATTCGAACCTCGTCGACCCCGTTACCGGGGTCGAGCGGCGCTTCGACCGCAACGATCCGTTCGAGATCCGCCTTGATTTCCGTCACGACATCCCGGAAACCGACTATGCTTGGGGACTGGAGTTCCGCGATACCGAACGCGCCCCGTCCTACCGCGTGGCGGAAATCATCACCGACCACTCGCCCAGCACCTTCGGTGCCGTGTTCGTGGAGCACAAGGACGTGTTCGGCGCGACCGTGCGGCTGCGCGTGGGCAACGTCTTCGACGCCAACACGACCACGCTGCGCACCGTCTATGCCGGTCCGCGCGACGTATCGCCGGTGCTGTTCACGGAAGATCGCCGCCGTTCGATCGGCCAGGTCTTCAACCTGACCGTCGCCGGCAGCTTCTGAGTCTGGAATTCAGGTAAGCAACCTGCCTCCCCGCCGCCGCGGCGACGGGGAGCGTACAGGTCTTACTTCTTGGCCGGGGCCTTCTTCGCGGCCGGCTTCTTGGCAGCAGCCTTCTTCGCCGGAGCCTTCTTGGCAGCGGGCTTCTTCTCGGCAGCAGCCTTCTTCGCCGGGGCCTTCTTGGCCGGAGCCTTCTTCGCCGCCGGCTTCTTCTCGGCATCGGCCTTCTTGGCCGGGGCCTTCTTCGCAGCGGCCTTCTTGGCGGGAGCCTTCTTCTTGGCCGGAGCCTTCTTGGCCTTTTCGGCCTCGGCTTCTTCTTCCGCCTCGATCGCGGCTTCCAGTTCCTCGCGCGTCACTTCGCGCTCGGTCACTTCGGCCTTGTCGAACAGGAAGTCGACGACCTTGTCTTCATACAGCGGCGCCCGGAGCTGGGCCTGGGCCATCGGCTCGCTGCGGATGTATTCGACGAACCGCTCGCGGTCTTCCGGGCGATACTGCTGCGCGGCCTGCTGGATCAGCATCTGCATTTCCTGCTGGCTGATTTCCACGCCATTCGCCTGGCCGATTTCGGACAGCAGCAGGCCCAGGCGCACGCGCCGCTCGGCGATACGCTTGTAGTCTTCCTTCTCGGCCTCGATTTCCTTCATCGCGGCTTCGGGATCTTCCTCGCGTGCGGCTTCCTGGCTCAGCTGGTTCCAGATCTGCTGGAACTCGGCGTCGACCATGCTCGGCGGGACCGGGAAATCGTGATCGGCAGCCAGCTTGTCGAGCAGCTGGCGCTTCATCTGCGTGCGGGTGAGGTGAGCGCTTTCCTGCTCGATCTGGCCCTTCATCAGCTCTTTCAGCTTGTCGAGGCCTTCGAGGCCCAGACCCTTGGCGAAATCGTCGTCGATCTTGCTTTCGGTCTCGACCTTCACCTGCTTCACGGTGACGTCGAACTCGGCTTCCTTGCCCTTCAGGTTCTCGGCCGGATAGTCTTCCGGGAAAGTCACCGTGATGGTCTTCTTGTCGCCGGTCTTCACGCCGGTCAGCTGGTCTTCGAAGCCGGGAATGAACTGGCCCGAACCCAGCACCAGCGGGGCGTCCTCGGCCTTGCCGCCTTCGAATTCCGTGCCGTCCACGCGGCCGACGAAATCGATGATCAGCTGGTCGCCGTCGGCGGCCTTCTTGGTCTTGGCGGCGTCCTTGTAGCTCTTCTGGCCCTCGGCCAGGCGGCCCAGTGCTTCGTCAAGCTGCTCGTCGCTCACCGGCACGGTCAGCTTTTCCAGCTTCAGGCCGTCGATCGACGGGGTTTCGATTTCCGGCAGCACTTCGACTTCGACGGTCAGCTCGGCATCCTTGCCCTGCTCGTAGCCGTCGGCCATTTCCACCTTCGGCTGCAGCGCCGGGCGCAGGGACTTGTCCTTGATCAGGTTGTCGACCGATTCGCGCACCGTGGTGTTGAGCACGTCGGCGTGCAGCGCTTCGCCGTGCATCTTGCGCACCAGGTTGGCGGGGACCTTGCCGGGACGGAAGCCGGGCATCCGGACCTGCGGGGCGACCTTCTTCACCTCGGCTTCGATCTTGGCATCGATATCCTTGGCGGGAATGGTCAGGGTGTAGGCGCGCTTGAGGCCTTCGTTGGTGGTTTCGACAATCTGCATGACTAGCCTTTGCTCAAACTCTCAAATCCGGTGCGTCGGGGCCGGAATTGCGGCCAGCGGAACTGGTGCGGGCGAAGGGACTCGAACCCCCACATCTTGCGATACTGGTACCTAAAACCAGCGCGTCTACCAATTCCGCCACGCCCGCGGCCCGACGAACCGTGCAGGCGCAAGGCCTGCGAAACGAAGCGGTGCCCATAGGGCCTGTTTACGCCTGTGGCAACGGTCTGGTGCGCGGCATTTTGCTGGGCGATTGATTTTTGCGCCAGCCCGGCTAGGGGCGAATGCCATGAGCGACGAAAACAGCACCGACCTTCCGCCCGACCACCTTGCCATCGATCCGCGCAGCGAGTTCTTCGATGCCGACAAGCTGCAGCGCGGCGTGGCCATCCGCTTCAAGGGCAAGCAGCGCAACGATATCGAGGAGTATTGCATCTCCGAGGGCTGGGTGCGCGTACAGGCCGGCAAGACGGTGGACCGCAAGGGTCGCCCGCTGACGATCAAGCTGAACGGCCCGGTCGAAGCCTGGTACGAAGACCTGGGCGCAGACGCGCCCGTCGCCAAGGCTGGCTAAGCCTGCTGTTCGCTGAAGTGCCGGGCCCGCAGGCCCGGCGCAAATCCTTCAGACCACCGGATCGCGCGGATCGTCCACCTCTTCCGGGTGGGTCGTGGTCATGCGCAGCACGGCATAGCCCAGCACGGCCGAGATCAGCGAGCCGGTGAGGATGCCGATCTTGGCCTCGTCACGCAGCAGGCGCGCCATTTCGCCCGAACCCGGGAAGGCCAGTTCGCCGATGAACAGGCTCATGGTGAAGCCGATGCCGCAGAGGATGGATACGCCCCATACCTCGGCCCAGGTGCAGCCAGGCGGCTTGCTGACGATGCCGAGCTTCACCGCGGCCCATACGGCGCTGAAGATGCCCACCTGCTTGCCCAGCACCAGGCCGGCGGCGATCGCCAGCGGCAGCGGGTCGAGCAGGGCATCGAAGCCCAGCCCTTCGAGGCTGACGCCGGCATTGGCGAAGCCGAAGATCGGCACCACCAGGTAGGCGCTCCACGGCACCAGCGCGTGTTCGGCATTTTCCAGCATGGAATTGCCGTCCTTGGTGCGCATCGGGATGGTGAAGGCTGCCAGCACGCCGGCGATGGTGGCGTGGACGCCCGAGTTGAGCACGCAGTACCACAGCACCACCGTGCCGATGACGAAGGGCCACATGCTGCTGACCTTGAAGCGGTTCATCGCGAACATCCCGATCAGCACGGCCAGCGAGATCAGCAGCCAGGTAACCTTGGGGTCGGAATAGAAGATCGCGATGATCGCGACCGCGCCGATATCGTCGACGATGGCCACGGTCAGCAGGAACAGGCGCAGCGAAGCGGGGACGCGGCTGCCCAGCAGGCCGACCACGCCCATGGCGAAGGCGATGTCCGTCGCGGCCGGGATGGCCATGCCGGAACGGTATTCCGCCGCTCCGCCGCTGACGCCGAGGAAGACGATGATCGGCACGGCCATGCCGGCGATGGCGGCGATGACGGGCAGGTTGCGCTGCTGCGGATCGGACAGGTTGCCATTGATCAGCTCGCGCTTAACCTCGAGGCCGACGACGAAGAAGAAGATCACCATCAACCCGTCGTTGATCCACAGGTGGACGGTGTTGAGGTAGAAGACGTCCTTCGACCAGAGGTAGCCGTTGAACAGCTCGAAATAGGCGCCGGCGACACCGGAATTGGCGATGACCATCGCCGTGATGGCGACGGCAATCAGCAGAATCCCTTCGAAGGCATCGGCCTTGAACAGCGCGCTGAAGTTACGGACGGCAGAGCGTAGAAAACTTGGTTGGGCCATGTCGCAAGCCCATTTCGCAATTGCGGCATTTATGCAAGCCCGCATTATGGCCGTAACGAAAGGCCGGGCCGACATTGCCTTTTGCATCGTAACGGGTAACCATACGTGTAAGTCCTTAAAAACACGGGGGTCGCGGGTATGGGTGAGGGGGCCTGGACAGTTCTGGAATGGCTGGCGCTGATTGAGCACGAACTGCTGCTCTTTGCCGGGTTCTTCTTCCTGCTGGGCGCGCTGGACGAGCTGGGCATGGACCTCGCCTGGTTCTGGCTGCGCCTGACGGGTCGCGCGCGCACCGTCGTACTGGACACTTCCGACATTCGCGCGCGGCGCCTGACAGGCAGGGCTGCCGTGCTGATCCCGACCTGGAGCGAGGCGAGCGTGATCGCCGATACCCTGGCCCATGCCTTGGGGGTCTGGCCGCAGAAAGACCTGCGCATCTACGTCGGCGTCTATCGCAACGATCCGGCCACGCTGGCCGCCGCGGCGCGCGGCGCGGCAGGAGATCCGCGCGTGCGGATCGTGGTGCACGACCGGGAAGGTCCATCGACCAAGGCGGATTGCCTCAACCGGCTGTACCAGGCCCTGCAGCAGGACGAACTGCGCACGGGGCGGCAGACGCGTATGGTATTGCTGCACGATGCCGAGGACATGGTCGATCCGGCCGCGCTGGCGCTGCTCGACGCAGCGCTCGAAACGGCCCAGTTCGTCCAGCTACCGGTGCTGCCGATGCCGCAGGTCGATTCGCGCTGGGTGGGCAGCCACTATTGCGAGGAATTCGCCGAGGCGCATGGCAAGGCGATGGTCGTGCGCGATGCGCTGGGCACCAGCCTGCCCGCCGCAGGGGTGGGCTGCGCCTTCGATCGCGCCATGCTGGCGGACATGGCGCGCGATGCCGGGCGCCCCGGCCCGTTCGATGAGGATTCGCTGACCGAGGATTACGAGCTGGGCATCCGCGTCGCTGCACTCGGCGGCAAGTCCAGGTTCCTGCGCGTGCGCGACCAGCACGGACGCCTGGTGGCGACCCGTGCCTATTTCCCGGCGCAGTTGGGCCGCGCCGTGCGCCAGAAGGCGCGCTGGATGCACGGCATCGCCTTCCAGGGCTGGGATCGCCTCGGCTGGACCGGAGGCCTGGCCGAATGGTGGATGCGCATGCGCGACCGGCGCGGACCCCTGTCGGCGCTGGTGCTGTTTACCGGTTACACCCTGTTTGCGGTCGCCGTCGTGCTGACTGTGCTTGACCTTGCCGGGCTCGATCGCCCGTGGGAGCCGTCTTCGCTGCTGCTGACCCTGCTGGCGGTCAACATTGCCAGCTTCACCTGGCGGGCCTTCATGCGGTTCAATTTCACGCGCCTGGAATATGGCTGGGCCGAGGGGTTGCGGGCGGTGCTGCGGATCCCGGTGGCCAATGTCATCAGCATCATGGCCGGCTACCGTGCCTTGTTCGCCTACGCCAAGAGCCTGCGCGGCGTGGCGCCCGAATGGGAAAAGACCGCGCATGACAGCCATCCCGCCCGCACCGTGGAACTGGAGTGGGCGCGATGAGTGCGGGGCACTCCCGCCGCGGTTGGCCGCTGCTTTCGCTGGGCCTGCTGCTGGGCGCCTGGGTGCTGACCCGCGTCGTCTTGTGGGAAGTTCCCTTCGGTCCGCAGGCGACGCCCTTGCAGCTGGCACCTGTGACCGAGGTGGAGGGCGCGCCGATGGCGCCGCCGCAGCGCTCGGCTCACGCGGGTATGCTTACGCCGAATGTCCCGGTGGAGGCGCAGGCTCCCGAATGGCTGTATTCGCCGGCGGCGGAGCCGCTGGAGCGGCCCGACTTCTCGCCCGAACCGGTGCGCGATGTCGCCTTCGGCGGCCCGGTGGCGCGTGGCAGCCTGCGCAATGCCAACCGCCTGATGGCCCATGCCATGCTGCTTTCGGCAGGCTACCAGAGCGGCACCAAGGCGTCGCAGAACGCACCCTACCGTCCCGGAGCGGGGCCGGTAGCGCCCGGTGCCGTCTACGCTCCCGAAGCCGCGCGCGACTTCGCCGCGGACAGGCAGGAGCGCCGCTGGTCGTTCGACCTCTGGGCGCTGTGGCGCGACGATACCACCACCCCGCTTACTTCCGGCAGGCCGAGCTATGGCCGCAGCCAGGTCGGCGCAGTGGTCCGCTACCAGCTGGCTCCGTCCAGCAGCCATGCTCCGCAACTGCACCTGCGCGCCACCAGGGCGCTGGAAGGGGCGAGCGAGACGGACGTGGCCGCCGGCATTTCGGCGCGCCCGCTCGGCAGTATCCCGGTCCGCCTCGCGGCGGAGGCGCGGGTGAGCGAGACCGACCGCGGCACCGAACTGCGCGGCGCGGCCTATGCCGTCAGCGAACTGCCGCCGGTCGCGCTGCCCGCCGGGCTGACGGCGGAAGCCTATGTGCAGGGTGGCTATGTCACCGGGGAATTCGCCACGCCGTTCTTCGACGGGCAGGCCCGGATCACCCGGCAGCTGGCGGTCGGCGAGGACTTCCGGCTGACCGCCGGCGGTGCGGCATGGGGCGGTTGGCAGGACGATGCCGAGCGACTCGACGTCGGGCCGAGTGCCGGGATCAGCTTCCGTGTGGGCGAGGCGCGCGGACGCCTTTCGGCAGACTACCGGTTCCGCGTGGCCGGCGATGCCGAGCCTGCTAGTGGCCCTGCGCTCACACTAACGGCAGGATTTTAGCGCCAGTGTAGCATTCACCTTCAATCAAGCCCGCCGATGCATTAGGCGCGGATCATGGATGTCTACCTTCCCATTGCCAATCTCGCGGTCAACGGGCTGCTGATCATCGCGCTCGGCGCGGCGACCGGCATCCTGTCGGGCGTGTTCGGCGTGGGCGGCGGCTTCCTGACGACCCCGCTGCTGATCTTCTCCGGCATTCCGCCCACCGTGGCTGCCGCGTCCGCCGCGACGCAGGTGACGGGCGCCAGCGTGTCGGGCGTGTTCGCGCATGGCCGCAACGACGGTGTGGACTACCATATCGGGCTGGTGATCGTCGCCGGTGGCATGCTGGGGGCGTTGCTGGGGGCGGGGCTGTTCAACCTGTTGCGCGACCTCGGCCAGATCGATGTGGTCATCAACATCCTCTACGTGATCCTGCTGGGTACCATCGGCGCGCTGATGGGGCGCGAGGCACTGCAATCGCTGTGGCCGGGCCGCTTCGGCGGCGGCAAGAAAAGCGCTGCCAAGCGCCGCCACCACCCGATGATCGCCGGGCTGCCCTATCGCTGGCGCTTCTACCGCTCCGGGCTCTACATCTCGCCGCTGGGACCGCTGATCCTGGGCCTGATCGTTGGCGTGCTGACCATGCTGATGGGCGTGGGCGGCGGCTTCATCATGGTGCCGGCCATGCTCTACATCCTCGGCATGAGCGCCAAGGTCGTGGTGGGCACGAGCCTGTTCAACATCCTCTTCATCACCATGCTGGTGACGCTGGTGCACGCCTTCACCACCCGCGCGGTGGACATCGTGCTGGCCGGCCTGCTGCTGATCGGCTCCGTCACCGGCGCGCAGCTGGGCACCAAGATTGCCAGTTTCGCCAAGCCCGAGCACCTGCGCCTGGTCCTCGCCGCGATCGTGCTGGCGATTGCCCTGCGCATGGCCGGGAACCTCTTCGTCCAGCCGGACGAGGTCTATTCGGTGGTGCCGCTGTGAGGTGGTGGCTGCTCCTGCTGGCGCTGGTCGCCGCGCCGCTCGGCGCGCAGGAGCGCGATCCCATCCTGGTGCCGGATATCTCGCAGCACGAGATCGTCCTGCGGCAAGGCTTCACCGGCGATACGCTGCTGCTCTACGGTGCGGTGCTCGACCCGGCCGAGACCGATACGCAATACGATGTCGTGGTCGTGCTGAAAGGCCCGTCGGAGCCGATCCGCGTGCGCGAGAAGGAGCGTTTCCTCGGCATCTGGCTGAACGCTGGCTCCACCGAATACCGTTCGGTGCCGTCATTCTACGCACTCGCCAGCTCGCGCCCGGTGCTCGACATCGTCGATGAACGCACCGCCGCGATCTACGAGCTGGGGCTGGACTATCTCCAGCTGTCCCCATCGGGCATCATCGACCCGGAGGAGCAGGCGCGCTTCTCCGCCGGACTGGTCGACCTGCGCACTCGCCAGGGCTTCTACGCACAGTACGACAATGGCGTGGAGATTTCCGAAGGCGTGCTCTACCGCGCCGACATTCCCATCCCTTCCAGCGTGGTGGCCGGGCGCTATGTCGCGGAAACCTTTGCCATTGCCGATGGCCGGGTGATTTCCTCCGCGACGGCGGAAGTGCAGGTCTTCAAGGAAGGCTTCGAACTGGGCGTGGAAGAGGCGGCGAACGATTTTGCCTTCTTTTACGGGCTGTTCGCGGTCGCGCTGTCGGTGGTGATGGGCTGGGCGGCAGGGCGACTGTTCGCGCTGATCTAGCGCAATTCCGATGCGAACGGGGTTTATGCGATCTTAACTAGGTCTGGGCTATCGCATGCGGCGTTAACCATTGCCGCGAAAGCGAATTCTATGACTGACATGCCCAGGCAGGGATTTTCGACGACCAACTCCGCACCCGCCAGCGATGCCGACGTGCAGCGCGCCCATGGCGGCCAGCCGGCGCCGGCCCCGCAGGCTGCCCCGGCGGAGCAGGCGCATCGCGGCGCACCGCCGCCGCCTTCGCAGCAGCAGGCCAGGCCCGCTCCCGCGCCGGCACCGGCCAAGCAGCAGGCACCCGAAATCGACGAAGCCGCCATGGAATCGGCGCGTCAGCCGATTGGCGTGGTGCTCGATATCGCCGGTTCCGGCTCGCAGATCGCACTGGACCTGGAGCGGCTGAACGAATGCATGGAGCATCCCGACCCGTCCATCGCCCTGGCGGGCCAGGTCGGCAGCCAGATCAAGA
Organism: Aurantiacibacter sp. MUD11; assembly: GCF_026967575.1. Taxonomy (NCBI): domain Bacteria; kingdom Pseudomonadati; phylum Pseudomonadota; class Alphaproteobacteria; order Sphingomonadales; family Erythrobacteraceae; genus Aurantiacibacter; species Aurantiacibacter sp. MUD11. The sequence goes on along the minus strand of NZ_CP114054.1, from coordinate 1,216,681 downwards.
TCCGCACCAAGGACGGCTGGCTGCTCGCCAGCGTGCGCAACCAGAAGCAGGATCGCCGCGCCGGCGGCAATTCGGTGGTCGCCAACATCGACTTCATGGGCGAAGGCCAGGAAGAGAAGCTGACCGGCAAGATCCACGGTTTCCGCCGCGGTGTGACGCGCTATCCGATCCCCGGCGCGCTGGTCTATCCGGCGACGACCGAGGACTTGCGGCAGATCTATGCGAGCGACGGTCGCAGCTCGATCCAGATCGGCACCGTCTATCCCACCAGCGATATTCGCGCCGGCCTCTATATCGACGCCATGCTGGGCAAGCACTTCGCGCTGCTCGGCTCCACCGGTACCGGTAAGTCGACCAGTGCCGCGCTGATCCTGCACCGCATCTGCGAGGCGGCGCCGCAGGGCCACGTGGTCATGATCGACCCGCACGGCGAGTATTCCGCCGCGTTCAAGAACTACGGGATGATCTTCGACGTCTCCAACCTGCAGATGCCGTACTGGCTGATGAACTTCGAGGAGCACTGCGAAGTGCTGCTGAAGTCGACCGGCAACGACCTGCAGAATGACAAGGACATCCTAGCCAAGTGCCTGCTGGCCGCACGGCAGAAGAACCGCCTGGCCTCCAGCATGGGCAAGATCACCGTGGATTCGCCGATCCCCTACCTGCTGTCCGACCTCAGCAACCTGGTGCAGGACGAGATGGGCAAGCTGGACAAGGCGACCAACACCGCGCCCTACATGCGGATCAAGACCAAGATCGAGGAGATCAAGGCCGACCCGCGTTACCAGTTCATGTTCTCGGGCATGCTGGTGGGCGACACCATGGGCGATTTCCTGGCGAAGATCTTCCGCATGCCGGGCAGCGGCAAGCCGATCTCCATCATCGACGTGTCGGGCGTGCCGTCCGACATCACCAGCACGGTGGTGGCGGTGCTCAGCCGCCTGGTGTTCGACTTCGCCATCTGGGGCCGGAACGAGAAGACCAGCCCGATCCTGCTCGTCTGCGAAGAGGCGCACCGCTACGTGCCGAACGAGAAGAATGCCGATGGCAACTCGGTCGGCCGCGTGCTCTCGCGTATCGCCAAGGAAGGCCGTAAGTACGGTATCAGCCTCGGCCTGATCACGCAGCGTCCGTCGGACCTTGCTGAAGGCGTGCTCTCTCAGTGCGGCACGATTATCTCGATGCGCCTGAACAACGACCGCGACCAGGCCTTCGTGAAGGCGGCCATGCCCGAAGGCGCGCGCGGCTTCCTCGATAGCATCCCGGCGCTGCGCAACCGCGAGTGCATCATCTGCGGCGAGGGTGTGTCGATCCCGATCCGTGTCAGCTTCGATAACCTCGAAGAGAGCAAGCGTCCGGCGTCGGAAGACCCGAGCTTCGTCGAGCTGTGGAACTCGGGCGGCGGCGAGGAAGAAGTCGTCCACCGCACCGTCCAGCGCTGGCGCGCGCAGGGGACCTAACTGGCTATTCGAACGCGCCTCCGCGCGTTCGTCCTCGGTGCTAATCGCTCCGCTTCGCTGCCCGCAGCGGGCGCAGCTTGCCTGTGCAAATTGCGAGGACGATCCGGGGTATGCCGGATCGCAAGGCAAACAAATCAACCTACCGCCAGGTATTCGCCGATCATCATGGCGCGGGCGTATTCTTCCTGCTGCTGGATCGAGCGCAGGGTGATCAGCGCCGCGTCGCAGCGCTGGCTGTCGGCCATGACGAAGTCGGCACTGCCTTGCAGGGCAACCGTAACCTGTGCCTCGCTGGCGCCGTTGGCCTGCATGGTGGCGACCAGTTCTTCCATCATCGGGCCGGTCACTTCGAGGCGCATCTGCTGGTCGGTCCGGCCAGCGGACATGGCCTGCACCTTGGCAACCACCGACTGCCCCAGCAATTCGCGCACCTCTTCGCTCGGCTTGCCTTCGAACAGGCCGATGCCGAAGGCATAGGCGCTGCACGCGCCGACATCCTGCTGTTGCAGGGCCTCCATCAGCGCAATCTCGCTCGCCAGCGCGGCATCGAGATTGGCGGTCGGGGCATTGGCGAAGTCGTTCTTGTGGCGCGAGAGGAACAGGGCCAGCTGGGCGTTGCCGGCATCGGCGATCAGCTCGCTTGGCGCGCCTTCCACGGCAACGTCGGCCATGGTCTCGATCAGGTCTTCGTAATCGTCGGGGAAGTAGGTGCGCATGGCATCCAGCACCAGCAGGTCGCCCGGATGTTCTTCCAGCGCGGCGACCAGTTCATCCTCCACCACGGCCATGGGGTCGAAGTACCGTTCCACCCCGCCGGCCATGACAATGCGCACCGCCAGCCCGATGACGATCAGGCCGATGACGGCACCGGCCCGCTGGCTGGCGCTCGTAGTCTCCAGAAAACTCATGCGAATCAGGTCCCCCGCGTATCCCCGAACAGGTGGATATGCTGTCTGTCGCTGAGGCGGAAGCCATGTTCGAGGCAGATATCCACCAGCCACTTCTCGCGCTCGCGCAGGGTCTCGCTGTCGGTTCCTTCGGGCATCAGGAATACGCGGCGGGGCGGAATGGCGTGGGTGCGGACGAGGGCGAGGACTTCGTCGACATCGCCCGGCTCGGCAATCACGAACTTGAACACGGCGCGTTCGTCGGTGGCCCAGCGGTCGAGCATTTCGGGCTTGAGCGCGAGGTCGGCCGGGTTGCCACTGTGCGCCAGCTTGGGGCTGACGTTGTACTGATCCACCCGGATATCCAGCCGCGCAGGCGGATCGATGGTGCCGTTGGTCTCGATTTCCACCTGCATGTCGGGCAGGTGCTCCAGCATCACCGCAAGCTTGCCCGCCTGCAGCAGCGGCTCGCCGCCGGTGATGACGAGGCGGTCACGGCCCAGCGCGGCGATACGCCGAGCCACCTCCTCCTCGTCCATCTCGATCTGGTTGGCCTTGCGCTCGAAGCTCTCGCCGGAGCGATGCGGGCGATTGTCGCCCTCGAAATGCCAGGTGTAGGCCGTGTCGCACCACACGCAGGCGAGGTTGCAGCGCGACAGGCGCACGAAGGCGACGGGCATGCCCGCGCTGGGGCCTTCGCCCTGGATGCTGGCAAAAATCTCCGGCTCGCCGGGAGCCTGGGTGGCGAGGACGAGCGCCAAGCTACCCCAGCCTTGCCAATGCCGCCTGCAGGCGCTCGATCTCGGCGCCGTGGTGCGCGAAATCAGCCTTGGCCTTCTCCACCGCCTCGGGCTTGGCGCGCTCGACGAAGTTGGCGTTGGAGAGGCGCCCCTCCAGCGACTTGGCTTCCTTCTGCGAGGCGGCCAGCGCCTTTTCCAGGCGGGCGCGTTCAGCGTCGATGTCGATCACGCCTTCCAGCGGGACAATGAAGGTGTCCGACCCGGCGGCAACCTGCATGGCGGCCCCGGCAGGCGCTTCGCCCACGGTGATGGGCGACAGGCGCGCAAGGCGCTCGATCGCGGCGCTGCTACGCTCGATCACGCCCTTTGCAAGGTCCGAGGGGGCAGGGCAGTAGGCGGCCAGCTTCTCGCCCGGCGAAATGCCCAGCTCGTTACGCGCGCCGCGCGTGGCGGTGGTGAGGGCGATGACCCAGTCGATGGCGTCGGTCGCAGCCTTGCTCACCTCGGCGCGCGGCTCCGGCCACTTGGCAAGGATGAGGTCGTACCGACGGTCGCCCTGCGCGTGCCACAGTTCCTCGGTGACGAAGGGCATGAAGGGGTGCAGCATGACCAGGATCTGGTCGAGCGCCCAGCCGGCGACCTCGCGGGTCTCCTTGGCAGCGTCGCTATCCGCATCGCCCTGCAACACCGGCTTGATCAGTTCGAGGTACCAGTCGCAGAAGCGGTCCCAGGTGAAGTGGTAGACGGTGTTGGCCGCGGCATCGAAGCGCAGTTCGGCCATGGCCTTGTCCAGCTCTTCCACCGTCTGCTGCACTTCGCCGATGATCCACTGGTTGGCGGCGAGGCGGGCGCTGGGAGCCTTGATCGTGGAAGAGGCACCGATGCCGTAGGACTGGCAGAAGCGCGTCGCATTCCACAGCTTGGTCGCGAAGTTGCGATAACCCTCGACCCGCTTTTCATCCATCTTGATGTCGCGGCCCTGGCTTTCCATTGCCGCCATGAAGAAGCGCAGCGCGTCGGCGCCGTACTGGTCGATCAGGCCCAGCGGATCGACCACGTTGCCCTTCGACTTGGACATCTTCGCACCGTCGGCCGCGCGCACCAGCCCGTGCAGGTAAAGCTTCTCCCACGGACGCGCGTCCATGTTGTAGAAGCCTGCCATCATCATGCGCGCATCCCAGAAGAACAGGATGTCGAAGCCAGAAATCAGCAGGCTGTTGGGATAGTGCTTCTTCAGTAGCTCGGTCTCGTCCGGCCAGCCAAGCGTGGCGAAGGGCCACAGCGCGGACGAGAACCAGGTGTCGAGTACGTCCTCGTCGCGGGTGAGGGCGACGCCTGCCCCGGCCTTGGCCTGTGCCTCTTCCTCGCTCTCGGCGACGTAGACGTTGCCGTCTGCGTCATACCACGCCGGAATGCGGTGCCCCCACCACAGCTGACGGGAAACGCACCACGGCTGGATGTTCTCCATCCAGTTGAAGAAGGTCTTCTCCCACGTCTGCGGGATGATCTCGATCTCGCCGCTCTTCACCGCCGCGATCGGGCGCTCGGCCAGCTTCTTGGCGTCGACATACCACTGGTCCATCAGCATGGGTTCGATCACCACGCCGCCGCGATCGCCGAAGGGCTGCGCGATCTTCTTGTCCTCGACCATAATCATCAGGCCTTCGGCATCGATGTCCGCCACGACCTTCGTGCGCGCTTCGTAGCGGTCGAGGCCGCGATATTCGTCGGGCACAAGGTTGAGCGCGTCGACTTCCGCTGCATCCAGCTTGCCGCCGCGGGCGATTTCCATTGCGCGCCGGGCGGCCTCGGCATAGGGCGCGCCATCGCTGCGCATGGCGGCAACCTCGTCCATCAGGCGGTACATCGGGATGCCGTTGCGCTGAGCGACGCCGAAGTCGTTTTCGTCGTGGGCGCCGGTGATCTTCACCGCACCCGAACCGAAGTCCGGATCGGGATATTCGTCGGTGATGATCGGGATCAGGCGGCGGTGTTCCTTGGGGCCGACGGGGATCTCGCACAGCTTGCCGACGATGGGGGCGTAGCGCGCGTCATCGGGATGCACCGCTACCGCGCCGTCACCCAGCATGGTTTCCGGGCGGGTGGTGGCGATGGAGATGTAGTCGCGCTCTTCCTCCAGCACGACATTGCCGTCCTCGTCGCGTTCGACATAGGTGTAGGTCTGGCCGCCTTCGAGCGGGTACTTGAAGTGCCACATGTGACCGTTGACATCGTGGGTCTCGACTTCGAGGTCCGAGATCGCGGTCTTCAGCTTGGGGTCCCAGTTCACCAGTCGCTTGTCGCGGTAGATCAGGCCGTCGTTGTAGAGGTCCACGAACACCTTGAGCACCGCCTTGGTGAAGTGCTCGTCCATGGTGAACTGCTCGCGGCTCCAGTCCATCGAGCAGCCGAGGCGGCGCAGCTGGCGCGTGATCGTGCCGCCGCTCTCTTCCTTCCACTCCCACACCTTCTGCACGAATTCCTCGCGCGAGTAGTTGGTGCGCTTGTCCTGCTTATCCTCCAGCTGGCGTTCCACCACCATCTGCGTGGCGATGCCGGCGTGGTCGGTGCCCACCACCCACAGCGCGTCCTTGCCGCGCAGTCGCTCGTAACGGATGACGATATCCTGCAGGGTATTGTCCAGCGCGTGGCCAATGTGCAGGCTGCCGGTGACGTTGGGCGGCGGGTTGACGATGGTGAATGCCTCGGCATCGGGGCGCTCCGGCCGGAACGCGCCGGTTTCTTCCCAATGGGAATACCATTTCGCCTCGATTGCGGCGGGATCGAAAGTCTTTTGCAGCTCACTCGTCATGGAGGAGGCCCCTGCCACCGTGTTTGCCGGAGTTCAACACGCGAAAATCTTGCGGGGTCGCGCATTTGTCCGCATAGCGCTGAAGCAATGAGGGAATGGGCGCAATACAGCGTGGAGGAACGCGGCGGCCGGGCGACGGTCGTCATCACCGGTCCCTTGCTGGTTTCCACCATCGGAGCGATCGATCCGCAGCTGCGCGATCACCATGATTCCGTGCAGCAAATCGACATTTCGGACGCCACGCCCATCGACACGGTGGGGGCATGGATCGTCCATCGCTTCGCCGCCCGCACCGGGGCCGAGATCATCGGTGCCAGCGAGCAGGCCGAAGTGCTGATCGACGCGGTGGAACGCTCCGCCAGCGAAGCCGCTATCGCCCCGCCCGCCGAATTCGACTTCGGCCGGCTGGCGGCCCATGTCGGCAAGAAGGTGCTCGAATTCGCCGATGGCATGCGCAAGTCGATTGCCTTCCTTGGCGCGGTGCTGGTCGGTTTTGGCGGCCTGATCCGCCATCCGCGCCGCTTCCGCGTCAAGGCGCTGGTGCGGCAGATGGAGCTGGTAGGCGTTACCAGCCTGCCGATCATCGGCCTGATGAGCTTCCTGATCGGTATCGTCATCGCACAGCAGGGCGCGGTGCAGCTACAGCAGTTCGGCGCCGAGACGCTGACGGTGAACCTCGTCGGCCGCATCACCCTGCGCGAACTGGGTGTGCTGATGACGGCGATCATGGTCGCCGGCCGCTCCGGCTCCGCCTTCGCCGCGCAGATCGGCACGATGAAGCTTACCGAGGAAATCGACGCCATGCGCACGATCGGTGTCTCGCCGATGGAGGCGCTGGTGGTGCCGCGCATCCTGGCCGCCGTGCTGATGATGCCGCTGCTGGGCTTCTTCTCCTCCTGCGTCGCCATCATCGGCGGCGCGGTGATCGGCGACGTGATGCTGGGCATCCCCTTCCTCACCTTCCTCGCCCGCATCCAGGAAGTGGTGCCCACCTACGATTTCTGGGTCGGCATGGTGAAGGCGCCGGTGTTCGGCCTGATCGTGGCCATGGCCGGCTGCTACCAGGGGATGCAGGTGCGCGGTAATGCCGAGGAAGTCGGCCTGCGCACTACGGCTGCGGTGGTGCAGGCGATCTTCATGGTCATCGTGCTCGATGCCTTCTTCGCGGTGTTCTTCGAACAGATCGGCTGGATATGAGCGAAGACACTGACCCGCCCATCGAGGAAATCCCTCTCGCCCCGGAGGCCGAAACGGTCGTCTTCGAGGGCGAATATCCGATCGAGATCACCGGGCTGACCAACGCCTTTGGCGATTTCGTGGTCCACGAAGAGCTCGACCTGAAGGTGAAGCGCGGCGAAATCCTTGGCGTTGTCGGCGGATCGGGCACGGGCAAGAGCGTACTGATGCGCGCCATCATCGGGCTGCAAATCCCGAAAGCGGGCTGCATCGAGGTGTTCGGGCAGGACATCACCGCGGCGGAGCCGGACGAGGTGCTGGGTGTGCGCAACCGCTGGGGCGTGCTGTTCCAGGGCGGCGCGCTGTTCTCCACGCTGACCGTCGCCGAGAACGTGCAGGTGCCGCTCAAGCAGTTCTACCCGGAACTGTCGCAGGAACTGCTCGACGAGATCGCCCGCTACAAGGTGGTGCTGACCGGCCTGCCCGAAGACGCGGCGAGCAAGTACCCATCAGAGCTGTCGGGCGGCATGAAGAAGCGCGCCAGCCTGGCCCGCGCCCTGGCGCTCGATCCGGAGCTGTTGTTCCTCGACGAGCCCACGGCGGGCCTCGATCCCATCGGCGCGGCCAAGTTCGACGAGCTGATCCGCGAGCTGACCGATACGCTGGGCCTGACCGTGTTCCTGATCACTCACGATCTCGACACGCTCTACGCCATTTGCGACCGCGTGGCGGTGCTGGCGGACAAGAAGGTGATCGCGGTCGGCACCATCCCGGAATTGCTGAAATCGGACCATCCGTGGATCCAGGAATACTTCAATGGCCCCCGCGCCCGCGCGGCCGTGGCCACGCACGAACGCGGGAAAGCGTTGGACAACAACGCCACCGGAAAGGCATAGGGCAGGCAGATGGAAACACGGGCAAACCATGTCTGGGTAGGCGCAGTGACGCTGGCGCTGCTGGTGGCCGCAGCCATTTTCTTCGTCTGGCTGGCGCGGCTGGGCGACCGTGACAACAAGGAATACGACATCTTCTTCGCCCAGTCCGTGGGCGGCGTGGCGAACGGTTCCGTCGTCACCTATTCCGGCGTGCCCGTGGGGCAGGTAAAGGATATCTCGATCTGGGAGCGCGATCCCGAATTCGTGAAGGTGCGCATCGAGGTGGACGGCGACACGCCGATCCTGATCGGCACCGAGGCGAGCGTTTCGGCCAGCTTCACCGGTGTAGCCAACATCAGCCTGTCGGGAGGCCGGTCCAGCCAGCCGCCGATTTCCTGCGACACCACCGATTGCCCCGAAGGCGTGCCGGTGATCCCGCCGGCGCCCGGCGCGATCGGCGAAATCCTTGCCAGCGCGCCGCTGCTGCTGGAACGACTGGCGACGCTGACCGACCGCCTCACCCGCGTGCTGGACGACGACAACCAGGATTCGATTTCCGGCATCCTGCGCAACACCAACACCATCAGCCGCGAACTGGCGGAAAGCTCTCCGGAGGTGCAGGCCACCTTGCAGGAACTGCAGGCGACGCTGGCGCAGTCGACCGAGACGCTGGCGGCCTTCGAGAACACGCTGGAGACCACCGACGCCTTGCTGGAGAACGAAGGCCAGCAGATCGCCACCGAACTGCGCGCCACGCTTGTCTCTGCCCGCTCGGCGGCGGATTCGCTCGAAGCGACGCTCGCCAATGTCGAGCCACTGACCCAGCAGCTGAACCAGGATACGCTGCCGGCAGCGACGGCCACCTTGCGTGACCTGCGGCAGACCAGCCAGAACCTGCGCAACATGACCGAGCGGCTCGAAAACGAGGGTGCCGGATCGCTGATCAGCGGCCCGGCCCTGCCGGATTACGAGCCGTGAGCAGGGGGAAGATGACGATGACGAACAAAGCCACCCCTACGCGCCTGATGGCCGCCGCGCTGTTCTCGCTCACTGCGCTGTCCGGCTGCATCAGCCTTGGCGGTATCGATCCGCCCGACCAGCTGCTGACGCTGACGCCCAGCGCCAGCGTGCCCGCAGGCGCCGCGGCCGAGGGCGAGGTCGCCGCTGCGCTGGCGGTGCAGGTACCGTCGGTGTCGCAGCGACTGAACGTCAACCGCATCCCGGTGACCACCAGCGACAGCTCGCTGGCTTACCTTGCCGACGCGTTCTGGGTGGAAAAGCCCGCCCAGCTGTTCCGCAACGTGCTGGCGGAGACGATCCGGTCCAAGGGCAATCGACTGGTCGTGAACGGCGGGGAACTGGAATATGCCGCGCGCACGCAGCTTTCCGGCCAGCTGGTCGATCTCGGCTACGATGCGACCACCGGCAGCGTGGTGGTCCGCTATGACGCCGTGCTCGAATCGCCGGACGGCACGATCCGCACGCAGCGGTTCGAGGAAAGCGTCTCCGGGGTCCCGGCCGATGCCGATTTCGTCGGCCCGGCGCTGAACGAGGCAGCCAATCGCGTGGCCGACCAGGTCGCTGAATGGGTGGGCTAGGGCGCTAGCCCCGCGCCGCGCGCAGGAACTGCGCGGCTTTCTCGAAGGCTTCCAGCTTCGCCTTGCGCGCTTCCTCGGCGGCGAAATCCCAGCCCCATAGCTCTGCCTGCCAGTCCTGTTCGGCATTGGCGGCGGCGAAGAGCGCCGTCGTATCCGCCTGGTCCTCCAGCGCGGCAAGGGCGACGACCAGCGAGGCCGCCAGCGAGGTAATCGTCTGCAACCCGGCGAGGGAGAAGTGGTCCTCCGCCTCCAGCCGCTGGCGCAGGGCGGCGATGCTGTCTTCCGGCTGCGGGCGGTGGATGATGCCGCTGGCGCGTTCGAGGCGAATGCCATGGGTGGCCTCGCATGCGCTCACCAGCGGCTCCCACAGTTCTTGCTGCCGCTTGTAGAGCGGCTCGTCCGGGTCGGCGCGGTAGCACAGCGTATCGGTCTGCGCGTATTCCAGCAGCTGGGTGACGGTTGCCTCGCGCTGCTTCGCGACGATGTCCAGCGCGTAGTCGACCATGTCGCGGAAGACGAAGCTCCTGGTGTCGATTTCCTCGCCCTGCGCGGCGAATTCGCCCGCCACCAGGTCCGCCAGCGCGCGGCTGGGCGCGACCTGCTGCTGGCCGCCCTGCGTGCGAATCGCGCGGCCATCCAGCGTGACCTGCCAGCCGCCGTCGCGCTCCTCGACCGATACGTCTTTCCAGAACTTCTTCATCGCCGCTCGTTCGTGCTCCAGATGCGGGCGAGGATCTGCGGGGTGACGAAGGTCTCGATCATGCCGAGCACCAGCAGCACCCAGCCGGCCCATTCCGGCAGCGGCATCACCCCGTTGAAGACGAGGATGCCGAGCAGGATCATCACGACCCCGGCAATGCGCATCGCGTTGATCAGGAAGAAGCGCTGTTTCGCCTGCGCTTCGGCGGCCTCGCGGTCATCCATGGATCAGTTCCTCCAGCTCGCTCATCGTTTCCGCCACGCCGACAGCCCCGGCGGCCAGCAGTTCGGCACTGTCGTGATAGCCCCAGGCGACGCCCACGGCACGGACATTGGCCGCCCTGGCCATCTCGATATCGAACACCGTGTCGCCGATCATCACCGTTGCGGCGGGCTCCGCCAGCACATCGGCCATGGCCGCTTCCAGCATGGAAGGGTGCGGCTTCGACGGGTGGCGGTCGGCCGTGTGGGTGGTGGCGAACAATTCGGTGAGGTTGTTCGCGGCGAGGGTGCTGCGCAGTCCACGGTCGGACTTGCCGGTGGCGACGCCCAGCATCCAGCCGCCGCCGTGCAGGCGATGCAGCAGGCCGACGATCCCTTCGAACAGCGGTTCGCGCAGGGACCCGTCCTGGCGGGAGCGGAAGAAGGCCTGCTTGTAGGCCTCTACCGTGGCGGCGTGCTGTTCATCGCCGGCATCCGGCGCAAGGCTGCGGATGGCCTGCGGCAGGCTGAGGCCGACGATGCGACGGACCTGGTGCCGGTCCGGCGCGGGCAGGCCCGTCTCCGCGAAGGCGACTTCCATTGCGTTCACCACGCCGGCCTGGCCATCGCTCAGCGTGCCGTCGCAGTCGAAGACGGCGAGGCGGACTTCGCTCACTTGCGCCGCCCCTTGGGCTTGGCACCGGGCTTGCCCGTGGGCTTGGTGCGCGAGCGACGCTCACCCCGGCGAGCCTTGCGATACTGCTTGGCATGGGCCTTGGCCGCCTGCTTCTTCTCCGCCCGGCTGCGTTCGGGTGGCGGGGTGAGCACCGGCGCGGCTTCGCTGAGGCTTATGTCGAAACCCAGTTGCTCCATGCTCTGCGCGAAGTGCTCCGGCAGTTCGGCGGTAACGTCCAGCTTGCCGCCCTTGGGTGCATCGATGATCAGGCGTCGGGCGTGCAGGTGCATCTTGCGGCTGACGCTGCCGGTCAGGAAGGCATCCTGTCCGCCGTACTTGCCGTCGCCGACGATGGGATGGCCGATCGCGGCCAGGTGCACGCGCAGCTGGTGGGTGCGCCCGGTGAAGGGCTGCAATTCGACCCAGGCGGCCTTGTTGCCGGCGCGCTCGACCACGCGGTAGGCGGTCTTGGCCGGCTGGCCGTTCTCCATGTCGACGTGCATCTTCTCGCCGCCGGTGCCCGGCTGCTTGGCCAGCGGCGCGTCGATCGTGCCTTCCAGCACCTCGGGCACGCCCACCACCAGCGCCCAGTAGATCTTCTTGGCGCTGCGGCCGGAAAACCGCTTGGAGAAAAAGGCTGCGCTGCCCGGCGTGCGGGCGACCAGCAGCACGCCGCTGGTATCCTTGTCGAGCCGGTGAACGAGGCGCGGGCGCGGCTCGTCCTCGCCGGCATAGGCATCCAGCAGGCCATCGACATGCTTGTTCGTCTTGGTGCCGCCCTGCGTCGCAAGGCCGGGGGGCTTGTTCAGCACCAGCGCCGCCTTGTCGCGGTGGATCAGCATGGACTCGGCCAGCGCCTCGTCATCGGCGGTCAGCTCGCGGCGCTTGCGCTGGGTGCGGGCGGAATCCTCGCCGCCCGGCGGCACGCGCAGCACCTGGCCGGCGGTCAGGCGGTCCTCCACCTTGGCGCGCTTGCCGTCGACGCGCAGCTGGCCCGTGCGCGCCCAGCGCGACACGGTGCCGAAGCCGATCTGCGGCAGGTGGCGCTTGAACCAGCGGTCCAGGCGCACGCCCTCGTCATCGGCGTCGACGGTGAATTGCCGGACTTCGTTGTCCTTCTGCTCGCCCGTCATGAGAACAGCCGCGTCACCGTGAGGCCGAACACCAGCCCGGACACGCCAAGGCCGATGGACAGCAGGATGTAGAGCACCGCGAAGGCGATCTGGCCGCGCTGGATCAGCATGGCCAGTTCCAGGCTGAAGGCGCTGAAGGTGGTGAACCCGCCCAGGATGCCCACGCCCAGCAGCAGGCGCAGTTGGTCGACGTTGCCGCCACCAGAGCGCATCAGCCAGCCGGCCAGCAGGCCCATCAGCAGGCTGCCGATGGTGTTGACGGCCAGCGTCGCCCAGGGAAACACGGTCATGGCGGGCGCGCCCATCCAGGCGGTCATCGCGCGGCCCAGCTGGTAACGGGCGAGGGCGCCGATGCCCCCTCCCAGCGCGACCGAGAGCGATGCATAAAGCTGCGGTGTGATGTTCGACATGGGCCCCGCCTTAGACGCGTGCGGGCAGATGCGGAACCCAAAAGGCCTCAGCTGCCTTGCTTTTTAGCTTTGATTCGCTTATCTGCGCCCTCGTTCAGCCGATCCAAGAAGGGATTCGGCGCGTTTTTCGTTGAGTTACACGGTGCATCCCCGCGCCTTCTGCAGCGGGCTCTCGCCGTTTTGAGATTAGAGAAGGTGGCTTAGATTTATGCAGATCATCGTTCGCGATAACAATGTCGAGCAGGCCCTGCGCGCGCTCAAGAAGAAGCTGCAGCGTGAGGGGGTGTATCGCGAGATGAAGCTGCGCCGCCACTACGAAAAGCCGAGCGAGAAGCGCGCACGTGAAAAGGCCGCCGCCGTGCGCCGCGCCCGCAAGCTGGAGCGCAAGCGCATGGAGCGTGACGGCGCCCGTTAATTCGGTCGCATTTCAGGCTCACCAAGCTTGAAAGCACATCGCAGCTAAGCCAAAGGGGCGTGGAAGAAAATTCCGCGCCCTTTTCGTTTGGGCGTCGCAAGATTGGACGGGATACCTACAAGTCATGGCCGAAGTTACCCGCGTACTGTTGCAGCCCGTTGCCAAGGGCTCGTTGACCAAACTCTGGCTGGGCGTGCTCGCCGCCGTCGTGCTGGCGGCGCTGATTGCCTGGGCAGCCATGCCCAAGGGCCTGTCGGTCGACACCATCCGCGCCGGTGAAGGCCCGAACCCGACCGAGGAAAGCGTGGTCTTCGTCAACTACACCGGCAAGCTGGAAGACGGCACGGTGTTCGACCAGTCGCAGACCCTCCCGCTGCCGATCGAGGGCATCTTCCCCGATGGCACGCCACTGCCGCTGGGCGACATGATCCCCGGCTTCCGCGATGCCCTGCTACAGACGCAGGCCGGCGGGCAGTACGAGATCTTCATCCCGGCCGACCAGGCCTATGGCGCGGACGTGCCCGAAGGCGGCCCGATTCCGCCCAATGCGGACCTCTATTTCGACATCGAAGTGATCGAATTCATGACCCGCGAGGACTTCCAGCAGCGCGTCGCCACCTTCCAGCAGATGATGATGCAGCAGCAGCTGGATGCCGCGACCGAAGAGGGCGCGGGCGAATAAGGGCATTTTTGGCGCGCGAGCCGCTTGAAGCGCGTGTCGCGCGCCGCTAGTGCGCTCGCATGTCAGTCACCCGAGAAGAAGTCGCCAAGATCGCCAGTCTGGCGCGCATCAGGATGGACGAGGACGCGCTCGACCACATGGTGCCCGAACTCAACAAGATCCTCGACTGGGTCGAGCAGCTGGGCGAGGTCGATACCTCCTCGGTTGAGCCGATGACGGCGGTCATCCCGCAAGCCCTGCGCCTGCGCGACGACGTGGTGGATGCCGACCCCAAGACCGGTGGCGGCCGCCGCGACGATGTCCTCGCCAATGCGCCGGTGGCCGAGCACGGCTTCTTCGGCGTGCCGAAGGTGATCGAATAGCATGACCGATTTTACCCAACTGGGCGTGAAGGCCATCCGCGATGGCGTGGCTGCCGGTGACTTCACCGCGCGCGAAGTGGCCGAGGCCTTCAATGGCGCGGTGGCCGCGGCTGCCGAACTCAACGCCTTCATCGTGGCGACGCCGGAGCATGCACTGGCCGCTGCCGAAAAGGTGGACGCCGCGCGCGCCGCAGGCGAAGAACTTGGCCCGATGGCCGGCGTGCCGATCGGCATGAAGGACCTGTTCTGCACCGATGGCGTGCAGTCCACCGCCGCCAGCCACATCCTCGAAGGCTTCTTGCCGCGCTACGAGAGCACCGTCAGCCAGAAGCTGTGGGATGCCGGCGCGGGCATGCTCGGCAAGCTGAACATGGACCAGTTCGCCATGGGTTCGTCCAACGAGACGAGCTATTTCGGCCCGGTGAAGAGCCCGTGGCGCAAGCAGGGCAGCAATGCCGCGCTGACGCCGGGCGGTTCTTCCGGTGGTTCGTCCGCCGCCGTTGCCGCGCGGCTGTGCCCGGCAGCGACCGGCACCGACACCGGCGGTTCGATCCGCCAGCCTGCCGCGATCACCGGTACTACGGGCATCAAGCCGACCTACGGCCGCTGCAGCCGCTGGGGCATCGTTGCCTTCGCCAGCAGCCTCGACCAGGCCGGTCCGATGGCTCGCAGCGTGGAAGATTGCGCGATCATGCTGGGTGCGATGGCCGGTTTCGACCCCAAGGATTCGACCAGCCTAGATGCCCCCGTGCCCGACTGGGCCGGGGCGCTCGACGCGGACCTGAAGGGCAAGAAGATCGGCATCCCGCGCGAATACCGGATGGACGGCATGGATCCCGAGATCGATGCCAGCTGGGAGCGCGGCAAGGAATGGCTGCGCGATGCCGGTGCCGAGATCGTCGACATCAGCCTGCCGCACACCAAGTATGCGTTGCCGGCCTATTACATCGTCGCCCCGGCGGAAGCATCGTCCAACCTCGCCCGCTATGACGGCGTGCGGTACGGCCTGCGCGACCTGCCCGAAGGGGCCGGGTTGCAGGACATGTACGCCGCCACCCGCGCCGAGGGTTTCGGTGACGAGGTGAAGCGCCGCATCATCATCGGTACCTATGTACTGTCGGCCGGTTTCTATGACGCCTACTACACCCAGGCGATGAAGGTGCGCACGCTGATCCAGCGTGACTTCGACGAGGCCTTTGCCCAGTGCGACGCGATACTCGCCCCGACCACGCCGAACGCGGCCTTTGCGCTGGGCGACAAGACCGACGATCCGCTGGCGATGTACCTGAACGACGTGTTCTCGGTGCCGGCTTCGCTGGCCGGCCTGCCTGCCATGAGCGTGCCTGCCGCGATCAACGGCGAAGGGCTGCCGCTGGGCCTGCAGATCGTCGGCAAGGCGATGGACGAACAGGGCGTGCTCAATGCCGGCCTGGCGATCGAGCAGCGCGCCGGATTCGATGCCCAACCCGACAAGTGGTGGTGATACGCTAGCGGAAGTCTCCGCCGACGCGCCCGCGCGCGAACGCTTCACCGTGCTCGACAGCTGGCGCGGCATCGCCGCGATGGGCGTCGCCTGGTATCATGTGAAGGGCGTCTACTGGTGGCTTGAAGGGCCGCTGTACCAGCGGCTGAACTACGCGGTCGATTTCTTCTTCGTCCTGTCGGGCTTCGTGATCGCCGCGGCCTATGGCGAGAAGCTGCGCCAGGGCTTCCCGATCCTGAAGTTCATGTTCCTGCGCTATGCCCGGCTGTGGCCGCTGCATGCCTTCGTCATCGGCCTGCTGCTGGCGCTGGAGATTGCCTTCTGGGCGACCGGTGCATTCACCGATGTCGCCGGGCGCGAGCCATTCGCCGCGCGGCGCGAGTGGTGGACCCTGCCGGCAACGCTGACCCTGCTGCAAGAATATGTGCATCCTGGCTGGAAGACCTGGAACACTTCGGCCTGGTCGATCTCGGTGGAGGTCGGGCTGTACCTGATGGCCGCGCTGCTGCTGCGGTTCTTCGGTCGCTGGGGAACGGTTGTCGCGCTGGCGATTGCGCTGGCCGCCGGTACGTCGCTGCTCCTGCGCGAACTCGTCCTGCCGCTTACCATCATGCGCGGATTGGTGGGTTTTGGCCTTGGCATGGCAGCCTACGAGGTGTGGCTGCGCATCCGTCACCTGGACCTGTCACGCGGCGTGGCCACCATTGTCGAGCTGGCCTTGGTCGGCGCGGTGCTGGCCTTGCTGATCAATGGCCCGAAACACCTCTATGCCGATGTGCTGTTCGCGCTGGTGGTGCTGGCCTTCGCCTATGAGCGCGGCTGGCTGAGCGCCCTGCTGCGCCGCCAGGCCTTCGTCTGGCTGGGGACGCTCAGCTATTCGATCTACATGCTGCACGGCTTCGTCATCGGTCGAACCTACGATGTGCTGCTGGTGCTGCAATCCATCACCGGCTGGCAGCTGGTGATGCCCACGCGCGCGATGAACCTGCTGGTACTGCACCCGGCGCTGGGCGCGCTGGTGATGGCGGCGATGCTGGGCGGCACGCTGGTCGCCTCCTACCTCACCTGGCGCTGGATCGAAGACCCGGCGCGGCGCTGGTCCAAGCGCAAGGCCGCCCAGTGGGGTGCGCCAGAGGCGGAGAAACGCGCGCCATGGAAATGACGGGGCAAGTGAGCCCTTCCAAGCGGCGCAATCACACGATAACGGGACAATCATGAGCAATTACCGGATTCAGGGCGCAACGGGCGAATGGGAGGTCGTGATCGGCCTCGAGGTCCATGCGCAGGTCACCTCCAACGCCAAGCTGTTCAGCGGCGCGAGCACCGCCTTCGGGGCGGAGCCGAACACGCAGGTCTCCCTCGTCGATGCGGCGATGCCGGGGATGCTGCCCGTGCCCAATCGCGAATGCATCCGCCAGGCCGTGCGCACCGGCATGGCGATCGAGGCGCAGATCAACAAGTGGAGCCGGTTCGACCGCAAGAACTACTTCTATGCCGACCTGCCGCAGGGCTACCAGATCAGCCAGCTCTACCATCCGCTGGTGGGCGAGGGGCAGCTGGTGATCGAGGCTGACGAGAAGGCCGGCATCCCCGCAGACAAGGTCATCCGCATCGAGCGCATCCATGTGGAGCAGGACGCGGGCAAGCTGATGCACGATCAGCACCCGACCATGTCCTATGTCGATCTCAACCGCACCGGCGTGGCGCTGATGGAAATCGTCAGTCGCCCGGACATGACCTCGCCCGCAGAGGCCGGCGCCTATATCCGCAAGCTGCGCTCGATCCTGCGCTATGTCGGATCGTGCGACGGCAACATGGAAGAGGGCTCCATGCGCGCCGACGTCAACGTGTCCGTGCGCAAGGTGGGCGATACCGAACTGGGCACGCGCACCGAGACCAAGAACGTCAACTCCGTGCGCTTCGTCATGCAGGCGATCGAGCACGAGGTGCAGCGCCAGATCGACGTGATCGAGGATGGCGGCAAGGTGGTGCAGGAAACCCGGCTGTTCGATCCGAACACCGGCACGACGCGCTCGATGCGTTCGAAGGAAGACGCGCACGACTATCGCTATTTCCCCGATCCGGACCTGCTGCCGCTGGAACTGGACGATGCCTTCCTCGAGGAATGCCGCGACAGCCTGCCCGAACTGCCTGACGCCAAGCGCGCCCGCTACGAGAATGAGCTGGGCCTGACGCCCTACAACGCCCGCGAACTGACCGCCGAGGTCGAGACCTTCGCGCGGTTCGAGACGCTGCTGTCGGTCGCCGCCAAGGCCATCGGCAAGCCTGAAGCCAAGGTGGCGACGCAGGTTGCCAACTGGTCGCTTTCCGTTGCCCCCGGCGTGGTCAAGGCGCTGGGTGACGAGGCCGACCTGTCGCACGCCACGGCGGAGCGACAGGCCACGATCCTCGCCATGCAGGACAAGGGCGAGATTTCCGGTGGCCAGGCCAAGGAAATCTACGAGATCGTGCTCAAGACCGGCCGCGAGCCGGACGAGATCGCCGATAGCGAGGGCCTGAAGCAGGTCAGCGATACCGGTGCCATCGAGAGCGCGATCGACGAGATCCTCGCCAACAATGCCGACAAGGTGGAAGAATACCGCGGCGGCAAGGACAAGCTGTTCGGCTTTTTCGTCGGTCAGACGATGAAGGCGATGCAGGGCAAGGCCAACCCGGCGGTGGTGAACCAGATCCTGAAGGACAAGCTGGGCTAGGGCAGCCCGCGATGGCCACCCGCCCGGCAATCGTCCTCGTCCATCCGGAAATCCCGCACAACACCGGTGCCATCGGGCGCACCTGCGTGGCGCTGGACATGGAACTGGTGCTGGTGCGGCCTTACGGCTTCACCCTCAACGACAAGCACCTGCAGCGCGCTGGCCTCGACTACTGGCAGCATGTGCGCCTGAGCGAATATGCCAGCTGGGAGGCGCTGCTGGAGCACCGCCGGCCGCGCGACGAACAGCTGTTCCTGTTCGAGGAGGACGCGCCGCAGTCCTTTTACGAGCCGGATTACCCGGACGATGCCCTGCTGGTGTTCGGCAGCGAGACCACGGGCCTGCCGCCCGCCATCCGCGTGCGCCACCAAGACCGGCAGTTTCACCTGCCGATGCGATCGGTGCACGTCCGTTCGTTGAACCTCGCCAATACGGCGACGGCGGTCGCCTACCAGGCGCTGCGCGGGAAGCTCTAGCCGACCCTCAGGCCTGGCGCTGGGCGGTGAAGTCCATCGCCCCGAACATCGGGGTCTTGATCTTGCCGGTCACGGCGTCGCCTTCGACCGTGGCTTCGCAATCCAGCGTCATCGGCATCGGCATGCCCATCTTCATCTTCCAGGTCAGCTTGTCGCCGACAATCTCGCCGTCCTGCACGTCCATCGAGCCCATGCCGCCCGAAAGCTGGCCGGTGAAGGTCTCGCCATCCTCGGACGGGACGACGGTGAAGGTACCGGTCTGCTCACCCATCGGGGTGTTGGCGACGAAATCGTAGGTCCCGCCCACGTTGCTCATTGGTATTCTCCTGTCCCTAGGCGATCAGAGGCTGTCGGCATCGACATATTCGACTGGAATGTCGAGGGTTTCCAGCTGCGGTTCCACCACGCTGCGATCGCCCACCACGACCACGGTGATCTGCCCGGGCTGGAGATAGTTGCGCGCGGCGGCGTTGAGGTCGTCCTGGCTGATCGCGCCGAAGATTTCCGGCAGTTCCACCTGGTAGCGCAGGTCGCGGCCCATCTCCTGATTGGCCACAAGTGCACCAAGCACCTGTCCATTGGTTTCATAGCGGTTGGGCAGGTTGCGGATATTGCCGTCGGTCACGCGCTGGTATTCCACCTCGTCCACCGGGCGAGAGCCGGGGAAGGCTTCGAGGTGGCCAAGGATGACGCTGATCGAATCCGCCGTGCGATCCGCCTGCACCTGGGTCTGGATTCGCAGCGGACGCTGGCCGGTGTACTCCGGCACGCTGGAACGGATGCCGTAGGTCCAGCCCTTGGTCTCGCGCAGGTCGTTGTTGAGGCGCGAAAGGAAGCCGTTGCCCAGCACCTCGTTGGCGAGGTCGATGGCTTCCATGCCCGGGGCATAGCCTTCCAGCGGCGTCAGGCGGCCCAGCACGAGATAGCTGGAGGGCGAGTTCGGGCGGTCCACCACCACGATCCGCGTGGCGGGAGCCGGGGTCGGCTGGTCGACCGACTTCGCCGGGACCGGCGTGCCGTTGCCTTGCCAGTCGCCAAAGCTTGCTTCGAGCGCAGCCACAAGTTCCTCCATCGTCACATCGCCAACGGCGGTGATGCGCGCGGTTTCGGGGCGGATCCACTCGGCATGTTCCGCCGCCATGTCGGCCACGGTCAGCGCTTCGATCACGGCCGCGTCGCCGGAGGAACCGGCATGGGCGTAGGGGTGGTTGTCACCGTAGACGAGCGGGCCGAAGGCGCGATTGGCCAGCCCGGCGGGAGACGACAGCTCCTGCGCCACGGCGGCCATGCGCTGGCTGCGGACGCGCTCCATCGCATCCTCGGCAAAGGCCGGGTTGCGGACCATGTCCGCCAGCAGGTCCAGCGAGGGACGCAGGTTGGGGCTGAGGGCGGTCAGCGATGCCGTGGTGCTTTCCGTGCCCGCGCCGATGCTGATCTGCGCGCCGAGCGATTCCTGCTCGATCGCGATGTCGAGCGCGCTGCGGGTGGCGGTGCCTTCCGAAAGCAGGTCCACCATCGTGCCGTGCACGCCGTTCTGGCCGACGGGATCGACCACCAGGCCGGCATCGAACTGCAGTGCCAGCGATACCTTGGGTACCGAGGCGCGGCGCGCTAGTACCACGGGAATGCCGTTGGACAGCGTGGCCTGCTCGATTTCGGGGAAGGTCAGTTCGCCCACCGGGGCGGGCGTCGGCAGGGCGATTTCGGGGCCCGTGCGGGTCACTTCGATATCGCTGCCGGTGTCGGGTTCGGGCGGCGGGTTGAGGTGTTCGTCACCCCAGCCACCCATTGCGCCGCCATCCAGCGTGCGTTCGCCGGGCAGCACCGCAAGGTTGTAGGCCGGGCGCGAGAGCCAGCGCTCCATCGCCGCGCGCACGTCTTCCGGCGTCAGCGCTGCCATGCGCTCCAGCTCGGTGCGGTAGAAGCCGGCATCGCCGGTGTAGAGTAGCCCTTCGGCCAGGATCGAGCCCTTGCCGCCGAAGCCGCCAATGCGTTCCAGGCCGCCGATCAGGCTGGAGGCGATCTGCGTGGTCGCGCGGTCCAGTTCGTCCTGTGTCGGGCCTTCCTCGATCATGCGGGCGATCTCGGCTTCCAGCAGCGCCTGCGCCTCTTCGCGCGTGGCATCGGGACGCACCTGCACCTGCGTCTGCGCCAGGCCGAGCTGCTCGTAGGCCTGATAATAGGCGGAAACGGCAGTTGCCACTTCCTCGCCGCGCACGAGGGCATTGTCGAGCCGTGAGGAGTTGAGGCCGCCGAGGATGTACATGCCCACCTGCAGCGGCACCGCGTCGGGATGCTGCATGTCCGGCCCGGTCCAGGCGCGGATCAGCAGGACGAGCGGCACCTGGTCGTACATCTCGTCATCGACCGGGGCAGGCAGCGTGACCGGGCCGGCCTCGAACTGTTCGACTTCCGGCCCGCGCGGGATGCTGCCGAACCAGCGCTCCACCATCGGGCGGGCGGTTTCGGCATCGATGTCGCCGGTCAGCGCCAGCACCACGTTGTTGGGGCCGTAATTGTCGGTGAACCAGTTGCGCACGTCCTCGAGGCTGGCCGCGGAAAGGTCCGCCATGGAGCCGATCACCGAGTGGCGATAGGGATGGCCGACAGGCAGCAGTCCTTCGGAAATACGATACCGCAGCAGGCCATAGGGCTGGTTGTCGCCCTGCCGCTTCTCGTTCTGCACCACGCCGCGCTGGTTATCGAGTCGCTCCTGCGTCAGCGCACCGAGCAGGTAGCCCATGCGGTCGGCTTCCATCATCAGCGCCAGGTCCAGCGCGCCGGTGGGCACTGTCTCGACATAATTGGTGCGATCGTAGCTGGTGGAGCCATTGGTGCCGGTAGAGCCTGCCGCTTCCAGCGGGATGTCGAAGTTCTCCACGTTCTCGCTGCCGGTGAACATGATGTGCTCGAACAGGTGCGCAAAACCGGTGCGTCCGCGCGGCTCGGACTTGGAGCCGACGCGGTAGTAGACCGTCACGCCCACCAGCGGCGACTTGCGATCGGTGTGGACGATGGTGGTCAGCCCATTTTCGAGCGTGAACGTCTCGTACGGGATGTCGACGGCCGCGATCAGCTCTTCGAGCGAGGCGATGTCGTTCTGCGTTTCCGCAACCGGCGCGCTGGCCGTTTCGACCGGGGCCGTGGCGGCGGTGGAACAGGCCGCCAGCGCGAAGGCGGCGAACGGGGCGAGCGTGCGGAGCGCGAGATTCCATTTCATGCGAAACGGGATAGCACGAAGGGGGCGGAGCGAAACCCGTTTGTTCCCCGAACAATGTCATTTGTCGATGGCCATCGGTCCTTCGGCCAATGGGCTTGCTCTGCGTCAAAGCGCCGGCTTGGCCACACCCGCTATCACGTGCGCGATTGGCATTGGCGACGTTTGGTGGCAGCTGTTCGACGACGGCATGAAATAACCCGCTCAACGACCCTTGTGTTGCGCATGTGCAACACTATGTTTTGGTGAAACCAGTCAAGGGGCAAGGAATGAACCTGGAAAAATTCACCGACCGCGCTCGCGGCTTCCTGCAAAGCGCGCAGACGGTCGCGATCCGCAACAGCCACCAGCGCATCAGTCCCGAACATCTCGCCAAGGCGCTCCTCGAAGATGAGGAGGGCATGGCCGCAGGCCTGATCCAGCGGGCGGGCGGCAACCCCGGCCGGGCTGTGCAGGAAGTGGACGCATTGCTCGCCAAGATTCCCTCGGTCAGCGGGGGCGGGGCGCAGCAGACTCCGGGCCTCGACAACGATGCCGTGCGCGTGCTCGACCAGGCCGAACAGATTGCCGAGAAAGCGGGCGACAGCTTCGTCACCGTCGAACGCCTGCTGCTGGCGCTGGTGCTGGCGAAGCAGACCAAGGTCGGCGAAGTGCTGGCCGATGCCGGCGTTACCGCAGAAGCGCTCAACACCGCGATCAACGAACTGCGCAAGGGCAAGACGGCGGACAGCGCCAATGCCGAAGCCGCCTACGACGCGATGAAGAAGTATGCGCAGGACCTCACGCAGAAGGCAAAGGACGGCAAGCTCGACCCGGTCATCGGCCGTGACGAGGAAATCCGTCGCACCGTGCAGATCCTTGCCCGGCGCACCAAGAACAACCCCGTCCTGATCGGCGAGCCCGGCACCGGAAAGACCGCAATTGCGGAAGGCCTGGCGCTGCGCATCGCCAACGGCGACGTGCCCGACAGCCTGAAGGATCGCACGCTGATGGCGCTCGACATGGGCGCGCTGATCGCCGGTGCGAAATATCGCGGCGAGTTCGAGGAACGGCTCAAGACCGTGCTCGACGAGGTGAAGGACGCCGGCGGCCAGATCATCCTGTTCATCGACGAGATGCACACGCTGATCGGCGCGGGCGCCTCGGAAGGCAGCATGGATGCCTCCAACCTGCTGAAGCCCGCGCTGGCCCGCGGTGAGCTGCATTGCATCGGCGCGACCACGCTGGATGAATACCAGAAGTACGTGGAAAAGGACGCCGCGCTGCAACGGCGCTTCCAGCCGGTCTTCGTCGACGAACCGAGCGTGGAGGACACCATCTCCATCCTGCGCGGCATCAAGGAGAAGTACGAGCTGCACCACGGGGTGCGCATCACCGATGCCGCCATCGTCGCCGCCGCGCAGCTTTCCGAACGCTACATTTCCGACCGCTTCCTGCCCGACAAGGCGATCGACCTGATGGACGAGGCCGCCAGCCGCATCCGCATGGAAGTGGAGAGCAAGCCCGAGGAAATCGAGGCGCTCGACCGGCGCATCATCCAGTTGAAGATCGAGGAGCAGGCGCTGTCCAAGGAGAGCGACGCGGCTTCCAAGGATCGCCTTGCGGCGCTGCGCGAGGAACTGGCGAACCTTGAGCAGCAGTCGGCCGAACTGACCACGCGCTGGCAGAACGAACGCGACAAGATCCATGCCGAGGCGAAGATCAAGGAAGACCTCGACGCGGCGCGGATCGAGCTGGAGCAGGCGCAGCGCGCAGGCGACCTCGCCAAGGCGGGCGAGCTGCAATACGGCAAGATCCCGCAGCTGGAAAAAGCGCTGGAAGAAGCCGGCACCCACACCGACAACGCGCTGCTGAAGGAAGAGGTGACCGAGGACGACATCGCCTCCGTCGTCAGCCGCTGGACCGGCGTTCCCATCGAGAAGATGATGGAAGGCGAGCGCGAAAAGCTGCTGAAGATGGAAGAGGTGCTGGGCAAGCGCGTGATCGGCCAGGAAAAGGCCGTCGTCGCCGTATCCAAGGCCGTGCGCCGGGCGCGGGCAGGTCTGCAGGACCCGAACCGTCCGCTGGGCAGCTTCCTGTTCCTCGGCCCCACCGGCGTCGGCAAGACCGAGCTGACCAAGGCGCTGGCCGCATTCCTGTTCGACGACGACCAGGCCATGGTGCGCATCGACATGAGCGAATTCATGGAGAAGCACGCGGTGGCCCGCCTGATCGGCGCGCCTCCGGGCTATGTCGGCTACGAGGAAGGCGGCGTGCTGACCGAAGCTGTCCGCCGTCGACCCTACCAGGTCGTGCTGTTCGACGAGGTGGAGAAGGCGCACAGCGACGTCTTCAACGTGCTGCTGCAGGTGCTGGACGACGGTCACCTGACCGACGGGCAGGGCCGCAAGGTCGATTTCAGCAACACGCTGATCATCCTCACCAGCAACCTCGGCAGCCAGTTCCTCTCCAACCTGGAAGACGACCAGAAGGTGGAGGACGTGGAAGACCAGGTGATGGACGTCGTGCGCGGCCATTTCCGCCCTGAGTTCCTCAACCGCCTGGACGAGATCGTGCTGTTCCACCGCCTGGCGATGGAGCACATGGCACCGATCGTGGATATCCAGGTGGCACGGGTGCAGAAGCTGCTGAAGGATCGCAAGATCGTGCTCGACCTGACCGAGGGTGCCCGCAAGTGGCTGGGCCGCGTCGGTTACGATCCGGTCTATGGCGCGCGCCCGCTCAAGCGGACGGTGCAGCGCTACCTGCAGGATCCGCTGGCGGAGAAGCTCCTGGCGGGCGAGATTCCCGACGGCAGCACGGTCAAGATCGACGAGGGCGACGGCGAATTGCAGATGGTGGTCGAGTAACCACCACTACCGCACCGGGGCTCAGGTGTAGCCGAGCAGCGCCCTGAGTCCCGGAGCCGCGAATTCGACGATTTCCTTCTGCCGCTCGGTCAGCGCCTTGGGAATCTCGATCCCGACTTCCGAAGACAGGTTTTCGCGCGCGGTGCCGCTCTGCTTGCGGTCCGAACCGATGCGCACGCGTTCCTGCCAGTCGTCCGGCACGCTGGCGAGGCCGGCGGCTTCGAACAGGGCCATGAAATAGGCATCGCTTTCATCCGAGCCGAGCGTCTTCACCGCCTGCACCAGGTCTTCATAACGCAGCATGGTGGCATCCGAGCCTTCCCAGGCGACGGCGTTGTAGGTGAACAGCTCGCGCATGGACATCGCCTTGCCGTGGATGCCGAAGATCATCAGGTTGATCAGCGAATCCACCGTCAGCTCGCCGTTCTTCACCAGCACAGAGTTGTCACCGAACTCGTCCGACAGGAAGAACCGGGCGCGGGCCAGCACCCAGGTGTGCGGATCGCGCACCAGGATGATCTTGCGCGCAGGCGCGGCTTCCACTGCCGAGGCGTCGGAGAACAGCAGGTGGCCCCAGCTCAGCATCTTCGCCTCCGCGCGGAAGGCGTGCTTGTACTGCTGCAGGTTGCCCCACTGAATGAACTGTTCCTTGAAGTGGTCCTCCACTGGCACGAACATCCGCATGATGTTCTTCAGCAGGTGGCTGCCAGACTTGGGCACGGAGTTGAGGAACAGCGGCCGCGGCAGCCGTTCCTGGCTGAACTTGCGGTTCTCTTCGTCGAGCGTGTCGGGCTTCAGGCGGATACGGGTCATCGATTGGTCCTGCGCGGAATCGGGTTGCGGGCAGCGGATAAACGAAGGGCGGCGGGTTTGTCACCCGCCGCCCCTCTTTGGCTAGCAATCAGCGAGCTGATCAGTAGCGGATGTTGAGGTTCGCGAAGAAGCGACGGCCCAGCAGGTCGTACTGCGAGTACAGCACGCCGACACCGTAGGAGGCGATGCCGTCGCCGCCGACCTGCGACACACGCGGCGGCTGGGTGTCGAACAGGTTCGAAGCACCAACCGTCATGCGCAGGTTCTCGTTGAACTCGTAGCTGAGCGATGCGCTGTGGAAGAACGTCGCATCGGTCGTCAGCTTGCGGCAGCGACCGCCCGGGCACAGGAACCCGTCGATCTCGCCCTGCGAGAGGCTGTCGTAGACTTCTGCAACCGAAGCGATGCCGTCGCCGTTGAGGTCGTCGGAGCTCAGGAAGCTTTCCACGTAGTCGCGGATGCTGTCGCTACCGGCGTCACCGATGACATCCAGACTGTAGAAGATCGAGAAGTCACCCAGGTCGAGCTGGGCGAAGAAGTCGCCCACGAAGGTCGGCTCGCCGACTTCCTCGCTCTGGTTTTCGGGGAAGCCTGCGAAGATCGCGGTCACGTCGGTGAACTGCCAGGTCATCTGGCCCTGAACGGTCAGGGTCGCGTCGCCGGCGAAGTCGTGGACCATACGTGCGGTCACGTCGACGCCTTCCTGCTCCTGGCTGTTGATGTTCACGAAGCTGTCGCGGACGAAGGCGATGTTCGAACCGTTACCGGCGTTCCAGAACGGGTTGCTCGGGTCGAGGTCGTCGACACGGGCGAACAGCGAACAGAACGGATCGTTCGGATAGAAGTCCGACGAGTAGCAGCCCGAGATCACGTTACGTGCACCGAACACGGCGATTTCGCCGGTCACTTCGATGTCGAAGTAGTCGACTGCCAGGCTCAGGCGGGTGTTCGGCAGGAACGAGAAGTTCGGCGTCAGGATGACCGAGGCCGTCCACGAGGTCGATTCTTCCGGATCCAGCACGCCCAGACCACCGCCGCGGATAACCGCGCCGCTGATGCCCGCACCGGTGTGGTTGGCGGCAACGCCGTCAGCCGCACAGTTGTTGGCGAAGTTCTGGGTGATGTCGCCATCGGCCAGCGCGTTGCCCCACTGGATACAGGGGTCGAGGTTACGCTGCGACAGGCTGCCGGTCTGGTCGGCCAGGAACTGCTCGAATAGTGCCGGAGCACGGAACGAGGTGCCGTAGGTGCTGCGGAAACGCAGCCAGTCGGTCACTTCCCAGTCGGCACCCAGCTTGTAGGTCCAGTTGCCGTTACGCTCGTCGCTGGCACCGTCCGAAGCGCGGGTTGCGGTCACGTTGGTGACGCGGCCTGCGGCGGTCAGGTTCAGGCTCTGGATGAGCGGCAGGTCGGCCAGCAGCGGAATGTTGATTTCGCCGAAGGCTTCGTAGGTGTCGCTCTTACCGGCGGTGATGCCCGAGGCACCGCCGCCCCAGACGTTGCCGGCCAGGGTTATATCACCCGGAACGTCGTTGATTTCGTCCTGGCGATAGGCAGCACCCAGTGCGACGCCGACCGGACCGTCACCCCACAGCTCGATGAGGTCGCCGGAAACGACGCCTTCAACGTAGATCTGGGTATATTCGGTGTTGCCGGTTTCGGTGTCGGTCAGGAACGCCAGTTCCTCGGCCGTGAAGTCACCGTACATGACACGCGGGCTGTACCAGTCGACGTCGACGCACTGGCGGCCCGAAATCGGGGTCACGTAGTTTCCGCAAGGCGAGGGAGCCGGACCGAAGGAGCCACGCAGGTCCTGCGAGTCGATGGCGTCCTGCAGCACGCGCTGGTTGGTGTAGTCACCGTCCGACAGCGAGTACTGGCCGTAGAGGTCGTAGCTCCAGCTCGAGGAGATGTCGCCACGGATGCCAAGCACGCCGCGGTAGTAGTCGACGTCCTGCGAGCTGTCGTACCAGTCGATGAAGGCCGTCGGCGAGAACAGTGCCGGACCAGCGAATTCACCGGCCAGCGGGTCGCCGAAGAAGTCGGGCAGGCCGAACAGGCCGTAGCCGACCGGGCTGCGTGCGCCCAGGTCCGAACCCAGGCCGAACTGCCACACCTGGCCCGAGGAATCGTAATAGGTCTTACGATTGTTGTAGAGCAGTTCGGTGTAGACTTCGCCGCCGTCGAACAGCTCGTAAGCCGCATCGACATACAGCGTGTAGCGGTCGGTCTGCGGGATCAGCGAATCCTGATCCATCAGCGGGTGGTAACGGTTGGTCAGCGGGTCCGAAGCTGCGTCGTATGCCACGGCATACCAGCCTTCCGGAACACCGATCTGGCCGGCGTCGATACGCGTGCCGACGGGCGGCAGGTACTGGCCGAGGTTGTCGCCCGGATAGCTGTACTGCAGCAGCGACACGTCGCCCACGCCAGCGCTACCCGGAATGTTCGAGCCATTCGGCGAGTAGTAGTAGCTGTAGTCGTAGGTCCAGACGTGGCCCCAGGTGGTGGTGCTGTCACCGCGGCAGGCGAATTCGCCGGTGCGCGGGTCGATGCGGTCGGCACGGGTCTGGAAGGACAGGTCGGTGAAGACGTACTCTTCCGGGCAGCCGAGATAGTCGCGGTCACCACGCGCCAGTTCGTTCTGGCGGTAGTAGTTGGCCGAGACCAGCACGTGGCCGCGGTCGAAGGTGGTACCCCAGGTGGCGGAAGCCGAGAAGGTTTCGCCGCCGCTGGATTCGGGCAGCGAGCCGAACAGGTCGATCTCGATGCCGTCGGTGTCGGTCTTGGTGATCAGGTTGACCACGCCGGCCACGGCGTCCGAACCGTAAATCGACGATGCACCGTCCTTCAGGATGTCGACGCGTTCGACGATCGACTGCGGGAGGACGTTGAGGTCGAAGGCGGAAACGCCGCCGCGCGTACCGGCCGGGCCAGCACGACGACCGTTGAGCAGCACCAGCGTGCGGTTGGCGCCGAGGCCGCGCAGCGAGATGGTCTGCACGCCCTGGCCACCATCGACCAGGAAGACGCTCGAAATGGCGGAGGTCACCTGCGCCGAACCGGCGGCGATCGGCGAACCCTGGACCAGCGAACCGGTGTCCATCAGGCCCTGGCGAACGGCGATTTCCGGATCGACCAGGGTGATCGGCGAGGCCGAGCTGAATTCGTCGCGACGGATGCGCGAACCGGTAACGAAGATGGTGCCGCTGCTGCTGGTCTGGCCAGTAGCGCTGACTACGTCTTCGTCTTCATCATCTGCGGTGATTTCTTCGGCGTCCTGGTCCGTGTCCTGGGCGAGGGCCGGGCTGGCGGCGAGTGCCACCGAGAAGGCTATGGGAGCGCATGCGCCCTTCAGAGCTGTTCGAAGCTTCACTGGTTGTTTCCCCACAATGCGACCGAGTCCCGTCGGTCTGGTAAAATGGATTGTCCTAATCCGATCGCTAAGTGACCCCGGGCGACCGAACTGGCAGTTCTTGCCTGTGTATTGCCTGCGGGAAGGGCAATTCGGTTGCAATTGTAAACGGTAGGATCTTCGAGATTGTCCGGGCGCTGTTGCACTTAGACCACATGGCATTTCCGTGTCCTGCGTTGCGCCGCTTGACCAACGGGTTGGGGCGGCTAGGAGCCTGTGGCAAGGCGGGCACATCGGGGCCCGGGCGAATTCGAGGAGACATCATGCAGATCGACAGCAATCTGGCCGCAGTGGTCACGGGCGGTGCATCCGGCCTCGGCGAGGCGACCGCACGGGCGCTGGCCGCCAAGGGCGCCAAGGTGGCGCTGTTCGACCTCAACGAGGAACTGGGCGAAAAGGTCGCCGCCGAAATCGGCGGAGTTTTCTGCAAGGTCGACGTGTCCGACGGTGCGTCGGTCGAGGCAGGCTTTGCCAAGGCGCGCGCGGCGCACGGGCAGGAGCGCGTGCTGGTCAACTGCGCCGGCGTGGGCACCATCGGCAAGCTGACCCGCCGCGACCGCGAGACCGGCGAGATCAGCCACCTGCCGTTCGAGCTGTTCGAGAAGACCATCAAGATCAACCTGATCGGCACCTTCCAGTGCATGGCCAAGGCCGCCACCGGTATCATGACGCTGGACCCGGTGAATGAACACGGCGAGCGTGGGGTGATGATCAACACCGCCTCCGTCGCCGCCGAAGACGGCCAGATCGGCCAGGTCGCCTATGCCGCGTCGAAGGCGGGCGTGAAGGGCATGACCCTGCCGGTAGCGCGCGACCTGATGAACGAGGGCATTCGCGTTAACACCATTCTTCCGGGTATCTTCCATACTCCGATGATGGCCGGCCTGCCGGAAAAGGCGCAGGTCGCGCTGGCGGCTTCGGTGCCGTTTCCCAAGCGGCTCGGCCGGCCCGAGGAATATGCTGCGCTCGTCTGCTTCATGGTGGAGAGCGAATACATGAACGCGGAAACCGTGCGGCTGGATGGCGCAATCCGCATGCCGCCGAAATAGGCGGCAGCTCGCAAGGGGAGGGAAGCCATGCCGGGCTGGCACATCGGGGTTATCGGCGGATCGGGCCTGTACGAACCGGGCGCGCTGGAAGATGCGCAGCAGATCGCGGTGAAGAGCGCGTTCGGCGAGCCTTCCGGCCCGGTCACCACCGGCAAGATCGGCGAGGTGAAATTCACCTTCATCGCCCGGCACGGGGAAGGGCACGTGCATTCGCCCAGCCGGGTGAACTACCGTGCCAATATCGACGTGCTTAAGCGCTGCGGCGTCACCGACGTGCTGGCGATTTCCGCGATCGGTAGCCTGCAGGAAAAGCTGGCTCCGGGCGAATTCGTCGCGGTCGACCAGTTCATCGATCGTACCGCAGGGCGCGAGCGCAGTTTCTTCGGCGACGGCATCGTCGCGCATGTCCCGCTGGCCGACCCGGTCTGCCCCCGCCTGTCCGACTACGCCGCCAAGGCGGCCAAGAAGGCCGGGGCCAAGGTCCAAAAGGGCGGGACCTACATCGCCATCGAGGGGCCGCAGTTCTCCACCCGCGCGGAAAGCCATCTCTATCGGCAGTGGGGGGCGGACGTGATCGGCATGACCGCCATGCCCGAGGCGCGGCTCGCGCGGGAGGCCGAGCTGCCTTATGCCCTGATGGCCATGGTGACCGATTACGACTGCTGGCGCGATCCGACCGAGGACGTCGACGTCACCGACATCCTCAAGGTGATGAAGGAAAACGGCGAACGCGCCCGCGCCATGCTGGCGGAACTGGCAGCGGCGCTGCCCGGCGAACGCAAGGCCAGCCCGATCGACACGATTCTCGATACCTCGATCATTACCCCTCGGGAAAAGTGGGACATTCCGGCCGTAACAAGACTCGACGCAATCGCCGGTCGTTTGATAGAAATCTTCCCGGGACCTCAAGATTAGTGCGTGAAACTTGCAAAGTCGCGCAAAGTTCAACAAGGTAGTTGCTGATGCAACCGACAAGCCCGCTCTCGCGATTCCTGCCCTACCAGCTCTCGCTGGCGTCCAATGCGGTCAGTGGCCGCATCGCGATGGAATATCGCCAGCGATTCGGCCTGAGCATTCCCGAATGGCGCGTCATGGCCATCCTGGGTGACAATGGTGCGCTGACCCAGCGTGACCTCACCCGCCGGACGCTGATGGACAAGGTCGCGGTCAACCGCGCCTGCAAGGGCCTTGAAGAACGTGAACTGGCGATCCGCACGCCGAACGAGGCGGATGGCCGCTCGCACCTGCTCGACCTGACCGATGCGGGACGCACGATGCACGGCGAGATCATGCCACTGGCCAAGGAAATCGAACGCCAGTTGTTCGAAGGTTTCTCGAGAGAGGAACTGGACCTGTTCCGCACCCTGCTGGAACGGGCTCGCCATCGGGCGGAGGAACTCGAAGGCGGCGATTTCGAGACCGGCTTCGGGATAAAGTAGGGCTGCTCCAGTCCCAGGCGCCGGCCGGCAGGCAATCGACCTGCGGCCAGCTTCGCTTCCGCACGCGGTAGTCACGAAAACAAAACCCCGCCCGGATCGCTCCGGGCGGGGTTTGTGTCTTGCCTTGGCGGTCCTGCCTTAGCTGCCCGGAGGGCCGTCGCCCGAGAAGGCGTCGGAGATTGAGCAGGCTGCCGGACCGAGAATAACGATGAACAGCACCGGCAGGATGAACAGGATCAGCGGCACGGTCATGATCGCCGGCAGACGGGCTGCCTTTTCCTCGGCGCGCATCATGCGTTCGTTACGGAATTCGGCGGAGAGCACGCGCAGGGCGGAAGCCAGCGGCGTACCGTAGCGTTCGGTCTGCACCATGGTCGTCACCACGCCGCGTACGGCGTCGAGGTCGACACGGTAGGCGAGGTTCTCGAAGGCCTGGCGGCGTTCGGTCAGGAACGACAGTTCGATCGCGGTCAGGGCGAATTCGTCACCCAGTTCCGGATAGGCGCGGCCCAGTTCCTTGGCGACGCGGTTGAACGCGGCGTCGACGGTCAGGCCGGCCTCGGCGCAGATGACCAGCAGGTCGAGCGCGTCGGGCAGGCCCTTCTGGATCGCGGCGGTACGCTTCTGCGCGACGTTCGACAGGTAGATTTCCGGACCCTTGTAGCCCAGCGCCACCAGTGCGGCGAAGCCGAAGAAACGCTTCATGCTGCCCCAGTCGGGGAACATGTCGGTCCAGTAGAAGATCACCACGCCGACCATGCCCAGCACCACCGGCAGCACCATGCGTGCGAAGATGATGATGATGGCCAGTTCCTTGTTGCGGTAACCCGCCTGCGCCAGCTTCTGCTGGATGATCTTGACCTGGCTTTCCTGCAGGACCTTCATGCCCTGCAGCGTGTCTTTCATCTTGTCGGTCGTTTCCGACCGGCGGGTCAGGCTCTGGCGCTTCTTGGAACCCTGCGTCAGCATGCCGGATTTCAATTCCGCGCGGCGTTCGTTCAGCGCCTTCACGCGCTTCGCCATCGGATCCTTCACGGTCACCGCGGCATAGACCGCCATGACCATGGCGAGCGCGGCAATACCGGCCAGGATCGAGCCGACGAGGACAACGTCGACGCCGAGCAGCGTGGGGCCGGAAGAGGGAGCGATCATCAGCATTTCTCTCGTTCCTCCAGGCTCAGATTTCGAAGCTGACCATCTTGGCCATGATGCCGGCGCCGATGCCCATCCACACCAGGCCGCCAAGGCCGGTCACGATCAGGCGCTCGTCTTCGAAGAAGCCGCCGATATAGTTCGGGTTGATCCAGTAGATCAGGCCGAACACGATGAACGGCAGGGCACCCACGATGTAGGCCGATGCCTTGGATTCCGAGCTCATCGCCTTGATCTTGAGCTTCATCTGGGCGCGCTTGCGCAGCACGTCCGACAGGTTGGACAGCGTCTCGGCCAGGTTACCACCCGTCTCGCGCTGGATAGCCAGCGTGATGACGAAGAACTGGAATTCCGCCGTACCCAGCTTGTCCGCCGTTTCCTGGAGGGCTTCCTCCATGGTGCGGCCGATCTTGATGCGTTCGGTCACCGCGCGGAATTCCTGGCCCACCGGGCCGGGCACTTCCTGCGCCACCACGCCCAGCGTCTCGGTGACGGGCAGGCCCGAGCGCAGACCGCGCACGAGCAGCTCGATCCCGTCCGGGAACTTGGCGTTGAAGTTGTTGGTGCGACGCTTGATGAAGAAGTTCACGACCAGGTGCGGCAGGCCGGCACCGGCCAGCACGCCGAGACCGAGCGACAACAGCGCGGCACCCGTTTGCAGGTACATCAGCGCGGTCACCACCAGGCCAAGGCCGATCGAGGCGTAGAAGTACTGCGACAGGCTCCAGCCCATGCCGGTGCGGTCCAGCCGCTGGGCGAGGGCTTCCATGCGCGAGTTGGCACCGGCCCGCGTAAACTGTTTCGGCTTACGCGCGGCGATCGCCTTCTTCAGCTGGCTTTCGACCCGGTTCTCGGTGCTTTGCGAGTGGCGATAGCGCACGGCCTGGAGGCGGCGCTGGCTTTCCTTGGCCGGCGAGGAGCCGGTGGCCAGCACGTAGCCCAGGATCATCAGGCCCATGAGGCCACCGGCAATAAGCAGGAGCTGGATGATGCTCATGGGTACCCTTCTTTCACATGTCCGTAATTGACTTGGTCAAGCGAGGGGCGGGGCCGGGCCCCGCCCGCTCGTCACGGTATTATTCAGCCGGTTCGGTTTCGGCAGCGGCGCTCTTCTTGGTCGCGCCGCCCAGCAGCGACTTGAGGTCGAACTTGCCGAGCATGGAGCCCTTCTGTCCGGCCTGCTCGATGCTGGCGCCGTCGTCCTCGGTCACGCCGACGATCATGCTGGCGATTTCGCGGATCGGGGTGACCGTCTTCGAGCTCTTGTTGGCTTCGATGAAGGTCTGGCCCAGCTTGGCGGCATTGGCCGCGGCCTTCTGGTCGAACGGGATCTGGAAGTTGATCTTGCGTTCGATCGAGGCCTCGAAATCGGCCTTGCTGATTTCGGCTGCGCCGCTCTGCATCTTGTTGCAGACCACCAGCGGATGCGCCGCCGGGGCGTTCTGCTTCAGCCAGCTGAGGATGCGGATCGTGTCGCGCGCCGAAGCCAGCGTCAGCTCGGTCACCAGTGTCACGACGTTCACTTCCTGCAGCAGGTGCGGGAAGTTGATCAGCATGTTGCGTGGCAGGTCGATGACGGTAGTGTCGAAGGCCTGGCGGAACTCCTCTTCCAGTTGCAGGAAGGCGGTGCCGTCGGTCATCAGCGGCGAATTGATCGGCGCTTCGGCAGACATGATGGCCAGGTTGTCGTTGGCGCGGATCATGGCGCGTTCGATGAACAGGCCGTCGATGCGGCTGGGGTTCTCGATCGCGTCGGTCAGGCCGCGGCCCGGCTCCAGGTCCAGCGCCAGCGCGCCGGTGCCGAAGTGCACGTCGAGGTCCAGCAGCGCGGTCGAGCGCTGGTGTTCGGAAGCGAACAGCCAGGCCAGCGAAGTGGCGAGGGTGGAAGCACCCACACCGCCGCGCGTGCCGACCACTGCGGTGGAGACATGTTCGCGTTCGCCTTCACCCTCGGCATTGCGGGGAGCGGAAAACACGGCCTGCGCCTGCGTCAGCGCGTCGCGCAGCTGGCTGGCCGACAGCGGCTTCAGCAGGTAGTCGTGAATGCCGCTGGCGAGCAGGTCGCGATAGAGGCGCACGTCGTTCACCTGGCCGACGGCGATCACCACCGTGCCGGGCTCGCAGACCTCGGCCAGGGCGTTGATGTCGTTCAGCGGGTCACCGCTTTCCGACAGGTCGACCATCAGGATCGCCGGGCTGGCGGAGATCGAGAGCGACTGGATGGCGTTACGCAGGCCACCCTTGTTGCACTTCTCGGGCGCCCAGCCCATTTCGATCACCACGGGACGCAGCACGTCCAGCGCGTTCTCGTCGCAGATATAGGCGGCAAACGGGTCGCGATTGCCCGTGGCTCCGGTTTTGAAAGGCGAGTTCATCGATCAGTTCCCTTCGGAAGAGGAGACTTGCGGGAGACCACCGGAGCCGGTCGGCTCCTGGTTGCGATAGGAGTCGATTGCGCGGTTGCTGGTCATGATGACCGTGTCACCCGTGCCCTCGGCACCTTCGAGCAGATGCTCCGGATCGGCGATCATCGCGGCCAGGTTGCCGTTCACCGCGCAGCCGAAGCCGTCGGAGGTGTAATTGTCGCGCTCGAAGCCGTAGCCTTCCGACCAGTCCGGGCAGCCCGGGACATGGGCGGTAGAGCGGGTCACCACGACGCGGACATTGCCCGGATCGATATAGCCCTGGGTTACCGGGGCGCCCTCGGCCAGCAGGATGCCGAAGCGTCCGGCCACGGCAGCCACGTCCTCGCGCACGGCGGGATTCTCGACTGCGGTGTCGATGGCAACGCGGTCGCCATAGCCAAGGTCGAGCGTCTCGAACCAGTCGGCGAGGCGGCTCTGCTCGAGACCGTCGAGGCCAGCCTGGCTGGTACGCAGGTCGAGCACGAAGTTGCTACGCTCGACGACCGGCTGGCGGACGCTGTTGAGCGAGTAGTTGTTGGTGGCGTAGTCCGTGCCGCAGGCGGCAAGGCCAAGGCCGAGCGAGATCGCCAGGACAGAGCTGGCAGCGCGTTTGAGGCTGTTGGTCATGGCGATCACTCTCCGTTAGCGATGCTGAAGCCGGGCGTGGGGGCCGCGGCGGTCTGGGTTGCTGCGCCTGCCGGGCTTTCGCCGCCGGCAAGTGCGGTGCCGTTCTGGTCGATCAGGCTGACTTCCGGATTGGCCGGCGCTTCGTTGGCAGCGCGCGGACCCGGACGGGTGGCGCCGTTGACGCCAGCGGTTTCACGACCCAGCAGGAACTGTTCCATGGCGCCAGGCACCTGGAAGCCGTCCGTCGGCAGGTGGATGTCGCGGTCGTCGACCGGACGCACCAGGTACGGCGTGATCACGATGACCAGCTCGGTCTCGCCGCGCTGGAAGCTGGTCGAGCGGAACAGGTTACCGATGATCGGCAGGTCGCCGACGCCCGGAGTCTGGTCGATCGAGTTCTGCGCGTTGTTCGACAGCAGGCCGGCGATCATGATGCTTTCGCCCGAACCCAGCTCCACCGAGGTTTCCGCGCGGCGGATGGTGAGGGCGGGGATCTGGAAGCCGTTCAGCGTCACCGAACCCTGGCTCGAAAGTTCGGAAACTTCCGGACGCACGCGGATCGAGATGCGGCCGTTGGCCAGCACCGTCGGCGTGTAGGCCAGGCTGACACCGAACTTCTTGTATTCGACGGTGGTGGTGCCCAGACCCTGCGACAGCGGGATCGGGAATTCGCCACCGGCGAGGAATTCGGCCGTTTCGCCCGACAGGGCGGTGAGGTTCGGCTGCGACAGCGTGGTCACCAGGCCGCGGGTTTCCCCGAGGTCCAGCGCGCCGGCAATGTCGAGGCCGAGGAATTCACCGATGCCGCCCAGGGTGGTCTGGCCTTCGACCGGGTTGATGGCCGTGCCCGGAATGGTGCCGGTGCAGGTGCCGTCCGGAAGGATCGGCGGAACACAGCCGTCGATCGCGGTGCCCATGCCCAGCGGACCGCCGAGGGCGTTGAACTGTTCGGTCACCGTGCGACCGCGAGCGAGACCGAACTGGAAACCACCGGTACTGTCGATCGTGGTCAGGTTGGCGCCGAGGTTGCGAACCAGCGAGCGGCTGACTTCGGCGAAGCGGACGCGCAGGTTGACCTGCAGCGGCGTCGCCATGCGCAGACGCGAGATGACATTGGCATCGTCACCGACGAAGGCCTGCACCAGGCGTTCGGCTTCCGAGGCATCCTCGGGAGCAGCCACGGTGCCGGTCAGCAGCACGGTGTTGGAGCCCATGGTGGCGACGCGGATGTCGGCTTCCGGCATGGCCAGGCCCAGCATCTGGTCGATGGAGTCGATGTTCGAACCGACGCGGACATTGGCCGACCAGATGATGTCGCCGGCAGCGTTGCTGGCGTAGATCGTGGTCTCACCGCCCGACAGGCCGAAGACATACAGCTGGCGCTGGCTCTTCACCTGCACGTCGGCGACCTGGTCGTTCGACACGAAGATGTCGGCCATGGTGCCGGGAACGG
Source organism: Aurantiacibacter sp. MUD11 (assembly GCF_026967575.1). Lineage (NCBI taxonomy): Bacteria > Pseudomonadati > Pseudomonadota > Alphaproteobacteria > Sphingomonadales > Erythrobacteraceae > Aurantiacibacter > Aurantiacibacter sp. MUD11. The sequence goes on along the minus strand of NZ_CP114054.1, from coordinate 1,179,463 downwards.
TGATCAGCTCGCCGCGACCGATCGACAGGACGATATCCTGTGCCGGGCTGACGGCGGTCTGGGCACTGGCGGTGCCGGCCGGCACGGCGGCCAGCGGTGCAAGGGCGCAGGCTGCGCTCAGCACGGTCTTGAAAAGGCGGCTCGTCATCGTCTTGCCTTTCGTTTTCGCGTTTATCGGCGAAGTGGATTGGGTGTTCAGTTTGCTCATGGCGATCACCGCAGCGTGGACATGCCGACGGAACCGACACGTGCACCCTGGTTCATGGACTGGCTCTGGCGGTCGAGCAGCGCACCGGCGCCCGTGCCCACCGGGGTCACCACGGTGGTCTGGCCACGGGTTACGCGGACGGTCGGGCCCGAGGGCGTGGCGTCAGCGGATACACCCGGGGTGTAGGCCATGGCCGGCTGGCGATCGTTGTTGCCGCCGTCGCCACCGCGCGGGGGCAGGCTGCGACGCTGGAAGCGCGACACGTCACCGCCGGTCTGGAAGGTGGTGGCACCTTCACCCGGACGCGACATGGCGGCCCGCAGGATGCTCTCTTCTTCCTCGGCGGAAGCATCGTTCGGCAGGTTGACTTCGCCCGCGGCAATGGCGCGTTCGAGTTCGGCCTGGTTGTCGGCGATGGAGCGCAGCGACAGGCTGAGCGTGCCGATGGTCTGGGCCACGGCAATCTTTTCGGCGATGCGCGGCGTCACTTCCATCGTCACCGTACGGAAGGCACGAACCACGGTGCGGCCGTCCTCGGTGGTGGTGGTTTCGGTCGACTGGTCGGTCGCCAGCACGCGCAGGTTGGTAAGGATCGTTTCCGAGGTACGCAGGGCTTCACCCTCGTCGCCGGTGACGGTCTGGGTCAGCACCATGTCCACGCGATCACCCGGGAACACGAAGCCGGCCACACCGGTACGCGCGGACACCGGCACGGTGACGGCACGCATGCCCGGGCCAAGCGCCGCAGCCAGGAAGCCGCGATCTCCAGGCGCTACGAGCGAACCCTGAGTCACCGGTTCACCAGCCGTAATCTGGTGGCGGACAACGGTGCCCAGCAGCGATTCCATGTCGGCCTCGCCATCGATGAAGTAGGCATCCTGCACCAGTTCCTGCGGCCACAGCTGGTAAGCCACGGCATCTGCAGTGATGATGGTGCCGACCGGCAGGCCGCGCTTCGCCACCAGGACCTTCGGGCCCTGCGGTTCGGCTTCGACTGCCGTAGCTTCAGGTGCCGCAGCACCGGCGAACATGCTCCGCGCGGCAAGGGCAGTGCCGACCGCGATGATCAGCGCTCCTACCAGCAGAATAAGCTTCTTCTTGTCCATGGTGCGTCAAGCCCCCTCAGATGGTCCTTGCGTTAAGGTTTCCGCCAGATACGGCGGCATTGGTTAAAATCAGGTTCACTGCGCAGCTCCGGCCATGGCCGAAACCGGCATGTAGAAGGAGCCGAGCACCCACAGGGCGGCCGCCGAGATGGCGACGCCATATGGAATGGCGATGCGGTTCTTCTGGCGGCGCATCACGTTCCAGCCGCCGAAGACCAGGGTGAGGACGCCGCCGAGCAGCGCCATCATCACGATCAGTTTCAGGTACAGTGCCGGGGCGATCCACAGCGCCAGCGCGGTCAGCAACTTGACGTCGCCGCCGCCCATCGCGCGGATGGCAAACAGCACGGAAAGGATGGCGAAGGTGATCACCGCCACGCCCAGCTGCGCCACGATGCTGGTCGGTTCGAACCAGCCGTCGGTGGGCAGGAAGGGGATGCCGGCGGCCCACCAGAAAATCGGGGCGCCCAGCGCGATCGCGCCGTTCAGCCAATTGGCGATACGGCGGCTCTTCAGGTCGGTATAGGCCGCGACCAGCAGTGCAATTGCCAAGGCGGCAAGCAGTCCGTACTTGATTGGATCGTCTAGCATGAAGCCCCCGGTAAATCCCTGTGAGGCTTGTGCTAGCGCGCATGGCTTACCAAAAAGTAACCACACGCAGGAGGTTGGAATTAGCCAAACCATTACCGCAGTCCCCGCGAGCTTCGACCGGAGGGCGATTCCGCCAAGTGCGAAGGAGAGCCTTTGGGAAGCTGCCGACGGTCACAAGATCCGCCGGATCGACTGGGGCGCGCCCGAAGCGGATGCGCCGAAACGCGGTTCCATCCTGTTCATGGCCGGACGCGGCGACGCTTACGAAAAGTATATCGAGGCTTTCGAGCACTGGCGGCTGAACGGCTGGCAGGTGGTCGCCGCCGACTGGCGCGGGCAAGCCGGATCGGGCCGCTTTGGCGCGGACGAGCACACCGGCCATGTCGACGATTTCATGGATTGGGTCGCCGACCTGGCCCACCTGTGGGAAGACTTCGTGACCCATACCGATGGGCCGCACGTGCTGATGGGCCATTCGATGGGCGGGCACCTGGTGCTGCGCGGAGTGATCGAGAAGGCGCTGTCACCCAAGCCCGACGCGCTGGTGATGACCGCGCCCATGCTGGACGTCCATCCCGAATTGATGCCGCTATTCGCCAAGCGCGGCTTTGCCCGGCTGATGGCCAGGCTGCGCGGCGAGAGGCGCGCCGCCTGGGGCAAGGGGGAGAAGCCGATCCAGATCAACAAGCGGCGCCAGAACCTGCTGACCCACGACGACGAGCGCTACCAGGACGAGAAGTGGTGGCGCGAGCATCGGCCCGAACTCAAGCTGGGTGCGGGCAGCTGGGGGTGGGTGCGGGCTTCGTTCGATTCGATCCGCGCCATCCATGCGCGCGGTGCGCCCGAAAGCGTCGACCTGCCCGTGCTGGTGATCGCCACCAGCGAGGACAAGTTGGTCAGCCCGGCAGCCATCCGCGCCGTGCTGGCGCGCCTGCCCGATGCGGAGTCGCTGGTCTTCGGGGCCGAGGCGCGCCACGAGATGCTGCGCGAAGTCGATGACATCCGGAACAAGGTGCTTGCCAAGATCGACGACTTCCTGGAGCGCCGCCTCGGCTGATGGTTGAACACTACGAAATTGCCGTGATCGGGGCCGGCATGGCCGGTGCCAGCATCGCTGCCGAACTGGCGCCGCATGCCCGCGTCGTGCTGTGCGAGGCCGAGGATTACCCCGGCTATCACACCACCGGCCGTTCGGCGGCCTTCTACGAGGAGTGCTACGGCGGCCCCGATGTGGTGCCGCTGACGCTGGCGTCGGGCGACTACCTGCGCGATGGCGGTTTCCTCACTCCGCGCGGCGGCCTCTATGTCGCGCGCGCGGGACAGGCCGAGGCGGTGGACAAGTTCCTCGAGACCTTCCGCGATGCCGGCGTCACCATCGACCGGCTGGACCGCGCCGGGCTGGAGGCGCTGCTGCCGGGCGTGCGCGCGGGCTGGGACCATGCGCTGAGCCAACCCAATTGCGCCGATATCGACGTCGCCGGCCTGCACCAGCACTACCTTGCACGGGCCAAGGCCGGCGGCGTCGACCTGCGTACGCGCCACCGGCTGGAAGCCGCGCAGCGCGATGGCCCGGGCTGGCTGCTGGATTTCGGCGCAGCCGGTGCCTTGCGCGCAGACCTCGTCGTCAATGCGGCGGGTGCTTGGGCCGATCCGGTGGCGCAGCTGTGCGGCGCACAGCCGCTCGGTATCCAGCCGCTGCGGCGCACGGTGGCGCAATTGCGCGTCGACCCGGCACCGCCGGCGGACCTGCCGCTGACGCTCGACATAGCGGGCGATTTCTATTTCCGTCCCGACAACCGCCGCCTGTGGCTCAGTCCGCACGACGAGACGCCGAGCGAGCCCTGCGATGCCGCGCCCGAGGAATACGACGTGGCACTGGCCATCGACCGCTTCGAACAGGTGGTCGACTGGAAGATCGAGGCAGTGGAACGCAAATGGGCGGGCCTGCGCAGCTTCTCGCCCGATCGCCTGCCGGTGTACGGGTGCGATCCGCAGGTCGAGGGCTTCTTCTGGTTCGCCGGACAGGGTGGCTACGGCATCCAGACCGCGCCCGCCGCGGCTCGGTATGGCGCCCAGCTGCTGCTGGGCTTGCCGCGAGACGCCATGACCGAGCGGCTCGATGGCAATCTTTACGAACCCGCGCGTTTTACACCTTTGACGGTATAGCCAAGCGCGACTTTCGCGTTATGGTGCATCGTCAATTCAATTCTAACGGGAGAACCAATCGATGGCTCATCATTTCCAGATCTACAAGGACAAGGCCGGCGAGTTCCGCGTACGTTTCAAGTACAACGACGAGATCATGTTCTCGACCGAGGGCTATGCCTCGAAGTCCAGCGCCAAGAACGCCATCGAGTCGATCAAGAAGAACGGCCCGGGTGCCGACGTCGTCGACGACAGCTAAGCTTTCCTAACGAACCGCGTCGGCCGCATCGGAAGCGAGGCGGTCGGCGCGTTCGTTTTCCGGATGGCCGGCATGGCCCTTGACCCAGTGCCAGTCGATCCGGTGCGGCTCCATCGCCGCTTCCAGCGCCTGCCACAGATCGGCATTGGCCACCGGCTTCTTCGCCGCATTCTTCCAGCCATTCCTGCGCCAACCGTGGATCCACTTGGTGATCCCGTCGATCATGTACTTGCTGTCGGTGTGCAGCGCGATCTCGCAGGGCCTCTTGAGCGCTTTCAGTGCCTCTATGGCCGCTGTCAGTTCCATGCGGTTGTTGGTCGTTTCGGCATCGCTGCCGGACAGTTCCTTTTCCTTGCCGCCGCTGCGCAGGATCGCGCCCCAGCCGCCCGGGCCGGGATTGCCCTTGCAGGCCCCGTCGGTGAAAATCTCTACCTTGGTCATGCGCCGAAAGCTGCCGCCCCTTGCGCGCGGTAGAATTCCAGCCGCCGCACGAAATCCATCGGGTCCTTCTTCGTCACCAGCGCGCCTTCCGGCGTGTCGATCCAGTCGAACGCGCGGCTGGAGATGAAGCGCAGCGTCGCGCCCTGTGCCAGTATCGGCAGCGCCGCGCGTTCGGCTTCGCCCAACAGGCGCTCGCTCTCGTAACCTGCAATCAGGGCATCGCCCACGTCCTGCCGGAAGCCGCGGCCATCGCCGCTGAAGCTCCACGCCGCATGGGTCACGGCAAGGTCGTAGGCCATCGCGTCGTTGCAGGCGAAGTAGAAGTCGATGAGCGCGCTGACCCGGTCGCCCAGCATCAGCACGTTGTCGGGGAACAGGTCCGAATGGATCACCGAGGTCGGCAGGCCCTCCGGCCATTCTCCCGCCACCTGCGCGGCGACATCGATCATCGCGGACAGTGCCGGATCGATCTGTGCCAGCGCCGCTGCTCCGCAGTCCGCCAGCACCTGGGCCGAGGCATCGGGGCCGAGATCGTTCGCGCGGCTGGCCGAAAAATCCTGCGCGGCGGCATGCATCTGCGCCAGCACCTTGCCGACATTGCGGGCCTGGGCCGGCGTCGGCTCGTCGACCGAGACGCCCGGCAGGAATTCGATCAGCGCGACCGCTTTCTCGCCCAGCAGGCGATGCGATGCGCCGTCGCGATCATGGATGGTGTGCGGCACCGGGCAGCCGTGCGCGGCAAGATGGTCCAGCAGGTCGAGGAAGAAGGGCAGGTCCGCCAGTTCGATCCGGCGTTCGTACATGGTCAGGATGAACCGCGTCCGGCCATCCGGGCCGCCGGTAGTCTCGACCAGCCAGTTGGAATTGGAAACGCCCTCGGCAATGCCCTTGGCCGACACCAGCTCGCCGACATCGTACTGGCCGATCAGCGCGGCCAGCGTCTCTGCGGAAAGTTGCGTGTAGACCGCCAAGGCACTTCCTAATCGAGCAACTGGCGCGGCAGCTTGAAGGTCATCTTCTCCTCGGCGGTCTTCACCGTGGATTCCTCTACCGCGCGCCACTCGCGCAGCTGAGCCACCACTTCGCGCACCAGCAGCTCGGGCGCGCTGGCGCCGGCGGTGACGCCAACCGCGCCGACACCGTCGAGCCAGGCGGGATCGATCTCGGATGCGCGCTGGATCAGCTTCGCGTCGGTGCCCATGCGTTCGGCAACCTCGACCAGCCGCAGCGAATTGGACGAATTGGGCGCGCCGATCACCAGCACCAGGTCGCACGAAGGAGCCATGGCTTTCACGGCTTCCTGGCGGTTCGACGTGGCGTAGCAGATGTCCTCCGCCTTGGGCGCGACGATTTGTGGATAGCGCGCCTGCAGGGCCAGCACGATTTCGGCGGTGTCGTCCACCGACAGGGTCGTCTGCGTCAGGAACGACAGGCTGTCTTCCTGCGTGAACGGCAGCGTGGCGACGTCTTCCACGGTTTCGACCAGCGTCATCTGGCCGTCGGGCACCTGGCCCATGGTGCCGATTACCTCGGGATGGCCGGCATGGCCGATGAAGATGATGTGCTGCCCCTTCTCGATCTGGCGTTCCGCCTGACGGTGCACCTTGGACACCAGCGGGCAGGTGGCATCGACATAGATCATCTCGCGTCGTTCGGCCTCGGCCGGCACCGACTTGGGCACGCCGTGGGCGCTGAACACCACCGGCATGTCGTCCGGCACCTCGTCCAGTTCCTCCACGAAGATCGCGCCCTTTTCCTTCAGACCGTCGACCACGAAGCGGTTGTGCACGATTTCGTGACGGACATAGACCGGCGCACCGTATTTCTCGATCGCCTTCTCGACGATCTCGATCGCGCGATCGACACCGGCGCAGAAGCCGCGGGGCGCTGCGATCAACACGGTCAGCGGCTTTTTTTCGCCGGAAGCGGGGTTTTCCTGAAAGGGGGCGTTCATGCAGGCGTCTCTAGCGGTTGTCGGCATAGGGTGAAAGGGCTAGGGAGCGCTCTTTCTGGCGAATGCTTGGACATAAGGAATGGGAATGAACGCTCGGATCGCAATAGTCGCTGCTCTCGCAGGCCTTGCCGCACTGGGCGGTTGCCGCAGCGAAGGCGATATCGTGGTGGAGCAGGGCGTGGGCATCACCGCGCTGCGCTCGGTCTGCCCTGCAGTCGGCGTTCCCGATTTCACTGGCGACGTCACCCTGTTCTCGCCCGCCGATGCCCGCACCGCCGACGCGATTGACGTAACCGCGGCGATTACCAATGTCCGCAGCCAGTGCGACGAGACCGGCGAGCAGGTCTATGCCACTGCCACCTTCGACGTCATCGCTTCGCGCACCAACACGGCCGGTCCGCGCACCGTAACGCTGCCCTATTTTGCCACCGTGACGCGCGGTGGCAACTCGGTGGTGGCGAAGCGTATCGGCACCGTCGAACTCACCTTTGCCCCCGGTCAGGCGCGCGCGCAGGCCAGCGGCACTGCGGGTGCCTATGTCGACCGCGCCGAAGCGACGCTGCCGCCCGAGATTCGCGAACGGATCACGCGACGACGCCGCGCGGGTGACCAGTCGGCCGCCATCGACCCGCTCACCGAGCCCGATGTTCGCGCCGCCATCGCCCGCGCCACTTTCGAGCTGCTGGTCGGCTTCCAGCTGACCGAGGACCAGCTCGCCTACAACGCCACGCGCTGATTGCGCCCTTGAAAAATTGCTGAGTCCCCGCAAAGGCGGGGCCCTGTTGCAGGGAGGCTCCCGCCTGTTCGGGGGCTGATAGTTATATGACCGATACGCTGTACGCCGCCTATGCGGCCAAGATCGATGCCGTGCTCGCCGCGATGGAGGCGGAAGGCAAGCTGCCGCCCGGAACCAGCCGCGCCAATGTGAGCGTGGAGCCGCCGCGCGACCCTTCGCACGGTGATCTGGCGACCAATGCCGCCATGGTGCTGGCGAAGGCCGCCAAGACCAACCCGCGCGCGCTGGCCGAAGCCATCGTGGAGCACCTGCAGCGCGATCCCGCCATCACCTCGGCAGAGATTGCCGGGCCAGGCTTCATCAACCTGCGGCTCGCCCCGCAGAGCTGGACGGACGAGCTTTCCGCCATCGCCGCCATGGGCGACGACTATGGCAAGTCCAGCATGGGCGCTGGCACGCGGGTGAACGTGGAATATGTTTCCGCCAACCCCACCGGGCCGATGCACATGGGCCACTGCCGCGGCGCGGTCGTGGGCGACGCGCTGTCCAGCCTGCTGGAACATGCCGGCCACAAGGTCATCCGCGAATACTACGTCAACGACGCTGGTGGGCAGGTGGATACGCTCGCCCGGTCGGCGCACCTGCGCTATTGCGAGGCGCTGGGTGAGGACATCGGCGAGATTCCCGAAGGCTTCTACCCCGGCGACTACCTCGTTCCGGTAGGCAAGGCTGCCGCCGAGGAATTCGGCGACCGGTTCCAGAACGAGCCGGAACAGGAATGGCTGCCGCTGTTCCGCGCCTTCGCGGTCGAGCGGATGATGGAAGTCATCAAGTCCGACCTCGCGCTGCTGGGCATCGAGCATGACGTCTTCGCTTCCGAGGCGGCCCTGCAGGCGGCGAAGAAGCCCGAAGCCGCCGAAGCCTGGCTGCGTGAGCACGACCTCGTCTACGATGGCGTGCTGGAAAAGCCCAAGGGCAAGACCATCGACGACTGGGAGCCGGTCGAGCTGCCGCTGTTTCGCAGCACGAAGTTTGGCGACGATCAGGATCGCCCGATCAAGAAGTCTGACGGCAAGTGGACCTATTTCGGTGCCGACCTCGCCTATCACATGCAGAAGGCCGAGAACGCCGATGCGCTGATCGATATCTGGGGCGCGGACCATGCCGGTACGGTGAAGCGCATCAAGGCTGCCGTGGCCGCGCTTTCGGAAGGGCAGGGCAAGCCGATCCCCTTCGACGTGAAGCTGGTGCAGATGGTGCAGCTGCTGCGCGATGGCGAACCGGCCAAGATGTCCAAGCGGAGCGGCAACTTCGTCACCATCGCCGACATGGTGGAGGAAGTGGGCAAGGACGTGGTGCGGTTCACCATGCTCACCCGCAAGCCCGAAGCGCAGATGGATTTTGACTTCGCCAAGGTGGTCGAGGCGTCGAAGGACAATCCAGTTTTCTACGTCCAGTATGCCCATGCCCGGATCTGCTCGATCCTGCGCAAGGCGAAGGACGAGGGGCTGGCCCCGGCCGCCGACAAGCTGGACCTGCTGGGCGAGGACGAACTGACCCTGATCAAGGCCGCCGCGCAGTTCCCGCGCGAGGTGGAAGCCGCCGCGCGCGCCCGCGAACCGCACCGCATCGCCTTCTACCTGTATGATCTGGCCGCCGCCTTCCACGCCTTCTGGAACCTCGGCAACGACGACCCGGAAAAGCGCATCATCGTGGCACAGCAGCCTGAACTCTCCGCTGCCCGGCTTTTCCTCGCCACGCAAATAGGGCAGGTAATCCGCAACGGGCTCGGCATATTGGGTGTCGAGGCAGTGGAGGAACTGTAGGCCATGACCTATCCGGCTGGGGATCCGGAGGACGAGAACGGCGAGGCTTTCGAGGCTGCTGAACAGCTTGCGCTGGACGATGGCGACGACGACCTGCCGTGGCTCGAGGACGATGGCTATTACGAAGACGAAGGCGGTTTCGACGCGCGGCTGATCTGGATCGCGCTGATCGGCCTGCTGGTGATCGCGGCGGTCCTGTTCGCGGGCTGGTGGCTGAGCCAGGAAAGTGACGATCCCGAACTGGTTGCCGATGGCAGCACCATCGAAGCGCCCGACGGTCCCTACAAGCAGCGTCCGGAAGATCCCGGCGGCCGCGAGGTCGAGGGGACCGGCGACACCGCTTACCAGGTGGCCGAAGGCGAATCGCAGCGCGGCCGCCTGGCGGATGCCGGCGAGGAAGACCCGCAGCCGAGCATCGACCGCAGTCAGGGCGAAGCGGCCACCCCGGCGGCCCCTGCGGGCACGACCTATGTCCAGATCGGGGCCTTCACCAGCCGCGGCGATGCCAATGCCGCCTGGGTGAGCGCCAGCAACCGCTATGCGGATGCGCTTGCGCGCATGGACTACCGCGTGCTGGAGGCGCAGGTGAACGGCGCGACCGTCTACCGTTTGCAGGCGGTGGCACCCAACCAGGCAGCTGGCGAAGCGGCCTGCCGCGCCATCCGTAACGCAGGCGGGGACTGCTACATCCGCTAAGGCGGGCGTTTTCCCCGATGGGTAGCGCCATCGCACTTGCACCTTGGCAAGCTTTTCGGCCTATTCTGAGCGGATGACGCCCGCGATCTTCAGCCTCTCCGGCCCGGTTCTGACGGCGGACGAGCGCGCCCTGTTCAAACAGGCGCAACCGGCGGGCTACATCCTGTTCGGGCGCAACGTCGAAAACCGCGAGCAACTGCGCGCGCTGACCGATTCCCTGCGCGACCTGCATGGCAGCGAGAACCTGCTGATCAGCATCGACCAGGAAGGCGGTCGCGTCGCGCGGATGAAGCCGCCCGAGTGGGACGCCTATCCCGCACCCGGCCTCTTCGCCAAGCTGTACGACCTCGCGCCGGCCAGCGCGATCCAGGCTATCCGCGCCAATGCGCAACTGCTGGCGGCGGACCTTGCCGAGGTCGGTATCACGGTGGACTACCATCCGGTGCTCGATATCCCGGTGGAGGGCGCGCACGACGTGATCGGCGACCGCGCGCTGGGGCGTGAGCCGATGCAGGTGGCGGCGCTGGGTCGCGCCACGCTGGACGGGCTAGCGCGCGGCGGCGTGGTGGGGTGCATCAAGCACATGCCGGGCCATGGCCGCGCCATGGTCGACAGCCACAAGGACCTGCCCACCGTCACCGCCAGCGAGGAAGAGCTGGCCACCGACATCGCGCCGTTCCGCAAGCTGGCCGACGCACCGATGGCGATGACCGCGCATATCCGCTTCACCGCCTGGGATGCGCAGAACCCCGCGACCCAGTCAGAATTCGTGATCTCCGAGATCATCCGCAAGCGGATCGGTTTTGCCGGACTGCTGTTGTCCGACGATATCGACATGGAGGCACTCGAGGGCAGCATTCCGGAACGCTCCGAACGTGCCATCGCGGCGGGCTGCGATCTGGTGCTCAATTGCTGGGGCAAGCTGGACGACATGGCAGCCACGGCGGAGCGCCTGCCCGATGCTTCCGAAGATACCTTGCAGCGGCTGGAGCGCGCCATGGCCGGTGCCGGCACGGTCAGCGACGACACGCCGCGTGCCGAACTGCTCGCCGCGCGTGACAGCCTGCTCGAACTGATGGCGGAGCGGGCATGACCGAAGACGGCAACAACCTCGTCCCGCACAACGAAACGGGTGACCTGCTGGAAGGCGGCACCCTGCCCAGGGATAATGCGCCAGAGCAGCACGAGGACGAATGGCAGGGCATCGCCGCGCCCGGCACGTCGGACAAGAACGCGCTCTACCTGGAACTGGACGGCTGGGAAGGCCCGCTCGACATGCTGCTGGACCTGGCGCGGCGGCAGAAGGTCGATCTCAAGTCGATCTCCATCCTTGCGCTGGTCGACCAGTACATCGCCTATATCGAGCGCGCCGAGGCGCTGAAGCTGGAAATTGCAGCCGATTACCTGGTGATGGCGGCGTGGCTGGCTTACCTGAAGTCCGCCCTGCTGCTGCCCAAGGACGAGCAGGAAGATCCCTCGCCGGAAGAACTGGCACTCAAGCTGCAGCTACGGCTGCAACGGCTGGGCGCGATGCGCGAGGCTGGCGCCCGGCTGATGGCGCGCGACCGGCTGGGCCGCGACGTCTTTGCGCGCGGCGCGCCGGAAGGGCTGAAGATCCTCAAGAAGAACCACTGGCAGTGCGACTGGTACAGCCTGGTGCATGCCTATGGGCAGGTGAAGCTGCGCAGCGAGCCGGTGGTGCACATGGTTGCCAATCGCCCGGTGATGACGCTCGAATCGGCGCTGGACCGGGTCTCGGCCATGCTCGGCGTTTCGCTCGACTGGATGGAGATCCGCACCTTCCTGCCGGGCGATGCCGGACCGCGCCTGAAGCGTTCGGCGCTCGCCTCCAGCTTTGTTGCCGCGCTGGAACTGGCGCGGCTGGGCAAGGCGGAAATCCGGCAGGAAGAAACCTTCGGGCCGCTGCACCTGCGGCGGGTGAAAGCCAATGCCTGAAGCCGAGACCGAGGCGATGTCCGATGAACAGCGGGTCGAGGCGGACGATCTGGTCCGGGCGGTGGAGGCCTGCCTCTTCGCCTCGGAAGAGCCGCTGACGCGCGAGCAGATCAGCGCGCACCTTGGCGGAGCGGAGGTGAAGGACGCGCTGGCCACCCTGGCAGAGCACTATTCGGAGCGCGGCATCCACCTCGTCGAGCGTGGCAAGCGCTGGCATTTCGAGACCGCGCCCGACCTGGCGCACCTGCTGCGGCGGGAAAAGGAACAGCTGCGCCGCCTGAGTCGCGCCGCGACCGAGGTCCTGGCGATCATCGCCTATCACGAGCCGGTCAGCCGCGCCGAGATCGAGGCGATCCGCGGCGTGCAGACCAGCGGTGGCACGCTGGACGTGCTGATGGAGGCGGGCTGGGTGCGGATTGCCGGACGGCGCGAGGTGCCCGGTCGCCCGGTGATTTACGCGACGACTCCCGAATTCCTCACCCACTTCGGGCTTTCCAGCCGCAAGGACCTGCCCGGATTGGCAGAACTCAAGGCATCCGGCCTGCTCGACCCGGTCGAGGATGCCTACGACGACATGATGGCCGAGCGTTCCGAGGAGCAGGATTCCGGAGACGACGAGCCGGAAGAGGCCGAATATGCGCCCGAAGACGAGGGCGATCCTGAGGATACGCTGGAAAACCCCGGCGAAAGCGCCTAACTTGGTCTCCAACACATTCGGAGATAATTCGTGGGTAGCATTGGACCAGTACAGCTTCTGATCATCGCGCTGGTGATCCTCGTGCTCTTCGGGCGCGGTCGGATCAGCGAGATGATGGGTGATTTCGGCAAGGGCGTGAAGAGCTTCCGCCAGGGCATGAGCGACGAGGCCAAGGGCGAATCCGAAGCCAAGCCTGCTGCCAAGATCGAAGGCCCGGCGCAGGAAGCTGCGCCGGCTGCCGAAACGGCCGAGAATGCCCCGGCGGGCGACAAGACCGCTTCCTGACAACTCCTGACGGGCGCCATTGATGTTCGATATCGGCGCGACCGAATTGCTGCTTATCGTTGTGGTGGCGATCCTGGTGATCGGCCCCAAGGATATGCCGCTGGCCATGCGCACTGCTGGCCGGTGGATCGGCAAGGTACGCAAGATGTCCGGCCACTTCCGCGCCGGTCTCGACGCCATGGTGCGCGAGGCCGAGCTGGAGGACATGGAGAAGAAGTGGAAAGCGCAGAACGAGAAGATCATGCGCGAACATCCCGAAGGGGCGCCGGCAGAAATGGAACCGACCGGTGCCTATCCGCCGGAAAAGGCCGCCGAGCTGAAGCGGCTGGCCAAGGAACAGGCCGCCGCCAACGAGGCGCTGGCGAAGGCGCAGGCAGAGGCGGACGCCGAAGTGGCGGCCAAGGGCAGTTCGGCCGAGGCAGCCGCTCCCAAGGCAGAGCCGTCCGCGCCCAAGCAGGCGGATAGCTGAGCCATGGCCTTCAAGATCAAGGATCTCGACGACACCCAGGCCCCGCTGATGGATCACCTGATCGAGCTGCGCGGGCGGTTGGTGAGGGCGGTCATGGCCCTCGTGGTGGCCTTCGTCGTCTGCTTCTACTTCGCTGACGAGATTTTCGGCCTGCTGGTGCGCCCGCTTACCGCCGCCTTCCCGGAGGGCGAGGGGCGGCTGGTCTACACCCAGCTCTACGGTGCCTTTTTCGTGGAGATCAAGGTGGCGCTGTTCGCCGCTTTCCTGCTGGCCTTCCCGATTATCGCCAACCAGATCTGGGCCTTCATTGCGCCCGGCCTCTACGCGCGCGAAAAGCGGGCTTTCCTGCCGTTCCTGATCGCCACGCCGCTGCTCTTCGCGGCAGGTGCAAGCCTGGCCTATTTCGTGGTGATGCCGCTGGCCTTCCCGTGGTTCCTTGGTTTCCAGGGCGAGCTGGGCGGCCTGCCGGCGGAAGCCTTGCCCGAGATGGGGCAATACCTCGACCTGGTGATGCGCTTCATCCTGGCCTTCGGTGCCAGCTTCCTGCTGCCGGTATTGCTGATGCTGCTGAACCGCGCAGGCCTGGTCTCGCGCAGCCAGCTGGTGTCGGCGCGAAAGTACGTGATCGTGCTGGTCTTCGCACTTGCCGCGATCATCACCCCGCCGGACGTGATCTCGCAGCTGGTGCTGGCTGCGCCGCTGATCCTGCTGTTCGAAGGCTCGCTGATGCTGATGCTGATGACCGAGCGCCGCGATGCCAAGCTGGCTGCGAATGGCGAGGATGCTTCAGCCGAACCGGAAACGGAAAAGCCCGACTAGGGCGATCCCGGAGAATTACCGCAGATATGAAAACGGGGCCACGCGGGCCCCGTCTTGCGATCAGTCTGTAAGGCTAGCTTACGGGCTGGTCGGCAGCGTGTCGTCGTCACCACCCAGGGCAACGGCAATGCCGGCTGCAATCGCGATAGCGGCGAGGATCGCCAGGATCGTACCTTCATCGGTACCGCCACCGCCCTGTTCAGCCTGTTCGACCGGCGCGGCGTCACGCTCTGCAGCAGCACCCTGCGCGAGGACCGGCGTCGCGATCAGAGCGACGGACGCAGCAACGGTGGTGAAAAGCTTCTTCGTCATGAACTCAGTACCCTTTTGCATTCCAACCTTGATAATGCCTCTAAACCATCCTTGTTGCAATGGCGAGACACAAAAATATGGCAATTGCACTTAATATTGGTGTGTAGCCTTAACGACGCTCTAATTCAAAATCGTAAACACGTTGTCCGGCAATCCACGTCTCCAGCACCTGGATATTCCTTAACTCTTGCGGATTTGCCATCAGCGGATCGGCGCTGAGCATCACGAAATCGGCGCGTTCCCCTTCGGCAAGGCGGCCGAATCGCCCTTCGGCAAAGCCGGCGAAAGCGGCGCCGGCGGTATAGGCGGCCAGCGCCTGTTCGCGGCTGATCGTCTCTTCCGCTCGCCAGCCACCGAACGGTTCACCCTCGGCATTGGTGCGGCTGATGGCGACGGCCAGCCCGGCCAGCGGGTCGACCGGCTCGACCGGGGCATCGGTACCGAAGGCCAGCGCGCCGCCGGTTTCCAGAATCGAACGCCAGGCATAGGCGCCGCCCAGCCGATCCGGGCCGAGGCGGGATTCGGCCATGAACATGTCGCTGGTCTGGTGGACCGGCTGCATCGAGGCGATGATGCCGTGCTGGCCGAACCGCGCCAGGTCTGCCGGATCGACGATCTGCGCATGTTCGATGCGCCAGCGCCGATCACCGCCGTAATCCTGCGACAGCTCCTCGATGGCGTAGAGCGCCTCGCGATTGGCGGCATCGCCGATGGCGTGCACGGCCACCTGGAAATTATCGAGTGCGGCGCGGCTCATCAGGTTGCGCAGCTGGGTGCCCGAGAGCAGCGGCAAGCCGCGATTCCCGTGATCGTCCTCGTAATCGGCGTTGAGCAGCGCGCCGCGCGAGCCGAGCGCGCCGTCGAGATAGAGCTTCACCCCGTTGAGGCGCAGCCGGTCATCGTACAACCATTGCGTCGGCGCAGGGCCGCCGATCAGCAGCATGGTGTCCACGCTGTCGGCATAGGACATGACGCGCAGTTGCAGCCTGCCTGCATCGCCGGCGCGGCGGAAGGTCATCCAGTCCTCGATGCTGGTGCCCATGTCGGCAATGGCAGTGATGCCGTTGCTCAGCAGCAGGCGCTGGGCATTGTGCAGGGCCAGGTCGCGGTCTTCGGGCAGCGGCGGCGGGACCGCCGCGTTGACCAGCGCGGCCGCCGCATCGACCAGCACGCCCGCAGGCTGGCGTGACCCGGCGATGCGTTCAATCCGCCCGCCTGCGGGATCGGGCGTGGCGGCGGTGACATTGCCTGCCTGCAGGGCAAGCGAGTTGCCCCAGCTGGCATGACCGTCGACACGCTCCAGCCACACGGGACGATCCGATACCACGGCGTCCAGCTCGGCGGCGGTGGGGAAGCGGCCGAGGCCCCAGCGTTCCTGGTTCCAGCCGCGACCGATAATCCACGGCCGGTCCGGATAGGCAGCGGCATAGGCGGCGATGCGCGACAGCGCTTCGTCCAGCGAGTTGGTCATCGACAGGTCCAGCACCAGCGTGCCGAGACCGATGCCCATCAGGTGCAGGTGTCCGTCGACGAAGCCGGGAACGACCACGCGACCTTCGCCATCGACGCGATACTCGATTTCGCGCGTGGGTCGGTCGCCGAAGTCGAGCAGTTCGGAAATGCGGCCATCCTCGTCGATCACCATGCCGGTGAAGCGGTCGATGGTGCCGTCGCGGCCGACCGAGATGCCGTCGATGTTGTCGACCAGCGTGTCGGCCAGCGCAGGGGCGGGCAGGGCGAGCGAAAGGGCTGCGGCAGAAGCCGCGATACGCAGGTTCATCTTACTTCGTCTCCGGCAAATGGCGGATCAGCGCGCTGGTGTCCTGCCGCGCGCCGCCTTGCGATTGGACCTGGGCATAGAACTGGTCGACCAGTGCGGTGACCGGCAGCGACAGGCCGGCGTCCTTCGCCTCGGAAAGGGCAATGGCCAGGTCCTTGCGCATCCAGTCGATGGCGAAACCGAAATCGAATTCGCCCTTCACCATGGTCTGCCAGCGGTTTTCCATCTGCCAGCTTTGCGCCGCGCCGCCGCTGATGGCTTCGAGCACCTTGTCGGTATCCACCCCGGTCGCCTGCGCCAGCCGCACGCCTTCGGAAAGGCCCGCCAGCACGCCCGCGATGCAGACCTGGTTCACCGCCTTGCACGCCTGTCCGGCACCGGCCTTGCCGATATGGACGATGCGCGCGGCATAGGCCTGCATGATCGGGGTCGCCAGCTCCATCGCCTGCGCGGTGCCGCCGCACATGATGGCCAGCTTGCCGTTCTCGGCCCCGGCCTGTCCGCCGGATACCGGCGCGTCGACGAAATCGATGTTCCGTTGCAGTGCCGCGTCGGCCAGTTCCTCTGCCAACGCCGGGGAAACCGTGGTGTGATCGATGAACAGGGCCGGTTCGTCCATGGCCGCCAGAGCGCCGTCATCGCCCAGCATCACGCCGGCCACATCGGCGTCGTTGCCGAGGCAGGCGAGCACGACATCGCAGCCGGTCACGGCCTCGGCCGCCGTGGGCGCCGTGGCGACCTTCACGCCTTCGTCGGCCAGCCGCGCCTGCCATTCGGCGGCCCGGCTGGCGGTGCGGTTGTAGCCGGTGACGTCATGCCCGGCGCGGGCGAGGTGTCCGGCCATCGGTCCGCCCATCACGCCCAGGCCCAGAAATGCAATTTTGCTCATGGCGCGTGCGATGCCCAATCTGGTGCGGCATTACAATCACCACGGGCAATCTTTGTGCAGCGAAAGCGCGCTGCCTATTTGCACGGGCGCGCAGTTGCTCTAGGCGCACCATCCATGATGGGAACCGAGACCAGCCTGAGCCCCACGCTGACCGTGGATGACGTGCGTGCTGCCGCCGAGCGCATCAAGGGCGCCGTCGTGCGCACGCCGACCATGCATTCGCAGACGCTGTCGAAGATTACCGGGGCGGAAATCTGGCTGAAGTTCGAGAACCTGCAGTTCACCGCCGCCTACAAGGAACGCGGCGCGCTCAACGCGCTGCTGCAGCTGACCGACGAGCAGCGCCAGCGCGGCGTGATCGCGGCTTCGGCGGGCAACCACTCGCAGGGTCTGTCCTACCATGGCACCCGGCTGGGCGTACCCGTCACCATCGTGATGCCGCGCACCACGCCCACGGTGAAGGTGATGCAGACCGAGGCGGTCGGCGGCAAGGTGGTGCTGGAGGGCGAGACTTTCGACGAGGCCTATGCCCATGCCCGCAAGCTGGAGCAGGAACTGGGCCTCACCTTCGTCCATCCCTTCGACGATCCGCAGGTGGCTGCGGGGCAGGGCACCGTGGCGCTGGAATTGTTCGAGGATGCGCCCGAACTCGATTGCATCGTCGTGCCGATCGGCGGCGGCGGCCTGATCTCGGGCATGGCGACCGTGGCCAAGGCGCAGGAACCGCCGGTTACCGTGATCGGGGCCGAGGCGCGGCTCTATCCCTCGTCCTACAATGCCTGGCACGGCACGCACATGCCCTGCGGCGGCGATACGCTGGCCGAAGGCATCGCGGTGAAGGAGCCGGGCAAGTTTACCCAGGGCATCATCGAGGAACTGGTCGACGACATCCTGCTGGTGGACGAGCCGCACCTGGAAGAAGCGGTTTCGCTGCTGTTGCAGATCGAGAAGACCGTGGTCGAGGGTGCCGGTGCGGCCGGCCTCGCCGCCGTGCTGGCGCATCGTGACCGCTTCGCCGGCAAGAAGGTCGGCCTGGTGCTGTGCGGCGGCAATATCGACACCCGCCTGCTGGCCAACGTGCTGCTGCGCGACCTAGCCCGTTCGGGCCGCCTGGCGCGCCTGCAGATCACCCTGCAGGATCGCCCCGGGGCGCTGTTCAAGGTGATGCGCGAGTTCGACAAGCACAACGTCAACATCATCGAGATTTACCACCAGCGCATCTTCACCAACCTGCCGGCCAAGGGCCTGGTGACCGATATCGAGTGCGAAGCGCGCGATCGCGAGCAGTTGGAGGCGCTGGTCAAGTCGCTCACCAACAAGGGCTATCACGTTACGCAGGTGGAATTGAACTGACCCCTTTTGGGCCGTTAACCGAGCCACAAAAGCAATTTGTGGAAATTAATGGTCAGTTGCGCGCCTTTTATGGTTAATATGGTTCAACGTCGCGAATCCCTGTGGTCATAAGGCTGCACGGTAAAGCGGCGATATGCGTCGCAACCGAGCCATAAGGACCTGTACAGCCCCGTGACGGCCCCCGTTCGCTTTCCCCGCTTTTTCGTGACCAGCCCCGCGCCGTGTCCGTATCTGCCGGGCAGGACGGAACGCAAGGTGTTCACGGAACTGAAGGGCCCGCATGCCGAACAGCTGAACGATGCGCTGGGCCGGATCGGCTTCCGCCGTAGCCAGACCGTGGCCTATCGTCCCAGCTGCGAGGGTTGCCGTGCCTGCGTTTCGGTGCGGGTGGCGGCCCTGGATTTCAAGCCGTCCAAGGCGCAGCGCCGGACGCTCAATCGCAACGCCGATCTGATCGTCACCGAATGTCGTCCGTGGGCGACCAGCGAGCAGTTCGCCCTGCTGCAACGCTATCTCGAACATCGCCACCCCGGCGGCGGCATGGCTGCCATGGACGAGGTGGATTATGCCGACATGGTGGAACACACCAGCGTTTCCAGCTTTGTAATCGAGTACAGAGAACCTTCTGCCGATGGCGGGCCGGGACGACTTGTCGCCGCGTGCCTGACAGACCGGCAGGGGGACGGGTTGTCGATGATCTACAGCTTCTACGACCCGGAGCTTGAGGACCGTAGCGGGCTTGGCAACTTCGTCATTCTCGATCACATCAGCCGTGCGGCGGAGGCAGGCCTGCCTTTCGTTTACCTCGGCTATTGGGTCGAAGGATCGCAGCGCATGCAGTACAAGGTGCGCTTCCGCCCGCTCGAAGTACTTGGTCCCGAAGGCTGGCGCAGGCTTGGCGATGATGAGCAGAAACGCCTTATCGAGAACGTGGCGCAGTCTGCTGGCAGTTGCGAACCGGCCGCCGATGGCGGTGGCAAGGACAACACCCCTGGCCTGCAGCGCGAATTCAAGCTGGCCTGAGCCTATCCGAAATTCCCGTGTCTCTTCCACCGCGCTGGCCGCGGCGCTTGCGGTTCTGGCCCAGCCGGTCGCCGCGCAGAACCTGCAGGATTCGCAGCAGGTGGAAGACCTGATCCCCGACGAGGCCGTGCTCAATCCGGAGGACTGGGCCGCCGAGGGCGTGCCGCCGCAGGACGAGGCCGGGGCAGAAGCACAACCGCAGCTCGACGTGGATTCGCCGCTGGCGGAAATGCCGCTGGTCACGGTGCCCTGGCCCGAGGCCGTCGAACTGCCGCAACTCGCGCCGCTGGAAAGCGATGGTGAGGAGATCGAGTTCGCCACGTTCGAGGACCAGATCGCGCCGCTTCCGCTCGGCAGCGAGGAGAAACTCTCGGACGAGCTGGTGCTGGTCTTCCCCAGCGACCGCGCGCTGTTCCCGGAACGCGACGAATTCCTCGACCGGTTCAGGAGCCTTTCGACCGTCGAGGAATACGACGATGACGGAAACATCGCCCGCCTCGCCGCGCAGGCGCGGGTGGACGAGGAACTGCTGAACCGGCTGCTCAACGTCTACGGCTATTTCGATGCGCAGGTGATCCGCACCGTGGGCGCGGTCGATGCCAGCACCGAGTCCGACCTGAACGGTGCTGCCGTTCGCTTCGATATCATTCCCGGCCGGCGCTATGCCGTAGGCGCCATCGATCTTGGCAACCTTGCCGCGACCGGCCCCAATTACGACAAGCTGCGCGCGGAATACCAGATCTGGCCGGGCTACCCGATTTCGCTCGACGCGATCGAAACCGAGCAGTTCGATCTCGACACCGCGCTCGGCGAGCAGGGCTATCCCTTTGCGGCCGTCGATGCGCCCAGCCTGCTGGTCGACCACGATCGCAGCGAAGGCGACATTACGATGCCGGTGGAGCCGGGCGGGCGCTACACACTCCGCGGGGTCACGTCCAACCTGCCGGACTACCTCTCCAGCCGCCACCTCACCCGCATCGCGCGCTGGGACGAGGGCGACATCTATCGCCGCTCCGACCAGTTCGACTTGCGCCGCGCGATCCTGGCGACCGGCCTGGTGGGCTCGGTCGACCTGACCCCGGTGGTGGTGCAGGAACCACAGGGCGATACGCCCGGCGTCGTCGATATCCAGGCCGAACTGACCGAAGCGCCGCAACGCACGATCGCGGCCAATATCGGCTACGGTACCGAGGAAGGCGTGCGGGTGGAGGCGAGCTGGGAGCACCGCAACCTGTTCCCGCCCGAGGGCATGTTGCGGGTGCGCGGCATCGCCGGTACGCAGGAGCAGCTGGCCGGTATCACCTTCCGCAAGAACAACTTCTACGGTCGCGACCGCATCCTGACGGTGGATGCCTATGCCAGCACGGTCGACTACGACGCCTACGACGCACGCAGCATTGCGATTGTCGGCGGTTACGAGCGCGTTTCGACCCTGCTGTTCCAGAAGGACTTCAGCTGGTCGGCCGGGATCGAACTGGTCGCCACGGAGGAAAGCGAACGCGCGGCGGACGGTACCCTGCTGGCGCGCGAGACGTTCTACGTCGCCGCCCTGCCGTTGTTCGCGCAGCTCGATTCATCCGACGACCTGCTCGATCCCTCCAAGGGCTGGCGCCTGTCCGGCCGCCTCTCGCCCGAAGCATCCGAAAACGACGGGGTGCAGAGCTTCTACCTGCGCAGCCAGCTGGATGCGTCGTATTACCAGAGCGTGGGCGAAAACACCGTGCTGGCGGGCCGCGTGCGGGTGGCGAGCATTCCGGGCGCGCCGCTGGCGGCCATCGCCCCGTCGCGGCGGCTCTATGCCGGCGGCGGCGGTTCGGTGCGCGGTTACGGCTATCGCGAAATCGGACCGCTCAACGACACGGGCGATCCGCTGGGTGGCCGCAGCCTGGTCGAAGCTTCGGTTGAGGCGCGTATCCGCACGGGGCTGATGGACGGCCTGATCAGCGTGGTGCCGTTCTTCGATGCGGGTACGGTGGGGCTGGACCCGACCCCGGATTTCGAGACGATCAAGTACGGCGCAGGCCTTGGTGTGCGTTACGACACCGGTTTCGGCCCGCTGCGGCTGGACGTCGCCTTCCCGCTCAATCCAGGCCCCAATGACAACTGGATCGCGGTCTATGTCGCGCTGGGGCAGGCGTTCTGATGGTCGCGGTGGAGGAACAGCACGTGGACCAGCCGCGCCGCAGCCTGCCGCTGCGGATCCTGCGCTGGATCGGCCTCGCCATTGGCGCGGTGTTCCTGCTGCTGCTGCTTGTTATCGCTTTCCTGCACACGCCGCCGGGGCGCCAGTTCATCGTCGACCAGATCGCCAAGGTCGCGCCCGCCTCCGGCCTGCAAATCGAGGTGGGCAGCATCGATGGTTCGGTACTCTGGAGCTCCACGCTCAACGACGTGAAGTTCTATGATGCCAACGACACGCTGTTCCTTGAGGTGCCGACGGTCGATCTCAACTGGCGGCCCTATCGCTGGTTCACCAGCGGGCTCGACGTCCGCCATCTCGTCCTCACCGACGGCACGCTCTACGCTGCACCTGAACTGTTGCCCGGCGACCCCGACGCGCCGATCCTGCCCGATTTCGATATCCGGGTGGACCGTTTCGTCATCGACAACCTGACCGTGGCCGAGGGGCTGCTGGGCGAGCAGCGCACGATCGACTTCGCCGCCGTGGCTAACATCCGCGACGGGCTGGTACATCTCGATGTCGACGGAGAGTTCGGGGGCGGCGACGAATTCGCGGCCCTGATCGACGTGCAGCCGGATGGCGACCGCTTCGACCTCGATCTCGACTGGCGCGCGCCGGCGGGCGGGTTTCTCGCCACCATGGTGGGCGCGGAGGAAGACCTCTCGGTCAGCCTCGCAGGCGACGGCAGCTGGACCTATTGGGAAGGCGACCTGCTGGCCACGCAGGGGGGTGACGAACTGCTCGATTTCGACATCTACAACGAGGCTGGCCAGTATCGCATCGTCGGCCGGGCGCGGCCCGAAGGCTATTTCACCGGTATTCCCGGCCGGGCGCTGGGCGACCTCGTCACGCTGACCGCATCGGGCACGCTGGAGGATAGCGTGCTGGAAGGCGATTTCGTGCTGCGCGGGCGCGGCGTGAATGCCGATGGCGAAGGCGCGGTGGATCTCGCGAACAACGCTTTCGACAGCCTGGCGCTCAACGTGCAGCTGCTCGACGCCACGCTGCTATCTTCTGACGTGACGCTGGATGGCGCGGTGCTTGAAGGCACGCTGGATGGTGCCTTCCGCGACCTGACCATGCCGCACACGCTGCGTGTTGCGCAGATCAATGCCGGCGGCATCCTCGTCAACGGGTTGCAGCAGGAGGGGACGCTCGTCTTCGACGGTACGCGGGTCACCGTGCCGCTGTCGGCCAGCATCGCCCGGATCATCAGCAACGTCGAACTGTTCGATCCGCGCCTTCGCAACGGCGTGCTGGAAGGCACGCTGGTCTATGCCGGTGACGAGATCCTCTCCGAAGACCTCGAACTGCGCTTCCCGGGCATGAGTGCCCGGTTGGGGCTGAACGCCAATCTTGCCAGCGGACTGACGCAGGTGAACGGTCCCGTCCGCGTGGCCGATCTCGAATTCTTCGAGCTTGGCCGCCTTGATGCGGCGGCGGATATCCGCTTCCGCATCGGTGGCGGATCGCCATGGGCTCTGCGCACCGAAGTGCGGGGGCGGATGGACGAGGTGACCAATCCCCTGCTCGCCAACATTGCCGGGCCGCAGATCGGTTTCGACGGCGGGGTAGTCCTCGGTTCGGGCGTGCCGCTGGTGTTCCAGTCGTTCGACCTGGATGCCGAGAATCTGACCGCCACCCTCGACGGCCAGGTCGACGAAGCGGGCACCAGCATCGCCGGTGCCGGCCAGCATGTCGACTACGGGCCGTTCACGGTGGAAGCGCTGTTGGCCGAAGACGGCCCCTACGCGACCCTGATGCTTCCCGATCCGCTACCCGCCGCAGGCCTTACCGATGTGCGCGTGGTGCTGGCGCCGACCGAAGAGGGCTTCATGATCGAAACCGAGGGCGGCTCCATGCTGGGTGCGTTCGACGGCTCGCTCAACCTGGTCACCGCCGAGAATGGCGATACCGCGATCCGCGTAAACCGCCTCGACGTGGCCGAGACGCGTGTTGCGGGCACGCTCAACCTGGTCGAGGGCGGCGTGGCGGGCGCGCTCGGCGTCAACCGGGGCGGGATGAACGGCACGATCGACCTTGCGGTTCGCGATGGTGGCCAAGGGTTCGATGTCGATCTGGAAGCGCGCAATGCCCGCTTCGACGGCCCCGTCTCGCTCGCCATCAATCGCGGTACGATCAATGCCGGCGGCCTGATTGCCGAAGGCAACACTACGGTGACGGGCAATGCCAACCTGCAGGGAGTCAGCTTCGGCACGCTGTTCATCGGTCGCCTCGCCGCTGAAGCCGAAGTGCACAATGGTGCGGGCCATTTCGATGCTGCGATGACCGGGCGGCGCGGCAGCCGGTTCGAACTGCTGGTGAATGGCGATGTCGCCCCGGACCGGATCGCGGTGGCAGTCGACGGTTCCTATGCCGAGAACGAGATCGGCATGCCGCGCCGCGCGGTCGTGCTGCGGACCGAAGATGGCGGCTGGGAACTGCAGCGCTCGCAGGTCAGCTATGGCGACGGCTTCGTGATCGCCAGCGGCCGTTTCGGCGGCGAGGCGCCGGTGGAAGCACGGCTGGCCATGAACGATCTCTCGCTCGACTGGCTCGGCGCGATCAGCGGCGACCTGGGGCTGGGTGGCAAGGTATCCGGGGTGCTGGAACTGGGCGCAGGCGAGAATGACCGGCCCGTGGGCGAGGCCCGCGTGATGGTGGAGGGGCTGACCCGTTCCAGCCTGCTGCTCACTTCGTCACCGCTCGATATCGCGCTCGTGGCGGACCTTTCGGAAACGCTGCTGCAGGCGCGCGCGGTCATGTCCGACGGGACGGGAGCGGAGGGCCGCCTGCAGGCCCGTGTAAGCAATCTCGCGCAGTCCGGCAGCCTGCCCGAACGGCTCTATGCGGGCGACCTCTCCGGCCAGTTCCGCTTTACCGGTTCCGCCGCCGCGCTGTGGCGTCTGGCCGCAATCGACCTGCTCGACGTGACCGGCGATATCGGTATTGCCGCCAACGTGGACGGGACCCTGCTGGAGCCGCAGGTGCGCGGATCGCTGTCGGGTGACGACCTGCGCGTGCGCAGCGCGCTGACCGGTACCGACATCAGCGGCGTTTCGGCACGCGGGCGGTTTACCGGTTCGCGCCTCGCGCTCACCAGCTTCTCCGGTACGGCGCCCAATGGCGGGCGCATCTCCGGCAGCGGCATCGTCGACCTGTCGAACATCTCTGGCGGGCGCGGTCCGCAGATCGACTTGCGGATGGCGGCGCGCAATGCCGAGGTCCTCGACCTCGAGAACATGGGCGCGACCGTCACCGGGCCGATGCGCATCGTCTCCAACGGTGTGGGCGGTACCATCGCGGGCCGCCTGACCGTCAGCAGCGCCAACTGGCGACTGGGGCAGGCGGAAGCCATTGCCGAGTTGCCCAATGTCGCGGTGACCGAGATCAACCTGCCCGCCGATGCCGCGCCGATTGCCGCACGCAGCCAGCCATGGCGCTACCTGATCGATGTCAGCGCGCCGGGCGGGATCGAGGTCGACGGCATGGGACTCGACAGCGAATGGCGCACCGACAACCTGCTGCTGCGCGGCACCACCGACGATCCGCGCCTTGGCGGTTCGGTCTCCATCGTGCCGCGGCAGGGCTTCTATTCCTTCGCCGGGACGCGTTTCGAAATCACCCGCGGCGAGATCGACTTCGACCGGAGCGTGCCCATCGATCCGCGGATCGACCTGCTGGCCGAGACCGAGGTCAACGACCTGTCCGTCCAGGTGACCGTGCGCGGCAATGCCAGCCAGCCGGATATCGCCTTCTCCAGCGTGCCCGCCCTGCCGGAAGAGGAACTGCTTGCGCGGCTGCTGTTCGGCGGTTCGATCACCGACCTGTCCGCCACCGATGCGCTGCAACTGGGCGCGGCGGTGGCCAGCCTGCGCGGCGGGGGCGGGGTTGATCCGATCAACCGCCTGCGCACCGCCGTGGGGCTGGACCGCCTGCGGATCGTGCCGGCCGACCCGGCGCTGGATCGCGGTACGGCGGTCGCGCTGGGCAAGAATTTCGGACGGCGCTTCTACGTGGAAATCGTGACCGACGGGGCGGGCTACAATGCCACCGACCTGGAGTTCCGCATCACCAGCTGGCTCAACCTGCTGGCAACGGTCAGCACCGTGGGACGGCACCAGGCCGCGGCGGAATACCGCCGCGATTACTGATCGACCGGTTCAAGATCTTTCAGCAGCGCATCGATCGGGAAGATCGTACCGTTGACGCCGCTTTCCGCGGGGCCGACCAGGTGGGCTTCGGCCCCATCGGAAGAGGTCACCAGCAGGCCATCGACTTCGCGGCGGATGGTCAGCGTGTTGGTACCCATGGTCTGCAGCTCGACCGAGCCTTCCGCGCCATCGATGGCAGTCTCGATGTCTTGCAAGGTCAGGAAGCCGGGCACGATATGCTCGCGGATCATCGCCACGCGCGCGGCGCGCATCTCGTCGCCGTCCAATTGCAGGTCCAGCGCCGCGAACACCTCGTCGGTCGGGGCGAAGATCGTGTAGGGGGCATTGCCATCGAACACGCTTTGCAGGCCGACATCGCCCAGCACATCGGACACCTGCGACAGGTTCTCCGCCTCGCCCAGCAGCGAGGCGACCGTCGCCGAGCTTACCTCGCCCTCCGACGACTGTTCTTCGTTTCCACCCGTCCCGCATCCTGTCAGCAGCAGGGCGAGGGCGGCCATGGCGGCAAGCCTGTTATCGAATGTCATCGCGATTCCCGTCAGATCAGCAGTTCGATGGCCGCGACCACGAGCATGGTCTCGGGGTCGATCTCGTAAACGTAGCCATTGTTGTAGCGATAGCGTGCGCCCGGCCGGTCGTAATACCGGTCACGATAGCTATAGGGCACGTTGTAGATGTCGTAGCCGTCCGGCGCGCGCTGGCCGACGACGAACTCGTCGCCCGTCAGCATGGCGGCGATGGAGGTGATGGCGGCGGTTTCGGGGTCCAGCCGGTACACGACGTTGTCGGCGTAGCGGTAATATTCGGGCCGACCGAGGCCGTAGTAGCTCTCGTAATACGACGGCAGCCGGGCATAGCGGTAGTCGGCCGGCCAAGGATTGCCGATCGACAGCGCGCCGCCCAGAAGCGGGATGTAGCCCGATATTTGCCCGTCGAGGCCAAGGCGGAGCAGGTAGCCATCGTCGTAGAAGTAGCTGCCGCGCACGTCGCGCAGCAGGCTGCCCAGACCCCACCAGTCGGGAGCGTAGCGACGATAGCGGTCGCCGTCCTGTTGCCGGGCGAGGCCGGGCGGACGGCAGCCATTGTACTTGCGCGCAAGGCCGGGCGGACAACCATCTGCCACGCCATTGGCGCGGAGGCGGAACTCGATTGTCGGGGCCGGGGCGTAGGTGATCCTTGCGATGTCGGAAGCGCCATTGCCCCCACGATTGCCCCCGGCATTGCCTGCGCCATTGCCGCGTGCTGGTTGCGCTTCGCGGCCCCCGCCGTTGCCCCGGACGGTATCGGGTCCGCGACCCGCGTTGCTTTCCGGAGCTGGTCCGGCGCGATTGCCGCGCGCCTCCGCCGGACCGTTCCCGCGTGCGCCGCGATCGGCATTGGCGCTGGCACCGCGGTTGTCATTAGCCTGGCCGTTCCCGCGTTCCGCCGCAGCGGAAGGTCCGACATTGCCACCTTGCCCGTTGCCCCTGCCATTACCCTGCGCCAGCGCGGGCACCACGGCCAGGGCGACGGCGGAAATTCCTGCAACCCAGAGTTTCATTGCATGCTCCTCTGCAACCCGAACGGGGCAATGACCCAACCGGTTCCAGACTGGTGTCGAATTGCGCCACTCAGGAACCTAGACGGTAGAGCCTGGCCTCGGCTTCGCGGCGGCGGGCGAGGCCTTTCAGTTTCCGGCCACCGGCATAACACCAGCGCGCGAACTCGCTGGCCGCGCCGTCATGGTCGCCCGCCTTGTGCAGCCGGGTGAGGGTGGCCGTGGCGATGGCGCCGGTGTTGTAGTGGAAGCTGACCAACGCATCGAACTGCTGCTGGCTGGTCGCGGCACCGTCCAGCTCGTCGGCGACTTCTGCGGCATAGCGCGCCAGGTCCGCCTCCAGCCGGGCGTCGCAGGCCTCTCTGGTCCAGACGGTGCCGCGAGCGATTCCGGGGCCGGTAGCGCCCCAGCCGATGGTCCACGGCTCTGCCCCGGTGCCGGGATCGGGATAGGCTTCCACCATGCCGTCGGCGCGGATTTTCGCGCAGCCTTCGAACCGCTTGATCAGGGCAATGCCATCAGGGCCGACGGCGCGCGGCGAGGGGTAATGTGGAACACAGGGAACACTGTCCTGGGACAGATAGTCGGCAGCCCTGTCGAGCTCTTCCACCTCGGCCCGGGTGAAGCCCCGGCCAAGCATGCGGCGGAGCGTGTCGAAGAGAGGTTTGCGGTTCATTGGCGGTGCCTTTCCTGCAGCGATTCGGGCCTGTCCGCTAGGCGCGTGGCAATCAGGTAGGAAAGCGGATTGTAAAGAGCTCTTGACTGACAAGAACTCTTTACAGTAAAGAGCTCTTTACAGGCAGGAGATCGATTCGGTGCAGAACCGCTTGAAGGAATTTCGCGAAGCGAAGGGCTGGAGCCAGGGCGAACTGGCGCGCCGGCTGGGCGTCTCGCGCCAGACCATCAATGCGGTCGAGACCGACAAGTACGATCCCTCGCTGCCACTGGCACTGCGCATGGCGAAGCTGTTCGCGGTGAGCGTGCCGGACCTGTTTATCGACGATTGGGAACCGGAGGCGGAGTAATGGACATGGCGGAACAGGCGAAGCTGAACAGCAAATGGCGCAAGGCCGCCATCGCGACCGGGGCGGGGGCCGTATTCGGCTTTGTCGCGGCCAGCGCGTTCATGCGGATGGCAGACCTGCCGTCCGTCGATCTCGGGTCTTCGGCGGAAGTGGCCGGACTGGTCGGCATCATCTACCTGCTGACGGCGCTGATGGTGGCCGTGGGCGTGGTGCACCCCGGCTTCGGTGCGCGGTTCCTCAATGTCGAGGATGCCCTCGAACTGCAGGAGCAGCGTCGTCTGCTCGCCTTCAGCGCCTCGTCGATCACCTGCATGGGCGCGGCCCTGCTGCTGGCCGCGCTGTCTGGCCCTGCGGGTCCGATCACGCCGTATGTCGGCCTCATCGCCCTGCCGTTGATCCTGCTCGGGATCGTCCTCGGCCTTGCCCAATGGCGCTATGCGGACGAGCTGATGAAGATGGTCTCGCGCGAAAGCGCGACTGCCGCCTTCTACTTGCTGTTCGCCTTTGGCGGCGGCTGGGCCCTGCTGGCACAGCTGGGGTACGCGGCGGCTCCGGCACCGCTCGACTGGTTGTCGATGATCTATGCGGCGGGGCTCGTCGGCTCGTTCATCGCGAGCGGCCGCCGGGGCATGCTGAACCCGCGCTAGCTCGGGCAACCACCCAGACCGTCGGAAAGCAAAAGGGCCGCCCGGTCTCCCGGGCGGCCCTTCCTGTTTCGGTATCCCGAACCCGTCTTACGACGAGTAGTACATGTCGAATTCGACCGGCGACGGGGTGGTTTCGAAGCGCAGCACTTCTTCCCACTTGAGGTCGCAGTAGGCTTCGATCTGGTCGGTGGTGAACACGCCGCCCTTGAGCAGGAAGTCATGGTCGTCGCGCAGCGCCAGCAGGGCTTCACGCAGCGAACCGCAGACGGTCGGCACGTCGGCCAGTTCGGCCGGCGGCAGATCGTACAGGTTCTTGTCCATGGCATCGCCCGGGTGGATCTTGTTCTCGATCCCGTCGAGGCCGGCCATCAGCAGCGCCGAGAAGGCGAGGTACGGGTTGGCCAGGGCATCGGGGAAGCGGAATTCCACGCGCTTGGCCTTTTCGCCCGAGCCGTAGGGAATACGGCAGGAGGCCGAACGGTTGCGCGCCGAGTAGGCCAGCAGCACCGGAGCCTCGAAGCCCGGCACCAGACGCTTGTACGAGTTGGTCGTGGCGTTGGTGAAGGCGTTGATGGCCTTGGCGTGCTTGATCACACCGCCGATGTAGTGGAGGCAGGTTTCCGACAGGCCGGCATATTCGTTGCCCGCGAAGGTCGGCTTGCCATCCTTCCAGATCGACATGTGGGTGTGCATGCCGCTGCCGTTATCTTCCTTGATCGGCTTGGGCATGAAGGTCGCGGTCTTGCCATAGGCGTGGGCGACCTGCTGCACGACGTACTTGTACACCTGCACGCGGTCGGCGGTTTCGGTCAGCGTGCCGAAGGTGATGCCGAGCTCGTGCTGGGCAGCCGCCACTTCGTGGTGGTGCTTGTCCATCGGCAGGCCCATTTCCATCATCGTGCTGACCATTTCGGCACGGATGTCCATGGCGCTGTCGACCGGCGCGACGGGGAAGTAGCCGCCCTTGGCGCGCGGACGGTGGCCCATGTTGCCCATTTCCATGTCGGCGCCGGTGTTGGTCGGCAGCTCGACATCGTCGATCTGGTAGCCCGAGCCGGCATAGCCGTCTTCGAAGCGAACGTCGTCGAACATGAAGAATTCGGGTTCCGGACCGACGAACACGGTGTCGCCGATGCCGGTGCTCTTCAGGTAGGCTTCGGCGCGCTTGGCGGTCGAACGCGGATCACGCTCGTAGAGTTCGCCGTTGGACGGCTCCACGATGTCGCAGTTGATGGCGAGCATCGGCGTGGCGCTGAACGGATCGACCCAGCTGGCCGAGCAGTCCGGCTTCAGGATCATGTCGGATTCGTTGATGGTCTTCCAGCCTTCGATCGACGAACCGTCGAACATCAGGCCTTCTTCGAGGGCGTCTTCATCGATGACGCTGGCGCACATCGAGAGGTGCTGCCACTTGCCCTTCGGGTCAGTGAAGCGAAGGTCGACCCATTCGATCTCCTCTTCCTTGATGCGCTTCACGATATCCTTTGCACTGGCCATGTCGGTATTTCCTTGTCTTTGAACGTATGAGTGTTTGTTCTGGCGGGAATGCCTGGAATGCGATCCCTGGTTTAGAGGGCAGCTTCGTCCTGTTCTCCGGTACGGATCCGGATGGCCGTTCCGATATCGGAGACGAAGATCTTGCCGTCGCCGATGCGCCCTGTCTTGGCGGCACCGGCGATCGCTTCGACCACTTGCTCTGCCATGGAGTCGGCAACGATTACCTCGAGCTTCACCTTGGGCAGGAAGTCGACGACATATTCTGCGCCGCGGTAGAGTTCGGTGTGGCCCTTCTGGCGGCCGAAGCCCTTGGCTTCGGTGACGGTGATGCCGGACACGCCCACTTCGTGCAGTGCGTCCTTCACCTCGTCGAGCTTGAAGGGTTTGATGATGGCTTCGATCTTTTTCACGTTGTCCCTGTTCGGTTACCCGTTTTGGCGGGCCTTTCTCCCAATGAGCAGTTCCCGCTCGCGTGGTTTACAAGAATCATGCCAGAGCGGCTGCACGCGTGGGTAGACAATCGCACGGCCTAGCGAAAGGGCGGATTCGCAACATTTGCGCCGCAGTTCGCGTAACCGAAGCAATCAAATTGCGTTGGGGGTGTGCCGCGCTTGACGAATTTGCATGCAGGTGTGCCCAAATTATGGGCAGCGTGTGCCGCTCAGAGACGCAGTCCGGCCAGCGGATCGATTCCCGCCATCAGGTTCAGCGATTGTACCGCCGCGCCGCTGGCGCCCTTGCCGAGGTTGTCGAGCACCGCCACCAGCCGGGCGGTCTCGCCCTTGCTGTCGGCGAACACGTGCAGGTCCACCCGGTCGGAGGGCGCGGCATCCGTGTGCAGCAGCACTTCGCTCACCGGCTCCTGGTGCACGGTGATCAGCGGAGCGTCCTCGTAGTAGCGGGTGAGTTCGGCGCGCAGCTCGTCGGGCGGGGAGGCGCTGCGCATCGCCCGGATCGGCAGCGGCACTTCCACCACCATGCCCCGGAAGCCCGGCACCACGGCCGGTGCGAAGACCGGCGGATTGGCGAGGCCGGACTTCTGCTGCATTTCCGGCAGGTGCTTGTGATCCAGCGTCAGGCCATAGTCCATGAAGGCGATGTTGCTGCCATCGCCCCGGAAGCGTTCGATCAGGCTCTTGCCGCCGCCCGAATAGCCGGAGACGGCGTTGACGGTGTAGGGCCAGTCGCGCGGCAGCAGCTTGGCGCGCACCAGCGGCGCCATCAGCGCCAGGAAACCGGTAGGATAGCAGCCGGGATTGGACACCCGGTCCGCCCCGGCAACCACGCTGGGGCCGACCAGTTCGGGGAAGCCGTAGATCCAGCCGGGCGCGGTGCGGTGCGCGGTGGAAGCGTCGATCACCCGCGTGCCTGACGCCTTGTCGAGCATGGCCACGGCATCGCGCGCGGCGTCGTCGGGCAGGCAGAGGATGACGAAATCGGCGAAGTTGAGCGCGGTGCGACGGCAGTCGGGATCCTTGCGCTCGTCATCGTTGAGCTTGATCAGCTCGAATTCCTTGCGGCCCTTCAGCCGGTCGGCGATCTCCAGCCCGGTCGTGCCGGCGCCGCCGTCGATGAAGACGGTGTGAGCCATGGCTCAGGCGCTGACCGGTTCGAGCCGGTCGAGGTGGACATAGCCCACCGGCCCTTCCAGCGAGAGGCAGCCCCAGGCCCATTCCCGCGTGACGTCGAGCACTTCGAAGCTGTCGCCTTCGATCAGCACGCACAGCTCTTCCGCGCCTTCCTCGGGCGCAGCCAGCAGCGGTGCGCCGCCGGGCAGCACGCCGCGCGGCTGGGGCACGGCATAGTGCGGCACGAAGTGCTTCCCCGCGAGACCGATATGCGCAAGGTCGCCGCGGATCGGTTCGACCCGCGGATCGGGACGCGCCACGGGGCCGGACAGGGCGAAAGGCCCCTGGGTCCCCTTGTCGGTCATGCTGTTCTGGTCCTGGCTCAAGCGCCGTTTACCCGTATCTTCGTTGTGCAGGATGCCCCTGTGTGCAGGCGCGCTTAGACGCGTGCGGGCGCTGCTGCAACCTCGCCCGTCAGCCGTATCGCCCGCGCAGCGCGTGGAAGGCGGCGCGCAGGCCCAGCGCGGCGCCGCCCTTCGGGCGACCGGGCTTGGCGGCAGGACGCCAGGCGAAGGTGTCGAAATGCGCCCAGTCGATATCCTCGCCCACGAACTTGTCGAGGAAGCTCGCCGCCACGCTCGCCCCGGCGAAGCCGTTGTTGTGCGTGTTGTTCGTGTCGGCAATGTCGGACTTCAGCCATTCGGCATAGGGATCGTGCAGGGGCAGGCGCCAGGGCGCGTCGTCGTGCGCCTTGCCGGCCTCGAGCAACTGCTCGGCGGTCTGGTCGCGGCGGGTGAACAGCGCGGGCAGGTCCGGCCCCACGGCAACGCGCGCCGCGCCGGTCAGGGTGGCAAAATCGATGATCAGCTCCGGCTCGTGCTCGCTCGCCAGGGTCAGCGCATCGCCCAGGATCAGCCGACCCTCGGCATCGGTATTGCCGATTTCCACGGTCAGCCCCTTGCGGCTGGAAAGCACGTCGCCGGGGCGGAAGGAATTGGAACTGATGGCGTTCTCCACCGCCGGCACCACGCAGTGCAGCCGCACCTTGAGGTTCGCCTTCATCACCAGTTCGGCCAGCGCCAGCGCATGCGCCGCGCCGCCCATGTCCTTCTTCATCAACAGCATGCCGCGCGCATTCTTGATGTCGAGGCCGCCCGAATCGAAGCACACGCCCTTGCCGATGATGGCGACGCGCGGGTGATCGTCCTTGCCCCAGTTGAGCTGGATCAGGCGCGGTGCATGCTTGCGCTCCGCCGCCCGGCCCACGGCGTGAACCATGGGGAAGCCCTTTTCCAGCGCATCGCCGCGGGTGATTTCGATCGAGGCGTCGCATTCCTTGGAAATGCGCTCCGCCTCCGCCTCCAGCGCGGCGGGGCCCATGTCCTCCGCCGGGGTGTTGACCAGATCAGCCACCAGCGAAGCCGCCTGCGCTTCCAGCGCGACGAGGTCGATCTTGGCGACGTCCTCGGTCAGCAGCACGCGCGGCCCTTCAGCCTTCTCGTCCTTGGTGTAGCGTTCGAAGCGGTATTGCGCGGTCTGCCAGCCGAACAGCGCCGGGCCGGGCTTGTGCTCGGCAAGGCGATAGGTCCCCTCCGGCAGGACCTCGGCCAGCTTGGCCAGGCACCAGCTGGAAAGCTCTTCCGGATCGGCGACGCCGCCAACCGCGAACCAGCTTTCACCATCGGGCACGATGCCCACCTGGTAGCCGCCGCCGGTGAACTTCTGCGCCGCCAGCGCGGCACGCTGCGGGCCGCTCAACCCGCTGGCGAAACCGTCGAACGTTTCGCTGTTGACGAGGTGGATCGCGATGGCCTCTTGCCCGCGGTCCGGCTGGATCAGGTCTGCTGTGATAGTCATGCAATTCCGCTTGCCGTTTTCATCGCCATTTGGAAAGGCTGGAGAGTGATGTTCCGACGAATCTCCTGTGTCTTTGGTCCCTTGCTGCTGGCGGCATGCGTTCCGGCAGACGAGATCGACGACCCGTCGGCTACTGCTTCGCAGACTCCGGAGGCACCCCTGCCGCCCGGTGCCACCAGCGAATCGCTGCCGGTGGGCGGGGCCAGGCAGGTGTCGGAAGAGACCGACCTGTTCATCTTCGAGTATTCCTATCCGCAGGCCGCCGGCGAGATCGTGCCGCTGGCGCGCTGGCTGGACGTGCGGCTGGACCGCGAACGCAACGCGCTGGCCACGCGGGCGACTCAGGGCCAGGAGGAAGCGCGCGACAACGGCTTCCCGTTCAACACCTACTCGGACAGCACCAGGTGGGAAGTGGTGGCCAACCTGCCCGACTGGCTGAGCCTGTCGGCGGACCTGTCCAGCTATACCGGGGGTGCGCATCCCAATTACGGCTTCGACACCATCGTGTGGGACAAGCAGCGCAATATCGCGCTTGAACCGATCGCCTTCTTCACCTCGCCCGCTGCGCTGGACCGCGCGCTGGGAGAACAGCTGTGCGAAGCGCTCAACCGGGAGAGGGAACGTCGCCGGGGCCGCCCGGTGGAGGAGCATTCGAACGATCCTTTCGATTCCTGCGTGAAGCCGGACGAGACGAACCTGCTGCTCGGCTCGACCGACGGGGCGCTATTCAACCGCATCGGCATCCAGATCGCGCCATACCTGGCGGGGCCTTATGCGGAAGGCAGCTACGAGTTCACCTTCCCGGTGACGGCAGAACTGTTGCAGACCGTGCGCGAGGAATATCGCGGTGCCTTTGCCGCGCGGAACTAAGCGCATCTCGCAATTTGGTGCGAATGTGCCTACATGCGGCGCATGACCGAATACCAGCACGTAACCGAAGACATGTCCGTCTATCGCGACGGCACCATCAAGCTGCACGGGCCGGAAGGCTACGAAGGGATGCGCAAGGCCGGCCGCCTGGCCGCCGAGATCCTCGACGAGCTGACCGAGCGCGTGGTGCCGGGTGTCACCACGGCAGAGCTTGACCGTGTGGTGCGCGAGATGACGCTGGACGCCGGCGCTGTGCCGGCGACCATGGGCTATCGCGGTTTCGCCCATTCGTGCTGCACCAGCATCAACCATGTGGTCTGCCACGGCATCCCGGCGGACAAGCGGCTGAAGGACGGCGACATCGTCAATATCGACGTCACCCCGCTGCTCGACGGCTGGCACGGCGACACCAGCCGCATGTTCATGGTCGGCGACGTGCCGCTGAAGGCGAAGAAGCTGGTCGAGGTGACCTACGAATGCCTGATGATCGGCATTGCCGAGGCGCGCCCCGGTGCGCGGCTGGGCGATATCGGCGCGGCCATCCAGCAGCATGCCGAACGCCAGCGTTACGGCGTGGTGCGGGAATTCTGCGGCCACGGCCTTGGCCGCCTGTTCCACGATGCGCCCGAAGTGGTCCACGCTGCCCGCGCCGGAACGGGTCCGGTGCTGAAGCCGGGCATGTTCATGACCATCGAACCGATGATCAACCTTGGCCGCCCGCACGTGAAGCTGCTCAACGACGGCTGGACCGCGGTGACCCGCGACAAGAGCCTGTCGGCGCAGTTCGAGCACTCGATCGGCATTACCGAGGACGGCTGCGAGATCTTCACCAAGAGCCCGAAGGGGCTGGACAAACCACCTTACGGAGCCGCCGCATGATGCGCATCGCCGCCGGTGTTGGAGCCATGGCCCTGCTGGCGGCCTGCCAGACCGCGCAGCCCGGGGTCGCCGAAGTCGATCCCGAGGGCCACGCGCTGGCTCAGGCGGCCTGCGCCGGATGCCATTCGGTGGAGCCTTACGGCCTCTCGCCCAACCCGGACGCGCCCGAATGGCCGGTCATTGCCAATACGCCCGGCCTCACGCGCGAAACGCTGACCACCTGGCTGGTGGAAGCGCACAATTATCCGGAGCAGATGGATTTCTACCTCGAGGAAGACGAGGTGGAGCTGCTGGTGAACTACATGCTCACCCTGCGGCGTGAGGATTTCCACCCGCCGTACTGACCAGCCGCGCGAGGTGCGCCTCGCACGACCGGCAATCGCTGCTACCGAAGCCCTTGATGGCTATTTGCGCGAGGCCGCTCTCCAGCAGCCGTTGCATCAGCTCGCATTCGCTGCCGCCGGGAAAGGCGAGCGCGGTGACCTTGGAGGCCGTCACGGTCAGCGCATCGACGTGCCAGTGCGGCTGCTTGTCGCGCCGCATGTGCCGCGCCACCCGTGCCGCGATGCCACCGGGGCCATTGGCGCTGCCGGCATAGAGATATTCGCCAGCCTCCAGTCCGTAGGGCGTGCCGCGCAATGTACCCGACACCGGTGCGTCGAGCGTTATCGACAGCAGGTAGGCACCGCTGACGCGCGGCATTTCGCCGTCGTGGCCGTCCGGAAGGATCGCCTTGAGGCTAGCGTTCACCCACCTGAACCCGTGTCCTCGGGAGCAGGCGCCGCAGCAGCGGCTTCGGCATCCAGTCGCCGTTGCGCCCGCGACGAATTGATCATGTCGCGCACCTGCACGTTACCCTCGTGGCAAGCGAATTCGTAGAATTCGTAGTCGTCGTCGCGGGTCCAGTCGTACCGCGCCGTCCAGGGGGCCGTGTAGACCAGCGGATCGCTATAGGTGATCTCGTAGATGATGCGCTCCGGACTCACCATGGTCAGGCGCTCCACGACGCGAGCTTCCGGACTGGTGGGATAGGTCGTATCCCAGGCGTTTGGCGAAGCCGCCCGTCGATGGATTTCCGGGTCGGCGGCGTCGCCATGGATGATGTTGGTGGTCTCGATCACCAGCGTGTTGCCATCCCAATGGCCGATCGGCTGACCCATGTAGGTCCGGACATCGTCCGACCATCGCTCGGTTGCACCCAGCGGCACGATCCGCGTCGACATCATCTCGTGATGGATCACCACCAAGCCCGGCGCCTGGAAGATGCGAATGCCGTTGTTGTAGGGAAAGGGGAACATGCTGGCGGGAAAGCCGCGGGTCACGCAGCGATCGTAGATGTCGAGATCGGTGATCCAGTCGCGCGCCTGCCCGCTAACCCAGCTTGAGCGTCCGGCGGCCTGAAGCGGTTGCGCTTCCTCCGTAAGCGGAGGGAAGCGACCGTTCGGCGGATCGATCAGCATCGAATTGCGACGTCCGAAATCGGTCGACTCGAGCCAGTCGGCCAAGCCCTGCGTCCCGCCGCTCCTCAACTCGTTCACGAAGCTGTCGTCGCTCGCGCGCGCCTCCGCCAGCCGCTCTGCATATTCCTCGTCCGTCAGCCAGGCGCGATTCCCGAATTCTTCGGGCCGCTCGATGCGCATGCCCATCTGGTCAAGATTCTCGATCGGCCAGGTGCCGCGCAGGTCGGGGTCGCCCCACGGGGTTCGCGGCGGCTCGTAGTCCGTGGTGATAGGCGGGATTGTGGTCAGGTCGTCAGGCACGCTTTGCCCGATTGCGGGCGTGGCCAAGGCAAGCAGCGCCAGTGCTGCGACAGTGCAATTTCGCATCGAGTTCCCCCCAGAACATGCTGCGACCGGGGGTGAGAATACAGGAAAACCAGCCGTGAACCAGTGCTGCGTGCTCAGGCCTCGCGGCTGGCGCGGATGGCCGCACCGCCGGCGAAGGGAGCCATGGCGACTAGCACCAGGCTGATGGCGGCAGTGAGCGCGATGCCGCTCTCGCCGCCGGTCGACAGGCTGCCCGCGCCGAAGATCAGCAGCGGCACCGCCAGCGGGATGACCAGCAGGCCCGACAGCGCCGCTCCGCCGCCGCGCAGGCCCACGGTGACGGCGGCAATGATGATACCGATGGCAGCAAGGCCGGGCGTCCCCGCCAGCAGCCCCAGTTCGACCGTGTGCAGCGTCTGTGCATCTATTCCCAGCAGCGCGCTGGCGGGCAGGGCGGCGAGCATCAGGAACGGTCCGAAGCTGAGCCAGTGCGCGAGTAGGCGAACGGCCACGACCGTTTCCTCCGATATGCCGCGCAGCGCCCACTGGTCGAAGAAGCCGTTCTCCAGGTCGGGTGCCAGCAGGCGGTCGAGCGGAAGGATGGCGGCGAGCAGCGCTGCCATCCAGATAACCCCGCCGCCGGTCGCGGCCAGCAGGTTGGGATTGGGGCCGATTGCGAAGGGATAGAGCATGGCCACGGCGAGGAAGAACAGCAGCGGCAGCAGCGTGTTGCCGCGCTGCGCGCCGGGCAGCAGCATGGCGAGATCGCGCCGCAGCAGGGGGCCGAGCGCGCTCATGCCGGTTCCTCGGCGGGGATGAAGTCGGGCAGGTGCAGAACGGTCATGTCCGGCACCGCAATCGGCTGGTGGCTGGCGACCAGCGCAATGCCTCCGCCAGCGCAGTGTTCGGCCACCAGCGCCTCGACCAGGCTCACCGCCTCGCGGTCCAGCCCGTTGAGCGGCTCGTCGAGCAGCCACACCTGCGCCTGCTGGCCCAGCAGCCGGGCGAGGGCGGCGCGCTTGCGCTGGCCGGTCGAGAGATAGCGCACCGGCACGTCGAGCAGGTCGGCAAGGCCAAGGCGGTCGGTGACGTCCGACGCCGGCGCGTCGAGCTTGCCCCAGAAGCCCAGCGCGCGGCCCAGTGGCAGGTGTTCGTCAAGCGCCAGCGTCTGGTCGAGCAGGGCGGTGCTGCCATGGCGCTCCAGCGTCCCGTGATAGGGACGCAGCAGTCCGGCGAGGATGCGGATCAGGCTGGACTTGCCCGTGCCGTTCGGCCCGGTGACGTGGCAGGCCTCGCCGCTCGCCAGCTCCAGCCCGAGGCCGACGAACAGCAGCCGCTCGCCGCGGCGGCAGGCAAGATCACTCGCGGCAAGGCGTGGCACTTCCATCGGCGCAAGCGTTAGGGCAGGGAGGCCACAACACGCAAGCGAGGGAGCACCACATGGCGGTCGAGAAACTGACACAGAGCGCGGCAGAAGAGGCACTGAAGGGCCTCGACGGCTGGGAATTCGACCGCGACGGGGACGCTATCCGCAAGCTTTTCACCTTTGCCGACTTCAGCGAGGCATGGGGCTTCATGAACCGCGTGGCGCTGATCGCGGAAAAGGCCGACCACCATCCCGAATGGTCCAACGTCTACAACCGCGTCGACATCACGCTGACCACGCATGACGCCGATGGCCTGTCCGAACGCGACCTAAGGATGGCGCACGCGATCGAGGCGCTGTGACGGCCTGGATCGCCCTGCTGCGGGCGGTGAATGTCGGCGGCACAGGCAAGATCGAGATGGCGCGGCTGCGCGCTGCTGCCGAAGGGGCCGGGCTGGGCGGGGTGCGCAGCTATATCGCCAGCGGCAATCTCGTCTTCTCCGGTCCGGATGACGTGGAGCAGGTGCGGGCCCTGCTGACCAAGGCAATCGCGCAGGAATTCGGCGCCAGTCCGGAGATCATCCTGCGCACGGGTGCACAAATGGCAGCAGTCGCAGCGCGCAACCCCTTTCCCGCTGCGCCGGGCAACAAGGTGATCGTGATCTTCACCGGCGGCGAGGTTTCGACAGCTGGCCTGCGTCACCAGGCGGACGAGGAAGTCCGCGCCGGCGAGGACGAGCTCTTCGTCCACTACCCGTCGGGGCAGGGGCAGTCGAAGCTGGTCGTCCCCGCCGCGAAGGAGGGGACGGGGCGCAACATGAACACGGTGGCTAAGTTGGCCGCGATGGCCGCCGAAATCGCCTAGCCCTTGGCCGGGCGACCCTCGGCGCGCTCGTGTGCCTCGGCCAGCGCGATGGCGCGGCGGCGCAGGTAGCCGGGGAACCACTTCGCGGCGCGCTTCATCTTCTTCGCGGTCTTGCCGATTATCTTGTGCGTGTCGTTTCCGTGGACGGCGTTCCACGCTTCCCGGGCAACCTCTTCCACCGGAGTGAATTCGAAGCCGGCCTTCACCACCGCCTCGCGGATGGTGGTGTTGCGGCTGCGGTTGGGCGGGTTCTGCAGCAGCGGGGTGTCGATGAAGCTGGGCATGATCGAGCGCACCTTGATGCCGTGCACGGCCCACTCGGCCTCGAGGCTTTCGGTCATCGAGCGCACGCCCGCCTTGGTCGCGCCGTAGACGCTCTGGTTGGCGACGCCGTAGATCGCGGCCGCGCTGGCGGTGTTGAGCAGGCAGGCGTCGGGCGCGGCGGCCTTCAGGTGCTCGAACGCGGCCTTGGCGCCGTAGAATACCGCGCGCAGGTTCACGTCGAGCAGCAGGTCCAGCTCTTCGTGGGTAATCTCGGTCAGCGGGCCGCCGCTGGGCAGCCCGGCATTGTTGGCCAGCACGTTGATCCTGCCGCCTGCCTTGCCCGCGAAATCGCCCAGCGCCGCTTCCCAGCCGGCGCGGTCGGTCACGTCGAAGGTGTAGGTGTGGCACTGGCCCTCGGGCAGCAGGCCCTTGGTCTCTTCCAGCCCTTGCGCATTGCGGTCGGCAATGCCCACCAGCCAGCCTTCGCGGGCGAAGTGCTGCGCGATGGCGCGGCCGATGCCCGAGGCGCCGCCGGTGATGAAAATGCTTTTCTGCATGGGCTTGTTCTCTCCTCTCCCAAGGGGGTGCCTATCCGGCGGTTATCCGGCCCCGTCAACCCATCGGCCGGAGGCCGGCGGCCAGCATCTTGCGCGCGCGGTAACGGATGTAGGACGGTGTCCAGCGCGAGGCGCGGGCCAGCGTATGCGCGATCTTGCCGACGGGGTTGTGCATCTTCCCGCCGTGAACCGCGCGCCAGAAGGTTTCGGCGACTTCCTCCACCGGCGTGAATTCCAGCCCGGTCGCCACCACGCGCTCGCGCACCGAGACATTGCTGGCAGCATGGCTGGTGTGGGCCAGCAGCGGCGTGTCGATGAAGCCGGGCATCACGTCGCAGACGCGGATGCCGTCGCGCGACCATTCGATGTCGAGGCTTTCGGTAATCGCCCGCACGCCGAACTTGCTGGCGCAGTAGATCGTCATGCCCGCCTGTCCGTGGAAGGCGGCGGAGCTGCTCGTGTTGATCAGGCAGGCATCGGGCGCGGCGGCCTTGAGGTAGGGATAGGCGGCCCGCGCACCGTAGATCACGCCATTGAGGTTGATCGCCAGCGTGCGGTCGATTTCCTCGCGGGTGAGATCGTGCAGCGAACCGCCCAGCGGCACGCCGGCATTGTTGGCGAGAACGTTGATCCGCCCCCCGGCAGCCTCGGCAAAGGCGGCTAGCGCGGTATCCCAGCCTTCGGGTTCGCGCACGTCGAAGCGGTGGATGAAACTGGCGCCTTCGGGCAGCAAGGATGCGGTTTCCTCCATCCCCGCCTGGTCGATGTCGCCCAGGCCAACGAACCAGCCCTCGCGGGCAAAGCGCTGCGCCACGGCGCGGCCGATGCCGCTGCCGCCGCCGGTTATGAAGATGCTCTTGCGCAAGGTCATGCGATCGCTCTCCCGGATGGATCGAGCGACAGTTCTACTGACATGCGTGTCAATGGCAATCGCCTAGAGCGCGGAGAGCCCCTTCACGTGCTCGCGGCCGGTGGGGATCTGCGCGGTCGAGGCGTTGAGCACGTCGTGCACCGGCTCCGCCCGGCCGCCGATACATTCCGCCAGGAAATTCTCGGCGATGGCGTTGAAGGCGATGTTGTTCTCCGGGCGGTGGAAGCCGTGGCCCTCGTCGGGGAAGAGCACATAGGTGACCGGTACGTCGTGCCGCTCCATCGCCTCCACGATCTGGTCGCTTTCCGCCTGCTTCACGCGCGGATCGTTGGCGCCCTGGCCGATCAGCAGCGGCTTGGTGATGTCCTTCGCCTTGTACAGCGGGCTGATCGACTGGAGGAATTCCTTGCCTTCCGGCATGGAGGGATCGCCCATGCGTTCGTGGAACTGCTTCACCATCGGCTCCCAGTAGGGCGGAATGGTTTCCAGCAGCGTCTCGAGGTTGGACGGGCCGACGATGTCGACGCCGCAGGCAAAGACCTCCGGCGTGAAGGTGAGGCCCACCAGCGTGGCATAGCCGCCATAGCTGCCGCCCATGATGGCCACCTTGTCGCGTTCGGCGATACCTTCGGAAATGGCCCATTCGACTGCGTCGATCAGGTCGTCATGCATCTTGCCCGCCCACTGCTTGTCGCCGGCGCTGATGAAGTTCTTGCCGAAGCCGGTCGAGCCACGGAAGTTGACCGACAACACGGCATAGCCGCGATTGGCCAGCCACTGGTGGGTGCGGTTGTAGCCATAGGCATCGCGCGCCCAGGGGCCGCCGTGGACCACCAGCACCATCGGCACCGGGGCATCGGGCACGCCGTCGCTATCAGGATCGCTCTGCGGCGGCAGGGTGAGGTAGCTGGGCAGTGTCAGGCCGTCGCGCGAGGTGATCTCGCGCGGGTGCATCGGTTGCAGCGGCGCGCCTTCGAGCTGCGGCCAGGTGGTGTAGAATTTCGTCAGCGACATCGCGTCGCGATCGAACAGGTAACAGGCTGTGGGCGTGGTTAGCGGGTCGTTCCACACCAGCCAGCGGCGATCGTCATCGGTGCGCGACATGACGCCGAAATCGCCGTCCAGCCGCTCGCGCAGCCAGTCCAGCGCGGCGCCGATATCCGGGTCGATGGCATGGTGCTCGGTGCGCAGGTAAGTCGCGGTCCAGGCCTGCACCACGCCGGTGTCGCGGTGCATCAGCGTGCCGCCGATGTCCGCCTTGTCGTGCTCTGCAATCAGCGTGCGCTCGCCGGTCTTGGTGTCCTCGGCAAACAGCGCGCCGGTGTTCCGCCCGCGGCTGTCGATCCAGTAGAGGATCGAGCCATCAGTGGTGTAGCCGCCGATGCCGGTGGTCAGCGCATCGTCCAGCCCGGTGCGCTCGCGCGGTTCTTCGGCCACCTTGCCGTCGACGATCTCGTGCATGTCGGTGCCGCCTTCGGCATTCTGCCGCACGGCCCACCGCAAGGTCAGGCTGTCGTCCGCCTCGAACCCGGCCCATTCGTTGTTCTCGAACACCAGCTCCAACTCGCCCGTGGCCAGGTGCAGCAGGTAGATATCGTGGAAGCGCGCATCACGGTTGTTGATGCCCAGCAGCAGCTTGTCCTTGATGGTGCGCGAAAAGCCGACGACCTGCGCGCGGGTTTCCTCGAACGGCGTGAGGCACTTTTCCTCTGCTCCCTCGGCCACGCCGACCTGGTAGAGCAGGTAGTTCTCGTCGCCTTCCTTGTCGCGTACGTAGAGCAGGCTCTGGCTGTCGGGCGCCCAGCTGTAGCCGGGGATCGGGCGATCCTTGGCGCTGGTCATGCGGCGCGGGTTGTCGGGATCGTCGGCCGGGGCCATCCACACGTTCATCACGCCTTCCCACGGCGCCATCCAGCTGACCCACTTGCCATCCGGGCTGACCTTGCCCTGCGAGCGGGCGGGATTGCCGAACAGGTGATCGCGCGGGATCAGCGGGGTGTCGGCTACGCGGGTGGCGGCGGTATCGGTCATGGTGTCTCCCTGGTCTGAGGGTGACAGCTAGGAAGCTGTAGGCGTGTTGCCAACCTAAAGCGCCCGAATATTCCGGCTGGCGCACGAATGGCGCGCTGTCACGTCGAAAGCATGGACATGAGGGAGAAGAGGAACACGGCAAGGGCGATTGGCGCTAGGGCAAGCAGCGCCGCGATGACGGGCGTCCAGCGGCCGGGCAGGATGGCAAGGACAAGCGCCGCCGCCGCCATTGCCATCAGTTCCCATACGAAGAGATCGATTTCCGGGGGCCAGGCGGAGCCCTCGCCCTCGTCCGCGAGAATGGCAGCCAGCACGATCATCTCCACCACCGCGACAGCACCGATACCCAGGCGAACGAACGACACCGATACTCCCTAGAGCGCCGGATTGTTGTAGCAATGCCAGGTGAAGATCGCTGTCGCGCCGCGGTGCGGGCGCCAGTCTTCGGCGAGGGCGCGGGTGGCCTTTTCGTCGGGGCGTTCTTCCATGCCGAGGATCTTGCCGATGCCGGCCATTACGGCGAGGTCGCCTGCCGGCCAGATGTCGGGGCGACCCTCGGCGAACAGCAGGTAGATTTCGGCTGACCAGCGGCCGATGCCCTTGATCTTGGTCAGCTCGGAGATGGCTTCTTCGTCGTCTTCGGGCAGGTTGTCGAAGTCCACTTCGCCCGCCGCCACCAGCTCGCACAGGGACCGGGCATAGCCCTGCTTCTGGCGCGAAAGGCCGCAGGCGCGCAGCGTGTCGAAATCGCGTTCGAGCAGGCAGGTCGGCTTGAAATCCGCGCCCAGCTCGGCCTCCAGCTTGTTCCACATGCTGCTGGCTGCCGCCACGCTTACCTGCTGGCCGACGATGGTGCGCAGCAGGGTCTTGTATCCGGTCGGGCGGATGCGCGGTTCCGGGTAGCCCGCCTTCTCCAGCGCGGCGGCGATCTTCGCCTCGCGGCTGGCCACCGCATCAAGGCTGTATTGTATCTGCTGCGCGCTAAGGCCCATGTGCCCAATCCTTGCCATCCATGCCGCGATTGCCTAGCAGCCGCGCTTCAAGTCACCAGAGGAAATCTGCAAAGCCATGCCCAAGCTGACCGTCGTCACCCGCTCCGGCGAGGAATCCACCATCGAGGTCGACA
This sequence comes from Aurantiacibacter sp. MUD11, assembly GCF_026967575.1. NCBI lineage: Bacteria > Pseudomonadati > Pseudomonadota > Alphaproteobacteria > Sphingomonadales > Erythrobacteraceae > Aurantiacibacter > Aurantiacibacter sp. MUD11. The sequence goes on along the minus strand of NZ_CP114054.1, from coordinate 1,134,835 downwards.
ACGGCCTGACCGTGATGGAAGCCATCCGCGACAACGGCTTTGACGAGCTGCTGGCGCTGTGTGGCGGCTGCTGTTCCTGCGCCACCTGCCACGTGCACGTGGACCCGGCCTTCAAGGACAAGCTGCCGGAAATGAGCGTGGACGAAGACGACCTGCTCGATTCCAGCGACCACCGCGACGAGAACTCGCGCCTGTCGTGCCAGATCCCCTTCACGCCCGAGCTCGACGGCATGAAGGTGACCATCGCCGAAGAAGATTGAGTTTTTAGGGGCCAAGCCCATTCGCGTTGCGCGATGGGCCGTGTGCCCCTAATTCAGCAGGCATGACCCAGTTGCCTGTTCGCCAAACGACGCTCGACCTTATCGGCAAGACCCCGCTCGTGCTGCTCAAGGGGCCCAGCGAGGCCGCCGGCTGCGAGATCTGGGGCAAGTGCGAGTTCGCCAATCCCGGCGCGTCCGTAAAGGATCGCGCGGCCCTGTGGATCATCCGCGATGCCGAGGCGCGCGGAGAGCTGAAGCCGGGCGGCACGGTGGTCGAGGGCACGGCCGGCAACACCGGCATCGGCATCGCGCTGGTGGCCAATGCGCTTGGCTACAAGTGCGTGATCGTGATGCCGGACAACCAGTCCAAGGAAAAGATGGACACGTTGCGCGCGCTAGGCGCGGAGCTGGTGACGGTGCCGCCGACCAAGTTCGCCGATCCCAACCACTTCGTCCACACCAGCCGCCGCATCGCCGAGGAAACCGAGAACGCGGTCTGGGCCAACCAGTTCGACAATATCGCCAACCGCCGCGCCCATATCGAGGGCACCGCGCCGGAAATCTGGGAGCAGATGGACGGCCGGGTGGATGGCTTTACCTGCGCCGTGGGCACCGGCGGCACGCTGGCCGGCGTCGCCATGGGGCTGAAGGAAAAGGACGAGAACGTTCGTATCGCGCTGACCGATCCCTACGGTGCGGCGCTGTTCAACTACTATGCCTGTGGCGAGCTGAAGGCCGAAGGCTCCTCGGTGGCCGAGGGCATCGGGCAAGGGCGCATCACCGCCAACCTGGAGGGCGCGCCGATCGATACCCAGTTCCGCATGTCGGACGAGGAAGGCATGGAATGGGTCGCCCGGCTGCTGCGCGAGGAAGGGCTGTGCCTGGGCCTGTCCAGCGGCATCAACGTGGCCGGTGCCGTGGCGCTGGGCCGCCAGCTGGTGGCCGAAGGCGTGGAGAACCCGCGCATTGCCACCATCCTGTGCGACACCGGCTTCCGTTACCTATCCACGCTCTACAACGCCGATTGGCTGCGCGAGAAGGGCCTGCCGGTGTTCGACTGGTTAGGTTCAGATTCGCAGGACTAGAACGGTCCGCATGGCTTTCGATCCACGAGACATGCTGCGCCCACGGGCTCCCGAAGGGGAGCCGGCCCCGCTGGCCGGAACGCGGGCGGAGCGCGTGCAGCGCCTGCAGATCGGCGTATCGCTGATCGCCGGCCTCGCCTTGCTGGTGGGGCTGGCCGACGCGATTACCAGCCGCGCCCAGCGCACCGAGGCGAATGCCGTGCCCGAAGCTGCCCCCACCGTCGTTGCCAGCGAGACCTCTGCCCCGCGTGACCCGCTGGCCGATGCGGGCGTGGTGCCGGAACTGCCGGCGGCCTCCAACCCCACGCCGACACCCACGCCCACCGCGACCGGTGCCCGTGACGATGTGCCGCCGCCGAGCAATGCCCCGCGCCAGTAAGCTGCCGCGCCTGCTGGCAGGGCTGGCGGCAATGCTGCTCGCCGCCACGTCAGCCCATGCCGACGATGTCGCCGAAGCGCCTGCGCGCGACAGCCTGGCGCTGATGGGCACCGTGCCGATCTACTGGGGCGAAGCCGGTGGCCTCGATGAACTGATTTCCGGCGACGGGCAGACGCACTGGGCGCGCGAGGTAATCGCGCAGCATGGCGAGCCAGTACCGCTGGACTACCTCTCGCAAGAGGCGCTCGCGCAGCATCGCAACCTGCTGATGGCGCAGCCGCGCGGCCTTTCGCCCGAAGAGAACGTCGCGCTCGACGCCTGGGTGCGAGGCGGCGGCCGGCTGCTGCTGTTCGCGGACCCGATGATGACCGGCGAATCCCGCTTCCATATCGGCGATCGTCGCCGTCCGCAGGACGTGGCGCTGCTGTCGCCGATCCTCGCCCATTGGGGCCTGGAGCTCAGCTTTGACCCGGCGCAGGCCGCGGGGCTGCAGCTGGCGGACCATTTCGGCGACCCGCTGCCGGTGAACATGCGCGGCGAATGGCGCTATGTCGAAGCCGAGGCCGACCAGCCGTGCAACATCCCCGGCGATGGCCTGCTGGCGCATTGCCGCCTCGGGGCAGGGCAGGCGTTGCTGGTGGCCGATGCCGCCATGCTGGATATCGCCGGTCCCTACGACCACGCGGAAAACGCGCTCGCCTGGCTGATCGGGCACGCATTGGGGATGGCGCGGGAAAATCCGCGTGCAATTGGCGATTCCATGCGGGATAGGCCGGGAAATGAGACAATTAGCAGCGAAATGTCGCAAGAAAGCGCGAGGGACTAGGCAGATTCAGACATAATAAAATCAACGGTTTATACCGTTCTCCCACAATTTCCCGTAATTTCCCCTTTCATCCCGCGTTCGCCCGCGTTATTCCCTGATTCCATCGGACACAAAGCCCGTGTTGCACCTCGCCTGGCGAGGTGAGCCGGCTGCGCCTGCGCGCGGCACGGTGCGGGGAGGGCGCGTCCGTAAGGGAAGGCAATCGAGGGACGGTTCGTGGCGCAGCGGCCAACAGGATACAGGGGGCAGGGCTTTTCGCTTCGCGGCGAAAAGGATCGCTTCGTCCTGCCGCCGCTGTTCCGCAAGGTCTTCGCCGAGCTGGGTGACGATGGCGTGCTGTGCGTTGCCAAGCACCACAAGTATCCCTGCCTAAACGCCTTCGGCCTTTCGCGCACCGACAGTTTCGAGGACATCCTCGACAAGGAAGAGGAAAACGCGGTGCGCCGCGACCTCGATTTCGACCGCGACCTGCGCTCCACCCAGATGTGGACCTTCACCGAAGTCCCCTTCGACAAGAGCGGCCGCTTCATCCTTCCGGAGCGGTTCTGCAAGGTCGGCAACATCACCGACAACATCTGTTTCCTCGGCGGCGGCCAGTTCATCACCATGTGGGACCTCGACCACCTCGGCCAGATGGGCGGCGGCTGGGACGACCAGTACCAGCTGTGTCTCGCCAATGCCGAGGAAGTGCGCGCCAAGGCTGCATCGAAGGGGAAGGGCAAGTGACCGCTTCCGCCCCGCATGTTCCCGTCCTGCTGGATGAAGTGATCGAGGCGCTCGATCCGCAGCCGGGCGACGTCATCATCGACGCCACCTTCGGTGCCGGCGGCTATACCCGCGCCATCCTGGAGCGCGGGGCGACCGTGCACGCCTTCGACCGCGATCCCGATGCCATTGCTGCCGGGCGCGAGTGGAGCGAGACCCGCGAAGACCCGCCACGGCTGGTGCTGCACCAGCGCCGCTTCTCGGAAATGGTCGACGCCATGGCCGAGGCCGGCGTGGCGCAGGTGGACGGCATTGCCATGGATATCGGCGTGTCCTCGATGCAGCTCGACCAGGCCGAGCGCGGCTTTGCCTTTTCCGCCGACGGCCCGCTCGACATGACCATGAGCCAGTCCGGCCCGACCGCTGCCGACTTCGTGAACGAGGCAGCTGAAAAGGACATTGCCGACGTGCTCTACAAGTATGGCGAGGAGCGCCAGTCGCGCCGCGTCGCTCGCGCCATCGTGGCGGCACGCCCGCTGACGACCACCGGCGAACTCGCCGCTGTGGTGCGCAAGGCGCTGGGCTATCGCGCCGGCGCGCCGAAGGATCCTGCCACCCGCAGCTTCCAGGCCATCCGTATCCACGTGAATGGCGAGCTGGACGAGCTCGAAGCGGGCCTTGCCGCCGCGGAGGAGCTGCTCAAGGAAGGCGGTCGACTGGCGGTGGTCAGCTTCCACTCGCTGGAAGACCGCATCGTCAAGAAATTCCTGCGTGATGCCGCGAATGCGAACCCCCGTGGCTCACGCTACCTGCCCGAAGCGCAAACCCTTCCCCCCGCGCGCTTCGGGCAATTGTCCAAGGCGATCCGGCCGTCTGCTGCCGAGATCGACCGCAACCCGCGCGCGCGTTCCGCCACGCTGCGCGCCGCCATCCGCACTGCCGCACCTGCCCGAAAGGACGCCGCATGACCCCGCACGCCCGGATCCGCCGCATTGGCTGGCTCGCCGCCCTTGGCACCTGCATCGCGCTCTACGCGTTGCTGCATGTGAAGGTGAACGCCGTCCATGCGGATGTCGTGCGGGCCGAACGCGAAATCGTGCGGCTGGAGAACCAGAACCTGCTGCTGGAAACCGAATTCCTGACGCGCTCCAACCAGGTGCAACTGGCAGCATGGAACCGGGTCGACTTCGGCTTCGAGGCGCCGCGCGCCGAACAGTTCCTCGACAGCCCGCTGCAGTTGGCCAGCTTCGGCAGCCCGCGCAGCGCCGATGCGCCGCAGCCGATCATGCTGGCCGGGATGACCGGCGAGCAGGACGTCCCCGAATTCCCCGAGCTGGTCTCTCCGCTGACGGGCCGGCCGGTGGACGAGAAGGTGCTGGCGGGTGACCGTCCGAACGGCGGACACCTGGCCGTGGCCATGGCGCCCGGGCCGCTGCGCGTGCCCATCGCCAACGTTACCGTCTCTGCCGGAATGGGGTCTGCCACCCGGTGACCGCCTACGCCGCCCCGCGCACGATCATTACTGGCCCGAAGGGGCTTGTCGACCATCGGCGCCGGACGTTGCTGGTCGCTCGCCTGCGCTTGCTGCTGATCGCCGCGGTATTTGTGCTGGTGGCGGCGGCGGCGCTGGTGCGCATCGCCTGGATCGGCACGGTCGAACCTGCGCCCACCACGCGCAGCATGGCCGCGGCCCTGCTGCCTCCGCGCGGGGAGATTACCGACCGCAACGGGGTGCCGCTGGCGCGCGCTTTCCCGGCCTATGCCCTGTGGTTCAACCCCAGTGCCATGACCGAGGGCGGCGACGGTGGCCCGCCGCTGGTGAAGTCGCCCGAGCAGGTGGCGGCCGAACTGAAAGAGATCTTCCCCGACCTCGATGTCTACGAGGTCACCCAGAAGCTGCGCTCCGGACGGCCGGGTTACCTGCGCCGCCGGATTCTGCCCGAGGACGCCAATCGCGTGATCGCCATCGGCGAACTGGCGCTGGAACTGCCGCGCGAGACCGACCGCCACTATCCGCAAGGATCGCTGGCCGCTCACGTGCTCGGCTATGTGGCTGCCGATGGGCACGGCCGCGTCGGCATGGAAGCCGTGCTGGACGAGCAGCTGCTCGACCCCAACCGGCGCGGCGAAAGCGTGGCATTGTCCATCGACATGCGTGTCCAGGGCGCGCTGGAAGACGAATTGCGCAGCGGCATGCGCGCGGTGAATGCCGTGGGCGCGGCGGGCATCGTGCTCGATGTCGACACCGGCGAGGTGCTGGCAATGGCCTCGCTTCCTGAATTCGATCCCAACGACGTGCAGACCTCCGATGTGCGGGTGACGCAGGAACAGCACGATCGCGGCATCACCGCCCCGGCCTTCAATCGCGTCACCAACCAGGTCTACGAGCTGGGCAGCACCTTCAAGCCGCTGGCGGTGGCCGCAGCCATCGATAGCGGTTCGATTACCGATCTCTCGCGTCGCTACGGGGCGACCCCCTATGAAGCGCAAGGGCGCATGATCCGCGACTCCCACCCGTTGGGCGAAACGCTGAACACGCCCGAGATGCTGATCCATTCGTCCAACATCGTGACCGGCCATATCGTCGACGAAATGGGCGCGGCGACGCTGCGCAACTACATGGTCGAGCTGGGCATGAACGAGCGGCCCTATATCGAACTGCCCGCGCGCGGTTTCCCGATCTGGCAATCGGGCGAGTGGTCCCGTATCCGCGCGATTACAGTGGGTTATGGCCACGGTATCGCCGTCACGCCGCTGCACCTCGCATCCGCCTATGCCGCCATGGTGAACGGCGGCATCTGGCGTCCGGCCACGCTGCAGCGGGTCGAGCCGGGGCAGGCCCCGCGCGGTCGCCGCGTGTTCAAGGCCAGCACCAGCGCCCGCATGAACCAGCTGCTGCGCATGATCGCCGTCTACGGTACGGGCCGCAACGCCAACGCGCCCGGCTTCCGTGTCGGCGGCAAGACCGGCAGCGCCGAAAAGCCCGGTGCGGGCGGCTATCGCCGGTCCTCGCTGGTCTCCACCTTCGCCGCGGCCTTCCCGATGGACCGTCCGCGTTACGTGGTCATCGCCATGCTTGACGAGCCGCAGGGCACGATCGCCAGTTCCTACCAGCGTACCGCCGCCTGGAACGCCGCGCCGATCGTGGGCCGCCTGGTGCCGCGCATCGGCCCGCAGCTGGGCGTGCTGCCCGATGCCGACCGCGATATCGACCTGACCGACCTGCGCCCGCTTGTGGGGGATGTGGACTGATGCGCCTTGCCGATCTTGCAGCAACTTTCGGCGTCGATGCCGGCGACGCGGGGGAAACCCGGATCACCGGCTTCGCCATCGACCATCGCAAGGTGGCGCCGGGCAACGTCTTCGGCGCCTTCCAGGGCACGGCGGTGAATGGCGAGGACTTCATTCCCGATGCCGTGGCCAATGGTGCCGTGGCGGTTGTCGCGCGAGCCGAAGCCGCGGTGGAGGGCGCGCTGCACCTGGCCGATGCCACACCGCGCAAGGCCTTCGCCGAGGCGGCCGCGAAATTCTATCGTCCGACGCCGGAGACCGTGGTCGCGGTCACCGGCACCAACGGCAAGACGTCCACGGTCGAGATGACTCGCCAGATCTGGCGCATGTGCGGCGAGCGCGCGGCCAGCATCGGCACGCTGGGCGTCACCACGCCGGACGAAAGCGTCTCCACTGGGTTGACCACGCCCGACATCGTCACCTTCCTGTCCAACATGACCGGCCTCGCCCGCGAGGGCGTGACCCATGTGGCCTACGAGGCCTCCAGCCATGGCCTGTCGCAGTTCCGCAACGAGGGGCTGGCGGTGCACGCCGGGGCCTTCACCAACCTCAGCCGCGACCACCTCGACTATCACAAGGACATGGAGGACTATTTCGCCGCCAAGATGCGCCTGTTTTCCGAAGTGGTGCAGGATGGCGGCACGGCGGTTATCTGGGCCGACGACGAGTGGTCCGACCGCGCGATTGCCGTCGCCAGGGAACGCGGCCTGAACCTCTTTACCGTCGGTGAGAAGGGCAAGGGCATCAACTTGATCGCCCGCACGCCGAGCCCGCTGGGACAAGAGCTGAAATTCGTCCATGGCGGCAAGGCCTATTCGATCCGCCTGCCGCTGATCGGGGCCTACCAGGTCGCCAACGCGCTGACCGCCGCCGGACTGGCGCTGGCGACGGGGTCTGACGCGGCGCAGGTGTTCGACGCGGTTGCCCGCTTGCAGCCAGTGCGCGGTCGCCTGGAGCGTGCCGTCATCACCAAGAGCGGCGCGCCTGTCTATATCGACTACGCCCACACGCCCGACGCGCTGACTGCCGCCATCGCCGCGCTGCGTCCGCACGTGCAGGGTCGCCTGATCACCGTGTTCGGCGCCGGTGGGGACCGCGACACGGGCAAGCGCGCGCCGATGGGGGCAGCCGCCACCAAGGGTAGCGATCTCGTCATCGTTACCGACGACAATCCGCGCGGCGAGGATGCCGCCAAAATCCGCGATGCGGTGCTGGCCGGGGCCGGCGCTGCTGCTCGCAACATCGGCGGACGGCGGCAGGCGATCGCTGCCGCCATCGCCGAGGCCAAGGCCGACGACATCGTACTGGTCGCGGGCAAGGGTCACGAACAGGGTCAGATCGTGGGATCGGGAGAAAACATGCAGGTCTTGCCATTCGACGACGTTACCGTCGCCAGGGAATGCGCCGCGGAATTCGCTGCCGGAGGTGGCCGGTGAGCGCGCTGCTCAAGACCATGCGCTGGCCGCGCACCGCCGGCGACGCGCCGCGCCTCGCCCTGTGGACCTCTGCCGAAATCGCCGCCGCTACAGGCGGGACCGCTTATGGTGAATTTCAGGTTAGCGGCGTCGAAATGGACAGCCGCGACGTTGTCGGCGGAGACCTGTTCGTCGCGCTGAAGGGCGAGGCGATGGACGGGCATCGTTTCATCGACAAGGCCTTCGCCAACGGCGCTGCCGCTGCTCTGGTGGACCGCGAGGTCGATTACCCGCACGTCCGTGTCGCCGACACGACCGAGGCGCTGAAGGCGCTGGCCCGCGTCGCGCGCGAGCGCGTGAATGCGAAGATCGTCGGCGTCACCGGCTCGGTCGGCAAGACCGGGGTCAAGGAAGCCATCTTCACCGCGCTCGAACGCTCCAGCCGCGGCGCCGCGCACCGCAGCGTGCGCAGCTACAACAACCACGTCGGCGTGCCGCTGAGCCTGTCGCGCATGCCTGCGCGCAGCCGTTTCGGCGTGTTCGAAATGGGCATGAACCATGCGAACGAGATTACCGGGCTGACCACGCAGGTGCGTCCGCACGTCGCCGTCATCACCACCATCGCCCCGGCGCATATCGAGAACCTCGGCAGCATGGAGGCGATTGCCGACGCCAAGGCCGAGATCTTCGACGGACTGGTGGAGGGCGGCACGGCCGTGATCCCTGCCGACAGCGACTGGGCCGACCAGCTGCGCAGCGCTGCGGAGAAGCAGGGCGCGAAGGTCGTCTCCTTCGGCCGCTCGCCCGATGCCGACATGCGCCTGCTCGATGCCGTGCCCGATGGCACCGGCGGCTCGCTGGTGACGGCGGCGATGGGCGACATGCGGCTGTGCTTCACCGTGGCGGAGCCGGGCGAACACTGGATCGACAATGCATTGTGCGTGATGGCCGCTGTCCATGCCGTGGGCGGCGACATCGGCGCTGCCGGGCTGGCGCTGGCGGAAATGGGCGGCCTGAAGGGTCGCGGTGCCCGACTGCGTGCCAAGGTGCCCGGCGGCCACGCGCTGATCATCGACGAAAGCTACAACGCCAATCCCGCTTCCATGCGCGCCACGCTGGCGCAGCTGGGGCAGACGCCTGCCACGCGCCGCATCGCGGTGCTCGGCAGCATGAAGGAACTGGGCGATTTCGCCGAGCGCTTCCACGCGCAGCTGCTTGGTCCGATCACCGATGCCGGTATCGACCACGCGGTGCTGGTGGGCGACGAGATGTCCGCCCTCGCGCGGGAAATGGGGAAATTTGCCGCCGGACCGCTTGGCAAGGCCCCCTCCTTTGCCCATTGCAGCAATGCGGGCGAGGCAATTGCAGCTTTGCAGGAGTTCGGGCTGGCAGGCGGTGACGCCGTGCTGGTGAAGGGTTCCAATTCGGTAGGACTGGCCCGCGTGGTGGATCATTTCACGGCCAGGGAAGGCTGACGCGCGCGCCCATGTTCTATTTTCTCGCAGAATGGCTTGAATTCGAAGGAATTTTCAACCTCGTCAGGTACCAGACATTCCGCGCCGGCGCGGCCATGATGACCGCGCTGCTGATCGGCCTGATCATCGGCCCGCGCTTCATCAGCATGCTGCGCGTGCGGCAAGGCAAGGGCCAGCCGATCCGCGCCGACGGTCCGGAGTCGCACCAGAAGAAGGTTGGCACCCCCACCATGGGCGGGCTGATGATCCTTACGGCGCTGACCGTGTCGATGCTGCTGTGGATGGACCTTTCCAACCCGTTCCTGTGGGCCTGTCTCGCCGTGACGTTGGGCTTTGGCGCGATCGGCTTCCTCGACGATTTCGACAAGGTCACCAAGCGCAGCCACAAGGGCGTGCCGGGCAAGGTGCGCCTGCTGGGCGAATTCATCGTCGCCGGTATCGCCACCTGGATCATCGTGCAGGAAGTGGGTTCGACCGAGCTGTACCTGCCCTTCGTCTTCGGCGGCGGGGTGGAACTGGGCTGGGCCTTCTACCCGTTTGCCGCGATCGTGATCGTGGGCGCGGGCAATGCCGTGAACCTGACCGACGGGCTGGATGGCCTTGCCACCATGCCGGTGGTGATCGCCGCCGGTGCCTTCGCGCTGATCTGCTACCTCGTCGGCCGCGCCGACTTCTCCGAATACCTCGGCATCCCGCACGTGCTCAGCGCGGGCGAGATGGCCATCATGTGCACCGCCATCATGGGCGCCGGCCTTGCCTTCCTGTGGTACAACGCCCCGCCGGCCGCGGTCTTCATGGGCGACACCGGCTCGCTGGCCCTTGGTGGCGCGCTGGGCGCCATCGCCGTGGCCAGCCATCACGAGATCGTGCTCGCCATCATTGGCGGCCTGTTCGTGCTGGAGGCGGTCAGCGTGATCGTGCAGGTCTTCTGGTTCAAGCGCACCGGCCGGCGGATCTTCCGCATGGCTCCCATCCACCACCATTTCGAACAGCTCGGCTGGAGCGAAAGCAAGGTGGTGATCCGCTTCTGGATCATTGCCATCGTGCTCGCCGTGATCGGGCTCGCCACGTTGAAGCTCAGGTGATCACGGCAAAGGTCTTTTCCGGCAAGAAATACTGCGTGCTCGGGCTCGCCCGTTCCGGGATGGCCACGGTGGAAACGCTGCTGGCCAGCGGCGCCGAGGTGACGGCCTGGGACCGGCGCGAGGAACCGCGCGAGGAACTGGCAGGTCGCGCTGAGTTGGCGGACCCGCTGGAGATCAAACTGGTCGGGTTCGACGGGATTGTCGTCTCGCCCGGAGTGCCGCTCAACACCCATCCGATTGCCGCGCGCGCCGCCGCTGCCGGCGTGCCCGTGATCGGCGACATCGAGCTGTTCGCGCTTGCCCGGCCGGAACTGCCCGCGCACCGGGTGATCGGCATCACCGGCACCAACGGCAAGTCGACCACCACCGCCTTGACGCATCACCTGCTGGATCAGGCGGGCGTGCCTGCGCGCCTGGGCGGCAACATCGGCCTGCCCGTGCTGGGGCAGCAGCCGCTGGAAGCGGGCGGCGTCTACGTGTTCGAGCTGTCCAGCTACCAGATCGACCTCACGCGCTCGCTGGCCTGCGACGCGGCGGCGCTGATCAACATCACCCCCGACCACCTCGATCGCTATGACGATTTTGCCGCCTATGCTTTTGCCAAGGGGCGGCTGTTCGCGATGCAGGGTGTCGACCAGTTCGCCGTGTTCGGCTGCGAGGACGCGCCGACCAGCGCGGTGCAACAGGCCGAGGCGGCCCGGCGTCCGGAAGGCAATGCCGTCTGCGTCGATGCCTGGGCATGGGAGCCCCACCAGCAGGACTGGCCGAGCCTGCAAGGCCCGCACAACCTGCAGAACGCCGCCATCGCCGCCGCGCTGGCGCAGCGCATGGGCCTCACCCGCGAACAGGTGCTCCAGGGCCTCGCCAGCTTTGGCGGCCTGCCGCACCGGATGGAGCGGATGGGTAGCTGCAACGGCGTCCTCTTCGTCAACGACAGCAAGGCGACCAACCCGGCCTCCACCGCCCCGGCGCTGGCGGCCTATCCGCCCGAAGGCGCGGGGCCGCGCATCCACTGGATCTGCGGCGGACTGGCGAAAGAGCCGACACTGAACGACTGCAAGCCGCATTTCGGCAATGTCGCCTGCGCCTACACCATCGGCGAGGCCGGTCCGATGTTCGCCGACCTGCTGGAGCCGCACGTGCGGGTCGAACGCTGCGAGCTGATGGCCGAGGCGGTTCGCCGCGCAGTGGCCGCGGCCGACTGCGGGGACGTCATCCTGCTCAGCCCGGCTTGCGCCAGCTTCGACCAGTTCCGCGACTACGAGGCGCGCGGCGAGACCTTCCGCGAACTGGCCGCGCAGATCGGCTGCAACGCGACCCCCGTCGAATGCGGCTTCGATGCGAGGTCGGCGGCATGAGCACTTCGCAGCTCTATATCCCGCGCGCCGGAGACAAGCCCAAGCGCCCGCCGAACCTGCCGCAGGATCGCAAGCGCGAACTGCGCATCTGGTGGCGCGAGATCGACCGCTGGCTGCTGTTCTTCGTGCTGCTGCTGATGGCGGTCGGCACGCTGTCCGTGGCGGCGGCCTCGCCGGCCAGTGCGCATCGCCTGTCGACGGCGGAGGAAACGCTGCCCGACCTGTATTTCTTCTGGGCGCATATCCGCTGGCAGGCTCTCGGCCTGCTGGTGCTGGTCGGCACCTCGCTGGTGCCGCGCGAACTGCTGCGGCGGGGCACGATCGTTTTCGCCGGGGCGATGCTGGTGCTGCTGATGCTGGTGCCCTTCATCGGCTACGAGGTGAACGGCGCGAAACGCTGGATCCGCTTCGGCCTGGGCGTGCAGCCGAGCGAGTTCCTGAAGCCCGCCTTCGCCGTGACCATGGCCTGGATCCTGTCGTGGAAACTGCGCGACCCCAAGCTGCCGGTGATCGGCATTTCCGCCGGGCTGGTGGGCTTCATCACCGTGCTGATGCTGGCGCAGCCCAACCTGGGCGGGGCGATCCTGTTCATCGGCGCATGGCTGGTGATGGTGATGCTGGCGGGCCTGCCGTTGCAGCGCATCGGCATGCTGATGGGCGCGGGGATAGCCGGCATGCTGCTGGCCTATCTCACCTACGACAACGCCCGGAACCGCATCGATTCCTTCTTCGGCGGACCCTCTGCCTACGATCACGTCGACCTTGCCAACCGCACGCTGACCGGCGGCGGCTGGACCGGCAGCGGCTTCTGGCTGGGCGAGAACAAGATGCGCCTGCCCGAAGCGCACACCGACTACATCTTCTCCGTCATCGGGGAAGAGCTGGGCCTGATCGTCTGCGCCATCGTGGTGATGCTCTACCTCGCGATCATCCTGCGCGTACTGATCCGGCTGGTGGACGAGGACCGGCTGTTCATCATCCTGGCCGCCAGCGGGCTGATCGCGCTGTTCGGCGGGCAGGCGTTCATCAATATTCTCGTCAACCTGCAGCTTTTCCCCAGCAAGGGCATGACTCTGCCGCTGGTGAGCTATGGTGGCTCCTCGACAATTGCGCAGTGTTTCACCATGGGGCTGCTGCTCGCGGTAACGCGGCGCAACCCCTTCCTCGCGCGCGAACCGTTCGACGTGCGCGATGCGCTGGAAAAGGAGGACGGGCAATGACGGCGGCATCGTCTCGCCATTTCGTGCTGGCTGCCGGAGGCACCGGTGGTCACCTGACCCCTGCGTTCGCGCTGGCGCATGAGTTGGAGCGGCGTGGCCACCACGTCGCGCTGATCACCGACGAGCGCGGGGCGGCCATTCCCGGCAAGCCCGATTTCCTCCCCGCCCATGTCCTGCCCGCAGGGCGCTTCGGCAAGAACCCGCTGCGCTGGCCGGGCGCGATCAAGTCGGTGATGGAAGGCCGGCGCATGTCGCGCCAGCTGTACGAGAGCTTCGAGCCGAGCGCGGTGGTTGGTTTCGGCGGCTATCCCGCGCTGCCCGCGCTGCTAGGCGCGAAGGCGATGGATATTCCCACCGTCATCCACGAACAGAACGCCGTGCTGGGCCGGGTGAACCGCCTGCTGGCGGGCCGCGTCAACGCGATCGCCACGTCCTACCCCGATGTCGATCGGCTGAAGCCCAAGCACCTCGCGAAGACGCACTTGGTCGGCAACCCGGTGCGCCCCGGCGTGCTGAGCCTGCGCGACGAACCGTTCCCGGCTTTTACCGAGGATGGCCTGTTCCGCGTGCTGGTGACCGGTGGCAGCCAGGGTGCGCGGGTGCTTTCCGAAGTGGTGCCCGATGGCCTCTCGATGCTCGCGCCTGCCCTGCGTGCGCGCCTGCAGGTAACGCAGCAGTGCCGCCCGGAAGACCTTGACGCCGTGCGCGCGCGCTACGCCAATCACGACATTCCCGCCGAACTGGCCACCTATTTCGAGGACATGGCCGCGCGGCTCGCCGATGCGCACCTGTTCATCGGCCGTGCGGGAGCCTCGACCATTGCCGAACTGACGGCGGTCGGCCGTCCGGCGATCCTCGTACCGCTGCCGATTGCCACCGACGATCACCAGGCGGCTAATGTTCGCGAAGTGGTGAAGGCCGGCGGTGCGCGCTCGATCCGCCAACATGGCTTCACGGCCAAGGAACTGGCCAAGCAGATCAACGCCATGGCGCAGCGCCCGGAAACGCTGGCCAATGCGGCCCACGCGGCATGGAATTGCGGCCGCCCCGATGCGGCGAAGGACCTTGCCGACCTGGTCGAGAGCTTTGGCGGGGCGGACATGATGGACGTCATCCGCGTCGGCTCGAACAATGCCCGCGGTGCGACGCAGGACGTCGAAGCGGGGCAGGGCGCCGCGCGGGAGCGTTCCGAATGAAGGCCATCGGTACCGATATCGGCACCATCCATTTCGTCGGCATCGGCGGCATCGGCATGTCCGGCATTGCCGAAGTCATGGCCAACCTCGGCTACACGGTGCAGGGCAGCGACATGGCCGAGAACGCGCGTGTTCAGGCCTTGCGCGACAGCGGCATCAAGGTGACCATCGGCCACGACGCGGCCAACCTTGGTGATGCCGCCGTGGTTGTTACCTCGACAGCGGTGAAGCGGAGCAATCCCGAAGTCGCCGCCGCACTAGAAGCGCGCATCCCCGTGGTGCGCCGCGCGGAAATGCTGGCCGAACTCATGCGCCTGAAGCGCACGGTTGCCGTCGCCGGCACCCATGGCAAGACGACCACCACCAGCATGGTCGCCGCGCTGCTGGACGCGGGCGGGGTGGACCCGACCGTGATCAACGGCGGCATCATCGAAAGCTATGGTTCCAACGCGCGGCTGGGTGACAGCGAGTGGATGGTGGTGGAGGCCGACGAAAGCGACGGCTCCTTCCTCCGGCTCGACGGCACCATCGCGGTGGTCACCAATATCGATCCCGAACACCTCGATCACTACGGCGATTTCGAAGCGGTGAAGGACGCCTTCGTTCAGTTCATCGAAAACGTGCCTTTCTATGGTGCGGCGGTGCTGTGCATCGACCACCCGGAAGTCCAGAATGTCATCGCCAAGGTCCGCGACCGGCGCGTGATCACCTATGGCTTCAGCCCCCATGCCGACGTGCGGGCGGAAAACATCGCGCCTGACGGCGGCACCACGCGCTTCGACGCGGTGCAGACCAATCGCGACGGCAGCGAGCTGCGCATCGAGAATATCGCCCTGCCCATGCCCGGCCGCCACAACGTGCAGAATGCCTGCGCGGCAATTGCCGTGGCGCTGGAGATGGGTTGCGAACCCGACACGATCCGCGAGGGTTTCTCGCGCTTCGGCGGAGTGCGGCGGCGATTCACCCACGTCGGCACGATCGAGCCGGACATTCGCGTGATCGACGATTACGCGCACCACCCGGTCGAAATCCGCGCCGTGCTGTCCGCTGCGCGCGACGCCGCCAAGGGGCGCGTGATCGCCGTCGTGCAGCCGCACCGCTTCACCCGCCTTCGCGACCTGCTGGAGGAGTTTCAGGGCGCTTTCAGTGACGCTGACCTGGTTTACGCCGCCCCGGTCTATACTGCCGGTGAAGACCCGATCGAGGGCGTGGACGAACACGCGCTGGTCGCCGGACTGAAGGCACGCGGCCATCGCCATGCCATGCCGGTAACCGGCCCGGACGACCTTGCGCAGCGGCTAGCCGAGGAATTGGCACCCGGCGATATCGTCGTCTGCCTTGGTGCAGGCGATATCACCAAGTGGGCCGCGGGACTGGCCGACGAAGTTGCCAAATACCGTGCGGGAGACAGCGCATGACGCGGCAGCCCGGTGAAAACCTGTGGGTCAGTGGCGCGCCCGGTTCGGCCGAGGGCGCCGGCGGCAGCGGCTTCGTGCCGCGCGACGTGCGCGGCACGCTGACGGCGGACGCCTCGCTGGCCAAGATGGTCTGGTTCAAGAGCGGCGGCAAGGCCGACTGGCTGTTCGAACCTGCCGACCTCGACGATCTCGTTTCCTTCATGTCGAAGCTGGAGCCCGGCACGCCGGTGATGGCGCTGGGTCTCGGCTCCAACCTCATCATCCGCGATGGCGGGGTTCCCGGCGTGGTCGTGCGGCTGGGCAAGCCGTTCTCCTGCGTCGAGGTGAAGCGCGATTGCGTGCTCGAATGCGGTGGCGGTGCGCCCGGCATCCTCGTCGCCTCGCAAGCGCGCGATGCGGGGATCGCGGGGATGGAATTCCTGCGCGGCATTCCCGGCACGGTCGGCGGCTTCGTGCGCATGAACGGCGGGGCCTATGGCCGCGAGGTGGCCGACATCCTGGTCGATTGCGACGTGGTCCTGCCCGGCGGCAACCTTGTTACCCTGCCGGTGGAAGACCTCGAATATTCCTATCGCCACTCGCGCCTGCCCGATGGCGCCATCGTGGTCGCCGCACGCTTCAAGGGCGTGCCCGGCGACCCGGCGGCAATCGGCGCGGAAATGGACCGGATCGCCGAAGAGCGCGAGAAATCGCAGCCGCTGCGTACCAAGACGGGCGGCTCCACGTTCAAGAATCCCGAAGGCGCAAAGGCCTGGCAACTGGTCGACGAGGCTGGGTGCCGCGGCCTGAAGATGGGCGGTGCGCAAGTGAGCGAGAAGCACACCAATTTCCTGATCAACACCGGCGATGCCACCAGCGCCGATATCGAGGGGCTGGGCGAAGAAGTTCGCCGCCGCGTGGCGGAGAAGACCGGTGTGACGCTGGAATGGGAAATCCAGCGCGTGGGGAGGCCGTAAGTCATGCCGCGTCTGGGATCCCCCCACATCCTCGTCCTGATGGGCGGCTGGGCCAATGAGCGCGAAGTCTCGCTCATGTCGGGCAAGGGCGTGGCCGATGCGCTGGAAAGCCTTGGCTACCGCGTGACGCGGCTCGACATGGACCGCGACGTGGCCGCGAAGATCCGCGAGGCCGCGCCGGACGTCGTGTTCAACGCGCTGCATGGCGCGCCGGGTGAGGATGGCACGGTGCAGGGCATGCTCGACCTGATGGGCATTCCCTATACCCACGCCGGGCTCGCCACCTCGGTCATCGCCATCGACAAGGAACTGACCAAGCACGCGCTGGTGCCGCACGGCATCCCTATGCCCGGTGGCCGCGTAGTGAAGTCGGAAGAACTCTACGAAGGCGATCCGGTCGCGCGGCCCTATGTGCTCAAGCCCGTGAACGAGGGCAGCAGCGTGGGCGTGGCCATCGTCACCGATGACAGCGATTGCGGCAATCCTATCAGCCGCGATGCCAAGGGGCCGTGGCAGGACTTCAAGCAGTTGCTCGCCGAACCCTTCATTCGCGGGCGTGAACTGACCACGGCGGTGATCGACACCGGTGAGGGGCCGCGCGCGCTCGGGGTGACCGAGCTGATCGTCGCCAGCGGGTTCTACGATTACGAGAACAAGTACACCGAGGGCCGGACGCAGCACATCTTCCCGGCGGACCTGCCGCCGGAGATCGAGCGGTTGTGCCTCGAATATGCCTTGCAGGCGCACCAGCGGCTGGGCTGCGAGGGCGTTTCGCGGTCGGACTATCGCTGGGATGACGAACGCGGCGAAGCAGGCCTGTTCCTGCTCGAAACCAACACCCAGCCGGGCATGACCCCGCTCAGCCTGGTGCCCGAACAGGCCAAGGCCTGCGGCATCGAATACCCGCAGCTGTGCGAGCTGATCGTCGAGGACGCGCTACGGCGCGCGGGGAAGCTGGGCTGATGGCCAGGAAGAACACCCGCAAGACGCAGGGCGTACGGCGGCAGGCGCGCAAGGCCGGCACCACGCGGAAGGTCCGCTCGGCGCGCAACAAGGGCCAGTCGCTGCTGGGCCGTGCGTTGGCGCTGCTACCGTTTACCACCGAGCAGGTGCAGCGAGCCTTCACCGTGCTGATCCTGGGCGGGGCCGTGGCGCTGGCGGTATTCGTCGCGCAGGTTTCCGGCGCGACGACGGTCGCGGCCAATCAGGTGGCGCACATGGCCAGCAATGCCGGCTTCAAGCTACGCCACGTCGAACCGCAGGGCGTCGAGCGGATGAACGTCAACACCATCTACGAGATGGCGTTCGGCCAGCAGAATCTCGCCATGACGCGCGTCGATACCGAAGGACTGCGTGAAGACCTGCTGACCCTGCCGTGGGTGAAGGATGCCCGCGTCTCACGCCAGCTGCCCGACGTGCTGGTGGTCAACATCATCGAGCGCGAACCGCACGCCGTGCTGCGCCGCGCCGACCGGCTGGTGCTGATCGATCCTTCGGGCGTGGAGCTGGAACCGATCTCGACCAGCGATGCCGCCGAGTACCTGCTGATCGAGGGGCCGGGCGCACAATCGCAGGTGGAGGCACTGGAGCGCCTGCTCGACGCCGCGCCTGCCCTGAAGGGCCGCGTTACCGGCGCCGAATGGGTCGGCAACCGGCGCTGGAACCTGACCTTCGAGACGGACCAGCGGCTGGCGCTGCCCGAAGGGTCGGACCGGGCCGCCGCCGCGCTGATCAGTTTCGCTCAGGCCGATGGCGTGCACCGCCTGATCGGCGGCGAGGTGGTCAGCTTCGACATGCGCAACCCGCCGCGCATGTACATGCGCGTGCCGGGACGGGCCGAACAACAGGAGCTGCAGCTGCAACAACAGGATGAACCGGCGGAAGAGGCTGAAGAAGCCGAAGAAGCCGAAGAGGAAGGGGAAGCCTGATGGCGACGGGACAACAGCGCATCGCCCGCGTATTCGGCGCGGTGAACATCGGTTCCTTCCGCGTGTCCGCGATCATCGCCGCGCTGACCGAAGGTGGCGAGATGCAGGTGCTGGGCAGTGGTCATCGCGCCAGCCAGGGCATCAAGCGCGGCTATGTGGTCGACATGGCCGCCGCCACCTATGCCGTGCGCGACGCGCTGGAGCGGGCCGAGAAGCTGGCCGGCACCAGTGTCGATTCCGTGTGGATCGGCTGTTCGGGCGCGGGCCTCGCCAGCGAAATCCGCCCGGTCGAGATCGGCATCGGCGGTCGCCGGATCGAGGAAGAGGACATCGAGGCGCTGCTGGTCGCCGCGCGCGAAAGCCTGGAGCCGGATGGCCGCACGGTGCTGCACGCGCAGCCGGCCTGTTATTTCCTCGATGGCGCGCACGGCGTCTCCAACCCCAAGGGCCTGCACGCGGACCGGCTGGGCGTGGACGTGCACGTGATGCTCGCCGACGGCGCACCGGTGCGAAACCTCACCGAGGCGGTGCAGAATGCCCACCTCGACGTCGAAGGCGTCGTCGCCTCTCCGCTCGCCACCGGGTATGCCTGCCTCACGGTCGAAGAACGCGATCTTGGTGTGGCGCTGGTGGAACTGGGCGGCGAAGTCACCAATGTTTCGGTCTATGCCGGTGGTATGCTGGTAGGGCTGACTGCCATCCCGCGCGGTTCGGGCGACATCACCGATGCCATCGCCTCGGCCTTTTCCGTCCGGCGCTTCCAGGCCGAGCGGCTGAAATGCGTTTCCGGATCGGCCATCGCCAGCCCGACGGACCATCGCGAGATGATTCCGGTCGCCAACCCCAGCGAGGACGGCGCCGCGCCTACGGGTACGCCGCGTCAGGTGCCGCGGGCCGAGCTGATCAGTGTCATCACCGGCGAGCTCGACATGCTGATGAGCGACGTTGCCAAGGCCCTGGATGCAATGGGCTTTACCGGCAGCGCACCGGGCTCCAGCGCGCGGCAGGTGGTCATTACCGGCGGCGGCGCGGAACTGGCGGGCCTGGCCGACTATGCGCAAGGCGTGCTCGGCGTGCCTGCCCGCATCGGCAAGCCGGCGGCGCTGCGCGGCTTGCCCGAAGCGCACACGACGCCCGGTTTCGCCACCCTGACGGGCCTCGTGCTTTATGCCGCCGAGGACCCGATCGACATCCGCGCCATCGGATCCCGGTTCACGCGTACGTCCAGCTATGGGCCGTTAACCACGCTGGTCCGTATCTGGGGCGCGATGCGCGAGTATTTCTAGCTGTGGATAGTGAGATACCTCTTATCCTTTACTTTCAGCCTTTATGGCAAAGATACGATTGGCAGAATTCCTAGGCCTGCCGAGGAGAAGACGAGATGAGCATCAATATTGGCCCGCCTTCGGTGGAGGAGCTGCGCCCGCGGATTACCGTGATCGGCGTGGGCGGTGCCGGTGGCAACGCCATTGCCAACATGATCGAGGCCGAGATCGAGGGTGTCGACTTCATCGTCGCCAATACCGATGCGCAGGCGCTCAACAGCTCGGCCGCCGAACATCGCATCCAGCTGGGCCCGGATATCACCCAGGGCCTCGGTGCCGGCTCGCGCCCCGAAGTCGGCCGCGCCGCGGCTGAGGAAACGGTCGAGGATATCGAGCGCGCGCTGGAAGGCGTGAACATGGTATTCATCGCCGCCGGCATGGGCGGCGGCACCGGCACGGGCGCCGCGCCCGTCATCGCCAAGATCGCCCGCGACAAGGGCATCCTGACGGTCGGCGTGGTGACCAAGCCGTTCCTGTTCGAAGGCACGCGACGCATGCGCTCTGCCGAAAGCGGCATCGAGGAGCTGCAGAAGCACGTCGATACGCTGATCGTCATCCCCAACCAGAACCTGTTCCTGGTGGCGAAGGCGGAAACCACCTTCAAGGAAGCCTTCATGCTGGCAGACGAAGTGCTGCAGCAGGGCGTCCGCTCGATCACCGACCTGATGGTGATGCCGGGCCTGATCAACCTCGACTTTGCCGACGTACGTTCGGTGATGGGCGAGATGGGCAAGGCCATGATGGGCACCGGCGAGGGCGAAGGCGACAATCGCGCGCTGGAAGCCGCCGAGCATGCCATCGCCAACCCGCTGCTCGATGGCGTTTCGATGCAGGGCGCCAAGGGCGTGATCATCTCGATCATCGGCGGCGAGGACATGAAGCTGCTGGAAGTCGACGAAGCCGCCAACCACATTCGCGAGCTGGTCGATCCCGAAGCCAACATCATCTGGGGTTCGGCCTTCAATCCCGAACTGGACGGCAAGATCCGCGTCAGCGTGGTTGCCACCGGTATCGAGCAGACCGGCCAGCTGCCGCAGGAAGAATCCCGCCCGCTGGACCTGTCGGCCTCGCGCGGGCCGCGTACGCCAGGCCTCGCCATTCCGGTGGACGACACCGCCGTCGAGGATGACGGACAGGATGATTTCTCCGCCACCGATGACGACGATACGCTGGACCTCGGTTCGGTCGAGGAAGCGGTCGAAGAGGAAGCTGCACCTGCTCCCGTACCCGAAGCTTTCGGCGACGAGGGCGACGCTGAGGAGCTGGTCGAGCCGGCTGACGACAGCCACTACGGCAGCGACGAGAGCGATGGCTACGGCGAACCGGAAGAGGCTCCGGAAGAGCCGACCGGTTATGGTGCCGAACCGGAGGAGGCACCGGATTCGACCTTCGAACTGACCGACGAGGCCGCTTACGAGGAGCCTGTCGAAGAGGCCCCGGCAGAGGAACCCGTTGCCGAGGATACGCCCGACCAGGACGAACTGCTGCTGGATGCCAGCCGCCTTGCCGAGGCGGACGAGCCGGTCCAGCCGCAGGGCGGTCGCCGTGCGCGCATGCTGGGTGCGGCAGGCGTCTCGGAAGACCAGGGCGCTGGCGAAGAGGCTCCGGCAAGTGGCGGTGGTGCTCCGGCTGGCGGTTCGGGCGGCGGTGGCGGTGCCCCGCCAAGCGGCAGCACACTGTTCGAACGGATGGCCAACCTGTCACGTCAGGCACCTGCCGCTGACGACGACGAGGACGACGACGATGATGGCGGTTCGGTGCGCATCCCGCGTTTCCTCGGACGACAGAACAACCAGTAGCCGCGACAAGTTGCAGCAAAGCATTCTCGCCTCGTTCAGCGAGGCCGGTATAGTGCGCGAAAGATGAATCGATCGCGTCTGCAATTCCTTGCCCTGCTTGCCAGCGGTGTCGCGGCAGGCCTGCTGCCTGTCGGGTCGGTGCCTGCCGGTGCGCAGGAAATCGTCCAGCAATTGCCTGATCCGGCGACGGAAACGCTGAACGACGCCCTGCGCCGCCTCTCGCGCAATCCGGAAAGCGTTCCCGCGCTGGTGGCGGCTGGCCGGGCATCGCTGGACCTCGACGATGTGGAGGCCGCGCGGGGATTCTTCACCAGGGCGCAGAATGTCGCCCCGGAGGACGGCCGCGTCCTCGTGGGGCTGGCGCTGGTCGCCGTGCGTCGCGGGGAGCCGGTGACGGCGCTCCAGCTGTTCGAGAATGCCGACGCGGCGGGAGAGCCGATGGCGCCCTATGCTGCCGAGCGTGGCCTCGCCTACGATCTGGTGGGGCGCAACGACCGCGCGCAGCGGCTCTATCGCCTGGCCCTATCCCAGCGGGAAACGCCCGAGGTGCTGCGGCGGCTGGCGCTGTCCTATGCCATCGGCGGCAATGCCGACGCGGCCGAGGCCACGTTGCTGCCGCTGCTGCAGCGGCAGGATCGCGCTGCCTATCGCACCCGTGCCTTCGCGCTCGCCATCCAGGGGCGCGAGGAGGAGGCCATTGCGATCACCGAGACGATGCTGCCGCAGCGCCTTGCCATGCGGCTTGCTCCCTACCTGCGATACATGCCCAACCTCACCCGCGCGCAGCAGGCCGCGGCCGCCAACCTCGGCCGCTTTCCCGCTGCCAACGAAGTTGGCCGCGACACGCCGGCGATTGCCGCGCTGGCACAGAGCACCGAACAGACCGCACCGGCGCCGCAACGGCGCAGCGCCGTCGAACGCCTGCGCCCAAGCGGGGAGCCTTTGGGACCGGCTGCCGGTTCTGGCGAATTGCCGCCGCTGAACCAGCCAGCCACGTCCGTGGCCCAGGTCCCTGCGCCGCAGCCCGTGGCCGAACCAGAGATGCAATCCACGACGCAACCGGAAGAAGTTGCCGCGGCACCTGCCGGAGAAGGTGAACTGCCACCAGTGGCAGCCGCGGAGCCGTCGTTCTCGCTGCTCGACCTCCCCAATTCGCAGGTCAGTTCCGCGCCCGCCGAAGCGGAGATCGTGCAGCCCGCGCCGGAGCCGGAACCCGAAGTTGTCGATCTGGCCGAGGCCTTTGCCGACTTCTCGCTGGACAATGCGCAGATACCCTCGGCTGCCGGGGCCGTGGACATCACCACGATCGAGCCGCCGCGCGAATCGCCCGCGCCCGCCGAACCGCCGCCTCCGGCACATCCGGCGCGCCATTGGGTGCAGGTGGCGACCGGGCAGGACACTTCCGCTTTCCGGTTCGACTGGCGCCGCATCGTGCGCAATGCGGACGGGTTGCTCGACGGAGCGGAGCCCTTTGTGGCCCGCTGGGGGCAGACCAACCGCTTGCTCACCGGTCCCTATGCCAGCGCCCGCGAAGCGCAGGAAAAGGTCAGCGCGCTGGCCGCCGCCGGCGTCGATACCTTCCGCTTCAGCAGTCAGGAAGGCGAGGAAGTTCAATCGCTTGATTGATTTTTCCGCAGGCTTGCCCCCAAGCTATCCAGAGGCTTGTTCACATCTTGCCAACAGGCAAAATCACTTTTGCCCGACCAATTGGGGGTAGGCGATTGCACGGATCATGGTTGCCAACGCATTAAGTGCGACATGACAAATGCCCCTGGTCAGCAGCAATCATGAACACCGGACGCGATACCATCGAGGCGACCGAGGATGCCGCCCCGGTCGAGATGCTCACTGCCATGTTCGAAGCCCATGGCTGGGCCTGCGAACAGGTTGGCGACGACGAGGTGACGGGCGAGGTTCCGGGCAGCTGGACGACATACCAGGTGCGCGGCATCTGGCGGTCGGAGGACAAGGTCCTGCAACTGCTCTGCCTCCCCGAAATCCGCGTTCCCGACGCCAAGAAGCGCGTGGCCTATGAATTGTTGGCACTGGTCAACGAACAGCTCTGGCTGGGCCATTTCGACATCTGGTCGCAGGGCGGGGTCATGCTTTACCGCCACGGCCTGATGCTGGGCGACGATGGCTTGCTGAGCCTCGACATGGCCTCCATGGCCATCGAATCGGCGATATCGGAGTGCGACCGCTTCTATCCCGCCTTCCAGTTCGTGCTGTGGGGCGACAAGTCCCCGCGCGAGGCGCTGGACGCGGCATTGGTGGACGCCGCCGGAGAAGCTTGATTTCGCGCACAGGCGTGCCAAGTCCTGCTGCATGACATTCGCAAAGATCCTGATCGTCGGCTGCGGCAACATGACCGGAGCCATGCTCGAAGGCTGGCTTGCGGCCGGCACGCCGCGCGAGGCCTTCACCGTCGTTACCCCGTCACGTGAAAGCGTGCCGGGGGATGTGGAACTGCTGCGCGAAGTGCCGGAAGGGCGGCAATTCGATGCCGTCCTGCTGGGATTCAAGCCGTACATGCTGGCGGATATCGCCCCGACGCTGCAGGGCGTAGCCGGAGCGGGTGCGACGGTGCTGTCCGTCCTCGCCGGGGTCGAGCTCGAATCGCTGCGCCGCCACTTTCCCGCTGCCGGGGCGGTGGTGCGGGTGATGCCGAACCTCGCGTGCGCCATGGGCAAGTCGCCGGTGGCGCTGGCCGAAACCGGGCTGGACGAAACGCAGCGCGAAGCGCTGTTCGGCCTCATGCAGCAGCTCGGCACGCCCGAATGGGTGGGGGAGGACCGCTACGACCTCGTTACCGCGCTGGCAGGCAGCGGACCGGCCTTCGTCTACCGCTTCATCGATGCGCTGGGCACGGCCGCCGTGCGCCTCGGCCTGCCGGAAGAGCAGGCGCGCACGCTGGCGGTTGCCATGACCGAAGGCGCCGCGACGCTGGCGCAGCAATCCGAACATTCGCCGGGCAAGCTGGCCGACATGGTCGCCTCGCCGGGCGGCGTGACCCGCAAGGGCATGGACGTGCTGGACGACGGCGAAGCGCTGACCCAGCTGATGACGAAATGCTTGCGCGCGGCACGCGATCGCAGCGCCGAAATGGCCCGCGAAGCGCGGGATTAGGGGCTTTTTTCGGTTAACGCCAAGAGCCTGCAAAGGGCTCCGGTTTCGCTTGAAATTGACTGGCTAAATGCCAATATTGTGCGCAATCCGGTCCGCTTTGTGAGGCCGGGCAATGGAGTTTTGGAAAACATGGCAAATTGGAACGACAACCAGCAGACCCGGCAGGGTTTCGGGGTGTCGCCGAGCCAGACGGGTGATGTCGCTGGCCGCACGACTTTCGACGCGGGGCTGCGTAAACACATGCTCTCGATTTACAACTACATGGCCTCGGGCGTGTTGCTGACGGGCATTGTCGCCCTGCTGACCGCGCGCTCCGGCCTGGCGATCCAGTTCGCCCAGGGCCCGCTGATGTGGCTCGTGGCGCTGTCGCCGCTGGCCATCGTCTTCGCGATGAGCTTCGGCCGCGATCGTTTCTCCACCACCACGCTGCAGGCGATGTTCTGGGGCTTCGCGGTGCTGATGGGCCTGTCGCTGTCGACGATCTTCCTCGTCTACACGGGCGCTTCAATCGCCGCGACTTTCTTCGCCACGGCGGGTGCCTTCGCGGGCCTCAGCCTGTGGGGCTACACCACCAAGAAGGACATCTCGAGCTGGGGTAGCTTCCTGATCATGGGCGTGATCGGCCTGATCATCGCTTCGGTGATCAACATCTTCCTGCAGTCGGCTGCCCTGATGTGGGCCGTCAGCTTCATCGGTGTGCTGATTTTCGCGGGCCTCACCGCCTACGACACCCAGCGCCTGAAGCAGGAATACCTGTACGTGCAGCAGATCAAGATGAGCAATCCGACCGCTGCGGCCGCCTTCCCGATGGGCAAGATGGTCGTGATGGGCGCGCTCAGCCTCTATCTCGACTTCATCAACATGTTCCTGTTCCTGCTGCGTTTCATGGGCGCTGCCCGCGAATAACGCCGGATCGAATCGGAAATGCGATGCCCGGAGTGCAAATATGCGCTCCGGGCATTTTCTTTGTCTTTTCGGACCGCTATCCCGCTTTCGTGTTAACCATCGGTCAGGCGTGATACATGATCGGTGTGACAAGGACTTGAGCGGAAGCCATGACGAAACCACCACTGATCATCCGCGCAATCACGGCGGCCATAGGTGTCGCCATGCTGGCGGCATGCGCCACGCCTCCGCCGCCGCCGCCGCCACCACCTCCACCGCCACCCCCGCCGCCGCCGGCGGTGGTCGAGGCGATCCCCTATCGGCCGGTCCCGCCGCCGCAGGCCGCCTACCAGATGAACATCCCGCGCAAGAACGCCATGGGCGTGCGCGAAACGATCAACACCGCCCTGGGTGAGAGCGAGGCAATCTGGCATTTCCGCTCGGGCTGGAACGTCGCCGCGCTCAACTGCATGCGGCCGGAGCACGAGCCGATCCTGAACGGCTATGCCCAGATGCTGCAGTTGGAGAACGATACGCTGTCAGCGGCCAACAACTCGCTGGAGAGCCGCTTCCGCGAGGTCGCCCGTGACGAGTTGGCAAACGACGGCTTGCCGACCACGCGCAACGACGTGCGCCGCGCCGCCATCGTGCTGCGCGAGGCGCATTCGACCAGCATCTACAACTATTTCGCGACGCCACCGGCGCGGCGCCATTTCTGCAATGCCGCGTTGGCCGTGGCGACCGAGTACCTCACGGCGCCGCCGACGAACTTCACCAACTTCGCCGTCAGCGGGCTGCAACGCTACGAACAGGCGTTCGAGCAGTTTTTCTCCACCTATGAGGAATACGAGGTTGCCTCCAGCGAGTGGGATGCCCGCTATGGCTCGCGTTATGGCGCTTCGCAGCCGGGCTGGGTGGCGCTCTACGGCACCCAGGACCAACAACGGTCGATGGGCGTGCTGGTAAGCCAGGTCATCCCTGACGATCCCGTGGCGGTGCCGGACGAAACCGGTGTCCTGGTGCCGGTCATCCCGGTGGACGAGACGACCGCCAGCACACCTGTGGTGCAGCCCGTGCCCACCAATGTGACCGAACGCTAGCAGCGGCAATTTCCCTCTTTGCAAGCCTGCCGGAGTCCCGCTAAAGGGCCTCTCCCTGCCGTGCCGACGCTGTCCGGCAGGGCGAAAACAGACTGGAACGGGGCCGTAGCTCAGTTGGGAGAGCGCGTCGTTCGCAATGACGAGGTCAGCGGTTCGATCCCGCTCGGCTCCACCAGTTTTCTTCCTGTTTGAGACCCTCAAACGCCGGGCGGGTCGCATTCGCGGCTGCAGCGGGCACAGCTTGCTGAGCATCTAGGGAGGACGCACCTGCGGATGCAGGTGCGAAAAACAAAAGATGATTCCCACCCTGAAAAACGTCTAAGGCACTTCCATGCATTTTCTCGACCAGGCCAAGATCTTTCTGAAATCCGGCGCGGGCGGACCGGGCGCGGTTTCGTTCCGGCGCGAGAAGTACATCGAGTTCGGTGGCCCGGACGGCGGCAACGGCGGCAAGGGCGGCGACATCGTTCTGCGCGCGGTGCCCGGCCTCAATACCCTGATCGACTTCCGCTATGCGCAGCACTTCAAGGCCAAGCGCGGCGGCCATGGCATGGGCCGGGACCGCACCGGAGCCGGCGCGGACGACCTGGTGATCGAGGTGCCGGTGGGCACGCAGGTGCTGGACGAGGATCGCGAGACGGTGCTCGCCGACTTCACCCAGGAAGGGCAGGAAATCGTGCTGCTGAAGGGCGGCATGGGCGGTCGCGGCAATGCCAGTTACAAGACCGCCACCAACCGCGCCCCGCGCCAGCACCAGCCGGGCGAACCGGGCGAGGAAATGTGGGTGTGGCTGCGGCTGAAGCTGCTGGCCGACGTGGGCCTGGTCGGCCTGCCGAATGCCGGCAAGTCGACCTTCATCAACGCGGTTTCCAATGCCCGCGCCAAGGTGGGCGACTATGCCTTCACCACGCTGATCCCGAAGCTGGGCGTGGTGCGCCACAAGGGTCGCGAATTCGTGCTGGCGGACATTCCGGGCCTGATCGAGGGCGCGGCGGACGGCGCGGGCATCGGCGATCGTTTCCTCGGCCATATCGAGCGCTGCCGCGTGCTGATCCACCTGATCGACATTTCCGGCGAGGATCCGGTGGCGGCCATGCGCATCGTCGAGGGCGAGCTGGAAGCCTATGGCGCGGGTCTGGAAGAGAAGCCGCGACTGGTGGCGCTCAACAAGGTCGACCTGGCCGATGCCGAACTGGCCGCAGGCTTTGCCGACGAACTGATCGAGGCGGGCGCAACCGAAGTCTTCCCGATTTCGGGCGCCACCGGCGAGGGCATAAACGAGCTTCTGGATGCGGTGCTCGGCTACCTGCCGGACCGCACGATGACCGAGAATCCCGGCCAGGCTCTCGTGGAGGATGGCGATGGCGAGGAGTCCGAAGAAAAGCCGTGGTCGCCAATCTAACCTAGCATCGGCTGCGGCACTCACTATCTGGCACGCGCAATGATTATAGAAAAACTCGACGACTTTCGCGATCCCGAGAAATGCAAGCGGCTGGTCATCAAGATCGGCAGCGCCCTGCTGGTCGACAGTTCCGGCCAGGTCCGGGTCGAATGGCTACGCACCATCGTCAACGAAATCCGCACTGCGCGCGACCGCGGGCAGGAAGTGGTGGTTGTCAGCTCCGGTGCGATCGCCATCGGCGCGAAGCTGCTTGAATTCTCGCACGGTGGCCGGCGGACGCTGGCGGAAGCACAGGCTTCGGCTTCGGTCGGGCAGATTGCGCTGGCATCGACCTGGTCGACCTTGCTGGCCGAACGCGACCTGGTGGCCGCGCAGATGCTGCTGACGCTCGACGATTTCGAGCACCGCCGCCGCTACCTCAACATTTCCGCCACCCTGGGCCGCCTGCTGAAATCGGGCGTGGTGCCGGTGGTGAACGAAAACGACACCATCGCCACCGGCGAAATCCGCTTCGGCGACAACGACCGGCTGGCTGCCCGCGTCGCGCAGGCCTGCGATGCCGACGGCGTGATGCTGCTGACCGATGTCGACGGCCTGTACGACAAGCATCCCAGCCACCCCGACGCCAACCGGCTGGACGAGGTGCGCGGCGTGACCGAGGAAATTCACGCCATGGCCGATGGCGGCTCCGGCTCCGGACTTGGCTCGGGCGGTATGACCGCAAAGCTGCTGGCGGCGGAGATCGCCGAACGCGCGGGCATCGCGCTGGCGATTATCGACGGGCAGAAGGACATGCCGATGGCCCGCGCGCTGGCCGGCCAGACCGGCACGCTGTTCCTGCCCAAGCGCGACGACAGCGGTCGCCGGGCCTGGATCGGCGGACGCATGCGCTTCAACGGCTCGATCACGATCGACGACGGCTGCGTGGAAGCGCTGGGGAAGGGCAAGAGCCTGCTTGCCGCCGGTATCACCAAGGTCGACGGCGACTTCGAACGCGGCGATATCATCCCGGTGTTCGACGAGACCAAGCGCATGATCGCGAAGGGGCTCGTCGAATATGACTGGTCCGATGTCGAGGCGATCAAGGGCCATCCCAGCGAGGAGCAGGAGGACATCCTCGGCCATACGCCGCGCTCGGCGGTGATCCATCGGGATCACCTGGTCCTGCTGTGACCATCGCCATCACCGGCGGCACCGGCTTTGTTGGCCAGGCGGTGCTCGACGAGGCGTTGCGGCAGGGCGTGCAGGTGCGCGCGCTGACGCGCCGCGAGCAGCCCGAACGCGAAGGCGTGACCTGGGTGCGCGGCGACCTGCATGCGGAAACCGCACTGGAGGAACTGGCCGCCGGCGCCAAGGCCATGCTGCACATAGCCGGCGTGGTGAATGCTCCAGATGCGGAGGGCTTTCGCGCGGGCAATATCGTGGGCACCGAGAACGTCGTGAGTGCGGCGAGGAGCGCGGGTGCCGCGCGGTTCATCCACGTCTCCTCGCTTGCCGCGCGCGAGCCGGGGCTGTCGCAATATGGCCATTCGAAGCGCCTTTCCGAAGAGGCGGTGCAGACCAGCGGCCTCGACTGGACCATCGTCCGTCCCCCGGCGATCTATGGTCCGCGGGACACCGAGATTTTCGAACTGTTCAAGTCGGCGCGCTGGGGCATGGTGCCGATGCCGCCCGCCGGACGCGCCTCGATCATCCACGTCACTGACCTGGCGAGGCTGCTGCTGAAACTGTCGCAGCCGCTGTCCGAAACCAGCAATCGCATCTTCGAGCCGGATGACGGGCAGGAAGGTGGCTGGACCCATGGCGAGCTGGCGCAGGCCATTGGTGAAGCGGTGGGCAGGAAGGTCTGGGCACCGCACGTGCCGCGCGGCCTGCTGTTCTCGGCGGCGCGTCTCGACCGTCTCCTGCGCGGCGACAAGGCGAAATTGACGCCGGATCGGGCCAGCTACATGGCCCATCCCGACTGGACCAGCGCGCCTGGCCAGCAAGTGCCGGCAGACTTGTGGCAGCCAGAAATCCCAACGAAACAGGGGCTTGCAGCCACTGCGCAATGGTATCGCCAGCAAGGCTGGCTGTGATCGCGTAATTTCTTAACAGCCTCCCTTGCCATTACTGGCACTATTGTTAGTCTTTTCCCCTCAATGTGGACGTCTCCGAGGGGTCGGAGGCGGTGTGGGGGAAATATCATGGCAAAAAGGGTGAAACCGGTATCGCGGCGTTCCTTCGTGGCGCTGGTGAGTGGCGGTGTGGCAGCGACGATGATCAGCTCGCCGGCACAGGCCCAGCGCACGGGGCGCACGGACAGCGACCCCAATGACGCCGTCGGCTATGGCCGTACCGGCTATTCGGACAGCGACCCGAACGATCGCGCCGGGCACGGCCGCACCGGGGTTACCGATGCCGATGCCAATGACCGCGCCCAGTACGGCCGCGGCGGTGGCAGCCGCAATTCCGGCATTACCGATTCCGATGGCGGCCTCAATTCCGACGCTGCCGGTCGTGGCCGTGGGAGCGGCACGGGCTATACCGACAGCGATCCCAACGACCGCGCCGGCTATGGCCGTAGCGGCCTGACCGACTCCGACGATTCCGACCGGGCCGGCTATGGTCGCGGTCGCGGCACGGGCTAGGCCAAGCCGAAAATTTCGTGATTGAGTGGGGCCGGGCAATCCGGCCCCCTTGCATTGGGCAGGACAGATGCAGACGAATTCCCCTTCCGCCAGCGAAACGATGCAGATGCTGACGGCCCCGCTTTCGCCGGAAGAATTCTTCCGCGACTATTACGAGCGCAAGTATTTCCACGGGACGGTACAGCACGCTGCGATTGGCGAATTGCTGAGCATCGACCGCATCGACGAGATCATTGCCGACAGCGAATTGCCGCCCACCTCCATCAGCATGGCCAAGTCCGGCCAGTCCATCGACCCCGCCGAATTCACCTTTGCCAATGGCGTGGTTGATCGCGGCGCGGTGCTCGACGGATTTCGCGACGGCGCCACCATCATCCTGCCGCAGCTGCACTTCGCCGATGGCAAGCTCTACGAATTCTGCCTGTCGCTGGAACGCGCATTCGGGGCCCGCACCCAGACCAACATCTACATGACGCCGCCGGGCGAGCACGGCTTCGGCGTGCACTACGACGATCACGATGTCTTCGTGCTGCAAGTGGCCGGCGCGAAGGACTGGGAAATCTACGGCGACCGGGAAAGCCTGCCTTATCGCGGCGAGGGCTTCCGCAAGGACCGCGACGACGTGGGTCAGCTGAAGGATCAGTTCGTGCTGGAGCCGGGGCAGTGCCTCTACGTGCCGCGCGGCACCGCGCACCGTGCCCTGACGCATGGCGACGAGCCGAGCCTGCACATCACCGTCGGGATCCTGGTGCAGACCTGGGCGGACTTCATGCTGGAGGCCGTGGCCGAAGCCAGCTTGCGCATCCCCGAACTGCGCCATTCGCTGCCGCGCGACCTGTTCTTCGACGAAGGCAACCGCGCGGCGCACAAGGCCGAATTCGAGCGGCTGGCACAGGCAATCGCCGACAAGGCGAGCTTCGATGCGACCCTGGCGGTGTTCTCGGGCAATTTCGTCCGCCAGCAGGGCTCTCGCGTGCGCGGCGGACTGAACGCCCTGTGCAGCCCCATCGGGCCGGACGACCGCTTCAGTGTGCGCAAGCACATCCTCTATTCCTTCGAGGATGCGACCGAGGATGGCGAGGACGGCAAGCAAGTGGTGCTGGCGGGAGCCAGTCTGCCGTTGTCAGACGCGTTGGCGGCGCAACTGCAGGCGCGTATTGCCGCCGGTTCGGTCGCCAAGTCCGACTTCTCCGTGGAGGACGAAGAGGAACTGGACGACGTGATCGGATCGCTGGTCGCTTACGGCCTGCTGGTCCGCGACTAGTTCGCCAAGCTAGAAAACCGGTTCGTAGCCCGGCGGCAGGTCGCCGTCCTTGTTGTCCGGGTTGTTGGGCGAGTGGATGCCGCACTCGGTCTTGTCCCAGCCGCGCCAGCGTCCCGCACGCGGATCTTCACCCGGCAGCACGGTGCTGGTGCAGGGCGAGCAGCCGACCGACGGGTAGCCCTTGGCCTCCAGCGGGTGGCGCGGCAGGTCGTGCTCCTCGAAATAGGCTTCGAGGTCGTCCTTGGTCCAGTCGCCCAGCGGGTTGAGCTTCATCCGTCCTTCCTCGATTTCGAAGCGGGGCAGGTTCTGCCGGGTATGCGACTGGAACGCCTTGCGGCCCGAAATCCAGCTGTCCAGCCCTGCCTTGGCGCGCTGCATCGGCTCGACCTTGCGGATTTCGCAGCAGCCGTCGGGATCGTAGGACCAGCGCATGCCGGTCTCGTCCTTCTGCACCAGCAGGTCCGGGTTCGGCTGGACGACGCTGGCATTGGTGAAGCCGAGCAGTTCGATCACCTCCTCGCGATAGGCGAGGGTTTCCTCGAACATCTTCAGCGTATCGACAAAGATGATCGGCACGCTCTTGTCCGCCCGGGCGACCAGGTGCAGCAGCACGACCGCTTCGGTGCCGAAGCTGGAGACCACGCCCACGCGGCCGAGGGTCTCCTCCGCGAACAGTGTGCGCAGCATTTCGGGCACCGGAACCCCGGCGAAACGCGCGTTCAGGGCATCGGCGTCGGCCTGGGTGAAGGCCGGTCCGCTATCGATCCTGTCCACCTTGCGGGCAGCGGATTCAGCCATGCCTGAGATTCCAGATCGGTGATTTCGCATCTGCGGCAGATTGATAAACTTCCGGGAAAATTTCCAGTGCAGCGGCGGCGCTGGCCTCGTTGAGCGGGCGTTCCGGCGCAAAGGCATCGAAACCGCAACGGCGCATATAGGCCAACTGGTCGACCAGCACATCGCCGACAGCACGTAGTTCGCCGGTATAGCCGTGTTCACGCAGCAAGCGCGCCGCCGAGTATCCGCGGCCATCGGTGAAGCTGGGGAAGTTCACTTCCACCAGGTGCAGGCGAGCGAGATGCGGCAGCAGGTCGCGCGCGTCGTCGCCGGGCTCGATCCGCACGGCGTCGGCATCGGCCTGATCGAGGAAGGAATCCACGGTCACCGCTGCAACGTCGGCCTGCTCGTCATCGCGGAAACGGAACTGCACGCCATCGCTGCCGGTGCCGAGGTCGTGGGTCTGCGTATCAGCCATAGAGCGCCTCCTTGAAGGCATCCATGCCAAGCCGGCGGTAGGTATCGAGGAAGCGTTCGCCGTCCTCGCGCTTGGCGAGATAGAGGTCGGCCACGGTTTCCACTGCATCGACGATGCCGGCCTCGTCGAAGCCGGGGCCGGTGATCTTGGCCAGCGAGACGTCCTCCGCCTCGCTGCCGCCGAGCAGCAGCTGGTAGTTCTCGACTCCCTTACGGTCGACGCCGAGGATGCCGATGTGGCCGGCGTGGTGATGCCCGCAGGCATTGATGCAGCCGGATATCTTCAGCTTCAGCTCGCCCAGTGCATCACCCTTGCCATTAGCGGCGAAGCGTTCGGAAATCTTCTGCGCCACGGGGATCGAGCGGGCATTGGCGAGGCTGCAATAGTCGAGGCCGGGGCAGGCGATGATGTCGCCCACCTGGTCCAGGTTCGGGGTGCCGAGGCCGGCTTCGTCCAGCTTCTGCCACAGCTCGTACAGGCGGCCGATCTCGACATGCGGCAGGATGATGTTCTGCGTGTGGGTGACGCGGCATTCGTCGAAGCTGTATTCCTTCGCCAGCTCCGCCATCAGGTGCATCTGCGCCGCGGTGGCATCGCCGGGGATGCCGCCCACCGGCTTCAGGCTGATGGCGACGGAGGTATAGCCGGGCACCTTGTGGGCCACGCAGTTGCGGTCCATCCAGACGGCGAAATCGGGGTCGGACCGGTCGGCTTCATCGGGCAGGCCGTATCCGAATTCAGGCGGCTGGAAGAAGCTGCGGATGCGTTCCAGCTCGGCCATGGGCGGCTCGATGCCCTGCTGCAGCAGGTGCGCGAATTCCTCTTCCACCTGCCGGGTGAATTCCTCCACGCCGGTCTCGTGCACCAGGATCTTGATGCGCGCCTTGTACTTGTTGTCGCGGCGACCGTGGCGGTTGTAGACGCGCAGGATCGCCTCCGAATAGGTCACCAGCTGGTCCAGCGGCACGAAGTCGCGGATCAGCGGGGCGATCATCGGAGTGCGGCCCATGCCGCCACCGACGTAGAAGGCCGCGCCCAGGTGGCCGTCGGCGTCCTTGACGATGTTGATGCCGATATCGTGCAGCCGCATCGCCGCGCGATCCTTCTCCGACGCAATCACGGCGATCTTGAACTTGCGCGGCAGGAAGGCAAATTCCGGGTGGAAGCTGGACCACTGGCGCAGCAGCTCGGCATAGGGGCGGGGGTCCACCACCTCGTCTGCCGCGGCACCCGCATAGTGATCCGAGCTGATGTTGCGGATGCAGTTGCCGCTGGTCTGGATGGCGTGCATCTCCACCTTGGCGAGGTCCGCCAGCAGGTCTGCCGCCTCTTCCAGCTTGATCCAGTTGTACTGGATGTTCTGGCGGGTGGTGAAGTGGCCGTAGCCGCGATCGTACTTGTCGGCGATGTCCGCCAGCGCGTGCATCTGCGTGCTGTTGAGCGTGCCATAGGGAATGGCGACGCGCAGCATGTAGGCGTGCAATTGCAGGTAGAGGCCGTTCTGCAGCCGGTGCGGGCGGAACTGTTCCTCGCTCATCTTGCCTTCGAGGCGGCGGCGGGCCTGGTCGCGGAACTGTTCCACGCGCGCGTCGACCATGGCCTGGTCGTATTGGTCGTACTTGTACATGTCAGATCACCCAGTCCCAGCCGAGCGTCTCGGCTGTCGGTACGGCAAGGTCGGGTCGCACGGTCGGGCCAAGGGCGCGCACGCGGTCCTTGATATGGGCCGGGCGCGGGCCGTCGGCGGTCTGCTCCGCCTCGATGGCATAGGCCGAATTCACGCGCCGTGCGGCGCTTTCGGTGGCGATGATGTCTTCCGCGTCGTCGCCCGCGTCCACGGCCTCGCCGATATGGATCGACCAGCGTTCGCCGGTCCACCAGACCACTGCGCCGGTCCGCAGGTCGTTGCCGGTCAGGATCCTCATGCTGCGGCCTCCTCCACGATGCGGGCGAGTGCGACATCCTCGCGTGCCGTCACATCGCCGATCACGATCAGGGCAGGGCTTTTCACTTGCTCCAGTTCGACCAGGTCGGGCAGGCTGGCGAGCGGACCACGCAGCACGCGCATATCCGCGCGGCAGGCGTTCTCGATCACTGCCAAAGGCATGTCTGGGGCAAGGCCGTCGGTCATCAGCTTCTCGGCAATCTGCGGTGCAGTCTTGACGCCCATGTAGATGACCAGCGTGCGACCCTTGCCCGCCAGACCCGCCCAATCCTGGTCGGAAAGTCCCTTGCACTGACCCGCCACGAAAGAGACGATGCTGGCGTCCTCGCGGTGGGTCAGGGCGATACCGGATGCGGCGGCCGCGCCATTGGCGGCGGTAATGCCGGGGACGACTTCCACCGGCACGCCGGCGGCCCGGGCGGCTTCCATTTCCTCGCCACCGCGTCCGAAAATGAACGGGTCGCCACCCTTCAGGCGGACGACGTCGCGGCCCGCGCGCGCCTCACGCACCAGCAGCGCGTTGATGTCATCCTGCGGCAGCGTGTGCTTGGAGCGGCTCTTGGCCACCGAGACCAGTCGCGCGTCGGGGCGGGCCATCGCCAGAATGGCGGGATCGACCAGGCCATCGTGCACGATCAGCATCGCGCGCTCCAGCAGCCGCGCGGCGCGCAGCGTGAGCAAGTCGGGATCGCCGGGGCCAGCGCCCACGAGATAGATCGTGCCAGTTTTCATGGCGGCTAAAATGCAGGTGGCACCGAAAACCCGCCAGCGAGAATGCTTTGCCGGGGCCCTAGATCAACTTTAGGCCGGTTTTCAGGACGGAGTGAGGGGAGCGAGCGCCAGCACGAGGTGCGGCGGCAAGAACCACAGCACATTGCGCGTCACCAGCACCGCCGACACGGTGCCCGCCACTACGGCGGTATTGGCCAATGCCGCGAGGATGCCGCCCATGTCCACGCCATCGGCGAACATGATGGGCAGGTGGATGACCGCAAAGACCGCGATCGCCGCGACGAGAGCCGTCCGGCGCGACCAGCCATCGGCGATCAGCGCGAGCAGGGCGGCAATGGTCAGGTCCTGCAAGCCGAGCGCCAATGCCGGCGCGACAGTTTCGGTGGTGAACAGCGCATCCACGGCATGGGGCAGCTCGCCCCAGTCGTTGCGCACCGAGAAATAGGCAAGTGCGGCCACCACGGCGAGCACGACCCCGGTCGCCAGCGAGGGCAGTGCTCCCTTGGCCGGGACGAAGGCCGCCGCAAGGCTGCGTTGCACGGCGAGGTAGGCGATGATCGGCAGGTATTGCAGCACCTGGTTGAAGGTGGCGGACAGCACGCCGGTTTCCGGGAGCAACCAGCCCCGGTCGTGCAACATGCGCAGCGCCACGACAGCGAGGATCGCGAGCGCGAACTGGCCTGCGGCAAGCCATCGCCGATCGAGCGCCCGGGCTGCCGCGGGGGGAATGAAAGCGGGCTGGAGCAAGGCTGCCAGCCAAGCCAGCACCGCCACGGCCGAATAGGCTGTAATGATTGCAAGATAATGCGTCATTGACCCTCAGTTCGCCTGAGGATTAACACGTGTGTGTTACCAATGTAAAACGGCCTCGTCGGACGAGATCAGCCTTTGGTGGATTTGTCTTCCAGCCTTTGGCCGATCGCCGCGACCAGTTGGGCGAACTCTTCGTTGCTGCGCAGGTTGATGTCGCGCTGCGGGAACGGGATTTCGATATCGTTCTCGTGGAACAGGTCCCACAGCTTCTTCAGGACTTCCGACCGGACATTGCCGACGCCGTCCTCCGGATCGACGATCCAGCAGTGGATGACGAAGTTCACCGAGCTGTCGCCATATTCGGCGAGCCATACCGAGGGGGACGGGTTGTCCAGCACCCGCTTGCTGGCCTTGGCGGCCTCCAGCATCAGCCGTTCGGCCACTTTCAGGTCGCAATGGTAGGAAACGCCCACCGGCACCTGCATGCGCACCTGGCGGCTGGAATAGGACCAGTTCTCCACCTGGTTGATCATCAGGTTCTCGTTCGGGATCAGGTATTCCTTCTCGTCGCGCGTCACGATGGAAACTGCGCGTACGCCGATCTTGCGGATCTGTCCGAAGGTCTCGTTCCCGGCGGTATCCGCCACCGCGATCACGTCGCCCGGCTTGATGGAGCGATCCATCAGCAGGATGATCCCGGCGATCAGGTTACCGAAGGTCTTCTGCAGGCCGAAACCGATGGCGAGGCCGAAAGCGCCGGAAAACACCGCGAGTGCAGTCAGGTCGATATTGAGCAGGTCGATGCCGATGAAGAAGGCCAGTGCCCAGACCGCGATCGTCGCCAGCTTTTCGGCCAGCAGGCGCTGCGCCATGTCGAGGCTGGTAAAGCGCCGGAAGCCGGACTTGGCCAGCGCGGTGCCGATACGGGCGAAGATGATCACCCCGATGATCACCATCAGCACCACCAGGGCCGACCACAGCGAGAAGCGCGTATCGGCGATGGTGAAGCCCCAGGCGTCGAGCTTCTCCACCAGTCCGGCCACGGTCGGGGTGGTGTCGGCCATCACTTCCTTCAGCGCGTCGGCACTGGCGACGGCATCGGCCGTGGCCGACGCATCGGTAGCCGGTGAACTGTCGGTCACCGCGCCGGCATCGGCGGTATCGACGACGTCGGCAGTGTCGACGGCATCGGCAGTTGCGTCATCGGTCGGCAGTTCGGCAGTGGCGGTCATACAGCTCCCATCGCATCGAGCCCTTTGGCGAGGTCTTCCTTGAGGTCGGTCACATCCTCTAACCCGATAGACAGCCGCACTCCAAGCCCGCTGCCGCTGTCTATGCCCGGAGGCCAGGGGCGCAGCGTGTGGACGGGGGCCGGATCGAAGGGAATTGCCAGGCTCTCGTAACCGCCCCAGCTGAACCCGATGCCGAACAATTCCAGGGTATCGAGCAGGCGGGCGCGGGCATCGGCATCATAGCCCTTTGCCAGGATGAAACTGAACAGGCCGCAGCCACCGGTGAAGTCGCGTTGCCACAGCTCGTGGTCACGCGTGCCGGGCAGCATCGGGCAGAGCACCGCTGCCACCTCATCGCGCGTGGCCAGCCACTCGGCGATTTCCAGCGCGCTGCGGGCCGAGCGTTCCAGCCGCAGGGCCATCGTCCGCAACCCGCGCAGGGCGAGGGCGGCATCGTCGGGCGAAACCACCTGGCCCATGAACTGCGCCTGCCGCCGGATGCGATTGATGACCGGCTTGGCCGCGCTTGCGCTGCCCATCATCACGTCCGAGTGGCCGCCGACATGCTTGGTGAGGCTCATCACGGAAATATCGCAGCCGCGTTCGAGCGCCGGGAAACCGAGCGGCGTCGCCCAGGTATTGTCGATGATCGACAGCACCCCGCGCTCGCGGGCGATTTCCGCGATGGCGGGCACGTCGCTGATCTCCATCGTGAGGCTGCCGGGGTTCTCCACCAGCACGGCCTTGGTCTTCTCGCCGATCATCGCGGCCAAGCCATCCAGATCGAGCGGGTCGAAGGGGCGCGCAGTGATGTCGAACTGCTTGAGCATGGCCAGCGCGATGCTGCGCGTCGGCTCATAGGCGTTGTCGGTCACGAGCAATTCGTCGCCCGGACGCAGCACGGCGAGCAGCGTGCAAGCGATGGCGGCGACGCCGCTAGGGAACAGTTCGGTGCCGTCGGCTCCCGGTTCCAGCTCGGTCAGTGCCTCGGCCAGTGCCCACTGGGTCGGCCCGCCGCGGCGCCCGTAGTAGAAATGCCCGTCGGCATTGGGACGGCCGCCGGCCAGGTCCTCCGCATCGTCGTAAAGGTGCGTGCTGGCGCGCCAGACCGGCGGGTTGACCACGCCGCCCGGCTGGCCGGGAATGCCGGTCCATTCCGGCTTGCGCCCGGCTTCGACCACGTGGGTCGCCGGCTTGCGCTTCCTGTCGCTCACGCGCCCAGTTCCTTCGGCGTCGATGGGTCGGCGCCCCAGTCGCTCCAGCTGCCGTCGTAGAGCGCGCCGTGGCCGTGCCCCAGCAGGTAATGGGCGAACAGCACGACCGAGGCGGTCACCCCGCTGCCGCAGCTGGCGACCAGCGGTTGGGCCGGGTCGATGCCTGCCTTTTCGAAAGCGGCGAGCAATTCCTCGCGCGGGCGGAAAGTGGTGTCCTCGCGCAGCAGGTCGCCGAAGAACAGGTTCCTCGCGCCGGGGATATGGCCACCCGGCAGGCCGTGGACGGTATCTTCCACTGCGCCGGTAAATCGGCCCGCGTCGCGGGCATCGGCCACCTGCTCGGCGCGGCTGTCGACGTTGGCGAGCATTTCCGCCTTGCAGCGCACTTCGCCATTGCCCCCTTCGGAGGTGAACTTGGTGGCTTCGAACTGCTCCGCACCGGTAGCAGTATCGCGCCCTTCGGCCTGCCACTTCTGCAATCCGCCGTCGAGCACGGCGACATCGTCCATCCCGTAGAGCCGGAAGATGAACCAGGCCCGCGCCGAGGTGCGCATGGGGCTGTTGTCGTAGAGCACCACGAAGCTGTCGTTGCCGACGCCCAGCGCTCCCAGCCGCGCCTCGAACTGCGCGCGGGTCGGCAGGCAGGCGGACACCGATCCCTCCGGGTCGATCAGCGTCTTCAGGTCGAGGAAGCGTGCGCCGGGGATGTGCGCCTCGGCATATTCCGCCGCCGCATCGCGCCCGGCATTGGGCAGGTGAGCGGAGGCATCGAGCACGACGAGATCGGCGGAGCCAAGCTCCCCGGCCAGCCAGTCGGTAGTCACAAGTGGTGTCATGCGACGGAGGCGTAACCGCTGCGCTGGCGCTCGTAAATGCCGCTCGCGCTTGCGCTTGTAACGAAGGCAGGCCATTTGGGCCGCCATGAGCGATACTCCCCTGCACCTGGGCCAGCAGAGCGCCCTGCCGGCATCCCCCGAAGAGGCGGTGCTCGACTACGTGCCCAATCCACGTCCCGGCCAGCTGTACCTGGTGCGCTTTGCCGCGCCCGAGTTCACCTCGCTGTGCCCGGTTACCGGAGCGCCCGATTTCGCGCACCTCGTGATCGACTATGCCCCCGGCGAGACGATCGTCGAGAGCAAGAGCCTGAAGCTGTTTCTCGGCTCGTTCCGCAATCACAACGGTTTCCACGAAGACGTGACCGTCGGTATCGGCCAGCGCCTGTTCGAGGAAATGCGCCCCAAGTGGCTGCGGATCGGCGGCTACTGGTACCCGCGCGGCGGCATTCCCATCGACGTGTTCTGGCAGAGCGGCGCCCCGCCCGAAGGCCTGTGGCTGCCCGACCAGGGAGTCGCATCCTATCGCGGTCGGGGTTGACCCTTGCCTGTGACGAGCAGGTTCGACTAGGACGCCGCAAAGTTTCTTCGCGGTTGCAGCATTTGCCATCCGCCCGGTTCAAGGAATTGCTCCAATGCGTATCGTAATGATCGGCACCGGCTACGTGGGCCTCGTTTCCGGCGCCTGCTTTGCCGATTTCGGCCATGACGTGGTGTGTGTCGACAAGGACCAGTCCAAGATCGATGCGCTGCTGAATGGGGAAATCCCGATCTTCGAGCCGGGACTGGACGAATTGGTGGCGCGCAACGTGGAAGCGGGCCGGCTGTCGTTCACGCTGGACCTTGCCGAGGCGCTGCCGGGCACCGACGCGGTGTTCATCGCCGTGGGCACGCCCAGCCGCCGTGGCGATGGCCATGCGGACCTGTCCTACGTCTATGCCGCCGCCAAGGAGATGGCCCCGCTGCTGCCCGAAGGCGTGGTTGTGGTCGACAAGTCGACCGTGCCGGTGGGTACGGGCGACGAGGTGGAGCGGATCATCCGCGAAACCGCACCCGAGCTGGAGTTCTCGGTCGCTTCCAACCCGGAATTCCTGCGCGAAGGCGCTGCCATCGACGACTTCAAGCGGCCTGATCGCGTGGTGATCGGCGTGAACGACGAACATGCCGAGAAGGTGCTGGCGGAAATCTACCGCCCGCTGACCCGCAACGAGAGCCCGCTGATCTGCATGAGCCGACGCGGTGCGGAACTGACGAAATATGCCGCCAACGCCTTCCTCGCCACCAAGATCGGCTTCATCAACGAGATCGCCGACCTGTGCGAAAAGGTGGGCGCCGACGTGCGCGACGTGGCCAAGGGCATCGGCCTCGACAGCCGTATCGGCAACCGCTTCCTGATGCCGGGTCCGGGCTATGGCGGCAGCTGTTTCCCCAAGGATACGCTGGCCCTGCTGAAGACCGGGCAGGACTACGAAGCCCCGCTGCGCATTGTCGAAAGCGTGGTGGCCAGCAACGACCAGCGCAAGCGTTCGATGGGCCGCAAGGTGATCCAGGCGCTGGGCGGCGGCGAGCAGCATGGCAAGACGGTCGCGGTGCTGGGGCTTACCTTCAAGGCGAATACCGACGACATGCGCGACAGCCCCGCGATCAGCATCGTGCAGGCGCTGCAGGATGCCGGGATCAAGGTGAAGGCCTACGATCCCGAAGGCATGGAGCAAGCCGCCAAGGTGTTGAGCAATGTCGCCTATTGTGGCGATGCCTATGAGGCGCTGGATGGCGCCGACGCCGCTGTGATCGTCACTGAATGGGACGCCTTCCGCGCGCTCGACCTCGACCGCATGAAGGGCCTGCTCAAGTCACCTGTGCTGGTGGACCTGCGCAACCTCTACAGCCGCCACGACGTGGAAGACCACGGCTTCACCTACGTCGCCGTAGGCAGGTAAAAGGAGGACGTTCACGCAGAGCCGTGAACGAAAAGAAAAATGGTGCCGGTTAGAGGATTCGAACCCCTGGCCTGATGATTACAAATCAACTGCTCTACCAACTGAGCTAAACCGGCCCATGCGCTGTCGCGGGTTGCCCCTTTGGTCGAAAGTCCCGGTGAAGACAAGTGGGCGAAAATCGAGAGGCAAACGCGGTAGGAATCTGGTGCCTGATGTGCTTCAATGCAATCGGGACGCAAGGGAAGGGTGACATGGATCCCAGCACACGCGATCAACTTATCTACGAAGCCCACCGCAAGTCGACGGGCGTGGCTTACCTGCTGTGGTTCTTCCTGGGCTTCTTCGGCGCACACCGATTCTACATCGGCCGCACCGGTTCGGGCGTGGCGCAACTGCTGATGTGCCTGTCGGTGATCGGCATCATCCCGCTGGCGTTCTGGTGGCTCATCGACGCCTTCCGCATTCCCGACATGGTGCGGGAAGAGAATCTCGACACGATCCGTCAGCTGGGCGGACACATGCCGCAGAACGACAACGCGCGACTCGGCCCTCCCGATCCGGAGGCGCCGCGCCGTTCGCTCGACCCGCGCGTCGAGGAAATCCGCGAGATGCGCCGCCGCTAGGGCACGCCGAAAGTCCACCCCTCCGTCCGCGCGATGTCGCGTGTCATTCCGGCTGGCTGCCACAGTTCCGCCCGCCGTGCGTTGCCGCGCATCCAGGCAGCGGTGATCAGCGCATCGGAGGAGTGATCGTCGATCGGCCCGGACCCGCCGACTGGTGGGCTGCCGAGCGCAACCAGCGCTGCGTCCAGCTCCTCGCGCGACTTGATCTTGGCCTTGGCAGCGGTGCGGCCGGCCGCGAGCGCGGCAATAGAGGTGTAGATTTCCGCGATGACCGAGCCGGTATGCGGCAGCGGATCGATCGGCCAGACGGCCAGCCTGTCTTGCAGCGCATGCAGCACGCGCATGCC
Source organism: Aurantiacibacter sp. MUD11 (assembly GCF_026967575.1). NCBI lineage: Bacteria > Pseudomonadati > Pseudomonadota > Alphaproteobacteria > Sphingomonadales > Erythrobacteraceae > Aurantiacibacter > Aurantiacibacter sp. MUD11. The sequence goes on along the minus strand of NZ_CP114054.1, from coordinate 1,091,833 downwards.
GGTGAGGCTGGACTTGCCCACCTGCGACGCGCCGACCAGCTTGAAATTGCTCGTCGGGCGCAGGCCTACGGCGGCTTGCGCATGCTCGGCCACGCGCAGCCGGCCGTTCTTGTGCGCGGCGCCATCGCAGCCGAAGTGTTCGCCCTTGCGATGACCGTGGTGGAAATATTCGCCGAGCTCGGGGTGGGAGACGAAGCTGCCCGCGGAGAGATGCTCGTCCGCCGCGCAAATCCGGTCGATCAAGGCCCAGAGCTCGCGCGCATCGCTTGGGCTGTTGGCGTAGCCGGGGAAGAAGTCGCCGCAATCGCAGAAGGGGAGGGACACGCCGAGGTCGACCCCGACGAAGCTGTCGTCGGGCAGTTCGTCGCGCAGCACGGCCAGGATTTCCTCGCGCGACCAGCCGCGTTCGCGTTCGACCAGCACGGGCGGTCCGCCATCGGCATGGGCAATGGCCATGGCGATGGACTTGTGATGCGATCCCTTGGCGCCGGACCAGTCGATGCTGATGTAATGCGAGAACTGCCTAGGCATTTCGCTCCCGGCGCAGCTTGTCCCAATAGTCCAGCCGCTTGGCGATCTCGCGCTCGAACCCGCGTTCGACCGGCTCGTAGAAGCTTTGCGGCTGCATCTCGTCGGGCCAGTAATTGTCGCCGGAGAAACCCTCTTCCGCATCATGATCGTAGGCATAGCCCGCGCCGTAGCCGGCATCTTTCATCAGCTTGGTGGGCGCGTTGACGATGTTCATCGGCGGCATCAGGCTGCCGGTTTCCTGCGCGCTGGCAAAGGCGGCCTTCTGCGCCTTGTAGGCGGCGTTCGACTTGGGCGCGGTGGCGAGATAGATGCAGGCCTGCACCAGTGCCAGTTCGCCTTCGGGAGAACCGAGGAACTGGTAGGCCTCCTTGGCGGCGATGCACTGCTGCAGCGCCTGCGGATCGGCGAGGCCGATATCCTCCACTGCCATGCGCACCAGCCGCCGGGCCACGAACAGCGGCTCTTCGCCCGCCACCAGCATCCGCGCCATGTAATAGAGCGCCGCCTGCGGGTCCGACCCGCGCACGGCCTTATGCAGCGCGGAGATGAGGTTGTAGTGCCCTTCGCGGTCCTTGTCGTAGACTGCCAACCGGCGCTGCAGGAACTTGCCGAGCGCGGCGGGATCGAGCTGCTCGGTGATGCCTGCCGCATAGAGCGTTTCGGCCTGGTTGAGCAGGAAGCGCCCGTCACCGTCGGCGCTGGCGATCAGCGCGTCGCGTGCCGCTTCGGTCAGGGGCAAGGGGCCTTCCAACTCCTCCGCGCGGTCCAGCAGCTTGCCCAGTGCCTCGGCATCCAGCCGGTGCAGGATCAGTACCTGTGCGCGGCTGAGCAGGGCGGCGTTGAGTTCGAACGAGGGGTTTTCCGTGGTCGCGCCGACCAGCGTGACGAGGCCGCGTTCGACGAAGGGCAGGAAGCCGTCCTGCTGCGCGCGGTTGAAGCGGTGGATCTCGTCCACGAACAGCAGCGTGCGCTGGCCCGCCTTCTGCGCCTGCTCGGCGGCGGCGAAAGCCTTCTTGAGGTCGGCAACGCCGCTGAACACGGCGCTGACGGCCTCGTAGCGCATGCCCACCTCGTCGGCGAGCAGGCGGGCGATGCTGGTCTTGCCGGTGCCCGGCGGCCCCCACAGCACCATGCTGGAGAGCTTGCCCGCAGCGACCATGCGCCCGATCGCGCCGTCCGGCCCGGTCAGGTGTTCCTGTCCGATCACCTCCGCCAGCGAGCGTGGGCGCAGCCGATCCGCCAGCGGGGCATCCTCGCTGGGTTCGTCGGGCGCACGTTGCACGGGATCGTCGGCGAAGAGATCGGCCATGGCCCGCTATGTAGCGCGGCAAGGCGAAATTGCATCAGGAGTCTTGCAACGGCATTCTCAAGATATATCTTAGCAATATCGTGGGACGCAATTGGAGCTATGCAATGAGCAAGCGAAACGACAAGAAGCCGGGCGGGGCTAAGCCGTCCAAGCCCTCCAAACCGCGCAAGCCGCGCAAGGCCGCGAAGCCAGCCAACAACGACGAGGACATCGAGGAAGCCGAAGTCGAGGAATTGCCCGAGGGCGACGACCGTCCCGAGAGCGAGGACATCCATGTCGAGGTCGAAATCGACGTCGATGTCGATGACGAGACTTCCGACCGCGATGGTCCCTTCGGCAAGGACGGCCCCTTCGGCCCGGACGGTCCGTTCGGTCCGGGTGGCCCCTTTGGCGCCGGTGGCCCGTTCGGTCCCGACGGCATTTTCGGTCCGCAGGGCCTGTTCGGCCAGGGCGGCAAGCGCCGTCACCGCCATCGTCACCGCCACCATGGCGGACCGCGGGGCGCGCGTCGGCGCGGCCGGATGTTCGGTCCCGGCGAACTGCGGCTGGTGCTGCTGGCGCTGATCGCGGAAGAGCCGCGCCACGGCTATGACTGCATCAAGGCGCTGGAAGAGGCGACCGGCGGTGCCTACGCCCCCAGCCCGGGGGTGGTCTATCCGACGCTGCAGCTGCTGCTGGATGAAGGCCTGATCGTCGAGCAGGAGAGCGAGGACAGCCGCAAGGTCTACGAAGCGACCGATGCCGGCCGTGCAGCGCTGGAAGAGAGCAAGGACGAGATCGAGGAACTGCTCGAACGCCTTGGCCGCCGCGCCAAGCGCGCCAGTGCGGCCCGCTCGTCCGACATGATGCGCGCCATGGGCAATCTTGCCTCGGTGCTCGCCAATGCGGCTGCGCAAGGCAAGCTGGCCGGCGAGAACAAGCACAGGATTGTCGACCTGATCGACGAACTGGCGCGCAAGATCGAAAGGCTCTGATTTCCCGTCGCTTCCCTAGTTGCCGCGGGATATGCTATTCTCGTGGCGACAGGGGAGGGACAGCATATGGGAATCATGGAACGGCCAGCCACGCCTTGGCACTTGTGGCTCATCGCCATCCTGGCGGTGCTGTTCACGCTGTTCGGCTGTTACGACTATTACATGTCCCAGATCGGCGACCGCGAATATATCGAGGCTGCCGTGGGCGGGATGGGCATCGATGTCGATGCCGCGGTCGTCTATTTCGCCAATTTCCCCCTGTGGATGGACCTCGTCTGGGCCATCGGCGTCTGGGGCGGCCTGGCCGGTGCCGCGCTGTTGCTGCTACGCAGCCGCTTCGCCTACCCGGTCTGGGCCGTGTCGCTACTCGCCCTAATCGTGTCGAACATCTACGGCTTCATCGAGCCGATCCCCGGCATTACCGATCCGCGCCCGACCTACATGGCAATTGCCATGGTTTTCATCATCATGCTGCTGCTGACGCTCTATGCCCGCGCAATGGCGAAGAAGGGCGTGCTACGCTGAGGGCTTGGCGCCCCCGCGCCGCGCTTCGATGATCCGCAGGTAGGTGTCGGCCACCGCGCCGTTGATCGTATCCCAGTCGAACGCATCGGCGCGCCTTGCGCCGGCCTTGCCATGCGCGCGGCGCAGGTCCGGATCTTCGGCATAGGCGGTCAGCCGGTCGGCATAGGCGGCAACGTCGCGCGGCGGGACGAGGTGTCCGGTCTCGCCTTCCATCACCAGACTGGAAGCGCCCGTCGCATTGGCGGCCACTACCGGCACGCCGCAGGCCATCGCCTCCAGCGTGACATTGCCGAAAGTCTCGGTGACGGAGGGATTGAGCAGCACGTCCATGCTCGCCACCGCGCGGCCCAGGTCGGCACCCTGCTGGAAGCCGACGAAGCTGGCTTCGGGAACCTTGTCGGCGAAGAAAGCCTTGGCCGGACCGTCGCCGATCACCAGCACCTTGTGCGGCACCCCGCGGCGGCGCAGTTCGACCATGGTCTCGGCGAAGATGTCGATGCCCTTCTCCAACACTAGCCGGCCGAGGAAACCGATCGCCATCTCGTCGTCCGCGATGCCGTGCGAGCGACGCCATGCAAGGTCACGTTTCTCCGGACTGAAGATCGAACGGTCCACCCCGCGCGACCAGGTGCCGATATCGTGGTGCATGCCCTGTTCGCGCAGCTCCTCGATCATGCTGGCCGACGGCGCGACGATGGCGTCGCAGCGCTGGTAGAACCGCCGCAGGATGGCGACGAAGGCAGGTTCCACGAAGCCTAGCCCGTAGTAGCGGGGATAGGTTTCAAACCGGGTGTGCACGCTGGCGAGCACCGGGATGTCATGCTTGCGCGCCCAGGTCAGTGCCCGGTGCCCGGCCACGTCGGGGCTGGAGATGTGCACCACGTGCGGGTCGAACTCGGCCAGGTTGGCCTTGATCGCGGACCCGAGGTGGGTGGAGAACTGGTACTCGCCGCGACCCGGGATGGGCACGGAAGGCAGGCTGATCAGCTCACCCGCAGGCTCGAAGGCGGGGGTGTCGGTGGTGGGCGAATAGACGCGCACCTGCGCACCCTGCCGCAGCAGGTAATCGACCAGGCGGTTCAGCGCCTGGTTAGCGCCATCGCGGACATAGTTGTAGTTACCGCTAAACAGCGCAACGCGAAGATCGGTCACATCCATTACCAAGGCCCTTAGGCGAGCCTTCGACGCTTGGCGAGGGGGTGCCGTGCCGCGGGCTGGACATCGCGGCCCGTCCGACTATTAGGCACCACCGCACAACCGGTGCACCAAATCCAATTTCGTCAACTCCGCTGTCGCTCGCTGAGCGGTCACGAACCTGCAGAGCTTTCCTAGCAATCGGCCGAAATGATTCGTCACTCCGCCATTGGATATGTAGCCGTCCTCGCCGTCGCCCTGTTCAGTGGCAGCGCGATGCAGAACCAAGTCGACGCGGCATCGCCGGATGTACGCAGCAGCCACGTGATTCCCGTCAACTTTCGCGGCATCTGGGCGGAAAGCCCGGCCGCCTGCCTGTCGCACAACGATCGGCGCTACGAGATCAGCGCGATCCATTTCGGCTCGGCCAGTATCGACGCGAAGGTCCGCTCGGTACAGATTGAGGGCGACACGGCCCTGGCCAAGGCGCAGATGGAGGCCGGCGACTTCACGCTGGCGATGACGCTGGTGGACGGCAACGAGATGCGCGCCCGCATCGGCGAGCGCGACCCCGTAGACCTGATGATGTGCCGGTGACGCGCTGAGGCGCGCCGGCCTTACGCCGCCTCGTTCGCGCGGCGCTTGGCCTTCTTGCGCTCGTGCGGGTCGAGGATGGCCTTGCGCAGGCGGATCGACTGCGGGGTGACCTCCACGATCTCGTCATCGCCGATATAGGCAATCGCCTGTTCCAGCGTCATCTTGCGCGGCGGGGTGAGGCGGATGCCTTCGTCCTTGCCGCTGGCGCGGAAGTTGGTGAGCTGCTTCGACTTGAGCGGGTTCACCTCGAGGTCTTCCGGCTTGGCGTTCTCGCCGATGATCATGCCTTCGTACAGCTTGTCGCCCGGCTTGATGAACAGCTCGCCGCGATCTTCCAGAGCGTTCAGCGCATAGGCCACGGCCTCACCCTGTTCCATCGAGATCAGCACGCCGTTCTGGCGACCGGCGATCGGGCCCTTGTAGGGGCCGTAGCTGTCGAACAGGCGGTTCATGATGCCCGTGCCGCGCGTATCGGACAGGAATTCGCCGTGATAGCCGATCAGGCCGCGGCTGGGTGCGGTGAAGGTCAGGCGCGTCTTGCCGCCGCCGCTCGGGCGCATATCGGTCATCTCGGCCTTGCGCATGGCCATCTTTTCGACAACCGTGCCGGAGAATTCGTCGTCCACGTCGACGACGACGGTCTCGTACGGCTCCAGCCGCTGGCCGTTCTCTTCGCGATAGAGCACGCGCGGACGGCTGATCGACAGTTCGAAGCCTTCGCGGCGCATGGTCTCGATCAGCACGCCCAACTGCAATTCGCCGCGACCGGCGACTTCGAAGGCGTCCTTACCGGCGGCTTCGGTGATGCGGATGGCGACATTGCCTTCGGCTTCACGCTCCAGCCGGTCGCGGATCACGCGGCTCTGCACCTTGTCGCCTTCGCGCCCGGCATAGGGGCTGTCGTTGACGGCGAAGGTCATCGATAGGGTCGGCGGGTCGATCGGGCGGGCGTGCAGCGGCGCGGAAACGGCCGGGTCGCATAGCGTGTTCGACACGGTGGCCTCGGTCAGGCCGGCGATGGCGACGATATCGCCCGCCTTGGCATGCAGCACCGGCTCGCGGTCGAGGCCATTGTAGGCGAAGACCTTGGTGGCGCGGCCGCTCTCGACCACCTTGCCGTTCACGTCCAGCGCCTTGATCGGCATGCCCACTTCCAGGCGGCCGCTCTCGATACGACCGGTCAGGATACGGCCGAGGAAGGCGTCGCGGTCCAGCAGGGTCGCCAGCATGGCGAAATCGCCATCAGGATCGAGATCGGGTTCGGGAACGTGGTTCACGATCATCTCGAACAGCGGCAGCAGGTCGCCTTCGCGCGCTTCCGGATCGGCGCTGGCATAGCCCGAACGGCCCGAGGCGTAGAGCACGGGGAAATCGAGCTGGTCGTCGTTCGCGTCGAGGTTGACGAACAGGTCGAACACCTCGTCGAGCACTTCGGATGCGCGGGCGTCGCTGCGGTCGATCTTGTTGACCACCACGATCGGGCGCAGGCCCAGGCCCAGCGCCTTGCCGGTGACGAACTTGGTCTGCGGCATCGGCCCTTCGGCGGCGTCGACCAGCAGGATCACGCCGTCGACCATGCTCAGGATGCGTTCCACCTCGGCACCGAAGTCGGCGTGGCCGGGCGTGTCGACGATGTTGATGCGATAGGGCTGGCTGCCGCCCGGCGGCTGCCACTCGATGCTGGTCGGCTTGGCGAGAATGGTGATCCCGCGTTCCTTCTCCAACTCGTTCGAGTCCATCGCCCGCTCCTCGACGCGCTGGTTTTCGCGGAAGGTGCCGGACTGGCGGAAGAGCTGGTCGACCAGCGTGGTCTTGCCGTGGTCGACGTGGGCGATGATCGCCACGTTGCGAAGGGGGGCGGACATGTCGTTTGGTTCCTGAATACGGGCAGGGCGCTTCATGCTGCACCTGCGAATTGGCGCGCCGATAGCCTAAGCGCAGGTATGCCGCAAGCCAATGCGAGCATGGGGGCCTTACCTATACGTAAGGTACCTCTCTGTTGCGCCAATGTAACACAGGCCGTTTCTTCCGTAATCATTCGCCAACAGTGCGATTGTGCTAACCTTCTCAGCCGAGTATCTGGAAAGGCCCTAACAAGGTCGCTTGCGGCCCGCATAAGCAGTCAAAAATAGACGCCGGGCGGTTCGCGAGGGAGAGATGGAGAAATCAATGACCAGCAAATTTGCCGGCACTGCCGGTATTTCGCGCAAGTTCCTGTGCGGCGCAGCCGCCATTGCGCTTCTCGCTCCGGCTGCCGCCTTTGCGCAGGACGCCGATACCGCTGACGATTCCGCGGTCGAAGAGGAAAGCAACCAGGGCAACAACATCGTTGTTACCGCCACCAAGCGCGAACAGACGCTGCAGGAAGTTCCTGTCGCCGTCTCCGTGACCAGCGCCGAAACGCTCGAGCGCGACCAGATCCGCGACATCCGCGACCTGCAGACGGTGGTTCCCTCGCTGACCGTCGGCCAGCGCCAGTCCTCCGCCAACACCGGCTTCTTCATTCGCGGTTTCGGCAACGGCGCGAACAACGCCGGCATCGAACCTTCGGTCGGCGTGTTCATCGACGGCGTCTACCGCAGCCGCACCGCTTCCTCGATCTCCGACCTGCCCAACGTGCAGCGCATCGAAGTGCTGCGCGGCCCGCAGTCGACCCTGTTCGGCAAGAACGCTTCGGCCGGTGTGATCTCGGTCACCACGGAAGAACCGCAGTTCGACTTCGGCGGCACTGCCGAGCTGACCTATGGCAACTACGACGCGCTCGTCGCACGCGGCTACGTCACCGGCCCGCTGTCGGACATGGTCGCCGTCAGCGTCGGCGCCGGCATCAACAGCCGTGACGGTTTCTTCGACGATCTCGGCACCGGCAGCGAAGTCAGCAACCGCGACCGCTGGTACACTCGCGGCCAGGTGCTGATCGACAACGGCACGGACATCAAGTTCCGCGTTATCGCCGACTACGACAGCATCGACGAAATCTGCTGCGGCGTGGTCAACGTCCAGAACGGCCCGTCGACCGGTGCGATCCTCGCCGTTGGTGGCGCTGTCACCGACCCGAACGATCCCTTCGCCGACGTTGTCATCAACAACTTCGATTCCACCAACCAGATCGAGAACTGGGGTATCTCTGGCCAGCTGGACTGGGACATCGGTGACTTCACCTTCACCTCGATCACGGCCAGCCGCACCACCAACGCGGTGACCTTCCAGGATTCGGACTTCTCCAGCGCCGACCTGATCTACCCGAACGCTCAGGACCTCGAGATCGATACCTTCACCCAGGAATTCCGCATCGCGGGTTCGATCGGTGACCGTCTCGATGTGCTGCTGGGCCTGTTCTACATCAACGAAGATGTGGACCAGACGAACCAGCTGCTGTGGGGCTCCGATGCGCGCAACTACGCCAACGTGATCGTCCAGGCGCGTTCGGGCGGTGTGTTCACCATCCCGCTGCTCGAGCAGATCTTCAGCCAGGCTTTCAGCACCAACTACATCAACACCTTCTTCATCCAGGGCCAGGGCTTCAACGAAGCCTACACGCTGGATTCGGAAGCCTTCTCGATCTTCGGTCAGCTCGACTACGAGATCGTCGATGGCCTGGTGCTGACGCTGGGCGGTAACTACACCGACGACAGCAAGACCTTCACCCAGTCGGCCATTTCGAGCGACGTGTTCTCGTCGATCGACTTCGACGCTCCGCAGCTTGCGCCGTTCCGCGGCCAGCTGCTGACGCAGGGCGCCGTTGCCACGGCAGTGGGTGATGCGCTGGGCCTGGGTCGCCTGGCGACCGAAGCCGAAATCATCGGTTTCGCTACCAACCCGGCAACCGCTGCCTTCTACCCGACCATTCTGGCCGGTGCGCAGCAGTTTGCCGCAGCCAACGTCAACAACCCGCTGGCGAACCCGCTGAACCCGCTGCGCGCGCTGCAGTTCCTGCCGCCGTTCCTGGCGGTGCCGAACGCGGTCGAGCCGGGCCAGACCAACGACGACAACTTCAGCTACTCGGTCCGTCTCGCCTATGACGTCTCGCCGGATGTGAACATCTATGCGAGCTACGCGACCGGCTTCAAGGCAAGCTCGATCAACCTGTCGCGCGACGCCCGTCCGCCGCTGGCCGATCGTGCCGCGATCCTCGCTGCCGGGCTGGACCTGCCGAACCTGACCTTCGGTTCGCGCTTTGCCGGTCCGGAAGAGTCGACCGTCATGGAAGTGGGCATCAAGGCCAACTTCGATGCGTTCTCGGCCAACCTGACCGTGTTCGACCAGGAGATCGAGGGCTTCCAGTCCAACATCTTCACCGGTTCGGGCTTCGTGCTCGCCAACGCCGGTAGCCAGTCGACCTGGGGCGTCGAATTCGAAGGCAGCCTGTTCCCGACCGACGGCCTGACGCTGAGCGGTGCGGTGACCTATCTCGATCCGAAGTTCGACAGCTTCCTGCAGTCGGCCCAGGGCGACATTTCCGGCACCACGCCTTCGGGTATCCCCGAATGGACCGTCATCCTCGGCGCACAGTATGAAGCCGACATGGGCAACGGCATGCTGATCCCGCGCGTGAACTACCTGTTCACCAGCGAATTCCAGCTGGTCGAAGGCCTGCCGGCCTTCGCCGTACGCGGCCCGGACGGTTCGATCGTCGACGGTGGCCCGGCCATCGCCGCCGGCCTGCCGTTCACCGGCGAGCAGAGCGACCTGACCGCTTCGCTGACCTACGAGCACGACAGCGGCATTTCGGTCTCGATCTGGGGCCGCAACCTGCTGGATCACCGTACCCTGGGCACCGTCTTCGACAGCCCGGCCCAGCCGCTGAGCGTTTCGGGCTATCCGAACGATCCGCGCACCTACGGCATCACCGGTCGCTTCCGCTGGTAAGCGTCGGCGACAACCAATCAGAGAAGGGGGCCCTCGCGGCCCCCTTTTTTATGGTTGTGGCCGAGGCCGGAATATGGTGCCCTAGAGGCCTTCATTCACGGAAGAGGGGGAAATCATGCAGTTCGGGGGCTTCTGGATCCGCGTCGGTGCCTATCTCATCGACATCATCATCCTGCTTGTTGCCGCGTCGATCATCCAGGGCGTGACCGGCATCAACATGGGCGCCAACTGGAGCGCGGCGGTCAACGATGCGGCCTTTTCCGGCGGCACGGACGAATCCAGTCCGCTTGGCAACCTGGTCGGCCTGATCGTCGGCATCGCCTACTTTGCCGGACTGGAGAGCTCTTCGTGGCAGGCCACGGTGGGCAAGAAGGCCGTCGGTCTCGTGGTGACCGACCTCAGCGGCAACCGCATCAGTTTCCTGCGAGCGCTGGGCCGCTATTTCGCCAAGATCCTGTCCGGTATCATCCTGCTGATCGGCTACATCATGGTGGCCTTCACCGAGAAGAAGCAGGGCCTGCACGACATGCTGGCCAGCACGCTGGTGGTGAAGGGCAAGCCCGGCGAGCACGGCACGACGGGCGTCTTCGACTGATCCTGTTCGCGGGTGCGACCGGTTAGAGCGACCGCAAGGTCTGCGCCGGCCGTGCCCGCAGCAGCGGGAGCGAGGCTCCCAGCGCGAAGGCCAGCACCAGCACCAGTCCGCCGCCCAGCACGGCGAGGATCTCGGTCCAGTCGGGCAGCCAGTCGAATTCGAACAGCTGCACGATCACCAGCCAGGCGACACCGCTGCCCATGGCCAGCGCCACGGTCGCCAGCACGGCGGCGAGCAGCCCGAATTCGGCGAATTGCAGCGCCAGCAACTGCCCGCGGCTGGCGCCCAGCACGCGCAGGATGACGGTGTCGTAGATGCGCGCTGCGCGGGCTGCGGCGATGGCACCCAGCAGCACGGCAATGCCCGCCAGCACGGCCACGGAGGCGGCGGCAAGGATGGCCAGCGACACCTGGTCGAGGATGGTTCGCGCCTCGGTCAGGATCGGGCCGACCTCGATCACGCTGGACGAGGGGAAGGCGTTCACCAGCGTGCGCAGCAGGCCGCTGGTGTCGGTGCCTTCAGGCATCTCGATCGTCGCTGCCAGGTTGTGCGGGGCCGTCTCGAAGGTATTGGCCGAGAACACCCAGACGTTGTTGAAGCCAAGGCTCTCCCAGTCGATGCGGCGGGTGTTGGCGACCCGTGCGGTGAAATCCACGCCCAGCACGTTGACGGTGACAAGATCGCCGATGGCGATTCCGGCCGCTGCGGCCAGTTCCTCGTCCACCGAAACCAGCGCCTCGCCGGCGTGGCCGTCTTCCCACCACTCGCCGGAAGTGACGACATTGCCGCTCGGAATGACATCGGAATAGGTCAGGCCGCGCTCACCGCGCAGGCCCCAGGTGCCTTCGCGGCCCTCTTCCATCTCGGAAACGCGGGTCATGTTGCCCTCGGGACCGAAGGCGACGATGGAGCCGCGCAGCGTGGGCACAGTCTCGATCACCGCGTCTTCGGAGACGTCGGTAATGACACCGCGGAATTCCTCCACCCGGTCACGCGGGATATCGAGCACGAAGTAGTCGGGCGCCCGTTCGGGCACCGAGCGCTGGATATTGCCGTCGAGGCTGCTCTGCACCCCGGCCAGCAGGACGAATGCTGACAGTCCGAAGCCGAGCGCCGTCACCAGCGATCCGGTCGCCGCGCCGGGGCGGTGCAGGTTGGCCAGCGCCGCACGCACGATGGGATCGGCCGGACGCGGTGCGCGGGTCGCTGCCCAGCGGATCGCCCGGCCCAGCAAGGCAAGGAAGCCGAGGATGGCGGCGGCCCCGCCAAGGAACAGCGCTGAAAGTTCGGGATTATTCGAGCCGACGATGGCCAGCGCCACGATACCCGCAATGCCGAGGCCCACGGGCAGCGCGGCACCGCGCCAGGCCTGCGCCAGCGGCGAGACGCGGGCGCGCATCAGCGCCATGGCCGGGAACTGCTTGGCTCGCGCCAGCGGCGGTGCGGCGAAGACCAGCGCGACCAGCAAGCCGAAGGCGAGCGCGCGGCCCAGCGCCCAGGGATCGATGACGAAGTCGGTCGTCACCGGCAGCAACGAGCCCAGTGCATTGGCCAGCAACGGTGTCACCAGCACGCCCGCCAGCAGGCCGGCTCCGGCACCCACCAGCGCGGCCATGCCGATTTCCAGGGCGTAGATGCGCACGATGTCGGCAGAGGTCGCGCCGAGGATCTTGAGTGTCGCAATCGAATTGCGCCGGGCCTCGAGATAGGAGTTCACCCCGCCACCGATGCCGATGCCGGCGATGACCAGCGCGGCGAGGCCGACCAGCGTCAGGAACTCGCCCATGCGGCTGACGAAGCGGTCGGCGCCGGGCGAGGCGCGGTTGCGGGTGCGGGTGTCGAACGAGACTTCGGGGAAGCGCTCTTCCAGCGCCTCGACCACGGTGTCGGGATCGTCGTCGCCGGCGAAGGCCACGCGGGTCTTGGTCTGGAACATGGAGCCGGGGGCGACGAGGCCCGCCTGCTCAGGCAGGTCCAGCGGCACGATCACCGTCTGGCCCAGCGCGAATCCCTCGGAGAGCCGGTCCGGCTCTTCCTCGATAATGCCTGCCACGGTGACCTGCTGCGTGCCCAGTGTGATGACGTCGCCCGGCTGCGCGTCCAGCCGCTCCGCCGCGCCTTCGGCAAGGTAAGCCTCGCCTGCGGAGGGCGCCTCGGCACTTACGCCGCCCTGCAGCAGCAGGGTGCCATACATCGGGTAGTTGGCAGCAACCGCCTTCAGCTCCACGGGTACGGCCGCATCGGGCGTGCTTGCCATGGCCTGCAGGCGATATCCGGGGGAGGTGGTGCCATATTCCTCGAGGAAGGCGAGTTCCTCCTCGTTCAGCATGCGTTGCCACAGCTCGACTTCGATATCGCCGCCCAGGATGGCCTGGCCCTGGCTGTCGAGCTCGCCCTGGATGGCGGAGGTCAGGCTGCCGATGGCCGCCAATGCGCCGACGCCCAGGAACAGACAGACGAGCAGCAGCCGCAGTCCGCGGAAACCGCTCGACAGGTCGCGCTTGGCGATGGTCCAGGCCCGGCCCCAGCTCATGCGTCAGGCAGCCTTGGTGGCCTTGCCGGTATCGCTGGCGATCTGGCCGTCGGCCAGCGTCACCACGCGGTCGCAGCGTTCGGCCAGCGTCTTGTCATGGGTGATGATCACCAGCGTCGCGCCGGTGTTGGCGCGCCGGCGGAACAGCACTTCAACCACGCTTTCGCCGGTGCTGGCATCGAGATTGCCGGTCGGCTCGTCCGCGAAGATCAGCGGCGGGCGCGAGCCGATGGCGCGGGCAATCGCAACGCGTTGCTGCTCGCCGCCGGAAAGCTGTGCCGGATAGTGCGTAAGCCGGTGGCCGAGGCCCACGGCTTCCAGTTCTTCCGCCGCGCGTTCGCTGGCGCCCTTGACGCCGGCCAGTTCCAGCGGCGTGGCGACGTTCTCCAGCGCGGTCATGGTCGGCAGCAGGTGGAAGGCCTGCAGCACGATGCCGATCCGGCCGCGGCGGGCGAGGGCGAGGGCGTCTTCATCGAGCGCGGTGAAGTCCTCTCCGGCAACCTCAAGCGAACCTGAGCTTGCTCTTTCAAGGCCGGAGAGCACCGACATCAGCGAGCTCTTGCCGCTGCCGGAAGGGCCGAGCAGGGCGAGCGTCTCGCCTGGCGTCACCTCCAGGTCGATGCCGCGCAGGATTTCGACTGCCGCAGCGCCTTCTCCAAGGGTAAGGCGCAGGTCACGGGCAGCAATAACGGGTTTTGCAGTGTCAGGACTTGTCACAAGAGCGCGATGGCATAGCTATGGGGTATGAGCAAGTTAGTCCAAAGTCGGTGGCCTAAGGCTATTCGCACTTCGTCGATCATCGCGCCGCTGGCGCTCGCCCTTGCCGCTTGCGGAGCGGAAGCACCAGTGGCCGAGGCCGACGAGGCCGAGAGCGCGGGAACGATGTTCGAGGAGCCGCTGCCGGTCATGGGGCCGGAGCGGGTGGTGCTCGGCTTCGGTGACAGCCTGATGGCGGGCTACAATGTCGAGGAAGACCAGGGCTATCCGGAGGTGCTGGGGCGCGCATTGCGCGGTCGCGGCATCAATGCCCGGGTCATCGATGCCGGCGTATCGGGCGACACCACGGCTGCCGGCTTGCAGCGGATCGGCTTCGTGCTCGACAATGCCGACGCCGAAATCGACCTCGCCATCGTGGAACTTGGCGGCAACGACCTGCTGCGCGGCATCACCCCGGACCAGAGCCGCGCGAACCTGGAAGGCATTCTCGACGAATTGCAGGCACGCGACATTCCCATCCTGTTGCTGGGTATGCGCGCCCCGCCGAACATGGGTGTGGAATACCAGCAGCAGTTCGACGGCATGTATGCCGAACTGGCCGAAGAATATGACGCCGCGCTGGTGCCCTTCTTCATGAAGCCGGTCTACGACCAGCCGCGCTTGATGCAGGCCGATCGCATCCATCCGACTGCCGAAGGGCTGGAGGAAATGGTCGCGGCCTCGCTCGACACGGTGATCGCCGCCTTGCCGCAGGACGGCGCGGACTAGATCCGCTCCACCGCGCCATCGGCCACCCGCCAGGTGGCTGCCTCTGCCAGGATAGCTTCGAAGGGGGCCGGTTCGGTGCCCGTCAGCCACACTTGTGTGCCGCTTGCGCGCAGGCGGTCGAACAGCGCCTCGCGCCGCACGGGGTCGAGGTGGGCCGCGACCTCGTCCAGCAGCAAGACGCCCGGTCTGCCCCGCGCCGCGAGTTCGGCATGGGCGAGGGTGATGGCGACCAGCATGGCTTTCTGCTCCCCAGTAGAACATTCGGCAGCGGGCATGTGCTTGCCGGCCATGGTCACGCCCAGCTCGTCGCGATGCGGACCGGACAGCGTGCGCTGCGCGGCACGATCGCGGCGGCGCTCACTGCGCCAGCGGTCGGCCAGTTCCTCTTCGGTCAGCGCGCCGCCAGGCTGGTAGGCGAGCACCGGGCGCGCGAACGGCGCTTCGGGCAGTTCCGCCAGTCTCGCGCCCAAGGTTCCGATCAATCGCGCCCGGCCCTGCGCCAATGCGCTCCCAACCGTGGCCATCTGCGCTTCGATCGAATCGAGCCAGGCGGGATCGGGGTCCGGTTCCCCGGAGAGCAGGCGGTTACGTTCGCGCAGCGCGGCCTCGTAGCGGCTGGCGTAGCGGGCATGGCCCGGCTCCAGCGCCACTGCCAGCCGGTCGAGATAACGGCGGCGTGTGCCGGCGCTGTCGGCGAACAGGCGATCCATGGCCGGGGTGAGCCAGCCCATGGCCAGCCATTCGCCCAGGCTGATGGCACTCGCCTCTGCGCCATTGACCTGCACGATGCGGCGACCGCTCCGCTCTGCCACCATGCCTGTGCCCAGCTTGACCGGTTCGCCGCCATCGCCGGTGTCGAGCAGGGCGCTGACACCGAAGCCGCCATCTCCGGAATGGCCGGCCATCTCCGCCAGTGCCGCGCGACGCATTCCGCGTCCGGGGGCAAACAGCGAGATGGCTTCGAGGATATTGGTCTTACCCGCCCCGTTCTCGCCCACCAGCAGGTTCAACTGGCACGTGTCTTCAAGCCGCGTGGCGGCGTGGTTGCGGAAGCTGGAAAGGGTGATGCGATCGAGCGCCATGACGGGTCGCATACCCTTATGTCAGCGTGCGGCGTGACACCACTCGAAAAGGTGATCCCATCAGTTGGTGAAAATTCCCAAGTCTTAGTTTTCAGGAATCGCTAACCTTGCTGGTGCCTGAACAAAAACGGCAGAATTCTGCGGTTTTTCAAAACTGGCACACCTCCTGCAATGTTGGGGGCATGGGACGAAAGAGTTTAATTCAAACAATAGAGGGAAACAAAATGACTTTCACGAATGACATCACCGCCCGCGTTTCGGCCGCTTTCGCCGCCGTCGCTGTCACCATCACGCTCCTGGTCTCGAGCTTCTCGACCCCGGAAGCCAGCATCATCGCCGGCGTTCTCGCCTGATCGATAACCACCAAGAAGGGACAAGAAGGACATGACCATGACCAATGAACTGCAGAACAAGCTGATGGCCGCTTTCGCCGCCGTCGCCGTAACCGCAACGCTGCTCGTCAGCAGCTTCGCCAACCCCAACGCCACCTCGATCGTGGGCCTGCTGGCATGACCCAGCTGGACCGTAGAAACGATGCCGTCCGCCCGGCAGGTTCGAAGAAATTCCGCCTCGACCGTGCGGACGCGAAGGTGGCCGGTGTTTGCGGCGGTATCGCCAAGTACTTCGGGATCAACCCGCTGGTTGTGCGGGGCATCTTCCTGGCAGGTACGCTGTTCGGTTTCGGCAGCTTCCTGATCATCTATCTCGCGATCTGGCTGCTGGCCGACTGAGGTCGGCGGCCATTTCGTCCTGTCAGCGGCTGTCGCGTGCCGCGAAGGGAGAGAAATCGGTGTCGGTATCGAAGATCTCGACGCCCTCGCGCTTCTTCAGGAAGCCGACAACGCGATAGGTGACCGGCGTCAGCGCGGCTTCCCAGCCGACCTTTAACGCCCAGTTCGTCACCATCACCAGCAACACATCGCTAGTCTCCCAGACGCCGAGGAAGGCAATGGGATAGAACAGCAGGCTGTCGACGCCCTGGCCGACCACGGTCGAGCCGATGGTACGGCTCCACAGAGCCTTGCCCTGTGTCCAGACCTTCATCTTCGCCATCACGTAGGAATTGACGAATTCGCCTGCCCAGAAGGCGGTGACCGAGGCGAGCACGATCCGCGGCACCTGGCCGAATACCGACTCGTAGGCCTCCTGCCCGGTCCAGCTGGCCGCCGGGGGCAGTTCGACCACCACGAAGCTCATCACGGCCATGAAGACGAGGGCGGCAAAGCCGGTCCAGATTACCCGGCGCGCGCGGGCATAGCCGTAAACCTCGGTCAGCACGTCGCCGATCACGTAGGAGAGCGGGAAGAATAGGATGCCCGCCCCGAAAGTGAAACCCGCGACGGTGGAGAGCTTTGCCGCCCCGATCACGTTGGACAGCACCAGCACCACCACGAAGGCGGCCATCACGAGATCGAAATATCGGAACCGCGCGTGTTCCGGCATCGGATCGACGGGTTTCAGGGGATCACTGTCCATGTCGCGGTGCTAGCGGCATTTGCGCGAGCCGCAAAGATCGCTATCTGCCCTCCCGACGCGCCCATAGCTCAGCTGGATAGAGCACGGGACTTCTAATCCTGAGGTCGCAGGTTCGACTCCTGCTGGGCGCGCCAAAGGGGAGGGCATGCTGCAAGCGTGTCCTCCCCTTTGGTGTATGCCCTTGTAGAGGCGATCCTTCAGGTTCGGAGTCGGAGCGAAGCGGAGACGTGCGAAGCACACTCCTGCTGGGCGCGCCATTCTTGTTTTCCGAAGCCGCATCCGCGGCTTCGTCCTCGCTAGATGCGCAGCAAGCTGCGCCCGCTGCGGGGCGGGCGCGTGCCCTTGCGGTCCCTTGGGGACCGTATCGAACATTCCAACAGTGCTGAGTTCGGTCGTGCCAACGACCGCAAGGCCAAGTGGCCGCCCGCAGGTGCCGCGCAGCGAAGCGGAGCGAATGGCACCGAGGACGCTGGCGCGGATGCGCGAGCGAAAAGCCAGAAGAGTCGGGAATTTTTACACGCCCGCCCCCCGTTAACTTTTCGCGAACCATCGTCTTCCGCAGGAATCCTTTGTTCGGCAAAACTGGCACGGCGCGTGCAATATATTCGGCGTACCCAACGAGGTCTTCGAAACGAGGCGGGGCCGATCCCCTGGTCCCCAACCAAGTCTCCCGGCTCCGCCTCCCCGAAGACCCCTCTCCGAAAAATCGATAGAGACTAGCGCCGGCCCGCCCAGGGCTCGTCCGTGCGATCGATCTGCATCGCGCCGGCATAGGGCCGGCAAAGCTGGAAGGCTTCTTGCGGGGTGCCGTGCAGCCATTGCTGCCACGCGTCCGGGGGCAGGATTACCGGCATGCGATCGTGCACGCTGCGCACCTGCTCGTTGGGTTCGGTGATCACCATGGTATATGCCGCGCCCCATTCGGCAGTATCGCGCCACAGGCCCGCCATCGCCATCAGGTCGCAGTCCGGCAAGGATAGCCACGTGCGGGTTTTGCCGCCCCTAGGCCCCTCGGCTTCGGCAAAGGCGGAGACCGGGATCAGGCAGCGCCGTTCGCGGAAGCTGGCGGACCAGAAGGGGCTGGAAAGCTTGTCCGACCGGGCATTGTTGACCGGCTTCGGCTTCAGCGGCTGGCCCTTGGCGCCCTTGCGCTGGAGCGGGAAGCCCCAGGTCATCTGCCCCAGCTTGCCGTCGGTCAGCACCATGCCGGGATATCCGGGATAGACCATTTCGGGCGCATTGCCCGCCGGGCCGACCGACAGGTCCTGCGCGATGGCATCGAAGAAATGCGCCACCTCGTCCTGCGACTTGGACATCTTGTAGAGGTTGCACATCGCCCGCGGTCCCTTAGTAGCCGGCTTCGGCGGCGGGGACGGGCGGGGCGATCATCCCGCCGGCCATGGGCCAGATGATGTCGCCGGTCACCACCCCCATGCTCATCGGCAACTGTGCCGAGATGAAGGCATGGATCTCGTTGGGCCACTGGCCGGCGTCGAATTCGGTCACGTAGACGCTCATCGCCAGTTCGGGGTCGTCCTCTGCCCAGCGCACGATCTCGCAGGTGTCGGTGAGCAGTTCCGGCGATCCGATCACGCCGAATTCGTCGAAATCGACCCGATAGTGCTTGCCCAGCGGCATGGCCGAGCCTTCGAACGGGCCGTTGAGCACATAGGCTTCGAACGAGCCGTCCTCGCGTGGGGGCATGGCGAGGGTGAGATAGGTGACCGAGGTGCGGTCGCTTTCCCCGGCATCTTCGCCATCGTGGCAGAAGCTGGCTTCGGGCGCGGCGATCACGGCGCGGGGCGCGACGATCTGCGCCCGGGCCATGGCGACCCTGTCGCCGTCGAGCACGGGAGCCTGTCCGGCGGGGAAGATGGTCTCGGCCAGGATTTCGCCCTGGGCGATCTCGTATTCCGCGAGGGCTACCAGCGGCGCGTCCTCGCCGCCCGGCTGGCCGACGATGGTCGTCAGCCATACGCCGAGGTCTTCTCCGGGGAGCGACAGCGCGCCGCGATAACCGCCGCCAAGGTCGCCCGCGACCATCCCGGCATACTGGCGCTGGGCGATGGCGTTGGCCTGCAAGACCTCGCCCATCTGGCGCGCTGTTGCCTCGGCAGAGCGGGCTCCGGCCATGCGCTCGGCAAGGTTGTCCGGCAGGGTCTCCTGCGCGGCAAGCGAGGCAGGCGCGGCGAACAACAGGCTGGCGGCAAGCAGGTGGCGGATCATGCAAACTCCCGGGACAAGGCAGACGCCTCTAGCGCTGCCTAGCTGAACGCAAACGGACCGCCAATGGCGGTCCGTGCAAGTGTCCGGAATGCAGGAGGACAGGCCTCAGGACGCCTTGGCGACCTGCTTCTCGTCCAGCAGCTGCTGCAGTTCGCCGGCTTCGAACATCTCCATCATGATGTCGCTGCCGCCGACGAATTCGCCCTTCACGTAGAGCTGCGGAATGGTGGGCCAGTCCGAATAGGCCTTGATGCCCTGGCGGATTTCCATGTCCTGCAGCACATCGACGCTCTCGAACTGCACGTTGCAGTGATCGAGGATCGAGACGGCGCGGTTGGAAAAGCCGCATTGCGGGAAGAGCGGAGTGCCCTTCATGAACAGGACGACGTCATTTTCGCCGACCAGCTTGGAGATGCGTTCGTTGGTATCCGACATTGGTTCCACCAGTGTTCTTGTGTGCGTAGGCCTCAGTTGGGCACGCTGGTGTGCAGTTGCAAGGCGTGGAGTTCACCGCCGAGCCTTCCGCCCAGTGCCGCGTGGACCATCTTGTGCTGCTGCACGCGGCTTTTCCCGGCGAACTCTGCCGAGGTAACGCGAGCCAGCCAATGGTCGTTATCATCGACCAGCGCCTCGATCTCGACCGTCGCATCGGGGATGGCGGCCTTGATCAGCGCCTCGATCTGGGCGGCGGGCATTGGCATCTGGCTTAGGACTCGCTCATCAGCTGGCGCTTGGCCTCGATGGCCTTTTCTTCCAGCTGCGCGCGCACCTGCGCCTCGTCGACGTCGCAGCCGGCCCCGGTCAGGTCGCCCAGCAGCTTGCGGATCACGTCTTCGTCGCCGGCTTCCTCGAAGTCGGCCTGCACCACGGCCTTCTTGTAGGCCTCGGTCTCTTCCGGAGTGAGGTTCATCACGCCAGCGGCCCATTCGCCCAGCAGGCGGTTGCGGCGCGCGGCCACGCGGAAGGCGGTTTCCTCGTCCATGGCGAACTTGGCTTCTTCGGCGCGTTCGCGATCCTTGAAATCGGTCATTGTATTTCCGTCCTCGTCAAAATGTTGGCTGCCCGATAGCGCCAAGCGCCCTCAGGCTGCAATCCCGGTGCCGCGTACCAGCCAGGGCTTATCCGCGGCCAGTCGCTGTTCGTAGTCTGCAATCGCTTCGTTGCGGGTCAAAGTCAGGCCGACTTCGTCCAGCCCTTCCAGCAGGCAGTACTTGCGGAAGGGGTCGATGTCGAAGGCGAAGCGATCCTGGAACGGCGTGGTCACCGTCTGCGATTCGAGATCGATGGTGATCGGATCGGTCGCCGCGACTTCCAGCAGACGGTCCACCTGGTCCTGCGGCAAGGCCACGGTCAGGATGCCGTTTTTGAACGCGTTGCCGGCGAAGATGTCGGAGAAGCTGGGCGCGATCACGGCGCGCACGCCCATGTCGAGCAGCGCCCAGGCGGCATGTTCACGGCTGGAGCCACAGCCAAAATTGTCGCCCGCGATCAGGATCGGCGCATTGGCGAATTCAGGCTGGTCGAATATGTTGTCGGGGTTATCGGCGCGCACGGCTTCGAACGCACCCTGGCCCAGGCCTTCGCGGCTGACGGTCTTCAGCCAGCGGGCAGGGATGATCAGGTCGGTGTCGACGTTCTTGCGCCCGAACGGAATCGCCCGCCCTTCAACCTGGTCCACCTTCGACACGGCCTTGGCCATCAGTCGGTTTCCGGCTTTTCGCCGCTGGGGATGGGCGGGAGCTGATCCGGCTCGTTGCCCTTCTTCTTGCGGCGGTTCACGTACAGCAGGGCAGCGGCAACGGCCGCCGAACCGATGGCGCCGGCGATGGCGGCCTTCTTGGGAAAACTGTCTGTCATATCTACTCAATGGCCCTCGGCGCGCGGTGTTTCAAGAAAATCGCGCAATGCCAGCCAATGCTTTTGCTTTTCCTCCCGGCGCATCGCCGCATAGGCCGGGCTGGAGGAGGGCAGGCGCAGCAGTTCCGGCGCGCGTTCGGCCAGCAATCGTTGCCCTAAAGTGGCGGCCTTCTGGCCGTTGAAGGCGACGGCGCGCAGTTGCGGCAGGCCCTCGACCAACTCGCCGAGCGGGTTGGCCTTCACCTCCCGGATGGCGCTGTCGAGACTGCCCTGTCTGCGGCCGCTGCCGACCACGTCCCACAGACCGATGCCTGACCGGAGAAGCCGGGACAGGCGATCCTCGTAGCCCATTGCCGCCAGATCCTGCCCGATTACTTCGCCGACAAGCTGCCAGAACAGGTTGCGCGGATGGGCATAGTAGCGCTGCTCGGCCAGCGAGCGTTCGCCGGGCAGGCTGCCGAGGATCAGGACCCGCGTGTGTTCGTCGACGACGGGTGCGAAGCTGCTCTTACGCTGGCTCACGCACCAGGTCGCGCACGTCGGTGAGGCGGCCGGTCACTGCCGCAGCCGCGGCCATCGCCGGGCTGACGAGGTGGGTGCGCGCACCCGGCCCCTGGCGACCGACGAAATTGCGGTTGCTGGTGGATGCGCTGCGTTCACCGGCAGGCACCTTGTCAGGGTTCATGCCGAGGCAGGCCGAGCAGCCCGGTTCGCGCCATTCGAGGCCGGCGTCGATGAACACCTTGTCCAGCCCTTCGGCTTCGGCCTGCATCTTCACCAGGCCCGAGCCTGGGACGACGATGCCCCACTTGATGTTGGGGTGCTTCTTGCGACCGCGCAGCACTTCGGCGGCGGCGCGCAGGTCTTCTATGCGGCTGTTGGTGCAACTGCCGATGAAGATGTTCTGTACCTCCACCTCGCGCATCGGGGTGCCGGGCTCCAGGCCCATGTAGTCGAGGCTCGCCTGCGCGGCGGCCTGCTTCGACGGGTCGGCAAAGCTGTCGGGCGAGGGAACCACGCCGCCGATCGGCACCACGTCTTCCGGGCTGGTGCCCCAGGTCACGCTCGGCTCGATCTCGGAGGCGTCGATCACCACCGACTTGTCGAACTCGGCGTCGGGATCAGTGTAGAGCGTCTTCCAGTAGGCGACAGCGGCATCCCATTCCTCGCCCTTGGGGGCGAGCGGGCGGCCCTTGAGATATTCGAAGGTCTTTTCGTCCGGCGCGATCATGCCTCCACGCGCGCCGCCCTCGATGCTCATGTTGCAGACCGTCAGGCGGCCTTCGATGCTCATGTCCTCGAACACCTTGCCGCGATATTCGATCACGTGCCCGGTGCCGCCCGCCGTGCCGATCGTGCCGATGATGTGCATGATCAGGTCCTTGGCGGTGACGCCGGCACCAAGTTCGCCCTCGACGCGCACTTCCATCGTCTTCGACGGGCGCAGCAGCAGCGTCTGCGTGGCGAGCACGTGCTCCACCTCGCTGGTGCCGATACCAAAGGCCCAGGCGCCCAGGCCGCCATGGCACGCCGTGTGGCTGTCGCCGCAGACGATGGTGGTGCCCGGCAGCGAGAAGCCCTGTTCGGGGCCGACAACGTGGACGATGCCCTGCTGCTTGGCGGTCGCATCGAAATAGCGCACGCCGAATTCGGGCGCGTTGCGCTCCAGCGCGGCGAGCTGTTCGCGGCTTTCCTTGTCGGCGATGGGAATGCGCTTGCCTTCCGCATCGACGCGCGCCGTGGTGGGCAGGTTGTGGTCCGGCACCGCCAGCGTCAGTTCGGGATGGCGGACCGTGCGGTCCTTCATCCGCAGCGCTTCGAACGCCTGCGGGCTGGTGACTTCGTGCACCAGGTGCCGGTCGATGAAGACCAGGCAGGTGCCATCGTCGCGCCGTTCGATAACGTGGGCGTCGAAGATCTTCTCGTACAGGGTGCGCGGTTTGCTGGCCATGCGGTGCCCCTTAGCGTGCGGCGGCCCCTTCGCCAAGAAGTGCGAAAAAAGGCTTTTTGGTGTCTTGGAAATTTAAGATTTCCCGCCTAACTTACACGTATGTCAGCCAAGCCTTTCGCAATTCCGATCAAGATCCTCCCCGATGACATCGATTTCATGGGGCACGTGAACAATTCCAGGTACCTGAACTGGGTGCAGGACGTGGTGCTGCAGCACTGGCAGAAGCTGGCCCCTGCTGAAGAGGTGGCGAGCAAGGCCTGGGTCGCGATCAAGCATGAGATCACCTATCGCCGTCCGGCCTTTCTCGATGATGACGTGATCGCCGAAACGGTGCTGGAAAAAATCGCCGGGGCGCGCAGCGTCTACAACACGGTGATCAAGCGCGGCGAGGAAGTGCTGGCGGAAGTGCAGTCGATGTGGTGCTGCCTCGACAGCGAGACGCTGCGCCCGGCGCGCATCAGCCGCGACGTGGCCGAGCGATTCTTCGGCCTGCCGCGCAAGCAGACGCCGCACCTGCCCGAATAACCGCCTTTCGGGGCTGCCCGAGAAGGCCTATATTGTCGACATGAGCGAAATCGTCGTCCCTGTCCTGATCGTGTTGGCCACCATCGTCGCGATGGAGTGGGTCGCTTGGGCGAGCCACAAGTACATCATGCACGGCTTCGGCTGGGGCTGGCACCGCGACCATCACGAACCGCACGACAACGTGCTGGAGAAGAACGATCTCTACGCCGTGGTCGGCGCGGCGATGAGCATTTCCATGTTCGCGCTGGGCAGCCCCATGGTGATGGGGGCGAATGCCTGGTGGCCCGCCACCTGGATCGGCCTCGGTATCCTGGGTTACGGCATCATCTATACGCTGGTGCACGACGGGCTGGTTCACCAGCGCTATTTCCGCTGGGTGCCCAAGAAGGGCTACGCCAAGCGGCTGGTGCAGGCACACAAGCTGCACCACGCCACCATCGGCAAGGAGGGCGGGGTGAGCTTCGGCTTCGTCTTCGCCCGCGATCCGGCCAAGTTGAAGGCCGAGCTGAAGCGCCAGCGTGAAGCCGGCATCGCCGTGGTGCGCGACAGCGCCGGCGCCTGATCTGCCGAAACCACAAACGGAAGCGCCGGAGCCCTTGCGGATCCCGGCGCTTTTGCAGGGCGGTTCAGCTTACTTCGCGTAGTTCACATAGAGCCCGTGGATCACGCCAGGGATGTAGCCCAGCAGCGTCAGCACGAGGTTCAGCAGTGTCGTCCCCGTGAAACCGTGCTTGGCGGCAACGCCCAGCGGCGGGATGAGGACGGTGGCGATAAGGATCAGAATTGCCATGGGGTAATCTCCTGAAAGAATTGCCCCCTCCGGTTGCCTTTTCAACGGCCTGCACGGGGCCGCGTTCCGAGAAAAGGTGCGCGCGGCTACTCTGGCCGGGTCCAGATCCAGCCCGCCACCAGCGTCATGATGGCAATCGGCACGATCGCCACCGGGAAGCCTGCGAACACGCCTGACAGCACCCCGGCCAGCACCATGACGGAGAGAGCGGCCACCTTGCTCTTTCGGGCAATGCGGCGATGGTCGCGCCAGTTGCGCAGGGCGGGGCCGTAGGTGGGATGCTCCAGCATCCATTTCTCCAACGCGGGATTACCGCGGGCGAAGCAGTAAAGCGCACCCAGCAGGAAGACGAAGCCGGGCATCATCGGCATCACCATGCCGATCCACCCCAGCGCAAACAGCACGAAACCAGCCGCTACCCATAACGGCCGCGTCATGGCTCAGCCGCCTGCGATGCGCGCGGCGTGTTCCTGCACCAGCGCGATCATGTTGGGCACGCCCTGCGTGCGGTTGGAGGATAGCTGGTTCTTCAGGTCGAAGGGCTCCAGCGCGCCCATGACGTCCATGCCGGCGACTTCCTGTGCGGGCCTGTCCTGCACGGCGGAAATCACCAGTGCGACGATGCCCTTGGTGATCGCGGCGTTGCTGTCCGCCAGGAAATGCAGCTTGTCGGCCTCACCGGTGGGATAGACCCAGACCTGCGCCGAGCAGCCGCGCACCAGCGTGGCGTCGGTCTTGAGCGCGGCGGGCATCGGGTCCAGCTCGCGGCCCAGCTCGATCAGCAGGCGATAGCGCTCGTCGCCGTCGAGGAAGTCGTATTCTTCGTGAATGTCCTGGAGTGATCGCATGAGGCGCATCTAGTGGCTGCGCGTCAGAGGTCCACCCCGTTTGCGATGGCTTCCAGCTTGCGGATGCGTTCCTTGAGGTCGGCGATCTCGATTCGCGCCATGCCCTCGCGCGATCCGCCATCCATCTCGCGGGGCAGCTTGTGCATCTCCAGCTCGCGGTTCTTGAGTGCGAGCCAGCCCTGCCAGCCCATCAGCGCACCGGCGGTCAGCATGCCAATTGCAAGGAGGCTGCTGGCGGCGATCAACAGGTCGATTTGCGTCATATGATCCTCCCTTCGCGGGTATCCCTGCGCGCGACGACTACTCGTCGCGCAATTTCTCGATTTCTTCCGCCGTCCGGCGAGCCGGATCGGTGGCGATGCGTTCCAGTACCTTCACCCGTTCGCGCAGTTCTTCGACTTCGCTCTCGAGCATCTTCTTCTCGATGTCTTCCTGTGGACCCTCGCGGGACTCGTTCCCCATCCAGTCGCGGGTGATCCCGTGCTTGCGACGGTCGCGTTCGACCATGACCCAGCCGGCCGTGACGATGGCGGCGACCAGAATGATGACGAGCCAGGAACTCACTGCACCTTCTCCTTGCGCAGGTCCTCGATCTCGGCGGCGAGGGCGGGCGAGCGGTCGGTGGCAATGCGTTCCAGCACGCGCACCCGGTCTTCCAGCAGGTCGTCCACCTGGCGGTTATCGCGCAGCTGGGCGGCCTTGGCCTCCTCGATGCGGGCCTTCAGTTCCAGCTTGCGTTCCTCGTGCTCGGCCACCTTCTTGTTGATCAGGTAGGCAAACGGCAGGATGATCATCAGCAACGTCAGGATGAAGGCGAAGATCAGGGTCAGGTCCGGATCCATCAGTTGGCCTCCTTCGTGTCGCGCAGATTCTCGATTTCATGCGTCAGGCGGTAGCCGCTGTCGGTGACGATGCGTTCCACGTTCGAAAGCCGGTCCTTCATCGAGCCGAGTTCGGCGCGCAGGGCAGCATTTTCCTGCGTCAGCAGTTTCACGCGCTCGTCCGCCTCGTTGGAGGTGCGCGGATAAACCGCCTTGCCCCAGCTCGATTCCAGCGGGTAGCCGTGCTTCACGCGGATCCAGGTGTTGATGACCCAGCCGATCGAGATCGATACGACCCCGAGTCCCATGACAGCGGGAGTGATGACTCCGAAATCCATCAGACCTGCTCCCTGTCCTTGATGTTGAGCGGAACACCTGCGTCGTCAGCCCGGCGCGCCGGTTTGTCGCGCAACGCCTCGATCTCCTCGGCGACGGTGTAGCCCTTGTCGGTGACGATGCGTTCCAGCACGACCATGCGGTCTTCCATCCGCTCCACGATGTTGCGGAGCTGCTGGTTCTGGTCGCGCAGGCGCTCAGTTTCCGCCGTGTCGACCTTCTCGGACTTCTCCGTCATGCCGAACCACTCGTCTTCCAGCGGATAGCCATGGCGCGCGCGGATCCAGGTGTTCACGACCCAGCCGGCCATGCTCAGCGCGATGATGGCGATGACGAATTCGGGGCCTCCCCAGCTCATTTATGCTTCCTCCTTCTTGGCGAAGTCGAGCTGGACCCCGCTGCCTGCTTCATCGACCCGGCGCTGGTCGCGCAAGGCCTCGATCTGGGTGGCCACGTCGTAGCCCTTGTCGGTGACGATGCGTTCGAGCACCCGCACCCGGTCTTCCAGTTCCTGCACGTGGCTGGCGTACTGCGCTGCGCGCTCTGCCGTGTTGGCGGCCGTGGCATCGACCTGCATCTCGGCGATCTTCCGCTTGTGGTTGGCCCAGATCGCGGTGATCGGGATGCCGCAGCCCATGATGATGGCGACGATCGGGATCAGTTCGCCCATGTTGCAAGTCCCCCCTTCGGTGTTGGTGCGCCGCTCAGCGCAGCTGTTCGATTTCCTGCGACAGGCGCGGGTTGGCGGACACGTAGTAGGTTTCCACTTCGGCCAGGCGCCGGTCGACGTCCTTCATCTGCGCGCGGATTTCGCGAGCGGTGCGACGCGGGCTCTGGCGAACGCGCTGCCAGTACTGGTTCTCTTCCGGCGCGCCGTAGAGATGCGCGGGCTTCTTGTTCAGCAGCAGGCCGGCGATGAGATATGCCGGGATGACACCGCCGCTGGTGGCGAACATCAGGAAGATGGCGGCCAGGCGAACCCACAGGACATGCACGCCGGTGTAGTCGGCGATGCCTGCGCACACGCCCATCAGCTTGGCATTCACCTTGTCCCGGTAAAGCGTGGTGCGGGGGCTGTTCATGCGCGTTCTCCTTTCTTTTCGGCGAGCATTTCCTCCAGCTCGCGCAGCGGTACGTTGTCGATGGCCTTGTTGTGGGTGATGCGGGCGGGCTGGAAGTCGGGGTTATCCGAAGCGACCAGGCGCTCGACCGTGTCCATCCGTTCGTCCAGGCGCTTGGCGAGCTGGTAGAGTTCTTCCAGCAGCGCCTCGTCATCGGTGGTGATGGTGGCAGCGGTCTTCCACTTGGTGATGTAGTGCATCACGATCCACGGCAGGCCGATAAAGATGGCCGGAATGATGATGAGTTCTTCCACGAGTTATTCCCCTTCGTCCTTCTTGGCGTCGCTGCCTTTTCCAAGCGCGCGCTTCATTTCCTCCAGTTCGTCGTCGACCTTCTCGCTGCCTTCGAGGGCCGCGAATTCGTCGGCGAGTGTCTTCTGCCCTTCCTGGGCGATGCCCAGGGCCTCGGCGCGGCCTTCGGCGTAGTCGACGCGGCGTTCCAGCTGGTCGAAGCGGGTATGCGCCTCTTCCACCCGGTCGCTGGTCATCAGGCTGCGCAGCTTCACGCGGTTTTCCGCGCTTTCGAGGCGGGCGGCGATCTGCGCCTGCCGGCTACGGGCTTCGCGCAGGCGGTTCTGCAGCTTGGCGATGTCCTGCTCGTAGGCGCGCAGCGCGTCGTCGAGCACCTTGATCTCCTGCTTCAGCTGCTCGGCCATGTCGGCGGCCTTGCGCTTTTCCATAAGCGCGGCGCGGGCCAGGTCCTCGCGGTCCTTCGACAGCGCCAGCTGCGCCTTTTCGGTCCAGTCGGCCTGCAGCCGGTCCAGCTTGACCGTGTGGCGATGCATTTCCTTCTGGTCGGCAATCGTGCGCGCGGCGCTGGCCCGGACTTCCACCAGCGTTTCCTCCATTTCGAGGATGATCATGCGGATCATCTTCGACGGGTCGTCAGCCTGGTCGAGAAGTTCGTTGAAATTGGCGGCGATAATATCGCGTGTACGAGAGAAAATGCCCATCAAGGGACCTCCGATATTGAGCGAATTGGCCGTGGGAGTGGGGCTGGTGCGCAGCCGCTCGATCTCGCGATCGAGGCGATTGCCATTCCCGGCCTGTCCGCGTCCCAACGGAGCCAAAGGGTTGCGATTAGCGTCGGTCACGCCAGTTCCACCATCGGCGAGCCGATCAGCATCGACTGCGCTTCGGCGGCGGGCAGCACACCGGCAAAAATCGTGAAGGCGACCATCGCGGCAATGCTTACCAGCGCGGCGTGGCCGAGCTTGCTGGAGAAGAAGCGTTGATCGAACATTGGAATTTCCTCCTAAACCCTTTCTGCCCCATTAATAGCAAGCAGCGTGCCAATTTTGGAAAGTGACGCAATTTCAGGGGTTTCAGAGCATTTTCGCCATTAACCTATGGCGAAGAATACCCGAATGTGGT
The DNA here is from genome assembly GCF_026967575.1 of Aurantiacibacter sp. MUD11. Classification (NCBI taxonomy): domain Bacteria; kingdom Pseudomonadati; phylum Pseudomonadota; class Alphaproteobacteria; order Sphingomonadales; family Erythrobacteraceae; genus Aurantiacibacter; species Aurantiacibacter sp. MUD11. Next base: position 1,062,874 of record NZ_CP114054.1, on the reverse strand, counting down.
GAAAAATCCCAACCTATGGGAATTTTCTCGGAGGGTCCTGCAATGGCAACCGCAATTGCCATCCCAACCGGTCGGCCACGCCGTCGTGCTCGGTGCCCAGGCCGATCCGCGCCGGACCTTGCGGTTGCGGGGCGTGATAGGTGCCGAACAGCCTGTCCCATATGATCACGAGATTGCCGAAATTGGAGTCGGTTTCCGCCACCTTCTCGGAATGATGGTAGCGGTGCAGCGCCGGAGTGGCGAAGATGGTGCCGAGCGCCCGCTCAAGTCGGCGCGGCAAGGCGATATCGAGGTGCTTGAACAGCGATCCCGCGAACATCAGGAAGTCCGTCAGCAGCGCAGCCCAGACGGGCAGGCCGAGGGCGATGACCACGGCGTAGTGGAACGGGGCAGTCAGCAGCACCTCCACCGGGTGGTGGCGCAGGCCGGTCGACAGGTCGAGCGTGGTGTCGGCATGGTGTACGCGGTGGATTCTCCACAGCGGCCTGAATGCATGGGTGGCGCGGTGAATCCAGTAGAGCACGAAGGTCTGCGTCGCGATCGCCGCCAGCAGCACCAGCACCGGATGGGCGTCAACGTGGTTGAACAGGCCCCACTGCTCCTCGCGTGCGAGCAGGGCCGATGCCAGCGTGCCCACGGGGAAAAGGCCCAGCAATCCCATGCCGATAAGGCCGAGTGCGAAGTTCACCACATTGCGCTTGCCCGCGACCGCCCGGCCGCGCTGGCGATCCGGCAAGGCCAATTCGACCATGGCGAAGGCGACCACCAGGACACAATAGATCAGCAGGGCCTGGGCGCTCAGAAAGTCGCCGAACCGCTCGAGTGCCAGATTGTCGGCAAAACCGTCCATGTGAGCGACCATTGCGGAAACTCTTTATTCGTGGCAAGTTTGCGTCTGCCAATGGGGTCGGAATGACCAGTTGTTTACAGGGGGTAGAACATGCGTGGACGTCTTTTCTTCATCGCTGCCGCAATTACCGTGCCGACGGCACCGGCACTGGCCGGCGTGGTTGCCGCACCGGGTCCGGAAGCAGGCATCGGCCTTGGTGCCCTGGCGGCGCTCGGCGCAGGCTACACCTGGATGCGGGCCCGCGCGCGGCGCAAGTAAGCGTCGGCAGGTGCGCGTCGCGCACAGTCGCGCGACCGGATAAATCGCGGAGCAATTGTGGTGGGCGATAGCATCGGCCGACACATTCCCTGTCGGACCGAACTGTTCGCGGTGGTGCTTGCCGTCGCTGTCCTCAACGCCGCGTCGCATCGCATCATCGGTTCGCTGGAGGACGGCCTTGCCGCCGCCGTCATCGGGCTGTTCGGTATCAGCGCGATCGTGTGGTTCGCGCTCTACGCCATCGTCAAGCTGGGGCTGGACAGCGAGGACGGCCTGCGAGCCTCTTCGCGCGATCTGGTGGTGGTGGGTCTAGTGGTGCTGGCCTGCCTGCTGCCTACCCGTGCACCGGCAGTGGGGGCGATGCTGGGCGGAGCTGCCTACCTCTTCATCACCGCCGCGCGCGGCAGCCAGGCGCGCTGGATCGGCGCCATCACCCTGTCGCTGGGCGGGCCGCTGCTGCTGGGACCGCTGGCGCTCAACCTGTTCGGCACCGAACTGCTGCCGCTCGATGCCTGGCTGGGGGCGACGCTGGCAGGAAACCCCGTGTCCGGTAATGTCATCCAGACGTCAGAGGGGCAGCTCGACCTGCTGATCATGCCGGGCTGCTCTGCCTTCAACAACCTGACCATGGTGATCGTGCTGGCGCTTTCGCTGGCCGGTCTGATGGGGGCGAAGTTCGGCCCCTGGCTGAAGGGCGGCATGCTGGTGGCCGGCTTGGCGGTGGTGCTGGTCAATGGCGCTCGGCTGGCCGCGATGGCACATTATCCCGAGCACTTCGAATGGCTACACAAGGGCGGCGGGGCCACGCTGTTCGGTTATGCCACTTTGCTGGTGATGGCGCCGATCGTCGGCTTCGCCGTCATGCGGAGCCAGCCGGATGCGCGCTAGCCTCGTCCTCTTCGCGACGCTGGCCATGGCAACGCTGGGCTTGCGGCTGGCGAGCGGCGACCAGGCACCGCGCCCCGACCTCGACCGGTTTCAGGCCGAACTGGCGACGCATCTGCAGGCTGCCGGCTATTCCACCCGGCCCGTGCGCGTGGGAACGCTGCGCGCCGTCGAAGCGCAGCGATCGGACTGCCACCTGTCTGCCGCTGCCGAGGTCTTCCACGGGGCGAAAACGGATGCCTTCTTTCGCCTCCAGCCGGACGGACGGGGCGCCTTTGTCCACTACGGCGGCTTCATCGAGGACTACCCGCGGCTGGAGCCGCTCGTAGGCCAGTACGTTCACCGCTACCTGACATCCTTCGGCATCGAGTCTCCGTTCACGCCGGTCATCCTGGTCGCGGCTGAGCCCGGTTGTGAAGTAGGCACCCTGGACTTTGGCGACCTGCGGATGACTTTTACCCGTTAATTCGCCCAAGTGGCTTGCCAATTGTTGGCGATAATTCCTATATCTTGGCGATGGAGCGGGATAATCAATTTATCGGCCAGTCCGGCGCTTTCCTCGATGCTGTCGAGCGCGCCAGCCGTGCGGCACCTATGCGCCGCCCCGTGCTCGTCATCGGCGAACGCGGTACCGGCAAGGAACTGATCGCCGAACGCCTCCATCGCCTGTCCGACCGCTGGGAAGAGCCGCTGGTCGTGATGAATTGTGCGGCGCTGCCCGAAACGCTGATCGAGGCCGAACTGTTCGGCCACGAACAGGGTGCCTTCACCGGTGCTACCAGAGCGCGCGCGGGCAGGTTCGAGGAAGCCGACCGGGGTACGTTGTTTCTCGACGAACTGGGTACGCTGTCGATGGGCGCGCAGGAACGGTTGCTGCGCGCCGTCGAATATGGCGAGGTGACCCGCATCGGCGCTTCGCGCGCCACCCGGGTCGACGTGCGGATCGTGGCGGCCACCAACGAAGACCTGCCCAAGCGTGCGGAGGAAGGCACTTTCCGCGCCGACCTGCTCGACCGGCTCAGCTTCGAGGTGATCACCCTGCCGCCGCTGCGTGTGCGCGAGGGCGATATTCCCGTGCTGGCAGACTATTTCGGTCGCCGCATGGCCGCTGAACTTGGCTGGGAAGAATGGCCGGGCTTCGCCGACCATGTATCCGAAGCTCTCGAGAACCATCCGTGGCCGGGCAACGTGCGCGAACTGCGCAACGTGGTGGAGCGCGCCATCTATCGCTGGGACAGCTGGGAACAGCCGATCGGCGAAGTGGTGTTCGACCCCTTCGATTCGCCCTGGAAGCCGCTTCCCGGCGCCAACCCGCAGGCGAGCCAGGCGCAGGCGGCACAGTCGGGCAATTCCGCTCCGGCGCAGCCGCGCCTCGACAAGATCGACGATCTGCGATCCGCGGTCGATGCGCACGAACGCGCCATTGTCGAACATGCATTGGGTGCAAACCGCTGGAACCAAAGGCAGACTGCCAAGGCGCTGGGGCTGACCTACGACCAGCTGCGGCATTGCATCAAGAAGCACGGCCTCAGCCAGTAGCCGCACCACCGCTTGCCGGCGGCCGTGAGTTAATCGCGGCTTAGGAAATCCCTTCTAGGAAGAATTCACCAAAACAACGGCCAAAAGGTCTCCCCGCGCGGCCATGACCGGCAATCGCGGGCAAGATGAAATCTTACTGGGAAGCCCATGTCGATAGCTCGGTCCAACAGCAATCCCTCCCAAATCGGCAGCAAGCGCATGCGCAGTCGCAACGAGAAGCTGGGCATCGCCATCAGCGTGACCGCCTTCTTCGGTGCCATTGCCGTCATCGGCTGGTTCGGGCTGTCAGGCTATGACGACAGCGATGACCGCGGCAGCGCCATTTCCATTGTCTTCTCGGGCGGGTCACCCGTGGATACGTCCACCTCGACGACTGGCGATGCCGGCTCCACGGAAACGCTTGGCGAGGACGAGTACGTCGTCGGGGACTTCGGAGATCCTGTCACCGAGCTCTACGAGGAAGAAGCCGGGGGCTGGGGTGCCGGCACGACGTCCGGCGGCGACCTGGCGGAAGATTCCGAACCGCGCCGCGCGGGGCGTATTGTCCGGGGCACCGGCGGCAACAACTAGGCCCGCCCGATTGCCACGGCTCCCGCCGATCCTGTCGGGCGGGCGATACGGCATTCACATTTTGCAGCTGGCATTTCGCATATTGCTTTTACCCTTGGCGCGCCCTACATAGCCGCCATCCCGACATTGTCGTGACAATCTCTGGATGCTGGCGCCGCAAGGGGCCGGCACCAAGGCTCTTGTCCGTAATGCGGCGTAAGCAACGGAGACCGAATGGCCGATATCGCGCGCCTGACACAAGTGATCGAACCCGAAGCCGAGAAGCTCGGATTCGAACTCGTGCGCGTGAAGATGACCGGGTCGGGCGACGAGCGCACGCTGCAGATCATGGCGGAGGATCCTGCCACCGGGCAGCTGGTGGTGGAACAATGCGCCGCCCTTTCGCGCGCCATTTCCGAGCAGATCGACCTGATCGAGGAAGCCGGCGAGGAACTGGTCGAGGGCGCATACAACCTCGAAGTCAGCAGCCCCGGGATCGAACGGCCGCTGACCCGGCCGAAGGACTTTGCCAACTGGGCAGGTCACGAAGCCAAGATCGCGCTGGCCGAGAAGATCGACGGCCACCGCAACCTGACCGGCGAACTGGTCGGGATTGAAGGCGACGTGGTATCCATCGAGGATGCCAAGGCGGGCCGCATCGCGGTGCCGCTCAACAAGATTCACTCGGCGCAGCTTGTCTATACGGACAAGCTGGTCGCCGCGACCCAGCCGCTCGACATGTCGGGCGTCGAAGACATTGAAGAACTCAACGAGGAAGAAGAGGCTAACGACTGATGGCCAGTCCCATTTCCGCCAACAAGGCCGAGCTGCTCGCGATCGCCAACTCCGTCGCATCGGAGAAGATGATCGACAAAGGCATCGTCATCGAAGCGATGGAAGAAGCGATCCAGAAGGCCGCGCGTGCGCGTTTCGGCCAGGAGAACGACATCCGCGCGAAGCTCGACCCGGTCACCGGTGACCTGCGCCTGTGGCGTGTGGTCGAGGTGGTCGAGGAAGTCGACGACTACTTCAAGCAGGTCGACGTCGAGCAGGCCCAGAAGCTGGAGCCGGGCAGCAAGGTGGGTGACTTCATCGTCGATCCGCTGCCGGCCATGGACGACCTCGGCCGTATCGACGCGCAGAGCGCCAAGCAGGTGATCTTCCAGAAGGTTCGCGATGCCGAGCGCGAGCGCCAGTACGAAGAATTCAAGGACCGCGCCGGCGAAGTCATCACCGGCGTGATCAAGTCGGTCGAATTCGGCCACGTGATCGTCAACCTCGGCCGGGCCGAGGGCGTGATCCGCCGCGACCAGCAGATCCCCCGCGAAGCCGCCCGTGTGGGCGAGCGCGTGCGGGCGCTGATCATGAAGGTGGAACGCAACAACCGCGGCCCGCAGATCTTCCTGTCCCGCGCGCATCCGGAATTCATGAAGAAGCTGTTCGCGCAGGAAGTGCCGGAAATCTACGACGGCATTATCGAAATCAAGGCCGCCGCCCGCGATCCGGGCAGCCGCGCCAAGATCGGCGTGATCAGCCACGATTCCTCCATCGACCCGGTCGGCGCCTGCGTCGGCATGAAGGGTAGCCGCGTGCAGGCCGTGGTGCAGGAACTGCAGGGCGAGAAGATCGACATCATCCCGTGGTCGGAAGACACCGCCACCTTCGTCGTGAACGCCCTCCAGCCCGCCACCGTTTCGCGCGTGGTGCTGGACGAGGACGAGAGCCGCATCGAAGTGGTGGTCCCGGACGACCAGCTGTCGCTGGCCATCGGCCGTCGCGGCCAGAACGTGCGTCTGGCCAGCCAGCTGACCGACAGCCAGATCGACATCATGACCGAGGAAGAAGCCTCGGAGAAGCGTAGCAAGGAATTTGCCGAGCGTTCGAAGATGTTCGAGGACGAGCTCGACGTCGACGAAACCCTGTCGCAGCTGCTGGTGGCCGAAGGCTTCGCCGAGCTGGAGGAAGTGGCCTACGTCTCGCTGGAGGAACTGGCCACGATCGAGGGTTTCGACGAGGAGCTGGCCGAGGAATTGCAGAGCCGCGCCAAGGAAGCGCTTGAGCGCCAGGAAGCCGCGCACCGCGAAGCGCGCCGCGAACTGGGCGTCGACGATGCGCTGGCCGAAATCCCGCACCTGACCGAGGAAATGCTGGTCGTGCTGGGCAAGGCCGGGATCAAGGATCTCGACGACCTGGCCGATCTCGCCACCGACGAACTGATCGCCAAGCGTCGCGAGGCACCGCGTCGTCGCCAGTCGGCTGACGGCCCGCCGACGCGTCGGCCGCAGCGCGAGCAGGACAAGGGCGGCGTGCTCGGCGCCTTCGGCCTGACCGAAGAGCAGGGCAACGAGATCATCATGGCCGCCCGCGCGCACTGGTTCGAAGACGAAGAAGACGCAGCCCCGGCTGCCGATTCCGCAGCAGAGGAGGCCGCCGATGCGGAATCCTCGCAATGACACATTAGGCTCGCCTGAAACCGAAGCCGCCACCTCCCCCCAGGGCAAGCATGCCAAGGCGGGGAGCGAGCGGCGCTGCGTGCTCACCGGAGACAGCTCGGCGCGCGACGACCTCGTGCGCCTGGCGCTTTCGCCCGACGGTGACGTCCTGCCCGATGCGCTGGCCAAGGCTCCCGGCCGCGGGGCCTGGGTGGGCGTCACGAAAGCGGAGCTTGCCGAGGCGATTGCCAGCGGCAAGTTGAAAGGCGCGCTGTCCCGCGCGTTCAAGACCGGCGACATCTCGATCCCCGAGGACTTGCCTACAAGGACGGAAACGGCACTGAAACGCGCCGTGCTCGACAGGCTGGGTCTCGAAATGCGCGCCGGACGCCTTATCTTGGGGTCCGACCGGATCGCCAACGAGGCGCGGATGGGGGCGGTGGCCGCCCTCTACCACGCCAGCGATGCGCAAGAGGACGGGCGCCGCAAGCTGGACCAGGCCTGGCGCGTCGGCCTCGACGAGGAAGGTTCGGGGCGGCGCGGAGAAACCCTGCCTCTGGACCGCGAGGCCCTGTCTGTGGCATTGGGCCGCCAAAATGTTGTCCACCTGGCGCTTGCCGATGCGAAATCGGCGCAGCGGGTCGCACAGCCGCTGGCGCGTCTACAGACCTTTCTGGGGGTCGCGACTGCGGCCTCGACCATGAACTCGCCGGGTGGCGGATGACGCTACCCGCAAGGGCCAGCGTGACTGTTTGAATTTGAAGGATTAGTACGAGCATATGAGCGAAGAAAACGACACTCCGAAGCGCACCCGCAAACCCTTGGGGCTGAAGCGCTCGGTCGATGCTGGGGAGGTCAAGCAGACCTTCAGCCACGGTCGCACCAACAAGGTTGCGGTCGAGGTAAAGCGTCGTCGCAAGCTCGTGAAGCCGGGCGAGGAGCCCGCGGCAGCGCCGCCGCCTCCGCCGCCGCCACCGCCGCCTCCGCCTCCGGCGGCCAAGAAGGCTGCGCCCAAGAAGGCCCCGGCTGGCGAAACGCCGCAGGAAAAGGTGAAGCGCCTGCAGCGCGAGGCCGAGGAAGAGCGGCTGCGCCTGGCCGAGGAAGCGCGCAAGCGCGAGGAAGAGCAGGCCAAGAAGGCTGCCGAAGAGGAAAAGAAGCGCGCCGAGGAAAACCGCAAGGCCGAGGAAGAGGCCGAGAAGCAGCGCAAGGCCGAGGAAGAGGCTGCCGCCAAGGCCGCCAAGGAAGCCCCGGCAGAGCCGGCCGAGGAAGCTGACGACGGCTCGAAGAAGCCGGCAGCGCGCAAGTTCACGCCCGTGGCGCGTCCGGAGCCCAAGCGTCCGGAAAAGAAGAAGGAAGAGAAGAAGGGCGGCCGCGCCGATCGTGGCGGCGGTGCTGCCGACAAGCGTCGTTCGGGCAAGCTGACCGTCAATCGCGCGCTGAACGAGGACGAGGGCCGCCGTGCCCGCTCGCTCGCCGCGCTGAAGCGTGCGCGTGAGAAGGAACGCCGCGCCCAGGGCGGTGGCTCGAGCCAGCCGCGAGAGAAGCAGGTTCGCGACGTGGTGGTGCCGGAAGTCATCACCGTGGCCGAACTCGCCAAGCGCATGGGCGAGAAGGGTGCCGACCTGGTGAAGGAACTCTTCAACCTCGACATGATGGTGACGGTCAACCAGACCATCGACCAGGACACCGCGGAGCTGCTGGTCGAACAGTTCGGCCACAACATCCAGAAGGTGTCCGAGGCCGATGTCGACATCGACACCAGCGAGGACGAGGATCCGGAAGAAACCAAGCAGCCGCGTCCGCCGGTCGTGGCCGTCATGGGCCACGTCGACCACGGCAAGACCAGCCTGCTGGACGCCCTGCGCAAGACCAATGTGACCAAGGGCGAGGCCGGTGGCATCACCCAGCACATCGGCGCCTACCAGGTGAAGACGAAGGACGGCTCGAAGATCACCTTCCTCGATACGCCGGGCCACGCCGCCTTTACCGAAATGCGCGCACGCGGTGCCAACGTTACCGACATCGTGGTGCTGGTGGTGGCTGCCGACGATGGCATCATGCCGCAGACGATCGAGGCCATCAATCACGCCAAGTCGGCCAACGTCCCGCTGATCGTGGCGATCAACAAGTGCGACAAGCCCGAGGCCGATCCCAACCAGGTGCGCACGCGCCTGCTGGAGCACGAGGTCATCGTCGAAGAGATGTCGGGCGACGTGCTCGATGCCGAGGTGTCGGCCAAGACCGGCGCGGGCCTCGACGAGCTGATCGAGAAGATCCACCTGCAGGCCGAACTGCTCGAGCTCAAGGCGCGTCCGGATCGCGATGCCGAAGCCACCGTGATCGAGGCGCAGCTGGACAAGGGCCGCGGCCCGGTCGCCACCGTGCTCGTCAATCGCGGCACGCTGAAGCGTGGCGACACCTTCGTGGTCGGCACCGAAAGTGGCCGCGTGCGTGCGCTGGTCAACGATCAGGGCAAGCAGGTGAAGGAAGCCGGCCCGTCGGTTCCGGTCGAAGTGCTGGGCCTGAGCGGCGTGCCGTCTGCCGGCGACAAGCTGACCGTGGTCGAGAACGAGCAGCGCGCCCGTGAGGTTTCCCAGTACCGCAAGGAAAAGGAAACCGAGAAGCGCACCGCACTGGCACCGACCAGCTTCGATACGATGTTCAACAAGTCGAACGTCATTGAATGGCCGGTGGTGGTGAAGGCGGACGTGCAGGGTTCGGTCGAGGCAATCACCTCGGCGCTGCACAACCTCTCGAATGACGACATCAAGGTGCGCGTGCTGCACGCGGGCGTTGGCGCCATCACCGAGACCGACGTGACCCTCGCGAGCGCTTCCAAGGCGCCGATCATCGGCTTCAACGTGCGTCCGAACGCCAAGGCGCGCGAACTGGTGAAGCGCGATGGCGTGCGCATGATGTATCACGACGTGATCTATCACCTGACCGACGAGATCACCAAGGAGCTGCTGGGCGAACTCGGCCCGCTCAAGGTCGAAAACGTGGTCGGCCGTGCCGCCGTCAAGCAGGTCTTCCCTGCCGGCAAGCGCGACAAGGCCGCTGGCCTGCTGGTGGAAGAAGGCGTCATCCGCAAGGGTCTGCACGCCCGTCTTACCCGCGACGATGTCATCGTCTCGGCCACGACCATCGCCAGCCTGCGTCGCTTCAAGGACGACGTGGACGAAGTCCGCGCGGGTCTCGAATGCGGTGTGGTTCTGGAAGACACGAACGACATCCAGGCGGGCGACCAGCTTGAAGTCTTCGAGGTGAAGGAAGAAGAGCGCACGCTTTGAGCGAAGCGAGGGCGGGCGCGAAGGGCGCTAGAAGGATCGCTGCCGGCACCATGTCTCTGACAGGCGCCATGGCTGCTCTTTCAAGCTCTTCGCCCCTGCCGTTGCCTTTCTCGGCGCGCCGCCGTGGTGGATAGCCCGATGACCAATGAACACCTTGCTCCCGCCTGGCCCTCGGCCAAGCTGATGGGCGCCGAATTCGTTTCCTTCGACAAGGAGACGCTGACGGTGGAGATGGCCTTCATGCCGCCGCCGGAATTCGCCACCATGCGCGGCAAGGTGCAGGGCGGACTGCTGGCCGGTCCGATCGACGAGGCGCTCGGCGCGGCGGTCTACCTGGCCACCGACGGCAAGTTGCAGCTGACGCTGGACATCAACATGTCGCTGTTGCGCCCCGTCGCGATGGAGCGCATCATTGTGAAGGCGCGGGCGGTGAAGGCCGGGCGGCGGATCTGCTTCCTCGAAGCCGAACTGTTCGACCATGAAGGCAAGCTCAGCGCGCGTGCCACGGCGACCTCGATGGTCACCGAATGGCCGGGGCAGGGCAAAGTCGAAGGAGACGGCTGATGGCGCGTCATTCCAAGCCTGAAGACCAGTCCGTCCGCCTGCTGAAGGTGGGCGAACGGGTGCGGCACATCCTCTCCGAACTGCTGGCGCGCGGCGAGGCGCACGACGACGTGCTCTCCGCCCACAACATCTCCGTCACCGAGGTGCGCATGTCGCCCGATCTGCGCAACGCCAAGGTCTATGTGAAGCCGCTGCTGGGCGAGGACGAGGCCGTGGTGGTGAAGGCGCTGCGCACCAACACCGCCTTCTTCCAGCGCGAGGTGGCCCAGCGTCTGGGCCTGAAATTCGCCCCCAAGCTGCAATTCCGCGCCGACGAGAGCTTCGACGAGGCCAGCCGGATCGACAGCCTGCTGGACGATCCGCGCGTCCGCCGCGACCTCGACGAGGAATAATCACCGGACAGGGCGATCCGCCTGCTTGTCGGAATCGCGCGAATGGCATTAGCCATGGGCGCATGGCCAAGCTCTATTTCTACTACGCCAGCATGAATGCGGGGAAATCGACCACACTGCTGCAGGCCGATTTCAACTACCGCGAACGCGGCATGGCGACGATGCTGTGGACCGCCGCGATCGACAACCGTTCCGACCATCCCATCGCCAGCCGTATCGGCCTGACCGCCGATGCCAGCCGCTTCACCCCCGGCACAAACCTGTGGCGCGACGTGATGGATCGGCACGGGCAGGAATCGCTCGCCTGCGTGCTGATCGACGAGGCACAGTTCCTCACCGCCACGCAGGTGTGGCAATGCGCCCGGCTGGCAGACGAGGGCAATATCCCGGTGCTGTGCTACGGCCTGCGCACCGATTTCCGGGGTGACCTGTTCCCCGGCTCGGCCATATTGCTGGGCATCGCCGATGCGTTGGTGGAGCTGAAGGCCGTCTGCCATTGCGGCCGCAAGGCGACGATGAACCTGCGCGTCGATGCCGCGGGAGATGCCGTGGATGAGGGCTCGCAGACCGAAATCGGCGGAAACGAACGTTATGTCGCGCTGTGCCGCCAGCATTTCGCCGAGCAGCTCAGGATGTACGGCTAGGCGGTCAGAACACGCCCATTTCCAGCCCGGCAGCCAGCGTCGCGCCGGTCTCGCGCGCCTTTGCAAGTTCCGCTTCGGCGATCACCTTCCGGCTGAGGATCTCTTCCTTGGTCTGCGCGCCCACGTTGGTGATCCGGGTGTCGGCCACGCGCTTGAGCCGCCAGCCGGTGCAGATGCGTTCCAGCTGCCTTTGCGCGTTTTCCCCGTCCGAACCGGCGCAAATCAGCGCGGCGTAGGGGCGGCCCTCGATGCGGCCAAGCACCTCGTAATAGCTGCGGTCGAAGAAGGCTTTCATCTCGCCCGCCATGGCGGCGAGGTTTTCCGGGCAAGCGAAGATGTAGCCATCGGCGCTGAGCAGGTCGTCCGGCCCAGCGTCCTCGGCGCGGAGGAAGCTGGTCTCCACCTCACCGGTGTCCTCGGCCCCGTCACGCGCAGCCTCGGCCAATTGCCGGCTGCCGCCGGTGCGCGAGAACCAGACGATCAGGAGCTGCTTCACTCGCTCGCCGTGGCGGCGGGAATGTCCATGAACACGCCCACGCCCGGCCCCAGCGGGATGTCGAAGACCACCCAGGTGATGGTGATGGCAATGCCCGCCGCCATGATGCCGAAGAAATATGGCATCATCAGCGCGGTCAGACTACCGAGGCCGAAGTGCTTGTTCCAGCGCTGGCAGAAGATCAGGATCAGCGGGAAATAGACCATCAGCGGAGTGATGATGTTGGTGGCGCTGTCGCCCACGCGATAGGCCGCGGTGGTCATCTCGGGCGAGATGCCGACCAGCATCAGCATCGGCACCAGCACCGGGGCAAGCACGCTCCACTTGGCGCTGGCGGAACCGATCAGCAGGTTGAGCGCGGCCCCGAACATCAGGATGGCGATCAGCATGGCCCACATCGGCAAGCCGCTGGCTTTCAGCGCGTCGGCGCCGGTGACGGCGAGCACGATGCCCATGTTCGACCAGGCAAACATGGCGACGAAATGCGCCGCCACGAAGCTGAGGACGAGGTAATATGCCATGTCCTTCATCGCCTCGGCCATCATGGCGATCAGGTCGCGGTGGTTGTCGATGGTGCCGGCCGCTCGGCCGTAGGCGTAACCGGGCAGCAGGAAGATCAGCAGGAAGAACGGCAGCAGGCTGCGGTAGAGCGGGTTGAGGCGTGCCTCCGGGGCGGCGGTTTCGTCCACCAGCGGAGCGACCGGGCCGACGGCGAGGAAGACCCACAGGGCGACAAGCCCCAGGGCGACGAGACCGGCATTGCGCATCCCGCGCTTCTGTTCGGGCGTGATATCGTCCAGCGCTTCCTCCGCCGGAGCCTCTCCCCGCAGCGCCTTGTCGTAGGTGCCAAGCCGCGGCTCGATCACGCGGTCGGTCACGTACCAGATCACCGGCAGGTAGGCGAAAGTCATGGCGGCGATGAAATACCAGTTGCCAGCGATGTTGATTACGTAGTCGCCGAACACGGTCTGCACCGCCGCTTCGGTAATGCCGAGCAGCAGCGCATCGAGCTGGCCGGGCATGAGATTGGCCGAGAAGGCACCCGAAACGGCGGCAAAGCTCACCGCAATGCCCACCAGCGGATGGCGTCCTGCCGCGTGGTAGATGATGGCCGCCAGCGGGATCATCACCACGAAGGCGGCGTCGGCGGCGTGGTTGGCCATCATGCAGGCGAAGGCCACCGCCGGAGTCAGCCAGAAGCGCGGCACGTTGGCGACGCTGGCATGCATTGCCGTGGTGAACAGGCCGGAACGTTCGGCCACGCCCGCGCCCAGCATCACTACCAGCACGAAGCCCAAAGGCGGGAAGCTGGTGAAGGTTTCGGGAACCTCGGTCAGCAGGCGGCGCAGGTTCTCTGTCGACAGCAGGCTTTCGACGAACACGATGCGATTGGTGCCGGTGTCGGGATCGATCTCCGCCGGGTGCGGGGCAGACCAGCCAGCCAGCCCGGCAACCACCGAAATGGCGACGAGGATGGCGATGAAATAGACGAACAGCAGCACCGGATCCGGCAGCCGGTTGCCGGTGCGTTCGACCCATCCCAGGAAACCGCTCTGCGTCGCTGTAGTCGTGGCCATTTTTCCCCCTGTCACGAGCTTTTGCGGCAACATGCCGAGAAGCGGCGCACTTTACCAGCGGGCTTGCAGTCGCCATTGGGCACAGCATGGATAGCAAGGCAGCCCCCCACGGATGGATCGTCCTCGACAAGCCGCGCGGCCTCGGCTCGACGCAGGCGGTGGCCGCGGTGAAGCGCAACCTGCGCGAGGCGGGCTATGGCAAGGTGAAGGTGGGGCACGGCGGCACGCTGGACCCGCTGGCCGAGGGCGTGCTGCCGATCGCGCTGGGCGAGGCGACCAAGCTCTCGGGCAGGATGCTCGACAGCGACAAGACCTACGAATTCACGCTCCAGTTCGGCGAGGAGACCGACACGCTGGATGCCGAGGGCGAAGTGGTAGAGCGTTCCGACCGCCGCCCGCCGCGTGCGGCGGTGGCGGCAATCTGCGAGCATTTCACCGGCCCCATCGAGCAGGTGCCGCCGAAATATTCGGCCCTGAAGGTGGACGGCAAGCGCGCCTATGACCTCGCCCGCGCGGGCGAGGAGGTGGAACTGGAGAAGCGCGCGGTCACCGTGCATTCGCTGGAAGTGTTAGGCGGGGCAGGGCCGGCAGGTCTCGAATCCGCCTTCGCCACCACCCGTGGCCGGCCTGACCCCTACGACCCGCAGGCGCCGCTGGAACTGGCCGACAGCGTCACCCTGGTCGCCCATGTCAGCAAGGGGACCTATATCCGCAGTCTTGCACGGGATATCGCACACGCCCTTGGAACCGTGGGGCACGTCACCTATCTACGTCGCATCAAGGCTGGCCCTTTCAGCGAGAATCAGGCGATTTCGCTGGACAAACTGAACGAAATCGGTAAGGGCGCGCCACTTCAAGACCACCTCCTGCCATTGGAGGCGGGGCTGGACGGTATCCCGGCCCTCGCTCTCGATCCGGATAGTGCGCAGGCGGCCAGACAAGGCCGGGTCGTTTCCGGATTGCCCCATCCCGACGGGCTCTACTTTGCCAAGCTGGGCGATGTCCCGGTGGCTCTGGTGGAACTCGAAGGGGGCGCGATGAAAGTCGTGCGGGGTTTCAACGTTTGAAGATACCGCGAAAGGTAAGAGTACTATGTCGGTTACTGCCGAGAAGAAGACCGAGATCATCAAGGACAACGCGACTGCCAAGGGCGACACCGGTTCGCCGGAAGTCCAGGTCGCTATCCTGACCGAGCGCATCCGCAACCTGACGGAGCACTTCAAGGACCACCACAAGGATAACCATTCCCGTCGTGGCCTGCTGAAGATGGTCAACAAGCGTCGTTCGCTGCTGGCCTATCTGAAAAAGAAGGATCTTGGCCGCTACAACGCCCTGATCCAGAAGCTGGGTCTTCGTAAGTAAGAATTACCCGGAGCGGCCCCGATGCGGGCCGCTTCGTCTATCTGCGAACCGTCACATACGGATCGCATACCAATCAGCATCCTTCACAATTCGGTGGAGGGGCTATGGGGCGCGAAAGGCCCCACACCGGACCGGGACGGTTCCCCCGGAAACTGTAGGCCCCGCGCGGCAATATGGCCGGGCGGGTTCAGAAGGAAAATCAATGTTCGACACGAAAACCGTATCGCTGGAGTGGGGCGGAAAAACCCTCACTCTGGAAACCGGCCGTATTGCCCGTCAGGCTGACGGTGCCGTTCTGGCCACCTATGGCGAAACCGTGGTGCTGTGCGCCGTGACTGCCGCCAAGTCCGTTCGCGAGGGGCAGGACTTCTTCCCGCTCACCGTGCACTACCAGGAAAAGTTCTCCGCTGCGGGCCGTATCCCGGGCGGCTTCTTCAAGCGCGAAGGTCGCGCCACAGAGAAGGAAACGCTGGTCTCCCGCCTGATCGACCGCCCGGTGCGGCCGCTCTTCCCGGAAGGCTTCTACAACGAAATCAACGTGATCTGCCAGGTCCTGTCGTATGACGGCGAGACCGAGCCGGATATCGTCGCCATGATCGCCGCTTCGGCTGCGCTCACCATCAGCGGCGTTCCCTTCATGGGTCCGATCGGCGCTGCCCGCGTCGGCTTCCGCAATGGCGAATACGAGCTCAACCCCTCGCTCTCGACCGCGCTCGACGAAGAAGGTCGCCTCGACTTGGTCGTCGCGGCCACGCAGAACGCCGTGATGATGGTCGAATCCGAAGCCAAGGAACTGACCGAAGACGAAATGCTCGGCGCCGTCATGTTCGCGCACGAGGAATCCAAGAAGGTCATCGGCGCGATCATCGAGCTGGCCGAGCAGGCCGCCAAGGATCCGTGGGAAATCGACACTTCGGACGATACCGCCGCGATCAAGGAAAAGCTGCGTGGCATCGTCGGTGACGACATCGCCGCTGCCTACAAGCTGACCGACAAGTCGGCCCGTTCCAACGCGCTCAACGCGGCGCGTGAAAAGGCCAAGGAGGCCTTCGCCGAGGAAGAGCCGCAGACGCAGATGGTCGCCAACAAGGCGGTCAAGAAGCTGGAAGCGGAAATCGTGCGCGGCGCCATCCTGAAGGACGGCCAGCGCATCGACGGCCGCAAGCTGGACCAGGTTCGCCCGATCGAGGCGATGGTCGGCATGCTGCCGCGCACTCACGGTTCGGCGCTGTTCACGCGCGGTGAAACGCAGGCGATCTGCACCACCACGCTGGGCACCAAGGATGCCGAGCAGATGATCGATGGTCTGGAGGGTCTCTCCTACAACCACTTCATGCTGCACTATAACTTCCCGCCCTATTCGGTCGGCGAAGTTGGCCGCTTCGGCTTCACCGGCCGTCGCGAGACCGGCCACGGCAAGCTGGCATGGCGTGCGCTGCACCCGGTGCTGCCCGACCATGAGGACTTCCCCTACACCATCCGCGTGCTGTCCGACATCACCGAGTCCAACGGCTCGAGCTCGATGGCGACCGTCTGCGGCGGCTGTCTGTCGATGATGGACGCCGGCGTTCCGATCGAACGTCCGGTTTCCGGCATCGCCATGGGCCTGATCCTCGAAGGCGAAGACTTCGCCGTGCTGTCCGACATCCTGGGTGACGAAGATCACCTGGGCGACATGGACTTCAAGGTGGCCGGTTCGGAGAAGGGCATCACCTCGCTCCAGATGGACATCAAGGTTGCCGGCATCACCAAGGAAATCATGGAAAAGGCGCTGGAGCAGGCCAAGGCCGGCCGGTCGCACATCCTGGGTGAAATGAACAAGGCCCTGTCGGGTTCGCGCGGTGAAGTGTCCAAGCACGCTCCGCGTATCGAGACGATGCAGATCGACAAGTCGAAGATCCGCGACGTCATCGGCACCGGCGGCAAGGTGATCCGCGAGATCGTGGCCGAAACCGGTGCGAAGGTGGACATCGACGACGAAGGCGTGATCAAGATCTCGTCCTCGAATGCTGACGAAATCGCGGCTGCAAAGGCGTGGATCGAAGGCATCGTGGAAGAAGCCGAAGTCGGCAAGATCTACACCGGCAAGGTCGTCAACATCGTCGACTTCGGCGCCTTCGTGAACTTCATGGGTGGCAAGGACGGCCTCGTCCACGTGTCCGAAATGAAGAACGAGCGCGTCGAAAAGCCGACCGACGTCGTGTCGGAAGGCCAGGAAGTGAAGGTCAAGGTCCTCGAGATCGACAACCGCGGCAAGGTCCGCCTGTCGATGCGCGTGGTCGACCAGGAAACCGGCGAAGAGCTGGAAGACACCCGTCCGCCGCGCGAACCGCGTGGTGACAAGCCGCGTGGCGACCGTCGTGGTCCGCGTGGTGGCGGTCGTGACCGTGGCGGTCGCGGTGGCGATCGCGGTGGCCGTGGCGGTCGTGACCGTGACGGTGGCAAGGACAACGGTCCCGACCACATGCCGGCCTTCCTGAAGGACGACTAAGCCTTTCCCGCAAGGGAACTGAAACGGGCCGCGGGAGCAATACGCTTCCGCGGCCCTTTTCGTATCCGTAACGGGTGTTAAGGTGGCCGCGGATGGGATCGCGGACAATCTTGGGAGAGGACAAGTGAGCGAAGAACAGATCGATATGGCCAAGGTCGAACAGATGGCCGGCCATGTGATCGGCCATGTGGCCGGCGCAGTCAGCCTGATGATGGCCTACCTGGGCGACCAGGCCGGCGTGTTCGAGGCGATGGACGGCGAAGGCCCGATGACGCTGGACCAGCTGGTCGAGAAGACCGGCATGGAGCGCAAGTACCTGCGCGAATGGCTGGGGTCGATCTCGGCCGCTGGCTACGTCGATTTCGACTCCGACAACATGACCTGGGAACTGACGCCGGAACAGGCGCTGATCTTCGCCCGCGAAGGCCAGCCAGCCTGCATGCAGGGCTTCATCCAGTCGATCGTCGCGCAGTACGAGATGCACGAGAAGGCGGTGGAGGTCTTCAAGACCGGCAAGGGCCGTCCGTGGTCGGAGCATTCGCAGTGCATGTTCTGCGGCGTCGACCGCTTCTTCCGACCCGGCTATGCCGCGCACCTGATCCCCGAGTGGCTGCCCGCGCTGAAAGGCGTTACCGAGCGGCTGGAGAAGGGCGCCAAGGTGGCGGACATCGGCTGCGGTTATGGCACCTCGACCATCCTGATGGCGAAGGAATATCCGAACTCCACTTTCGTCGGCTACGACTTCCACGAACCTTCCATCGAGAAGGCCCGCGAACGCGCGGCGGAAGAGGGCGTCACCAACGTCAGCTTCGAAGTGGCGCGGGCGCAGGACTACGAGGGCGACGGGTTCGACTTCGCCTGCATCTTCGACGCACTGCACGACATGGGCGATCCCGTGGGCGCCGCTCGCCATGTGAAGGAATCGCTCAAGCCCGATGGCACCTTCATGATCGTCGAGCCGAACGCCGGCGACACCATGGCGGAGAACATGCACCCGATGGGGCAGATCTTCTACGGCTTCTCCTGCATGGCCTGCGTGCCGGCATCGCTGGCGCAGGAAGTGGGCCTGGGCCTGGGTGCACAGGCTGGCCAGAAGCGCCTGACCGAGGTGCTGAACGAGGCCGGCTTCAGCAATGTCCGCCGCGCCACCGAAACGCCCTCCAACATGGTGCTGGAAGCCACCGTCTAGACCGCTGCGGATTACGCGGCACCTGCGTGCGTCCGGTCGGCCTGAGGGCCGGCCGGTTCACGCGGAGGGTTGAGGGCAAAGCCGGATGCTAGCCCTGCTTCATCGGTATCGGCCCGAGATAGTCCAGCTTGCCCAGTTCCACGCCCTTGTGCCGCAGGATGGCGTAGGCCGTGGTGGCGTGGAAGTAGAAGTTGGGCTGCGCGAAGCCGAGCAGGAAGTTCTCCGCCGTAAAGGGCAGGTCCACGCCGTGCGGTTCGTAGACGAAGCGCATTTCCTTGCCGATGAAGCTCTCCACCTCGGCTGGTGAAAGCGCCCGCAGCTGGTTCTCTGCGGCGCCGATATTCAGGCGCATCTGCTCCAGCTCTTGCGGCGGTTCTTCCAGATCGGGGTTCATCACGCCCTTGCGCACGGCCTCGATGCCACGGTGCGCGTAGGCGAGCATCCAGTTGATCTGCTTGGGAAATGGCGCCATGTCCTCGCGCAGGCAGGCACCGGCAATCTCCTCCTCGGAAAGGTCGCTGGCCTTGGCCTTCTCGATCCACCCCTGCGCCGACTGCAGCATCTGGATCATCGTGGGTACGGTGGCTTGGTAGAGGGAAAACGACATCGGCGGCTCCTGTCAGCTCTTTGCGGCCGGCAGGCTGCCAGCCATGCGCACCGCTGACAAGACAACGCCGCCGCTGTGCAATCCATGTCGATTAGGTAGTGACCCGCGCGCCGTCCTTGCGCATGATGCGTTTCGGGAGAGCACATTCATGCAGGAACTGGCGGGCAAGGTCGCCTTCATCACCGGCGGGGCGAGCGGCATCGGGCTGGGCATGGCCCGCGCCTTCCTGGAAGAGGGGATGAAGGTCGCGCTGGTCGACTTCAGCGACGAACACATTGCCGCCGCGAAACAGACGCTGGCCGGCAACAACGCTGCCTATTTCGTGAAGGCCGACGTGGCCGACCGCGAGAGCCTGCGTTCGGCAGCGCAGGAAGTGCTCGACCATTTCGGCGCGATCCATGTTCTGTGCAACAATGCGGGCGTGAACGGCGGTGGCAAGGCGGCGGACCCCGACTTCGAGGCCTGGGACCGGGCGATGGCGATCAATCTTGGCGGCGTGGTCAACGGCACCAAAATCGTGGTGCCGATCATGCGCGCACAGGGCGAAGGCGGGCACGTGGTCAACACCAGCTCCATGGCGGGCATGGTGCCGCTGCCAAACCTCGGCGCCTATTCCACCTCGAAATACGCCATCCGCGGCTTTTCGGAGAGCTTGCGCCTGCAACTCGCGCGCGACGGAATCGGCGTCTCCTGCCTGTTCCCCGGCGCCACGCGCACGGCCATCGTGCCGCTACCCGAAGACGATCCCTCCATCGACGAGGAAAACGCCCCGCAATTCCTGAAGGACCTGTGGGACGCCATGCGCGGCGCCATCGACCCGCTCGATACCGGGCGCGCGGTGGTGGAGGCGATCAAGGAGAACCGCTTCTACATCTTCACCAACCGCGAATTCCTGCCCGAGGTCGAGCAGCGCCACCGCGAGATCGAAGCGTCCTTCCCCGATGACGAACCGACCCCTGCGCGGGAGAAATTCGAGCAGAACCGTGCCGAGATGGTCCGCCGCCTGATGGCGCCCGGCCACCGAACTGGAGAACGTAAATGACCGAAGTCCGGAAGACCTCCTTCGTCGCCGCGCTCAACGCGCAACCGGTGCGGCCGGTGCAATGGGTGATGGTCGCCACCTGCATGCTGGTGCTGATCGCTGACGGGATGGACCTGCAATTGCTGGGCATCGTCGCCCCGCTGGTGATCGATGCTTTCGATACCGACCGCGCCACCTTCGGCTATGCCATGGGCGCGGCACTGATCGGCTTCGGCCTGGGTTCCTGGGCTGGCGGCGCACTTGGCGACAAGATCGGCAGGCGTTGGACACTGGTGATCGCGGCGCTGGTGTTCTCGTTGGCGACGGTTGGTGCGGGCAGTGCGACGGGTGTCTGGTCCATGGCCGGATGGCGCGTGATCGGCGGCCTCGGCTTCGGCGCGGCCTATGCCAATGCGCTGGCCATGGCGGGCGAGTGGCTGCCTGATCGTTGGCGCCCAATCGCCATCAGTACGCTGTCGGTCGGTACGCCCATCGGCGGGTCCATCGTCGGCTGGTTCGGGCCGGACCTGGCTGCGGCCTATGGCTGGGAAGGCACCTTCGTCACCATTGGCCTCGGCACTTCCGTCATGGCAGTGGTCATCCTGCTGCTGCTGCGCGACAGTCCCAGCTTCCTGATGGCGCTGGGCAAGCGCGAGGCGGCGCAGAAGAACGCCCGCATCGTGCTGGATGAAGAGGTGGAGCTGATCCCCGATCCGCACGCTACCGATACGGCGGAGGGCGTGCAGATCGGCGTGTTCCACCCGTCCAACAAGCGGCTCAATATCGGCGTGGGGCTGGCCTTCGCCGCCTCCGCCCTGGTCGCCTATTCGATCCTTTCTTGGAGCACGGTGCTGCTGACCGAGCGCGGCTTCACGCTGGAAACGGCGGGCAATGTCGTTGGCATCGTCGGCATCACCTCGATGATCGGCTCGATCATCGTCGGCGAGGCCATGCGGCGACTGGGATCAAAGCGGGTCATGCTGTTCATCAGCGTGGCGTTGGTAGCGGTGCTGCTGGGGCTGGGCTGGGCGGTGGAGCACCTGCCCGAAGACGCCGGCGCCACAGAGCGCATGGCCGTCACCTGGCTGGCCGGCGGTGCCGGTGCCCTGTTCAGCGCCGGAATCGCCGGCATCTACGTGCTGATGGCATACGGCTATCCGCAAAGCTGCCGCTCGGCCGGGATCGGCTTCGGCATCTTCATGAGCCGCGCGGGCGCCATCGGCGGCTCCATGTTTGGCGGCGCGCTGCTGGCGCTGGGCGGCACCAGCTCGGTGCCCTTCTTCGCGGTACAAGTTGTTGCAGCCGTGCTGATCGGTGTCGCTGCCTTCGTGGTGGACCGCCACGTCCCGCCGCTACGCGGATAATCCCACGAAAAAGGCCCGCGTCCCTTGCGGGAGCGGGCCTCTCTGTTCGTTGTTGGCTGAGCCTTAGCGCACGCGCGGGCCGCCGAACGGCAGCGGCGGCGGGGGACGGCGGGCGCCACGCGGCAGCTGTGCCTGGTAGGCCCGGCCGCAATGTTCGACGCAGTAGGGGAAACCGGGGTTCACCTTCTCGCCGCAGAAGTGGAAATCGGGCTCGCCCGGATGACCCATCGGCCAGCGGCAGACGCGGTCGTTCAGGTCCAGCAGGCTGGTCTTGTCGGCGATCTCCGGGCTCGGCTTGGCCGGCACCAGGCGGCGCGGCGGAGCCGGCGGGATCGGGGCCTGCTGGTCACCCGGACCCTGGCGCAGGAAGCCGCCAGGGCCATAGGAAACGATCTTGGGCAGGTCTTCCTGCTTGTTGGGCAGAGGCTGGCTGTTCTGCGGCGGCGTGGCGGCCTTGGCGGGCGCGGGCTTGGCCGGAGCTTCTTCCTTGGCCTTCTTGGCCGGCGCCGGCTTTGCCTTGGCCTTCGCTGGCGCGGCCTTTGTCGCTGCTGCCTTCTTCTTGGGCGCGGCCTTCTTCTTATCCTTCGCCTTTACCGGGCTCGGACGGGCCTTCAGGCCCAGGCGGTGCGCCTTGCCGATCACCGCGTTGCGGGAGACGCCGCCCAGCTCGGTGGCAATCTCGCTCGCGGTCGCGCCGCCCTCCCACATCTTGGTGAGGGTAGCGATGCGTTCTTCGGTCCAACTCATATGATCAGCAATTCCGTATCTTCATGTTCTGGCCAGCCCGACACCTTGCCAGCGAGGCACTGGCGAGATAGGCGCCCCCCTATGGCCGATCAAGCACCTGCTGCCGCCTCTGTGCAAGGCGAATTCGTCGACACCAGCAACGGTGCCGGGCGCAAGTTCCCGCCCAAGGGAGAGCCGCAGATCACCGGGATCAACCGGATCGGGCTGTGGAGCCTCTATATTAAGGAATGCCGCCGTTTTCTCAAGGTGCAGACGCAGACCGTCTGGGCACCTGCGATAACGACGCTGCTGTTCCTCGTCATCTTTACCGTCGCGCTGGGTCGCGAGGGGCGCGAAGTGCTGGGCGTGCCCTTCGGCACATTCGTTGCGCCGGGCCTGATCATGATGGGCATGATGCAGAATGCCTTTGCCAATTCCAGCTTCAGCCTGCTGGCGGGCAAGCTGCAGGGTACGATCATCGACCTGCTGATGCCGCCATTGTCGGAAGCCGAATTGATGATCGGCATCGTCATGGCCGCCATCACTCGCGCGGTGATGGTGGGCGGTACGGTGGCGTTGGCGATGTGGCTCTATCCCGGGGTGGAGATGCAGGCAGCGCATCCCTGGGCGATCGTCTGGTTCGGGCTGATGGGTTCTGCCATGCTGGCGCTGATGGGCCTGCTGACCAGCATCTGGGCCGAGAAGTTCGACCACAGTGCCGCCATCACCAACTTCATCGTCGCGCCGCTCAGCCTGCTGTCGGGTACGTTCTACGTCATCTCCAACCTCTCGCCCTTCTTCCAGGCGATCAGCAAGGCGAACCCGTTCTTCTACATGATCTCGGGCTTCCGCTTCGGCTTCCTGGGCGAGAGCGATATCGGCAACAGCAACGCCGACGTGGTCAGCGCCGCCATCGGTGTCGGGGTGCTCAACCTCGTGCTGGGGTTCATCACCTACCGCGTCCTGAAGAGCGGCTGGAAGATCAAGAGCTGAGGGCCGTGGCCGCCGGGCAGTTCGCCTGCCCGCTTAATGCGTCAGGCTGCGCCGCAGCCAGTAACGGCCGGCGCGGAAAGCCTCGAACAGCTGGTTGACCTGCGGATGGTCGATGGGTTCGCCATCGGTATCCGGCAGCAGGTTCTGCTGGCTGACATAGGCGACGTAGGAACTGTCCTCGTTCTCGGCCAGCAGGTGGTAGAATGGCTGGTCCCTACGGGGGCGCTGGTCCTCCGGGATCTGCTCGTACCATTCTTCCGAATTGGCGTAGACCGGATCGATATCGAAAATGACGCCGCGGAAGTCGTAAAGGCGGTGTTTCACGATGTCGCCGATGGCGAAGCGGGCCATGCTGCGGCGGGGGGCATCAATCCGACGTCCGGCCTGCGACAGGTAGAATTCCGAGCGTTCCATGGTGCAGAGATATATGCCGGCCTGAGTCGGTAACAAGGTCGCCAGCGCGACAGTCCCCCGATTTTGCGCGCCGGGGCAAAGAAGGGTCTTGGCAAGCTAGCGGCACTCCGCTAACCGCCGCGCTCCCAATCGACTGCGGGTTATCGAAGTCACCCATCTGCGGAGAGGTGCCGGAGTGGTCGAACGGGGCGGTCTCGAAAACCGTTGTGCCCTTACGGGTACCGAGGGTTCGAATCCCTCCCTCTCCGCCATACTTCCCACATCGCCGCTTGATGGCTCCGCCAGGACGCCGGTCAGATCCGTTCGATGACCAGGGCGATTCCCTGCCCGCCGCCAATGCACATGGTCGCAAGGCCGAAGCGGCCCCCGGTCCGCTCCAGTTCGTGAAGCAGCTTCACCGTCATGATGGCGCCGGTCGCGCCGACCGGGTGGCCGAGCGAAATGCCCGAGCCGTTCACATTCGTCCTGGTCGGATCGAAGTTCAGCTCTTTCGCCACGGCGCAGGCCTGGGCGGCAAAGGCCTCGTTCGATTCGATGACATCGATGTCGGCCAGCGACACCCCGGCCATTTCCAGAGCCCTGGGAACGGCAAAGACCGGGCCGATGCCCATCACTTCCGGCGCCACGCCGGAATGTCCCCACCCCAGTATTCGCGCTCTCGGTATCAGTCCGTGCCTCTCCGCCGCGTCGGTGCGTGCCAGGATGAGCGCGGCCGCACCGTCGTTGATGCCCGAAGCATTGCCGGCGGTGACGGTGCCGTCCTTGCGGAAGATGGGCTTGAGCTGGGCGAGTGCCTCCACCGTGGTCTCGGCACGGGGATGCTCATCGACAGCGAATTGCCGGGCTCCACGGCGAGAGCGGATTTCAACCGGAACGATCTGCTCGGTAAAGCGCCCTTCCTCGATTGCCGCTGCGGCGCGGCGGTGGCTTTCCGCCGCCAGCGCATCCTGCGCGGCTCGATCGATGCCATGGCGCTCGGCGACATTCTCGGCCGTGACGCCCATGTGCACGTCGTTGAATGGATCTGTCAGCGTGCCGGTCAATCCGTCGAGCATCTCGATCGGACCCAGCTTCTGTCCGAACCTCGCCTGAGTAACGAAGTGCGGCGCTCTCGACATCGATTCGGCGCCGCCCGCAACCGCCAAATCGCACTCGCCCAGGGTGAGCATCTGGGCCGCCGAGACGATGGCCTGCACGCCCGAACCGCATAGGCGGTTGAGGGTCATCGCCGGCACCTCCACCGGAACTCCCGCGTTCACGGCGGCGACGCGCGCCAGGTAGGCATCGTGCGGACAGGTCGGCATGACCTGGCCCATCACGACATGGCCGATATCGCCGGCAGAGACCTTGGCCCGCTCGATGGCAGACGCGATCACGGTGCGGCCCAGTTCGGCCGGAGCCACGTCCTTCAGACTGCCGCCGAAACTGCCGATCGCGGTGCGGACCGCCGAGACGATCACGACGTTCTCGATCATTGCCTTCCTCCTGAATCCCGAGCGCGACCAGGTACTTGTCCGGCATGCTCAATCCCCATTGCCGGTAAGGTAAATCCTGTTGTCAGCACAGGGCAATCTTTCTTACATCGCCGGCAATCTCCTACACCCGCATGGCAGAAGGCACGCGCACCAGAGATTCACCGGTTTTCATTCTTGTGTTTGCGGCTAACATCGCGCGGCTGCTTGGCCAGGGCGATGTTCCTTCATGGCGCGTTCGCCTCGTCTCGGCGGTGATCGCCCGGCTCTGCGAAGACCATTGCCATGGTGCGAAAAGACGGGGTGAAGATGAGGGGCAGGGGCAGAATGGCGCGGTGGCTCCGATTGTTGAGAGAACGCGCTGGCAGCAGGAACCAACCAATGATGTCCCACTCCCACGGCAAGCCAATATCAGGCTGCAGCGCCATCGTGGTGGGAGCCGGTGCCATCGGTACTAGCATTGCAGAAGCTCTGCTGGATCGCGGGGCGAGCGTCATGCTGCTCGACCGCGACGAAGCCAGATTGTCGGCTTGTTCAAGCAGCATCTCGAACGAAGGGCTGACGGTAAACCGTATCGACGTGGGTGATGCCGACGCGGTCGAAGGGCTGTCCGTGGCTAGCTGCGACATCCTGGTGTTCGCTTTCGGGGTTCAATCCGAAGTGAACGGCATGGCCGAGACTGAAGACCATTGGCGCCAGGCGCTGGAAACCAACGTGGCAGGTCCGGCCAGACTTGCCCGAAAGATCGTGCCGGTCATGGCTGCGGGCGGGGGCGGTTCGATCACCTTCGTCTCTTCGATTCACGCTCACCTGCCGTCTCGGTGGGCGAGCTATTCTGCGTCCAAGGCCGCGCAGGAAGCACAGATGCGTGAATGGGCCGTCGACCTCGCGCAGCACGCGATCAGGGTGAATGCAGTGGCTCCCGGGTGGGTTTCGGCGGAAGAGCGCAAGTCACGGCTGGCGCTGCTGCATCAGCGGACAATCCCGCCGGAATACATAGCGAATGCCGTCTGTTTCCTTGCCGATGAAACGCAATCGGCTTTTACCACGGGGAGCGTCCTTACGATCGACGCAGGAGCATCCCTCTACAGCGGTCGTGTGCCATTCGATCCCCCGGATACGGCCCGCTGAATGGTTCGTTTCGGGATGATCGGCTGCGGGAACGTGGGGCAGCTGCACCTGCTGTGGGCGCAGCGGTGCCCGGACATGCAGGTTGTGGCGGTCTGCGATATCGATCCCGAAGCTTCACAACGCGCAGGGGAGGAATTCCAGGCGCCGCACTGGTCGGATCACCGCAGAATGCTCGCAGAGGCGCGATGTGATCTCGTGTCCATCGCCGTACCCCATGCACAGCTCGCGCCGATCGCGAACGATTGCCTCGAAGCCGGTTGTCACGTCCTGCTGGAAAAGCCCATGGCGCGTCACGTTGTCGAGGCAGCGCAGCTCTTGCTCCGCGCGGAAGAACTGGGTCTCCTTGTCGGCTGCGCATATCAGTATCGCGGCTTCCACACTCCCCGAGCGATCAAGTCGCTGATCGACGAGGGGCGGATCGGGCAAATTCGTCAGATCATCTGGAACTGGCACGAGATGCGTTCGCAGGCATATTATCAGCGCGAGCCATGGAAGGCTGAGTGGTCGCTCGCAGGTGGCGGGCTCGTGATGAGCCAGTTGAGCCACGACATCGATCTCTTGCGGGACCTAGCCGGAGACGTGGTCAGCGTTCAGGCGCAATTCGCCAATCACGCGCATGACACCGACATGGAGGATACGCTTGTCGCCACCATGCGGTTCAGGAACGGTGCGCTCGCGACCATCAATGCCAGCATGAACCAGCCATTCGCCGGAAACTTCAGGACGATCGTCGGGACGAAGGGTATGATCCGTATCCCCGAGGCCCGAAGTCTTTCTGGCAATCCGGGTGACCTGATCGAGCTGGGAACGTTCGAGACGGCAACGGACGCCGCCATCGCGTCATTTGAAGATCATCACCGACAGCCGAAGATTGGCTGGACGAGACTGAATACCAATCCGGAGGCAAGACGGCGGATCCTGCCAAGTCGATTGCGCAAGACATTGAAGCATGTGCTTGGCCGCGTGGGGGTAAGACGCAGCTGGTCTGGCAATCCGCCTCGGGCGGGGCATGGCAACCTGCTCTGGCGCTTTGCGGAGGCCATCAAGGCCGGATCGCCGCTTGATCCAGAGCTTGATTGTCGCGGGGCGCTGGCAACGCTGGAAGTCATGAATGCGCTCTACCTGGCAGGAATGGAACAGCGGCAGGTATCGCTTCCGATCGATGGTCATGGCTATCTCGCCATGTTGGATCGGCTGTCCTCGGGCGAAACGAAGTTACCCAATTGCTGAGAAGGTCCGTAAATTACCTGCGCCGGGTGAAGCGCAAATTGTGGCACCCCCCAAGCCAGCCCATGCGCATCGTGGTGGATGATCCTGCCATGCTGGACCTTGTCGCCGGCAACGCCTCGATTGAACGGCTGGCCAGCGGCATGGAATTCACGGAGGGGCCAGTCTGGCGCGCGTCGACCCAATCGCTGGTCTTCAGCGACATTCCCGCCAACAGGCTGATGGAATGGCGGAACGGCTCCGTCGTTACGCTGCGTCATCCCTGCGGGCATCCCAATGGCAACACGCTGGACCGTGAAGGTCGGCTGATCAGCTGTGCTCACAGCGCGCGATGTGTCTATCGCGAACTGGATAATGGCGAGCGGGTTGTCATTGCGCAGGAATTCGCGGGACTGCGACTCAACAGCCCGAACGATGTCGTGGTGAAAAGCGATGGCAGCATCTATTTTACCGACCCTCCCTTCGGCATCGCCAAGCACCAGCGAGAACTCGGCTTCTCGGGCATCTACCGGCTTGCGCCATCGGGAGAACTGGAGCTCCTTCACAAGGAGATGGAGGCGCCCAACGGGCTTGCCTTCTCGCCCGACGAGCGCACGCTCTATGTCGACGATTCCAGCAGCCATAGGCTGCATGCCTTTCGCGTCCTCGACGACGGTCGGCTCGGCGATCAACTGCAGGTTCTGGACATGCGGCGCGATTTGGCGGGAACGCCCGACGGCATGAAGGTCGACAAGCGCGGGAACCTGTTCGTTACCGGACCGGGCGGCGTATGGGTCATCTCGCCAGACTTCGTTCCCCTGGGCAGGATCGAGCTTCCCGAACCGCCTGCAAACTGTGCATGGGGGGATGATGGGCACAGTCTCTACGTCACGGCACGCCAGTCGCTTTACCGCGTGCGTTGCCTGACTTCCGGTCATATCTTGCCGGGGTAGAGATGCCTTTGCCGGATTTCCTCGTTATCGGTGCCCAGAAAGCCGGGACAACCTGGCTGCATCATCATTTGCAGCAGCACGATGACGTATGGCTGCCGCCGATAAAGGAGCTGCACTATTTCGACCGCAGCCCTAGGCCCCTGTTCCTGGATGCGTTTCACGGCAAGTATGACCGTTTCATGTTGCGGCGCTGGTTGCGGGTCGGATTGGACGATGTGGTCCAGCACCCGGCGAACCTCATGTGGCACGCGCGCTTCTTCCTCACGCCAAGGGACGATCGCTGGTATGCCCGCTGCTTTTCGAACAGTGGCAGGGCCATCGCCGGGGAGGTCTGCCCCGCCTATGCCCGGCTGGACGATGCCGGGGTGGATCGCGTGGCCAAGCTGCTGCCCGACGCCAAGATCGTCTACATTCTGCGTAATCCCGTCGAGCGCATGTGGTCGCAGGCAGCGATGTACTTCTCACGGTACGGCCATTCCGGCCTCGCAAACGCCAGCATTGAGCAAATCGAGCGCTTTCTTGCCTGGGACAAGGCGCAGGCGAACAATCGCTATGACACGGTAATTTCCCGCTGGTCTCGACATTTCCCAGATACGCAATTGCACGTAGCGTTCTACGATCAACTCGAGGAAGACCCGGCCGATTTCTTCTCGGGGATCTGCCGGTTCCTCGGCATAGAGCCGCGGTGCGGCGAGGGTCTTTCGGAAAAAATCCATGCCGGCGAAAAGGTGCCGATGCCGCCGCAGATTCGGAGGCAACTGAGCGCCGAATATCTGCCCGAGGTCACGCGGCTAGATCGCAGGTTTGCCAATCGATACACAGCTGACTGGGTCGGCGCACTACGGTCTAAGATTGGTACTTGCTAGGTATCTGATCTGGTATAGTCTTGTGAACACGCTAAGGTTTATCGCTTAGGGTTCGCAAATCTTGCACGGTGTTCGGGTCGCAACCGTGCCGCTGGGGCCAGGGTTTTATGGTAACTTCCGTTGCAGATGCGCATCTCGCGCAACTGAAGGGATTCTTCGAGCAACTGCCAAGTGCGACAGGGCAGGAAATCACGGTTGAGGGCGACACCGAACTGCTCTCGTCCGGGCTGCTGGATTCACTGCAGCTGTTCATGCTCGTCTCGTATATCGAGGACGAGATGGGGATCGCAGTCGATCCCGACGACATTACGCCTGGCAACTTCGAAACCCTGAACGACCTTGGCCGCCTGTTGAGCCGGTACGAGGAGCGCTAGGATGGCTATTCCCGCGCAAGCAGATGTTGTGGTCGTTGGTTCCGGGCCCAGCGGAAGCATGGCCGCCGGGCTGTTGGCCAAGGCTGGGGTGAATGTCGTAATTCTCGACAAGGAGGCTCACCCCAGGCTTCGTGTTGGCGAGAACCTGATCCCGCATATCTGGAAGTATGCCGATATGCTCGGCGTGACCGATGACATCGTCGCGGCCAATTTCGTCTCGAAGCAAGGCGGACGAGTTTGCTGGGCCGGCGACGTCAGCAAGATCGCCTTCAAGGAATTCGGATACGAACGGCTTGGCTTGCACGTGGAGCGCGATGAGTTTGACCAGATACTGGTACGCGGCGCACAGCGGCATGGCGCCAAGCTGTTCGAGAAGGTGGTCGCGCGAAGGCTGAACTACGACGGCTCGCAGAACGAACTGCACTATGATGGGCCGGATGGCGCTGGCGTGATCGTGGCGCCATACGTTATCGATGCCTCGGGTCAGTCGGGCTTCCTGGCGCGACAGTTGGGATCGCGCATCACGAATCCTGACTTCCGCTTCCGAAGCGTTTGGGGCTATTTTCGCAATTCGCGATATTATGATGCGCAAGGCATCGTTCGCGAGCATGCCGATATCCGCAAGCACAAGCCAGTTACCTACCAGCATTCATTGGCGCTCGACGGCAATTCCGGGTGGTGCTGGCACATCCCGCTTCGCGAATACACCAGCATCGGCTTTGTCCTGACCAAGGAAACCGTCTCGGCACTCAAACGGGACTTCCCAGACTGGGAAACACGCTTCAACCATATCGTGCAATCGGAGCCTGAACTTGCCCACCTGATGGAGCACGCAACGCTTCGCGAAGACGGCTATCATTTCATCAATGACTTTGCCGGTCATTCGGAATGCGTTGCCGGGCCCGGCTATTTCATGATCGGCGATGCCAGTGGTTTCTTCGATCCGATCTACTCCGTCGGCGTCAGCCTGGGGATGTATGGCGGTGCACTGGCAGCATGGGCAACGGGTGAGTGCCTGAAGAAGCCTGCCCACGAAGCGCGTTATCGCAAGATGTTTCAAGATCAGCTGGTCGCGCGGCTTGAAATCGCTCGCGGATTGGCCTTGCCGCATTATGCAAGCGCTCCGATGGATGAAGATCGTGCGAAGGCCGTCCTTGCTGCCAGTTCGCGAACCGAGCTGGCGCTGATCGAGGCGGCTTCGAAAACGAATAAGCGCGGGCATAATCTAGAGCGCCTGATCAACGCATGATCCGTCAGGTCCTGCGATACGTCTGGCGCCTGGGGTTACTGCAAACCGTCTTCACGATGTGCTTGAAGGTAGCGCGACGTTTGTCGCCTGCGGCGCTCGTGGCCTTCCGGCGGACATACCAGAAGCATCACCGCGTCGTCTTCCGGCTCTCGGAATTATCCATTCGCCGACGGCAGGAGAATCGGCTGTTCCGTGATTTCCTGATGGTAACGCGGCAGGGTGAGCCGGCCGACACCTGGCGGCTGTCGCGTTTCAACCTCGCTCACCTCGAAGTAAATGCTGCCAAGCGGCCACCATTCCATGTCGGAGTGCGGAAGGCCTTGGTCGAACTGGCGGCCGCCGGCCGGGAGGCCGAGATCCAGTTTCCGGACGGGCCCGCAATCATCACTTTTGCCCATCAGAGCGCGACCAGATCAGCCACAGACTGGTACTTTCGGCGCGTCGGTCGTCCCGTGATTGGCGCCATGCTGACTTCCAGGCGCGGCTTGCCGCGCGACCAGGCCATGGCCACCGCCAATGCGGCTATGGGCCGCCATCTGATACAGGCAAGACGAGAGCTGGCCGCAGGCGGGCTGGTGGCAATCCTGGGAGATGGCCAGAAGGGGCGCTTCGGTACCCCGGCAGATATCTGTGGCCGCCGGATCTTCCTGCAGCCGGGCTTCGCAACGCTTGCGATCATGCAAGACGTTCCAGTCTATTTCTGTCGTGCCGATATTCGAGAAGATGGTCAGCTCGATCTGGTTTTCTCGGACGGGTTCCATCCCAAGGCTGAAGGCAGGGATAATGCCACGATGGTGAACCTGTATCTTGATTGGTACGCCGAGCATTTGCGTGCGATCTATCTGCAGCATCCCGAGACCTTGCTGCGGAGCAGGATCGAAAAATTCATGGCAGCCCCTCAGACGCGGCCTGCGCCTGAAGACGTGGAGCATCCGGTTTCAAGATCTCAACTTGGCAGCGCAAAAGTCGCCGAGTGGTTGGAAGGCGTCTAGCCTCAACAGTCGTAGCCCAGCGCCGCCAGATCGATGCCGATCAGTTCCGATGTCCGGCGATTGCTGTCGCGATAGTGATCACCGATCTCGCTCAATACCGTCGATCGAAAGCGTTCCTGCAGACGCGAGTTCCACGAAGCGGGGGCCAACTCGCCAATCCTTCGTGTGTAGCGCTTGATCCGGTTGTTGGTCTTGCGCGTGATGGTGAAGGGCACCGGGCCGTGAATGCCTGCGCGTTCCGGCAGGCGGGCGAGAAAGTTCGTCCAGCGTTTGATGGCATTGCCGACGGGCGGAATCGATGGATTGACCGTTCCAAGGCCGGCAACGCGCTTCTGGCCGTCATCGTCCAGGTCCAACTGGCAGAATTTCATTATCCTCGTCACGAAGTCGACCTGATCCCGTTTCAGCATTTCGTAGGGCAGCGCCAGGACGCGA
Organism: Aurantiacibacter sp. MUD11; assembly: GCF_026967575.1. NCBI lineage: Bacteria > Pseudomonadati > Pseudomonadota > Alphaproteobacteria > Sphingomonadales > Erythrobacteraceae > Aurantiacibacter > Aurantiacibacter sp. MUD11. Next base: position 1,030,553 of record NZ_CP114054.1, on the reverse strand, counting down.
TCGGGGCCGAAGGCTTGTTGATAGGCGCCGATCAGATTGTGATACGACAGGTGATCGCGGTGGAAATGCAACTGTCCGCCGCCTGGATGGCGCAGGAAGTCCTGAAAGTGTTCCCTCCCGCCGGACCGCACATACTGATTGTAGAGCGAAATGAGCATGCCCGTCTGCTCCCTGATCACGATCAGGATGCGCGCATTCGGCTCAACCTCGTTCAGCCGCCTCATGATGCCCAGGCTATCGAAACCGCCGCAGAAGATCTGGCCGGATAGGCCTTCGTGCGAAAGCACGGGATAACGACCCTTCTCGCGTTGCTCGGCACACTGCGCACGCAACTTGTGGCGGGCCACGTCAGGCCTGAAGCGATAGGGATGTTCATGCCGGATTGCCTCGGCGACTTCGGGGTCCTTGCGCCTGACCAGGCCGAAACCCAGTTGGTCGTCGGCAAAGACCTGATGCTGCAGGAAAGACGAGCCGGTCTTGTGGAAGCCGATATGGATCAGCATGTCGTCAGTCATGGCGCGCTGCTCCGTGATTGGCTGATAAGTCGGCGATACAAGGCGAAATGGGCCTTTGCGGAGCGCTCCCAGCTGAACTCCGCTGCGCGTTTTAGTCCTTCCTGACTGATCGAACCGGCCATGTCCTGATCAGTCAGCACTTTGCCTATGGCGTCGGCAAGCGCGTCCAGATCGTCAGGTGTGGGTATCGTCAGGGCAGCATTGCCGGCAATCTCTCCCGTCGCAGTTGTCGCGCATGTCACGACGGGCGTGCCGCAAGCCATCGCTTCCAATATCGGCAGGCCGAACCCCTCGTAGCGCGAAGCGAAAAGGAAGGCGGAGGCTGCATTGTACAAGCCGACCAGATCGGCCGGAGCAACGGGCCCCTGGAAGTGGACGAAGTCGGCCAGCCCTTCTTCTTTGACGAGCGCCTCAAGTCTTTGCTGGTGCGCGTGTCGTCTGCCGGCAAGCAGAAGGTGATGGTCAAAACCGAAACGTTCGCGAGCCAGCGCAAACGCTCGGATTGTCGTCTCGACGTTCTTTCGCGGCGCGCACGGCCCTAAGTACAGCGCAAAGGGAGCCTTGAGGCCTGTGCGCTCACGAAAAGCCGTGCGTTCGGCTGCACTCTGCGGTCGGAATTGGGAATGATCGACGCCGTGAGGGATCACGTCGATACGTTCCGCGTCAATGCCGTAGTGATCGATAATCTCCTGCCGGGCAAAGCGGGAAAAGGTCACGAAATGCGTATTCGTTTCGCAGGCTGTGGCCACAGTGCGGCGCAGCTTCAGGAATCTCTCGGGATCGGTATCCCATTCCGGGGCAACCTGAGCCGCAGCCCCATGCAGTGAAATCAGGTTCGGTTTGCCGGTTTGCAGCCATTCGGGCGGAATGCCGTGAGCGGGAAAGTGCAACAGCGCGGCTCCGCTGCGCCGGACACCGAAAGGGAAGAGCTTCTGCTTGTTGAACTCCACCAGCCTTCGCGGAAGTCTCATTCCCGGGCGGCTCATTCGCAGCCAGGTTCTGGGAGATATGCACCGGCCCCAGTGCAGGACTGCAAGGTCGAGGTCTGGCGGAGTGTCGGCAGCGCGAGCAGCCAGCTCTCGCATGTACCGCGTGACACCGTTGAAGGCCGGATGTGGTACGCGATCGACCATCAGGACATGTTCGATCATCAAGTGAAAATCCGTACGCACACCAAGGTAATCATGGGTACTTGCGTCGATTCTGGCGGGAAGAAAAGCCTTTCATCGCGGAAACCCATGCAACTATAGCCCATGCATGGTTCACAGGCCTCCGGATTTTGTCTGCATCGGCGAACAGCGATGTGGCACGACCTGGCTTTATCAGGCTTTGCGGCGCCATCCCGACGTCCGGCTTCCTCCGGTCAAATCGATAGGCTTCTTCACACGGCAGAGTGATCTGCCTGCGGTTGCGCACATGCTTGCTGGAGAGGCGCCTGGGGAAGCGCGCAAGATGCGCCGTGTGTTGCGCACGAAGATCCGCAGTTTCGATCAGCTGTCGTGGTTTGCGCGCTACTACTTCGATCACCGTGGCGACGATTGGTATCGCGGGTTGTTCGCGAAGGCCGGCGATCGCCTGACCGGCGAATTCTGCCATCGATATGCACAGGCGACGCCTGCTCAACTGGCTGCGATGCGCAGCAGCTTCCCCGATCTCAAGCTGGTTTTCCTCATACGTGACCCGATAGACCGGGCCTGGTCGGGACTGTGCCGTTACCTCGCGCGAACGGGCCGGGTGATCGGAACCGACTGGGAATTGTCCGACTTTCGCAGCGCACTGACTGCGGCCTCCGCCATTCAGAAATCGAAGTACGCTTCGACCATTCGCGCGTTAAGGTCCGAGTTCCCCGAGGAGCAGATCCAAATTGGCTACCTGGAGGAGCTGAAGGACGATGCCGCGCAGTTCCTGGCGGGCATATCGCATTGGCTGGGCATCCCTCCGCTCGCAGAAGAGCTGCTGCCTCCACCCACACAGAGCCGGACATCAAGTTACAGCATGCCGGAAGCTGTCGAGAAGTGGTTGGCGCAAGAGCTTGTGACCGACATTAGCGACGCCTGCCAATTGCTTGGATCGCCGATTTCGGCCAAGTGGGTAGAGCGTGCCGAACGCCTCGGCGTATAGAATGAAACAGGGTTCTTTTTGATGTTTTCTAATGATGTGTTGCTGAAGATAAAATCCGAAGATTTGATCCATGAGAATGTAAACGGAGAGGCAATTGTCCTGAGCATCAAGACTGGTACCTATTACAATCTTGAGGGATCGGCTGCCGACATTTGGGCTGCTCTCGAAAAGGGGGCGTCGATTTCACAGCTCGTGGAGCTGATGCAGAGACGATATGATCCTGTCGCCGAAATGCAGCAAGACATCACGGATTTCTTGGATAGGCTAATAAAGGAAAACCTTGTCCAGGAGGTCGCGGATGCTTTGCCGCCCGAAGACCTCGGCCAAAAGGCCTCGAGCGCCTGGCAGAAGCCCGAACTCGTAATCTATGAAGACCTCCAGGAACTGCTGACGATTGATCCCATACACGATGTCACGGACAGTGGATGGCCCAATGCAAAGGGCACCTGACAAGACCCTGGAGCTGTTGCGTGAGGTTCGTCAGACTTACGACAGGATAGTTGATGACGGCTGTGAGATTCATGACCGCCTGATACGTCTGAACGATCAATTGATCCGCCTGCGATTTGCGGGCGCGGCCCTGGTCGATCTTGTCCTGCCGGCTCTCGAACATTTGCTGGTCGAAGGCGAAACCGCCCCCCAGCCTGACCTTACAGTGTGCTTGTGGGATGAAGCTACGACCGGTGTGGGCATGCCGGCTTCTCCTTGGAGCACTGATGATTTTACCTCCCGCAGAGAGATCCATGGCGCCAATGGACCCGGGGTGAAAGTCGCGTACGACATGTATTGCGGCATTTTTTCCGTCGTTTCGCTGGACGATGGCTGCGCTTACTGGTGGATTTCCAGCCCGGAGAGGCTGCCAGCCTACGAGCGCGCGGCGCCCTTGCGAGAAATCCTGCAGGCATGGTCCGAACACAAGCGTGGCGTCTTCGTGCATGCGGCGGCTGTGGGCGACACCAGCGGTGCGATCTTGCTGGTGGGCAAGGGGGGCTCGGGAAAATCGACGACCGCGATGGCTGCGGCATCAGCCGGTTTGCGGCTCGTAGGCGAGGACTACTGCCTGCTCAGCTATCGTGACCGCACACCCATGGTCCACAGCCTTTTTGCGAGTGCAAAGCTGACCGACCACAGTCTCTCGATGTTCCCCGACTGGAGACAGCTGCAGTCAATCCGATGCGCTATGACCGCGACAAGGCTGTGATTCTGGGGACGGGGCACCTTCCCATGCTGCCGGCTGCACCCGTGCGGGCAATCGTCCTGCCATCGGTCGACCCGGACTGCGCAACCGGTCTTGAACCCGTCTCGGCTGCCAAGGCGCTCTTCGCAATTGCCCCCAGTTCGATCTTCCAGCTGTCAGGAACGGGCGGGGAGGCGATGGACGCATTCAGGGCCTTGGTCGACACGGTTCCGGCCTACAAGCTTGGCATCAGCGGCCATCCGAATGCTGCTGCCGCACTTCTGAAAGACCTGCTGTGACGGACTGGCGCACCAGCGTGATCATGCCGGTTTTTTGCGGGGAGAAGTTCATCGAAGAAGCCATCGGCAGCGTGCTCGCGCAACCATCCGATTGGATCGAAGAGATCATCGTCGTCGATGACGGTTCGACGGATGCTACGGCCGCCATCGTAAAGGCGTGCCGCGGACCGATCAGGTATGTGTACCAGGACAATTCAGGCCCCCAGCATGCTCGTAATACCGGGCTTGCGCTGGCTAAGGGTAATGCTGTCGCCTTCCTCGATGCAGATGACATCTGGACCCCTGACAAGCTGGCCCTGCAGCTTCCCTTGCTGGAAGAGGCAGACGTGGTCCTTGGTCAGACCAAGATCCTGGATGATCCGGATTCGGCACCCTTTATCCTGCCCAGCCTGTGCTGCGCCTTGATGCGCAAATCCGCATTTGACCGGATCGGCAATTTCGACACCGAACTTGAGTATTCGGACGACCTCGACTGGTATCTCAGGGCGAAAGAGGAGGAACTCGTCTTTCGGGTGCACAAGGACACGGTCCTGAAGCATCGGCGGCATGAGAACAACCTGACCAAAAACAAATCGAAAACAGAGCATTACCATCTCCTCATGTTGCTCAAGTCAGTGAAGCGACGGAAAGGGAAGGGCATCACGGAAATGCCAGGCTTCTCCGATCTCACGTTCTTGGATAGGCCCTGACGCCGATGAGGGTTCTCTATCTGGCAGAGCGGTTCTTCCCCTTCGTCGGGGGTATCGAAAGCATGAGCGAGCACCTGCTGCGCGCTCTGCAAAGTCGTGGCTACGAGGTCCTGATAGTTACCTCTCATTGCGATCAGAAAATGCCTGACAGGGACGAATGGCGCGGCATGCCTGTGCACCGGCTGGAGATGCTCACATCATTGTCCAGACGCGATATCCGCGCGATCCTGGAAACGCGCGCACGAATGCGGGAGATCAAGGCCGGCTTCCGGCCCGAGATCGCCCATCTGCAATTCAGCGGTCCATCGCCGATCTTCCATTTCGACACGCAGTCACCCGCCCCTGTCCCGACAGTCCTGACGTTGCATTCGGTTGCAGCCAGCGCGACCTCGAACCGCTCGCTGTTCCTTGACGTAGTGGGCAAAGCCGACTGGATCGCACCTGTTTCTGCACACATGCGCGACTGGACCTTGGGCCACGCGCCCGACGCAAGCGGCAAGACCAGCGTGGTCTACAATGGAATACCGGACGGCCAGGTGCTCGAAGACTTGCCCGATCGGGCAGGCCAGCCTGCCAGCATTCTCTGGGTTGGCCGGATGGTCGAATGGAAGCGGGTGGACAGGCTTGTCGATGCCTTTGCCATCCTTCGCACACAAGGACACGAAGTGCAGCTTGTGCTGGCTGGCGATGGGCCGGAGCGCTCCAGCCTCGAACAGCGTGTCGCTGACGCCGGGCTTGAAGACCATGTGACCTTTACCGGCTGGGTCGATTCCGATCAGCGTTCCGCACTCATGAAGACGGCCAGCGTGTTCGCCATTCCATCCGAGGCAAACGAAAACCTCCCGATGGCTGCCTTGGAGGCATCGGGTCATGCTTTGCCCATCGTCGGGTCTGCGGTTTCCGGCCTGCCGGAGATCGTCGAGCATGACGGCTCGGGGTTGCTGATCGAGAACATCGACCCTGCCAGCCTGGCTGACGCACTGAAGACAATCCTGACCCGACCGGACTTGGCCGAGGCCATGGGGATTCGCGCGCGAGAAATCGTCCGCCAGCGCTTCTCGATGAACGCAATGGTGGAAGGCTACATCGGGATCTACGAGAAGCTTCGCGAGGCTGCTTCGTAATGAATGCGGTGAGCGTGATAATTCCTGTTCACAATGGTGAGCGGTTTGTCGGTGAGGCGATCGAGAGTGCCTTGTGCCAGAGTCTCGGCCCGATGGAGGTTGTCGTCGTCGACGACGGATCGACCGACAACAGCGCAGACATTGCTCGATCCTTCGGCGACAAGGTGCGCTGCTTCGTCCAAGCCTGCAAAGGTCCGGCGGCCGCACGCAACCACGGAATTGCGCAAGCCCGCGGCCAGATCCTGGCTTTCCTCGATGCCGACGACCTGTGGCTGGAAGACAAGCTGGCAGCGCAGGTTCCGATGATCGGGGAATATGACCTCGCGTTTACGCTGATAGAGAAATTCCGAGATCCGGATTGCCCGGACGGTGTTGGAGAAGCGGCAACCGAGACGGCTCAACCCGGTCTTCTGCCAACGACAATGGTCTGCCGCGCCAGCGCATTCGAACAGATCGGCGGTTTCGACGAAGACTTGCGTGGCGGCGAATTGATCGATTGGCTCGATCGCGGCCGCGAGGCGGGGCTGAAGGAGCTGATGGTGCCGCGCGTGCTGGCGCGCAGACGCATTCATGCCGATAACCTGACGTGGCAAAGCACGTCCAGAGAGGCCTATTTGCAGGTCATTGCGAAGAAGCTTCAGCGGGCACGAAAGGGTGCCGATCGTGGATAAGGCGGCGGCGAACCGGTCGTTCCAGGAGCAATACCCGGCACCTGGCGGCTTGCTGCTGCGCAAGTCACGGGAATTGGCACGATACGCGAGGTCGCTGGCGCCAGCTCGCCGAGCCTGCGTCATTCTTGCGCAGGGCAGAACCGGCACCTGGTTGTTGCATTCGCTGCTGAACGATCATCCGGAAACGCATTTCGACAAGGAGATCCTGCAGCAGCGCGTCTGGTTGCCCGTTCCATATGTTCTTGGTTGCAGTAGTGCCGCAGGCGACCGGGTCTATGGCTGCCACGTTCAACCCAACCAGTTGGAAAGCGTGCAGAATTTCGCCACCGCCCGTTTTGTCGACGCTCTCGCGCAGCGCGGCTGGTCGATCATCCATGTAACGCGGCGCGATATCGTGCGGCAGAGTATCTCGGCGATAGTCGCGCTGCAGCGTCGGCTTTGGGTCAGCGACCCGTCTGAAGCCGTGCCCCAGCAGATGCTGACCATCGATGTGGATCAGGTCATCGCCCGCATTCACCGTCGCAAGGAACACCTGGCGATCGAACGCAGCGCGCTATCCGCGCACCCGCACCTGTCATTGGTCTACGAAGACGACCTTGAAGACGCCGCCAGGCATCAAGCCACGGCAGACCGGATCTTTGATTTCCTCGGATTGGAGAGGCGTAAAGTGAGCGCGGGAACGCAGCGCCTGTTGTCTCGGGACTTGCGAGAGGTCATCATCAATTACGACGACATGATCGCGCAACTGCGAGACGTGTTTCCGCAAGACTTTGACAGGTAGCCGAGTGATATTCAGGAAATCCCTGGCCGCGCAATTGCGGGCGATTGACGCGCAGGATCTGCTTCTGCTGCAGGTGGCCCTGGGGGAGCCTGACCGGAGCGAGCGTGCCTGGTCTCGATGGTGTGCCGAAGCGGATTTCGATGCGCTGGCAGCCGGGTGCCTGCTGATTCCGCTCTGCTATCATCTGCAGGCAAGGCGCGATGGACACGATGGCGTGATCCAGCGGATGCGTGGTGCGCATTCGAAGAACTGGATCATCACGCAGATGCTGGAGGCGGAAAGCCGGCCGCTCATGGCCGCATTGGCTTCCTCCTCCGTACCGTGGGCGCTCGGCGATGACCTGGCGCTGGCGAACCATTTCTATCCGCACCGCGCCACGCGACCGATCTACGAAATCGCACTGTACACGGCCAGCGAAGGGGTTGAGCCGCTTTCGCAGCTCGTAGCCGGCTGTGGCCTGGCATCGGCTGGCAAGCTGCGGTGTCGTATCGGTGAACAGGCGATCGTCCGCGTCAGGCACTTGCCAGCTGCGCCGTGGGATCAGGTGCTTCCGGCGACGGAAGAAAATCCGGTGCCGATCCTTTCGCCGACCCAGCAGTTCTGGACGAGCTTTACGGCAAACCGACCGCAGTTGCTGTTGCGCCTGCTCGACCTTGGGATTCTGCTGCAAAGACACTACGACTCTCTGGACGTCACGGCGATCCAGGAGCGCGCAAAGTCCGTCGGCTTGGCAGCCGAGCTCGCTGAGACGCTGCAGTACCTCCACACTGTGGTCGGTCTGGATAATGCACGGCGGGCGGCTTCAGGTGCATTCAGCTCTGGACAGGCGGCCGGCAATGGAAAGATTATGAACCTAGTGCGTACTTTCGCTTTTCGGGGACGCTGAATTGCCGCTGACACCGTCTCAAAAAGAGCTTCACGATCGCGTGGTTCAAGGTTTGGCCGAAGCGGGGGCTGACGATCTGGCCCGGCGAGACGGCGCCTTCGAGTTTGATCGAGCCTTGTGGAATACCTGTGCCGGGCTTGGCTTGGCAGGTCCGATGGTTCCGGAGAAGCTGGGCGGCCAGGGCATGTCCGCAAGCGATGCCGTCGTGGCGATGGAGGCCCTTGGCTATGCCTGCAAGGATAACGGCCTCGCCCTTGCACTTGGTGCCCATGGCTGGGGCTGCCTGTCGGCGCTGCTTGCAGGAAACGGCACCAAGCATGCGGATCTGATCCGTCAGCTTGCTCGCGGCGAATTGATTGGGGCTCTGGCGGTAACCGAACCTGATGCGGGGTCCGACATCGGTGCAATCGAGACGACTGCCGTTCGGACCGAGAATGGCTACCGGCTTTCGGGCCGCAAGGTATTCATCACCAATGCCCCGATTGCCGATGTGTTTGTCATCCTCGCGCGCACCGGTGACATTGGCGCCGCATTCGGATTGAGCGCCTTTTGCGTGAGACGCGAGATCGACGGCCTGCAGACATCGCAGAATGTCCCGAAAATGGGCTTGCGAACCGCCCAGATGGGCGATGTCGTCCTGAACGATTGCCATGTGCCCGAAAGTGCAAGGATCGGCGCGGAAGGCGGCGGACTCAGACTCTTTCTCAAGGTCATGGAGTTTGAGCGTGGCTTCATCCTCGCCCCAGCGATCGGCGCGATGCAGCGGCTCTACGAGCAGGCAGCGGATTACGCCCGCAGCCGCCGGCAGTTCGGTCGGCCGATCGCGGATTTCCAGAGCGTCTCGAAACGGTTGGTCGATATGTATCGATTGATCGAAGCCGCTCGTCTTGTCGTGCGTGAAACGGCACTGCAGATGGATGCTGGACAGTCCATCGCCAAGTATAGCGCCCTGGCGAAGCTGACCGTATCGGAAAACTGGGTGCAGGTGGCGCAGGAAGCGATGCACGTTTTCGGAGGGGCGGGTTTCCTGATGGAAAGCGAGATTGAGCGCGAGTTGCGCGATGCGCAGGGCAGTCTTTCGTACTCGGGAACTTCGGAGATCCAGTATCGAACCCTGGCCCATTTGCTGAAGCTGACCGCCGAATGAGCTTGCCAGCGGGCCCGTCGGGAAACTCCAGTGTAGCGGAAGGTGGGGCGTCATGATCGGTTTCCTGAAAGGACTGCGTCGGAGGCTCACCACTGATGTCCGGAGCAATTGGTCACGGCAGTGGGCGAAGGACGATTACAGACCGCATTGGATGATAGACGCTATCCCGCAGCCCGTTGAGGCTGCGGTGTCCGACGGCTTCTTCGCCCCTGGTTGTTCCATCATCGAATTCGGTTGCGGCCAGGGCGAGATTGCCGCTTTCTTCGCTGACAAAGGGCACCGCGTCGTCGCGCTCGATATCGCGCCACCGGCCATCGAGCGCGCTAGACGGCGGTACGGTGACGCACCGGCTTCTCCTCACTTCCTGGCAGGGGACGTCTGCAGAAAGCTACCGATCGACGATGCGTTCGACTGCGCGTTTGATCGTGGCTGCTATCATACGCTTCGCAGCGCCACGGAACGCTCGGCCTATCTTCGCAACCTGCTTTCCATACTGAAGCCGAGCGGGCGCTTCTTGCTCCTGCACAAGACCGCATTTCGCGAAGAATGCACTCCGGAGGTCGAAGCGCGGGTCAGGGACGAGCTGATGGAGGACCTCGAACGGCATTTCTCACTGATCGCTTGGGAAGGCGTGCAGATGAGTCCGCACGGTGAGCGCGTCATGATGGGTATTGCGATGCGGCTGCAGCGCTCAGCGTAATGGTTGGATGCCTTCAGCTTGGCCTGCAGAACGTCGATCGTGCTCGATCCGTATCGCCGAAGATAAAGCGCAACACCTATCGCGTCGGGCTCGTAACCGGTCTACTGTCGCCAACAGCCTGAGACTGGGATTCCTTCACAGACATGCGAACACTTCCGCAATTGCTGGAGAATGCCGTGCGAAGATGGCCCGGCAATCCTGCGGTCTTCCACGAGGAAGAGGTGCTGGATTACGCCGCGCTGGATGATCTCAGCAACAGGCTTGCCGGGCACTTGAGCAGCATGGGAATTGTTCGCGGCGATCGGGTGGGCATTCACTTGCCCAAGTCCCTGGCTGCCGTCGTTGCGATCTTTGCGATCCTCAAGGCCGGGGCTGCCTATGTGCCCATCTATCCCGGCAGCCCTCCAAAGCGCGTGGCCCTGATAGCGAATGACTGCTCCCCCAAGGTCATTCTGACCGACAGGCAGGCGCCGAAGGAAGATCGGGACACCGCGGCGACGGATTACCGGGAATTGCCGGTCGATCTCGCCATGCTGCGCGAGCTTGAGGGATGCGCGTTTGCAGGCGCCGGCGAGCCATCGGACATTGCCTATATCCTGTATACCTCCGGTTCGACCGGTCGCCCCAAGGGTGTGATGGTTTCGCACCGGGCCTCACTCAACTTCGTCGATTGGGCGGTCCGCACTTTCGATATGTCTCCGGAAGACAGGTTGGCAAACCTGGCCCCCTTGTCGTTCGACCTGTCGATCCTTGATATCTTCGCTGCAGTCAGTGCCGGCGCTTGTGTGCACCTTGTGTCGGCGCAACGCGCTGTTTTTCCGTCCGAATTGAGCAAGTATGTCGCCGCGCAGGGGATTACGATCTGGTACTCGGTGCCAAGCTTGCTTTCCCGCCTGCCGCGGTTCGGGCAACTGGACAGGCATGATCTCGGCCGGCTGCGGCACATCCTCTTTGCGGGTGAGCCGTTTCCGCGCTCCGAATTGAATGCCTTGATGGAAGCGTTTCCATCCGCAAGGTTCCATAACCTTTACGGACCGACGGAAACCAATGTGGTCTCGCATTACGAAGTGACGCAAACTGATGATACAGCCGTGCCCCTAGGGCAGCCTTGCGCCGGTCACGAGTTCGCGTTGCTCGACGAAACAGGCGGGTTCGTCGAAGGAGAAGGCGTCGGCGAATTGTTGGTTTCGGGGCCATCACTCATGGCGGGATACTGCGGCGACAGTGAGCTGACCGACAAGAGGATGGCGCCGTTACCTGTGGGTGATGCCGGTGGAGTCTTAGCCTATCGGACCGGGGACAGGGTGAGACGAGATGCGCATGGCGCCTATCATTTCCTCGGTCGTCTTGATGACATGGTCAAGAGCCGGGGGTTCAGGATTGAACTTGGCGAGATCGACCATGCGATATCCAGTCACCCCCGCATTCGGGAGGCGGTGGCGGTGGCTATCGCCGATCCGGCAATCTCCAACCGGATCGAGGCGCTGGTCGTGACGGATAGTCCCGGAAGCCTTGGCGACCTTCGCAGCCATTGTGCGACAATGCTGCCCGAATACATGATCCCCGCGCGCTTTCATGAGCGATCGGAGCCGCTTCCTCGCAACGACAACGGCAAGCTCGATCGGGCTCGGGCGGCGGCAATCCTGAGTTCGGCTGGCTCCTGATGCATTCCGGCCCAGATCCACTCCCCAAGGCACTGATCCTGGATATCCTGTTGAGGCCGGAATGCGTCGATCAGGACCGGATAGACCAGGTCTCCGCAGAACAGTGGTCCATGGTCGTCGAACGGCTCAAGGAACACCGTGCCCTGCCATACTTCCAGCATGCCCTTGCCGAGTGCGACAACATCAAGCTGCCGGCGAAACCTGCGGCCGAGATTGCCGCGATCGTGCAGCTTTGGGCAACGAGACAGCTGTTGCTGGGGCGCGAGTGTATCCTGATCAACCGGGCCTTGGCGGACCAGGGCATCGAACACCTGTTCCTGAAAGGTGTGCCACTGGCATTTCAGGTCTACCCGTCCCCGATCATGCGCCCCGCACAGGATATCGATCTTCTGGTCAGGCCAGACGATGCGCAGCGGGCCTGGCAATGCATCAGGGACCTGTGCGGCGAAGATCAATCGGCGCTACCCGGACTGCCCACCGATCCCAGCGCGAAAGCCAAGCACCTGACGCCGATCTGGTCGCCAAATCGCGTTGTTCCCGTAGAGGTCCATTCGCGAATCTGTTCAGGCTCGGCCGATCATGCCTCCAAGTTGCTGGACAGGTTCACCGAAGGCTTCTGGGACCGCTCGTCCTCGTTCGAGATTTCCGGCCAATCTCTGCCGTGCCCAGGTCCGCAGGACATGGCGCTGCACCTGATCCTGCACAGCGTCTATGACGATGCCTTCGCCAATGGCCCGAATTTTCTCGTGGACCTGCGACGATTGATGGATTGGTCACGCCTGGACACGGACGCGCTGCTGCAGCAAGCGAGGCAGCTCGGCATCGAGCGTGGGACGGAATTGGCGCTGGCCATGATCGGTGAAGAGCGACCGGACAGCAGCGTCAGCGAGGAGCAGCTTCGGGATGCCGAGCACCTCATCTTCAAGAGCAACCTCGATGGCGGAAAGATGGCTCTGAACCTGGTTCGGCTGTTCCACCGGGAAGGCTGGGCGCTGGCGTCGAACTTGTTGCGCAGATCATTCCACAGCCGGGAGGAACTGCTCGCAAGGCGCAGGTTTGCGAACCTGAAGGAGCAGGCGGGCTGGAGCTATCCGATGCTGTGGCTGGACTTTGTGGTCAGGCGACTTGGCCTTTCCTTGCGATATCTCATGACCGGCAAAGGTCGCGACGCGGCGCGAAACCTTACTCGTTTTCGAAACTGGCTGCATACGAGGCAATAGCAAGGGACTACCCGCCCCAGATGCGCACCCCGACTGCCGTCCAGCGGCCGCCAGGCGGTTAGCTTTGCATCGGCGTGAGGGGCAGGGTATCTTGCGACTCGCGAACGAAGGATCGATTACGCCATGGCCCAGGAAGACTTCACTCCCGAACTGCCCCCGCATCTGGTTCTGTGCGAAGAACTGATGGCGGCATGGTTCGAAACGATGCTCGCGGCAACAGACCAGTGCTTCAAGTTCTGGATGTCTCCCTTCGCTCCCCCGCTGGAGGACGAAGTGGAGCAGGCCGGGGATCTGGATATCCCCGGCCCGCTGGAACGCGACTTGGAGCACAATCTCTTCGCCTGAGGCGAAGCGAGCGAGCCCCGCAGCATGACTATTGCGCGGCGATCACTTCCGCGATGTGATCGGTCGTGTGATTGGCGAGGTCCTTGTCGATCTCGCAGATGACCGCTTTCTTGGTCGCTCCACCATACTGCTTGCGCAGTTCGCCCAGCGTGCGCGGGGCAGAGATTACCACGATACCGGCATCGCCGTGCTGTTCGGCCGCGCTTTCGAGAATGCCTGCTGCGGTCCGCGCGAATTCGTCTTCCGACTGCTGGTGCCAATCGGTTTCGTCGTAGGAACTGCGGCCGCTGCCGACGCGCGACTGTACCCTTCCAGGTGTGTCGGTGCCCTGGTCGCTCGACTTGGGATTGGCGTCGACCTCGTGCTCCAGCGTCTCAAGGACGATAAACTTCTCGTCGCCCTCGTTGCGGAACAGCAGCATCTTGGTTCCGTCGGCGACCATCACCAGCGTGCCGTGCTTGATCTGCATTATGTCTTCCTTCCTGCGTCAGTAACGAATGGATATTAGCGCCGGAAATGCCCCCGCGGTCTGACTTCGGTCAAATTCGCCGGGCGATTATCAATTTCTGCAATCCATCAGTGAACGCCGCTGCCCGCCTTGCGGAGCGGCGGGCGCCGCGGCCTTTGTCTCGCCGCCTTTGGTGATCGCGCGGATAGTTCGGTCCCGGCCATAGAGGTCGTCCAGCAGCGCCACGCTTCCATCGGCGTTGGCGACGGCGGTGAAATAGGTGACGTAGACCGGCGTCGGCTGCGCGATCGAGAGCGTCGTCGTGCGCCCGGTCTCGAGGATGGCGTCGACATCCTCGCGCGTGGCCACGCCTTCCAGCAGGGTGGTGGCGAAGCCGATCGCATCGCCCGTGCGGATGCAGCCGTGGCTGAAGCTGCGCACGTCCTGTTCGAACAGTTGCCGGTTGGGCGTGTCGTGCATGTAGACCGAATAGGGATTGGGCATCACCAGTTTCATCTGGCCCAGCGCGTTGTTCGGTCCCGGTCGCTGGCGATAACGCCCGTTCTGCACCACGTAGCCGCGCGAGCGGGCGAGCGAGGGATTGTTGCGCACCAGGGCCCCCACGCTTTCGCGCACGATACTGGTGGGGATTTCCCACCAGGGATTGAGGATGACGCCTTCGATCGTCGCGCGAAACACCGGTGTCGGGGTGCGCTGCGTGCCGACGATGACCCGCCAGGTGCCGACATGGCTGCCGTCGCGCCACAGGTCGGCCTCGAACTTCGCGGCGTTGACGAGCACGTAGTCCTCGCCCAGCGAGCGTGGCATCCAGCGCCAGCGCTCCATGTTGCGGGCGATGGTGGCCTGGTGCTCCGGGTCTTCCTCCAGCTCATAGGCTGCCATCAGCGCCGAGTATTGCGGGTGGGCCGGGCGCATCAGCGCAAAGAATGTGTCCAGCGTATCGTTGGCAACCGCCGTCCGGAGCATCTCGTCGAGCGGCAGGTCGCGGTCGGTATCACGGATGTTCCAGCCCCGGCGTTCACCCGATGTGGCATTGCCCAGCAGGTGCATGCGCGCCAGCCGCAGCGCCAGATCGGTTGCGGCACTGTTTATCGCCTCTGCATCGCCGGATTCGCGTGCTGCCGTCAGGTTATTGGCAGACAAGAGAGGTAAGGCTTCAAGGGGAGCGGACGAAACCCAGCGTTCCAACGTCGTGATATCCGCAGACGACCACTGCGGTTCATCCTGTGCAATTGCCGGTTGGCCGCAAATCGCCAGGAAAAATGCAATAATTACAGAGGCTCGTTTCACAGGCGTCCGTTTCTCATATTGTCCGGAGGGCTAATAACCCCCATTTGTTCTACATAAGATACATGGGATCGCGAAAAATGAAATTGAATCGACGCGCCTTCGTCGGCGCTTCGCTGGCCGTGGGCAGTGCGGCCATGTTTACCCCCGCATCGTTGGCTAAGCCTGCCGCCGGTTTGTCGCCGGCCAGCCCGCTCGCGCCGCCACCCGCCGCTCCTGCGGCGCAGCCTACCGGCGTGCTTGGCGAGGCGCTGGCCGCGCTCGAGCAGCACGGGTCGAGCATCGTCAATCGCGATCGCCTGGGCATTGCCGACTACACCGCGCATTCGGGTGAGTTCCGCTTCCACATCGCCGATATCGAAGGCGGTGAGATCACCAAGTCGTTCCTCGTTTCCCATGGCCGCGGTTCCGATCCGCGCAACAGCGGATTTGTCGAACGGTTCTCGAACGTACCCGGCTCCAACGCCTCTTCGCGCGGCAGCTATGTCACCGGAGAGCTTTACGTCGGCAAGCACGGCCGTTCGCGCCGCCTGCATGGGCTGGAGCCGGAGAACGACCGCGCCTTCGAGCGCGCCATCGTGATTCACGGCGCCGACTACGTCGACATCGCCATGGCCGAAAACCAGGGCCGCGTCGGTCGCAGCCTCGGCTGCTTTGCCTTCGAACGCAGCGAGATCGAGAACATTCTCGAACTGCTGGGGCCCGGCCGCCTGCTCTACGTCGCCGGCGAGAACGCCTGACCCGGTGAGCCGGGCTTGATGGGGCTGGTCACGGGACAAGGACGATGGCCCCTTCGACATTGCCGGACCGCAGCAGGTCCAGCGCCTCGTTGGCATCCTCCAGCGCAAACCGCGTGACGTGTGTCGTCACGCCGGCTGCTGCCGCCAATGGCAGGAATTCGAGGCCATCGGCGCGCGTCAGGTTGGCGACCGAAAGGATGGAGCGCTCCTCCCACAGATCGGCATAGGGAAAGGTCGGGATATCCGACATGTGGATTCCCGCGCAGACCACCCGTCCACCCTTGCGCACGGCCTTCAGCGCCAGTGGCACCAGTGCGCCGACCGGGGCGAAGATGATCGCGGCATCCAGCTCCTCGGGCGGAGGCTCGGTCGAGGCGGCGGCGGATGCACAGCCCAGCCGCAAGGCGAATTGTTGCCCGGCATCGTCACCCTCCCGCGTGAAGGCATGAACCCGTTTCCCCTGTGCAATGGCCAGCTGCGCCAGGATGTGCGCGGCACCGCCGAATCCGTAGAGACCGAGTGTCTCGACCTCCCCGGCAAGGCGATAGGCGCGGTAACCGATCAGTCCCGCGCACAGCAGCGGTGCCGCGTGAATGTCGTCGAAGCTATCCGGTAGCGGGAAGCAGTATCGGGCATCGGCGATGCAGTGGCTGGCAAACCCGTCATCGCGGGTGAAGCCGGTGAACAGCGGTTCATCGCACAGGTTCTCCCTGTCAGACCGGCAATAGCGGCAATGGCCGCAGGTATGCCCCAGCCAGGGCACGCCCACGCGGTCGCCCCGTTTGTAGCCCGTCACGCCTTCGCCCAGTTCCTCCACCCGGCCGACAATCTCGTGGCCCGGCACGATGGGCAGCTTCCCGTGAATATCGCCGTCGGCGACATGCAGGTCCGTACGGCAGACGCCGCAGGCCGCGATGGAAATCAGGATTTCACCCGCAGCCGGCCTCGGCATGGGCCGCTCGACCAGGCGCAGCGGCTCGCCAGTCGCGTCGAGCTGCATGGCCCGCATCTGCTGCATCCGCTGTCCTCCTTCCGCCAGGATACAGCACCGCATAGCCCGCCAGCAACGCGCGGGATTTGATATGCGACAAGGCGGCGCGCTTCTGGCAGGCTCATCAATGGTCCGGGCAGGAACTTCGCCCGGTGTCAGCGGGAGGGCAGATGACCAGCAATAGGCTTAGCCTGGCGTTTCATGGCGCAGCGGGGACCGTAACCGGCTCTTGCATGGAATTCGTCCTCGGCAGCAGCCGCATTCTCGTCGACTGCGGCCTGTTCCAGGGGTCCCGCACGCTGGAACTGCTCAACCTCGAGGATTTCGCCTTCGACCCCCAGCAGGTCGATGCCGTCGTGCTGACCCACGCACATATCGATCACAGCGGCCTGCTGCCGCGGCTGGTGGCCAGGGGCTTCGACGGGCCGATCTGGTGTACGCAGCCGACTTGCGACCTGCTGGAGCACATGCTGGCCGATGCCGGGCGCATCCAGGAATACGACGCACAGCGGCGCAATCGCCGGCGTGACCGCGCCGGAGAGGAGCAGTTTGAGCCGCTCTATACCTCCGCCGACGCCTATGACGCATGGCAACTCTGTCGCCCGGTGGAGCTGGAGGAGCTGTTCGAACCGGCGCCGCACATGCAGGCGCGGTTGTGGAATGCGGGGCACATCCTCGGCGCCGCCTCGGTGGAGCTGCTGGCGGGCGGGACGCGGGTCATCTGCTCTGGCGATCTCGGCCCTGACAACAAGGCCTTCCAGCTCGATCCCAAGGGCCCCTCGGGCGTCGACCATGTGATCTGCGAAAGCACCTACGGCGATCGCCAGCGCGATAAGGTCACGCAGGAAGAGCGGCGGCTGCTGTTGCAGTCCGAAGCCGAGGCGACGCTACGTCGCGGCGGCAACCTGATCATCCCGGTCTTTGCGCTGGAGCGAACGCAGGAACTGCTGCTGGACCTGCACCACCTGATCTGCGCCGGGGCGCTGCCCAATGCCTCGGTCTTCGTCGATTCCCCGCTGGCGAACCGCACTACCGAGGTGTTCGAACGCTATGCTCCGGAACTGGAGGATACCGACGGGAAGAACATCTTCGACCATCCGCAACTGCACTACGTCACTGACGTCGAACAATCGATGCGGCTGAACTCGATTTCGGGAGCGATCATCCTCGCGGCATCCGGCATGTGCGAGGGTGGGCGTATCCGGCACCACCTGATCCACAATCTCCACCGCCGCGATTCGACCGTGCTGTTCGTCGGCTACCAGGCCGAGGGAACGCTGGGCCGGGTAATCCTGGAGGGCGCGCAGCGGGTGCGTATCAGCGGGCAGGACGTGCGGGTGAGGGCGCAGATCCGCTCGATCCAGAGCTATTCCGCCCATGCCGACCAGGGCGAACTGCTCGACTGGATAGAGGAACGCTGTCCCATCGCCGGCAGCCTGTTCCTCGACCACGGCGAACCTTCGGCGCTGGAAGCACTCCGGCGCGAATTGCAGCGGCGGTTGCCAGGCCTGGAGGTGCGCATTCCCGAAATTGGCGAACGCTACGCGCTGCCCGCCGGAGAACCGGCCAAGCGGCTGGAGACTGGGCGGACCGACCTAGCCGAGGTGCTCGGTACCGACTGGCAGAATGCCTATGCCGCCTTCGCAACTTCGCTGAAGGAACAGTTGCTGGAGATCAGCGACAACCGGCGGCGGGAAGAGGCGCTGGAGAGGATGCGCGAGGTGCTGGAATCCTACAATTCGCACCGCCAGCGAAAGTCCAAGGGGCGCGGATAGCTCTCGCGCTCACAAACCTGCGAAATCGACGGCAAGCGCGGCGTGATCGCTCGCGTGGGGCCGAGTCTGGCCCACGCCGGCAAGGTGCGGGCCGCTATAGCGCGTGACGTCCAGTTCCATGCCGCCGCGTAAGAGGGTGGGGACGGCATCGGGGAATGTCGCTGCCAGGGCGGGCGACGCCAGCAGCGCATCGGGATGCGAATAGGTGCCGCTCGCCGGATCGCGGAACGACCAGCGCTCGCTATCGGGAATGCGATGGACAAGGTCGACGGCAAAGCCGGGAGCCAGCAACGGAGCGATCGCCGGCTCGCCGTTGTCGTGAACCTCAAGCGGTTCATTGAGGTCGCCGGCGATCAGCCACAGGGCATCGTCTCGCCCCGCCATATCCCGCTCCACCAGCATGCGCACGGCTTCCGCCTCGCGTCGGCGGAGGAAGTAGGAGCGGTCCTTGTCCGGGTAGGGCGCCTTGAAATGGCAGACGTAGAACGTGAGCGGGCCGACTCTCGCGCGCAGGCAGTCGCGGCGGAATATGCGCTCGTCCGGCCCGTGCCCGGCCAGTGGTTCGAGACCGAGGTCGGCACAGGTCACATCGGCATGGCTGCGCACATCCGACAGCGGCAGGCGGCTCATCAGCGCGACGTCGAACCCGCGCCCGTCATTGCCCGGCAGGCAGACACGGTGCGGCCATGGCTCGACACCGGCATCTTGCAGGAAATCCTCGTGGAAGCGGTCCAGTGTCCGCTGGTCGAATACTTCCTGCAGTGCGATCACGTCGGCATCGAGCTGCCTGATGACGGCGGCGGTGAGTTCCCGGTCCATGCGGTCCAGCGCCGGGGTTTCGGTCGCTGCCCTTCGCGGGTTGTCGCCATCGTTCGCGCCGTCGAACCGCGCGGTGTCACCATGCTGGCGCAGGCGCAGTCGCTGGACGTTGAAGGTGGCGATCCGCATGCCAGGCCGCCGCTAGACCTTCGCGGCGCCGTGCGGGCTGAGGTAGATCAACCAGTAAGTCAGCGCGACCAGCACACCCCCACCGACCACATTGCCGGCCGTCACGACCAGCAGGTTCCTGACTGCTCCGCTCAGGTCGAACACGCCCGATTCCAGCATGCCCATCGGCAGCAGGAACATGTTCGCGACCGAGTGCTCGAACCCCAGCGCGACAAAGGCCGCGATCGGGAAGGCGATCACCAGCACCTTGCCCGACACGCTATGCGCGGCGAAGCACATCCACACGGCGAGGCAGACCAGCACGTTGCACAGGATGCCGCGGAAGAAGGTTTCTCCAGCGGGCAGGGCCAGCTTGGTTTCGGCAATGCCGACGACGGTTGCGGCAAGTGCCTCGGTGGACAGCGCACCGGACAGGTGCACCAGCATGGCGGTACCCAGGGCGCCAGTAAGGTTGCCAACGTAGACGATGGCCCAGTTGCGCAGCAACTGGCCGGTCGTCACCTTTTGGTCCGCGCGGGCCAGCACGATCAGGCTGTTGCCGGTGAACAGTTCCGCCCCGCCGACGATCACCAGGATCAGTCCGAGCGAGAAGGCAAAGCCACCCAGCAATCGCGTCGGCCCGAAGCCAAGGTCGCTGCCGGTTACGGTGACGATGTAGAAGGCCGCGCCCAGCGCGATGAAGGCCCCGGCCAGCACGGCAAGCGCGAAGACCGGCACCAGTCCGAGGTGCACCTTGCGAATGGCCACGTCGTCAACCAGCTCCGCAATGCGGGCCGGGGAGACGACATCGAGCGGGTGTGGTCCTGTGGTCATGCGGTAAGGCCATCCTTAGGCTGCGGGTCAGAAATCATAGAGATAGATGAAGTAGGAGCTGAGGAAGTAGATTGAGAGCAGCGACAGGCTGGTCCAGCTGATGCTCCCGAAAAAGCGGTTTCGCGGGCGATAGAGCAGCGCGACGATGAAGATGCCGCTCATGATCACGCCGGCAAAGGCAGAGGCGGCATGGGCCGCCGAGACGTGGGCGTAGATGCTGCCCTTCAAATAGGCGAGGTCATCGATGGCCAGCACCAGCACGTCGAACAGGTTGCTGCCGAGCAAGGCGGCGATGGCCATGTCGGCGGCGTTGCGGCGCAGGGCGCTGACGATCACCACGAATTCGGGCAGCGATGTCGCCACGGCGATCAGCAGCGTGCCGACGAAGCTCTGGTGCCACCCGGTCGCCTCGGCGATCTGCATGCCGAAATGGGGAAGCAGGCCACCCGCGACGCCCACCACTGCCGCCGCCGCGCCATAGCGCAGCACCGCCTGCCGCAGGGTGATACCCTCGGGCGCGTCCACGGGCGGGGCCGTGATCGCCAGCCGCCGCTCGTGCACGAAGGTGGCGCGGATCGCGACGATGTAGAGCAGGATAACGAAGGGCGTGTAGGCGCTGACATGGAACACGGTCAGGTCGATCCCGCTGCGCGTGGTCATGATCGTCAGCCCGGCAAGGCCGATCAGGATAATCCCGAAGCCGGCGGTCAGTACGTGGCGATGGTCGACGCGGCAGAACACGGATTCGTCCCGGCTGAGAGCATCGAGCGCGACGAGCAGGCCGAGGTTGAGCACGCAGCTGCCCAGCGCGTCGCCAAAGGCGATGTCGGGTGCATCGAAGACGGTGACCGAGCTGACGCCGGTGAAGAGCTCGGGCAGCGATGTGGCGGCAGACAGCAGGATCAGCCCGACCCATGAGGCCGGCAGTCCGGTCTGCTCGGATATCACTGCCGCGTACTTGGTCAGCGCCTGGCCCGCGTACCCGATCAGCAGGGCGCAGACGAGGAACTCGAGCCAGGGGGTGAAGGCCTCGATCAAGCGCGTGCTCCCTTCCGATACCACTCCAGCAGCAGCCTGCTGCTCTGCAACAGGACCAAGGGTGCCAGGCTAACGCCCAGGATCGTTGCCCACATCTCCACCGTCGGCGGGACAAGCCCGAGGATGCCCGCCAGCGTCGGCTGGTAGGCGGCGATCAGCAGCAGCACCGTGCACAGGCCTACTGCGCCCCACACCCACGGGCTGCGCACCACGTCATTGCGGAGCAGCGATGCGCCGGTGGGGCGCATGTTGAAGACATGGAACAGCTGCGAGAAGGCCAGCGTCATGAAAGTCACGGTCACCAGCGCGCTGCCATCCAGTCCGAGAACATCCGTGCCGATGGCCATGGAAGCGAAGGTCGCGCCGGTCAGGGCGAAGCCGTGGAGGATGATCCTGCGCCACTGCGGGGTGCCGAGAAGGTTCTCTCCGGAGGGGCGGGGCGGGCGCTTCATGATGCCGTCGTCACCCTTGGCTGTCGCCAGGGCAAAGGCCGGGAAGACATCGGTCACGAGGTTCAGGAACAGGATCTGCAATGGCAGGATCGGCAACGGCAGGGCGAACAGCACGGCCATCCCCACCACCAGCACTTCGCTGAGGTTGCACGACAGCAGGTAGGCCGCGAACCGCCGGATGTTCTCGAAGATGATGCGCCCCTCGCGGATCGCGGTGACGATGGTGGGGAAGGCATCGTCCAGCAGCACCATGGCGGCCGCCTGCCGTGCTACGTCCGTGCCGCGCTTGCCCATGGCGACACCGATGTCCGCCTGCCGCAAGGCGGGGGCATCGTTCACGCCGTCGCCGGTCATGGCGACGACCTCGCCGGCTTCCTGGAAGGCGCGCACCAGCTTCAGCTTCTCGTCCGGATTGACGCGGGCAAAGATGCTGGTCGAGCGCAATTGCGGCCCTTCGAAGTCCATACGGGCGAGGCTGTGGCCTTCCAGTGCCTTGCTGGCATCGACAGGCAGGCCGACCTGCCTGCCGATGCTGACCGCGGTGACGGCGTGGTCGCCGGTGACGATGGCCACCTTGATGCCTGCCTGGTGACAGTCCGCGATGGCCTCCGCCACGTTGGCGCGGGCCGGGTCGCGCAGGCCGATGATCCCGAGCAGGACGAGGCCTTCGAATGGCTTTTCATCGCATGAGGCATTGGCCTTGGTGGCGATGGCGATGACGCGCAGTCCTTCGCTGGCGAGCCGGTCGACCAGTTCGCGCCATTCGCCGACCTCCTGCGCGTCCAGGTCCTGATCGCCGCTGACATGGCGGACGTGCGAGCAACGGGCCAGCACCTCTTCAGGGGCGCCCTTGACCGCATAGAGGCACCCTTCGGCCTGCTGGTGCACCGTCGCCATCATGCGGATTGCGCTGTCGAAGGGATGCTCGCGCAGGAGAGGCGTTTCGGCCAGCAGCGGCTCGCGCTGCAATCCGGCCCGCGCGGCTGCGCGCAGCAGGGCGACCTCCATCGGATCGCCCACGCCCTTGTCAGAGCCGACGTCCAGTTCCCCGGCGTTGCACAGGGCGCCGATCCGCAGAAGGTTTTCCAGCAGCGGCGATTGCTCCCGCTTGCCATCGAACTGGGCGGGGCGCAGCTGCGGGGCGGGCAGGCAGACGGTCTGTACCGTCATGCGGTTCTCGGTCAGCGTACCGGTCTTGTCGGTCAGGATCAGCGTGGTGGAGCCGAAAGTCTCGACGGCGGAGAGCCGCTCGATCAGCGCGTTCTTGCGCGCCATGCGCCACATGCCCTGCGCCAGCGAAAGTGTCGCCACGACCGGCAGGCCCTCGGGGATAGCCGCCACGGCCAGCGCGATCCCGGTGGTCACCATCAGCATGGGGTCGACATCGCGCAGCAGGCCGATGCCTACGATCAGCGCCGTCAGGATGATGGTGAGCCAGACCAGCTGCCCGGCGATCTGCGACAATCGCTTTTCCAGCGGCGAGCGCTCTGGCCGGGCTTCCTCGACCAGTTGCGAGATCCGCCCGAGTTCGGTCTGCAAGCCGGTCGCCACCACCACTCCTGTCGCGTTGCCGCGCGTGATGGAGGTGCCCTTGAACAGCATGTTGGCGCGCTCGGCGAGGCGGGTATCTTCGGGCTTGGTGTCGACCGCTTTTTCGACCGGGACGGACTCGCCCGTCAGCGTCGATTCGTTGGCGGCGAGATTGGCTGCGGCGACGATCCGCATATCGGCGGAGATGATGTCGCCGCCTTCGACCAGCACGATGTCACCGGGCACCAGCTGCTCTGCCGGGATGACTTCCATCCGGCCTTCGCGCCGGACGCGGGCCGAACGGGTGCCCAGCGTCCGCAGGGCCTCCATCGAACGGGTCGCCTTGATCTCGGTGAAATAGCCGATCAGCGTGTTGATGATCAGCACGACGAGTACCGCCGATCCCTCCAGCCGCTGCCCGAAGACAAGGGCGAGCACCGCGGCTGCCGCCAGCAGGTAGACCACCGGGTTCGCTAGCTGGTGCAGCAGGATGGCAAGCGCGCTGGCCTTGCCACGCGTCTCGATCTGGTTGGGGCCGAATTGGGCAAGCCTGTGCCGCGCTTCAGTCTCGCTCAGTCCATTCTCAGCCGTCACCTGCAGCCGCCCAAGAATCGCTTCCGGCTCCTGGCTGAAGGCGTCTCCCGCCTGCAAGTTGTCGAGCGTTTCGGCCAATCCCTCCGCCTCACCTCCGCAGTGACGTTGTGACGGACATAGATGACGTTTTCAAATCCGCCGTTGTTCGAGATCAATTCACTGCCGCGCGCCGCGGTGGACCTTGTCCGCGCAGGCGGTTAAGCCTCGCGCAGCAATTGGCTTGAGGACGGGAGGTAACTGGTGGGACAAGTCGTGGCGGTGAGCCTGATCACGGCAGTCCTGGTAATGACCAGTTTCTATATGCATTACACGGCGATGCGATGGTGCGCCCATGCCGTGGCGACCGGACGGCTGGCGACACGCCGACCCTTGCTCATCGTGCTGGGGATCGTCTTTGCCGTCCACCTTGCCGAAGTGCTGCTGTTCGCAATCGCCTTCTTCGCCATGCACGGCAGCCCGTGGCTGGGCAGGCTGGAAGGCGCCGTCCCGCCGGATGCCGGTTTCCTGACCTATTTCTATTTCTCGATCTCGAACTACACGACGCTGGGCGTGGGCGACATCGTTCCCGAAGGCCCGGCCCGGATCATGGCCGGGATCGAGGCGCTGATGGGCCTCGTGCTGATCGCCTGGAGCGCGTCCTTCAGCTACCTGATGATGGAAAAGCTGTGGCTGGCGGAACGCGAGGACCTGTGATCTTCGCCTAGCGGAAGCGTCCGAACTTGCCGCCGTCGGCAATCACCTCGCGCGCGCAGTTGTGGCCGGGCGCCCCGGTCACGCCGCCGCCCGGATGGGTGCCTGACCCGCACATGTAGAGCCCCTTCACCGGACCGCGATGGGAGCCGTGTCCCAGCACGGGCCGGGCCGACCATAACTGGTCGAGGCTCATGTGCCCGTGGAAGATGTCGCCGCCGACCAGGCCGAACTTGCGATAGAGGCCCTTGGGGCTGAGCACCTGCTTGCCGAGGATCGAGGCGCGGAAGCCCGGCGCATGGGCCTCCACCGTGTCGATGATGGTATCGACGGCCGCGTCTTCCTCGTCGTCCCAGTCGCGGCCATCGGGCAATTCTGGCGCGAATTGCTGGCAGAACAGGCTGGCGACGTGCTGTCCCTCGGGCGCGAGGCTGTCGTCCACCGTGCTGGGGATCAGCATTTCGACGATCGGTGCCTTCGACCAGCCGTGCTGCTTCGCGTCGAGGAAGGCGCGGTCCATGTAGTCCAGCGTCGGGGCGATGATGATGCCGGAACTGTGGTGCTCGCCCGGTTCGGGATGCGCGGTGAAGCACGGCAATTCGCTGAGCGCGACGTTCATGCGGAAGGTGCCGCCGCCTGCCTTGAAACCCTTCATGGCGCGGCGGAAATCTTCCGGCTGGTGCGCTGCGTCCAGCATCTTCCCGTACAGCAGCTTCGGACCGACATTGGCGATGACGCGCCTGGCGGCGATCTCCTCGCCGCTGGCCAGTCTTACACCGGCCACCGTGTCGCCATCGACCAGCACCTCGTCCACCGGGCTTTCGAGACTGATCTCGACGCCTGCCTCCCGCGCCACCTTGGCCATGATCTGGGTGATCGTGCCCATGCCGCCGACGCTGTGGCCCCAGGCGCCCTTCTTGCCGTTCACCTCGCCGAAGACGTGGTGCAGCAGCACATAGGCGCTGCCCGGCGTATCCGGGCTGGCATAGTTGCCGACCACCGCGTCGAAACCGAAGGCGGCCTTCACCGGCTCGCTTTCGAACCATTGTTCGAGGAAGCTGGTGGCGGACTTGGTGAACAGGTCCAGCACGTTGCGCTTGGCTTCCAGGTCCAGCCGCGACAGCCCCCAGCCTTGCGCCGCGCCCGCCAGCAGCGTGCGCAGCCCGTCGCCGACATTGGGCGGGGTTTTCAGGGCGAGGTCGCGCAGCACCTCGGCCACGCCTTCCAGCGCGTCGTAATAGGCGGGCAGCGCCGCTGCGTCTTTCTCGGAGAACCTGCGGAATTCCGCCTGCGTGCGCTCCATCCCGCCGCCCAGTTTCAGGTAGCCGCCGTCGGGCTGCGGCAGGAAGTTGGAGATTGGCCGCTCGATCACGCGGTAGCCGTGGTCGTGCAGCCGCATGTCGGCGATCACCTTGGGCTGCAGCAGACTGACCGTGTAGCTGGCGACCGAGTTGCGGAAGCCGGGGTGGAATTCCTCGGTCACGGCGGCTCCGCCCACCACGTCGCGGCGTTCCACGATGCGGACCTTCAGCCCCGCCCGGGCAAGGTAGAAGCCGCACACCAGCCCGTTGTGTCCTGCGCCGATGATCACGGCGTCGTATCGTTGTGTCATCTATGGCTCCAACCGGAGGGCGGCTGCTGTTCCAGCCGTGCTTCGGGAATGATTGCACGCATTCGGCGGCAGAAGTTCTTCAGGCAGACTTCCCTATCGCTGAGCGGCCCCATGCTGAACGTGCGCGAGGCCATGCCTGCCTGCACCCGGGTGATCAGTTCGGTATCCTCGGCGTTCACCTGCCGGTTGATCCGCCAGTTGAGATAGCGCGCGGCGCGCATTTCTCGCCGATCGTCGGGCAGCACGTAGCTGATTTCGCGGATCAGGCAGGTGGTGGGGCCGGTGGGCAGCCACTGCATGAAATCGACCTGGTCGGGATAGATGTCGAAGGCGACACTGGGCCACAGCTTGAAATAGAGCCAGCGGCGCTGCGCGTCGTCCGGCAGGTGCGGCACTGTCGGTAGCAGGCGCTGGTACAGCCGCTCCGACCAGTTGGCGCTCTCGCGCTCCACCATTGCTCCCCACATGCGGTCGACATGCGGTTCGGCCTCGACGCCGTAGCTCTTGCCAAACAAGCGGGTGAGGCCGGGGTGGGCGACGGGGATGTGCAGGCCGTCCGAGTAATTGTCGCCGACGTTCTTCCAGTTCACCTCGCGCGGGCGCAGGGTGACGCGGCCCAGGGCCTGCAAGTCCTCGAAGCGGTAGGGCGCGATCATGGCTTCGTAAGGCGCCAGCATCTGCGCTACCGAAGGCCCGCCGTCATCCTCCAGCCGCACGAACAGGAAGCCACGCCAGCGTTCCAGTTCTACCGTCACCAGTCCGGCGCGGTCCTTGTCCAGCGCGGGGTAAGAGGCGGAATCCGGCACGCCCGTCAGCCGCCCGTCGAGATCGTAGGTCCAGGCGTGATAGGGGCAGACGAGGCGTTTGGAGCAGCCCATTGCCCCGTCCACCAGCCGCGATCCGCGGTGGCGGCAGACATTGGTGAAGGCGCGCAGCTGGTCATCTCGTCCGCGCACCACGATCACGCTTTCGCCGCAGTAGTCGAGCGTATGCCAGTCGCCGGGCGAGGGCAGGTCGCTTTCGTGGCAGACCACCTGCCAGCTGGGGCGAAAGACCCGCTCCAGCTCCAGCGCGTGGAATTCGGGGTCGTGATAGGTCCAGGCAGGCAGGCTCCAGCCGTCGAGCGGGTCTGCTGCGGGTTCGCTCCCGGAAATGCCTTGGGCCTCTGTCACGCCGGGCAGGGGAACAGCCTTTTGCGGCCGAAGTCCAGTCCCGCGTCGACATTGCCAACCGTGCGGGTGCGCCATACGGTGGCGGACCTGCCGGAGGGGAAGGTGATGGCGGCACTATTGGCACGACTGTCGCGGATCGGACCGCAGCTGGCCGGCGCCCTCGTCGTGCTGCTGGTGCTGCTGCTGTGGACGATCGGTCCCACTTCGCTCGAGCAACTCCGCTTGCAGGTGTTCGACAGTTACCAGCGCATGGCCCCGCGCGGCGACGCGAACGGCGATATCGTCGCCGTGGTCGACATCGACGAGGCTTCGATCGAGGAACTTGGGCAGTGGCCGTGGCCGCGCACCGATATCGCCACGCTCACGACCTTGCTGGGCAAGGCTGGCGCGTCGGTGGTGGTGTTCGACATCGCCTTTGCCGAGCCGGATCGCACCTCGCCTGCACAGATTGCTGCCCGCTACGAAGCGCAGAAGCGGGCAGACGTGCTTGGCGAAGGCTTTGCCGACCTGCCCAGCCACGACGCGCTGCTGGCCGATAGCTTTGGTGATGTGCCGGTCGTCACCGGTTATTTCCTCGACCCGCGGGACATCGGCGGCAGCGTCGAGCCGAAGATGCCGTTCACCACCAGCGGCCGCGTCGAGAGTCCTCCCGTCGCCGAATATGCCGGGGTGATCGCCACCTTGCCGGAGCTCGAGGCCGCGGCAGCGGGTAATGGGTTCGTCCAGCGCGGCAATGACAGCGACGAGATCGTTCGCCGCGTCCCACTGCTGGCGATGTTCGAAGACACACCAGTCCCCAGCCTCTCGCTGGAGGCGGTGCGGGTCGCGCTTGGCGCGGGTAACCCGATGCTGGTGGCCAGCGACGGCAGCGGCCAGCTCGACGGCGCCGGGTCGGCCGTCGCGGTGCGCCTGACGGATATCGACCGGCCCATCGAGATTCCCGTAACCGACAGCGGGGAGATGTGGGTGCATTTTCCGGATGAGTCGACACGCGAACTTTGGTCCGCCGCCGATATCATCACGGGCAGGATGAGCGCCGAGGACTTGGCCGAAAAGGTCGATGGCCGGATCGTGCTGGTCGGCAGCTCCGCCAATGCGCTGAGCGACGTGGTGGCGACACCGCTATCCGGCCTCAATGCCGGGGTCGTCGTCCAGGCCGCCGCAGTCGAACAGATGATGACCGGCGATTTCCTCGAACGACCCGACTGGGCCCCGGCGGTCGAACTGCTGTTGCTGCTCGTGCTCGGCCTTGGCCTGGCGCTGGTCTTGCCGCGCATCGGGGCGGTCTTCGGCGCGGTACTGGCGCTTTCAGCCATGGCACTGGTGAGCGCGGCCAGCTGGTTCTCCTTCACCCGGCTCAGCTACCTGCTGGACCCGGTCTATCCGCTGCTGGCGATCCTCATCGTCTACCTCGTCCAGACAGCTTACGTGTTCTTCCGCGAGGAGCGGCAGCGGCAGTACATCCGCTCCGCCTTCGACCGGTACCTGTCACCCGAACTGGTGAAGCAGATTGCCGCCAGCCCGGAGAAACTGGAGCTGGGCGGGGTGGAGCGCGACATGAGCGTGCTGATGTGCGACGTGCGCGGTTTCAGCCGGATTTCCGAGCAATATGCCCCGAACGAGGTGATCGACTTCCTGATCGAATTCCTCACCCCGATGAGCGACATCCTGCTTGCTCGCAAGGCGACCATCGACAAGTACATCGGCGATGCCATCCTCGCGTTCTGGAACGCCCCGCTCGACGATCCCGACCACCATCGCAATGCCGCGCGCGCCGCGCTGGAGATGATCGCCGCGACGGACCGGCTGAACCGCGAAATGCCGAGCCGTGACGGGGTGGTCTGGCCGGGCGAGGTGAAGGTCGGCATCGGCCTCAATTCCGGCCTGTGCTGCGTGGGCAACATGGGCTCGCGCCAGCGGCTCAACTACTCGCTGATTGGCGACACGGTGAACCTCGCCGCCCGACTGGAGGGGCAGACCAAGCAATATGGCGTGCCGATCATCGTCGGCGCCGCCCTTGCCGAGCAGTTGGACGACTTCGCCCTGCTGGAAATCGACCGCCTGCGCGTGGTCGGGCGCGAACGGCCGGAGACGATCTTCGCCCTGCTGGGCGACGAGAGCATGTCAGCCACCGACGCCTTCCGCCGACTGGCAGAGGCGCATGGGCGAGTGCTTGCCGCCTATCGCCAGCAGGATTGGGATGCTGCGCGCGCGGCGCTTGGGTCAGCCAGGGCAGACTACAGCCGTTTCGGCATCGCAGGCCTGCACGACCTGCTGGCGGCGCGCATTGAAGACCTGACCCGTACCCCGCCGCCGGCCGACTGGGACGGAGTGTTCCAGGCCACGCAGAAATAGCCCGGCGCGATCAGTCGATCGTCGGCCCCTGGTTGTTGTCATCCTGTCCGCTCGGGGGGCGATCTGCGGTATTGTTATCGTTCGGATAGTCTGCCGTGGCCCCGGTATCGTCCTCGCCGTCTCCGCTCAGCAGCACACCCAAGGCGACTGCGCCGATGGCGATGGGGATCAGCGCCTCCAGGAAACCGCCGCCGCTGTTGGCGCGGGCGACTTCGGGGGCGAGTTCCTCCTGGATATTGGCGAGGCCGGAATTGGAGATGCGGAACGGCCCGATGGGCGGTACGCCCGCACGCGGCACGTAGGCGGCCAGCCCCGGCTCATCGAGCACGACCGTGACACCGGCGGACTCGACTTCCGCCAGCCCCACCGTCAGCCCGCCTGCCGTTTGCGCGCCCGGACCGCGCAGGATCACCAGCGTCGCATCGTCATCGTCGCTGCGCACGCTGCCGACGAAGTCCTCGTCCTCGGCGATGTCTTCCGCATTGTCGCCCACCAGCATGTCGATGGCGGTGCCGCGAATGCCGATGCGCGCGGCGGGGGAGTTCACCTCGGCGCTGTTGTTCCCTTCGTCGCTGCCGGAGAAGAACCGCAGCGCGCCGCGCAGGAAGGATACGATCACGTTCCGCCCCTCGTCAGGATCGTAGACGTATTCGTCGATGCGTACGCGGCTCCGCTCGCCGACGCCGAAGCTGGAGCGGTCGAGCAGCAGGATCTGCAACTGCGAGTTGTTCTCGGTCTCGATCAGGTCGCCCCAGGCGATGCGATCGCGGCGCTGCACCTGCCGCGGGCGGCGCTGCTGGTCGTTGCTCAGCTCGACATTCCCGACGACGACGGCAGCATTGCCGACCTCGGTCCGTTGGGCGGCGGCGGGCAGGGCGGCAAAATTGCTGGCGAGGATGCTGGTTGCGGCCAGTGCGGCGAGAATGCGGTTGGGCTTGTGCATGGCCTTAGTCCTTCTCCCCGCCGTCTGCTTCCGGATCGGGACGGGGCGGCAGGCTGGCGCCGCTGCTGACGCTGTTGCTGCCGGAAATGGCATTGTCTCCGCCCTCGGCCGCAGGAGTCTCCGCGACCGGCTCCGGCTTGCCGGCAGCAGGAGTTGCCGGCGCTTCGAGAGCAGGTGCCGGTTGCGGCTCAACATAGGGGCGGGAGCATTGCTCGCGCGCCTCGGTAAGGTTTTCTTCGCCGAAGTCGTCCTCGTCCATCGCGTCGATTTCCACGAGGCCGCCCTGCCGGTCGTCGATGCGGCACAGGTAGACGGCGTGGAGCAGCCGAGCGCCGAGAGAACGAGGGTGGGCGGCCATGACCCGTTCCAGCGTGGCCAGCGCCTCCAGGTATTCGCCACGGCCGGCCTGGTCGCGAGCGGCGTCGATACCGGATTCCTCGTCGGCGGAGAGGTCGGACAGCCGATCAAGCTCTTCCATCGACTGCGCGCTGGCGGGCTGGGCTGCGAAGGCCAAGGCGGCGGCAGCCAAACATGCGATTTTAAACGGAATTGCGGGCATCCACCTCTCCCTCGTGAAGGGGGTTATGTCACAGGCCGGCGCAGGCAGGCAAGCGATCCGCACCGGATGCGAATGCATGGCACTGCCACGAGGTTGCGTTTGGCATGCGGGGTGTCAGGTGCTTGTTGCAGACCAGCCGCAGCAATGGCTAGGTGCAGCGATGATATCGCCATCCCCATCGGTCCAGCGGCTAGCCGACGCGTTGCGTCCGGCACTCCGGTTGGGGGGCGGTGGGGAGGACGACGCAGAACTGCTTGCCGCTTCGATCGAGCGACACCGCGTGGCGCCCCTGCTGCACGAGTCGATGGTTCTCGCCGGAAAGCAGCCACCGAAGGAGCTTCGCACCCAGCGCGAAGGGCGGAATTGGTGCGCGGAGTGCCACTCTTCGGTGCGGCACATCCGCCGCGACTGCCAGCGATCCTCGCGCGTAGCGCCTTGTGGTGGCTTCGGAAGGTTTGATAGGGCGATCCGCAACATGACCGTTATCCAGCCCAGCCACGATCCGGCACTTCCGCCGGAGGCCAAAATCGAGCTTGCTTGCACGAGGTCGCAGCCGTGGTCACGGGGCAGCCTGCCGCGCCCCTTGGTCTCACGCTGGATAGTGGACCGCGCATGAGCGAGCCGGTGGACAACAACAGCCAGGTGGCACCGACGGCGGGTGTTCGCGAGCTTACCTCCTCAATCCTCGAATTCGCCCGGCCGCAGCTGCTGTCGACCGTGCTGATCGTGACGCTTGCTGCCGTGCTGGAAGGGGCGGGCATCGTGCTGATTCTGCCCGTCGCCGAGACCGTCTTCGCGCAGTCAGAAGGCGAGGTGAACACCGGCATTTCCGCCTCGATCACCCAATGGCTGACCAGCGTCGGTTTCGACACCGTGCTGGAGCAGCTGGCAGTGATGGGTGCCGGCTTCCTGCTGCTGGTGACGATCAGGGGCGCCGTGATGCTGCAGCGGGACGTGCTGCTGAGCGAGCTGTCGTTCGGATATGTCGATCACGAGCGGCAGAAGTTCTTCCTCATGCTGGCGCAGGCCGAGTGGCCGATCATCAAGCGTTATCGCAAGGCACAGCTGCTGAACACGATGACGACCAATATCGCTCGCCTGGCGCAGACCATGCACTTTCTCACCCGGGGACTGATTACCGCGACCCTCGGGGCGGCTGCCATCGGGGCTGCCTTCCTGGTCTCGACCTCGCTCGGCCTGCTGCTGCTATTGCTCACCGTTGCGGGCCTGCTGTTTGCCCTGGTCTGGAGCCGCCGCAGCTATCGGGCCGGTGAACGGCTCAACAAGGCCAACCGCTGGGTGATGCACGAGACCACGCGCTTCCTCGATGGACTGAAGGCGGCCAAGGCGGCGCGGGCAGAGGACGTGCTTGCCGAAGGCTATAAGCGCCAAATCACCGACACCCGCGAGCTGTCCATCACCTTCGTCCGCCAGCAGGCGCGCCTGCGCAACGGGATCCAGTTTGTCGCAGCGCTCGCTGCCCTGCTGGTGCTGTTGCTGGGCTTCGGATGGCTTGGGCTGTCAGGCGGCGAATTGCTGGTGATGGCGGCCATCATCCTGCGGCTTGCTCCGGCCTTGCTGAGTACCTTCAGCGGCGTGCAGTCGCTGGCCCATGCCTTGCCTGCATTTGCTTCCATCCGGTCGCTCGAAGCCGAGCTGGCCGAGGCGCATGCGGGTCTGCGCGTGCCTCCGCAGGAAGGCCTGGACGATGAACTGGAGCAAGCCGCGACCGCGCCGCTCGAGCTGCGCGGTTGCAGCGTCTCGGCCGTCGATGAAGACGGCAATCGCGTGACCCTGGTCGAAGCCGGGCGAATAACGATAGCGCCGGGCACGCTGGTGCATATCGGCGGGCCATCGGGAGCGGGAAAGTCGAGCCTGGCCGAACTGGTTGCGGGCCTGCACCTGCCGGCAAGCGGCGAAGTGAGGCGCGGCTCCTTGCACCTGGCGCCAGACACCTGCCGCGCCTGGCAGTCGCAGGTCTCCTTTGCGCCGCAGGAGCCGTTCCTGTTCGACGGCTCCATCCGCGAGAACCTGTCGTGGCCAAACCTTTCGCCCGACGACGACGCCATCTGGCAGGCGCTTGCCGATGCGCAGGCCGCGGAACTGGTCCGGTCCTTGCCCCAAGGTCTCGACGAGCAGCTGCTCGACGGCGGGGCGCGGCTTTCCGGCGGGGAACGCCAGCGCCTGTGTATTGCCAGGGCATTGCTACGCCCGGCGAGCCTGCTGATCTTCGACGAAGCGACCTCGGCTATGGACCCCGAGCTGGAGCGGGCGATCGTTTCCCGGCTGCGAGAAACCATCGGGCAACGGATCGTCCTTATGGTTTCCCATTCGCGCAACACGCTCGATCTTGCCGACATGCGCATCGATGTTGCGGCGGGCGTTGCACGGGTGGTCAGCTAATCAGGACTTTGCCTTGGCAATATCTTGGCGCTAAGAGCGGAATACTGTGGGAAAGACGCAATCATCCGATCCCGAGGTCCTCGACCTGATCGCCAGCAACCCGGTGGCTTCCGTGGTGAGCGATCCGCGCTTGCCGGACAATCCGATTATCGCCTGTAATCAGGCTTTTATGGACCTTACCGGTTATGGCGAGGAAGAGATCATCGGGCGCAATTGCCGGTTCCTGGCAGGGCCGGGGACGGAGCCGTGGCTGACCGAAACCATCCGCGAGGGCGTGCGTGAACGCCGGCCGGTGATGGTGGAAATCCTCAATTACAAGAAGGATGGCACCCCCTTCCGCAATGCTGTGGTGGTGGCGCCGGTCTTCGGTGACGATGGTGAACTGACCTATTTCTTCGGCTCGCAGGTGGAGCTGGACGAGGATGCGCAAGGCCCCAGCCTGACGCGACGCGCTCGCGCTACCGAGAAGATCAAGGAACTCTCGAAGCGGCAGCTGGAAGTGCTGCAGATGGTCGCCAGCGGGCTGCGCAACAAGCAGATCGCCTGGGAACTGGGCCTGTCCGAGAAGACGGTGAAGATGCACCGTGGTATCGCCATGGACAAGCTTGGCGCCCGCAGCTCTGCCGAAATGATCCGCCTGGCCGTGGAAGCCGGCATATAGGGCCAAAAGGGCAGGCTGGCCCAAAGCCCGTATTTCGTTTGCCCACCGATCGGCTAGAGCGCGAATGCATCGTAGCCGGACGCGCGCGGGACCTATCCCTTCCCTCCCCCCTTCGGTTCCGCTCCCCTCCTACCCACCTCCCCGGCTACGATGCCCCTCGGGGAAATTCTCCAGAGCTTCAGCGAAACAGGCGCGGCAGGAAGTCGTGCAGGTAGCGACGCCAGTTGATCCAGGTGTGGCCGCCGTCGCTCTCGTTGTAATGATGGGCGATGCCGTGACGCTCGAACAGCTCGCGGGTGGGGGCGACCGTGCCGTATAGGAAATCGTCGACACCCATGGCGAGGTAGACCGGTTCTGCACTGGCGGCACGCGCGGCCAGGCCATCGGCATTGGCTTCCTCGAACGCGCTGACCTGTTCAGGTCCGCCCATTCCCAGGCCCATCGAGAAGATGCCGACTTCGCCGAACAGGTCGGGGCGGGGGAGGCCGAAGTTGAGCGTATGCGCGCCGCCCATGGAGAGGCCTGCCATCGCCCGGTGCTCGGCATTGGCAATGGTGCGGAAATTGGCATCGATATGCGGGATCAGGTCGTCGATCAGGTCGCTGCCGAAATCGGTATTGGCCAGCATGTTGGCACCGGGACGATCCGGCGTATGGCCGAAGGGCATGACGATGATCATCTCCTCCGCCGTGCCTTCGGCCAACAGGTTGTCGAGGATGTAGTGCGCCCGGCCTACGCTGGTCCAGCTATGGGCGGAATCGCCCGCGCCATGGACGAGATAGAGCACCGGGTAGCTCTCGCTGCCGTTCATGTAGCCGGGCGGGGTGTAGACATATGCTTCGCGCATGGCGCCCAGCGTGGATGAGACATACTGGACGATGCTCACCGTGCCGTGCGGCACGTCTTCGTGGAAGGTCTGGAAGGCACCGGCCTCGCCGAGCATCTCGAAGGTCGAATTGATGCCGCTGCGCTCTCGGCTGAAGGTGACCGCCATCGGATCGGGCACGCGCGCCCCGTTGACTTCGAAGTTGTAGCGATAGGTGTCCGCCGGGATCGGCAGCTCGGTTGTCCCGCTCCACAGGCCGGAGGCATCGTGGGTGAGGGCGAGGCCACGCTCCCCGCCGCCGAAGCCGCCGGGAATCCAGGGATCGAGATCGTTGCTGGTGACACGCACGTTGTCCGCATCGGGGGCGCAGAGACGGAAGGTTACGCGGCCGTCGGGCAGGGGCTCGACGGAGGTGTAGTCCGGACGGGCGAAAATGCCTTGCGGAAGGCAGGATTCAGCCTGCTGCTCCTGTGCTGACGCTGGCAATACCCATGCTGCGGCGATCAACGCGCCGGTCAGCGCGACTTGGCGTCCGAACATTCCAACCCCTCCCATCGTTCATTATAACGAACGTTACGATTTTCGTGGAAAGCAGGGGGAATTGCAAGGCAAAGGAAGGGGCTGGCCCCAAACGGAAACGGCGGCCCCGAAGGACCGCCGTCTCGTTGTTCCGCGATTGCGGAAGGTGCTTAGTTGCCAGCGCGACGGCGGGCAGCGGCCACGGCTTCCGTGGTCGGGTTGCCGAGCGACAGTTCGCGACCGTTCGGGAAGCGGATTTCTGCAGCCGAGGCGCGGGTGTCGCCATCGCGAGCCTGGAAGGCGTCGACGATGATGTCGGTGCCGGCCGGCAGCGAGTTCCGGTTCCAGCCACGACGCAGCAGGGCCGACGGGGCACCGCCTTCGATGCGCCAGCGCTCGGTACGACCGTTGCGCTCCACATCGATGTGGATCCAGGAGTGGGGGTTGACCCACTCGAACATCACGACCTTGCCTTCCAGGCGAACCGGACGGTTGCGGTCGAACTCAGTGGCGAACGAGTGGTGCGCGTACGCCCCCACGCCCGTCACAGCGAGCACGGCGCCGATTGCGGCAGCGCTGAGCTTCTTCATCTGCATGGTTGAACTCCTCAATTTGAATCACTTGCCAGGTTTGTCAGACGGACGAGAGTTTACGTTGACTTTGTCCAGATAGCAAACCCAACATTACTCCTCGATTAAGTCTCCGTAGAGCAAGTGCTCAGAAAACGGCACGCACTTGAACTCGAGCAGCTGGGCATCGGCGCCCACGCGACGATAGAGCGTCATGTTCATGGACCACGGTTCGGAATAGATCGAGGGGTCCTCGATCGTCACCGAGTAATCGATGTGGTCGCCGCTTTCGTCCAGCGTGAAACGCTCGACCACGGTGGCGTGGTTGGTCAGGTAGTTGCCGGCACGGTCGAGCCAGGTCACGCCGTCGATCATCAGACCTTCGGGCAGCTTCACCAGGCCGGGACCCTGCGCCAGCGTGGTGACGACCAGCGTGTCGCCTTCCCACTGGCCGTAGCTGGTGCCCATCCAGGTATCGATCGGCGGGATGCCGACTTCCTGCATGTGGATCACGCGGTTTGCCGAGGCATATTCGTAGACCATCAGGATGTCGTCGCCGTCACCCTGCACGATCTGGAACGGGTAGGGCATGTAGGTCGCCCGCGGGATGCCCGGCAGGTAGCAGGCGGCTTCCGGATCGTAGTTGATCACGTTCTCGCGGTTGTAGGCGAGGCGTTCCTGCGCGACTTCATTGTAGGGGATCGAACCGCCTTCAACGACACCCAGGCCAGCCGGAATGGCGCCGATGGCGCCCAAGATGCGATCACCCTGCGGCAGCGGGTTCGGGCCGGCACTGTGCGGCTCCACGTTCCAGTTGGCGGTGTTGAGCACCTGCCAGACACCGTTGAGGTTGGGATGGTCGCCAATGCGCTCCATTTCCGCTTCCCCGTGGCCGTCGGCCAGTGCCGGCGTGGTGGTGACAGTTGCCATAGCCACGGCCGCCGCTGCGACAGTCGCGAATTTTGTAAGGCCCCGCATAAACTCTCCTCAAGTCCTTGCTATTGTTCCAAGGCAAAGGCCACGATCTGCCCGGAGGCATTGATCGCGACATATTGCCTGCCGTCGCTTCCCCGATAACTAAACGGGTTGGCGTTGGCATTTCCCTGTAATTGCACTTCCCATAGCTGCTCACCGCTATCCGCGTCAAAGGCACGGAAGCGGCGATCATTGGTAGCGCCCACGAAAACCAGTCCGCCGGCAGTCACGGTCGGACCCGCACTGCCGGCATTGCCCAGCACGCGGCGGCCCTCGGGCAGCTCGTCGTACTGGCCCAGCGGAACCGCCCAGGCGATTTCACCGGTATTGGCGTCGACCGCCGTCAGCCGCGCCCACGGCGGCTTGTAGCACGGCAGGCTTGGACCCACCGGACGGCCATTGTCGTCATATTCGCCCGAAAGCGGCGCGGAAAAGCTGAAGAACGGGCCTTTGCCGTTCACGCTCGCGCGGTCGTATTCCGGGGCTTGCGTCGCATCGAAGGAATAGGGCTGGTCGCCTTCCACCTTCTCCACCCAGCCGACCAGCGAGGTGTCGAGCGCGTTGACATATACCATGCCGGTGGTCGGATCGGCTGCCGGGCCACCCCAGTTCACCCCGCCGATCCCGCCGGGAAGCTGGATGGTCGAGCGCGGCGGCTGGCCTTCGGCGCGGTACATGAAGGGGGTGTAAGGACCCAAGTTGAGGAAGCCGCCTGCGGCATCCCACATCTCGTAACAGGCCTCCGAATGCTCCGGCGTGGTGTCTTCCGGCCCGACGATGTCCTGATAGGTCATCTCCACGCGGCTGAGCGGCGGGGTGACGACCGGGAAGGGCTGCGTCGGATGGTAATATTCGCCCGGCACGTCTCCGGGAGGAACGCGGCGTTCCTCTACCGGGTGCACCGGTTCGCCGTCCTCGGCATCCAGCACGAAGAACATGCTCGACTTGCCGACGTTGGCGAGGACCTGGTGAGTTTGGCCATCGGGCGTGGTGACCGGCAGCAGCGGGCCGGCGTGGCTCATGTCGATGTCCCACAGGTCGTGGTGCACCGTCTGGAAGTGCCACTTGTACTCACCCGTGCGGGCATCCACCGCGACCACGGAGTTGCCGTAGACATTGGTGCCGGGGCGATCGCCGCCATAGTAATTGTGCGCCGGTCCAGCGATCGGCAGGTAGGCCGTGCCGGTGCTTTCATCGACCGTCGCCGCGAAGCCCCACATGTTGGTGCCGCCGCGATCCACCCAGCCGTCGCCCCAGGTCTCGTTGT
This sequence comes from Aurantiacibacter sp. MUD11, assembly GCF_026967575.1. Taxonomy (NCBI): domain Bacteria; kingdom Pseudomonadati; phylum Pseudomonadota; class Alphaproteobacteria; order Sphingomonadales; family Erythrobacteraceae; genus Aurantiacibacter; species Aurantiacibacter sp. MUD11. The sequence goes on along the minus strand of NZ_CP114054.1, from coordinate 992,026 downwards.
AGGGCTGGCCGGCGTCGGGCGTGGTGTCGAATTCCCACAGCTTTTCGCCGGTAATGACGTCGAAGCCGCGCGGATTGCCTTCCGCACCCTGCGGATTTTCCAGGCTGGCGGCGCCGATGATGGCGGTGTTGCCGGTAATCGTCGGTGTGCCGCTGTATCCGGGATCGATGGCGACAGCGCCGTTGTCCCCAAAGGAAGCGATCGGTTCGCCCGTGGCCATGTCGAAGGCCATCAGCATGGAGCCGGCGGTTACCAGCAGACGCGCGCCGTGCGTGCCATCGCCGGGCCAGTAGCCAAGGCCGCGACCGGCAAAGCTGGGCGGCGGGCCGGGCGTGTCGCTGGCCGGGAACTCGTGGGTGTGGACCCACACTTCCTCACCCGTCGCGGCATCCAGCGCGACGATGCGATTCTGCGCGGGGAAATACATGATGCCGTCGATGACGAGCGGTACGGCATTGTTGAACGCACGATAAGGATAGGCCCAGGCCTGCTGCAGGCTGCCCACGTTGGCGCGGTTGATGTCTGCCAGCGGCGAGAATCGGGTGGAGGCCAGGTCGCGGTGGATCGTCTGCCAATCGCCATCGGGCATCGCACCGCCTTGTTCCTGCGCCGCAAGCGGCGACAGCGAGGCAGTGGTGCAGGCGGTTGTACAGGCGAGCAAGGTAGCCAGTGTGGTGACCGTGCCTGCGCGCATTCTCCCGTCTCCCGAATCACGTTCATTGTGACGCATCCGGATCGCCCGGACCGCTCTTGTTGATTCTGTCCTAAACATCCTCTCCAGCTTTTACAATGCCCGGCTGACCGGAGTTTTCTTCAGGGGCGTTTGGACCTAGCCTTTGGTCTACCTAAGTGGATGAAAACACAAGGCCTTGCTGGGCAAAAACGTCGATAAAACAGCAGGAAAATCCTGCCTTTAAGGTGTAGCGAAATTGCACAAATTCCGCCTGGAGCCTTGGCTTGTGTCCAATAGAACGCTAGCGCGTTTGCGCGAAATCAAGGCAAAAAGTCGCCGGACAGGATCAATCTGGCCGGCAACTGGGGTCAAAAACTATGGGGATGAGCGCCGATGGGTGACTTACTTTTCGAGATAACCGACTGGATGAGGGGGACTTTCCTTCTCGACTGGGCATTCTGGATGCAGGAAACAGGCTTCAGCCTGTGGATGGTCGAGAATTTCTGGAACGTGCCGATCGCCCAGGCGATCCACATCATGTCCATCGCCGCGGCCTTCGCTGCCACGCTAATGGTCGTGCTGCGGGTAAACGGTCGCGCCGGCGCCGGCGTGTCGGTCGAGCAATGGGGCGCACGTTTCGAACCGTGGATCCGCTGGGGCCTGCTGGTGATCGTGCTGAGCGGCCTGGCGATGATCTTTGCCGAGCCGGTCCGCAACATGATCAACTCGGTGTTCTGGATCAAGATGATCGTGCTGCTGGTGATGGTGGCGGTTTCGCTGGCCTACATCCGCGGCGTGCGCGCCAAGGCGGTCGCCGCCGGAACCGACTTCGTGGCAGCAGCCGGGACCAAGACCACTGGCTGGGCCATCATCGTGATGTGGTGTCTTATCATGGTGTGCGGTCGCTGGATCGCATACGTGCCGGTTTGAGGGGAACTGACTGATGGCTTCTTACTATCCTGAACCGACGACGATCTGGGAATCGATCCAGTATTCCTCGCTTGGCACCTCGATTGCCGAGAGTCTGTGGGCATTCCCCACGCTGGAAACGATCCACGTCATCGCCCTCGTCACCGTGTTCGGCACGATTCTGATCATGGACCTGCGACTGCTCGGCCTAGCTTCGAAGAGCTACCCGGTTACCGCCATGTCGCGCGATACGCTGAAATGGACCTGGGCCGGCTTTATCGTCGCGGCGATCACCGGCACGCTGCTCTATGTCAGCAAGGCGTCGAGCTACATGATCAACCCGTTCTTCATGGGCAAGATGATGCTGCTGGCGATTGCCGGCCTCAACATGGCCTACTTCCACGCGGTGACCTGGAAGACCGTGAACAACTGGGACACTTCGCCGCAGATCCCGACCAGTGCCAAGGTCGCGGGTATCACCTCGCTGCTGTTCTGGATGACCATCGTGTTCTTCGGCCGCGCTATCGGCTTCACGCTGGGCATCTACGACTGCGCCATGGTCGATCCGACGCAGGACAGCTGGTTCGTCCAGATGCTTGCGGGCATTGCCTGCAACGGCGGATAACCGTCTGCCACCAATGGAAAAGAAGGGGAGGGCGCTGCCACGGCAGCGCCCTCCCTTTTCTTATTCGGTGTCGAGCGCGAAGACGTAGACTGCCGAGCTGTTCACTTCGGGTACCGGCAGTTCGGGCGTGAAGTTGGGCAGGCCGAAGGCGAGCGGGTTGCCCATGCCGGTGACCACGGCGACATACTGCTTCCCGTCCACCGAATAGGTGATCGGGCTGGCATTGGGCACGCCGGTGAGGCCGGTGCGCCACAGCTGTTCGCCCGTCGCCTGGTCGTAGGCGAGGAATTCGCGGTCCATCGCCCCAGTGAACAGCAGGCCGCTGGCGGTCGCCAGGATGCCCGCGTCATAGGGCGCTCGGCGGCGATGCTCCCAGCGCACTTCGCCGCTCTCCATGTCGATGCCTTGCAGGATGCCGAAATTGCCATCGCTGTCGGCCGGCGCGGAATAGTAGATGTCCACGCCGCTGGAGAGGAAGCCGCCCTCGGTCGGGCGCATTTCCATGCAGGTATCGCGAGCATTCACGAACAGCATGGCGTTCTGCTCGACCCATGCCGTCGGGCTCCAGTTTCGGCCGCCGCCGGCGTGCGGGCACATGAACACGGGCGGGCGATCGCGCCCCGGCAGCAGCGCCGGGTCGGGCGTCTTGCGGCCCGTCTCCGGATCGATAGCGATGATGAAGTCCTGGAAGCCCATGTCGACCGTGTCGAGATATTCGCCGGTCGCGGCGTCGATCGTGTCGAACAGGCCTTCCTTGCCGCCGGTGATGACCACGCGGCGGCGCTCGCCGTCCACGTCCATCTCGCCGATCACGCGTTCGAACACCCAGTCGAGATCGTACTGGTCGTTTGCCATGTGCTGGAAGTACCAGACCAGCTCCCCCGTGCGTGGTTCGAAGGCGAGGGTGGAGTTGGTGAACAGCCCGTCATTGTTGCTGCCCGGCACCAGGTCGCGCACCGGGCCGGTGTCGTAAGTCTGGGCTACGCCCCATAGCGCCAGCCCGGTTTCCGGATCGTAGGAGCCACTGGTCCACACCGAGCCGCCGTGACGCTCGTCATCGGGCAGCTCGTTCCAGGTGTCTCCACCGAGCGTGCCGGTCTTGGCGACGGTGTCGAAATTCCACAGGTGTTCGCCGGTTTCGGCATCGAAGGCCGCGATCAGGCCACCGCCCGCGCGCTGCGTGGCAAGGCCGATCATCACCACGCCGTCTGCCACCAGCGGGCCGCCGTTGGAGCGGGTTTCCGCCGCATCGGGGATGCGAACGTCCCAGATCGGGCGACCCGTGCGCGCATCGAGCGCCAGCATGTGCAGGTCCGACGTCGCGAGGATGAGCATGTCGTCCCACAGCGCGATGGTCTTCTTGCCCTGCATCAGCGTGCCCTCGGGCATTTGCCGGCGATAGCGCCAGAGCTGGCGGCCGGTCGCGGCGTCGAAGGCGAACACCTCCTCGCCATAGGCGTGAACGTACATCACCCCGTCGCGCACCAGCGGCTCGGCCATGGTCGGGCCGACGGGCAGGGCCTGCGACCAGGCGACGTTGAGGTCGGAGACGTTTTCCGGCGTCACCTGGTCCAGCGGCGAGTAGCCATGGCCCAGCTGGCCGCGGCGCCAGGCGATCCAGTCTTCCGGATCCGGCGCGACAAGTTCTTCCTGCGTCACCGGCGTGAAATCGGCGAACAGGTCCGGCAGCGGCTCGCTGGCGGGGAAGGGGTAGCGGTTGGTGATGCCGGGCAGGCCTAGCTCGTTGCCCTGCTCATCGTCGCCTTCGGGCGCAGCAGGAACGGTAAGGTCTGCCAGCCGCACGCCTGCCGCGCCGCCGTTCTCAGCCACGATCAGCGCGGTCAGCGCCTCGTAGGTCGATCGATCCAGCCTGCCGCCGCCACCCGGAGGCATCGAGGTGGAGATGTAGTCGAGCAGCTCGGTGGCCGGCTGGTCACCCCAGCGCGAGAGGAAATCCGCGCCGGTCAGCGAGCCGGCGAACTGGCCGCCGCTGAGGTCTGCCCCATGGCAGGCCGCGCAATTGGCGGCATAGGCGGCGCGGCCGGGATCCAGCGGGTCCGCGGCCTGGTTCGCCATTCCGGCACTGGCCAGCCCGGCAAGCGACACGCCCGCCAAAGCGAGCAGCCTGGTGGCAATCTTCATCGGCTTCCTCTCCCCCAAAAAGCCCGCCGGACCTGTGCGCTATTCGATACCCAGCGGGCCTCCCACACGATCCTGATACATGGCAGCATAGAGTTCTGCCTTGAGCGGGCCAATCCATTCAGCAACGCCGGTATTGCCGGCATCCAGCACGAAGACTTCGTTCGGTCCAAGGGCACCGATGGCCGGCCAGTTCGGCAGGCCGGCGCCATTGGGATTGCCGTTGCGCGCGAAGTTCACCCAGTATTGCGAGACGAGGTCGGCGAAGGCTTCCTCTTCCGGGTTCTCGCACATCAGTTCCACCGAGGAACCGCCGGGGAAGGTGCGCGGGGCGCACAGGTTGTCGAACACATAGGGGATTTCGCCCGTGTGTGCGGCACCCAGGTCCCCGCGATCCGGGTCGTAGGGCGGATCGTGGCGGAAGTAGTAGTGGTAGGAATTGACGCCCAGCGCGGCCTGCTGTTCCGCATACTGGCGCATCAGCCAGGTCATGTTGTCGCCGAACGGCTGGGTGGCGGTGACGCGAGCTTCCTCGTCGGTGGTGACGGGATAGGCGGCGCGGCCCAGCTCCACCTGGTTGCCCCAGCGGAAGCCTTCGCCCTGCTGCCAGCTTTCCAGCGTGGCGGGCGGACCGAACACGGCGGTAAAGCTGCCTTCGTCCTCGTTCGAGCCGACCAGCACGTCGACCGGCAACTGGCGCCCCTCAGCGAAGACCTTGGCAAGGTCTTCGGGAATGATGTGCCCGTCGATGATCATGCCCTGGCCGGGAATGTTGGCGTGGATTTCCTCGGCGGGAAGGGCCCGCAGTTCAGCGAGGCTGGTGGTGCCGAAATTCTGCTCGGCCGCGCCCAGCGTGCGCTGCTGTGCGGTTTCGCGCGGCACCATGGTGCCGATGTTGAGGCCCTGGAAGGTGCCGCTCTGCGCGATGGCGCGGGCGAACAGGCCCTCTGCCGGCGGAGCGCCCACCAGTGCGGCGTTCATCGCCGATCCGGCGCTTTCGCCGAAGATGGTGACGCGCGAGGGATCGCCGCCGAAGGCCGCTATATTGTCTTGCACCCATTGCAGCGCCGCGATGGAATCGCCCAGTGCCTGGTTGCCGCTGGCGCCGTGCTCGGCGGTCAGCTCGGGATGGGCGAAGAAGCCCAGCGACCCGACCCGATAGTTGAAGGTGACGACGACCACGCCCTTCTGCGCCAGGTAATCGCCGTGGCTGAAGGGGGAGGAACCACCGCCCTCGTTATAGGCCCCGCCATAGAGCCACACCATCACCGGGGCGTTGGCATTGGCCGTGCTCGCCGGGGTCCAGACGTTCAGATAGAGGCAGTCCTCCGAAATGCCGGGGCTATCCGGCATGTCGGTGGCGGAATTGACGGGAAAGCGCTGCGGTGCAGGGTTCTGCACGCAGGAATCGCCCCAGCTGTTCGCTTCCAGCACACCGTCCCAATTGGCGGCGGGCTGCGGCATTTCCCAGCGCAGGTCGCCCACCGGGGCGGCTGCGAAGGGGATACCCTTGAACACGGTGACGCCCGGGATCTTGTCCGACGGCACGCCGCGAACGAAGCCGTTCTGCGTGCGCACCGGACCTTGGGCGATGTAGGGCGAGGGCATGACGCTGGCGACATTCGCCGGCGGCGGCGGGGCGGAACACCCCGCGACACCGGCAATCGTCAGCGCCGCCAGGGCGGACTTGAACAGCTTTCCCGTCAGCATGTCTTAGTGACCGCCGCCTTCACCGCCGGCAGCACCGCCTTCGGTGTTCTCGACACCGGCAGCAGCCGCGGTGATGTAGTTGCGGATCTGCACGTTGCCTTCGTGGCAGGCGTATTCGAAGAATTCGTATTCCTCGTTACGCGTCCAGTCGAGGCGGGCGGTCCAGGAGTCGGTGAAGACTTCCGGATCGCTGTAGGTCAGCTCGTAGACGATGGAGTCCGGACCGGTCATGGTCAGGCGCTCGAGGACCGTGGCCTGCTCGCTGGTGGGGATGGTGTTGAAGGGCGGGACGCCCATCGTCGCCATGTTCAGCGGGCTCGGTCCGCGTTCGATGTTGTCTTCCGAAACGCTGTCGCCGTCCTCGATGTTGGTAGTTTCGATGACCAGCGTGTTGCCTTCCCACCAGCCGATCGACTGGCCCATCCAGGCGTGCACGTCATCCGGCCAGCGCATGGCGGCGGCCGCTTCCGGACCGTCGACGATCGGGATCACGCGGGCATCGTGGATCATCTCCAGCGAGATGATGACATAGCCCGGCGCCTGCATGACGCGGATGCCGTTATTGTAGCGGAAGGGGAACATCGAGGCCGGGAAGCCGCGGGTGACGCAGCGATCCCAGGTGTCGAAATCGTCCACCCAGTCAAAGTGCGTGTTGGGCGTCCAGCTGGAACGACCGCTCTGGTAACGCTCCTGCGCCCATTCGGTCATCGGCGGAAGCTGGCCGTTGGCGGGCGAGACGAGCAGCGAAGTGCGGCGGCCCGAAGCGTCGGATTCCACCCAGTGGCCGAAACCGATGGTGCCGGCTTCGTCCTCGGCTTCGTAGCGTTCGTCGGACGCGTTGTACTGGTCCTGACGGCGAGCATATTCCTCGTCGGTGAGGTAGAAGCGATCGCCGAACTGGGCCGGGCGCTGCATCGGAATGCTGGCGATATTGTCGATCGGGAAGGTGCCGCGCAGGTCCGGATCACCCCAGCTGGTGCGGGGCGGGTCGAAGTCGGTCGGAACCGGCTGCAGCACGGTGGGATCGAAATCGCTGTCCTGCGCGGCGACGGGCGCGGCGAGCGCCATCGCAGACGCGGTAGCAAACGCGATAGTCTTCATCATGAAACGGGCCATCATTCAGTCTCCTCGGTATTCCTGTTCTGCGCACCACGGCTGGCCGGGTCCATCGCCGGCGGCGGACCGGCGTCGGGATCGATCGGCTCGACCATCTGGCCGCGAGCATATTCCTGTTCGCGCTGGGCGCGATTGGCGGTGATGTAGTTGCGCACCTGCACGTTGCCTTCGTGGCAGGCGTATTCGTAGAACTCGTAGTCGTCGTCGCGCGACCAGTTCACCCGCGTGGTGAAGTCATCCTGCCAGATCACCGGGTCCGAGTAATGCATCTCGTAGGTGATCGTGTCGGGCCCGATCAGGTGGAACCGTTCGGTCACCACGGTGCGGTCGCTCATCGGGATGGTGTTGTTGGGCGGTACGCCGCGCGTGGCCATGTTGAAGGTGGAAGCGCCCGGCTGGATGTGGTCGGTCACCACTTCCAGCGTGTTGTGATCCACCCAGCGGCCGCGGCTGTTGCCGAACCAGCCCTGCAGGCCATCCGGCCATTCTTCGTCCTGTCCGGCCACCGGGATCACCCGCGTGCCGAGCATTTCCAGCGCGATCACGACATAGCCGGGCGACTGGAAGATGCGCACGCCGTTGTTGTAGCGGAACGGAAACATCGAGGCGGGGAAGCCGCGCGTGACGCAGCGATCCCAGCTGTCGAAATCGGTAACCCAGTCGAACGTCTGGCCGCCGATCCAGCTCGCCCGCATCAGCGAGGAGCGGTTGATCCCTTCCTGGGTGAAGGCGGGCAGTCGGCCCTCCTGCGACGACACGATCATCGAGGTGCGACGGCTACCGGCCTGGTATTCGATCCAGTGGCCGAGGCCGATGGTGCCTTCTTCGTCCTCGCTCTCGTAGGCTTCCTCGAGCTGTTCGACGCGGCCCTGTTCCTGCGCGATCTCGGCCTCGGTCTTCCAGAAACGGTCGCCATACTGCGGCGGACGGTTCACCGGCAGTTCGGCGAAGTCGTTGAGCGGCCAGGTGCCGCGGAAGTCCGGGTCTCCCCACGAGGTGGTGGAGGGCTGATAATCGTCCGGAATGTCCGGCATGGTGGTCAGGTCGTCAGGCACGCCCTGCGCGAAGGCGGGCGCGGTCAGCATGGTGGCGGCAAGGGCGGCCAGTGTTCTGCGCATTATTGTCCTCCCGCAGCCGCAGCGGCATCGGCGCGGCTGGTGGTGATGTAGTTGCGGATCTGCACGTTGCCTTCGTGGCAAGCGTATTCGTACATGCCGTAGTCGTCGTCACGCTGCCATTCGAGGCGCGCGGACCACGGCGCGGTGAAGATCACCGGGTCGGTCCAGGTGAATTCGTAGATGATCTCGTTCTCGCCGACCATGTGGAAGCGCTCCACCATGTGCGCCTCGGCGCTGACCGGCGTATCGTTCTCGCGCGGCGAACCTGTGGTGCCGATATTGGTGGCGCTGGGGCCGGGACGGAAATTGGTGGTCTCGACCCGCAAGGTGTTGTGATCTTCCCAGGTGCCGCGGCTGTCGCCCAGCCACTGGCCGATCTGGCGCGGCAGGTGCGCGCTGCCGTCGGTCGGGATCATGCGCACTTCGTGCACCATCTCCATCTGCAGGGCGACGAGGCCCGGCGCCTGGAAGATGCGCATGCCGTTGTTGTACATGAAGGGGAACATGCTGGCGGGCAGGCCGCGCGTGATGCAGCGGTCCCAGCTGTCGAAATCGTCCACCCATTCGAACACCTGCCCGGCAGCCCAGGTGGAATTCATCGCTTCGGACCGGCGCGCGCCTTCCTCGGTGTAGGCGGGCAATTGCCCGTCGGCTGGCGCGGTGATCCAGCTGGTGCGGCGGTTGGCGGGCGAGACCTCGGCCCAGTGGCCGATGCCCATGGTGCCGCTGCTGTCCTCGTTCTGGTAGCGCTGTTCGAGCTGCTCGACCATCTCGGCGCGCTCGGCATATTCGGCTTCGGTCAGCAGCTGGCGGTCGCCATATTCGGCGGCGCGCTGCAGCGGCGTGCGGCCGTTGAGATGGTCGATCGGCCAGCCGCCGCGGAAGTCCGGCTCTCCCCAACTGGTGAGGGCAGGGCGATAGTCGTCCGAAGGCGCGGGCAGCTGGGTAAGGTCCTCTTCCTGCGCCAGGGCGCCGCTCGATCCGAGCAGCGCCGCCGATGCCAGCAGGAGGACACTACCCCGCATTATTCGGTACCTTCCGGCAGGGCGAAGGTGACATAGCGGCTTGGGCCCGGCTCGGGCAGGCCAAGGCCGCCCAGGAAGTGGCCCACGCCGCCCACCGGCAGGGTGATGTACTGGCGGCCATCCACTTCGTAGACCGCAGGCACGCCTTCGGTCCCGGCGTCGAAGCGATGCTCCCACAGGATTTCGCCGGTCGCCGCGTCACGGGCGCGGAAGGCGCGGTCGGACGCGGTGTTGACGAACAGCAGGCCGCCGGCGGTCACGACCGGGCCGGAGCGCGGCGTCTGTGCGCCGACACCGGTGATGCCCTGTTCCTCCAGCGTCAGGATCTCGCCATTGGGAATGGAGAAGATCTGCTCGCCGGTGTTCATGTCGTAGGCGGTCAGGTTCGAGAACGGCGGCTTGATCGCCACCATGCCGTTGGACTGCAGCATGAAGTTGACCGGCCAGCGGTAGGGGACGTTATCCTCTTCCGCGTTCGGCATGGCTTCCAGCGCGCTGGCGCGCGGATCGGCCTGGATGCGCAGCATCAGCGGCAGTTCGCGGCTGACGATGTAGAGACGCTGGTTCTCCGGATCGACCGAGACCGTGCCCCAGTTGGCGCCGCCGTTGTGACCGGGGAAGCCGATGGTCCCCTCGATGCTGGGCGGCACGAACGGGCCCTGGCCGGAATCCGGACGCGAACTGGCGAACAGCTCGCGCAGCGCTTCCTGGTCGCTCTCCGGCAGGTAGGGATTGATGTCGTCGACGGTGAATTCCATCCGCATGTAGGGCTGCGGCCAGGTCGGGACGGGCTGCGTCGGCGAGGCATGTTCGCCCGGCACGTTAGAGGCCGGAACCGGAACTTCCTCGATCGGCCAGATCGGCGTGCCGTCGCGGCGGTCGAAGGCGAAGACGTAGCCGTGCTTGGTCACCTGCACGACGATCGGCACCTGCTCGCCGTCGCGAGTAATGGTCATCAGCTTGGGCGCGACCGGCAGGTCGAAGTCCCACAGATCGTGATGGACGATCTGGAAGTGCCAGATGCGCTCACCCGTTTCGGCGTCGAGCGCGATCAGCGAGTTGCCGAACAGGTTGTCGCCCTCGCGGTTGCCGCCGTAGAAGTCGTAGCGCGGCGTGCCGGTGGGGATGAAGACGATGCCCATCTCCGTATCGACCGTGCTTTCCGACCAGTTGTGGACGCCGCCGAACTGGTTGCGGTCTTCCACGTCGGGCCAGGTGTCGTAGCCGAACTCGCCTTCGCGCGGGATGGTGTTGAAGGTCCACTTCAGCGCGCCGGTGCGCACGTCGTAAGCGTGGATGTTGGCCGGCGAACCCGCGTAGTCGTACGCGCCCGCGGGCAGGCTCATGATCACGGTATCTTTGTAGATGCGGCCGGGATTGCTGGTCTGCAGCGGGCCGGGCTGCACCACGTCGTCGGGCAAGGCATCGCGAAGGTCGACACCGCCATCGGTGCCGAAGCTGGCAATCACTTCGCCGGTGGCTGCGTTGATTGCGCGCAGCAGGCCGTTGTTGAGCACCATCAGGCGCTCGTCACCCGCACCATCGGTCCAGTAGTTCACCCCGCGCACGCCGATGCGGCCTTCGAGGCTGCTTTCCCAGATCTGCTCACCCGTTGCCGGGTTGAGCGCCACCAGCTGGCCGGAACCGTTGATGACGTACATCCGTCCGCCGGCGACCACCGGGTTGAACAGCGGCGGGGCGCCTTCGCCGGTGGGGAATTCCCAGGCCACTTCCAGCTGGCTGACGTTGCTGCGGTTGATCTGGTCGAGCGAGGAGTACTGCGAGCTGTCGCCGCCGCCGAGGTAGCCGTCCCAGCCTTCGAAATCGAAGCTGGAGCCGGGTGCGGTCGAGGCCGCGACTTCGGGCGACGAACCATAGCCCGTGGTAGTGCAGGCGGCGAGGGCCAGGCCCAGCGAGGCAGCCAGCGCAAAGCGCAGTCCGGCTTTGCGGGCGGAGTGGTGGCGGCGGTCAGAATTGCTCAAGCGCTTGCTCCCAATTTCGCGCGCGGCCTTAACGGCCGTCAATTGAACCTGTGTCCTAGCCGGACTCGTCCCCGTTCAACAAGGGCTAAACGGCATCGAAATTGATAAAATCCGAAATTTCGGACTCGTGAAATTTCCCCTAGATTTCGCCGTCATCGGCGTCCGGGGACTGCATGCTGTGACCTTCCACCGTGCCCTCCGGTGCCTCGGCAGCGCCTTCCAGCGGACGGTCGAATTCGCCGGCCGAAGTGAACACGGCAGAGCTGCTCATCCCGCCGCTCGCCTCCAGCCGCAGGGTGACATTGTCCAGCGAGCGGTTCTCCCAGAACCAGCCGTGAATTCCGCTGAAGGCCGGCGTGTAGAGGCCGTTCATCGCCTGGGCCTCGTCGATGCCATAGCTTTCGGTCAGCTCCACGCCGCCTTCGAAGGGGTGGGCGTGCATGTCATAGGCCAGCGTGCCGCTGCCTTCCCAGCGGAAGGTGACCGGCTGGCCTTCGCCGATGGTGTACTTGAACTCCACCGATTCAAACGGTGCCAGCTCGTATTCCCAGACATCGGTGATGCCTTCGGATGCCGGCAGCGGGGTGTCCGACAATGTCAGCACTTCCTGCTCGGCCATGCGCGCCATGCCGCGCTCCAGTTCCATGTTGGTCGGCTCGGCAATCTCGGTCAGGCCCAGCATCCCGCCGACCCCGGTCGGGTCCCAGCCGGTTTCGGCGGGCAGGATCACGAAGACGGCCAGCGCTGCGCCCGCAGCGGCGACACCGGCGGCGACATAGGGGGTCTTGGTCATGACGATAGATATCCTTGTACCTGGTAAGCCGTCAGCGCGAGGCCGACGAGGATGAGCGCCACATTGGCGGCGAAAGCGTAGCGAGTGAAGCTGGGTCGCTTGCGCCACACGGCGAACAGCGAAACGACCAGCGCCAGCACGATCACCTGCCCCAGTTCCACGCCGACGTTGAAGGCGATGAGGTTGGCGAGCAGGCCGTTGGAGGAGACTTCGAGGTCCATCACCTTGGTGGCGAGGCCGAGCCCGTGGAACAGGCCGAACACCAGCACGGCGAGCCGCGTGTCGAACTTCCAGCCGATCTTCTCGAAGCCGCCGATATTCTCAACGCCCTTGTAGATCACCGAGACACCGATGATGGCGTCGATGATGTAGGCATTGGCGCCGGTGCCCAGCAGGACGCCGCTGATGAGCGTGATCGAGTGGCCGATGGCGAACATCGAGGCGTAGATCACGACGTCCTTCATCCGGCTGAGGAAGAACACAACGCCGACGAGGAAGGCGATGTGATCGTAGCCTGTCACCATGTGCTTGGCGCCAAGGTACATGAAGGGAATGATCGCCGGCCCGTCGATCGACTGGACGAAGGCCTTGTCGCCTTCCGCCACGTCATGCGCATAAGCCGCCAGCGGCGTCAGCAGCAGGGCGACGCCGATCACGGCGAAAACGATGGAGACAGCGCGGTTCACAGCTGCACTCCGAACCGTGGCGCGATGAAGACCATGGCCAGGTAGAGCACCGCCGTGAGGGCGCACCCCAGACCAAGTGCAGGCCAGAACCCGGTGCCCTGCCGCAGCAGGAACGGAACCGCCAGGAACATCGGCAGCGAGGGCAGGACGTAGAAGAAGGTCGCCGTCGAGTGGTCCGCCAGTCGCTGCACGTCGGCGGTGTCACGCCAGAGCCAGATCATCGCCAGGATCGACACAAGCGGCAGCGACACGATCAGCGCCCCCGCGCCCGGCCAGCGCCGGGCGACTTCAGAGGCGATCGCAATGATCACGCCGGAAAGCGCCGCCTTGATCAGAAGGTAGGCCATTACTGACCGCCGTCTTCCTCCATATACTCTTCAAGCGACAACTCGTCGCTGGGGCGTGGTGCGGAGATGTCGTCCACCGTGACGCCCTCGGGCAGTTCCTCCGGCGGATACATCCGGTGGCAGGCGCTGCACACGCTGTAAACCACGCCGCCGGCTTCGAACACGGCTTCGGGATCCTTGGCGGCGGCTGCCTCGCCGGCGCGGGCGGCTGCATCGACCAGACCCTGCGAATAGGCATTCCAGTCATCGCCGCGCCCCTCGGCATAGGCGGGGGTCATCATCACCTGCCCCAGTTCGCCAAGGCGTGCGGCAGCGTCTGCGACTTCCTGCCATTCCTCGTCGGTCTCCGGCTGCCATTCGCGGAAGACCGGTTCACCATCCACCAGCTCGCTGACGGCACCCACGGAATTCCAGTAGATTTCGGCGGTCGGCTGCATTTCCTGCGCCATCATCTGCTGCGCTGTTCCCAGCGGCGGGGCTTCCTCCGCGGTCTCGCCGCAACCGGCCAGCAGCACGGCCATGGCAGCCGCGCCCGTCTTGATGATCATGTCTGCTCGCATCGCCTCTCCTATCGGTCCAAAGACCAGTCTTGCAGCACTCAATATCAGGTGATAATGCCTGCCCTCGTTGACAATGTCCAACTTTTTGCGGGGTCAGGCACCACCATAAATCTGCGGTAAAGCTTGACTTTGGTATACCACTTATTGACTAGGGCCAAGTTTTCGGGCGGGCCCGCCCTGAATTTTCCAAGAGGTTTAAGACAGATGGCTGTGAAGGCGAAGAATTTTGGCAAACTGGCGCTGGTCGCGCTCGGCGCTGCGGGCATGGCGTTCCCGCTTTACAGTGTTGCGCAGGAACATGACCATTCCGCACATGCCGGCCACGACGAAGCTGCCGCTGCCGAGGTCGCTCCGCTGACCGAAGCCGAAATCGAATCCAGCCGCGCGCTCTTCAGCCAGTACAGCTGCGGCGCCTGCCACGTCCTGGGCGATGCCGGCGGCAACGGCCACATCGGCCCGGCGCTGGACGGCAATGCTGCCCTGAGCGTGGAATATGTCACCCAGATCATCTCCAACGGCCAGGGCGCGATGCCCAGCTTTGGCGGCATGGTGAGCGAGGAAGAGATCGAGACGCTCTCCCGCTACATCGTCGAGAAGAAGGCCGACTAAGGCTTTTGCCGATAACCGGAACACGGGAAGGGGGCGTCGCGGCCCCCTTTTTCGTGCCCGCTATTCGCCTGCGCGTTCCTGCGCGGTGCGCGAATTGGGGCCGACCTGCGCGAAGTAGTTGGTCACCCCGTCGGGATCGTTGAGCCACACGGTCGTCAGGTCGAACCCGCGCAGGCGGTTGAGCGGCGTCTCCACCGTCACGTCCCGATGCTCGGCGCGGGCGGCGACCATGGCCGCATCGCTGACGACGTACTGGATGCCCGAGCTGCCGGTATCGGCGGGCAGGCCCTCGTCCACCTCGTAGAGCATCAGGATCGTCTCTTCGTGGCGGTAGGGATAGAAGATCAGCCCCATTATCGGGGCGGGGACGGGGTCCAGTTCCTCCAGCCCCACGAAATCGCGGTAGAAGGCGCGGCTGGCCTCCAGGTCGGATACGCCGATGCCTACGCCAACGCCATCGTCGGCATTGTCGCGCGCGCCCCGGGCGACGAGGATGACGATGTCGAGCCCCGCCGGGTCCTGCACCAGCGCCTGCCGGATGCCGTCGTCACGCACCACGAATTCGGGTTCGGCGAAACCCGCTTCGCGGAACCGTCGCGCGACCATGCCTGCGTCGGGGTAACGGAACAGCAGGAAGCGGATGCCCGTGCCGCCGCGATAGCCGCCGTCGAGATTGTACTCGCGGTCGCCCTGCTGGCCCGCCGACAGCTTCACCTGCCCGCTGCCAACGCCGGTCAGGATCATCTGCTGCGTGCTGGTCAGCTGGATCGGGCTGAGCGAGCGCAGCGCTAGCGCCTCGGTGTAGAAGCGCACCATGTCCCCGGTCAGCTCGCGCGGGAAGCGGCGGAAGACGTTCATCGAATCCTGGATGAACAGCGCGCCGTTGTCGTCTTCCAGCTGTGCCTGCGTCAGTTCGCCGGGGGCGTAGTGCAGGTCGCCCGAGGTATCGAGCAGCGCGCCTTCGGGCGTGCGGACCTGTCCGGCTTCCTGCGCGGTGGCGGCGCAGGCGGCCAGCGCGGTCGCGGCGATGGTGGTGAGGAGGATACGCATGATGCTTACTCCGGCAGTGCCCAGGTGATCAGGCTTTCATTGTTGAGCGGGCCGTTCGGTCCCACCACCGGCGGTCCGAAGCCCGAGCCGGCGGCAACCACGGCGATGTATTGCCGCCCGTCGGCCCCGCGGTAGCTCATGGGAACGGTGTGCGCGGCGTAGTCGAGCCGCTCTTCCCAGACGATCTCTCCGGTCGCGGCATCGAAGGCCCGGAACACGCCGTCATCGGTCGCGCCGATAAATACGAGGCCGCCGGCGGTCACCATCGGTCCGCCGAAGGTGTTGTTGGAGCCGGTGTCCTGCTTGTCCTCGCCGAGCGCGGGCGTCGTGCCGAGGTGGGTGGCCCAGGCCACCTCGCCGGTATTGGCGTCGACTGCCACCAGCCGTCCCCAGGGCGGGCGGATGCAGGGCAGGGTGACCAGGCTGCCGTCCTCGGCCGTGAAGCTGGCGGAGAAACTCGAATAGGCGCCGGGGCCGCTCAGCGAACCGCGGTCGTAAAGCTGCGTCGAAGCCGCCGTGCCGCGGCCGTAGTTCCCCTCCGGATCGCGCTCCTCGATCCAGCCGATAGAGCCGCTTTCCGTCGTGTTGACGTAGACGTAGCCGGTAGCCGGATCGACCGCGCTGCCGCCCCAGTTGGAGCCTCCGTTGTGCGGCAGGTTGATGCTGGCGCGCGGTTCGTCGCCGTCCTCGTGCAGGAAGAAGGGCGTGAATGGCCCGGCGTTGAAGAAGGTGCCACCATAGCTGTCGAGCAGCGCATGGCAGGCGGCGACATGCTCGGCATTGGTGTCGTCCTCGGTCACCACGTCAGTCGGATCCCACCACATGCGGCTGAGCGGTTCGGGCGCGACCGGGATGGGCTGTGTCGGCGAATACCATTCGCCCGGCACATCGGCTGCGGCGACCAGCATCTCGTTCACGCCGTGCACCGGCTCGCCGGTACGGCGATCGAGGATGTACATGAGGCCGGGCTTGCCGGTCTGGGCGAGGGCAGGGACGGTCTCGCCATCCACCTCGACGTCCACCAGCACCGGCGGGGCGGGCAGGTCCCAGTCCCACAGGTCATGGTGGATGGTCTGGAAGTGCCAGCGATATTCGCCGGTGCGCGCATCCACCGCCAGGATGGAATTGCCGAACAGGTTGTCGCCCGGACGGTCCCCGCCGTAATAGTTCGGCGCGGGCGAGCCGAGCGTCATGTAGATCATGCCGGTGTCGATATCGCCGGTCATGTACCATACCCACATGTTGTTGCCGGGGCGATCGCGCCAGCCGTCGTCCAGCCAGGTCTCGTGACCGACCTCGCCCGGCTGGGGCACGGTGTTGAAATCCCACAGCAATTCTCCCGTTCGCGCGTCGTAACCCTTGGAATTGCCGAGCGGGCCGGTGGGCAGTTCAGGGGTGGAGGCCCCGATCACCAGCACGTCGCCGAAAATGCTGGGCGGATAGGAATAGCGCACCTCGAACCCGACGCGCCCCTGTTCGCCGAAGCTGTCGACGATCTCGCCCGTCTCGGCGCTGATGGCGACGATCTCGTTGCCGCCGTTATAATAGAGCCGCGCGCCGGTATCGCCGTCGCCGGCCCAGTAGGTGACGCGCCGGCGAACGGTCGTTCCCTCGATTTCGTGCCGCCAGATCTCGCGGCCGGTATGTGCCTCCAGCGCCACCACCGCATTGCCCAGCGGCAGGTACATCACCCCGTCGACCACGCTCGGCACGGTGCCGGCGAGGATCAGACCGCCCCCATCGGGGCGCAGGCGATACTCCCAGGCGCGCTCGATCCGGTCGATGTTGTCGCGATTGATGTCGGCCAGCGGCGCATAGCGCTGGCCCGCATGGTTGCGCGCGTAGTGCGGCCAGTCGCCGTCGGCGGGTTCTTCCTGCGCGGCGACGGGAACGGTGAGCAGGGCGCCTGCCAGCAGGGTAGCGGCCAGCCTCATTCGTTGTCCTCCTCGGCGGCGCGGCGAGCGGCTTCGGACAGCACATAGGCGCGGATGGCCTCGGACTGCTCGGCGCTGATCCAGGGCGCGAAGCTGACCATGCCGTTATCCGACAGGCTGCCTTCCATCACCACAGCGTTCCAGGCCTCGGCATTGGTGGCATAGACGCTGCGCATCAGGTTCGGGTTGACCGGGCCGTTATGGCAGATGGTGCAGAAGCCGAGGTAGGCCTGCTGCCCCATGGCCACGGTCGCTGCATCGAAGGTCTCGTCGGTCGCGACATAGGGCGCGGGCACATGCGGCGGCAGCGGCGTGTAGGGCGCGTCGCCATCCAGCTTGAACACGAACAGCATGCCGTTGGGCGGCGGGCGGCGCATCCAGTCGGTCTGGCTGGCCATGCCCATGGAGCCGCCATAGCCGGCGACGATGGCGACATACTGTGTCCCGTCCACGGCGTAGGAAATCGCACCCGCGACGATGCCGCGTTCGCCGTTGAAGCTCCACAGCGGGGTGCCGTCCTCGGCGTTGTAGGCGTTGAAGGTGCCATCCGGCAGGCCCTGGAATACAAGGTTGCCCGCCGTTGCCAGCGTGCCGCCGTTCCAAGGCCAGTCACGCTCGATCGACCAGCGTTCCTCCTGCGCCACCGGATCCCACGCCAACAGCTTGCCTCGGGTATTGGCGGTGACATAGGCGCGGCGCGCCTCCGGTGTGTCGCCGGGCACCAGTCCTTCCGGCGGGGTCAGGAACACGACGCCGGTGTTCCAGCGGCCGATATTGCGGGTGTAATTGACGTCGTCGAGATAGGCCGAGGGCGTCTCCATCGCGGGGATGTAGACGAGGCCGGTCTGCGGCGAATAGCTCATCGGGTGATAGGCGTGTGCGCCCAGCCCGCTGGGGTAGATGTAGTAGGGCGCATCGGCATAGCGCGCTTCGGGGATTTCGACCGGGCGGCCGGTCTCCAGATCGATCCGCTCGGCCCAGTTCTGCGGCACGTAGGGTTCCGCGCTGACCAGCGATCCGTCGCGGCGGTCGATCACGTAGAAGAAGGCGTTCTTGGGCGCCTGCATCACCACCGGCACATCCTCGCCGTCCACCTCCATGGTGGTCAGCGTCATCTGCTGGGTGGCGGTATAGTCCCAGGTTTCGCCGGGGTTCTGCTGATAGTGCCAGTTGTATTCCCCGGTGTCGGGATCGAGCGAGAGGATCGAGGTGAGGAAGAGGTTGTCCCCTTCGCCATTGCTGCGCGCGCGGTGGTTCCAGGGGGAGCCGTTGCCGACACCCACCAGCAGTTGGTCCAGCTCCGCGTCGTAGACGATGGAGTCCCACACGGTGCCGCCACCGCCCATTTCCCACCATTCGCCGGCCCAGGTCTCGGTGGCGAACTGCTCGAACACGGCATCCGAAGCCGCGCCGTCAGGTCCGTCGGCCGGGTTGCCAGGCACGGTGTAGAAACGCCAGACCAGCTCGCCGCTGTCGGTGTCGTAGGCGGAGACATAGCCGCGCACGCCGAACTCGCCGCCGGAATTGCCGATGATTACCTTGTCCTTCACCACGCGCGGGGCGCTGGTGATGGTGTAGGGCTGCTCCTGGTTGACGGTGACGATGTCCCAGATTTCCTCGCCGGTGGCCGCATCCAGCGCCACCAGTCGCCCGTCGATGGTACCGACGTAGACCTTGCCTTCCCACACCGCGACGCCGCGGTTCACCACGTCGCAGCAGGCATGCGCGCCCTTCGCGCCGTCGACTTCGGGATCGTAGAACCACAGCTGTTCGCCGGTGGCCGCATCCAGCGCCATCACCTTCGACCAGGCGGTGGAGACATACATCACCCCGTCGACGACGATGGGCGTCGCTTCCTGCCCGCGATTGGTGTCGAACTCGACCGCAAAGGCGAGGCCGAGCCGATCGACGTTGTCGGCGTTGATCTGGCTGAGCGGACTGAAGCGATCCTCGTTCCAGGTGCGCCCGTGGCTGAGCCAGTTGTCGGCATCGCTGTCAGCGGCGAGCAGGCGTTCCTGCGTGACATCGCCGGCATCGCGCGCGGCGTCCGAGCACCCGCCAATCGCCAGTGCACCGGCCAGTGCCGCCAAGCCCAGAATCTGCCGTGAAATCATTCGTCCTTCTCCCCGCGCGGGAGATTAGGGCCGGTGTTCGCGGCTGTCTATCGGGCAAAGTCAATCTTTTGGGCGTTGGTCCGCGCCGATGGGGATGACGACATCCGCGCGCCCCGGCATTTCTTCCAGCATGTGCCGGGTCAGCCGCTCGTAATGCGCGCAGAAGCGGGCGAGGGCGGCTTCGTCCATCAGGCCGGGCGCCTCGGGATTGGCCTTGGCCAACTTCTCTTCCTGCAAGGTGCGATTGCGCAGCACGTCGTCGAAGCTGTCGACCTTCAGCATCACCAGCAGGTCGATCTGGTCGAACAGTTTGGCATAGTCCTCGGACAGCCAGTGGTTGACGAGGCCGCGCCACAAGCCGTCGGGGTCTTCTTCCGCCTCGAGGTCGTTCACCGGTTCCGCCAGCGCCTCGGCATCCTGCGGCTTGGCCCCGACACACCAGCCTTCCAGCAACAGCACGTCGACCGGGCCGGTGATGCGCTCGCCGTGTTCGGCGCGGTCGTCCGTGGCCTTGTCGAAGCGCGGCAGGTCGAAGGGGCGTCCGGCAAGGATTTCCTCCAGGACGGCTAGGCCCAAGCCCACGGCATGGGTGCCCGGCACGCCGCGCGTGGCGAACAGCGGGTGCACCTCGTCGGCCAGTTGCTGGCGTTCCGCCTTGGTCAGGTAGAGATCGTCGAGCGAGAGCGTGACGGCGCGGATCTGCCGCTTCGCCAGCAACACCTCCAGGAACTTGCACAGCGTGGACTTGCCCGAACCCTGCGCCCCGTTGATGCCGATCACCAGCGGCGCGCGAGCAGCGGGCATGCGGGCAATGCGGGTGGCCAGCGGCTTCCAGTGCTGCTCGACGATGTCGGCATAATCGGCTGGCAGGTTTTCGGACGCGATCAGCGCGGCAACGGGGTCACTCATGCCACGCGGTCTGGCAAATCCTCACCGGCGGCGAAAGCCTCGATATTGGCCAATGCCCGCATTCCCATCGCCTCGCGCGTTTCCGCATTGGCGCTGCCGAGGTGCGGGAGCAGGACGACATTTTCCAGCTCGAGCAGGGCTTCGGGCACCTGTGGTTCCTGCGGGTAGACGTCCAGCCCGGCGCCGGCGAGATGACCGGACTTCAGCGCCGCGGCCAGGGCATCGTGGTCCACCACGCCACCGCGCGCGGTGTTGATCAGGTAGCTGCCCGGCTTCATCGCCGCGATGGCCTTGGCGTCGATCAGGTTCGCCGTCTCGCCGCCGCCGGGCACATGCAGGGAGACGAAGTCCGACTTGGTCAGCAGGACTTCGAGGTCCGGGCAGAATTCCGCATCCAGTGCTTCCGCTGCCGCGCTCGGGCGACGCGCGAAATAGGCGATTGTCATGCCGAAACCGTGATGCGCGCGCTCTGCCGTTGCCTGCCCGATCCGACCGAAGCCGACCACGCCCAGTACCTTGCCCTTCAGCGCGCTGCCGATCAGGTGCGTCGGTCGCCAGCCGCTCCACTTGCCGGCACGTAATTCGCGCTCGCCTTCGCCCGCGCGGCGTGCCGCCATCAGGATCAGCGTCAGGGCGAGGTCAGCGGTGGCATCGGTCAGCACGCCGGGCGTGTTGGATACGGCAATGCCTTTCGCCTTGGCCGCCGCGAGGTCGATGTGATCGAAGCCAACGCCGTAGTTGGCGATCAGCTTGCAGCGATCACCACCGTTGATGACAGCGGCATCGATGCGGTCCGACACGGTAGGTGCCAGAACGTCGAACTCGGCCATGGCTGTAGCCAGTTCGGACTGGCTCAGCGGCTTGTCAGTGCCGTTCAGCACCACCTCGAAACGCTCGCCCAGCGCACGTTCGACAGCCTCCGGCCAGCGGCGGGTAACGAGGACCTTGAGGCGCTCCATCAGTTGGGCTTGCCGATCATCTTGGTTTCCGCCTGGGTCGAAGCCGGGCCGGTGTTGCGCTTGAAGATGCCGCCCTTGCCGGCTTCACGAATGAACAGGTCCGGGTCGCCCCCGCGCTGTTCCAAACCGAAGATCGGGAACAGGCCGGGGTGGTTGCCCAGGCCGCCGTAGAGGTCGCACACGCGCTCGTACCAGCCGCGCAGCGGATCGTCCGACGCCAATGCCGGGGTCTGCGCCAGCGAGGCCAGCCACAGGAAGCCGCCGATGATGCGATAGTCGGCATAGTTCGGCGAGGAACCGCCGAGGAAATCGGACTCGCGCAGAGCCAGTCGCAGCGGCTCCAGCGCGGCGGAAATGGCAGGCAGGCGATCCTCGCGCCCGGCCTGCACGTCCTCCAGCTTGCCGCCCAGCATCACCGCGCGCGATGTGGTGACGTAGTCCTTGTCGTGCTCGTAGCAGATATCGCGGTAGTCGGCACAGAAGCAGCGCATCCACGGACCCACGGCCGCGCCCCAGAACCACGCGTCGAGCGCCTTCAGCATGGTTGCCACGCTTTCGTGCGGGATCAGGGTCGGGCGGTCCGGATAGGTTTCGTCGAGGTATTCGACGATGCCCCAGCTATCGAGCACCCACTTGCCATCGTCGACGATGGCGGGGAGGCGTTCGGTCTTGCCGCCGGTGCGCTCCATGATGCCGGTGAAGCCGCCTTCGACAACGTCGATATCGAAGCCCTTGTGCTTCAGTGCGAACTTGGTGGCCCAGACGAACGGGCTGATCGTCGCGCCGGTGGAGACCTGCAGGTCGTAAAAGGTGATGGTGTTGTTGTTCGCCATGTCAGCGCCTCTCCTCTTCGGGAGAGGGTGCTAAAGACAATCCGGGCAAAGTCAACGAGCGGCGTCGGCGAGCTTGGCTTCTTCCAGTTTCACCAGGTTGCCGAGCGTTTCCAGCACCGGTGCGGCCACGCCTTTCGCCTTCGCCGCCGCCACGATTGCGCCGTTGAGCGCATCGACCTCTGTCCGGCGCCCGGCGTGCAGGTCCTGCAGCATCGAAGGCTCATGGTCGGCATGATCGGTCATGCTGACTTCGGTCAGGTCGTAGATCGGCTGGCCATCCAGCATCACGCCATTGGCATGCGCTGTCGCAATGCCCTCTGCCACGGCAGCGCGAATGGTGGCGCGCGATTCCGGATTGGCGCCCAGGAAACCGGGCGTGCGGCGGGTTAGCGCGCACAGCGGGTTCATGGTCGCGTTGAAGATTGCCTTGGACCAGATCACCTCGTGGATTTTCGGGTCGAGCACCGTTTCCAGTCCGCCGCTGGTCAACGTTTCGCATACCTCAAGTGCAAATGAGGTGTCCTTGCCGAAAGCCGGATAGAGCTTGGAATAGCCCTCGCCATGGCTGCGGATGCGTCCCGGTCCGACCATGTCGCTCGGCAGCATGCTGGCCCCCACCAGCACGCGCTCGTCGCTGACGAACCCGGCCAGTCGCTTGTCGTTGCCGAGGCCGTTCTGCAGGCTGAGCAGGTGCGTGTGCTCGCCGATGACGGCGGAGATGCCTTCGAGCGCGGCCTGCGTGTGAAAGGTCTTGGTGAAGACCACCACCAGGTCGACCTTGTCGGTCAGCGCGTTGGGCAGGGCGGCCGCAATCGGCAGGCGTTCGACGCCGCTGCGCAGGTCCACTTCCAGCCCGTCGGCATTGATCGCGTCGATGTGCCCGCGGTTGACGTCGACCAGGGTCACCTGTGCCCCTGCGCGATGGAAGGCAGCGCCGAACAGGCAGCCCATCGCGCCCGCTCCAAGTACGGCAACCTTCATGCAATATCTCCCAGTATGTGCGGACCGAGCGCCAGCAGCATCCGCGTGTCGATGCCGACGCCGCCCTTGCGGAATTCGGACAGGACTTGCGGAAATTCGGCCAGTTTCACGCGGTGGACGGTGATGTTCTCTCCATCGGTGCCGCCACCCTCGGACACCTTGGTGAGGCCGGTTGCCTTGAGCAGGGTGAAACTCTCGCTGATCATGCCGGGGGAGGAGTAGAATTCACCCAGGTCCTGCCATTCGGCAGCCTGGTAGCCGGTCTCTTCCTCCAGCTCGCGCTTGGCGGCGCTCAGCGGATCGTCGTCCTCGCCGCCGTCGTCGTCACCGATCAGGCCGGCAGGCAGTTCGAGGCACGGCTGGCCCAGCGGTACGCGATATTGCTCGACCAGCAGGATCTCGCCGTCTTCCACCGCCAGGATCACGGCGGCGCGGATGTTGCGGGCGCGGCTAGCATATTCCCAGCGGCCGCGCTTCTTGGCGGTGATCCACTTGCCCTGCCAGGTGATTTCCTCGGGCGCGTCAGCGTCAGGCGTTGTCATGGCGCGCTGCGCTATCGAAGGCTTACAGCTCGATCAAGCGATCCGGCAGCTCGTTGGTGTCGTGATCGTTGCGCGGGAAGTGTTCGGACAGCACCTTGCCCACGTCGCGCACGCCCGCCGCGATGCCCTCGGCGATGCAGCCCTTGCGGATTTCGTCGAGCATGTCGGCCATGGCCTCGCCCCAGACTTCGGGATCGACCTTCTCGTGAATCGGCTCGTCCGCGACGATCTCCGCACGGTGTTCGCGCATCGAGAGATAGAGCAGCACACCTGTTCGGCCATGGGTGCGGCCATCGGCGCCGACCTTGAAATGCCGCACGGCCCCGGCGCGCACGCGCTGCCGTTTCACCGGGCCGGGGACGAGGGCGAAGCGGATCGCAGGGATCAGCAGGAACAGCCATACGCCGACGAACTTTACGAGGCCGAAGCCGACCACCAGCGTAGCGAATTCGGCCAGCGTCCAGTCGCCTTCCCAGCCGGCGCCGAACAGCCAGTCCCACTTGGCCGTGGTCAGTTCGGGGAAGGCGATCAGCAGGCTCATCGCCGTGAAAGAGGCGACCGCGGCCCAGAAGAAGGCGATGTCGGAATACCCGTCGGACGCCTCGGCCAGGACGGGCACGATTTCGCCGCTGGTGGTGAGTTCTGCCTCGCCCACCGCATCGGAAACGATCTTGTGCTGTGCTTCGTCGAGAATGGGCATGTCACCAGCCTCCCGAGGCGCCGCCGCCCCCGAATGATCCGCCGCCGCCGGAGAAGCCTCCGCCACCGCCGAAGCCGCCTCCGCCGCCCCAGCCGCCGCCACCCCAGCCGCTGCTGCGACCTCCGGAGGCGCCGCGGGCGATGGCCTTGCCGGCTTCCCACAGGATGATGTCGCCCACCACGCCGCCGACGCCGCTGCGGCGATAGCGCCGACCACGGCCACCGATCATCGGCAGGACGAAGAAGAAGAAGACGAAGCCCAGCCAGATGAGCGTGCCGATGGGGAAGCCACCTTCGCTCTGTCGCTGCTGACCGGCTGCCTGGGCGATGGCTGCCGCCTCTTCGGGCGGGAGTTCCAGCTGGGTGATAATCTCGTTCGCGGCCCACTCGATGCCGCCGGAGAAATCGCCGTTGCGGAAATAGGACCGCATCCCCTCTATATATTCG
Source organism: Aurantiacibacter sp. MUD11 (assembly GCF_026967575.1). NCBI lineage: Bacteria > Pseudomonadati > Pseudomonadota > Alphaproteobacteria > Sphingomonadales > Erythrobacteraceae > Aurantiacibacter > Aurantiacibacter sp. MUD11. The sequence continues at coordinate 967,266 of NZ_CP114054.1, read as the reverse complement.
AATGCCAGGCCGTCGGGGATGATTGGTTCGAGGCCGTAACCCACTTCCACCCGCATGCGCTTCTCGTTGGGCGCGACCAGCAGGATGATGCCGTCGTTGTTCTCGGCATCGCCGAGTGCCCAGTGCCGGCCCAGTTGGTAGCCGTAGTCGGCAATGTCATAGCCATCGAGGCTGTTGACCGTGGCGATCACGAACTGGCGCTGGTTGCGCTCCTCGAACTCGTCGAGCTGCTGCGTCAGTCGTGCTTCGGTTACGTCATCGATGATGTTCGCCTGGTCCACCACGGGCGCGGTGCCGCGCTCGGGGAAGTTCGGCTGGGCAGCGGCAAGGCTCGCCCAGCTCAACGCCACCAGGGCGCTGAGCAGGACGATGATGTGCCGCAGCAGCGGGTTATGTCGCTTAACCAGCCTCACTCGCTGCGCATGTCGAGTTCTTCGGCGACTTCGGCGCCTTCGGTGACGGCTTCGTAGGACACCATCGGTTCCGCACCGTGGATGATGTTCGCGCCGATGATGTCGGGGAAGGTGCGGATCGTGGTGTTATACTGGCGAACCGCCTCGTTGTAGTCGCGGATGGCGATACGGATGCGGTTTTCGATGCCTTCGACCTGGATCATCATGCGGCCGAAGTTCTGCTGGCTCTGCAGCTCGGGGTACTGTTCCTGCACCACCATCAGGCGCGAGAGGGCGCCGCCGAAGCTGTTCTGTGCCTGCTGGTACTGCGCCATTTTTGCCGGGTCGGTCAGGTCGTCGGCATCAAGACGGATCTCCGGGCGGGTGGCGGAGGCGCGCGCTTCGATCACGCTTTCCAGCGTCTCGCGCTCTTCCTCGGAGCCGGCCATGGTGATTTCCTGCAGGTTCCCCAGCAGGTTCGCGCGTTCCTGGAAGGCGGCTTCCACGTCAGCCCACTTAGCCTTGGCGTTTTCCTCTGCGCGGGGCACCGAGTTGATGCCGCAGGCGGCAAGGGCAAGACTGCCGAAGACGACAGTCAGCAGCGTGGCAAGACGTTTGAACATCGCGCGTAATCCTCCAAAATCCCTGAGAAACCCTGTGGGTGTGTTGCCTATATAGCACGGTTCGGTCCGGTTACAAGGAGTGGCCCGTGCCCTTGTGCGATGTTTCTCCGTTTGGCAGACCGTTGCGACAGGTTCAAAACACAAGGTAAGGGGACCGCCTGATGCTGAAGGATTTCAAGGAGTTTATTGCCAAGGGCAACGTGATGGAACTCGCCGTCGCGGTGATCATCGCTGGCGCATTCGCCACGATCGTCGCCTCGATGACCAGCGACCTGATCATGCCGTTGGTGGGCGCCGTGTTCGGCGAAGTGGATTTCAGCGACAAGTACATCGTGCTGAGCGGAGAAGTCGAAGCCGGCATGTCACTGGAAGCCGCGCGTGAAGCCGGGGCCAACGTGCTCGCCTGGGGCGCCTTCGTCTCGACGGTGATCAACTTCCTGATTCTGGCCTTCGTCATCTTCATGCTGGTTCGCTACGCCAAGAAGGTGCAGGAGCGCTTCGAGAAGGAAGAGGAAGCCGCACCGGAAGCGCCGGCCGGCCCGACCGAGATCGAGCTGCTGACGGAAATCCGTGACGCGCTGAAGAAGTAGGCTTCTTCAGCCAACACCATACACTTCACATTAAGCGGGCAGGGCCTATATGGATCCTGCCCGTTTTTGCGGGCTATGGCGATAAATTGCGCCGTGTAATAGGTACAACGGACCCGGGGGCAGTACCCGGCGGCTCCACCAAAACGTGCTGTGAAAACAGCATCTTCTGACGGGGCCGAACCAGGATCGACGTGTGCTGAAAGACGGTGTTTTTGCTCGGGCTGAGTATCCCGTAAAACTGTTCAAAACACACAAGTGCCAACGATAACGAAGCACTCGCTATCGCTGCGTAATTTTACGTCCTAACGGACTGAATTTACAAAGCTTAAGCGCCGTTGGACCCACGGGGCAACAGAAGCGGATTCCGGGGGCCCGGAGGAGCCTAGCAACAGAATCCTCCACCCTTCCCAGATGGTCAGATTTTTTCCGGGATGGCCTTGGCGGCCTCTTTCGCGGCGCGTTCGTGCTCCAGGCAATCAAGGATCTTCGCGCCGCCCAGGAATACTGCGCCGCTGCAAGCGGCCATCAGCAGGTAGCCGCCCCAGCCCGGGAACTGCGCGAGGTAATGCGTGCCGCGATCCATCGCGCCGAGCGCGAGGGCATAGATGATCAGGAACGCCTCGAAGCGGGTCTTGATTACAAACAGCCTGCCGATCTTCCTGAACATCTCTCGCCTTTCTTAACACTTGCAATCGCAAACCCCGTGCCAATGGCGGAATTCCGCCATTTTCATGGTTAAGAGTCAAGCGAGTGTAAGGCAGACCGACAGGTGTAAGCCTTGCCGACAGGCGGGGTCAGGCGAGTTCGGTGATGCCCAGCACGTCCAGCAGCTTGCCACGCGCCCTGCGGATATCGGCGGCGAGGCTGTCCTTGCCGACGTCGGCAGTGTCGATGCTCTCCGGCCAGTATTGCGAGACCACTTCTTCCAGACGTGAAGCCTTGTCGGCATCCAGCATGAACCGCGGATCGACCCTTGCCGGATCGGCCACGACGCGCAGGCGCAGGCAGGCGGGGCCGCCGCCGTTGGCCATGGACTGCCGCACGTCGACCACGTCGACATGGCGGATCGGCCCATTGCCCGCGAGCATGTCCTGCAACCAGGACCATACCGGCGCACTTTCGCGGCATTCCTCCGGCACCACCAGCGTCATCTCGCCAGAGGGCGGGGTCAGCAGTTGCGCGTTGAACAGGTAGGACGAAACCGCTTCGGCCAGCGAGACGCGGTCGGCCGGCACTTCCACCACCTGCACGCCGGGACAGCGGGCAGTGATCGCGTCGTAGGTTCCCTGCGGATCGGCGAAGGCCTGCGCATGGGCGAACAGCACGTTCTCGTTGGCCACGGCCACCACGTCATTGTGGAAGGCACCGGCGGCGATGGCATCGGGGTTCTGCTCGACGAACAGGCACTGCGCCGGATCGAGGCCGTGCTTGCGCGCGACGATGCGGCTCGCCTCCTCGTGCTGGCGCGCGGGGAAGCGTCCGCCGCGCTTGCCATAGACGAAGACCTCGAGGCCTTGCTCGCCATGGCTGGGCGCGAACCGCATGTGGTTGGCCGCTCCCTCGTCACCGAAACAGGGCGGCACCGGGTCGTGCACGGTGAAATGTGCTGTGTCGGCGAAGGCAAGGCGCAATTGCGCCAGCGTGTCCGGCCACTCATGCGCACGGTGCGGCATGGTGACGAGGTTGGCCACGGTCAGGTGGCACGTGCCATCGGGGGTGTCGGGAGCCGGGCTGACGGTGGCGGCATTGGCCGTCCACATCGAGCTCGCGGACCATGCCCCGGCCACCAGCGCCGGATCGGTCGACTCGTCGGCAGCGAGCGCCTCCAGCCAGCCGGTGTCGGGACGCGGCAGCGGCAGGAAGAAGCCCTGCGCCAGCCCGCGCTCCATGTTGCGGCGCATCTTGGCGATGCCCTGCAGGGCGGCCGCGCGCGGATAGCTGGTGGCACCGGCGTTCTTCGTCGCAGCAAGATTGCCGAGGCTGAGACCGGCGTAGTTGTGGCTGGGGCCGACCAGCCCGTCGAAATTGATCTCGACCAGCTGGCTCATCGCGCGATGCTCCAGACCATGTCGCCCGTGCCGATGCGCAGCAGTTCGGCGGCCTGCGAGTCGATGGCGATGCCGTCGCCGCGCAATTCACGCGCGCCGTAACAGCAGCGGAAGTCCTTGAGCTTGCCGGCGGCGATCAGTGCCTTTTCGCCTTTCTCCAGCTCGTCATCCACCACTTCGCCATGATGGGCGTCGGCGATGCTCTTCACCTTGTCGGTATCGGCCAGCATGGTCGGGCCACCGTCGAAGATGTCGACATAGCCCTGGTAGGAGAAGCCCTCGTTCTCCAGCATGCGCATGGCCGCGCGGCCGCTGGGGTGGGGCAGGCCGATCACCTTCTTCGCCTCGTCGTCCAGCATGGCGATGTAGACCGGGTGCTTGGGCATCAGGTCGGCGATGAACTGGTTGCCGTTGATGGCGTTGAACTCGTCGGCTTCCTGAAAGTTCATGCCGAAGAACTTGCCGCCGATGGCATCCCAGAAGGGCGAGCCGCCGCGCTCGTCGATGATGCCGCGCAGCTCGGCCAGGATCCGGTCGCCAAAGCGTTCGCGGTGGGCGGCGATGAACAGGTAACGGCTGCGCGCCAGCAACAGCCCGAGGCCGCCTGCACGTTCACCCGGATGCAGGAACAGCCCGCCTACCTCGCTGGTGCCGCCAAGGTCGTTGACGAGGCTCAGCAGCTCCGCCGTCACCGTGCGGTCCAGTTCCTGCGAGTACTGCGTCAGCGTGCTGATGCGGTAGGAATAGAACGGATACTGCTGCCCCACGGCGGTGAAGACCTGGCAGGTCCCGCGCACGTCATGCGTCTGCGTGTTTTCCAGCACCAGCACGAAGGTCTCTGCGACGATATCGTCACCTTCACGCGAAAAGGCTGCTTCGGAGCCTTCCAGCTTGTCGGTCAGCGAGTTGCGATCGGGCGGCAGGTTGGTGAAGCCGCCGCCGGTCAGCTTGGCCATCTCGTAGAGGTGCTGCAAATCGCCCGTCACGGCGGGGCGGATCACGAAACTCACAACACATCTCCGGTAGCAAGGCGGTGGAGGACAATGGCCGACAGCTGCGCGCGCTCGGTCAGCGAGGGCACGATCATGAATTCGTCGGGCGAATGGATCTTGCCGCCGCGCACGCCCATGGTGTCGACCACGGGCACGTGATTGGCGGCGATATTGTTGCCATCGCAAACGCCGCCGCTGCTCTGCCAGCCAATGGTCTGGCCCAAGGCGGCGCCGGTATCGCGGACAAGGTCGAACAGCTTCTGCGCTTTTTCGTCGACCGGCTTGGGCGGGCGGGAGATGCCGCCGTGCAGAGCGATCTTGAGATCGTGCTCGGCTGCCAGCGTCTCGATGAGCGCTTCGAGGTTCCGGGCGAAGTCGTCGGCGGCCTCGGTCGTCTTGGGGCGGATGTTGAAGCGCAGGACGGCGTGATCGGGCACCACGTTGTTGGCCGCGCCGCCTTCAATCTTGGCTGGATTGATCGGCAGGTCGGCGTGCTGCATCTGCTTCAGCCGTACCGCGCAATCGGCGGCCGCCACGATGGCGTTACGGCCATCCTGCGGATTGCGACCGGCATGGGCGCTCTTGCCGGTAAAGGTGAGCGTGAAGTTGCCGCTGCCGCCGCGGGCATGGGCCAGCGTGCCGTCGGGCAGGGCGCTCGGTTCATAGGTGAGGGCGGCGAACTTGCCACGCGCCAGCTCGTCGATCAGCGCGGCGGAAGAGAGCGAGCCGGTCTCCTCGTCCGAGTTGATCATCACGTCATAGCCGATGTTGGCGGCAGCCTCGCTGGTTTCCAGCGCGGCAAGTGCCTCGGCGATTATGGCGAGGCCGGCCTTCATGTCCGCCGTGCCCGGCCCGTTGAGCACGTCGTCATCGAGCCATGTCAGCTCCTGGAACGGGTGGTCGGCGGGGAAGACGGTGTCCATGTGGCCGGTCAGCAGGAACCGCCGCTCGGCCTCCGGGCGAACCGACAGCACCAGGTGGCGGCCATGCGGTTTCTCGACTTCGTGTCCCTCAGCGTCGACCACCGTCACCGGCGCAGGGTCGCGCAGGGTCACTTCGCCGGGCAGGGCCGAAAAGCACTCGGCCAGCGCATCCGCCACCTTGGCGAGGCCTTCGAGATTGGCGGTTCCCGAATTGATTGCTGCCCATTCCATCGTGCGCGACAGCATGCGTTGCTGGTCGATCCCTTCGATCAGGGCCTGTTCGGTTTGCAAAAGTGGTTGCATCGAAAACCGCCTTACGCGGCGTGCGTGGCGAGTCAAATCGGCGCCCGTTTCGAGCGCGCGGCTTTACCAATCGCTAGGAGCTTTACGCCTAGGATCGTCCGATTGCTGGCAAGGAAGCAGCGCCGATGAAGACCCAACGCGCACGCGGGGAGGATCGTGAGAACGTCATGCTGACGGCCTCGGTCGTCGACTCGCGCGGATCGCGGCCAGCGCGCATTTCCGACATCTCCTCGCGCGGGATGCTGGGGCACATGGAAATGCCCCCGCAACGCGGTGAATTCATCGACCTGCGCTTTCCAGCGCGCGAAGTGGCAGGACAGGTGCGCTGGGTGAACGGCCGCAAGTTCGGCATTAGCCTGCGGGAGCGGGTGGACGTGGACAGCCTGCTTTCGGGATCGCGCAGGAAACCCGCCAAGACTGTCCCGCACCTGCCGGAGCAGGACATGTCACTGAAGGGCATTATCGTGGCCTATTCGGTGATGGGACTTGCCGCCCTTTCGGCCGCCTACCTTATCGTCACCTACATCATTTTCTAGGCTGTCATCGCGCGCGCCACGGCCACGAATTCGTCGACCGAGAGCGTTTCGGCGCGGCGCGTAGGGTCGATCCCGCAGGCTTCAAGCGCGTCGAGTGCGCCTGGCAGGCCCTTCAGGCTTTGCCGCAGCATCTTGCGGCGCTGGCCGAAGGCGGCCTCGGTCAGCTTTTCCAGCGTCCTGGCGGAGACACCTTCCGGCGCCTCCTTCGGCACGACATGCACGATCGCGCTCATCACCTTGGGGGGCGGGGTGAAGGCGCTGCGGTGCACCTTCATCGCCAGCTTCGGCAGGGCCCGCCACTGGGCGAGCACGGCAAGGCGGCCATAGGCCGAGGTGCCGGGCCTGGCGACGATGCGCTGGGCCACCTCCTGCTGGAACATCAGCGTCAGGCTGGTCCAGCGCGGCGGCCATTGCTCGCCGCCCATCCAGCGCGTGAACAACAGCGTACCGATGTTGTAGGGCAGGTTGGCGGCGACGGCGAACGGCTCGCCCATCAGTTCTGCGTGATCGATGGCGAGGGCGTCGTCCTCCAGCACGCGCAGCTTGCCGGGGAAGGCCTGCTCCACCTCTGCCAGCGCGGGGATGCAGCGGCTGTCGCGTTCGATGGCGGTGACGCGCGCGCCGGCGCGAAGGAGGGCGCGGGTCAGGCCACCGGGACCGGGGCCGATTTCGAGCACGGCCTTGTCCGTCAGGTCGCCGGGGATGGCCACGATACGGTCGAGCAACTGCTCGTCGAACAGGAAGTTCTGCCCCAGCGCCTTGCTGGCGGAGAGGCCATGTGCGGCGATAACTTCGCGCAGGGGAGGCAGGCTCACGCCAGCGCCGCCCGCCTTGCGGCAATCTCGCCCGCCATGCGGATGGCGGCGATCATGGCGTCGGGCCTGGCGATGCCCTTGCCGGCAATGTCGAAAGCGGTGCCGTGATCGGGTGAGGTCCGCACGATCGGCAACCCCAGTGTGACGTTCACGCCCTCGTCGAAATCCAGCGTCTTGAGGGGGACCAGTGCCTGGTCGTGATACATGGCGATGGCGACATCGTAGGTGCTGCGCTTGTGCGGGGCGAATAGCGTGTCCGCCGGATGCGGGCCGGTGGCGTCGATCCCCTCGGCGCGCAGCGTGACGATGGCGGGGGCGATGATGTCGATTTCCTCACGCCCCATGCGGCCGTCTTCCCCGGCGTGCGGGTTGAGCCCGGCAATGGCGATGCGCGGGTTCGCTATCCCGAAATCGGTGTGCATGGCCCGCGCGACGATCCGTGTGCGGTGGACGATCAGGTCGTGGCTCAGGCGCGACGGCACCTCCGACAAGGAGCAGTGCACGGTCATCGGCACGGTGCGGAGCGAGGGCCCGGCCAGCATCATCACCGCCGCATCGCGCTCGACACCGCAGGCATCGGCGCAGAACTCTGTCTGGCCGACGAAGCCTGCATCGATGGCGGCGATCCCCGACTTGGATACCGGTCCGGTAACTACACCGCGGCATTCCCCGTCGAGGACCATGGCCAGCGCCTGTTCCAGCGACTGCCGGGCGAATTGGGCAGAGGCGCGGTCCGGCGCACCGGGGGTGAACCCCTGCGCGCCGTCGCCCACCACTACGAAGGGCGGCAGGCCCAGTTCCTCGCTGCGGGACCGGATTTCCGCGACCAGTTCCGGACCGACCCCCGCCGGGTCACCCAGGGTAACGGCGAGCGGGAGCGGCCGGGTCACCGGATCAGTTGTATTCGAGCACGGCGTCGCGACGCAGGTCGCGCAGGTAGCGCTGGGCGCGGCGGTTGATGCGCTCGTCTTCCAGCTGCGCCATGATCTGGTCGGTCGACGGACCCTGCGTTTCGCGCGGATCGTCGCGGCCGCACAGCATCAGCACGCGCAGGCTGCCACCCGGCGTCAGTTCGCCGAACGGCGGGGTGCTCTGGCCGACATTCATCTGCAGCAGGATGCCCTGGATCGGGTTCGGCAGCTGGCGGGCCAGGATCTGGTCGTTGTCCACCGTCTGCGCGCCGATGGCGGCGGCGCGCAGGTTGGCATCGCCGCAACCGGTCATCGAACCGACGGTTTCCACGAAGGTCTCACCGCGCTCTTCGATCTCCGCTTGCGAAATGCCTTCGGGGAAGGTGATCGAAATCTGCTTCAGGCTGAGGATGGAATCGCGCGCGTCGGGCATGCCGATCTGGCGCTGATCGATCATCATCAGGATGGAGAAACCACCCGGAATCTCGACCGGACCTTCGACCAGCCCCGGGGTCATGCCGGCGGCAACGGCTTCCAGCGTGGGGTTCTGCAACTGCTCCAGGCGGATCCAGCCAAGGTCACCGCCGACGATGGCGCTCGATGCCTGCGAGAACTGGCGAGCATAGGCGGCGAAGCTGGCGCCTTCGCGCAGCTGGGCGATGATCTGCTGGGCATTGGCCAGCACCTGCTGGCGGTTTGCCGGCGTGGCGGCGAGGTAGATTTCGCCAAGGCGATATTCGGTGGTGCCGCGCGATTCCTGCAGGCGTTCGAACAGGTCCTGCACCTCGCCTTCGGATACGTTCACGAAGGGGGCCACGTTACGGCGCAGCAGGCGGTCCCAAGCCAGTTCGCCCATGATCTGGCGCTTGATCGAGCGCGCCGAAGAGCCGATCGAACGCAGGTAGGCGTCCATTTCTTCGACGCTGCGGCCCTGGGCTTCCACGGCGAACCGTTCGTAGGCCTGTTCGACCTCTTCCTGCGACACCGGCATTTCGAGCGCGGCAGCTTCCTGGATCTGCAGCGTCTCGTCGATCAGGTTGCGAACGACCTGCAGGCGCAGGCGCTGGATTTCCTCCTCCGGCAAGGCCGTTTCCTGCGCCGACAGGATCAGCGCGACGCGGTGGTCGACATCGGTGCCGGTGATGATGCTGCCGTTCACGCGGGCGGTGGGCCGGCGAACATTCGGGTCCGAAGGCTCGACGATGAAGGTCACGTCCTCCGGCAGGTTGAATGCATCGGAACCGGCAACCTGGATGCCCTGTGCATGGGCGGTGCCGGCAAGCACGGTGGCGCCGAGTGCGGCAGCGGAAAACTTGATAAGTCTGGTCGCGAACGAGATCACTTCAATACCTTGTCTTACTTGCGGCGCGGGAACCCGCGCCTTCTGCGTGGGGCGCCAATGCAAAACCACGGCTTAACCCTAGCTGAGCCGGCACGTCCTAGCCAAATGTCCCGGTGCTGCCAATGGACTGCGCAAATGTGTCCCGAACCTAGTTGAAGCCGATATTGCGCAGGGCGAAATAGAGGCGGAAGCTGTTGCCGCTCTGGGCGTCGGCAAGCTGGATGTAGTCGCGCCGCCAGGTGAAGCCGAATTCCAGGCAGTCGTCGGCATAGGCGATGCCGAGGCGCGTGCGGAGCGGTTCGAAGCCGTCGGCGTTGAAAGTGGGGTCCTCGTTACGGTCCGTCAGGTTGACCACGGCGGAGCCGAAAATCGACCAGTGGCGGGCGAAGGCCAGGCGGCCCGCGACGCGTAGTTCCTCGCGGTCCTGCAAGTCCTCCAGCGTGAAATCGATGTCGCGGTCCAGGCGCAGGTAACCGGCTTCCAGATAGGTGCGGTCGCTGCCGATGGTGGCATCCACCTCGTTCCGGCGCACGGCCAGGTTGTCCTTGTCGAGACGGAAGCGGTGCGTGAACTTGAGGAAATCGTTGTAGCGCACCTCGGTCCGCCCGACGAAGTCCGACCACTGTTCGTTGAGGCCTGTGCCATCGGGGAAGAGCGCGGGCTCGTCCGTCAGGCGGTAGGACTGGCCGATGGTGGTGTGGATACGCCAGCCGGGAAAGGTTGCCTGCCAGTCCGCGCCGTAGGTGAGGCGCACGCCGTCCTCCACTCGGTCGTAGCCGGGGAAGCGGCTGAGCGCGAAGAGGTTGGAATCCTCCAGGTCGATGGCGCGGGCGTCTTCGTTGGGAATGTCGAGGTTGCGGATGCTGGGCGAGGCGACCAGCTGCACGCGCGGCGTGAGGATCTGCGAGCCGCCGAGGAATTCCCCGATGAAGGGCCATTTCACCTCTACTGCGGCCGTCGCGACGCCGCGCGTCTGCCAGCCTGGATCGCCGCGATAGGCGGCCACGCTGGTGAGATCGTTTTCGTCGGAATGATAGATGTCGCCGCGTACCAGCGCCGTCAGCGTGACTTCCTGGCCCATTGGGGTAATGCGGCGCAGGTCCCACCGGGCGCGGGCAAAGGCGCGCTGCGAATCCTGGCCTTCGCTGCGGGTGACGGCGTAGGAATTGGCTTGCAGTTCCACCGTGCCGCCGACCACCGGGTCTTCCAGCCGATAGCGCGCGTCGATCAGCGGCAGGGCCAGCGGCACTTCCCCCTGCGGCGTGCTGACCAGCAGCGCCTGGGTCGCCCAGCCGGCGATGGAGACGAATGAATTGTCGTCCGCCCGCTGCAATTCGACCAGCGAGCGGATGCGGTCTTCGCGGGTGATGTCGTAACGGCGCAGGAAGGTGCGGTCGCTGGCGAGGCGGATGGAGCCTTGTGCGGTCCAGTTCTCGTCAAGCTGGAAACGGCCGTTGGCGGCGAGGTAACCGCGCAGGTCCTCCTCGCTGGTGGCCACCGTGGAATTGAGCGGGATGCGGCTGCCGTAGGTAGCATAGCCGGTGACCTGGAAGGCGCCATTGCCGGTCAGCTGGCGATATTCGGCAGAGACCATCGGCGCGGCTTCGGTGAACACATAGCCGGTCAGCGTCAGGTCGCGATCGTCGGCGATGCGCCAGTAGTAGCTGTCGCTGATCTCGATGCCGTTCGATGCGGTCAGTCCGATGTCGGGTACGAAGAAGCCGCTGTCGGCGCTGCCGTCGGCCCGCACGGTCAGGCCGGGCAAGGGCAGCACACGGGCACCGAACAGCTCCAGATATGCGCCCCGAAAGCGGATGCGGGAGGTCTCGCTATCGTAGTAGACGCGCTCCGCCGTCACCCGCCAGCTGGGGCTGCGGTCGCAGCCATCGGCATCGAGCACCGAGCACGATGAATAGACCGCGCGGTCTAGTTCGATATCGCCGCCCTCGGCGCGGGTCGCCTCCATCGCCGCCAGCCTGCCGCCCTGGCGGAAGGCCAGCAGCAGGTTGGTCATCGCGCCGGCTTCCAGCTCGTCGGTCAGCACCAGGCTGTCGGTAAAGAGCTGGTTGCCGTTTTCGTCCACCAGCCGGACGGAGCCGGTGGCGGTGATCTCGCCGCTCAGGCGGTTCCAGGTGACGGCATCGGCGCGCAGCGACTGGTCGCCGGAACGCAGGACGACATTGCCTGCCGCGGTGATCGTGTCGGTGTTCTCGTCATAACGCAGCTCGTTCGCCTCGAACCCGATCTGGCGGGGCGCCTCTTCCTGTTCGTCCAGGGTGGCGACGACGACCGGCTCCTCGGCATCCTGGGCCAGTGCAGCCTTGGCCGGGGCCAGCAAGGCGACAGTAATCGCGCCTGCGGCGAGCAAGCGGGACAACGAGGCTTGCGGGACGGAATGCAGGCCGGGGAGCATGGCTTGCCTATTGCACCGCGCGCTCGTAATCGCAACGCCAGCTTTTTCGCGGGCCATCACATTCTGCCCGATCAACAAGATGACAACTTCTGGAGCCTCCATGGATATCGAATTTCGCGACTCTCTTCCCGCCGAAGCACCGCGCCTCGTGGCGCGCTTTGTCGACCAGGGAAAATTGCCCGACGACTTGCCGCGCGCGGTCAAGGAAGGGGCCGAGGCATCGCGCTTCGCCGGCAAGGCCGGGCAGGTCTTCGAAACCTTCGTCGAGCAGGGCGACAAGGTGTCGCGCCTGGCACTGGTGGGTACCGGCAAGAAGAAGGACGCCGGACGCCATGCCGCGCTGGAACGCGCGGGCGCGGCGCTGACCGCCAAGTACCTGACCAGCGGTGAGAGCAAGCTGGCGATCGATATCCCCGCCTCCGGCCTCGATGCCGAGGAAACCGCCGCCGTGCTGATGGGCGCGCGCCTGCGGGCCTGGCGCTGGGACGAATATCGCACCAAGCTGAAGGCCGAGCAGAAGCGTTCGCTGAAGACCATCATCGTCGCCGCTGCGCCCGATGGGACCGAGGCCGCGTGGGAAGACGCCGCCGCCGTCGCCAAGGGCGTGGAGTTCACCCGCGAACTGGTCGCCGAACCGGCCAACGTCATCTACCCGCAGAGCTTCGTCGAGCGTTGCCAGAAGCGCTTCGAAGGCACCGGCGTCGAAATCCAGGTGCTGGACGAGGACGAGATGCGCACGCTGGGCATGGGCGCGCTGCTGGGCGTCGGCCAGGGTTCGCGCCGCGACAGCAAGCTGCTGGTGATCAAGTGGACCGGCGGCAAGCCCGCCGACAAGCCGACCGTCTTCGTCGGCAAGGGCGTGACCTTCGATACCGGCGGCATCTCGATCAAGCCGGCTGCCGGCATGGAAGACATGAAGTGGGACATGGGCGGTGCCGGTGCCGTGGCCGGTGCCATGCTGGCGCTCGCCTCGCGCAAGGCCAAGGCCAATGTCGTGGGCGTCTGCGGGCTGGTGGAGAACATGCCCGACGGCAATGCACAGCGGCCGGGCGACGTGGTGAAGACCATGAGCGGACAGACCGTGGAAGTCATCAACACCGACGCCGAAGGCCGGCTGGTGCTGGGTGACGCGATGACCTGGGCCCAGCGCGAGTTCAAGCCGGAGACGCTGGTCGATCTCGCCACGCTGACCGGGGCGATGATCGTTGCCCTTGGCCACGAGCATGGCGGCCTGTTCTCCAACGACGACAAGCTGGCCGACAACCTGCTCGACGCAGGCAAGGCAAGTGGCGACAAACTGTGGCGGATGCCGCTGGGCCCGGCCTACGACAAGCTGATCGACAGCCCGATTGCCGACATGAAGAACGTCGGTGGCCGTTGGGCTGGTTCGATCACCGCCGCGCAGTACCTTCAGCGCTTCGTCGAGAAGGGCGTGAACTGGGCGCACCTCGACATCGCCGGCATGGTCTGGGCGGACAAGCCCGGTGCTACCTGGGACAAGGGCGCGACGGGTTACGGCGTGCGCCTGCTCGATCGCTTCATCCGCGACACGGCCGAGGGCTGAGGCAGTCCCGTGGGCAGGATGCGGAAGAAGTCCGACCTGCCCACCAAGACCTGTGCCGCCTGCGGCCTGCCGTTCACCTGGCGCAAGAAGTGGGAGCGCGACTGGGACAACGTCCGCTATTGTTCCGAGCGCTGTCGCCGCAACAAGGGAAGTTAGCTCATGGCCTCAAGCAGCGAAGCGCTCGACCGAAAACATGCGGATTGATTTCTATCTCCTTTCGCAAGACCCGGCGCCCGCAACGGCGGCGCTGCTGGCAAGTAAGGTGCGGCAGGCGGGCAAGCGGCTGCTGGTGGTGGCGGACGACCTCGAACTGCTTGAAGCCACCAGCCAGGCCATGTGGGACAGCTCTCCCGAAGCCTTCCTTGCCAATGGCATCGCCGGGGACGAGCACGATGCCGGCCAGCCGATCCTGCTGTCGAACGAGGTCGATCCGGTGAACGGCGCGACCTTCCTGCTGGTGGCGGACGGGCTGTGGCGCGAGCCGGGCGAGGGCTTCGAGCGGGTGCTGTTCCTGTTCGATCAGGCGACCATCACCGGCGCGCGCCAGACCTGGAAGGCGCTGGAAGATCGCGAGGGAATGGAGCGCAAGTTCTGGAAACAGCAGGACGGGCGCTGGGTCGAGGGCCCTTGACCACGGCCCTTGCTCGCGAAAGACTCCGAAAGCTTTATCATGGTGAGAGGAGAGGGTTGATGCGCAAGGTTATTCTGATTGCGGGAATTGGGTTGCTGCTGGCGGGTTGCGGCAGCGAGTCCGGAACCATCGACACCGAAGATGGGGAAGTGACCTACGAAGTCGACCGCGATGGCGAGAACGCCGAATACCGGATGACCAATGAGGACGGCGACGAGGTCGTCATCAACAGCGGCAGTGACGTTGCGGTTAGCCTGCCCGATGGGTTCAGCCTCTATCCCGGTGCCCAGGTCATCACCAACACCACCGTGAACCAGGCCGATGGCTCCGGCTCGATGGTGGTGATGCGCAGCGACGATACGCCGGACGAGATGGCAGCCTACTACCGCCGGCAGGCGGAAGGAGCCGGGGTCGAGATCCAGATGGAGATGAGCAGCAACGGCAGCAAGCTGATCGGCGGGGAAGGCCCCGACGGCCTGACCTTCAGTTTCAATGCCACGCCGGACCCGGAGGGCACGACGGCGCAGCTGGTGGTCGGACGCGACAACAACTGATTGGCGGCAAATCGCAGCACACCGCTCTTGCCCCCCGGCGACGGGGGCGCTAGGGGCGCGCGCAAATTTGCCCTTTTTCAAATTTCGCAAAGGAATGTCCCATGGCGGTCACCCGCACCTTCTCGATCATCAAGCCCGATGCCACCCGCCGCAACCTGACCGGTGCGGTCACCAAGATGCTGGAAGACGCCGGCCTCCGCGTCGTCGCTTCGAAGCGCATTCTGATGACCCGCGAACAGGCCGAGGGTTTCTACGCGGTGCACAAGGAACGCCCCTTCTTCGGCGAACTGTGTGACTTCATGACCAGCGGCCCGGTCGTGGTGCAGGTGCTGGAAGGCGAGGACGCCGTGGCCCGCAACCGCAAGGTGATGGGTGCCACCAATCCGGCTGACGCCGAAGTAGGCACGATCCGCAAGACCTATGCCGAAAGCATCGAAGCCAACTCGGTGCACGGTTCGGACAGCGACGAAAACGCCAAGATCGAAATCGACTTCTTCTTCAACGAAGACGAAATCGTCGGCTGATTCCAGAAATTTAGGGTCGTTCCGGGTGCGGGCACTTCCCCGTATTCGGAACGACTCGCCCGCTGTGCTAACGTACAGGGTGTTCCGCGAGTTAACTCGGGAGTGCTCGCATGTTTGGACGGGGAAGGTCGGATACCCTTGGGGTAGTGCGTCGCTACGTCGACGCCGTGAACTCGCGCGATTTCGACGCGATGTCCGACATGCTGCACGATGATTTCAGCTTCATCGACAGTCGCGGATACCGGATCAGTGGCCGGGAAAACTGCATCGCTGCACACAAGGCGTTCTTCGAACTCGAAGACAGTTTCAGCTTCCACATCGACAATTATACCATGCGCGACGACCTGGTGCTGATGCGCGGCCACAGCAAAGCACGCGATCCGCGGCTGGCAAGTGCCCGCCTTTGGACAGCCAGGGTTCGTGACGGGAAGATGCTGTTCTGGCAGAACTTCGGTGACCAGAAGTCTCCGGCGCTGGCTCACCTGTTGATGCCCGAAGAGGCCAGCCGGGAACTGACCGAGCTATCGTTTTAGCCGTCAGATAGGAACGATCAGGCGGAGCTTCTGGCGAACCGCTGCATTTGCCGGGCGTGCTCGTGATGGGCCGAA
The DNA here is from genome assembly GCF_026967575.1 of Aurantiacibacter sp. MUD11. Taxonomy (NCBI): domain Bacteria; kingdom Pseudomonadati; phylum Pseudomonadota; class Alphaproteobacteria; order Sphingomonadales; family Erythrobacteraceae; genus Aurantiacibacter; species Aurantiacibacter sp. MUD11. The sequence goes on along the minus strand of NZ_CP114054.1, from coordinate 951,497 downwards.
GACTGCGCCTTGCGTTGCTCCTCGCGCATTGCCGCAAGCGAATGAGCGGAGAAAGGCAGGTCCAGGTCGCGGTAGATGCGCATGATTTCGCCTTCCCAATCCTCGTTCAGCCGATCGAAATCGACCACGGCCAGGGCCCCGTCGAATTGCGCCAGAGCGCTGTCCATGCGGGCATCGCGCAAGGCGATCTTGCGGGCGACCTCCTGCTCGATCCAGGCATAGTCCACCGCGTTGGACTGGATCGCCATCTGGTTGGCGACTAGCGAGGCGGAACTGCGCACGAGATCCTCCTCGCAGCGCTTGGTGAGCACGACGCGTGCATCGGGGAACTGGGCCAGCAGGGTGGGCAGGTCTTCGGCGAATTGCGGCACCTTGAGCACGCGCGGACGCTCTGCGCTACCATGCCAGGCGGCATCGGTGCGCAACATGCGGGCAAATTCGCGGTAGACCGGGCCGGGTTCGCGGCCTTCGCTGAAGGCGGTGAAAGTCGGGATGCGCCACTGCGCTTCGTAGGCGCAGTGATCCAGGGCGGCGGCCAGCCAGCCCAGTTCCTCGTCGGCGCGGGTGACGCCGAAGGGATGGATCGTATCCAGCCACGGGTCCAGCGCGCGGGCGAACATCAGCGACAGGGCAGACCATGCCGGGCGCGTATCGGGCGTGCGGGGAACGGGATGCCAGCTGTCGCAGAAGCGCGTCGATGACAGGGCCGGGTCCGCCGCCAGCAGGCGATGGACGCGCGTCGTGCCGCTGCGCATCTGGCCGACCACGATGATCGGGGGCGCCAGCGGCGTTTGCAGCAGTTCCGGTTCGCGCTGCCACAGTGCACCGAGGTGCAGCCGCTGCCGGATGACCCGCACCAGCTGACCGTGCGCCATGGTCAGACCCAGCGAATTGAGCTGCGCTTCGGCCTGCAGCGATTCCGCCAGGATTTCCAGTCGCAGGCGGAAGTCGGCCATTTCGGCATCGCTACGCGGTCCGCCTTCGCCATGCGCGGGGGCATCCTTCAGCGCCTTCGCCCACAGGGCATCGGGATCAAGCGTGGGGCGCGTGCTCAGCCCCTTGCGCCAGGCCGCCTCCAGCCAGCCGATCACCCGGTCGACGCGCGCGGAACGAGTGCAGGGATGAGGGCGATGGGGGGCTGGCATCCGTCAGAATTCGTCCGCTGCGTCGAGCAACCTGGTCAGCCGCTTGGGCGCCACCGTCCGCCAGCTGCGTTCCAGCCATTCGGATACGTGGTCCCAGTCAACGCCCGGACGGTTCAGGATGATCCCGACCCAGCCGCTGGCGCCGTAGTAGGCTGGTTTGAAATAGGTTTCCGGTGCGGTTTCGACGAGGCCGGCAAGCTCGTCCGGCCCGCTGGTCTTCACCAGCACGGCGATATGCTCGCTGCCGTGGTGCTGGTCGGTGAAATAGGCGAAGTACTTGCCGCTTTTCCCGCCAGTACGCCAGCCGGGCGAACCGTGGCTTTCGCGTTCCTCCACCTCGGGCAGGTCCATCGCGCGAGCGTGGACCTGTTCCAGCAGCCAGTCGGTGCGGTACTGTCGCCCGACATAGTCGGCGACCATGCGCGGATAGAGCTGGTATTCCGCCAGGATCACGCGATGGGCGAGGCTCTCTGCCGTGTCGGTGGGGAGGATGGCGACGGGCAGCTGGCCCAGCAGCGGACCTCCATCCAGTTCCGGCGTGACGATATGGACCGAACAGCCGCCGAATTTCTCGCCCGCGTCGATGGCGCGCTGGTGGGTGTCGAGCCCCTTGTACTTAGGCAGCAGCGAAGGATGCGTGTTGACCATCCGGCCCTCCCACCCGCTGACGAATTCAGCGGTGAGGATGCGCATGTAACCGCACAGCGCGAGGTACTCGGCACCGCTGTCGCGCAAGGCCTTGTCCATCACCTGTTCGTGCTCGCGGCGACCCAGCCCGGTGTGCGGGTAGGAGAAGGTCGGGATACCTTCCGCTTCGGCGATCTTCAGCCCAGGGGCGTCGGGCACGTTGGAAGCCACCAGCACGATTTCATAGGGGCAGTCGGGCAGGCGGGACTGGAACAGCAGCGCCGACATGGTCGTGCCGTTGCCCGATAGCAGGCAGGCGATCTTCGCCTTCTCAGGCATCGTGCCCCGCTTGCCAGTCTTCCTTCGCGCTCCAGGTGCCTTGCGCGCCGCTGACCGTGCAGCCCCGCTGGCCGGCGACGATCTCGCCGACGCGGAAGACGGTTTCGCCAGCCTCGGTGAGCGCCGAGGTGACGGCATCCACCTTGTCCGCCGTGACCGCCAACACCATGCCCACACCGCAGTTGAAGGTACGCGCCATTTCGCCCGGCTCGATATTGCCCTGTGCCTGCAGGAAGGCCATCAGCCGGGGCTGTTCCCAGGCATCGGCATCGACCATCGCGCGCGCGCCTTCGGGCAGCACGCGCGGGATGTTCTCGAGCAGGCCGCCGCCGGTGATATGCGCCAGCGCGTCGATCATGCCGGCACGGACGACGGGCAGCAGGCTCTTCACGTAGATGCGGGTGGGTGCCAGCAGGGCATCGACCAGCAGCACCTCGGGATCGAACAGGGCGGGGCGGTCCAGCTTCCAGCCCTTGTCCGCAGCCAGCCGCCGGACCAGCGAATAGCCGTTGGAATGCACGCCCGAACTGGCGAGGCCGAGCAGCACGTGGCCGGGCGCAACGCGCTCTCCGGTCAGCTGCTCGCCGCGCTCGACGGCGCCGACGCAGAAGCCTGCCAAGTCGTAGTCGCCCTCGGCATACATGCCGGGCATTTCCGCCGTTTCGCCGCCGATCAGTGCGCAGCCGGCCTGCTGGCAGCCCTCGGCAATGCCCGCGATCACGCGCTCCGCCACGCCGCCTTCCAGCTTGCCGGTGGCGAAATAGTCGAGGAAGAACAGCGGCTCCGCGCCCTGCACGATCAGGTCGTTCACGCACATGGCCACCAGGTCGATGCCGACCGTGTCGTGGCGATCGGTGTCGATGGCCAGTTTCAGCTTGGTGCCCACGCCGTCATTGCCGGCCACCAGCAGCGGATCCTTGTAGCCTGCCGCCTTGGGATCGAAGAAGCCGCCGAAGCCGCCGATTTCGGCATCGGCTCCGGGGCGCATGGTCGCCTTGACCAGCGGGCCGATGGCCTTGACCAGGCGGTTGCCGGCCTCGATCGAGACGCCGGCCTGTTCGTAGGTATAGGATTGCTTGTCGCCACTCATACGCAACCGCATAGCCTTTCGCGCTTGGAATTCCACTCGCCTTTAGGCAAAAGGCACGCGATTTCCCCGATGAGCGCGCTTTCCATCCCCTCCCGCCTGTCCGCGAACCGCTTTCCGACCCTTGTCGGCGCGCTCGCCTTTGCCGTTCTCGCTTTCGTCGCCGTGGCCTCGCTGGTGGCGCAGGTTGGCGGTGAACGCGGCATCGCGCCGGTCGCCAGCAGCAGCGATATCGATGTGAGCGGGATCGAGGTGAATGTCACCGGCGCCAATGCGGAGGAAGCCCGGGCCAACGGCTGGCGACAGGCGCAGCGTCTTGCCTGGGAGCAACTGGGCGGTCCCGACATTCCGGACGAGCGACTCGAATCGCTGGTCGCGGCCATCGTGGTGGAAGAAGAGAATATCGGCCCCCGTCGCTACATCGCGCGGCTTGGCGTCATCTTCGATCGCCAGCGTGCCGGTGCCTTGCTGGGCGCTGGCGGCACGACGCGTACTTCGGCCCCGATGCTCACGCTGCCGGTGCTGATTTCCGGCGGCACGCAGACGATGTTCGAGGTGCGCAATCCTTGGCAGCGGGCCTGGGCGGAATACCAGTTCGGCACCAGCGCCATCGACTATGTCCGTCCTTCCGGCGTCGGCGGCGAATCGCTGCTGCTGACCTATGGCCAGACCGGCCGGCGCAGCCGTGCCTGGTGGAATGTCATCCTCGACCAGTTCGGTGCCGCCGACGTGCTGGTGCCGATTGCCAACCTGACCTGGCAATGGCCCGGCGGCCCGGTGGAGGGCGAGTTCACCGCCCGCTATGGCCCCGACAATCGCTATCTCGGCAGCTTCCGCATGCGGGCGAACAGCGCCGACGAGCTGCCGGCCATGCTCGAACGCGCGGTTGGCCGGTTCGACGAGATCTTCGCCGCGGCACTGGCCAACGGCACGCTGCGCCCCGACCCCACGCTGACGCTGGACAATATCGAGATCAGCCCGGAAATCCGCAGCCTGCTGGAACAGGCCCGTTCGGCCGAGGCCGCGGAAGAGGCCGCTGCAGCCGGACTGGACGAGCCGAGCGCCGAAACGGTGGAACCGGGTGCCGAAGCGCCGGAGCCGGTGGAGCCGGTAACGCCGGCGGCGACTTTCCCCGTGCAGGTGGCCACCCCCGATGCCCGCGCCTTTGACGGAGCGCTGACGGCCCTGCGCGCCGTGCCGGGCGTCAACCGCGTTTCGGTGACCTCGACCGCGATCGGCGGCGCCTCGGTGCTCTCGGTAACCTATACCGGCGACCTGTCTTCGCTCGCCGCAGCCCTGCGGCAGCGCGGCTGGGCGGTGAACGAAGGCCAGGGCGCGCTCGGCATCTCGCGCTGACCGGTTTGGCGATGAGCCAGATCGCGCTTCCCCTTGCCCCCGGCAGCAAAGGCCCGGCCCGGATCGTGGTCGGCAATGCCAATGCCCATGTGGCCGAAGCCCTGCTCAATCCGGAAAGCTGGCCTTACCGCACCGCCGTGCTCACCGGCCCGCCACGCTCGGGCAAGTCGCTGCTGGCGCGCTGGTTCGCCAACAGCGGCCGGGGCGAATCCATCGACGATGCGCAGGACTGGGCGGAGGACGAGCTGTTCCATCGCTGGAACCGCGCGCAGGAGGATGGCACGGCACTGCTGATCGTGGGCGGTGAACCGCCATGGGAAATCAGCTTGCCGGACCTGAAATCGCGGCTTGGCGGCTCCCTGCAAATGGAAATCGGGCAGCCGGACGACGAGATGGCGCGCGAGTTGCTGCTCTCGCTCGCCGAGGAGCGAGGACTGCCGCTGCGCGCCGACGCCGCCGACTACTTGATCCCGCGCGCCTCCCGCTCGCAGGCGGACCTTGAGCGGCTGGTGGCAACGATTGATCGCTTGTCTCTGGAACGAAAGGCCCCACCTAACCTTGGTATCTGGCGCGCCGCCCTGGAGGCGGTGCAGGGGCCGGAGGAGCCGCGCTTGCTTTGAGCCGGTTTTGATGGGAAACTGAAGGCATGCGCAGAGGAAGCCTCCATGTTCGGTAACCTGATCGCCTATCTGGACTCGGTCCGCGCGCGCGATCCCGCACCGCGTTCGCGCTGGGAAATCCTGCTTTATCCGGGGGTTCTGGCGCTTGGTTTACACAAGGTCGCACATTGGCTGTTCGAAGCGCGGATGTATTTCCTCGCTCGCTTCGTGAACCATTTCAGTCGCTGGCTGACCGCGATCGACATTCATCCGGGCGCGACGATCGGCAAGAACTTCTTCATCGACCACGGCTTCACCGTCATCGGGGAAACCGCCGAAATCGGCGACAACGTGACCATCTACCAGTGTGTGACGCTGGGCGGCACCAACCCCACCAGCGGGCAGGGGGGCAAGCGCCACCCGACGCTGTGCGACAACGTGATCATCGGGTCCGGGGCGCAGGTTATCGGCCCCATCACCGTGGGTGAACGCGCCCGCGTCGGGGCTAACGCCGTCGTCACCGACGACGTGCCCGAAGGCGCGACCATGATCGGCCTCAAGGCGCGCTCCACGCTGGTGCCGGCCGAAGAATGGATTCGCGAATTCATTCCCTATGGCACGCCCTGCGACGAGCCCTGCGAACCTGCACCCAGCGAGCGTGTGCAGGTGCTGGAAACCGAAGTACAACTGCTGCGCGAGGAACTGGCCGAGATGCGCAAGGCGCTGGGCAAGCCGGAAGCGGATGACGGCCCCGACCTGTTCTCCGACACGCGCAAGAGCGGGACCAAGCGCTGATGGCGGCTGGCAACGCGCCCGGCGCTCCCAACATCGTCGCATTCCCCGGCCAGCGCCTGCCAGAACAGGTGGGCTTCGACCGGTACGAACTGGCGAAGATCCTCGATCTTTACGGTCGCATGGTCGCCGCCGGCGAATGGCGCGATTACGCGATGGACTTTACCCGCGATTGCGCCACGTTCGCCGCCTTCCGTCGCACCGCCGAAGTGCCGCAGATGCGGCTGGAAAAGCGCCCCGCGCTGCGCCAGCGGCAAGGCATGTGGGCGCTGTTCGGCGAACAGGGCCAGATCCTGAAGCGCGGGCACGAGCTTTCCAACGTGCTCGCCCCGCTGGAACGTCGGCTGGTCAAGCTGGTCGAGGTATGAAGAAACCCCGCCAGGCTGGTGCCTGACGGGGCCTCCCCTCCCATTATCGGGTTCAGTTGATCAGGCCGCGTGGGCGATGGGGCCCACGACGGGCAGCTTCTCGCGCAGGTCACTTGGCAGCTTGTCGACCACCACCGCGCGGATGCCCGGCCAGAAGGCCGACAGCATCAGCAGAGCGGAGCCGATTACCAGCGCGGTAAGCGCGACGCTGAGCTCCACCATGCCATAGTCCTCGAACAGGCTGGTGAGGGCGAACAGCACATAGGCCAGCGCCGATACCAGCAGCGCCCGGCGGTCTACCGCCAGTGCCACCAGGCCGAAGACGACATAGACCGCCAGCACCAGCAGCACGCCGCCGATACCGACCACGTCACCCTCGGTAATGCCCAGCCAGTGGAACAGCGGGTGGGCGATCATCGGGGCGGCCAGCAGGTGCAGCCAGAAGGCCACGTCGCTGCGGCGCGTTTCGCGGGTGCGGTCGCTGATGTCCCAGCGCATGGCGAAGGCGAAGACCGCGAGGCCAGCGACGAACACCATGGGCAGGATTACCGTATCGGGCGTCACCATGGCGGGGCCGATGGCAGTGACGATCAGGGCGATGGTCGCCGCCACGGCGGTTGCCGCCAGCGCGGCAATGGTGATCGGCACCATGAAACGCTTCCAGTGCACCCATGCGCCGATGGCGCCGGCGACGAAGGCACCGGTGACCAGCGCACCCATCAGTCGCTCGTTCTCGTCGAAACTGGTCTGGCTGAGGATCTCGATCGGGGCCGCCACGATGCCGCCGACGAAGGCCAGTAGCAGTACGATGGAGGGCAGCGCCATCCGGCGACGGCGGGTGAAGAACTCGCTCATCATCCAGGCCGCGCCTGCCACCAGCAGGCCGGCCAGCCCGGAGACGATGGCGTTGCCGATGCCCGCCATGGCCACCAGCAGCAACACGGCCGCGATGGTGACGAAGATGTCGTTGAAGGAATTGATGAGGCGGAAATTCTCCTCGTCGGTTACCGGCATCCGGCGCACCTGCGCGACATGCGCGCGCAGTGCCCGTGCTGCCTCCTCGGTAATTGCGCCGCCCGCAACCGCGTCGCGCAAGTCCTGTTCGCTATACATTTGCTACTCCCCCGCTTGGGTTTCTCAGTCCCTTGGCGCGAGAAGGTAGCTTACTGTTATAAGGAGTCAATACACCTGTGGATTACAGGTCTTCCAGCACCCCTACCAGCTGGTTGAAATGATCGATCAACACGTCGCCGCCCAGCTCGTCCACCGGCACGTCGTGATAACCATAACGGTATGTAACAACAGGGATTTCTGCGTTACGCGCGGCACGCACATCATAGGTCGAATCGCCTACCAGGGCCGCGCGACCGCCGCCGCAATCGGCAATGGCGGCCAGCAGCATGTCGGGCGCGGGCTTGGCCTTTTCGCGACCCAAAGTGTCTCCGCCGTAGATCGCGGCGAAGCGATCGGTCAGGTCAAGCTGGTCGAGCAATTGCCGTGCCGGACCCTCGGCCTTGTTGGTGCAGACGCCCAGCTTGCAGCCGCGATCCGCCAGTTCGTCCAGCGCGCCGAGCACGCCCGCGAAGGGCACGGTGTTGTCGGCGATATGCGCCCAGTAATGTTCCAGCAGCGCCTGGCTCAGTTCCTTGAAGCGTGCTTCCGGAACCGGGCCGCCGGTGCGTTCCAGCCCGCGCTCCAGCATCGGCACGGCGCCGCCGCCGATCAGCTGGCGCACTTCGGCCAGCGGCAGGGTGGGGCGGCCCTCCAGCGTCAGCGCGTGGTTGATCGCGGGGCCGAGGTCGAGGTTGGAATCGACCAGCGTTCCGTCGAGGTCGAAAAGGACGATATCAAAGGGAAAGTCTGCCATCGCGCCGCCATGTGGGGCAGGCATATGGAAACTGCAATGAATTGATGGCATGGCGCGGTTCATGAGTGATCGCCCGATAGCTGCCGTCATCCTTGCCGCGGGCAAGGGCACCCGCATGAAGAGCGCCAAGCACAAGGTGCTGCACGAGGTCGCGGGACGCTCGATGATCGAGCACCTGCTGGCCAGCGTCGAGCAGCTGGCACCGGAAAAGCTGGTCGCCATCGTCGGCGAATCCCGCGAACAGCTGGAGGAACGGCTGGCGGGCCGCTGCGCCTTCGCCGTGCAGGAACCGCAATTGGGCACCGGCCATGCGGTGCAGCAGGCGGAGGAGGCGCTGGCAGGCTTCGACGGCGACGTGCTGGTGCTCTACGGTGACGTGCCCTTCGTAAAGGCGGAAACCATGCGCGCGATGATCGACCGCCTGCGTGCCGTCGATGCCCCTGCTGCCGTGGTGCTTGGCTTCGAGCCGGAAGACCCGCTGCGCTATGGCCGCGTGATCGCGCAGCAGGGCCAGATCATCAAGATGGTCGAATACAAGGATGCCAGCGAGGACGAGCGGGCTTGCCGCCTGTGTAATTCGGGCCTGCTGGCGGCGCGGTCTGATGACCTGTTCGCATTGCTTGGCCGGGTGAAGAACGAGAACGCGCAGGCGGAGTACTACCTGCCCGATATCGTCAACATCGCCATCGCCGACGGGCGCAACTGTGCCGTCGTCTCCTGCGAGACGCCGGACGAGGTCGCCGGCGTGAACAGCCGCGCCGAACTGGCCGCAGCCGAAGCGCAATGGCAGGAATACAAGCGCGCCGAGGTGATGGAAGCGGGCGTCACCCTGCGCGCGCCGGAAACCGTCTTCTTCAGCTGGGATACCGACCTGGCAGCCGACGTGGTGGTGGAGCAGAACGTTGTCTTCGGACCCGGCGTCTCCGTGGCCAGCGGGGCGACGATCAGGGCGTTCAGCCACTTGGAAGGTGCAACTGTAGGCGAGAATGTCGAAGTCGGTCCTTACGCTCGCCTGCGCCCCGGGGCCACGCTGGAAAAGGGCAGCAAGGTCGGCAATTTCGTCGAGATCAAGAAGGCCACCCTGGGCGAGGGGGCCAAGGCCAACCACCTCACCTACCTCGGCGATGCGACGGTGGGGGCGGGCGCCAATATCGGCGCGGGCACCATCACCTGCAATTACGATGGCTATTTCAAGCACCAGACGGTGATCGGCCCGCGCGCCTTCATCGGCTCCAACTCCGCGCTGATCGCCCCGGTCAGCATCGGTGCCGACGCGATCGTGGCTGCCGGAAGCGCGGTCAGCCGCGATGTGGGTGACGGGGAACTGCGCATGGTGCGCGCCGAACAGCTCATCAAGCCGGGCTGGGCCGACCGTTTCCACGACGCGATGAAAAAGAAGAAGGCCGAGAAAAAGGCGTGAGGGCTGCGCCAGCCCCCAGGGAAACCCGATGACCGACCGTTACGAAGGCAAGCCCTTTCTCCGCCTGCTCGACAGCTATGTGCTCGATGCCATCGGCCACCTTGACGAGGCGAACGCCAGGTGGCTGACTGAGGCCGAACCGCATTTTCGCGCGACCTTCGGCGAAAAGGGCACATGGCGCGAAATCGTCGAGGCGCGGATGCGGTTTCCCGCCGGGATGCCCGCCGCCATTCGCGAGCTGTGGGACAAGGGCCGGGTGAGGGCCCTGGCGGCGAACGGCGTCGAGCCGACGCCAGGTCAGTTCATCCGTCAGTTCGTCGATACCAATTTCCCCCATTGAACCAGCCAGGAGCCAGCATGTCCGAATCCGAAGTCTCCGAAGACCAGATGGCCCTCTTGCTGCAGGGTTCCCGCCAGTTTGCATTCGAGCAGATGTCCGCCGGAAGGCGCCTGCTGCCGTTCGCGGCGCGGGTGAAGACCGATGGCGAGATCGAGTTCGTCAGCTTCGCCAAGGAAGACAGCGAACAGCCGCTGGAGGAAATCTACGCGGTAACGCAGCAGGCCATGGCGCAGCAGGCGAAGGACGGGGTCATCGTCGCGGCCAGCCTGGTGGCGGCGGTGCAGATCCAGGATCCGGCGAAGGAATTCGAGCAGGCCATCCGGATTCACCTCGAAGCGCCCGGATTCGTCCGGCAGGTCCTCGCGCCTTACGCCATCGTGCCCGATGCGGAGGATGCCAACACTGCCTCGATCAACCTCGGCGAAATGATTCCCGTCGCCTGCGAGGCGGAAGTGTTCACCGGCTGATTTTGTGCCAGCGCAGGTTCAGTCGGCGCTTGGCAAGAACGAGCAATCGACCTTACAGGTTTTTCCAGGCAACCGCGGTACTTGGGACCGCATGAATTTGAGGGGCCATCGCAAGCATGTGCGGAATTATCGGAATTGTCGGCGAACGTGATGTTGCGGCGCGGCTGGTGGATGGCCTCAGGCGCATGGAATATCGCGGGTACGACAGTGCCGGCGTCTGCACGGTCAACGGCGGCGCGCTGGTGCGCCGCCGGGCCGAGGGCAAGCTGAACAACCTCGTCGAGGTGCTGGCCGCCAATCCGGCCCCCGGCCACACCGGCATCGCCCACACCCGCTGGGCAACACACGGTGCACCGACCGAGAAGAACGCCCACCCCCACGCGACCGAGCATGTCGCGCTGGTGCACAACGGTATCATCGAGAATTTCAAGGAACTGCGCGACGAACTGCGCGAAGCCGGTCGCACGCTGGAAAGCGAAACCGACACCGAGGTCGTCGTTCACCTGATCAGCCGCGAGATCGAAGGCGGCAAGTCGCCCGAAGAGGCCGTCGCCGATGTCCTGCCGCGCCTGCGCGGCGCGTTCGCGCTCGCCATCACCTTCCGTGACAATCCGGACCTGCTGATCGGCGCGCGCCTCGGTTCGCCGCTCGTCGTCGGTTACGGCGAGGGTGAGATGTTCCTTGGTTCCGATGCGCTGGCGCTCGCTCCGCTGACCCAGCAGATAGCCTATCTCGAAGAGGGCGACTGGGTCACGATCACCCGCGAATCCGCGACGATCCGGGACGTCGACGGGAATGTCGTCGAACGCGAGATCGGCACTTCGGGGGCCTCTGCCGCTGCCATCGAGAAGGGCAATTATCGCCACTTCATGCAGAAGGAGATCTTCGAGCAGCCGACCGTGGTGGCGCAGACGCTGCGGTCCTACCTGCGGCCCAGCGAACAGCGCGTGGCCCTGCCGCAGATCGACTTCGACATTTCCGCCATCGACCGTGTCACCATCGTGGCCTGTGGCACCTCGTACTACGCCGGCATGGTCGCAAAGTACTGGTTCGAACAGTTCGCCCGCGTCCCGGTCGACATCGATTTCGCCTCCGAGTTCCGGTACCGCGAGCCGATTCTGCCCGATGGTGGCCTGGCGCTGTTCATCAGCCAGAGCGGCGAGACAGCCGACACGCTGGCCGCGCTCAAGCACTGTAAGGCGCAGGGCCAGGTGATCGCGGCGGTGGTGAACGTGCCCACCAGCTCCATGGCGCGCGAGGCAGACTTGTTGCTGCCCACGCACGCCGGACCGGAAATCGGCGTCGCCTCGACCAAGGCCTTCACCTGCCAGCTGGCCGTGCTGGCCGCGCTGGCCGCGCATTTCGCGGTGAAGAAGGGCCTGATGGGCCGCGAGGAAGAGGCCAAGGTGGTCGAGCACCTGCTCGAAGCGCCTGCGTGCCTCAATGCCGCGCTCGACCATGACGAGGAAATTGCCGACATGGCGCACCTCATCGCCCCGGCGCGCGACGTGCTGTACCTCGGCCGCGGGGCGGACTTCCCGCTGGCCTTGGAAGGCGCGCTGAAACTGAAGGAAATCAGTTATATCCACGCTGAAGGCTATGCCAGCGGCGAGATGAAGCATGGGCCCATTGCGCTGATCGACGACGCCGTTCCGGTCATCGTGCTGGCGCCTTCGGGTCCGCTGTTCGAGAAGACCGTGTCCAACATGCAGGAAGTGCAGGCGCGCGGGGGCAAGGTGGTGCTGATTTCCGACCGGGAAGGCATCGACCAGGCGGGCGAAGGCTGCATGGCCGTGATCGAGATGCCCAAGGTGCATCCGCTGATTGCGCCGCTGGTCTATGCCGTGCCGGTGCAATTGCTGGCCTATCACGTCGCCGTCGCCAAGGGCACGGACGTCGACCAGCCGCGAAATCTCGCGAAATCGGTGACCGTCGAATAGGGATTCGATTCACCTAATCGCAAGGCTGCGACTTTACCGCACAATAACCATTCCGCGGGTACCAAGACCGCGTGAGCGACAAGCATTCTGGTCTGCCAAGCCTGCCTCTGCGGTTGAACGCGTTGCAGGTTATCGGCCTGCGCGACCCCGGAGAGGGCGACTGGACCCGCCTGCGCTCGCTCCAGTACGCCGAGCTGCCCAAGGTCAATCCGATCCGGATCGGCTCGCACGGCCTCGCCGCGATGCTGGCCGTCACGCTCTATGCCGATGTCATCGCTCACTGGATCCTCGGCCTGTGGCTGCTCACCATCGTGGCTGCCGTCTGGAACGTCGGCCGGCTGGAAAACAAGTTTGTCGATGCGGACAAGCGCGGCTCGCTGCGAAGCGAGTTCTTCCGTCAGGCCCTGGGCGTAGCCGGCTGCACCGTTCCCTGGGTTGCGGCCCTGCTGTTCTTCGTGCCGCTCGGTGGCACCACCGAACACTATGCCCTCTGGGCGCTCGTCGCCATGCTCATCGCCGGCAGCGCCGCAGCCATGTCGAGCGCACCGGTCGCCATCGTGGTGTTCGACCTCATCGTGGGGGTGGCTGCTACGGCGTCTTTCCTGCTGGTCAGCAACTTCGGGTTCGCCATCGCCAGCATCGGCTACACCATTGCCATCGTCGTCGCGGCCCTGCGCTCGGCACGCACCTATCTCTCCGCCAGGATCGCCGAGGCGGGCGTTGCGGAGAAGGACGAGGTCGTCTCGCTGCTGTTGCGAGAGTTCGAGGAGAAGGAATCCGACTGGCTGTGGCAGGTCGATACCAACCGCCGCATTCGCAGCGCATCGCCGCGTTTCGCCTTTGCGCTGGGGGCCCAGCCGAACGAGATCGAAGGCGAAAGCTTCATCAAGCGGATTGCCGGGTCGGCCTGGGAAAGCGGCAATTTCGCACCCAGCCTGCACGAGCTGGCCGAGAAGCTGAAGAACCGCGAACACTTCTCCAACCTGCTGGTGCAGGTGGAACTTGAAGGCGGTCGCCGTTGGTGGGAGCTTTCGGGCACGCCGCTGCACAACGAGAACGGGGCCTACATCGGCTTCCGCGGGGTCGGTTCCGACGTCACCGAACAACGCGACCGCGACGAGAAGATCGCCTACCTCGCACGCTATGACACGCTGACCGGCTTGCCCAACCGCCTGATGCTGAACGAGGCGCTGGGCGAGGCGATGCGCTATGCTGACAAGTGGAAGACGCGCTGCGCCTTCCTGATGATCGACCTCGACCGCTTCAAGGCGGTCAACGATTCACTGGGGCACCACATCGGCGACAAGCTGCTGGCGAAGGTTTCGCGGCGTCTTGCCGAAGTGATGACTGAGAACGAGCAGTGCGGACGCCTTGGCGGGGACGAATTTGCGGTGGTGATGCGCGATGCCAGCGATCGTAGCCGGGTGGAGCAGCTGGCGGATTCCATCATCCACACCCTGTCGCAGCCCTATGTGATCGACAATCACAACCTCTTCATCGGTGCCAGCGTGGGCTCGGCCATCGGCCCTCGCGACGGCAACACGGTAGAGATGCTGATGCGCAATGCCGACCTTGCGCTCTATCGCGCGAAGGACGAGGGCGGCAACGAGCACTTCGAATATGTCCCGTCGCTGCATGCCGACGCCGAGGAGCGGCGGACCATGGAGGCGGCGCTGCGGAACGCCGTGAGCAACGAGGAGCTGGAACTGAATTTCCAGCCCGTGGTCAACGCCAAGACCGAAACGGTGGTCAGCTTCGAGGCGCTGCTGCGCTGGAACAGCGAGGAGCTCGGCTTCGTCAGCCCGGCGAAGTTCATCCCGCTGGCCGAGGATACCCGCCTGATCGTGCCGATCGGCGACTGGGTGCTGCACCAGGCCTGCAAGGAAGCGACCAACTGGACGGACGATATCAAGGTTGCGGTCAACGTTTCGGGCGAGCAGCTGCTCGAACCCAATTTCCCCGCCACCATTGTCAGGGCGCTGGCCGAAACCGGTCTCCCCGCCCACCGGCTGGAAATCGAGGTGACCGAAAGCGTCTTCCTGCGCGATGGCCGCACCGCGCGCCAGACGCTGGAAGAGATCACGGCGCTGGGTTGTTCCATCGCGCTGGACGATTTCGGCACCGGTTATTCGTCGCTGGGTTACCTGCGGACGCTACGTTTCTCGACCATCAAGGTGGATCGCAGCTTCGTGCAGGGCGCGGCGCAGGACAACCAGGAAAGCCTGGCGATTATCCGCGCGGTGGTGGCCATGGCGCGCAGCCTGGAAATGTCGACCACGGCCGAGGGCGTCGAGGATGCCGAGCAGGCCGCGCTGATTCGCGAGCTGGGCTGCACCAAGATCCAGGGCTACTACTTCGGCCGGCCGATGAAAGCGCTGGAGGCGCGTTCGCTGGTGTCGAAGCGCCGCACTCGCGCCGCTTGATCATGTTGCGCAGCCGCGGATGCGGCTGCGCAGAGAATCAGGCAGCGACCAGGCTTCCGATCACGCTCTCGAACAGTCGACGACCGTCGCTGCCGCCGTGGTCGTCCTCGATGGCGCGTTCGGGGTGCGGCATCATGCCCAGCACGTTGCCCTGCGCGTTCAGCACGCCGGCAATGTCGCGCTGCGAGCCGTTGACGCTTTCGAGATAGCGGAAGGCCACGCGGCCTTCGCCTTCGAGCCGGTCCAGCGTTTCCTCGTCGGCGAAGTAGTTGCCGTCGTGGTGGGCGACCGGGATATGGATCGTCTCGCCTGCCTCATAGGCGCTGGTAAACAGGCTCTGGCTGTTCTCCACCTTCAGTGGCACCGTGCGGCAGATGAAGGTCTGCCCCGCGTTGCGCATCAGCGCGCCGGGCAGCAGGCCGCTTTCGGTCAACACCTGGAAGCCGTTGCAAACGCCCAGCACGGGCACGCCGCGCTCTGCCGCCGCCTTGACCGAGCGCATGATCGGGCTGTTGGCCGCCATCGCGCCGCTGCGCAGGTAATCACCGTAGGAAAAGCCACCGGGCAGGGCGATGAAATCGAGGCCATCGGGCAGGTCGGCATCGCCGTGCCAGACCTTCACCGGGTCCTTGCCGGAAACGTCGCGCAGGGCGACCCACATGTCCCGGTCGCAGTTGGAACCGGGAAAGGTGACAACCGCCGTCTTCATCAGCCGACCTTCTCGATGCGGTAGTTCTCGATCACCATGTTGGCGAGCAGCTTCTGGCACATCTCGTCCAGCGCGGCGTCGGTGGTGTTGTCGGCCACGTCCAGTTCGATCAGCCGACCGACGCGCACATCCTCGACGCCTTCGAAGCCAAGGCCCTCCAGCGCGTGGTGGACGGCACGACCTTGCGGATCGAGCACGCCGGGCTTCAGGCTCACGTGGATGCGGACTTTCATGGGTTCTGGCCTTTGCAGCGGGAATTCTGCCGCAGCCTATGGCGATTGAACCCGCCGCCTGCAAGACCCGCGCTGGCCTTGGCAGGGGATGGTCAGTCGGCAGTCGCTGCGGCAGGCCGGGGCAGCACCACGAACTCCAGCCGTTCCTCCGGATCGAGATAGCGCTGCGCCAGCGCCTGCACGTCTTCCGGCGTAACCGCGCGGAAGATTTCCTCGGCCCGCAGGAAGCGGTCGATCCAGGGCTGTTCGGTCTGTGCGCGGTCGACCAGGCTCATCCACCCCCCGTTGCTGTCGAGCGTGTTGCTGACCGTTTCGAGCAGCGGCTGGCGCGCGCGCAGCAGGGTGTCCTCGTCAACCGGTGAATTGCGCAGGCCGCGCACGGCCGAGAGCATGGCTTCGCGCGTCGCATCCACCTGCGCGGTATCGACCTGCGCCGAGATGTCGAAGGTGCCGAAGCCGGGATAGGTGCGCGACGGCGAGGAATCGACACTGGGCGAATAGGTCTGCCCCAGTTCCTCGCGGATGACGTCCAGCAGGCGGATCCGCATGACGCGGTCGAGCAGCATCAGTTGCAGCGATTCCTCGTCGGCGCGGTCGTCGCGGGTCGGCCAGACCATTTGCAGCATCGCCTGGTCGGGCTGCCCATCGTGATAGACCACGTGGATGCCGCGATTGTCGGTGAATGTGCGCTGCCGCTGGTCTTCATAGCTGCCGAACTCGGCTTCGCGCGGGGGCAGAGTACCGAGCGTGGCGGCGACCAGCGCGATGGTGGCGTCCTCGTCGATATCGCCGACGATCGCCAGCTCGATCGCGCCGTTCTGCCAGCGATCGGCGATGTCCTGCCGCAGCTTGGCGAAGGTCAGGCCGAGGTAGTCCTCCTCCGACTGCAGCGAGAAGCGCGGGTCGCCATCGGAGATGACGCCACCGGCCTCGGCGCTGAGCGCGGAAGCCGGCGTCGCCGTCACGCTGTCGAACCAGGCGACCACGTTGCGACGGAACTGCGCTTCGCTGGTCGAACGGAAGCCGGGATCGAGCAGGGCAGCGGTGAACAGCTGCATCTGCAACTGCAGGTCGTCCGGCGTGGTGATGCCGGACAGGCGGAAGGTCTCTTCGGCGGAATTGACGTTGAGGGAGACCTGGCGGCCCGCCATGATCGTCTGCAGTTCGTCCAGCGTGTGCGCGCCGAGCCCGCCCTGCGGCAGTGAACCGGCCAGTGCGGTGGCAAGCGGGTTATCCTGCGTGTCCAGCAGGTTCCCGCCATCGATGTTCATCTGCACGAGCACCCGGTCTTCCTCGAGATCGGTGCGCTTCAGGTTCAGCATCACGCCATTGGCAAACCGCAGCGTGCGGATACCGAGGCGGTCGTCGACCGTGTCCTGCACCAGCTCACCGGGTTCGCCGAAATCGGTGTAGGCGAACTCCACGGCCTCGCTCTCGGTATTCGCTTCCAGTTCCAGCGCCATGCCGGCATCCCAGGCCACCCGTAGCGCAGCCTCGCCGCCTTCGGGCGGGGTCTGCCCTTCAAAGCGGATCAGCGGGTTCTCCAGCTCCACCACGTCGGCGCGCAGGGCTTCCAGCACGGCTTCGGGGGTGATCAGCGGCTCATGCTCGCGCCAGCGCTCCAGCGCGCTGGCCGGCGTGGTCGGCACCTGTCCGTCGCGCAGCAGGGTGACCGCGCCGACGACGAAGCTCTGGTTGCCGCGTGTCGCCGCGCCTGCCGCATTGCTCTCGATGGCCTGCCGCAGATTGGCGACCTGTTCGGCAACTTCGGCTTCGGTAAAGCCGAAGTCCAATGCCCGGCGATATTCCCTCTGCGCTGCTGCAAGGCCGCGCTGCCATTCACCCTCTGCCGCCAGCACGGCAAGGTCGGTGACGCGGCCTTCCTCGAAGAAGTCGCTGGTGCTGAAACCGGCGGCGCGGAAGGGCGGGTCTTCAGTGCGGGTCAGCCGCTGCAGGCGGCGGTTGACGATGCCGTAGCCGATCTGGCGCAAGGCGCGCTCGCGGCGGCTCTGGATGGTGTCGGGCTGTCCGCGCCATTCGCCGATCCGCGACACGCGGATTTCCTCGGATAGCGCCGGGTCGAGATAGATGTCGGTCGCGCCGGCATGGTCGGGGTCGACCGGGCCGAAGGCGGGCGTGTCGAGGCGTGGCTCGCCTTGCCAGTCGCCGAACTTTTCACGGATCGCCGCCTCGACGGTGTCGGCGTCGTAATCGCCGATCACGATAATCGCGGTGTTCTCGGGTCGGTAATACCGTTGGTAGAGGGCGCGCAGCTTGTCGCCGTTGGCGGCTTCGATCGTCTCGATCGTGCCGATAGGCAGGCGCTGCGACATGCGGCTACCCGGATAGAGGAAAGCGAAGTTGTCGACCGCCGTGCGCAGCTGGTAGGTATCGCGCACGCGCCGTTCGGACAGGATGATGCCTTTCTCGCGCTCCACCGCGTCGTCGGCAAAGGTCACCTCGCTGGCGACTTCGCGCATCAGCATCAGCGCAGTGTCGAGCAGGTCCGCATCGTTGCGCGGCAGGTCCAGCCGATAGAGCGTGGTGTCGAAGCCGGTCGAGGCGTTGGTGTCGGCACCGAAGGCCAGTCCCTCGCGTTCCAGCAAGCGCACCATCTCGCCTTCGGGGATGTTGGTCGAACCGTTGAAGGCCATGTGCTCGATGAAGTGCGCATAGCCCTGCTCGTCCTCGGCCTCCGCGACGGAGCCGAAATCGACCCAGAACTGCACCAGACCCTGTTCCGGCGGGGTGGCGTTGGAACGGATGATGTAGCGCATCCCGTTGTCGAGCCGGCCGACCCGGTAGTCGGTGTCGAACGGCAGGTCGCTATCCGCGATTTCCGGAAAGGCCTCAGCGACTTCGGCCGGGATGTTCGCAGGCACGTCCCACGGCTGGGCGGCAAGCTCCGGCGCCTGTGCGGCGACGGGAGGGGCAAAAGCGAACGGAAGGGCGAGCGCTGCCAGCAGCGCCGGGAGGAACTTTGACTTCATGAGTGCTCTTTTGCCGACCAAAGCCTTAACCGACAATGGCCGACCTTGGGCCGTGCTTACTTCTTCGGCTTGGACGGGGGCGTGCGCAGGCGCGAGCGGTGGGCATCCATGTCCAGCACTTCGCCGGGGCCGTTGTCGTCGCCCGACAGCACGCCGAGGCGGCGGGCGACTTCCTGGTAGGCCTCTTCCTCGCCGCCGAGGTCGCGCCGGAAGCGGTCCTTGTCCAGCTTTTCGCCGCTGGCCATGTCCCACAGGCGGCAGTTGTCGGGGCTGAACTCGTCGGCCAGGATGACGCGGCTGAATTCGCCGTCGTAAATACGGCCGAATTCCAGCTTGAAGTCGATCAGGCGGATATCGACCGCGGCGAACATGCCGCAAAGGAAATCGTTGATGCGGATGGCCATGCTGGAGATGTCCTGCATCTCCTCGTGACCGGCCCAGTTGAAGCAGGCGATGTGCTCTTCGGCCACCATCGGGTCGCCCAGCTCATCGTCCTTCAGGTAGTACTCGATCAGCGTGTGCGGCAGCATCTCGCCTTCTTCGATGCCCAGCTTCTTGGCGATCGAACCGGCCGCGACATTGCGCACCACCACTTCCAGCGGAATGATTTCCACCTGTCGCACCAGCTGCTCGCGCATGTTGAGGCGGCGGATGAAATGGGTGGGGATGCCGATGTGCGCCAGGCGCGTGAAGATATACTCGCTGATGCGGTTGTTGATCACGCCCTTGCCGTTGATCGTGCCCTTCTTCTGGGCGTTGAAGGCCGTGGCATCATCCTTGAAATACTGGATGATCGTGCCCGGTTCGGGGCCTTCGTAAAGGATCTTGGCCTTGCCTTCGTAGATCTGGCGACGGCGGGACATGGGCGGCAACCTTTCCAACTTGAAAAAGCGAGCGCCCCGGCGTGGCGAAACGGGTTCGCATGGGCCGGGGCGCGCGGAAGCCGAGCCTATACACGAGGGGGCAGGGCGAGGCAATTGCAGGCGGAGTGACGGCCCCCGGCAAAGAAAAGGGGCGCGGCAGTCGCCTGCCGCGCCCCGTCAATTCGCATTGGCGAACCGGCTCAGTCTTCTTCGTCGGCAGCGCCGGCGACCAGGCCCTGGTCGACCAGGCCTTCGCGCACGTCGGCTTCGACTTCGGCGTTGTATTCGGCAACGGTGCTGATCACTTCACCGTCCTTGTCGAGCAGCAGGGCTTCGCCATTCTCGCCGACCGGAACCATGCGGACATAGACCGGATCGGGATAGAGGTGGTTGGAAGCACCATTGCTGGCATCCACCACGCCGCCGATGATGCCGCCGGCCAGCAGGTTGCCGGCAACGCCGCCACCGGTGCGGCTCTGAATCATGACTTCGACGTCCTGGTAGCCATCGCGCGAGAAGGTCACGATGTTATCGTCGCCACGGCGCATTTCGAACGAGCACGGGGTCGTGCAGCTCTGGCCGCTGTAGAGTTCGATCACCGCACCATCGGGATCGGACTGGAATTCGACCGGCTGGTTCACGCCATTCAGAACGGTGGCGCAGCCAGACAGGCCGACGGACGCCGCAAGCACGGCGGTCGCAAACTTCAACTTCATAGGAAATTGTCCCCCTAGTGTCAGACCATGTTTGGCCTGCGCCATGGATGTGCGCAATTGAGAGCGTTCGCAAGCGACATTTTTCACCAGTAACCAGTCACCTACACTTGTCTGAGCAGTGTGGCGGGAAGGTCACTCAAGCCCGGCAGGAACCTCGCCTTCGTGCGGCACCTTGCTGCGCTCGATCATGCGGCCCAGCGTGGCTCGCTGGACGAGGACGCTGAACAGAACGGCCCCGAATGTGGCGGCCAGGACCAGGTCTCGCACCGGCCCGGCGGGCAGCGACAGGGCCAGTGCCACGGAGATGCCACCGCGCAGACCGCCCCACCACAGGACGCCCCATGCGCCCTCTGCCTTGGGCCGGGCGGCGGGCACCACGCGGGTCGACAGCGTCACGGCCGCGGCGCGAGCGAACAGGGTGACGGGGATGGCCGCCAGCATCAGCAGGCTTTCATCCACGCCCGGCACCAGCGCGATCATTTCCAGCCCGATCAGCAGGAACAGGACGGAGTTGAGCAGCTCGTCCACCACCTCCCAGAACTTGATGACATAATCGCGGGTGATGTCGCTCATCGCGTAGGTGACGCCGTGATTGCCGATCAGCAGGCCGGCGACCGCCATCGCCAGCGGGCCGGACACGTGCAGCGCATGGCACAGCGCATAGCCGCCCATGACGACGGCGAGCGTGATCGTCACCTCCAGCCCGTATTCGTCCATGGAGCGCATGGCGCGGAAGCCCATGTAGCCCGCGACCAGGCCGATCAGGATTCCCCCGCCAGCTTCCATCACGAACAGCCGCGCGCCTTCGCCGATGTCGAAGTCCTGGCCGGTCACGGCGGCGCCCAGCAGGATTGTGAAGACCACGATGCCGACGCCGTCGTTGAACAGGCTTTCGCCGGCGACGCTGGCCTGCAGGCTTTCCTCGACGTGTTCCTCTTTCAGCACGCCCAGCACCGCCACCGGGTCGGTCGGGGCGATCAGCGCGCCGAAAACGAAGTACCATATCGGTGCGATGGGTAGTTCGAGCAGCAGGCCGACGCCCCAGGTCAGCAGGCCGACGATGACCGTGGAGACGATCACGCCGACGGTGGAGAGCAGCAGAACGGGCGCCCAGTCGGCCTTCAACCGGTCGAGATCGACATGCAGCGCGCCGGCGAACAGCAGGAAGCTGAGCATCCCCTGCAGCAGCGTGTCGGTGAAGTTCATCCGTTCCAGCAGGCGGGCGACGGTATCGTCCAGGGTGACGCCGGGGATGAAGGCATTGGCGACCAGCAGGCCCACCGCGGCCACCGCGCCCATCACTGTCAGCCCGATGACGTGGGGCAGCTTGATGAAGTGGTGGTTGAACCAGCCCAGCAGGGCGGAGGCGACCACCAGCATGGCCGCGAGGTCGAAGGGGGATAGTCCGCCTGAAGTTTCATGCATTACGCACGGTTAGCCGCGCGCAGAGCGCTTGACCATATCGATCACAGTGGGTGCGCGGTGGATTGGCTCGGTCAGGCCAGCATCTCTTCGGGCCACAGCGCGCGCAGGTTCTTGGGCAGCGCGTGGCGCACCTTTTCGATCTGTCCTCTCGAAACGTGGCCGGAAAGGACGGAGAAGACCGCCTCGATCGCGTCCTTGGAATCGACGGTGCGGGTGTTGTGCAGCCCGTCCTGTACCGCGTGGATGAACTCCTCCGCGCTCTGCATGTCGCTGGGCAGCTTTTCGGGTTCGAACTGATCGTAATAGATGCCGCGCACCATCAGCGGCAGTTGTGCTCCCAGGTGCGCGGCGACCTGCATCGGCAGGCGATCGCGCAAGGTGTGCAGCACGACGGACAGGACTTTCCAGGCGACGGCGCGGTCCGGCCCGATCTTGTCGTTGATTTCATCGAGCCAGATATGGGTCGTGTGAAGTGTCTTGTCGAAGACCTCGAGTCCGGTGGTGCTCATGACGGAACCTCCTCAGATATCGGAGCAACAATGCGGCCCGCATCGCAGATGCCGCACCTATTACTCTGATATCACTGAACGGGTCCGTCATTGATCTCGATCACATCGAGATTCCGGCGTTAGTCCATCAGCTTGGCGGCCGTGTTCGCCACGCGGCGGCCGAGGTACTTGGCGCCTTCCACCTCGACTTCGCTCGGCTGGCGGCTGCCGTCCGGCCCGGCAATGGTGGTGGCACCGTAAGGCGCGCCGCCCTTGACTTCGTCGACGCCGTTCTGGCCGTCGAAGCCGTAGTCGAGACCGATGATGGACATGCCGAAATGCAGCAGGTTGGTGATCATGGAGAACAACGTGGTTTCCTGCCCGCCGTGCTGCGAATTGCTGGAAGTGAACACCGCGCCCGGCTTGCCGATCAGCGCGCCACTGGCCCAGACGCCGCCACAGGTGTCGAGGAAGGCGGCCATCTGGCTGGGCAGGCGGCCAAAGCGGGTCGGGGCGCCCAGCACCAGGCCGTCATA
Organism: Aurantiacibacter sp. MUD11; assembly: GCF_026967575.1. NCBI lineage: Bacteria > Pseudomonadati > Pseudomonadota > Alphaproteobacteria > Sphingomonadales > Erythrobacteraceae > Aurantiacibacter > Aurantiacibacter sp. MUD11. The sequence goes on along the minus strand of NZ_CP114054.1, from coordinate 928,767 downwards.
GCTGCCCAGGGCATCCGGGCCTTCGATCAGCGGATGCTCGTCATTGGTCTGGAAGCCGAAGTTCTCGACGATCTCCTGCGGTGCGGTTTCCGGCACGCGGCGGATGTCGGCCTCGTGCCCGGCATCGCGAATGCCGGCGGCCACGGCTTCCGCCATCTGCGAGATGTGACCGTAGGAGGAATAGTAGAGCACGAGGATGCGGGCCATGAGTGAAGTCCTTTTGCTTGCCGGATAATTCCTTGCCGTTAAGCTCGCGGCGAGGGGAGTTCCATGCGTAGATTGATTCTGTCCGCTTTTGCAATGCTGGCCCTTGGGCCGGGTTCCCAGGCGATCAATCCATTATCCGCCCATGACAACGGCTGCGCGCGCGAATGCCTGGAGGGGCATGTCGATGCCTACCTGACGGCGATGGTGGCGAAAGACCTCGACGCGCTGCCGCTGGCGGAGGAGGTGCGCTTCGCGGAGAATGGCGTGCAGCTGGAGCCGGGGCGGGGCAGCTGGGCGACCATCGACGGGCTGGGAACCTATCGTCACGTCTTCGCCGATCCGCATACGGGCAACGTCGGCGTCATCACCACCGTTACCGAACACGGCGCGCCCGCCATGCTCGACCTGCGGATGCGGGTAATGGGCGGCGAAATCCACGAGATCGAGACGCTCTACATCCGTGATCCGGGTGGCTACGCCCGCTACGAGGAAATGGGTGAGGCCGAAGCCACCTGGTACGAAACCGTACCGGAGGAAGAGCGCCTGTCGCGTGACGAGATGGTCAGCGTGGTGAACCGCTACTTCACCGCCATGGTGCGCAACGATGGCCGTGCCGACTACACCTTCTTCCATCCGGACTGCGACCGGCTGGAGCACGGGCTGAAGACCACCAATCTCGAGACTGCCGAGGCCTATGGCCACTCGCAGGACACCGATTTCCGCTCGCTCGATTGCCGCAACCAGTTCGGCATGGGCTTCCTCGGTTTCGTCACCGACATTCGTGACCGGCGCTTCCTGGTGCTGGACGAGGAACGGCAGGCGGTGCTGGCCATGGTCTACCTCGACCATGACGGCACGGTGCGCGAGCTGCCGCTTTCGACCGGCAACACCTTCGTGCTGCCGCCCTATTTCAACGTTCCGCGCGGCCTGACCGTGGTGGAAGGCTTCAAGTTGAAGGACGGCATGATCCACCGCATCGAGATGACGCTGATCGAAACGCCCTATGGCAATCCGCCCCCATGGGCCGATGCCGAAGGCGTGGTGGTGATCCCATGAGCGCGCGCTGGATGATTGCCGCAGCGGCGGTGCTGGTTGCGACTCCCGCAACGGCGCAGAGCTCGCCGGAAGACCTCGCGGACCGTTTCGAGCGGGCACTGGTCGCGGGCGACTACCGCGTGTTGCCCCTGGCGGAGGGCTTCACCTACACCGAGAACGGCGCCCGGCTGGACCCGTGGGACGGCATGTGGCGCACAACCACGGCGCTGGAAGGCGCGGTGGACTTTCCCGAGCTCGATTACCGCGTGGAACTGGCCGATGGCGATACGGTCGTCCGCATCGTCGAAAGCATCGAGAACACCGTCCACGGCGTGATGGCCTATCGTCTGGTGGCCGATGGTGACCAGATTGCCAGTGTGGACGTGCTGCCGATCCGCGAGGAATTCGGTGGCGACCGGGGCGGCACGATTACCCTGTTGCAACCGATGCTGCCCTTTACGATGGATGGCGAACTGGTCGGGCCGCCTGATCCCGCTTTTGCGCAGGCGCATTCAAACCCTGTGCAGGATATCGAACAGACTATCAGGCGCTACTTCGCCTTCGCGACTGGCGAGGCGGAAGGGCCATTGCCGATGGATTTCGGCTTTCCCGACGATTGCGTGCGCACCGACAACGGACAGCGCGCGACCGACGTAAGCGATGCGGACCTGCTCGATCCCGCACAGCCGGGATTTCGACCTTTCGCGCTGGGCTGCAATGCGCAGATGCAAAGCGGCTACTACTCCAACTTCTCGGTAGGCGACGTGCGCATTTTTGCCGATAGCGCGCGTGGCATCGGGATCGCCTTCGTAAGGCTCGACCAAGCCGGCACCGTGCTTTCGTTCGAAGCTCCGGGCATTGGCACGGTGACCTATCCCGGACCTCGTGGCGCGGTTGAGGGGGCGAATACCGGCGAACAGTTCGACGGTCGCATCCTGACCAACATGATCTCGCCGATGTCCGTGAACGGCGCGTACCTGTTTAAGCTGGACGAACGCGGCGGGATCGCCCGCATCGACGCGTTCTATCGCGGCGCGCCACTCGGCTGGGACGCGGTTCCGGACTAGTCTGGAGGAGTGGTGCCCGGGGGCGGAGTCGAACCACCGACACGACGATTTTCAGTCGTCTGCTCTACCACTGAGCTACCCAGGCATCTCATCGGCGACAGGCATCTTCGAAGTGCCCGGCCAGCGAGTGAAGCGCGCCTATGGCGAAGCCTTGCGCGCTTGGCAAGACCCCTTGTCGGCAAAAATCAGTCTTCGCGTGCGATATCGTCGGGGGAGGCCGGCGGACCGGGCACGGCATAGCCATCGTTGAACCACGCCGCCAGGTCGCGATCGCGGCAACGGCTGGAGCAGAAGGGCGCGAATTCCTCGCTGCGCGGCTTCTTGCACATCGGGCAGGGTTTGGCGGTCTTGGTGCTCATCGTGGCACAAGCTGGGCGTGCGGTGCTTCGATCGCAAGGGTCGGATCCGGCCTTGTTGACACCTCGCGGCCGGTACGTCGCTGGAGTTCCGCCAGCCACTCCTCCGTCAGCTTGGCAATGACGGCAGGGTGCGCGGCCAGTTCGATCTTGCCGGCACCTTCCAGCCTTTCGGCACGGCGCAAGAGGAAACGGGCGGCAGCTCCGACGCGGTGACAGGCAAGGCGCTGCAACATGCTCGGCTGCTCCAGCCGCGCGACGATCTGCACGAAGCCGAAACCGTTCATGGCGGTGCGTTCATGCGGCCAGTCTGCAAGGAACTTCGACAGACGATCGTCGATGGCCTTGCGGTCCGACTTGTCGAGCGTGGGGAAATCGATGCCGATATTGCCGCCGATGTTCATCCGCGCCAGCGTGCGCGCCAGGACCGGAATACCGTTGTGGTACAGCGCCTCGGGATAGTCGTGCAGGTCCACGTCGATCAGCGTCATCGCCGGTGTGGGGGAAAGGATCAGCGATCCGCCGCTGAAGGGCACCTCGCCTGTCCAGGCCTCGATGAACAATTCGTCCCAGTCGGCCTCGCCAGGGAAGGCTGTCACTTCGCGGGCATCTGCGCCTTCGGATGTAAGCTGTTGCAGCAGGCCCGGCGGTGGGGTGACCGCTTCCTCTGTGAACGTGGATCTGGCGATTTTCAGCCGTCCGCGTTCGGCAATCGCCTCTCGCGTCACCTTTTGCCGCACCCGCATGCCTTCGGTGGTCTCGCGCGGAATCCTGCTGGCGTGGGCTTCCTGGCCGTTGGCAAAGCGGACGATACCGCTGTTGCGCCAGGCGCCGTTCGATCGGAGGCTGACGACCACCGCGTCTTCTACCTGGCCAAGCGTCAGGTTGCCCGGCCAATGGATGCGTGCGGCAACGATCTCGCCGTCCTGCGAGCGGATCGCCCGTTCCTCGCCGATGCCCCGTTCGACGAGCCAGCCGTCGGAGGGGCGCTCAGCCAATGGGGAACCCCGCTGCCTTCAGCAAGGCGCGTGTCTCGTAAAGCGGCAGGCCGACCACGCCGGAATGGCTGCCCTGGATCCACGGGATCAGCGCTTCGGCCATGCCCTGGATGGCATAGCCGCCGGCCTTGCCGTGCCATTCGCCGCTGGCGATGTAGGCCTCGATCTCGGCGGCGGAGAGGCGCTTGAACTTGAGCTGGGTCTCGCTCAGTCGCTCGGCGATGGAGCCGTCAGGCGCGGCCAGCGCAATCGCGGACAGGACGCGGTGGCGACGGCCGGAGAGCAGTTGCAGGCATTCGCGTGCGGTCGCTTCGTCCTCGGCCTTGGGCAGGATGCGCCGCCCGGCGGCAACGACCGTGTCGCCCGCCAGTACATGCGCTCCGCCTCCATCCACGGCCTGCGCCTTCTCCCGCGCCATGCGCATGGCATAGGCGCGCGGCAGTTCGCGGGGCAGGGGGCTTTCGTCGATGTCGGCGGGGGCAACCGCGTCCGGCTCTACGCCAAGGCGGCCCAGCAGTTCGCGCCTGCGCGGGCTGGCCGATGCAAGGATGAGCTTGGGTGTACCGGAGGTCACGGGCGCTCTTTGCGCCTCAGCCGTTGTATCCCGGCGGGCCGCTGCGGCCTGGCATGAAGCGATAGGTGATACGCGCCTTCGTCAGGTCGTAGGGCGTCAGTTCGCACAGGACTTCGTCGCCCACCAGCACGCGGATGCGGTTCTTGCGCATGCGACCGGCGGTGTGACCGAGCACTTCGTGGCCGTTCTCGAGCTCGACGCGGAACATTGCATTGGGCAGCAGCTCCACCACCTTGCCGCGCATTTCGAGAAGTTCTTCTTTAGCCATTCAGTTTCTTGGTCCTTGTTAGCAATTCAGCGCAAATACGAGATATTGGCGGCGCGCCATAGCGGCAAGCGGCCCAAAAGGGAAGCCACCCCTTACCAAGGTACCGGTGGAACCCGCCTGAATCCCTGCGAAAGCTGCGATACATCTGCGACAAAATAAGACAACGGTCCGTATTGCGCGTTTTTGCGCTGCAGCACATATGCGCGTCCAACGCATTCGTTGATTTTGTCCGGAGCCCCCCAAGGCGTGAGAATTTCGCAATCTAGCAGCGTATTGGCCATCGCCTCGATGTTGTGTGCCTCCCCTGTTCTGGCGGAGGAGGTGGAGCCCGCACCGTCCGCCGCCACGGCACAGGAAAATGACGGACCCGCCACCGGCCCCGCGCCGGAAGTGGAGGAGGATGACGTCAACACCATCCTCGTGCTCGGCGCGCGGCTGGTCGGACAGGTGGATGCACCCGAACCGCCGATCCTCGAACTCGATGAAGCGGATATCGCCGCCTACGGTGCGGGTTCAATTGCCGAACTGCTGCAGGCGCTTGGCCCGCAGGTGAATTCCAGCCGTGGGCGCGGTGGCAGTGGCGGTTTCGGCGGTGGCGGTGGCCCGGTCATCCTCGTCAACGGCGTGCGCATTTCCTCCTTCCGCGAACTGCGCAGCTACCCGCCGGAGGCGATCGAGCGGACCGAGGTGTTCAGCGAGGACGTGGCCCAGCGCTATGGCTATTCGCCGGACCAGCGGGTGGTGAACTTCATCCTCAAGGACAATTTCTCCAGCCGCGAGATCGAAGTCGAATATGGCCAGCCCTTCGATGGCGGCTATTCGACGCAGGAGGTGGAAGGCACCTACCTACGGATCGACGGGCCGAGCCGGCTCAACCTCAATCTCGAATGGGACAATTCGAGCATGCTGACCGAGGCCGAGCGCGATATCGTGCAGGCCGACGGCAGTCTGCCGGACCTCGCCACCGATCCCGATCCCGCCGAATACCGCAGCCTGGTGGCCGATTCCGCCGGAGTGGAGGCGACCGTCAACTGGTCGACGCGCCTTGGCCAGGCTGGCAATTCGCTCAGCCTCAATGCGACCTACGAGCGCGAGGACAGTCTGCGCCTGCAGGGCCTCGACATCGTGCTGCTGACCGACGACCAGAACAACACTTTGCGGCGCACCTTCAACGAGGAAGACCCGCTGACGGTCGACCGGCGCAGTGAAACCTACGCCATGGGCAGCACGGTCAACCTGCAACTCGGCGAGTGGGAAGTCACGGGTACGCTCGACGGGACCTACGTGGATTCCATCAGCCGCACCGGCCGCCGCGTCGATACCACGGCGCTCGTCGCCGATGCTGCCGCCGGGCTGATCGCCATCGACGGTGACCTGGGCACTTTCGCAGAGGCGGGCGTCGATGAATCGCTGACCGACACCTACACATTCAACGCGCTGTCGACCGCGCGGGCGACACCGATCTTCCTGCCTGCCGGGGACATCTCCGTGACGCTCGACGCAGGCTATCGCTGGAACCGCATCGAGAGCAGCGACACCCGCGCGCTGGCAGCCGATATCGGCCTTTCGCGCAGCCGCGTGTTCGGCGGAGCCAACGTCGCCATCCCGCTGACCAGCCGCGACGAGGAAGTTGTTGGCGCGGTGGGCGATATTACGCTGAACCTGAATGTGGGCGTCGATTACCTCTCGGACTTCGGCACGCTGACCGACTGGACCGCCGGCGTGACCTGGGGCGTGACCGACACGATCACCTTCACCGCCAATCATATAAACCGCGAAGTTGCCCCGTCGCTCAGCCAGCTGGGCAATCCGGCGATTGCGACACCCAACGTGCCGGTGTTCGACATTCTCAACAACGAGACGGTGCTGGCCACCGTCATCACCGGCGGCAATCCCAACTTGCCGGCGCAGGACCAGAGCGACTGGAAGTTCGGCGTCATCTGGGAACTGCCCTTCATCGATGGCGGCTCGGTATCGGTCGACTATTACGACAACCACTCCACCAACGTCACCGCCAGCCTGCCGGTGCTGACGCCGGAAATCGAAGCGGCCTTTCCGGATCGCGTCACCCGCGATGCCACTGGCCAGCTGATCCAGGTGGACGAGCGCTTCATCACCTTTGCCGAGCGCGACGAGCGGCGACTGCAGTTCGGCCTGAACCTCTCGGGTCGTATCGGTGGCGAAAGCGAAGGCCGCGGCGGTCGCGGCGGACCGCCGGGTGGCGCCGCCGGTGGCCCACCGCCCGGTGCCTTCGGCGGCGGTCAAGGCGGCGCAACGGGGCAGGGCGGTCCGCCCAATGCCGAGCGCTTCCAGGCCATGCGCGCGACCTTCTGCGAGACCGAGCCGGACCAGTTGGCCGACCTGTTCAACCGCGCCATCGCGGCGCAGGCGGCCGGTGAAGAACCACCGGTCGGACCGGACGGCCAGCCGATTGCCATCCCGCCGCAGATGCTGGAGCGGCTGACCGGCGAGAACGGCCAGGTCGATCCCGAACGATTTGCTGCGATTCGCGAACGGATTTGCAGCGCGGATGGGCCGCCGCAGTTCGCTGGACAGGGTGGACCGCAAGGAGGTCCTCCGGGCGGTCCGCCACAGGCCGGGCAGGGCGGTCCGCCGGCCGGTGGGGGCCGTGGTCGCGGCGGTTTCCGTGGCGGCTTCGGCCCCTTCGGGGGCTCCGGTGGTCCGCCCAGCGGACGCTGGTTCCTGAACCTGAACTACACGCTGGAGCTGGAAAACACCGTGCTCATCGCACCGGGCCTGCCGCGTCTCGACCTGCTCGATGGCGATGCGCTGACCGGCGGCGGCGAACCGCGCCATGCCGCCAGTGCGCGGGCCGGCGTATTTTATGACGGCTTCGGCCTGATTTCCTTCGCCAACTACACCGGTTCCTCGCGCATCGAAGGCAGCAGCCAGCCGGGCAGCACGGACCTCTATTTCGACGATATCGTCACCTTCAACCTGCGCGCTTTCGCCGATCTTGGCCGGCGTCAGGGACTGGTGGAGCAGGTGCCGTTCTTCGAGAATACCCGCATCGGCATCGGCATCGACAACCTGTTCGATGCGCGCCAGCGGGTGACCGACAGCAACGGCGATACGCCGCAGCGTTACCAGCCGCTGCTGCTCGATCCGGTGGGACGCAGCTTCGAAATCGAGATCCGCAAGTTGTTCTGAGTTCGTTTTTCGAACCCGCCTCCGCGGCTTCGTCCTCGGTACTTTTCGCTCCGCTACGCTTTGCAGCACCTGCGGGCGGGCGTTCGCACTTGTGGTCCTGCGGACCGGTCAGAGCGCCTGCGCCGCCGCGTGGGCGGAGGCCCATGCCCACTGGAAGTTGTAGCCGCCCAGCCAGCCGGTAACGTCCACGGCCTCGCCGATGGCGTAGAGGCCGGGCACCTTGTGGGCTTCCATCGTTTGCGATGACAGTTCCCGGGTATCGATCCCGCCCACGGTCACTTCGGCCTTGGCAAAGCCCTCGGTGCCGTTGGGGTGGAACTGCCAGTTGGCGAGGCGTTCCTCAGCGGATCGCAGCGCCTTGTCGGGGACGTTGCCGAGGTCACCCTCGATGCCGAGCTGGTCTGCCAGCACATCGGCCAGCCGGTCTGGCAGATGCGTGCGCAACAGCGCGCGGAAATGTTGTGACGGGGACTGCCGCTTGGCTTCCAGCAGCCAGCCTTGCGGCTGCTCCGGCAGGAAGCGGATCGATACCGGATCGCCGGGGCGCCAGTAACTGGAGACCTGCAGGATGGCGGGGCCGGACAGGCCACGGTGGGTGAACAGCGCAGCTTCGCGGAATTTCGCCTTGTTTGCCGTTGCCTCGACTTCGGCGGCAACGCCTGACAGTTCGCGAAACAGCACTTCCTCTCCGCCAAGCGTCAGCGGGACGAGGGCAGGGCGCGGTTCGATCACCTTCAGGCCGAACTGGCGGGCAAGGCCATAGGCGAAATCGCTCGCGCCCATCTTGGGGATCGAGGGCCCCCGGTTGCGATCACCAGTGAAGGCGCGGAGAAGCTGCCGTACTGGGTGGTGACGGTGAACACGCCGTCAGCATGGTCGACGCCCGCGATTTCCTCGTTGCAGCGAATCGTCACCTTGCCGGGACCGGCCGCGCATTCGTCCAGCAGCATGTCGACGATCTGGCGCGCCGAACCGTCGCAGAACAGCTGGCCCAGCGTCTTCTCGTGCCAGGCGATGCCGTGTTTCTCGACCAGCTCGATGAAATCCTGCGGCCGATACCGGCTGAGCGCCGACTTGGCGAAATGCCGGTTGGCGCTGAGATAGTTGGCAGGCCCCGCGCCGATATTGGTGAAATTGCAGCGCCCGCCGCCCGAAATCAGGATTTTCTTGCCGACCTTCTCGGCGCGTTCGAGCACGAGCACATCTCGGCTGCGCTGCCCGGCAAGGGCGGCGCAGAACAGGCCGGCGGCTCCCCCGCCAAGGACAATGGCGTCGAACTGGTCAGTCAATCAGGCCTCGGCAGCGTTCTGCTGGCGAGCGGCGACGAAGAACAGGCCTGTGCCCACCACGAAGATGATGCCGAGCATCTGGAATGCCTCCATGCTGGCATGGCTGGCCACCCAAAGCGTCGCCGTGATGGCGAGGCCTGCAACCGGCAGGTGCCACCAGGGCGCATTCTCCCGGTCGCGCCGCTCCAGCACGGGCAGCGCCATGGCCGAGAGGAAATAGGTCACCAGTCGTGACAGCGTGCTGGCTACCGCCAGCGCGGCGAACCCGCCCCACAGGCTGAACAGGATGGCGACCCCGCCATAGAACAGGATCGACACGTCCGGCGTACGGAAGCGCGGCGAGACGTGCGCGAAGAAGGCGGGCAAGGTGCCTTGCTCGGCCATGCCATAGGTCATGCGCGGGATAACAATGCCGCCGTTCAGCGTGTTCGCCGCCACCGAGAAGGCCGCAGCTATCGAAATGGCAATAATGCCGGTTTGCCCGGCAATCTCTCCGGCTGCAGCGGCCAGCGCACTTTCTCCGTCGCCAGCATCGGGCGCGATGGCGAGATAGGCCCAGATAACCAGCATGTAGAACAGCGCGACCGCCACCAGCGTGGTCATCAGCGCCAAGGGAATGGTGCGGCGCGGGTTCTGCAATTCGCCGGCGGGGAAGTTGGCATTTTCGAAAGCCATGTAGGCGTAGAAGGTCAGCAGCACGACGCTTTCGAAGGCGGTGAATTCGGGCAGGCTGAAGCCGACCGCCGGATCGCGCGTTGCCAGTCCCCACACCACCAGGACCACCAGTGGGGCGAGCTTGATGACTGTCATGAAGCCAAGCGCCCCGACCGAGGCGCGCATGCCCACGAGGTTCACCAATGTGACGAAGGCGATGAAGGCGATGGTCGCGGCAGAGCGCAGTGTGGGGTCCTCCAGCACCGGGAACAGCACTGCGAGATAGGCAATCGCGACATGGGTATTGGCCGCCACGGCCACCACGGCGGAAGCATAGCGCATCCAGCCCGACTGGAAGCCGGTGAACTTGCCGAAGGCCGCATTGGCATAGAGCACCGGGCCGCCATGCCCGTCAAAACGCATGGCTAGGGCAGCGAATACCCATGCCAGCGGCAGGATGATCAGCGCGCCCAGCAACATCATCCACGGGGCGAAGTTGCCGACCGCCGCGACAAGGATGGCCGGCATGGCGAAAATGCCCGAACCGATCATGCCGTTCACCGGGAACAGGGCGGTGCCCCAGAACCCCACCGTGCGCGGCAGTTTCTCCGCTGTTGCCATTGCCCGTCCCCGTCTTCGTGCGAAAGACGCACGCTGCCCTGTGGGACTGGATTGCGCAAGCTTTGCCAAGCGCGCTGTCACAACCTATCTCCGCTGGCATGAGCCGCAGCGAAGCCGGATCCCCGCCAGACCCCAGAGGTGCCGAGCGCTTCAACGAGGAGCGCGCGACCTATACGGTGAAAGGCAGCGCCCAGCCGGACCTGGAGGCCGGGGTGACGGCTATTCGCGAAGTGGTGAAGACGCTGAAGCCCAAGCCGGGTGTCTATCGAATGCTCGATGCGCGGGGCGACGTGCTCTACGTCGGCAAGGCGCGCAGCCTGAAGGCGCGGGTGGCCAATTACACGCAGGTGAAGGCGCTATCCAACCGCCTGCAGCGCATGGTCAGCCAGTGCCGCGGCATGGAAATCGTCACCACCAATTCCGAGGCCGAGGCGCTGCTGCTGGAAGCGCAGTTCATCAAGCGATTTCGCCCACCTTACAATGTCTTGCTGCGCGATGATAAGAGCTTTCCTTTCATCCTGCTGCGCGAGGGGCACGACTTCCCCCGCATCATGAAACATCGCGGTGCGCGCAAGGCCAAGGGCAGCTATTACGGCCCCTTCGCCAGTGCCGGATCGGTCAACACCACGATTAATGCGCTGCAGAAACTCTTCCTCCTAAGGTCCTGTACCGACAGCTTTTTCGAGCGGCGCGACCGGCCCTGCCTGCTGTACCAGATCAAGCGGTGCTCGGCCCCATGCGTCGGGCGGATCGACAAGGAGGGCTATGACGCGCTGCTGCGCGAGGCGAAGGACTTTCTCGGCGGTAAGTCCGGCGCGGTGCAGGCGCGGATCGAGAAGCAGATGCAGGAGGCGGCCGAGAACCTCGACTTCGAGACCGCGGCCCTGCTGCGTGACCGCTTGCGCGCTGCCACCTTCATCCAGGGCAGTCAGGCCGTAAATGCCGATGGCGTGGGCGATGCCGACGTCTTCGCACTGGCCAGCAAGGGCGGGCAGATCGGCATCCAGGGCTTCTTCGTGCGCGGCGGGCAGAACTGGGGCCACAAGGCCTTCTTCCCGAAGAACACCGGCGACGTGGAAGAGGCGGACGTGCTGGCCGACGTGCTGCTGCAATTCTACGAGGAAGTGCCGCCGCCGCGCACCATCCTCGTCGACCGCGAGCTGCCCGAACAGGAACTGCTGGAGGAAGCCTTCAGCGCCTTGGCGGAGCGCAAGGTTGCGATTTCCATTCCGCAACGGGGCGAGCGGCGCAAGCTGATGCAGCAGGCCAGCCGCAATGCGGTGGAGGCGCTCGACCGGCGGCTGGCGGAAACCGGCACGCAGGCGAAGATCATGCGCGAGCTGGCCGAGTTCCTCGAGCTGGCGGACGTGCCGCAGCGCATCGAGATCTACGACAACAGCCATATCCAGGGCGCGAAGGCCGTGGGGGCGATGGTGGTCGCGGGGCCGGACGGCTTCATCAAGAACCAGTATCGCAAGTTCAACATCAGGAGCGCGCAGTCGAACGACGATTTCGGCATGATGCGCGAAGTGATGGAGCGCCGCTTCAGCCGGGCGATGAAGGAAGACCCGGACCGCGAGCAGGCCGGTGTCTGGCCGGACCTGGTGCTGATCGACGGCGGCAAGGGCCAGATGTCCAGCGTGCGCGACACGCTGGAGGAGCTGGGCATCGAGGACGTGCCGCTGATCGCCATCGCCAAGGGGCCACACCACGGGCGCGAAGGGCGCGAGGTGTTCCATTTTCCCGACGGGCGGGAAAAGATGCTGCCGACAAAGTCGCCCGTGCTGTTCTACCTGCAGCGCCTGCGTGACGAGGCGCACCGGTATGTCATCGGCGCCCACCGGGCCAAGCGCAGCCGCGCCATCAGCGCCTCGCCGCTCGACGAAATCCCCGGCATCGGGCCGGCCCGCAAGCGCGCGCTGCTGCTGCACTTCGGCACCGCCAGCAAGGTGCGCGCCGCTGCCCTGGACGACCTCAAGCGCGTGCCCGGCGTGAGCGAAAGCGTGGCGCAGAAGGTCTACGATTTCTACCACGCCGGCGGTTAGGCGGTTGACCTGCCTCAATGCGCGGGAGCAGACTGGCGTGCATTATCACTCCATAATCAGGAGGATCATATGCGCTCGCTACTCGTCCATGCCAGTAATGACGGGACTTTCGAATCCCGCCTGCAGGTCAGCTTAGACCTTGCCCGTCGCTTTGATGCCCACCTGACCTTCCTGCAGACCATTGCCTTCGACGTGGTGATCCCGACCGATCCCTTCACCATCGGCGGTGGGGAGTTGTCGGCGCTCACCAAGCAGCGGGCAGAGGAATTCCGCGAGCAGGTAACCGCGCGGCTGGGCAAGGAGGACGTGCGCTGGGACTGGCAGGTCGAATCCGGCTATGACGGTGCCACCATGACGCGGCATGCCTCGCTGAACGACCTGGCTGTCATGGGCGGTGGCACCGAGGGCGTGAACACGCCGCTGATCGGGCTGCTGGCAATCCACTGCAAGGCACCGCTGTTCGTCGTGCCGCAGGATATGCAATCCTTCGATGCCGGCGGTGCGGCGGTGATCTGCTGGAACGGGTCGACCGAGGCCGCACGTGCCATGCGGGCGTCCCTGCCGCTGCTGACCGCTGCGGCGAAGGTCCACCTGGTGGCCGTCGGCAGCGAGGACGACATCGACAACCACGAACTGCCAATGACCTCCGCCATCACCTATCTCGGTCGCCATGGGGTGGATTGCGAAGCGGTGACCCTGCCGCGCGGGGACGAGCCCGTGCCGGAAACCCTGCGTAAGGCCGCCATGGCGCGCGAAGCCGCGTTCATGGTGATGGGGGCCTATGGCCAGCCGCGCTTCTTCGAGACGCTGTTCGGCGGGGTGACGCGCTCAATCCTGAACGACCTGCCGGTGCCGGTCCTGATGGCGCACTAGCGTGGGCAACGGCACCTCAGACGTGCCGTAGCATCCCTTCCTGGGTGACGCTGGCAACCAGCGTCCCGTCGCGCCTGAACACCTGTCCCCGAGCGAATCCGCGCGCGCCGCCGCTCCAGGGGCTGTCGGTGACGAACAGCAGCCAGTCGTCGGCGGAGAAAGGGGCGTGGAACCACACGGCGTGATCGAGGCTGGCGCCCTTCACCTCGCCGGTATGGATGCCCTTGCCGTGCGGGTGCAGCGCTGTCGCCAGGATCTGGAAGTCCGAGGTGTAGGCCAGCACCGCGCGGTGCACGGCATCCTCGGCTGGCAGCGGGGCGACCGTGCGGAACCACACGTGTGCCTTCGGGGCGCGCTTTTCCGGCGCCAGCCAGTCGCGCGGCTCGACCGAGCGGAAATCGATCGGGGAGGGGCGCAAAAGCAATTGCCGGATCTTGCCCTCCGGCACGTGCCTGGCCACTTCCTGGCGAATATCCGCATCCGGCGGCAGGTCCTCCGGTCCGGGCACATCGGGCATTTCGCCAAACTGGTGCCCGGGGCCGTCGACCGGACGCTGGAACGAGGCCGTGAGGTTGAGGATGGGCTTGCCCTCCTGGCTCGCCACCACTCTGCGGTTGGAGAAGCTGCGGCCGTCGAGGTCGCGTTTTACGCGGTATTCGATCGGCAGGTCGTCGCTGCCGGGACGCAGGAAATAGGCATGGAGCGAGTGCGCCTCGCGGTCGGCATCGACCGTGCGCCGCGCCGCGCCAAGCGCTTGCGCAATTGCCTGTCCGCCGAAGACGCGGCCCGTGCCGTCAGGGCGGCGGCGCCCGATGAAGCGATCACCGCCCTTGGGTTCCAGGTCGAGCAGGAACACCAGGTCTGCGACCAGTTGCTCGGGCGTTTGCGACTGTTCGGAAACGGAATCCATCGCCAGCGGCATTGCGCGCCTGCCGCGGGCGCGTCAACCCAGGCCGGGGATGCGCCGGGCAATCCGCATGGCGATGGCCTTCGCCTTGTTGCCTGCGGGCCACCGTTTCGGCGGGCGCGGATTGATGCCGAACTTGCGCAGCAGCGCGTTGAATGCGCGCGCGTCGGCCTCGGCGTAACTCCATTCGGAACGCCAGGTGATCGACAGCGAGATGGATGGCTGGGGGCCGTTGCGCACATAGTGCGGGGCCATCACCGGCACATAGATCGCATCGCCCGGTTCCAACTGGAAGGTAATCCCGTGCTCGGCGAAGGACTCGTCCCATTTGAGCTCGCGCCCGCCGCCCGTGTGATAGCTTTCATGCACCAGGTCCGAGGCGAAGTGCTGGCAGCCGGCGGGAAATAGCGTCATCGACTTCGTGCCGCGCAACTGCAGCAGGATGTTGTGTTCCGGATCGAAGTGAAACGGCGTGACCGCATCCGGGCTGGAGACGAAAATGAAGCCTTGCGGTGATAGCACCTTGCCGGTGCGCGGTTCGATCACTTCGCGCATCTCCTCCAGCAATTCGCCCAGCAGGGCGGCATAGGCCGGGGACTGTTCGATATTCTTCAGCACGGCCCAGCTGTTGGCCTGGTCGATGTTGCGGATGGTCTCACCGATCGTCAGCCCGGTGCCTTCGGGCTTCCCGTCGACGCCGATAGGCAGGTCGCCCCGGTTGTACTCGATGCTGGAGTCCGGCAGCTGCTCGCCGAGTTCGGCCAGCGCATCGAGCTCCAGCAGGGGGTGCGCGATAAGGTCGTGCTCCAGCTTGTGCGCGCCTTCGGGATAGGACGAGGCGAAGTAGGCGCGACTGCGGGCCGGGAAGATCTGCCGCGCGCCAACCGAGCGCCCGTGTAGTTGTCCGACATGGTGGCTCATAGGATGCCTCCTCCAGGCTGCCCGGTTTCACGCCGGGCGATCGCGCGGAACAGCATCCTGCGCAGGGAGCCGCCAATTCCGAAGGAATGGCGGGCGATGGTACGGCGTTCGCGCCAGATATGGTCGATCATCGGGTGGTCTTCGGCAGCACAACTGTCGATCCACTCGATATCTGCGCGGTCGAGCATGGCCAGGTTTTCCCGCTGCAACAGCACGCCAGGCGAGAAGCGGGAATAGGCTTCGTCGAAGGCGGTCTTGTAGGCATAGGCACCCGGCGGGGTGAGAAAATTGGCCAGCATCGCGATGGGTTTGCCGTCGAGTCGCAGCGAGAGCCGCTCAAGCCTTCCGCGTGCCGCGGCACCGGCGATGGCATAGGTGAACAGGCTGCTGGTCGCCCCGTCGCTGTCCATGGCCGAGCCTGCATTGCCCTTCCATCCGCGGGCTTCCAGCGACAGGAATTCGCGCGTCCAGACAGCGATGTCGGTGTAGTCCGTCAGCCGCTCGAACGTGAGTTTTCCCTCGTCGGAGAGACGGCGATGCTGGCGACGCAGTTCCTTGCGCTTCTTCGCGCTGAGCGACCCTTCGAGATATTCTTCGGGACTGGCGGTGGAGGCCAGCATAGCCCGCTCTTCCCGGTGCACCGTTGCTGCCGGTCGCTTGTCCTGTGCCAGCACCTGCACCAGCGCTTCATGCAGCGGGCCGTTGGCGGGCACCTGCATCAGGTGCAGGAACAGCGAGGTGCCGGGATTGGCATCGCAGTATTTGAAAAGCGCCCGCCAGAACTGTCGCTCGAACCCGCGCGCCACCAGCGGCAGGCCGAGGAAGCAGTTGGGATGCACCCAGTTGCGCAGGTGCGGCAGGGGATACCCGTAATAGTCGCGCTCGCGCCTAACCGGCAGCAGGCCGGCGATCTGGCCATTGGTTTCCAGCATCAGCATCTGCACGTCTTCGTCGCTCGCCAGGGCGCGCAGCGCAGGCAGCAGGTACCAGCTTTCGTAGAAGGGATTGGGTTCGGCAGCGCAGGCCGCAAGGGCATCCCAGGCGGTAATCCGTCCGCGCTGTTCGAAATCGCGCCACCGCCGCGCGGTTATCCGGGCGTCAGTCGATGCCACCTCGCGGACTTGCGCGAAGCCGTCATGGTCGAAGGCGCCAAGTCGGGGAAGGGGCACATCATGAGCCAATGAAAAAGGTTAACCTCGCATCGCCAGACCCCACACTGGGGATGCGCCTGTTCTAGGATATCCGCGGACAAGGAAAGTTTAACCCGAAAGGTAAAGAAAGCCCTGCCCGGCGGGTGCCGGGCAGGGCATTTTGTTAACCGCAATCGCGGGTTCTGCGACTAGGTGGCGAGCGCCGCCAGCAGCAGCAGGGCCACGATATTGGTGATCTTGATCATCGGGTTCACGGCCGGACCGGCGGTGTCCTTGTAGGGGTCACCAACGGTGTCGCCGGTCACCGCAGCCTTGTGGGCTTCGGAACCCTTGCCGCCGTGGTTACCGTCCTCGATGTACTTCTTGGCGTTGTCCCAGGCACCACCACCGGCGGTCATGGACAGGGCCACGAACAGGCCGCCCACGATCACGCCCAGCAGCAGGGCACCCAGCGCGGCAAAGCCATTGGCTTCACCGGCAACGGCGGTGATCACGAAGTAGACGACGACCGGAGCCAGCACCGGCAGCAGCGACGGAATGATCATTTCCTTGATCGCGGCCTTGGTGACGAGGTCCACCGTGCGGGCATAGTTGGGACGGCTGGTGCCTTCCATGATGCCCTTGTCGGCGGCGAACTGCTCACGCACGTCCTTCACCACGTCGCCGGCAGCGCGGCCCACCGCGGTCATGCCCATGGCTCCGAAGAGGTAGGGCAGCAGCGCGCCGAGCAGCAGGCCGACGATGACGTAGGGATTCTCGAGTGAGAAATCGACGTCCACATCGGGGAAGAACTCGGCAAGGTCGGTGGTGTAGGCGGCGAACAGCACCAGGGCGGCGAGGCCGGCCGAACCGATGGCATAGCCCTTGGTCACGGCCTTGGTGGTGTTGCCGACAGCGTCGAGCAGGTCGGTCTTCTCGCGCACGGAATCGTCGAGGCCCGCCATTTCGGCGATGCCGCCGGCATTGTCGGTGACGGGACCGTAGGCGTCGAGAGCCACGACCATGCCTGCCAGCGCCAGCATGGCGGTGGCTGCGTAGGCGATGCCGATCAGGCCGGCCAGTTGGTAGGCAATAACGATACCGGAAACGATCACCAGCGTGGGCAGCGCGGTCGCTTCCAGCGAGATCGCGAGGCCCTGGATCACGTTGGTGCCGTGGCCCGTTTCCGAAGCCTTGGCGATCGACTTCACCGGACGGAAGTTGGTGCCGGTGTAGTACTCGGTGATCCAGATGATCAGGCCGGTGATGACCAGGCCCAGCAACGAGCACCAGAACAGGTCCATGCCGGTGAACGGAGCGACCGAGCTTTCGCTATCGGCACCGCCGATCACGGTGGACATGTCGCCGAGCGCATACTGCGTGACGAGGTAGATCAGCGGCACGGCCAGCACGGCGGTGACGATGAAGCCCTTGTACATCGCGCCCATCACGTTCGTGCCGCCACCCAGGCGGACGAAGTAGGTGCCGATGATGCTGGTGACGATGCAGGCACCGCCGATCAGCAGCGGCAGGGCCATCATCGGCAGCAGCAGCTCGCCCAGGCCCGAGAGCAGCAGGGCGGTGAGTACCATGGTGGCGCCGACGGTAACGACATAGGTTTCGAACAGGTCGGCAGCCATGCCGGCACAGTCACCCACGTTGTCACCCACGTTGTCGGCGATCACGGCGGGGTTACGAGGGTCATCTTCCGGGATGCCCGCTTCCACCTTGCCGACGAGGTCGGCGCCGACGTCGGCGGCCTTGGTGAAGATGCCGCCGCCCAGACGGGCGAAGATCGAGATCAGCGAGGCGCCGAAGGCGAGGGCGACCAGTGCGTCGACCACTTCACGGCTGTTTGCTTCGTGCCCCATCGGGCCGATCAGCACGTAGAAGAACACGGCGATGGCCAGCAGCGCGAGGCCGGCGACCAGCAGGCCGGTAATGGCACCGGCGCGGAACGCGATGGTCAGGCCTTCCTGCAGGCCCTTTTCGGCAGCCGCCGCGGTACGCACGTTGGAACGTACCGAGATGTTCATGCCGATGTAGCCGGCGACACCCGACAGGATCGCGCCGACTACGAAGCCGACAGCCGGGATGATGTTGAGGAACACCGCGACCAGCACGGCGACGACCACCCCGACCATGCCGATGGTGGTGTACTGGCGGTTCAGGTAAGCCTGCGCGCCTTCCTGGATCGCGCCTGCAATTTCCTGCATTTTCTCGTTGCCGGCGCTGGCACCCAGCACCTGGCGGCTGGTGACGAAGCCGTACACGACGGCCAGCGCACCAGCGATGATAGCGTAAATGACTAGGTCCATGACCTGTTTGTCCCCTCCATAAATGAAAACGGCCCGGTTTGCCGGGTCCGAAGGTGGGACATGGCTAGCAAACTGGTGCCTTTGCACAAGGCCGAAAAAGGGAGGATGCCGCCTTATCCCCGCAAGGGACGGGTTGGCGGTTAGTCGTGGAGGTATCCCAGCCCTTTGGCATTGGTCACCGGCTCGCCATCGACGAACAAGGGCGCGAAGCCGCGCGGCTCGACCTTGCCGATGCAGGTGGCGGTCACGGCGGGAGCGACGCCATCGGGCAGGGTGAACAGCAACTGGTAGTCGTCACCCCAGGTCAGGCACTCCATGCGCCGGCCCGGATCGGCGACTGGAACCGCCTTGCTGTCGACGGCGATGGAGACCTGGCTCGCTTCGGCCATGCGGAAGCTGTCCAGCAGCAATCCGTCCGAAATATCCATCATTGCAGTCACTTGCGGGGCGAGTTGCTGTCCCTCGGCGACCAGTGCGCGCGGCTGGCGATAGGGGAGCGTCGTCTCCGCATCGCCGTCCGGCATGGCGTCGTGGCCGACCATCGCCGCGCCCAGCGTGCCGGTGACCCACAGCCTGTCGCCAATGCCTGCGCCCGAGCGCGAAGGGACCGGCACGTGGACGGCCCGGCCGATAGCGGTGATCCCGAAGCTGCGGGCAGAGGGCGAGGAAACCGTATCGCCGCCCAGCAGGGCCACGTCGAATGCCTCCATCGCCGCGTGCATGCCGGCAACGAAGCGTTGGTCGTCCCGGCCAAGCGTGTAGCCGAGCAGCAGGCCGATCGGCTTGGCCCCCTTGGCGGCAAGGTCGCTGATGTTGACGGCGACGATCTTCCAGCCGACGTCGAACAGGTCCTGGTCGGGCCGGAAGTGGACGCCTTCCACCATCACGTCATGGGTGATGACCAGCGTTTCGCCGCCGATCTCCAGGACTGCGGTATCGTCTTCCAGGTTGCGGGCGCCGGGGTGCAGCGGCAGCTGCCGCAGGGCCGAAATGAATTCGGCCTCGCCCCTCACCCGCGCGCGTCCCTGGCCACTGCGTCGAGGATGCCGTTGACGAATTTCGCCTCGCGCTCGTCGAAGAAGGCGTGGGCGACATCGACATATTCGCTGATCGCCGTGGCGGTCGGCACGTCGGCACGGCCGAGCAGTTCGTAGGCACCACAGCGCAGGATCTGCAGCATGGTCTTGTCGAGGCGAGCGAGCGTCCAGCCCTCGGCCAGCTTGCTCACCAGCGTGTCGTCGATTTCTTCCCCGCGCGCGACGACGCCGGCGACGATGTCGTCGAAGAAGTCGACCTCGGCCTCTTCATACTGGTCGTCCTCGATTTCCGCGCCCAGCCGGTGCTGGTGGAATTCGTCGAGCAACTTCGCGGTCGGGGTATTCTCCATGTGGCGCTGGTAAAGCGCCTGCACGGCGGCGAGGCGGGCGGCGCTGCGGGCGCGGGAGCGCTGGTTCTGGCTCATTGGCGGTGTCCTTACTTGAGCCGCACGGTAACGCTGCGGGCGTGGGCGGGCAGGCCCTCGATCTCGGCCAGCGCGGCGGCGGCAGGCCCGATAGCATCCAGCGCGCCCTCGTCCAGCGAAATGAAGCTGGTGCGCTTCATGAAGTCGAGCACCGACAGACCGCTGGCGAAGCGCGCGCGGCGGCCGGTGGGCAGCACGTGGTTCGGCCCGGCGACGTAATCGCCGACGGCTTCGGGCGTGTAGCGGCCAAGGAAGACGCTGCCGGCATGCCTGAGCCGGGCGAACATCTCTTCCGCATTGTTGAGCGCCAGCTGTACGTGTTCGGCGGCCAGGCGATCGGCGAGGGCGGGGGCCTGTTGGAGCAGGTCTTCCACCACGATCACCACACCGTGCTTGTCCCAGCTCTCGGTGGCGGTGCGCTCGGTGCTGAGCTGCGAAAGCAGCACGTCGACCGCATCTTCCACCGCGGCGGCATAGGCGGCATCGTCGGTAATCAGGATCGACTGGCTCGACGGGTCATGCTCGGCCTGGCTCAGCAGGTCGGCAGCGATCCAGTCTGGATCGTTCTGGTTGTCGGCAATGACGAGGATTTCGCTCGGTCCCGCCACCATGTCGATGCCGACCACGCCGTAAAGCTGGCGCTTGGCTTCGGCGACATAGGCGTTGCCGGGGCCGGTGATGACGTCGACAGGACGAATGCGCTGCGTGCCGAAGGCCAGCGCGGCCACGGCCTGTGCCCCGCCGATGCGCCACATCTCGTCCACCCCGGCGACATGGGCCGCGGCCAGCACCAGGTCGTTCATCTTGCCGCCCGGCGTGGGCGTGGTGACGACCAGCCGCTCGACGCCCGCCACTTTGGCCGGAATGGCGTTCATCAGCAGGCTGGAGGGATAGGCGGCGCGGCCACCGGGCACATACATGCCGGCCGCTTCCACCGCGCTCCACCGCGCGCCGAGGCGGACGTTCTTGGCATCTGTGTAGTCGCGGTTCTCGGGCAGCTGGCCTTCATGGTAGGCGCGGATGCGCTCTGCCGCCATGTCCAGTGCCTCGCGCACGTCGGGCAGCAGCATGTCGTAGGCGACCTTGCACTGGTCCGCCCCGATCCGCCAGCTGGCGAGGTCCGCCGTCAGCGCATGCTTGTCATAGCGCATGGTGTAATCGACCAGCGCATCGTCGCCCTTCTGGCGGACCTGGTCGATGATGCCGCGCACGTCGCTGGCGACATTGTCGTCGCTCTCGCGCCGGTCGTTGACGATCCGGGCGAACTTGCTCTCGAAATCCTCGTCGGTGATGGACAGGCGGCGCATCAGGCGGCCTGCCTCTCTGCTCCGCTGCGGAAACGTTCGACCAGTTCGGCCACGCGCGGATCGGTCTTCCACGCGGCGCGGTTGACGATCAGGCGGGCGCTGACCTGCATGATGACGTCCTTCTCGACGAGGCCGTTCGACTTCAGCGTGCCGCCGGTGGAGACGAGGTCGACGATCCGCCCGGCAAGGCCGGTCGAGGGGGCCAGTTCCATCGCGCCGTTCAGCTTGATGCATTCGGCCTGGATGCCCTGCGCCTCGAAATGGCGGCTGGTGATGTTGGGATACTTGGTGGCGACGCGCAGGTGGCTGGCGTTGCCGTACTTGTATTCGACCGGCTGCTGCGGCTCCGCCACCGACAGGCGGCAGGCACCGATGCCCAGGTCCACCGGTGCATAGAGCTCCGAATAATCGAATTCCTCGATCACGTCGGAACCGACGATGCCCGCCTGCGCTGCACCGAAGGCAACGAAGGTGGCCACGTCGAACGCGCGCACGCGCAGGATGCGTGCCTGGCCGTCCTCGGTCGCGAAACTCAGCGAGCGATCGAGCTTGTCGTGAAAGGCGCTTTCCGGCACGAGGCCGGCGTCCGCCATCACGGGCAGCGCCTCGTCGAGGATGCGACCCTTGGGGACAGCGAAGATCAGCGGCCCGAAACGGCTCTCGGCAGTAGTCGAAGTCATGGGCGCGCGATGTAGGGCCGACAGCGCGAAAGGGCAATGCACATGGCAGATCAGCGGGACCAAAGCCCTAATTCGAAAAAGGTCATGGAAATCGCCAGTGTGCCCGAAGCCATCGAATGGCAGGCGCAGCACATGGAGCGGGCCGGTTCGCCGAACAATGCCCGCGTGCTGAAAGCACTGCTGGCGGTGCTGGAGACGGACACCGCCACCGGGCGGCGCATGGCCAACTGGCAGGGACTGACGCTGGAAGACGCCATGCCGCTGCGCATCGCGGGCGGGTTTCACTACCTGCTGCTGACCGGCGAGGAGGAGCGGCTGGCGGATATCTACGCCGGCCGGATGACCGACCAGGCGGCGATCGACGCCATGGTGGTCGATATCGTCGAGCGGCACGACCACACGCTGCTGCCGTGGCTCGACGGCCCGCCGCAGACCAACGAGGCCGGACGCAGCGCCAGCGTAATGGCGGGTCTGCTGTGGTTGTCCGGCAAGCTGGGGCCGAAGTTCGAGCTGGTCGAGATCGGCGCGAGCGCGGGCGTCAACACGATGATGGCGCGCTATTTCTACGACCTTGGCGGCACGACAGCGGGGCCGAGCCTGTCCTCCATCCGGATCAAGCCCGAGTGGCGCGGCGCCCCGCCGCCGCAGAACCCTGTCGAGACCGTCGGGATCAGAGGCTGCGACGTGGCGCCCATCGACCTGACCGACGCGGCGCAGGCGCTACGCCTGAAAGCCTACATCTGGCCCGAAGCCACCGCCCGGATCGCCCGCATGGATGCCGCCATCGCCATGGCCGAGAAGATGCCGCCCGACCTGGTGCGGATGGACGCGGGCGACTTCGTGGAGGAGCGGCTGGCGGAGCAGCAGGAGCCAGGCGTGACGCGCGTGCTGTTCCACACGGTGATGTGGCAATACCTGCCGCCTGCCACGCGCGAACGGATCACGGCAATGATGGAGGCGGCTGGCGCGAAGGCTTCGGCCGAGAAGCCGCTGGCGTGGATCCGCGTGGAGACCAATCGCGCCACTTTCCGGCACGAACTCACCGTCCGCTATTGGCCGGGCGGCGAGGAATGGGTGCAGCTGGCCGAGGCGCACCCGCATGGTGCCTGGGTGGAATGGCAGGGAGCTGACTAGGCCGTCCTGCCTAGGAAGGCGTCGAGCGCACGGTTCACCGCCTCGGGCGCTTCCCACGTCACGAAATGACCGGATTCCGGCACGCGCTCGATCGTCAGGTCGCTCACCTGCTCCTCCAGCCCTTCGAGGTTGGCGGGCAGCAGCGCCTGGTCCTTCATCCCCCAGACTACCAGTGTCGGGATTTCCAGCTTGGGGAAGGGCGGAGGCGCAAAGCCCTCCGGCAGGCCGACCGGGTCGTCCATCGACGGCACTTCCACCGTGCTGGCGCGATACCAGTTGAGCATGGCGAAAGCGGTGTCGGGATCGCTCCACTGCGACAGCAGCAATTGCAGCTCCGCCGGATCGTATTCCGGACGGTCGTCCCACTTGAGCGCGGTGCGCAGCAGGCCGGCAAGGCCGTGCTCGCGGATCAGCGGATCGTTGGCGGGATCGCGGAAGGCGCGCATGTACTGGCTGGCCGCACGCTGCGCCGGATCGGTCAGCAGCAGGCGCTGGAACACCGCGGGGTGCGGCGCATTGGCGATGACGGCGCGGGTGACCTGCCCGCCAGCCTGCCCGAATGCAGCGACGAGCCAGGCGATGGCTCCGCCCCAGTCGTGGCCGAGGATCGTGTAATTGGGCAGTTCCAGCGCCTGCGCGAGGCCGAAGATGTCCTGCACCAGCAGCTGCGGGGCGTAGTTGCCGACACCATCGGGCCTGGAGGAATTGCCATAGCCCCGCTGGTCCGGCGCGATGCAGCGGAAGCGATCGGATAGGTGCTCGACCTGGTGCCGCCAGGTGCGATGGTTTTCCGGGAAGCCGTGCAGGAAGATCAGCGCGGGCGCATCGCGCGGGCCGGTGTCCCAGACGTCCAGTCCGACGCCGGTGGGCAGGGCAACGCGGGTCAGCTCGCTCATCTCACACGCCCTGGCTGGGGATGCCGACCAGCTCGATGGTGAAGAACAGCGTCGCGCCGCCGGGGATCGGGCCACGGCCCTGCAGGCCATAGGCCAGCTCTGCCGGGATGGCGATTTCAGCGGTGTCGCCCACGCCCATGTAGGGGATGGCAATCTGCCAGCCGCGCACGAGGCGGGAGAGCGGGAATTCGATGGGGGCCGAGCCTTCGTTGCTGTCGAACACCGAGCCGTCGAAGAAAGTGCCGGTGTAGTTCACCTGCACCACGTCACGCAGGCTTGGAGCGGGGCCGGTGCCTTCGCCGGCGGTGCGGCGGAACTTGATGCCCCCTTCCAGCGTCGACCAGCCCTGTTCGGGGCGCAGGCTGTGCAGCGACGATTGCTGGAGGTTGTGCCATGCCAGCGAACCCACTTCCGGCGCGGCGGATTCATCCTGCGCGGCGGCGGGAATGGCAAGGGAAAGGGCGGCGAGGGTCAGGACGGTCTTTTTCATGGGACCGCTCCATAACCGCCATCCGTGCCTAGGGATAGCTTACAGTCAGCGGCTTACCGTCGGGCAGGGGGATAAATTCCGCTTCGTCGCCCGGCACCTTGGCGAAACGGCCCTCGCGCCAGTCCTGCTTGGCCTGGTTGATCCTTTCGCGATCGGAGCTGACGAAGTTCCACCAGACGTGACGTTTGGTGGAGAACGCCTCTCCGCCCAGCAGCATGACGCGGCCGCCGCTGCGGCTGGTCAGCGTCATGGCGGCGCCGGGCTTCAGGATCGTCAGCGCGTAAAGCTCCAGCGGCTGGCCGTCGATGGCGGCTTCCCCGCCCACCAGCATCACCGCGCGCTCGTCGGCCTCGGCATCGATGGGGATGGAACCGCCCTCGGTCAGCACGATCTCGGCATAGATGGTGTCCGCATAGCAGGTGGTTTGCGCCCGCTCGCCCCACAGTTCGCCCATGATGACGCAGGCGCGCGCGCCGTCACCGTCGATCCACGGAAGGTCGCTGACGGCCTCGAAGGCGGGGTCGATCTCTTCCTTGCCGTCGGGCAGCGCCAGCCAGGTCTGCATGCCGTAAAGCGAAGGGCCCTTGGCGCGTTCTTCCTGCGGGCTGCGCTCCGAATGGACGATGCCGCTGCCGGCGGTCATCAGGTTCACCGTGCCGGGACGGATGGTGGAATAGGTGCCCAGGCTGTCGCGGTGGTCGATGGCGCCGTCGAACAGCCACGTCACGGTGGCGAGGTTGATGTGCGGGTGCGGGCGCACGTCCATGCCCTTGCCAAGGTCCAGTTGGGCGGGGCCGAACTGGTCGACGAAGACGAAGGGGCCGACCATGCGGCATTCCTTGCTCGGCACCGCGCGGCGGACGGTGAAATCGCCCAGTTCGTGGCTGACGGGGGTGACGGTCTTGATGATGCTCATGCCCAAATGACCTCTCAGGCTTCGTCGAGTTCCTCGTAATGGCGGAAAATGCCGTCCTCGTTGAATTCCAGCCGCCGCTCGCTGGCAAGGTAATCGGCGAGGCCCTCGATCTCCGGGACGGCGCCTTGCAGGCCCTCAAGGTGCGGCCAGCTGCCCTGCATCTGCTTCATGTAGTTGGGGAACATGTAGTCCAGCCCCTCCATCACCTGGAACAGGCTGGTGTCGACATGGCTGAACTGCTGGCCAAGGCTGAACGGCCCGCCATTGGCGGCAATCGCGTTGTCGAAATGGATCAGGTACTTCGGAATGCGGTTGGCGCGGAAGTTCTGCGCGCGGTCGAAGGCGGCTTCCATCTGGTCGGCATAGTACAGCTCGCTGGCGATGGGGTGGTGGACGGAGTGCACCTCCTCCACGAAATCGGCGATGTCCATCTGCAATTGCAGCAATTGCAGGTCCGTCTCCATCTCGCCCGAGCCAAGGCCTTCCTTGTCGGAGAGGTATTGCAGGATCAGCGCGGTCTGGCCGACCACCACCTCGCCATCGACGATGTAGGGCGGGGCGAAGGGGCGCATGCCCTGCAGGCCGTGCATGTGCTCCACCAGCGCATCGGCGCTCTGTTCGCGGGCCATGTCGGCGTAGTCGATCTCGCCCGCTTCGCAGAACAGGCGGACGAACTCACCACGGCCGGGAATGTCCGGCCAGTACCACAGCTCAACGCTCACGCGGTCTCTCCGGGAGCGAGGCACTTCATCGCGAAGGCGTGCACGCGCTCGCCCGGGATGTCGCCCAGCGCGGCCAGCACAAGCCGCTGGCGGGCAAGGCGGTTCTTGCCGGCGAACTCCTCGCTTTCGACGATCACGGTGAAGTGCGATTCACCGCTGCCGTCGTCGCCGGCGTGGCCATAATGCCGGGCGCTGTCGTTGATGACTTCCAGCCGCGTCGGCGCCAGTGCGTCGCGGAGGAGGGTTTCGATTTCCTGCTGTACGGGTCCACTCATGCAGCCACAGTTGGGGGTTTCCAACAGGCGGTGCAATCCCCATTCATGGGTGTTCATGCGAAACGAGCGATTCCACGGCCGCTACGAGAGCGAGGGGAGGGTGTGCGAACACCCCACCTGCCAGGAGGCAGGCGAATTCCGTGCGCCGGGCAGCCACGGCAACAGTTTCGACGGTCCCGGCGAGTGGCGCTGGTTCTGCCTCGAGCACGTGCGCGAGTTCAACGCCGGCTACGACTGGTTCGAAGGCATGAGCGCGGACGAGATCTATGCCGCGCAGGCCCCCGGGGCCGGCTGGCAGACCGAAAGCCCGGCCTTCAAGCCGACCGCCGGGGTCGACGGCATGCCGCGCTGGGCGGATTTCGCCGATCCGCTGGACGCTATCGGCGCCCGCGCGGGCGACATCAAACGTGCCGCCGCTGGTCGCAGCCACGAACAGCACAGCCGCTTCACCCCGCGCGAGCGGGAGGCGCTGAACGTGATGGGGCTGGGGCCGAAGGCGGACCGTCCCGAATTGCGTCGCCGCTATTCGGAACTGGTGCGCCGCTACCACCCTGACCGCAACGGCGGGGATCGCAGCAAGGAAGCGCTGCTGCAGCGCGTGGTGGAAGCCTACCAGCTGCTGCGCCGGGCAGAGGCCTTCGCCTAGCCGCCGATGCTGGCCCTGAAGGCGTCGCGATCGGAAACGCGGGCGGAATAGGCCTTGAAGCTGTCACGATCGGGCAGGGTGCCGAATTGCAGGCCCCAGTTCACGCTCGATCCGACATAGACATCGGCCATGGTGAACCGGTCACCGCAGACGTAATGGCGATCCGCCAGCCAGGTATCGAGAGCACCCACGGCGCGCTCGAAACTGCCGAAGCCGACAGTACCTTCCTGCTTGGGGCCGTCCGGTTCCCACCCCATCGTCTTGTTGGTGATGGCGGCTTCCAGCGGTCCGGCGGCGAAGAACAGCCAGCGGTAGTAGTCGGCCTTCTCTCCGGGCGTGGGGAGCAGCGCCTTGCCCTCCATTTCCGCCAGGTAATGGCACACGGCGGCGGCCTCGCTCACCACGCGGTCCCCTGCGGGCGTGTGGTGGATGATGGTGGGGATCTTGCCCATGGGGTTGGCCGCCAGCAGTTCTGCCGGCTTGGCGTCCCATTCCACCTGCACGTAGTCCGGCGTGACGCCAACTTCGTGGAAGGCCCAGTTGGCGATCATCGCCCGGCTCATGGGATTGAAGAAAAACGTGTAGTCCGACACCTGTCACCTCCCGCGACTCGTGCTGGATAATGCCAGAGCAAATGACAGAAAATCAATTACCTGCGAAGGCTACCATGATCGTGGGAGGTTGCAGGTCACCCGCCTGCCCGGCCGATGACTAGTTTCTCCCGAGGGTATAGATCGGGCTGAAGCCGCCCCAGATCATGCGCATCCCGTCGAAGGGCATTTCCATGTCCTGCGACCAGAAATCGTCGTCCTGCATCTTCTCGTGGGCAGCATCGGCAGTCGCCTTGTCGGGCCAGATCATCCAGGAAAACACGATCTTTTCGCCCGGCTCGGCCTTGGTCGCCTGGCGGAAATCGGTGTCCTTGCCGTCGGCCACGTCCTCTTCCCATCCCTCGACGATCTCGATGACGCCGTAATTGGCGAATATTTCGCCGGCCTTGGCGGCGAGGTCGCGATAGGCGTCCTTCTTGTCTTCCGGCACGGCGAGCAGGAACCCTTGCACATACATGACGCCATCTCCCCTTCAGCCTTGCTGGTGTTCGCCGCTCCCTTCCGCGGCCGCGAACATTTCCGCCTCCTTCGCCGCGACTGCCTGCCAGGCGGGGCGCGCGTGGACCCGTTCCAGCCAGGCGGAAGTACGCGGACGGGTCGCCACGTCCATACCATAGGCCAGCGTGCGCAGACAGCAGGAAACAGCAATGTCTCCAAGGGAATAGTCACCGCCGGTCAACCAGCCGTCCCCAATCTGCTCCTCCAGCCAGTCGAGCAGCGGGTGGGCTCGCTCTTCCGCCGCGTCAGCTGCGTCGAGATCGCCTGTGATGCCGAGCAGGGTGGGGCCGATGTACCGGTTAAAGCCCACCGCGCGAGCGCTGTCGGCCAGCATGGTATCGGCGAATTCGTCGAACATCATTGCCAGTCCGCGCGCTTTCGGGTCATCCGGCAACAGCTTGGGTTCGGGATACTTGGCGTCGAGGTACAGCGCCATCGCCGTGGAATCGGCGAGGGCGAAGCCGTCCTCTTCCATCGCCGGCATCATGCGGAACGGGCTGGCCGAAAGGAATTCCGGCGTCGGCTTGTGCGGCGTGGCGGGCACCAGCTCGTAGTCGAGGCCCTTCTCCTCCGCCACCAGCAGCGCCTTGCGGACATAGGGGCTGGTTGGAAAACCATAGATCGTCAGCATCGCACTCTCCCGTCTTTTGTCCGTATCGCCCTGCATTACCTTGTTGCAGCAGGGGGAGCGCCCGTCTAGGCAGCGGCGCGAGATGAATGAAATGACCAGCAGCACCGAAACCGGCGGCACCCTGTTGCCCGCACCCGATACCGAAGTGGACGTCCGCGAGACTTTCGGCATCGATGTCGACATGAAAGTCCCCGCCTTCAGCGAGGCGGACGAGCGTGTACCCGACATCGACGAGACCTACGTCTTCGATCCGGATACCACGCTGGCGATCCTGGCCGGCTTTGCGCACAACCGCCGCGTGATGATCCAGGGTTATCACGGTACCGGCAAGTCGACGCACATCGAACAGGTTGCCGCGCGCCTGAAATGGCCGACCATCCGCATCAACCTGGATGCCCACATCAGCCGGATCGACCTGGTCGGTCGCGACGCCATCGTGCTGCGCGATGGCCTGCAGGTGACCGAGTTCCGCGAAGGCCTGCTGCCCTGGGCGCTGCAGCACCCGGTGGCATTGGTGTTCGACGAATACGACGCCGGCCGCCCGGACGTGATGTTCGTGATCCAGCGCGTGCTGGAACAGACCGGCAAGCTGACCCTGCTGGACCAGAACCGCGTTATCCGGCCCGATCCGCACTTCCGCCTGTTCGCTACCGCCAACACCGTTGGCCTGGGCGACACCAGCGGCATGTATCACGGCACGCAGGCCATCAACCAGGCGCAGATGGACCGCTGGAACATCATCGTCGGCCTGAACTACCTGCCGGCCGAGATCGAGCGCGAGATCGTCGGCGCGAAGACCTCGCTGGACGAAAAGCTGGTGGCGGACATGATCCGCGTTGCCGACCTGACCCGACAGGGCTTCATGAACGGCGACATCTCCACGGTGATGAGCCCGCGCACGGTCATCACCTGGGCGCAGAACGCCGAGATCTTCGGCAATGCCGGCTACGCCTTCCGCCTGAGCTTCCTCAACCGCTGCGACGAGGCGGAGCGGATGCTGGTGGCGGAATACTACCAGCGCGTGTTCGGCGAAGACCTGCCGGAAAGTGCGGTCGCCAAGGCCTGAGGCCTCAGCGCGGCCCCGCCGTCAGCACCGGCAGCTTGTAGACCGTCATCGCGACGTTGCGCACGCCTTCGGGCGTGGTCCAGTCCTCGCCTTCGGGCGTTCGGGCGCCCATCGCGCCGACATACAGCGTGCTGCGATCCGTCCCGGCGAAGGCCAGCGTGATCGCGCGGCGCGGGATGGGGATGACTCCCAGCTCCGTTCCATCAGGCGCGAAGACGTAGATGCCCGCATCGCCGGTGACGTAGAGCCGTCCCTCGGCATCGACCGCCAGCCCGTCGCCGCCGAAGCCCTGCGTATCCTGCGACAGCGTCGCGAAGACCCGCTGGTTGGAGGCGTTGCCTTGCGCGTCGAGGTCGAAGGCGACGATCGTGCGCATGTCGGTGACGTAGAGCGTCGAGCCATCGGGGCTGGTGGTCACACCGTTGGTGAAGGCTTCTGGCGTGTAGACCGTGCTGACGGAGCCATCGGCCGCAATGTGGTGCAGGGCGCCCTGCGTCACCCAGGCGCCGCCGCGACCGTCGGCATGCACGTCGTTCAGGCGGCCCAGCGAGCTGCCGTCATCGAAGGCATCGGCAATGATGCGGCGTTCTTCGCCCAGCTGCACCAAGGTGCTCGGCTGGTCGCAGGTGAGCGAGTTGAGGCCGGGATCGGTGCAGCCGCGCTCGATGGCGAGCACCGAACCGTCGTGGGCCACCGAAACCGCGCCCGCACCAAGGACGTAGGGATATTCGACAAAGGCCTGCCCATCGGGCGTCAGGCGCCAGATGGCGTTGCTCTGTTCCTGTGCGAACAGCAGGTGGCCTTCGGGCGTCACGCTCATGCCGTCGGCCGTCATCGGGCCGGACCAGGCGATCTCCCAGGCCGCGCTGGCATCCACCACGCCGTCGATGGCGGGCAGCAGCATGGCGGTGCCGTCAGCGCCAGGCATCTCGATGGTGTTGAAGTTCCCGTCGAAGCCGGTGCGGTCGTTGTCCCAGTCGAACTGGATCATGCGGTCGAAGCCCTCGTCGCGCACGAAGGCGACCTCGACTTCCCAGGGTTCGGACAGGGTGACCGGGTCCTCTATCACCATGCGCGAGACGAGCCGGTCACCCTCCAGTGTGATCCGCTCGTGGTAGACCGCCTCTTCGGAAAAGGGCGGGGCGCCGTGGAAAAAGTCGCTGGGCGTCGTCACCATGCGGGTCTCCACCACCAGCGTATCGCCTTCCCAATGGCCGACGGAGGTGCCGTAGGTGGTGGGCCACATGTCCAGCTCGTCGGGCATGGGCCGCCCGTCGGTGTAGATGTAGCGCGCCTCGTTATAGGCGTTGATGATGGTGACCTGTTCGGGGGTGATGATGATCTGCAGCGGGGTGGCCGCGTTCATCATCATCGGGAAGCCCCAGCCGGTCGACTTGCGCCCACGCGCCCCGGCGCGGACATCGATGCGGCGTTGCCTGCCTTCTTCGGTCCATGGCGCGCTGGCGCCGTTCAGGCGCATGAAGTCGGGGATCGGCTGGCCGGTCTCGCGCGCCTCGATCAGCGCCGGGTTGTGCCCGCCGATCAGCGTTCCGGCCTGCAATTCGCTGACCCAGTAGCCGGGCCAGTAAGGCAGTTCGGCGAAGCTCTCCGCCCGATCCTGCTCTTCGTGATGTTCGGCAAGCGCCGGG
Source organism: Aurantiacibacter sp. MUD11 (assembly GCF_026967575.1). Taxonomy (NCBI): domain Bacteria; kingdom Pseudomonadati; phylum Pseudomonadota; class Alphaproteobacteria; order Sphingomonadales; family Erythrobacteraceae; genus Aurantiacibacter; species Aurantiacibacter sp. MUD11. Next base: position 897,350 of record NZ_CP114054.1, on the reverse strand, counting down.
CTGGTGGCCAGCGCGATGAGGGAGACCGCGAGCGCGGCATGACGCATCATCGCCGATTGCTCCCGATGGCGTTGCCGTCCATGTCCGTCACGTCGAGCACCGCGCCGCCGGGACGGCCGTTGCGCAGCGGATTGATCCGCACCCGCACTTCCTGGCCGGGGCGCAACGTGCGTGGACGCCAGCCACGGGCGTAGAGGTAGACGGGAGAGCCGAGTTCGAGGCTCCATTCGACCGGTTCGCCCTGATCGCTGGTGGCGACAAGCTGGATATAGGCGTGCGGATTGCTCCACTGGAACTGCCGCACCGTGCCGGTGACGGTAATCTCGCTGTTCTGGTCGAACATGGCCATCGAATGATGCGCCTCGACGCTGCCTGGCCCGCTGGCCAGCAAAAGTGCGGCGGCTGCCGCACCCATTAGCATGCGCATGGTGTACTCCCGATCATGCATCCACTCAGCCCCGCCCTCGTTCAGGCGAAGTCTTTATAGTTTTGCGCATCCTGCCACGATGGCGGGCAAAGGTCATCCTCGAAATTGATTGTGTCCAGCGGGGCGATCTTGTCGGCGGGCCGGTGTCTATCCATATTGGCCCTCGTCAAACGTGTATTACCTTGTTAAGACAGCTCTTGTGAACTTCATGTGGCGTAATCCTTTCAGGCGGAAACCGGCTCGGACCGGGTGGTCGGAGCGCGACCTTGCGCTGGAGAATGCGCCGTGGACGCCGCTGTCCGGACTCGACGATTTCGATGCCGGCAATGCCTCGCCGACCCGCCATTACGACCCATCCCGCTATCGCGAGGGCTGGCGCCGCTGGATGCCCGAACGGACGCGCGGGCGCTCGAGGTGGTGGTGGGCCAGTCGTATCCTGGCGACGCTGATCGGCCTGTTCATCCTGCTGGTCGCCTATCTCGCCGTGACCGCGCCGTTGGGCAAGTCGCTGCAACCCATCGCCCCGCCGCAGATCACGCTGCTGGCCGCCGATGGCACGCCGATCGCCCGCAACGGGGCCGTGGTGGACGAGCCGGTGGAGGTGGCCGAGCTGCCCGACCACGTGATCCAGCCCTTTCTCGCCATCGAGGACCGGCGTTTCTACGATCACTGGGGCGTCGATCCGCGCGGCGTGGCGCGCGCGGCCTGGGCGCAGGTGAGCGGCGGCCCGATGCAGGGCGGCTCCACCATCACCCAGCAATTGGCCAAGTTCACCTTCCTGACGCCCGAGCGCAGCATGACCCGCAAGGCGCGCGAGGCGCTGATCGCCTTCTGGCTGGAAGCCTGGCTGAGCAAGGACGAGATTCTCGAACGGTACCTCTCCAACGCCTATTTCGGCGACAACATGTACGGCCTGCGCGCGGCCAGCCTGCATTACTTCTATCGCCAGCCGGAAAATCTGCGTCCCGAACAGGCGGCCATGCTGGCAGGCCTGCTGCAGGCGCCCAGCCGCCTTGCGCCGACGCGTAACCCGGACCTGGCCGCGCAGCGATACCAGCTGGTGAAGAACGCCATGGTCGCCGCCGGCTATATCTCGCAGGAGCGGGCCGATGCCATGCGCGTGCCGACGCTGGACGTGCGCACCCGCAACGACTTGCCCACCGGCACCTATTTTGCCGACTGGGCGCTGCCGGCCGCACGCGCGCAGAGCGAAGTCGGCTATTCGCGGCAGACCATCACGACCACGCTCGACAGCCGGCTGCAGAATGCTGCCCGCCGGGTGATCGAGCGCGCGCCCCTGGGTGACGCGCAGGTCGCGCTGGTGGCCATGCGCACCAATGGCGAAGTCGTCGCCATGATCGGTGGCAAGGACTATTCGGAAAGCCCCTTCAACCGTGCCACGCAGGCGCGCCGCCAGCCCGGCTCCACCTTCAAGCTGTTCGTCTACCTCGCCGCGCTGCGCAACGGCTGGAGCCCGGACGACGTGATCGACAATACCGAGTTCACCGAAGGCTCCTACCAGCCGAGCAATGCCAGCGGACGCTATTCGGACACTATCACGCTGCGCGATGCCTTCGCCCAGTCGAGCAATGTTGCCGCCGTGCGGCTGCTCAACGAGATCGGCTCCGAAGCGGTTATCGAGACCGCGCGCGAACTGGGCGTGACTTCGGAACTGCCCGAAGGCGATCCCAGCATGGCCTTGGGCACCTCTACCATGACCCTACTGGAACTGACCGCCGCCTATGCCGGGGTGGCCGCCAACAGCTTCCCGGTGGAACCGCATGCCTTCGCCCGCGAGGAAGAGGGCTGGTTCGACTGGCTGTGGAACGGGCAGGGCAGTCTCAACGGTTCCGACCACGAGGAAATGCAGCAGATGCTGCGCGCTGCGATCAATTCCGGCACCGGCCGCGCGGCGACGCTTTCCATCGCCAACTACGGCAAGACCGGCACCACGCAGGACAACCGCGATGCCTTGTTCGTCGGCTACGCGGGCGATCTGGTGGTGGGCGTGTGGATCGGCAACGACGACAATTCACCGCTCAACGGCATTTCCGGCGGTGGCCTGCCCGCGCGCATCTGGCGCGACTTCATGCAGGCTGCCCTGGGCGCCTCCGCTGCCCCGCCGCGCCCGACTCCCAGCCCCGACCCCAGCGGTCCGGTGCAGCCGATGGACGTGCCGGATCTGGAGGACATTCCGCTGGGCGAGGGCCGCCGCCTGATCATCCGCGATGGCGAGGCGACCTTCGTCACCGATATCGAGGGCGTGCCGGTGGAATTCGGCGTCCGCGACGGCGAGTTGTCGATGGAGGTCGACGAACAGGCCGTGCAGCAGCGGATCGAACAGGAAGTGCAGCGGCAGGCCCAGCAGGGTCAGTCTGGGCCGTAAAGCTCACGCGTTGGGCGTCACCAGGTATTTTTCACCGGTCGCCATCTGGGCATAGTCCATCATGGCATCCCTGGTGAGCATTTCCTCGAGACCGACCTTGGCCTTGTAGCTGCTGGCGAAGGTGGTGGTCAGCCCGCTCACCACCCGCTGGCGCATGCCGATCAGCGTCGGCATGTCGCAGCTGGCGAGGAAGGGCATCAATAGCCAGCCGGTGACGGTCCAGCCGAAGCCGTAGCTTGGCGTCAGGATCGTGGGCGAGAGGTCGAGCCGGCCGTAGATGTACATCTTCTTCGGCTGGTCGGAGCCATAGCGGCTGTACTCGGTCAGCTTGGCCGCGGCGACGCGCTCCATCGAGCGCAGGCAGCTGTCGGTGGTGGTGCCGCCGCCAATCGGATCGAAGCCGAGGAAAGCCTGCGTCTCGGCAATTGCCTGCACCAGCTGCTGCTCGAAATCCTTGTCGGAGGAATTGACCACGTGGCTCGCGCCCTGGCCCTTGAGCAGCTCGGCTTGCGAGTCCTTGCGGACGATGTTGACCAGCCCCAGGCCGTCTTCCTGGCAGATGCGGTTGAGCATCTGGCCGAGGTTGGAGGCGGCTGCCGCATGGATGATCGCCTCGTTCCCTTCGCGCTTGGCGGTTTCGACGAAACCCAGCGCGGTCATCGGGTTGACGAAGGAACTTGCGCCTTGTTCGCAGCTGTGTTCGCCCAGCGGGATGCACATCATGGCATCGGCCAGGGCATATTCGCTGTAGGCATTGCCCGGCACACAAGCGACGCGCTGGCCGACCAGCGCCTGCGCCATCTCGCCTGCGCCTGCCGCGATGACCGTGCCCGCGCCTTCGTTGCCGACCGTCTGCGGCTTGCCGTGCCGTCCGGCCTGCGCGGCGACCATTGGCGGCGCCACATTGGCGACCACCTTTCCCGGCGAATACTCCGCATTGTCGAGGTCCACGCCGGTTGTCATCAGGATCAGGTCGGACGGATTGATCGGCGCTGCTTCCATCTTCACCAGCACCTGGTTCCCAGCGGGCGCGGGGAAATCCTTCTCCTGCAGTTCCAGCACAAGCTTGCCGTCGGCAGTCAGTGTCGAGACGAGTTGGCGTCCGGTGGTGGTCATCCGTGTTCTCTCCCTATTCCTCGTCTTCGTAACGCGCTCCGACGAAATACAAACCCTCTGGCGGGGCATTCAGGCCCAGCGCGGCACGATCCTTTGCCGCCAGCGCCTCCGCCACCTGACCTACCTGCCATTGCCCCTGTCCGACCAGCGCCAGCGTGCCGACCATGGAGCGGACCTGGTGATGCAGGAAGCTTCGCGCCGCCGCGCGGACGATCACCGCGTCGCCTTCGCGGCTGACATCGAGCCGGTCGAGCGTCTTGACCGGGCTGGCGGCCTGGCAATGGGCGGAGCGGAAGGTGGTGAAGTCGTGCTGCCCCACCAGCGCCTGTGCCGCTTCGTGCATGGCGTCGTGATCCAGCGGACGGGCGATATGCCAGGCGCGACCCTTTTCCAGCGTCAGCGGCGCGCGGCGATTGCGGATGCGGTATTCGTAGCTGCGCCCGATGCAGGAGAAGCGCGCGTGCCAGTCGTCGGGCTTTTCCTCGCAGGCGATGATGGCCACCGGATCGGGCCGCAGGTGCGCGTTGAGCGCCTCCATCAGGCGGAACGGCGTGATGTCCTTCGCGATGTCCAGGTGGCTGCGCATGGCGAGAGCGTGGACCCCGCTGTCGGTACGCCCGGCACTGTGCAGCGTCACCTCTTCTCCCGTAACGGCGTGGGCGGCGTCCTCGATCGCCTGCTGCACGCTGGGGCCGTTGTCCTGCCGTTGCAGGCCGAAGAACGGGCCGCCGTCGAATTCGATGGTGAGGGCGAAACGGGTCATGCTGCCTTGCTGCCCACCTTCACTTCGTTGCCGCGCAGGAATTCATCGAGTGCCATCGCCGGCTTGCCCGCGCGTTGCAGCTTCACCGGGCGCAGGGCGCCTTCGCCGCACGCGATGGTCAGCCGGTCGTCCAGCACGGTGCCGGGCGCGCCGCTGGCGTCGACAATCTCGGCGCGCAGCAGCTTGATCCGCTCGCCGTCGAGTTCGAACCAGCTGCCGGGGAAGGGGGAGAAGGCGCGCACCTCGCGCTCCAGCACGGCGGCGGGCTTGGCGAAATCGAGCTTCGCCTCCGCCTTGGCGATCTTGGGAGCGTAGGTGGCGAGCGCCTCGTCCTGCGGCTGGGCCTGCAGCGTCTCGATCTGCGCCAGCGCCTCTACCATCAGCGATGCCCCGAGTTCGGCCAGCTCGTCATGCAATTCGCCGGTGGTCTTGTCGGCAATCGGCGTCGCGGCCTTCAGCAGCATCGGCCCGGTGTCGAGACCAAGCTCCATGCGCATGATGGTCACGCCGGTCTGCTCGTCGCCCGCCTGGATCGCCCGGTGGATCGGCGCCGCCCCGCGCCAGCGCGGCAGCAGCGAGCCGTGGACGTTGAGGCAGCCGCGCTTCGGCGCGTCGAGCACCGCTTGCGGCAGCAGCAGGCCATAGGCGGCGACGATCGCGGCATCGGCCTCCAGCGCGGCGAAGGCCTGCTGTTCCTCGTCACCTTTCAGGCTGACGGGATGGCGAACCGCGATTCCCAATTCCTCGGCGCGGGCATGGACGGGAGAGGGACGCTCCTTCTTCCCGCGCCCCGCGCGGCTGGGCGGCTGACTGTACACTGCCACCACGTCGTGACCCGCATCCACCAGCGCATTCAGCGTCGGTACCGCGAAATCCGGGGTTCCCATGAAAATGAGGCGCATCGCCAGCCTTCCTATTCCTCGCGCGCGGCCCTATCTGGCGGAACATGGCATCGCAAGAGATCGAGAACCTCGCCGCTGCATTGGCTCGCCTGCCGGGCCTTGGGCCGCGTTCCGCACGGCGGGCGGTGCTGTGGCTGGTGAAGCACCGCGAAACGGCGCTGAAGCAGGTTCTGGACGCCCTGGGTGCCGTTCAGGACAAGCTGGTCGAATGCGAGACCTGCGGCAATGTCGACACGCAGAACCCGTGCTCGGTCTGCGCCGATCCGCGCCGCGATGCCAAGTCCATCTGCGTGGTGGAAGACGTGGCGGATCTCTGGGCGCTCGACCGCGCGCGGCTGTTCACCGGCAAGTACCACGTGCTGGGCGGCCGGCTCTCGGCGCTCGACGGCGTGCGGCCCGAGGATCTTGCCATCGACAGCCTGCTGGGCCGCGTCGAGCAGGGCGGGGTGGACGAGGTCGTGCTCGCCATGAACGCCACGCTGGAAGGGCAGACCACCGCGCACTACATCGCTGAGCGGCTGGAGGATCACCCGGTCCGCATCACCCAGCTGGCCCACGGCCTGCCGGTGGGCGGCGAGCTGGACTACCTCGACGAGGGAACGCTGGCACAGGCATTGAGGGCACGGCGGCCGCTCGCCTGACATTGAAACCGGGCCGCAGAAAGACTAAATTACCGCAATGGCTATTCGTGAAATCCTGGAAGCGCCGGATCCCCGGCTCAAAGTCGTGTCCTCGCCTGTCGAGAAGTTCGACGACGACCTGAAGACCCTCGTCGATGACATGTTCGAGACGATGTACGCCGCGCATGGCATCGGCCTTGCCGCCATCCAGGTGGGCGAACCGCTGCGCCTGCTGGTGATCGACCTGCAGGAGGAAGACCCCGACGCGGAGCCGGTCGAATGCGACCATGACGGCACCAAGCACACGCACCAGCCGGTCATCAACGACCCGCGGGTGTTCGTGAACCCGGAAATCCTCGACCCGTCGGAAGAGACCAAGAGCTTCCAGGAAGGCTGCCTCTCGGTGCCGGACATCTTCGCCGATGTCGAACGCCCGGCCCAGTGCCGCGTGCGCTGGCAGGACCTGGAGGGCAATACCCACGAGGAAGAGATGACCGGCATGCTGGCCGTGTGCATCCAGCACGAGATGGACCACCTCAACGGCATCCTCTTCATCGACCACCTCAGCCGCCTGAAGCGCAACATGGCGCTGAAGAAGCTGCAGAAGGCGCGCGCCGCCTAATCTCGCAGGATCGTGAAAAGAAAAAGGGCCGCCCGATCTTGGATCGGGCGGCCCTTCGCATTTGGGCGAGCGCTTGGATGGAGGGGGAGCGCTCGTCCGGGGGTTCGGTTAGAACAGGCCTTCGATCTGGCCGTTTTCGTCGAGGTGGATGGCCTCGGCGCTCGGTACCTTGGGCAGGCCCGGCATGGTCATGATGTCGCCCGCGATGGCGACCACGAAGCCGGCACCGGCCGAGAGGCGAACCTCGCGGATGGCCACTTCATGGTTCTCCGGTGCGCCCAGCTTGGTCGGGTCGGTGGAGAAGCTGTACTGCGTCTTCGCCATGCAGACCGGGAAGCTGCCGTAGCCCATCTCTTCCCACTGCTTCAGCTGCTTCGCGGTACCGCCGTCGAAGTGCACTTCGGAGGCACGGTAGATCTCGGTGCAGATCCTGCGGATCTTGTCTTCCAGGCTCATGTCGCTGGGATAGAGCTGGTCGAAATCGGGGGCGCCGGCATCGGCCTTGGCCGCCACGATCTGGGCCAGTTCCTCTGCACCCGCGCCGCCTTCGGCCCAGTGCTTGCAGATCACGGCGTCGGCGCCGAATTCCTTGGCCATTTCCTGGATCACCGCGATTTCCTCGTCGGTGTCGAGGTAGAAGTGGTTGATGGCGATCGTCGGGGTGATGCCGAACTTCTTCACGTTCTCGATGTGGCGCTTCAGGTTCACCGAACCTGCGCGCACGGCGTCGGCATTGGGCTCGCCCAGGTTCTGCTTGGAGACGCCGCCGTTCATCTTTAGCGCGCGCACGGTGGCGACCAGCACCACGGCATCGGGCTTCAGGCCGGCGAGGCGGCACTTGATGTCGAGGAACTTTTCCGCGCCGAGGTCGGCCCCGAAGCCGGCTTCGGTCACGACGTAGTCGGCCATGCGCAGGGCGGTCTTGGTGGCGATCACCGAGTTACAGCCGTGGGCGATGTTGGCGAAGGGGCCGCCGTGCAGGAAGGCCGGACGGTTTTCCAGCGTCTGCACCAGGTTGGGCAGGATGGCGTCCTTCAGCAGCACGGTCATGGCGCTGTCGGCCTTCACGTCGCGGCAATAGACCGGCTCGCGCTTGCGGGTGTAGCCGATGATGATGTCGCCGAGGCGCTTCTGCAGGTCTTCCAGGTCGCTGGCGAGGCACAGGATGGCCATGATTTCCGAGGCCACGGTGATGTCGAAGCCGGTTTCGCGCGGGAAGCCGTTGGCAACGCCGCCCAGCGGGCCGACGATCTGGCGCAGCGCGCGGTCGTTCATGTCGATCACGCGCTTCCAGGTGACGCGGCGCACGTCGATGTCCAGCGGGTTGCCCCAGTAGATCGAGTTGTCGATCATCGCGCTCAGCAGGTTGTGCGCGCTGGTGATGGCGTGGAAGTCACCGGTGAAGTGCAGGTTGATCTCGTCCATCGGCATGACCTGCGACTTGCCGCCGCCGGCGCCGCCACCCTTCATGCCGAAGCACGGTCCCAGCGACGGTTCGCGCAGGCACAGCATGGTCTTCTTGCCGATGCGGTGCAGCGCGTCCGACAGACCGACCGAGGTTGTGGTCTTGCCTTCACCCGCCGGGGTGGGGTTGATCGCGGTGACGAGGATCAGCTTGCCGTTTTCGGCCTGCGGCAGGGCGGAAGTGTCGACCTTCGCCTTGTACTTGCCGTAGGGGATGAGCGCGTCATCGGGCACGCCGGCATTCTTGGCGACCTCGGTGATCGGAATAAGCGTGGCTTGGCGGGCGATTTCGATATCGGTCGGCATGACGTGATCCTCTCTGTGTCGCTGGGGCGATTTCTATTCCGCCCCTTATTTCACAATCGCGAAAATTTCGCAATTCTGAATTTGTAAGCATCGCATACGATTTTTCGGGTCGAGTCCACAAGGGCTTTTTGCTTGCGGTGGTGGACTGCCTGCGGCTGGCGCTTGTCGAACCATGGCACAGGCGTTAAGTTCACTTTTCGTTCTTCTACGTGCTTTTGAGGACCTTATGGACCCGATCATCCTTCTCGTCGGCCTGGTGGTGGCGATTCTCGCTGCCGCGCTCGGCTGGTTTGTCGGCACGCGGCCGGTTGCCGGACTGCAGGCAGAGCTGGCCGCGCGCGATGCCGAGCTGGAGAAGGGGCGAGCGAGCCTGGCCGAAATCGAGGGCAAGTTCGCCCAGGCGACGAAGGAGCTTGGCGACTCGCGCATCGAGATCGCCACGCTGCGCGCCAATGCGGAGAACTTCGACAAGCAGATCGAAGCGATGAAGGAAGCGCGCGAGGAACTGCTCACCCAGTTCAAGGCGACCGGAGCCGAGGTGCTGACCAAGGCGCAGGAGAAGTTCATCGCCGATGCGGCGGAGCGGCTGGGCCATGCGGAAAAGGCCAGCAAGGAAGCCGTGGCCAACCTGCTCAAGCCGGTCAGCGAGCGGTTGCAGAAATACGAGGACCAGGTCGGGGCGCTGGAACGGCAGCGCACCGATGCCTTCGCCAAGCTGCACCAGCAGATCGAGACCATGCGGCTGGGGCAGGAAGAGGTGCGGCGCGAGGCCCAGCGGCTGGGCAATTCGCTCACCAATGCGCCCAAGGCGCGGGGCCGCTGGGGCGAACGGGCACTGCAGAACCTGCTCGAGCAATGCGGGCTGGCCGAACACACCGATTTCCACCTCGAACACTCGCTCGAGACCGAAGAGGGGCGGCTGCGGCCCGACGCCATCGTCAACGTGCCGGGGCAGAAGAAGCTGGTGATCGACTCCAAGGTCTCGCTCAATGCCTACCAGGCCGCGTTCGAGGCGGAGGACGAGGAAGAGCGCAAGCGCCACCTGTCGCTGCACGCGAAATCCATGCGTGGCCACGTGCAGACGCTGGGCGCCAAGAGCTACCAGAGCCAGTTCGAGGAAGCGCCTGACTACGTGGTGATGTTCGTGCCCGGTGAGCATTTCGTTGCCGCCGCGCTGGAGGCCGATCCGGAGCTGTGGGACTTCGCCTTCGACAACAAGGTGCTGCTGGCAACGCCGACCAACCTCGTCGCCATCGCGCGGACGGTGGCACAGGTCTGGCGGCAGGACGCGCTGGCGCAGGAAGCGCAGGAAATCGGCCGGATGGGTGCCGAACTCTACGATCGCCTGCGCGTCGCCTCCGAGCACCTCAAGCGCATGGGTGGCGGCCTCGAAAGCGCGGTGAACAACTACAACAAGTTCGTCGGCAGCTTCGAGCGCAATGTCCTCTCGTCCGGTCGCCGCCTGGCGGAGAAGGGTATCGAGATCGGCAAGAAGGAGATCGAGCAGGTCGACCAGATCGAGAAGAGCCCGACCTACGGACTGTCCGATCTGGCGGAGCCGGCCGAGGCCCTGCTGATCGGGAATGACGAGAGCGAGGAGGCCTCGTAGTCCCGACGGTCGTCTTTGGATTGGCTGACGGCTGCCGCGCTGAGCGCATGGCCGTGATGTGGCCTGCCCGGCTGATCGCCGCTATCGTTGGAGACCAATGTCCCGGCTCTTGTCGCCAAGGAGAACAGCGGTGAGGTGGCTCGTCCTACTCTTGTACAGCGTCGTCGGGATCGTCAGCGTCGCGATGGGCTCGCTCTATATCCTCACTCCCCGCTTCATGCCCTATCATGCGGTGGCGATCGGCAGGGACTGGACCGTGCTGTCCGGCGAGGAGCAGGTGCTCTATCTGGCATTGCTCGACGTGGCCGGGGCCGGATGGGTAGCCTTGGGCGTGGCCGTGCTCTGGCTGGTCATGGTCCCGATAAGGCGCGGCGAACAGTGGGCACGGTTCATGGTGCCTTGCCTGCTGCTGATCTTCTATCTGCCAACGCTGCTGGCGACCATCTCCGTGCTCGACAACACTCCGGCATCTCCGCCGTGGTGGGGGAACGTGATCGCGCTTGCCGTGACCGTGATCGCCTTCGTCGTGGACCGGCCGTTCAGGCGCGCAGGCTGACGTCGCCGGGAGCTGGAGAAGGGCGGATAACCACTAACGCTCGAGTGTATCGAGCACCTCGTAGGCCAGCACCGCCGCCGCCACCGCCGCATTGAGGCTGTCCGCGCGCCCGCGCATGGGCATGGTTACGCGCAGGTCGCAGGCGGCCTCGTAGTCCTCGGGCAGGCCTTGCGATTCGTTACCCACCATCACGAAGCACGGCGCGGCATAGGGCGCGCCGCGATAGGGCACGGCATCGCGCAAGCTGGCAGCGACCAGCTGGCCTTCGCCTTGTCGGAGCCAGCCGATGAACTCGTCCCACGATGCCCGCGCCACGGACTGCGTGAACACCGCGCCCATGCTGGCGCGCACGGCTTCCACGCTGAACGGGTCGGCGCAATCGTCGATCAGGATCAGGCCGCCAGCGCCCACCGCATCGCCGGTGCGCAGCATGGTGCCGAGGTTGCCCGGATCGCGCAGCGCCTGCGCCACCAGCCAGATCTTCGCCGCGCTGCGGTCAAGGCTGGCCAGCGAGGTATCGAACTCGTCGAACACGCCGGCCACGGCCTGCGGATTGTCCTTGCCGGTGATCTTGCCGAGAATGTCGGGCGTGGTAACGATGATGTCGCCGCCCGCGGCATCCACGGCCGTTTCCAGCGCATCGATCAGCGGGTGCGGATCGCGTGCCGATGCCATCACCAGTGTCTTCGGCACATGGCCGCATTCGAGGGCGTCGGTCAGCAGGCGGAGGCCCTCGGCCAGGAACACGCCCTCGCGCTTGCGGTGCTTCTTGTCGCGCAGGCTCCGCAGGTATTTGACCGTGGGATTGGAAAAGCCGGTGATCTCGCGCCTGGACTCGCGCGGGTTGGGGGAAGGCATCAGTCTTCGCCGAACTTGCCTTCGACCAGCGCCACGAGCTCGCCAAGCTTGTCGTCGGCGGCCGGCCCGGCCACGCGCAGGGTTACGGTATCGCCCATCGCCGCGCCCAGCATCATCAACCCGAGGATGGAGCCGCCGGCGGCTTCCTGCCCGTCCTTGGCGACGCTGACCGTGTGACCGTCCATCTCCGCGACGGCAGCCACGAACTTGGCGCTGGCACGGGCGTGCAGGCCGCGCTTGTTGGGAATGACGACGTCCTTGCTCGCTTCACGCATGCAGCCGATCCCTCAGGCGTCCTGACCAAGGAATTCGGAAGCGAGCGTGATGTAGTTGCGCCCGGCCTCGCGCGCGGCCTGCGCGGCCTTCAGCAGCGACAGCTCCTTGCGCGCACCGGCGAGGCGAATCAGCATCGGCAAGTTGATCCCGGCGATCACTTCCGTGCGTCCGGGCTCCAGCAGCGAAATGGCAAGGTTCGACGGCGTGCCGCCGAACAGGTCCGTCAGCAGGATCGCGCCGGAGCCGGTATCCACCTTTTCGATCGCGTCGGCGATTTCCTGGCGACGCATTTCCATGTCGTCGCTCGGCCCGATGCAGATCGTGGCAATGGCATCCTGGTGCCCCACCACGTGTTCCATGGCGGATACGAATTCCTCGGCCAGCTGGCCGTGGGTGACGAGAATCAGTCCAATCATCGGGAAATGGGGGTCTTCTTGCTCTCGAAGCGTGTCTTGGGGGATGCGTTTGCGGTCACGGATGCTGTGTCCCTTCCACCAGGTCTTCCGCCCGCGATCCTAGGTTGCGGTGCAATACGGTGGGCGAAAAGCCACCTTCGCGCAAGGCCTGCGCGATTCTCTCGGCCGTGTAAACAGATCGATGCCTGCCGCCGGTGCAGCCGAAGGCGATGTTTACATAGGTCTTGCCCTGCTCGGCATAGTGGGGAAGCAGTTCCAGCAGCAGGGTGCGGATCTTCTCGAAAGTGGAATCGAACACGGTGCTGCGGGCGATGAAATCGCCAACCGCCGGGTCCAGCCCGGTCTGTTCGCGCAGGCCCTCCACCCAGTGCGGGTTGTCGAGATAGCGCATGTCGAACACCAGGTCGGCCGTGGGCGGTTTGCCGCGAGAGAAGCCGAAGCTGGAAACCGTGACCGTCATCTGCTGCGGCGCGTTCTGCCGGAACTGCTCGCGGATGGTCTGCTTGAGGTCATTGGTGGTGAAATCGGTGGTGTCGATCAGCACGTCCGCCCAGCGCCGCAGCGGGGCCAGCAGTTCGCGCTCCGCCGCGATGCCCGATGACGCGGGCAGGTCGCCGGCCAGGAAATGCCGCCGCCGCGTCTCGTTGAAGCGGCGCTCCAGCTCGTGCCCGGCGCAGTCGAGGAAGAGGGTGGTGATGGACAGGCCATTGTGCTCCACCCAGTGCTTCACCTGCTCGATGATCTCGGCCGGCACGAAGCCGCGCGTGCGGCAATCGAAGCCGAGGGCGAGCGAATGTCCGTCGGCATCGGCGCCAACCAGGCGATCGAGCAGGCGGATGGGGAAGTTGTCGATCGACTCCCAGCCAAGGTCTTCCAGCTCGCGCAGTGCCGTGGTCTTGCCCGCACCGAGCATCCCGGTGACGAGCAAAATCCGCTGCTGCGACTCTGGCGTTTCGTTGACCATGTCTGCGCCATCTGCGCGCTTGACCGGCAAATGTGAAGAGCGACTTCCGGCCAGTGCCTAATCGAGACCGTGCATTTCCAGCGCGGCTTCGGCGCGCAGGGGCAGGGCCGGCGTGTCGGGATAGAGGTCCACCTGCGGCACCTGGTGGCCCAGCAGGATTGCCATGCCGTGGCCCAACGGCAGGCGCTCGGCAGCGGTAGTGAGGTTGATGACGATGGCCACCGGCGCGCGCGTGGTCGGCACTTCCAGCAGGCCGACATTGCGGATCTCGATCAGGCCTTCGGTATTGGGCGGCGGGGTCGCCACCACCAGTTCGCCGACTTGCGACAGGGTGACACCGTCATCGCCGATCAGTTCGCCGCCGCGATCAAGCAGGGCCAGCGCCAGGCTGGACTTGCCGCTTCCCGGCGCGCCGGTGATTAGCAGGGCCCGCCCGCGCATGGCGACGCAGCTAACGTTGGGCATCACTTCGCTCATGCCGCAGGCAGCTCCAGCATCATGCACGCCCCGCCAAGAGCTTCGTTGTCGGCCACGGTAAGGCTGCCGTCATGCGCCTCGGCGATCGTGCGCCCGATGGCGAGGCCGAGGCCCGAGTGGTTGCCATATTCCTCCCCTTCCGGGCGATGCGAGTGGAAGCGCCTGAACACCTTCTCGCGTTCCCCTTCGGGAATGCCGGGGCCTTCGTCCGACACCATGGCGCGAATGCGGCCGTTGTCGCGGACGATGGTGATCAGGATGCGTCCTTTCTCGGGGGAGAAGGAGACGGCATTGTCGAGCAGGTTCTCCGCCACGCGCTCCAGCCGGATGGGCACCCCCATCACCGTGTCCCTGGTCGTCTGCCGCTGGATGGTGACGGTGCAGCCCTTGGTTTCGCCGCGCTCGATCTTGCGGGCCACGACGTTGGCGAACAGCGTGCCCAGTTCCACCGGCTCGAAGGTGGCGCGGCTGAGTTCGGCATCGATCCGGCTGGCTTCGGAAATCTCGGTCACCAGGCGATCGATGCGGCGCACGTCATGCGCCGCCACGTCCACCAGTTGGGCGCGCAGGTCGGGGTCTTCCACCTTGGGCAGGCTCTCGGTGGCGCTGCGCAGGGAGGCGAGGGGGTTCTTGATCTCGTGCGCCACGTCCGCCGCGAAGCTTTCCACGGCGTCGATGCGGTGGCGCAGCGTGGCGGTCATATCCGACACGGCGCGGGCAAGCTGGCCGATTTCATCGCCGCGCTCGTCCATGCGCGGCACTTCCACGTCGCGGTCGCGCCCAAGGCGCACACGCTGGGTGGCGTGCACCAGCTTGCGCAGCGGATCGATGATGGTGTTCGCCAGGTAGAGCGAGAGCACGGTCGACACGACGAGGGCCAGGAAGATGATGGTCATCAGGCTGGAGCGGGCTGCCCGCACCGCCGCAGTGATGTCCGCCGCATTGCGGGTGGTAAGCAGGCTGGCGCCATTCAGGCCGAGTGGCGCGGCGGCATTGATAACCGGCGTGCCATCCGGCGCGCGTCGCAATTCGATCTGGGTCAGCCCCTGCTGGCGGACCCGGGCGAGTTCGGGCCAGTTGTCGGCATGGGTATCGGTCGGCTCGGCATAGAGCGGAGGCGAGGGCGCCCCGACCGCGAAGTTCACCGCGCTGTCGGTCCACCTCGCCAGGTCCTCCATCAGCGGTTCGGCCACCGGGTCGTCGAAGGTGAAGGATGGCTCGTCCAGTTCGAAACTGTCGGCGATCAGCGCGCCTCCGGCGTCGTACATCCGCAGGCGCATGCGCTGTTCGCGGCCGATCTGGCTCAGCAGCGCCATCTGTCGCTCGCGGGTCGCGCCGGCCAGTGCCTCGGCGGTGATCTGCGCTTCGATCCGGGCCAGCTTGTAACGTTCGTCGAGCAGCTGGCGGCGATAGGAATCGAGGAAGAACAGGCTGCCCGCCAGCACCAGCAGCGGGATCAGGTTCACTGCCAGGATGCGCGCGGTCAGCGAACGTCCCAAGGGATATGCCAGGCGCCGCGCGGCCTTGCTTGCTCCGCCTGCCTTGTCAGCCATCGGAGAAGCTGTAGCCGGCGCCGTAGAGCGTCTCGATCGCGCTGAAATCGGGATCGACCGCGCGGAACTTCCGCCGCAGCCGCTTGATGTGCGAATCGACCGTGCGGTCGTCCACGAAGACATCGTCGGGGTAGGCGGCATCCATCAGCTGGTTGCGGCTCTTGATCACGCCGGGGCGCGCGGCAAGCGCTTCGAGGATGAGGAATTCGGTGACGGTCAGGCTCACCGGCTTGCCGTCCCAGGTTACCTGGTGGCGGGCCGGGTCCATCGCCAGCCGCCCGCGGGTGATGACTTCGGCCTGCCCGGCTTGCGGAGTGGGCGGCGTGTCGTCCGTTTCGGCATGGGGCGCGGCACGGCGCAGGATGGCGCGGATCCGCGCCAGCAGCAGCCGCTGGCTGAACGGTTTGGCGATGTAGTCGTCGGCGCCCATCGCCAGGCCCGCCTCTTCGTCCTCTTCCTGGTCCTTGCTGGTCAGGAAGATCACCGGCAAGGCGGACGTCTTGCGCAGTTCCTGCAGCAATTCCATGCCATCCATGCGCGGCATCTTGATGTCGAACACGGCCAGGTCCGGCGGGTTCTTGCGCAGCGCTTCCAGCGCCGCCTCGCCGTCGGAATAGACCCGCGTGGCATAGCCTTCCGCCTGCAGGGCAATCGACAGCGTCGTCAGGATGTTACGGTCGTCATCGACCAGCGCGATGGTGCGCTGCCCTTCCGCGGGGGCGGGGTTTTCCGTCGTCATGCTCTCGGGCGGTTGGTTCATGCCACTCCTCGGTCACGCCGGACCTAACCTGCCGCTGCGCGATAGACAACTTGCTGTTGGCGAGTGATCGTGGGGAAGCCGATGTCCGGCCATCCGGTCGCCGGGAGCGGCAAACTGTCGGGTAATGGCCCTTCTGCCAAATTGACGCCGCAATCGTGGGTCTCTATGCGGACCGCACAGAGCGCGCCTAAATGGTTGGCTCTTCCAAAAATCTGACCGTATTGAGGAGCATTACGTGTCCGTTCCGCTTTCCGTCTCCCTGTCCGCACAGGGCATAGAGACCAATGCCACCATTCATCCCAATCTCGGCACTGCCGCATTGGTCGAACACGCGCTGGACAACAAGGAAGGCGAACTCGCCGCCCGCGGTCCGCTGGTCGTCAAGACCGGCAAGCACACCGGCCGCAGCGCGAAGGACAAGTTCATCGTCCGCGACGCGGAGACCGAGAACACCGTATGGTGGGACAACAATGCCTCGATGACGCCGGAGCATTTCGCCGCGCTGAAGGAAGACTTCCTCGCAGCCGTCGCCCAGAAGGACACGCTCTACGTCGCCGACCTGTTCGGTGGTTCGCAGCCGGAGCACCGCGTCAACGTGCGCGTGATCAACGAGCTGGCCTGGCACAACCTGTTCATCCGCACGCTGCTCTGCCGTCCGACCAAGGACGAACTGCAGGGTTTTGCTCCCGAGTACACGATCATCGACCTGCCCAGCTTCCGGGCCGACCCGGAACGCCACGGTACCCGCAGCGAAACCGTGGTGGCGGTGAACCTGTCGGAAAAGCTGATCCTGATCGGCGGCACCAAGTATGCGGGCGAGATGAAGAAGAGCGTGTTCGGCATCCTCAACTACCTGCTGCCGACCAAGGGCGTGATGCCGATGCACTGTTCGGCCAATGTCGGTCCGGACGGCAAGACGGCAGTGTTCTTCGGCCTGTCGGGCACCGGCAAGACGACGCTTTCGGCCGACGCCAGCCGCACCCTTATCGGCGATGACGAGCATGGCTGGTCGGACACTGCGGTATTCAATTTCGAAGGCGGCTGCTACGCCAAGATGATCCGCCTGTCGGAAGAGGCAGAGCCGGAAATCTACGCCACCACCAAGATGTTCGGCACCGTGCTGGAAAACGTGGTGATGGACCCGGATACGCGCGAACTGGACTTCGACGACAATACGCTGGCCGAGAATTCGCGCGGCGCCTACCCGATCGAATACATTCCCAACACCTCGGAGAAGAACCTCGGCCCGGTGCCGTCGAACGTGGTGATGCTGACTGCCGATGCCTTCGGCGTGCTGCCCCCGATCGCGCGTCTCACGCCGGACCAGGCGATGTACCACTTCCTGTCGGGCTACACGGCGAAGGTGGCCGGCACCGAGATCGGCGTGACCGAGCCGGAAGCCACCTTCAGCACCTGCTTCGGCGCACCGTTCATGCCGCGTCACCCCAGCGTCTACGGCAACCTGCTGAAGGAACGCATCGCCGCTGGCGGCGTGCAGTGCTGGCTGCTCAACACCGGCTGGACCGGCGGCAAGTACGGCACCGGCAGCCGCATGCCGATCAAGGCCACCCGCGCGCTGCTCAACGCCGCGCTCGACGGTGACCTCGACAATGTCGAATACCGCAAGGACGCGAACTTCGGCTTCGACGTCCCGGTCAGCGTTCCGGCGCTGGCGGAAGCCGGCATCGACCAGTCGATCCTCGATCCGCGTTCGACCTGGGCAGACGCGGAAGAATACGATCGCACGGCGCAGAAGCTGGTCGACCTGTTCGTCAACAATTTCGAACCCTTCGCCGCCCACGTGGACGAAGGCGTTCGCAAGGCAGCCCCGCAGGCCGCCTGACACCTCCTGCACAGCTGGAGAGGAAGGCCCCGCCCGGCTAACGCCGGAGCGGGGCCTGTTCTTTTTCGGGCCAGTCGGTCCGCTCTTCGCCCCTATCGGCGCGATCTCCTGCGAAGGCTCAGAGAATGCCAATGCTCATGCAAGAGCATGATCATCCGTGCTAAGGATGAATTATCAGTTTGAGCCAGCACAAGGCGGAGAGGCGCGTCTTGCTGCTAGCGGACAAATGGGCCGAGACAGGTCCGACGACATGCCTTTACGGAAGGGACAGGACCAATGAGCATCTTCGACACCATCCTCAACGCGGCCCACAACCACCCCACGGTCCGCAACATGGCGGACAAGCTGGGTATCGACCAGGCTACCGCGGAACGCGCCATCGCGGCGCTGAGCGAAGGGCACCATGCTGATGGCGACACGGTGGAAGCCGCAGCGGCAACCTCCGGCCTCGACATCGGAATCCTCAACCAGGTGCTGGAACAGATTGGCGGCGAAGGTTCGCTGACCGGTTTCATGCAGATCCTCGACCAGGATCATGACGGCAACCCGCTGAACGATATCGCCGGCATGGCGGGCAAGCTGTTCGGCAAGGACTGAGCCGCAGGAGCCAATCCTGCGATAAGGTGCCGGGGCAGGCGGTAACCGGGTTGGCGCGCCGCTAGGCGACCATGCCCGAATAGGCCGCGCCGAACACGCCGAGGCCGAACAGCATCGCTGCTCCGCCCTTGGAGGCGAGGCGCTGCCAGCGGACCTGGCTGTCCGGGATCAACATCAGCAGCATCAGTCCCATGGCGCTGATGACAAGATAGGTAACCATTCGGGCTTGCTCCCGCTTGCGAAACGGCTGGTTTCCTAGGCGGGCGTGGTGAAAAGCTCCTGTGCGCTTATGCCTAATGGCGGGGCAACCATGTTTGTCCCTTGAAAGCCTATGGAAAGTTTTCGCTGCTACGGCCCGGCAGCATGACGGCACAGGACCCGCGTCTCGTACCTCCCGGCGAACATGACCATTCGGCGCGTGAAAGCACGTTCTGCCGGACTGCGCGCGACCTGGGGCTCGATCCGGACGATCGCTGGGTCGGCGGCTATGTCGATTACGAATGGGAGCACTTGCGGCCCGTGCTCGCCGCCTATCGCATCGAGCACGCCGGACGGACGGTGCTGGAGTTCGGCTGCAATTACGGCGCTTCCGGCATCGTGCTGGCCAGGCTGGGGGCGCAGGTGACGGGCGTCGACGTGTCGGCGGACAAGGTGCGGCTGGCGCAGGCGAACATCCTGTTGCACGCCATGGAGCAGTCGATGTCCGCCCAGCATGTGCCCGATACGCGCGAGCTGCCGTTCGAGGGTGAGCGGTTCGAATTCGTGATCGCCAACAGCGTGCTGGAATATGTCGCTCCGGAGCATCTGGATGCGGTTATGGCGGAAGTACACCGCGTGCTGCGTCCCGGAGGGCAGCTGCTGGTGCTGGGTACCGCCAGCCGGCTTTCCCCGCGCGAGGTGCACAGCGGTCGCTGGCTGGTAAACTACCTGCCGCGCGCCGTGGACCGGGTGGCCGGCAAGGACCTGCAACGCGGCCTGTCGCCGCGCCTGCTGGCGAGGACGCTGGAAGGCCGGTTCGAAGTCGTAGCGAAGGATCGCTGGCTCGCAGCGCGGCAGGCCGTGCACGGCAAGCTCTCCCTGCCGGTGCGCGCGGTCGGCAAGCTTGCCGAAGCGCTTGGCATGGCTCCGGGCTGGCTCAGCCCAAATATCGAACTGCTGCTGAAGCGGCTCTAGCCGTAGAGCGCGTTGGCGACCGCCTGTTCGACCATGCGCGTGCCGTTGAGCAGCGGCGTGCCGGGCAATACTTCCAAATTGTCCGGCTCAGCGGCGAGGCGCGGCGGTCGCGTCGCATAGGTGGCGGTCGTCACGCCCTTCATGGCGGCAACCTTCGCACAGACCTTCGCGAGCCGCTTGGTGACGATCCGGTTGATCCGTTCCCGCTTGCGGCACAGCAATTCGAAGCCGTGCGAGACCACGGTGAAACTGTCGTGCCCGTTGTCGCGCGCATGCCGCAGGGCGGCGATGATCTCGCGGTAGGATAGCGCGGTGATCTGCGCGTGCCGCAGGCCGCCGAAGGCATCGCCGATGCAGCCGATCGGCACCTCGATTACGCCATGTCGGCGCAGCGGCGCGCGGTCGGCGGCGGTCAGCCCGATCTCGCAGTCCCCGCCCATCAGGCCGGGCGGGTGGCTGGTGTCATAGCCGATGCCGACGGAGGCAAGGGCGCGCAGCGTATCGTCATTGGCGCCGTAGTTGCCCGCGCGGAAGGCGATCGGGGACGGAGCGCCCGCATCCATCAGCAATTGCCGGGCAAGGCCGAGCAGTTCGCATTGCTCGTCGTAGCCATAGTCCTTGATGTTCGGCCCCCGATAGGTGCCGAGAGGGTTCCTCTCGCCCGCGATGTCGAGCCATTCCGTATGCAGGTGCAGCTGCACGTCATGGCCGCGCTGCAGGATCGGCTCGACCACGTCGGCGACCGCGCCGGTTCCCCAGAGCAGCGCCGGCATCGGGTCGACGAAGAAGACGCCCTTCAGGCCATGCGCGTCGAACACGTCCATCTGGTGGAATATCCCGACCTCGCCATCGGGGGTGAGACCGCGAATGGTCCGGTCGAAGTTGGCGGCACGCGAATCCGGCCCGCGCTTCGCCGTAAAGCCGGACTCGTATTCGGTATCGATGGTCACATAAAGCGAAACCATGCGTGCCTGCCTGCCTCCATCGGGCGCAACCTGCCAAGCCGCGCAGCGCGGCTGGCTTGATGCGGGACAGATAGCAGGAGCGGGTTAAGCCCCGGTATTCGCGATGTAACGGTCGATATTTGCAGCCAGAACGTCCAGCGGGGCGTTGCCGCCATCGACCACGGCCTGGTTGAAGTCGCGCAGGTCGTAGGCCTCGCCCAATTCCGCCATGGCACGCTCGCGCTGGCGCAGGATTTCCAGCTTGCCGACCATGTAGCCGCAGGCCTGGCCCGGCCAGCTGCAATAGCGATCGATCTCGTTGGTGGTCTCCGCCATTCCCTTGCCCACGTTGAGGCTGAAATAGTCGATGGCGCGCTGCCGTTCCCAGCCCATGGCGTGCATGCCGGTGTCGACCACCAGTCGAACCGCGCGGTAGGCTTGGTCTTGCAGATAGCCGAGGCGCCATGCGGGATTGTCGTCGTAGGCGCCAAGCTCGTCCGCCAGTTGCTCCGAATAGAGCGCCCAGCCTTCGGAGAAGGCGTTGAAGGCCAGGATCGAGCGGATCAGCGGCAACTGGTTCGAATATTCGCCTTCCCACACGTGCCCGGGGATCGCCTCGTGATGGGTGAGGGTGGGCAGGTCGTACATCCGGTGCAGGTCGGTATCGCGCAGGTTGATCCAGAAGGTGCCGGGGCGCGAGCCGTCCACCGCGGGCGCGCCACCGTAGGCCGTGGGCGCACCCAGTTCCTCGTTCGGCGGAATGCGCTTCACGTCGATCGCCGGATCGACGACGCGGGCAAAGGCGCGGGGCATCTGTGCCCGGATCCAGTCGATGCGGCCTTCGATGAAGGTCATGATCTCGGCGCGGCCTTCATCGCCCGGAGCGAACTGGAAGCGCTCGTCCTCGGCCAGTTGCAGCATGCGCTGGCCCGGGTTGCCGCTGGTGTAGCCCAGCGAGGTCAGGATCGTGTCCATCCGGCCATGGATGTCGGCCAGCGTCTCCACGCCCAACTCGTGAATTTCCTGCGGGGTGAGCGAAGTCGTGGTGCTCGATTTCAGCGACCAGCGATACCAGTCCTCGCCGTGTGGCTGGGTGCCGATGCCGGGTGCGCTCCCCGCCATGCCGGCCTGCAGCCGCAGTTCTGCCAGCTGGGCTTCCAGCGCCGGAGCGACCTCCTGCGTGACGATGGCATTGGCACGCGTTTCCCAATCGCCCTCGATGCCTTCCGCGCCGGTGCGGCGGACCACCGATTCCACCAGTGCGCCGCCCTGTCGGGCGTCGGCAATCTGACGTTCCATCTGCTCGATCGTGCGGGTGAGTAGGAAGTCGGGCGGGATGACACCCATTTCGCGTTGCGCCTGCATCCGCTCCAGCTCTCCGCCCATGACGGCGGGCATGGCGGAAAGGCGGGAAAGGTAGGCCTCGGCATCGGCCGCATCGCGAATGGGGTGGTCGGAATCGAGGGCTCGCGGCAGGTCGATATAGGCGCCGACGTTCTGGATGACCGGATAGGGTGCCGTACGCCAGCTTCCCACCGGGATGTCGCCATAAGGCAGATCGAACCCCTCGATGGCGGTGGCGTAGGCACTCTCGACCACTTCGAAGCTGGTGCGCGTGGCGGGATCGAGCCCGTCCTTGTCGAAAGCGCGGGCGCGTTCGAGGTCGGCGCGCAGGGTGTCGGCCTTGGCGGCGATGCCTTCCAGCGAGGCGCTGCCCAGCTGGCTGCGCAGCGCGGCGTGCTCGCCCACGTCGACGCCCAGGGTGGTGGCCCGCGTCGGCTCGTGCTGCAGCAGGTTCCAGGCAATGTCGTCGAGCAGCGCCTCGCCGGCGGCCTGCGTTTCGGCGGGCGAGCTACCGCGACAGGCGGGGAGGAGGGCTGCGGTGGCGGCGGCGGTGCCCGTTGCCAGGAAGGCGCGACGGGACAGCATGAAGCGGGGCATGTCAGTCATGGCGGCGTTGGTTACCCACGTAACTGTCGCTCGGCAAGCGGGCTGGTGCGGCGAGGTTCACCACGCTAGGAAACGGCCATGTTCGACCTGATCCTTTCCATCATCGTGCTCGCCGCCATCGCCCTTGCCATCGGGGCCTACGTGATGTGGCGAAAGGGGATGAACCGGCAGGCCATGCTGATGGCCATCCTGTCGTTCATCATGATCGCCAATGTCGCGGTATGGGTGATTCCGATGGAGAGTGGCGAAAGCCCTGCCGACGTGGTCGCCGGGGAAGAGGCCGGGCAGGGCTGACCCGGCCTCCCTTCGGGATCAACGACGCGGCAGCTGCCAGGTAACATTGCCGCTGTAGGTGCCGACAACGTTTTCGCCGCGATTGTTCTTCGCCGCATCGAAGCGCGCCCGGCGCTGGATCAAGTTACAGGTGGCATCGTCCAGCACGCCATGGCCGCTGGACCGGGTGATCTCGCATTCGCTGACCCGTCCGTTGCTGCCGATAACCAGGCGATAGGTCGCGCTGCCTTCCAGCTCGCGCGTTATGCCACGACGGGGGTAGTCGGCATTGGTAATCCAGCCGGTTGGGCCGTTGCGCGGGATCGGCCCGACCGGGCTGTAGGCCGGCAACGTCGGGCCGGTATCGGGCACTTCGATCGGCGGGGTGGGGATGCGGATGACGACATCGGGCACGTCGTCGCGGACGGTTTCCACCTGCACCGGGCTGTCGCGCTCGATCTCGATCGGCGGGCGCGGAGCCTGCGGCGGGGTGTAGGGGACCGGGGCCGGTTCGACGACGTCCTCGACCGGGGGCGGGGGAGGCGGCGGATCGGGGTAGAACTCGGCGATGAATTCCCTGTCCTTGGTTTCGATCACGCCGGTGATCGTCAGGCCTGCGACCACGCCTGCACCGATTGCGGCGTGGATCGCAATCACTCCCGCGACGGCCCTGACGCGGGCGGCCGGACTGACTGTGGCATTGGCATAGGACATGGCCTTGGCTCCTCTTCGCTGCGACTGCGCTCGATGGCGAGTCATGTTATACTATAACATTACCGTGAGCGAAGCGTAAATGCAAGCGCGCGCCGGAACCGGGGCTCCGACGCGCGCTACAAGACCTTGTTTTCCAACGCGATCAGGTGATCGGGCAGCTCGGGTCGAGGCGGAAATCGAGGTAGTTGTCCACCGAGGCCATCAGTTCTTCCTGCTCGTTCTCGAAGAAGTGATTGGCGCGCGGAATCTCGTCGTGGTGGATGGTGATGTGCTTCTGCGTGCGCAGCTTGTCGACCAGCTTCTGCACGGCGGCAGGCTGCACGACGGTGTCCGCCGTCCCCTGGATGAAGATGCCCGATGCCGGGCAAGGGGCGAGGAAGCTGAAGTCGTACATGTTGGCCGGCGGCGCAATCGAGATGAAGCCGCGGATTTCCGGACGACGCATCAGCAGCTGCATGCCGATCAGCGCGCCGAAGGACACGCCGGCGACCCAGGTCGTCTGCGCTTCGGGATGAATCTGCTGCACCCAGTCGAGCGCGCTTGCGGCATCCGACAGTTCGCCGATGCCGTTGTCGAAGCTGCCCTGGCTCTTGCCGACGCCGCGGAAGTTGAAGCGCAGCGTGGCGAAACCACGGTTGACGAAGGTCTTGTACAGCTGCTGGACGATCCGGTCGTTCATGGTGCCGCCGCCCTGCGAATGCGGGTGCAGGATCATGGCGACGGGCGCGCGCGGACGCGGGCCGGGAGAGAAGCGACCTTCAAGACGGCCCTCGGGGCCGGGAAAGATGACGTGCGGCATGGGCGAATGTGCTCTGCTTAGATGTGGTTTGCCAGCGCGGGTGGCGCGGCGGAAGTCGGCGGCTATATAGGGATTATGCCGCGTTTCGCAATTATTCTCGGCCAATTGGCCTAGCATGAGCCGGATCTATCTGGACCACGCCGCGACCACCCCGCTGCGCCCTGAGGCGAAGGCGGCGATGGACGAGGGCTTCGCCATCTGGGCGAACCCCAGCTCGCCCCATGCCGAAGGCCGCAAGGCCAAGGCCGCGCTGGAAGATGCGCGTGAACGGGTGAAGACGTCTCTTGGCTGGGAAGGCGAGGTGATCTTCACCAGCGGCGCGAGCGAGGCAGCGCGCACCGCGTTGGAAAACACCGTCGCACCGCGCAAATGCGCTCTTCCCGTGGAACACGATGCGCTGATGGTCGATCAGCCGGGCATGTATGATGCCATCGTGCCCATGCCGCCCGGCGGCCTGATCGGCCGGAGCGCAATCTATGATGCGTTCGGCCCCCCGGATCCGCTTCCGCCGGGGCAGCAGGTCCGCGCATTGTTTGCCTGCCAGCACGTGAATTCGGAAACAGGCACCCGTTTCGGGGCGGATGGATTTGCAGTCCTGGCGCACTACCGGGATGCCATTGTCCTGTCGGACTGCTCACAAAGCGCGGGTAAGCTGCCGCTTCCAGACGGGATCGACATGGCCATTGTCTCCGCGCACAAGTTGGGCGGACCCATTGGCGTTGGCGCGCTACTGGTGCGCGACTACAAGTTGCTGAAGCCCTCCGGCGGGCACGAGCGAGGATATCGGCGCGGTACCGAAAATCTGCCCGATATCCTGGGTATGGCAGCTGCGCTGGAAAATCGCGATTGGTGCACCAACGAAGCCGAACGTGCGGCCTTCGCCGCGCGGTTGGGTGAGAACGTGCTCAAACTGGGGGAGAACCAGGTCGATTACATCCTGCCGCTGGCGCATCCGTCACTGAGCGCGCAGGCCCTGCTGATCCGGCTCGACGCCATGGGTTTCGCGGTTTCCGCCGGCAGCGCCTGTTCTTCGGGTACCTTGAAGAAGAGCCGCGTCCTGGATGCCTTTGGCGTGCCGGACGATGTCGCCAGTCGCACCATCCGCGTCTCGCTGGGGTGGAGCACTACCGTCGAGGAACTCGATGCCTTCGCGGACGCTTGGAAGGCGCTGACATGATCTACCTCGACTACCAGGCCACCACGCCGCTGGCGCCCGAGGCGCGCGATGTCATGATGCAGTGGCTCGACGGGCCGGACGGTACAGGCTTCGGCAATCCGCACAGCCCGCACCGCATGGGACGCATGGCTGCCGCAGCTGTCGAACTGGCGCGCGAGCAGGTGGCGGCGTTGTTCCCGCCCGGTGGGCAGGTGATCTTCACCAGCGGCGCGACCGAGGCGATCAACCTCGCCATGCGCGGCTGCCCGGGCGATGGTGCGATCAGCGTTTCGGCCATC
Organism: Aurantiacibacter sp. MUD11; assembly: GCF_026967575.1. NCBI lineage: Bacteria > Pseudomonadati > Pseudomonadota > Alphaproteobacteria > Sphingomonadales > Erythrobacteraceae > Aurantiacibacter > Aurantiacibacter sp. MUD11. The sequence continues at coordinate 871,527 of NZ_CP114054.1, read as the reverse complement.
GAGCACGCTGCCGTGCTTGATACGGCGCAGGCACTGGGTAACTGGCACGAGCTGAACGTCGCGGCGGACGGGCAATGCAACGCCAAGCAGGACATTCCGGCCAATACCAAGCTGGTCGCCGTGATGCAGGTGAACAACGAGATCGGGGTGATCCAGCCCACGGTCGAATTTCACCGCAAGGCGAAGGAGACGGGCGCGCTGTTCTTGTGCGACGCGGTGCAAGCCTACGGCAAAATCCCGGTCGCCGGTGCGGACATGATCGCCGTTTCGGCGCACAAGGTCCACGGACCGAAGGGCATCGGCGCGCTTTGGGTGCGCAATGGGGTGGAATTGGAAGCGGTGCAGACCGGCGGCGGCCAGGAGGCGGGCTTGCGCTCTGGCACGCTCAGCCCCGCGCTGTGCGCCGGCTTCGGCGCGGCGGCGCAGGTGGCGAAGGAACGCATGGAGGAAGACGCCGCCCATGTCGAAGCGCTGTGGAACCGCGCACGCGACATGTTCGACGGCTGGGAACTGAACGGCAGCGCCGAAGCGCGCTGGCACGGTAACCTCAACCTGCGCAAGGACGGTCTCGATGTCGCCCGCCTGATGAGCGACTGCCGCGACGTGATGTTCTCTGCCGGCTCCGCCTGTGCCAGCGGATCGGGCAGGCCCAGCCACGTGTTGCAGGCCATCGGTCTGACGGCGAAACAGGCGAAAAGCTCCATCCGCCTCGGCTTCGGGCGCTACACGACGATGGAAGAGCTTGAAGCTGCCGCCGAAAAGCTTACCTATGCTGCATCGCAACAAGGATAGCAGCCATCCGGGTCACCTTCATTACACGCAAGGGCGAAAGGGTTGAGGCGGAAGCCTCTGTCGGAGACCGCTTGCTTGAAATCGGCCAGGCCGCGGGCATGCCGCTGGAAGGCACCTGCGAAGGCCAGATGGCCTGTTCCACCTGCCACGTGATTATCGGCCGCGAATGGTTCGGCAAGCTGCCCGAGGCCAGCGAGGAGGAAGAGGACATGCTCGACCTCGCCGCAGACGTTCACGCCACCAGCCGCCTGTCCTGCCAGGTCCTGCTGACCGAGGACCTTGACGGGATGGAAGTGCAGATCCCCTCCGACAGCAACAACGCGCAGGGGTTCTGACGACGCCTCAGACGGGAATTGTCATTCCCCCGTCGCGGCCCCGCCGACGGTTCGGCCTGTCGTTGAGCATTTCCAGGATCATGTCGATCTCGTCCTGCTGGTTCTTCGGCACCATCGGGCGCATGATCTCGAAGGCTTTGACGATCTGGGCGCGCAGGAAGGCGACCTCTTCGGACAGCACGGGGCCATCGGGAGGTCCGGGTTCGCCAGTGCCGCCGCCTCCTCCTCCGTAGTCGCCCCACAGGTATTCCTCGATATTGTAGACCCGTTGTTCCAGTTCGTTCATCAGACAAATCCCCCCACGCCGAAAACCGACGCCCACAGTGCGCAGACCAGGCCGAGCCCATTGAATATCTCGCTCGCGGGACGGCTCTTCCATTCCGTTTGCGGTCTCGCGGCCAGCAAAAAGAACACGCCGGCAATGACTGCCAGCACCACCGACAGCAGGCGCGGATCGATCGGCAACCACTCGTAGTGGATGACAACCGCAAGGGCGGTCAGCAGCACGAAGACCACGATCGGGACGGCCCCATACTCGGAGTTCACCGCATCGGCTTTTTCCTTGTTACGTCGCTGATCCTCGAGGATGACATCCGCCTCCGGCATGGGCGCCGGTGGAGGTCGCTTCGGCGGCTGGCCAGGTTGCTCTTCCCGCTCCGTCATCTGCTCAAGCTATCAGCAATCTGCGCCCGTGCGTAGGTTGGTGGCAAATAAGTTGCGGAAAACAAATGAAAGCCCCGCCGCACCTTTGGTGCAGCGGGGCGGCGATTGCTCGTTGTCCCGAGGGGAGGAGAAGCCGGGGTTAGGCGGCTTCGCTCATCTCGTTCTGCATCTGCTTTTCCAGCGCTTCGATCAGGGCCTTGGAGAAGGCGGGAATGTCGTCCGGGTTGCGGCTGGTAATCAGGTTGCCGTCCACGGCCACTTCTCGGTCGACGACCTTGCCGCCGGCGTTCTGCAGGTCGGTGCGCAGGCTGGGCCAGCTGGTCACGCTCTGCCCGTCCACCACGCCGGCTTCCACCAGCATCCACGGGGCGTGACAGATGGCGGCGATCGGCTTGTCCGCCGCGTTGAAGTCGCGGACCAGCTGCACGGCCTTGTCGTTCATGCGCAGGATGTCCGGGTTGATCTGGCCCCCCGGCAGCACCAGCGCGTCGAATTCGGCGGCTTCCGCTTCGTCGACGGTCAGGTCGACCTTCACCGGGTCGCCCCATTCCTTGTTCGAGAAACCGCGGATTTCGCCGTCTTCGGGGCTGACGACGACCGTTTCGAAACCGGCCTCTTCAAGGTTGGCCTTGGGCTTTTCCAGTTCCGACTGTTCGAAACCGTCGGTGGCAAGAATCATGATGCGTTGAGCCATTTCGTTGCTCCTTTCGCTGTTTGGCATTTGCCCAATCAACGGGTGGGGAAATCGCCACGTTCCGTGCTGTCAGACGAGCCGTGACGGTGATAGGGCGAACTGCATGGCAACAGTCGAAGAACCTTCTGATTCCGGCGCGGGGATCATCCGCGAACCTTTCGAAAGCGCGCTGTCGGAGCGCTACCTCGTCTATGCGCTGTCGACGATCACGGCGCGTTCGCTGCCGGACCTGCGCGACGGGCTGAAGCCGGTCCACCGCCGCCTGCTGTGGACCATGCGCCAGCTGCGCCTTGGCCCGGACAGCACCTTCAAGAAGAGCGCCCGCGTCGTGGGCGACGTGATCGGCAAGTATCATCCGCACGGCGACGTGGCCGTCTACGATGCCATGGTGCGCCTCGCCCAGCCGTTCACGCTGCGCTATCCGCTGGTGGAGGGGCAGGGCAATTTCGGCAATATCGACGGCGATAACGCCGCCGCCTACCGCTACACCGAATGCCGCCTGACGCGCACCGCGATCCAGCTGATGGACGGGCTGGACGAAGGCACGGTCGAGTTCATCCCGACCTACAACAACGAGGAACAGGAACCGGTCATCATGCCCGGCCTGTTCCCGAACCTGCTGGCCAACGGCGCCAGCGGCATCGCCGTGGGCATGGCGACCAGCATCCCCAGCCACAACGTCGCCGAGGTGCTCGACGCCGCGGAGATGGTGCTGTTCAACAAGGACGTCACCCACGAAGAGCTGATGAGCGTATTCAAGGGGCCGGACTTCGCCACCGGTGGCCTGGTGGTCGACAGCGCGGAGGCCATCTCCAACGCCTACGAGACCGGACGCGGCTCCTTCCGCGTGCGTGGCCGCTTCCATGCGGCGGAGGCGGAGAACGAGGCTGATCGCGAAGCCGGCATCGAACGGCAGAAGGGTGGCGGCTACCAGCTGGTGATCTCCGAAATCCCCTACCAGGTGCCCAAGGGCAAGCTGATCGAACAGATTGCCGCGGCCATCAGCGACAAGAAGCTGCCGATCCTGGAAGACGTGCGCGACGAGAGCGACGAGCAGGTGCGCATCGTGCTGGTGCCGCGCAGCCGCAACGTCGATCCCGAACTGCTGAAGGAAAGCGTCTACAAGCTCACCGACCTGGAGACTCGCTTCAGCCTCAACCTCAACGTCCTCGATCACACGCGCACGCCGATGGTGATGGGGCTGAAGGAGCTGCTGGCGAACTGGGTAGCGCACCAGATCGACATCCTGCAGCGCCGCACCGCGCACCGGCTGGCCAAGATCGCCGACCGGCTGGAGCTACTCGAAGGCTACATCATCGCCTACCTAAACCTCGACCGGGTGATCGAGATCATCCGTACCGAGGACGAGCCCAAGCCGGTGATGATGGCGGAATTCAGCCTCACCGACCGTCAGGCCGAAGCCATCCTCAACATGCGCCTGCGCAGCTTGCGCAAGCTGGAAGAGATGCAGCTGCGGCAGGAGAAGGACGACCTGCTGAAGGAGCAGGACGAGCTGCAGAAGCTGCTCGACAGCCCGGCGCGCCAGCGCACCCGGCTGAAGCGCGACATGATCGCCCTGCGCAAGGAGTATGCCGAGGACACCGCCATCGGTGCCCGCCGCACGACGATTGCCGAAGCCGCGCCGACGGTGGAGTTCAATCCCGATGCCATGATCGAGAAGGAGCCGGTCACCGTCGTGCTGAGCCAGAAGGGCTGGGTGCGCGCAGCCAAGGGCCATGTCGACCTGGGCACCGACGGCTGCGGCGACTTCAAGTACAAGGAGGGCGATGGCCCGGCCTTCGCCGTCCACTGCCAGACCACCGACAAGATCCTGCTGGCAGCTGACGACGGGCGCTTCTTCACGCTGGGAGCGGACAAGCTGCCCGGCGCGCGCGGCTTCGGCGAACCGGTGCGCAACACGCTCGACATCGATGCGAGCGCGCAGATCGTGGCGCTGATCGTGCACGAGAAGGACAAGCAGGTGCTGCTAGGCTCCACCATCGGCAAGGGCTTCGTCGCGCTGACGGACGAGCTGCTGGCCGAGACCCGCAAGGGCCGCCAGGTGATGAACCTGAAGGGCGATGCCAAGGTTGCCGTCGCCCGCGAGATTGCTCCGGCACACGACCACGTCGCGGTGGTGGGCGAGAACCGCAAGCTGGTGGTCTTTGCGCTGGAGGAAATGCCGGTGATGACGCGCGGGCAGGGCGTGACGCTGCAACGCTATCGTGATGGCGGCCTGTCCGATGCCACCACCTTCACGCTGGAGGAAGGCCTCAGCTGGACGATGGGCGGCGAAACCGGTCGCACCCGCACCGAGACCGAGATCAACATGTGGAAGGTGGCGCGCGGCGCCGCCGGTCGCCTGCCGCCGACAGGTTTCCCGAAGGATAACCGGTTCTAATAGAAAAGGGCCGGCAGGATCGCTCCTGCCGGCCCTTTTCTTAATCCGAAAGGTTCCGGATCAGCCGCCGCTGACGGCAGCCATAATGGTTTCGAGGTCAGCCAGCGCCATCAGCGCGCCGTCGGCGTCGAGCGCGAAGAAATCGCGCGGCAAGGTGACCAGCTGCTCGTCTTCGGTCTTCACGACGACGTTCTCGCCGATGAATTCGTCAACCAGGCCCAGGGCCTGGGCGTCGGTGGTGATGACCGGGGCACCGATGACCAGCGCGGCATCGCGGGCAGCAGCAGCTTCGGCAGCGGCCTGGGCGGCAGCGGCTTCGGCTTCGGCTTCGGCCTGGGCCAGCTGGGCCGCCCACATTTCGTCGAGCTGGGCCTTGGTGATGTTCAGGGTCGGGCCCGCGTCGCTGGTGCCGAACGCGGCAGCAGGCAGCGAGACTTCGTGCATGCCGGTGTTGACCACGACAGTGGTGCCGTCGTTCGAGAGCACTTCACCGATGGGGGCATCGTCGTTGCCCATCACGATGGAGCCGACTTCCTGCGCCATGGCGGGCGCGGCGACGAGGGCTGCGGCGGCAGCGGCGGTAAGAGCAAAACGCTTCATGCAAAAAATCCTCTTCCATCCGGCCACAGCATGACGCGGCCGGGAGTTGAATTTTGTCCGACAGGGCCGGAAATGGTTCACGGGCGGCAAGCCAAAGGGCAGACACAGTGGCGCGCGGTGCACGCCGATCCCGTCGAAAACCTACCTAGCAGGCAGCTTCTGAACGCTACCTGCACCAGCCTTGCGGCGGATTTCAAGCAAATTTGTAAGTTTTACCTACTAATTTTGCCCTGCGAGTGCGTCGTCGAGCAGCTGCGCGACCCGGCCTGCGTCGGGGAAGCCTTCGTCAATCCAGCGCGCCTCGACCGCCTGCAGGATGCGCGCGACTTCCGGTCCGGCGGCCACGCCGCGGGCGACAATTTCCCCACCTTTCAATGGCAGGACAGGCACTTCCCAGCCATCGAGTGCTGCCGGATCTCGACCCGTCAGCAACAGCAGGTCGACCGCACTTTCGCGGCCAAGCCGATAGGCGAGGGCCTGCGGGTTGGCGAGATCGGGGTTTTTGTCGCGACCGGCGGCAGTCGCCAGCCGCCGGCGAATGGCGTTCGACATCCGCAAGCGGGAAGCCAGCGTCTCGGCAACCTTCGGCTCTGCCGGCAGCAGCGCGGCGAGGCGGCGAATGGCGCACGGTGGCACGCCCGCCGCGGCTTCCGCCGCGACCAGCGTTGCGAAGGCATCCAGTCCGGCGGTATCGACTTCAGGCAACACCACCGGCAGCACGCCGCGCGCGTGCATCCGGCGCACGGTATCGACCGGGTCCGGCAGGCCGAGCAGGTTCTGCAATTCCCAGCCCACGCGTTCGCGGCTGAGGCCCTTCAGGGTGGGCGCGAGGTCGGCGCAGGCCTGCTCGCCGTCTTCGTCCAGGGTCGAGCCGAAGCGCGCCTGGAAGCGATAGTAGCGCAGGATGCGCAGGTGATCCTCGCGGATGCGTTCACGGGCATCGCCGATGAACCGCACGCGGCCCGCGTCGAGGTCGTCCAGCCCGCCGAAGTAGTCCGAAATCTCCAGCGTGACCGGGTGCGCGTAGAGCGCATTGATGGTGAAATCGCGCCGCGCCGCGTCTTCCCGCCAGTCGCTGGAGAACTCGACCTCGGCCCGGCGCCCGTCGGTAGACACATCCTTGCGCAAGGTGGTGATCTCGACCGGGCCGTGCTCGCAGACCGCGGTGACCGTGCCGTGTTGCAGGCCGGTGGGAACCGAACGGATTCTTGCCGCCTTCAGCCGCCGGACAACTTCCTCCGGCTGGTGCGTCGTGGCGGCATCGATATCCTTCACGCCCATGCCCAGCTTGGTGTCGCGCACCGCGCCGCCGACCCAGCGCATGTGCTCCGCGCCCAGCGCGGCGACCAGCTCCGCGAGGTCCTCGCGCCGGGTCCATTCCGCAGGCGGCAGCTTAGCCATCGATAAGGTCTTTCCAGTCCAGACGGTGGGAGAGGTGGGCGATGATGCCGGCGGTAATGCCCCAGATCCGGCGACCCTGCCAGTCGATCTCGTAATAGGGGCGCTCGTTACCCAGGAATATGCCCACCTTGGCCTTATGGTTGCTGCGATCGAGCACGTGGCGCAGCGGTGCCTCGAACCAGTCGGCAACCTCGCGCGGGTCCGGGCGAATGGGCAAGTCTGCGGGCACCACGCCCAGCACGGGCGTCAGGCGGAAGCCGGTGCCGGTGATGAAGCTGGCCGCCTGGCCGACCACGCGCACCTTGGCAGGGTCGATGGCCAGTTCCTCCTCCGCCTCGCGCAGGGCTGCGGTGACGGCGTCCTCGCCGGGTTCCAGCTTGCCACCGGGGAAGGCGACCTGACCGGGGTGGTTGGCCATGGTTTCCGGCCGATGGGTCAGCAGCATGCCCGGATCGGTGCGCTCCGTGACGGGGATCAGCACGGCGGCGTCGCGCACGGGCTGGCGCGCGAACGCGCTGTCGTCGCGCAGGCCCGCAAGGCCGACGTGACTGGTCCGCTCGAAGCTTGCCGACAGGCGATCGAACAGCGCGCTCATGCGGCCGGTACCAGCGGGAAGGTCGCGCCCTGGCTGGTGACTTCCAGCCTGTCGCCTTGGGCAAGGGCATGGTCGGCAATTTGCAGCCAGGTGGAACGATCCAGCCGCGCTTCGCAGCCGTGGCGCACGGCGAGGTAGATGCGCGGCGCGTCGGGATCGCCCTCGGCGCGCAGGGGATGGTCGGGCCCGGCGATCACGAACTCGTCGGTGTTGAGACGGAAGGCGAGGGCACCATCGTCCACCCGCATGTCGACCGCGATGAAGGCGGCGTCCTCCACCTCGATGGTCTGCCGGTAATGCGGGGTGACGAGGTAGTGCTGGCCGTCCGCCGGATCGCGCCACAGCAGCGAGGCAAAGGCGCGAACCATGGCCGGGCGGGTGATCTCGCCGCCCTGGTAATACCAGCGGCCGTCGGCAGCAATGCGCATTTGGCTGTCGGTGGTGACCTCAGGCTGCCACGCGTCCACCGGCGGCAGCCTGCGGGCCGCGACCGCCTCGGCGATCTCCAGCAGGCTCATTCCGGCGATATCGGGCGGGATGTCATAGGCCATTGCGGCCTGTCAGATGGCAGCTTGCCTCACGCAATCCAAGGGCCGAGCGAACCCCGTTCGGGCAAAACCGCCGGATTGTCCGCGCGCACGAGCAGGCGATGCCGCTCGAACGGGCCGGGCAGCGCCCACTTCTGCGTGGGTGCGGCGGTAAAGCCGAAGCGGCCGTAATAGTCCGGATCGCCGATCAGCACCTGCGGCAGCGGGGCCTGCGGGTCGAGCGCGCTGAACACCGCCGCCATCAGCGCCTGGCCAAAGCCCTGGTCCTGCCGCTCGGGCACCACTGCGACGGGGCCGACCATCAGCAGCGGGTGGCGTCGGCCTTGGTCATCAGTAAGGGCGACCGGCCAGACCTGGATGGTGCCGACCAGCAGTTGCGCCTCGTCCACCACCGCGAAGCTGAGCGCAGGCAGCCAGTCGACGCCGTCGCGTACCGCATAGGCCGTGCGCGACTGACGATCCGGCCCGAAGGCACGGTCGAGCAGTTCCTCGACCAGCGCGGGGTCGACTTCCGCGAGGGGAATCAGGGTGGCGGCGGCAACAGTCATGGGCGCGCGCCGATAGGGCGGCGCGCGCCTCTGCGCAAATGTTTCCGCCGTTACCTTCGGCTTAGCCGGCTGGCGTCAGGCGCATCAGGCGGCCGTCGGCGCCATCCTCGATCACCCACAACGCCCCGTCGGGAGCCTGGGCGATGGCACGCAGCCGCTTGGGAAACTCGTAGCGCGCTTCCTCGCTGGCCGTATTGGCGGAGGCATTGGCGGCGATGCGGCTGATCGACATGGTGCCCAGGTTCGCCACCAGGGCATTGCCCTGCCAGTCGGCGAACATGGAACCGGTGTAGAAGATCATGCTGCCCGGTGCGATCACCGGGTTCCAGCTGATCGCGGGCTTGGAGAAGCCGTCGTCTGCCGTGTGATCGGGGATGTCGACGCCGCTGTAGTTGTCGCCGTTCGAACGCACCGGCCAGCCGTAGTTGGCACCGCGATCGACGCGGTTCAGTTCGTCGCCGCCGGCAGGGCCATGCTCGATGTCCCACAGCTGCCCGTTCGGATCGAAGGCCAGACCCAGCAGGTTGCGGTGACCGTAGGACCAGATCTGGTCGGCCGGGCTGCCCTGGTCGGCGAAGGGATTGCCCGCGGCCGGAGTGCCGTCGAGGTTGAGGCGGATCACTGCGCCGTAGTTGTTCGACAGGTCCTGCGCCGGGTCCTGCTCCATGCGGTCGCCGCTGGAAATGAACAGGTGCTGCCCGTCCGGCGAGAAGGCGATGCGGTGCGAATAGTGGCCGGGCCGCGCGCCGTCGCGGCTCTGCTGCCAGATCTCGGTCAGACCATCGATGCGGCAGCTATCCCCTTCGCACACCAGCGTTCCGCGACCCACGACCGCGCGGGTAGCCTGGCCCGGCGTGCCCTTGGCCCAGCTGAGGTAGATGTGGCGGCTCGTCTCGTAGTCGGGCGCGAAGGCGACCTCGCCGAAGCCGCCCTGTCCGCCATAGGCGACCTCGGGCGTTCCCGTGACCGTGCCGGTGTGTCCGGTTGCGGGGTCGTAGAACTTCATCGTGCCGGCCTTCTCGGTGATGAAGATGGTGCCGGTGCCCGGCTCGAAAGCCAGCGCCCAGGGTTCGGCGAAGGTGCCGTGGCTGGTGGCGGCAAAAGGCGAATTCTCCGCCAGTTCCACCGGGTCGCCGGCAGGGACCATCGCCTGCTCGGCGGTCGATGCGCTGGCGGTCGGCGCGCTATCCCCGGTTGCCGCGCTGTTGCAGCTTGCGAGCGCGATGGCGGGCAATATGCTGGCGATAAGGATCGTGTTGCGCATGTTGTCTGGAACTCCTTCACCCGAATTCTGTGCGTCTCTTGGCGCCGGCCCGCTGGTCGCCGGTGTCGACGAGGCGGGCCGTGGCCCCTTGGCAGGCCCCGTAGTGGCGGCAGCCGTGCTGCTATGCAAGCCTGCACCTAAGGGCATGGCAGACTCCAAGAAGATGACCGCCAGGGCGCGGGCCGAGGCGGAGCAGGTCATCCGCCAGCACTGCGCCTTCGGTATCGGTGTGGTCGAGGTGGAGGAGATCGACCGGCTCAACATCTTCGGCGCCACCATGCTGGCGATGAGCCTGGCGATGGAGCGCCTGTGCGAAGCGGTGCAGCACACCGATCTGGAGACCCTGATCGACGGCAACCTGACGCCGGAGGGGCGCTGCGATCGCTGGCGCTGGCCGGCGCGCGCCATCGTTGGCGGCGACGGCAAGGAGGCCGCCATCGGCGCCGCCAGCATCGTTGCCAAGGAATATCGCGACAGGCTGATGGCCGAGGCCGCGCTGGAGCACCCGCATTACGGGTGGGAGCGCAACAAGGGCTATGGCTCGAGAGAGCACATGGAGGCCCTGCGCATCCACGGTCCGACGCCGCTGCACCGCCGCAGCTTCGCGCCGGTCGCGCAGATGGAAATGGAGCTTTAGCCGAAGGCCTTCGCGCGCAGCATCTCCACATAGCCGCCGGCGAAATTCTCCAGCTCCACCGGGTCTGCCGGCAAACCGCCCTGTTCGTCCGAAGCGCCGCCAAGCTCGTCCCGGCTGTTGACGCGCGGGAAGGGTTCGGCGGGCACCGGAACGCCCAGGAATTCGCACAGCGGCTCCCAGCCTTCCTTGGGGTGGAACACCAGCAGCCGTTCGGCCGGAATCGTGTCGATGATTTCCTGGTTGTAGGCGCGATACCAGTCGGCCATCCATTCCGGATCGTCGATCTTGTCGCCGAACTGGCGCAGGTAGGTGCCCTGCAGCATCCGCATCAGCTCGCTGCCTTCCAGCGAAGCCAGCATCCGCGGCGAGTTGATCGTCTCGTTGCAGGATTCCACCCAGGTCTCGGCGTCGCGCACGGTGAGCACGATCTTCGATTCCGGGTAATACTCCGCCAGCTCGCGCCAGTAGACGCAGGCCGGATTGTCGGTGACCGACTGGTAGCCTTCGAAAATCGCGTCCCAGTCTGGCTTGCCGTCCACCACGTCCAGCCACAGCGGAATATTGCGGCGCGCGTTCCGGAAGACTTCGACCATGTGGTAGCAGGGGCCAAGCCCCAGGTGCTCCAGCGCAAATTTCATCGAGAATGTCGCCGTCCGCCCCGGACCGGCACCGATAACCTTCAACGCCATTTCAATACCCCCCACTTAGTGTTTCGACCCCCGTCTGCCGCCTTCTGCCACGAGTGAGTCCTTCGCGCCACACCCCATCATGTCGAGTCTTCTGAATCGTCAGCGACTCAATATCTTGTGCCGGACTCTTTTCGTTCCGCCTGAGCAAAATCGGGGCGTGACGCAATTGCCGCTTGACCCGCGGACTCCGAGGACTCAGACCCTGTGGATAAGTTTAGGGGAAAGCTGTTCATGGGTGAGCTCACCAAAGTCCGCGCCGCGCCGCGCGTCCGTGCGAAGAAGGCTCCGGCCGTCAACAAGGCCGACCTGCCGCTGGGGCAGATCCTGGCGGGCGACTGCGTGGAAGAGATGCGCAAGCTGCCCGATGCATCGATCGACCTGATCTTTGCCGACCCGCCCTACAACCTGCAGCTGGGCGGCGACCTGAACCGTCCGGACGGCAGCCATGTCGATGCCGTGACCGACGACTGGGACCGTTTCGACAGCTTCGCGCTCTATGACGAATTCACCCGCGACTGGCTGGCCGAGGCCAAGCGCATCCTGAAGCCCGACGGCGCGCTGTGGGTGATCGGCAGCTACCACAACATCTACCGCGTCGGCGCGATCCTGCAGGACCTGGGCTTCTGGATCCTCAACGACATCGTCTGGCGCAAGACCAATCCTATGCCCAATTTCCGCGGCACGCGCTTCACTAACGCGCACGAGACGCTGCTGTGGGCGAGCCAGGGCGAGAAGGCCAAGTACCAGTTCAACTACCGCGCGATGAAGACGCTCAACGACGAGATCCAGATGCGCAGCGACTGGACCTTCCCGATCTGCTCGGGCGGGGAGCGACTGAAGGACGAAGCCGGGCACAAGGCGCACCCGACGCAGAAGCCCGAGGCGCTGCTTTACCGCGTGCTGCTGGCCACGACGGAGAAGGGCGACGTCGTGCTCGACCCGTTCTTCGGCACCGGCACCACCGGCGCCGTGGCCAAGCGTCTTGGCCGCGAATGGATCGGCTGCGAGCGCGAGGCGAATTACCGCAAGGTGGCCAAGGCACGCATCGAGAAGGAACTGCCGCTCGACGAAAGCTCGCTGGCCACGATGCAGAGCCGCAAGAGCCAGCCGCGCGTCGCCTTCGGCGCGGTGGTGGAAGCCGGGCTCCTCAAACCAGGCACGGAAATCTTCGACAAGAAGCGCCGCTGGAAGGCCACTGTCCGCGCCGATGGCAGCATCGAATGCGGCAAGGAAACCGGCTCCATCCATGGTGTGGGCAAGGCCCTGCAGGATGCCCCCAGCTGCAATGGCTGGACCTTCTGGCATTACGAGGATGGCGGCGACGTGAAGCCGATCGACGCCGTGCGCAGCCTCTACCTGCTCGCCGCCGAGGATTGAGGCTGTCCTACCGGGGGCAAATCCGGCATGTTCCGGCCCATGCGCATGACCGTGCAAATTCGCCTCCGATCCAGCTCGGCCGGGGAGGGCGCGATTTTGTCGCCAGGACAGTGTTCCATGTGTTCCACATTAGCGCAAAGCTGTTGAAAGATATGTGATGCCCGACCAGATCTACATCCAGCCGCTGACCACGGTTTCCGGACCGCAGGCCGTCGATGGACAGGCTATCCGGCTGGCCGGCGGGATGGTCTACGCCCGCGAATTCGCCGTCATCCTGCGCCGCGATGGCGCGGTGGTGGAGCGGCTGATCGCCACTGCCGCCAATATCGACGACGTGCTCGCCACCATGCCCGACGATGCCGCGGCAGAAGGTGAGCGGCAGTGGTCGAACCTGCGCATGGCCCACCCGCCGCTGGAGCTTGGCGCGCGCACCATCCGGCTCGACCAGCCACAGGTAATGGGCATCCTCAACGTCACACCCGATAGCTTCTCCGACGGCGGCCAGTTCATGGACGATGCCGAGGCCATGCGCTCGCAGGCGGCGAAGATGCACGAGGCCGGTGCGGCGATCATCGACATCGGCGGCGAGAGCACGCGACCGGGGGCGAAAGAGGTTTGGGAAGGCGAGGAGATCAAGCGCGTCCAGCCCGCCATCGAACATTGCGTGGGCATGGGCGCGGCGGTCAGCGTGGACACGCGCCGCCCGGCGGTGATGGAGGCCGCGTTGCAGGCAGGCGCGCATGTGATCAACGACGTGTCCGCCCTGCGCTACGATCCGCGCAGCGTGGAGTTCGCCGCTTCTAGCGGTGCGCCGGTAATCCTGATGCACGCGCCCGGCACGGGAGAGGACCTGCACGCCGACCCGGACTATTCCAGCGTGGTCTTCGACGTGTTCGATTTCCTGCGCGACGTGCGCGACAAGGCCATCGAGGCCGGCATCGACCGCAAGAAGATCGTGCTCGATCCCGGTATCGGCTTCGGCAAGTCGCTGGCCGACAACCTCGCGCTGCTCAACGCACTGCCGTTGTTCCACGCGCTCGGCCAGCCGCTGCTGCTGGGTGCCAGCCGCAAGCGCATGATCGGCGCGCTGTCGAACGAGGCCCCGGCGCACGAACGCCTCGGTGGCTCGCTTGCCATTGCCCAGCTGGGCATGGATGCGGGCGTGCAACTGCTGCGCGTGCACGATGTCGCCGAGACGGTGCAGGCGCGGAACGTATGGCGCGGCCTGCGCGACGCGGCGCTGACCGACTTTGCGGGGCTGGTGGACTAGGCGGCGTTGTCGATGCCGAGGTCGCTCAGCTTGCGGTAGAGCGTGCTGCGACCGATGCCGAGGCGGCGCGCCACTTCGGTCATGCGCCCGCGATAGTGACCGATGGCGAGGCGGATCACGTCGGCCTCGATCTCTTCCAGCGGGCGCAGGTTGCCGTCGGGCGTGTAGAGCATGACGCCGGCACTATCGCGGATCGGGCCGTTCTTGGTCGGCTCCGTATCACCGACGATTTCGCGCAATTGCGGGAAGTCCTCGGCGGTCAACGCGTCGCCATCGCAGAACACGGCGGCGCGGAACAGCACGGCTTGCAGCTGGCGGACATTGCCCGGCCAGTCGAAGGCGCCCAGCAGGCGCAGCGCGTCGGAGGTGATGCCCAGCGGCCGGAGGCCCGGCTGCTGGCCGATCTGGTGGAGGAAATAACGCGTCAGCGCACCGATGTCGCGATTGCGTTCGCGCAGCGGCGGCAGTTCGATGCTGGTGCGCGAAATGAGTTCAAGAAGTTCGGCGCGGAAATGGCCGGCAGAAACCAGGTCTGCCAGCGGCAGGTTGCTGGCGCAGATCACCCGGACGTCGATCTTGAAGCCGTACTGCGCACCCAGCGGCTTCACGCTGCCGCTGGCGAGCACGTCGATCAGCCGGTCCTGCACGTCGAGTGACAGGCGGTCGATCTCGTCCAGCACGAGGGTGCCACCATCGCACTGCTGCAAGGCGCCCGCCTGCTGGTCGAAGGCGCCTGGGAAAGCGCCCTTCTCATGGCCGAACAGGACGGATTCGAGGCTGCTGGCCGAGACTCCCGCGATGTTGACCATGCGGAAGGCTGTCTTTGCGCGCGGCGATGCGGCGTGCATCGCGCGGATCAGCATCTCCTTGCCCGTGCCGCTTTCGCCTTCGATCAGCACGTGCCCATGGCCACGCGCCGCCTTGGCCGCCTTGGCCAGCGCATCGCGGAACGGAGGCGCGGTGCCCACCATGGCATCGAAATCGAGGTCGGAGGGCATTTTCTCGGACAGCGGGCTGAGCTCGTCCTGCGGGGACTCGCGCGTCGTGGCATTGCGCAGCGCCTGCATCAGGCGATCGGGCGCAACCGGCTTCACGAGATAGTCGGTGGCCCCGGCGCGCATCGCCTCCACGGCAAGCTGCGGGCTGGTGCTGGTGGTCAGCATCAGGATCGGCAGCGCGGGGCGGCGTTCCTTCAGTTCGGCAATCAGTTCGCAGGCACGGTCGCCCGGAACCGCCTGGTCGAGGATGATCGCGGACAATTGCATGCCCTGGCGCGTGCCCAGCGTGGCAATCGCCTTCTCGCTGTCGTCGACCGACAGCGTGCGCCAGCCCTCGCGGCCGGCGAGCGCACCGACAAGTCGGCCCTGGGCCGGTTCCTTGTCGATAAGCATCAGCAGCCGTTGTTCGGGCTCAACCATGTGCGATTTCCCCTGGATCCGGTTGATTCCGGACTCTCGAACCTCCCGGCTAGCAGCATGGGGTAAAGAGGCCATTAAGGCTCTCATTCGCCGGAACTGCGTGGGTGGCCCTTGAGCGCGGCGCAAAGCGGCGATAGGACAACGGACAACCAAACAAACCCTCTAGTGAAGGCAATTCGATACCATGAGCGATCCGCAGGACATGAAAGCGCATACCGGCACTTACGCCAGCTTCATCGGGATGCTGAAGTGGTCAATCCCGGTCATTGCCGTGATTGTCGCCATCGTCCTCGCCCTCATTTCCTGAGGCGACGGTCGGGGGGATGAAAATTGCGGTCCTGAAAGAGCGCGCTGCGGGTGAAACCCGCGTCGCTGCGACACCGGAAACCGTCAAGAAGCTGATCGCGCTGGGCGCGACTTTGGCGATTGAAGAGGGTGCCGGCGTTGCTGCGGCCATCCCCGACGATGACTACAAGGCTGCCGGGGCCGAGGTGACGAGCGCCGAGAAAGTCGTCGCCAATGCCGACATGGTGATGGCCGTGCAGGCGCCCGATGTCGCCGCACTGACCGGCGCGAAGCCGGGCGCATGGGTTGCCGCCGTGTTCGATCCCTTCGGCCAGCGGGAGCGCGTCGACGCCTACGCCAAGGCCGGGTTCGAGGCGCTGGCGATGGAATTCATGCCGCGCATCACCCGTGCGCAGAGCATGGACGTGCTTTCCAGTCAGTCCAACCTGGCCGGCTACAAGGCGGTGATCGCCTCGGCCGACCAATATGGCCGCGCCTTGCCGATGATGATGACGGCGGCGGGCACCGTATCCGCTGCCAAGGTTTTCGTGATGGGCGTGGGCGTTGCCGGTTTGCAGGCCATCGCCACCGCCAAGCGCCTTGGCGCGCAGGTTTCCGCCACCGACGTCCGCCCCGAGACTGCCGAGCAGATCAAGAGCCTGGGCGGCAAGCCGGTGTTCGCCGAAGGGCTGGAGGCTTCGGGCGAGGGCGGTTACGCCGCCGAACTGACCGACGAGCAGAAGGCCGCGCAGGCGGAGATGGTTTCCGCCCATATCGCCAAACAGGATATCGTCATCACCACCGCCCTGATCCCGGGCCGCGCCGCGCCGCGTCTCGTTTCCGACGCGCAGATCGCTACGATGAAGCCAGGCAGCGTGATCTTCGACCTGGCCGTGGCGCAAGGCGGTAACGTGGAAGGCTCCGTGGCCGACCAGGTGGTGGAGAAGCACGGCGTTTCCATCATGGGTTTCTCCAATACGCCGGCCCATCTTGCTGCCGATGCCAGCGCGCTGTTCAGTCGCAACTTGTTCAATTTCCTCAATGCCTTCTGGGATGCCGAAGCGGGCAAGCCGGTGCTCGACGAGGAGATCGGCGATGCCATCCGGCTGACCAAGGGCGGCAAAGTGGTGAATGCGAGGCTGAACGGGTGAAGGCTCTGGGCCTCATCCCGCTGGCGCTGATCGCGGCGCCGCTTTCCGCACAGGATGCAGCTTCGGCTATGGCCGGTGAATGGCTCGTCGACCTGCGGCTATCCCTCGAAGACGATGAATACACCCAGGTGATGGTGCTGGATGTTGCCGAGGACGGCGGCGTTACCGGCACCTTCTACCAGGCCGAGATCGAGGATGGCCATGCCGGCACGGCGCAGGAGCGCACCTGCGTGTCCTTCCGCACCTCCGACGGCAGCGGAAACTATCACCACAGCGCCTGCCTGGTGGATGGCAAGATGATCGGCCAGACCTGGGCGGAGGGGCGCGAATTCGTCCTTCCCTGGACAGCGGAGCGTCCCTGACATGGACTTCATATCAATCCTCTCGATTTTCGTGCTGGCGTGCTTCGTCGGCTACTACGTCGTGTGGTCGGTCACCCCGGCGCTGCACACGCCGCTGATGGCGGTGACCAACGCCATTTCCTCGGTGATCATCGTCGGCGGCCTGATCGCCGCAGCCGAAGCCGGCAGCGACGTGGCCAAGTGGCTAGGGTTGGGCGCGGTGGTGCTGGCCAGCGTCAACATCTTCGGCGGCTTCGCCGTCACCGAGCGGATGCTCGCCATGTACAAGAAGAAGGATAAGTGATGCCCCTGTCCTTCCTCGCTGCAGGCGCAGACGGCGCCGCCATCCATCCCTGGGTCGCGCTGGCCTACCTCGTTTCCGGCGTGTTCTTCATCCTTGCGCTGCGCGGGCTTTCCAGCCCGGCCAGCAGCCGCGCGGGCAATCGCAACGGCATGATCGGTATGGCGATTGCCGTGGTGACGACGCTCGTCACCCATGACATCGCCAATATCGTCGAGATCGGGATCGCCATCTTCCTGGGCGGCGTGGTGGGCATCACCATCGCGCGGCGCATCGCCATGACGCAGATGCCGGAGCTGGTCGCCGCCTTCCACTCGCTGGTGGGCCTTGCCGCCGTGCTGGTAGGCTGGGCGGCCTACCTCAACCCCGGGGCCTTCGGCTTGCTGGTTGGCGACGGAATTGCACCGGTCAGCAAGATCGAGATGGGCCTCGGCATCGCCATCGGTGCGATCACCTTTTCCGGCTCGGTAATCGCCTTCGCCAAGCTTTCCGGCAAGATGAGCGGCTCGCCCATCCTGCTGCCGATGCGGCACGTCATCAATCTCGGCACGCTGGCGGCGATCATTGTATTGACTGCCCTGTTCGCCATGGCCGGGCCGGGCGAGACCATGCCGCTGATCGTGGCGGTGACGGTGCTGGCCTTCATCATCGGCTTCCTGCTGATCATTCCCATCGGCGGGGCGGACATGCCGGTGGTGGTGTCGATGCTGAACTCCTATTCGGGCTGGGCAGCAGCGGCGATGGGCTTCACCCTGGGCAATACCGCGATGATCATCACCGGCGCGTTGGTCGGCTCGTCGGGTGCCATCCTCAGCTACATCATGTGCCGGGCGATGAACCGCAGCTTCATCAGCGTGATCGCGGGCGGCTTTGGCGCGGACGACAGTGCCGGCGGCGGCGAAGCGCGCGAGCAGCGCCCCTACAAGCAGGGCAGCGCGGCCGATGCCGCCTTCATGCTGGAACAGGCAGAGAAGGTCATCATCATCCCCGGCTACGGCATGGCCGTGGCCCAGGCGCAGCACGCGCTGCGGGAAATGGCCGACCTGCTTAAGGAGAAGGGCGTGGAGGTGAAATATGCCATCCACCCCGTCGCCGGACGCATGCCGGGCCACATGAACGTGCTGCTGGCCGAGGCCAATGTCCCCTATGACGAGGTGTTCGAGCTGGAGGACATCAACAGCGAATTCGCCCAAGCGGACGTTGCCTTCATCATCGGTGCGAACGACGTAGTGAACCCGGCCGCGAAGACGGACAAGAGCTCGCCCATTTACGGCATGCCGGTGTTCGACGTGGACAAGGCCAAGCAGGTCTTCTTTATCAAGCGCTCCATGGGCGGCGTCGGCTACGCCGGTGTCGACAACGACGTGTTCTACATGGACCAGACCATGATGCTGCTGTCCGACGCGAAGAAGATGGTCGAGGAAATCGTCAAGGCGCTGGACTGACGCAGAGGGCTGCGTTGCACCACTCCTTGCCGGGTTAACCCTGTCCGTAGACAGGTTGCGCCCGAAACGAGTGGATTACGCGACGAGTCGATTTGACACCCCCCACCAGTAAGACATGATGCCCATGCCCGATGGGGGTCGCATTTGTGGGAGTGGGACTTATGAAATTCGTGAAGGCGCTTGCGCTTGCAGGCGTGGCAGCAACCGTTGCCGTCAGCGCACCGGCCATGTCGCAACGTGGCTTCAGCGGTGCCGAGCAGACCGCCGGACCGATTGCTGGCCAGTACATCTGCGTGTTCGACAGCAACGTCGTGCGCCGCGGACAGGTCGTGGCCGCTGCCAACCGGGCCGCGAATGCGGAGGGCGGGCAGGTGCTGTTTACCTATCGCAACTCGATCCATGGCTTTGCTGTGCGGGCTTCGGCCAACGGCATCGAGAATATGCAACGCGCCAATCCGTGGATTTCCTATTGCGTGCAGGACGAGGTCGTTACCTTGGCGCCGCCTCCGGGCAAGGGACCTGGCGGCGGTGGCGGGGGTGGCACGTCCGACCCGCAGGAAACGCCCTGGGGCATCACCCGCGTGGGCGGCTTCGTCGATGGCACCAACCTTGGTCGCACCGCCTGGGTGCTCGACAGCGGGATCGACCTCGATCACCCGGACCTGAACGTCGATACCGCGCGCAGCGTGGATTTCACCGGCAGCCGCAAGGGCGCAGAGGATGAAAACGGCCACGGCACCCATGTCGCCGGCACGATCGCGGCCATCGACAACGATTTCGGCGTGGTCGGCGTTGCCGCCGGTGCCCCGGTCGTGGCCGTGCGCGTGCTCAATCGTCGCGGGAGCGGTTCCTATTCCGGCATCATCGCCGGGGTGGACCATGTTGCTGCAAATGCCTCGGCTGGCGATGTCGCCAACATGAGCCTTGGCGGCGGTGCCAACCAGGCTCTGAACGATGCCGTGGAAGCCGCCGCGCAAGGCGGTATCCACATGGTGCTGGCAGCAGGTAACGATGGGTCGGATTCGACCAACTATTCGCCCGCCAGCGCCAGTGGCAACCGCGTCTACACGATCAGCGCCATCGACCAGAACGACAACCTCACCAGCTGGTCGAACTATGGCGCCCCGGTCGACTGGGCGGAGCCAGGCCTCGGCATTGCCTCCACCTGGAAGGATGGCGGTTACGACACCATCAGCGGCACCTCCATGGCCGCACCGCATGCGGCTGGCATCCTGCTGGCCACGGGCGGCACGCTGCATGTCGATGGCTATGCCGGTAACGACAGTGACGGCCAGCCGGACCCGATCGGCACCCGCTGATCCAGCCTGCAATTGTCCGGCCCTCGGAACCAGTCGTGACCATGGCTGGTTTCGGGGGGTGTGACGCACTAGGGTAGGCGCGCCACAGAACATGAGGGCAGGACGACTTTGCGCAAACTGGGTCTTATCGGCGGACTGAGCTGGGTTTCGACCCGCGCCTATTTCGAACGCATCAATCGCTACGTCCGGAAGCATCACGATCCGCGGGCCCTGGCACCGATGGTGATCGAAAGCCTCGACTTCACCGGCATCCCCTGGCCCGAATCTAACGATGACTGGGGCAAGGTCACCACCATGCTGACCGAAAGCGCGAACCGCCTCTCCGACGCCGGCGCCGAGATGATCGTGATCGGGGCCAACGTCCTGCACAAGGTCTACCGCGACGTGGAAGCGGAGGTGGATCGACCGTTCCTGCACATCGCCGAATGCGTTGGCGAGAAAATGAAGGAAGACGGCGTCCACACCGCCGCGTTGGTGGGCGTGCGCAGCGTGATGACCGAGAGTTTCTACCGCCGCCGGCTGGTGGCCCACGACATCGACCTGTTGCCGCCGCGCATGAGCGATGTCGACGCACTCGAACGGATCATCACGCAGGAACTGATGATGGGCAAGGCGACGCGCGATGCGGAGCGCACGCTGAAGTCGATGTTCACCGATTTCGAACGCGATGGCGCGAAAGCCGTGGTCATGGCCAATACCGAACTGGAGCAGGTGGTGGACGTCGATGCCAACATCCTGCCCGTCTACGATTGCACCGCCATCCATGCCGAGGCCGCGGCCCGGTGGATAATCGGCGACCAGTAGCCCGATTTTCACGGCGTTCGCGCGCTGTTCACGTTGTCACGAGGCTGCGCGGCTTCTAGCGCATCTGCCATGTCCCGCGCGCATTACGCTGCCGATCCCGCCAAGACCCGTGGCCGCGAATTCGCGCATCAGGGCCAAGGTGCGCGCGGTCCGCGCAGTGCGTTCCAGCGCGACCGGGACCGGATCATCCATTCGATCGCCTTCCGCCGGCTCGCCGGCAAGACGCAGGTGTTCGTGGCGCCCGATGGCGACCACTATCGTGTCCGCCTGACCCACAGCCTGGAGGTGGCGCAAATCGGGCGCGTGATCGCCCGCGAACTGGGATTGGACGAAGACCTGACCGAGGCGCTGTGCCTGTCGCACGACCTTGGCCATCCCCCGTTCGGCCATCCGGGCGAGGATGCCCTGAACGATGCACTGGCCACGCGCGGCGGCTTCGATCACAACGCCCACGCGCTGCGCACGGTCATGCGGCTGGACAATCCCTATTGCGACGTGCGTGGCCTGAACCTCAGCTGGGAAACGTTGGAAGGGCTGGCCAAGCACAATGGTCCGGTAACGCAGCCGGGCTGGGCGCTGGCGGAGCTGGACGAGGCATTCCCGCTGGACCTGACCCGCTGGCCTTCGCTGGAAGCCCAGGTGGCGGCGCTGGCCGACGATATCGCCTATGACAACCACGATATCGACGATGGCCTGCGCGCCGGCTACCTCGAGCTCGACCAGTTGCTGGAACTCGACTTCATCGCCGATCTCTGGCGCGAAGTGCAAAGCACCTTTCCTCATGCCAGCCGGGCCAAGCAGTTGCGCGAACTGGTTCGCACGCAGATCGGCCTGATGGTGAACGACCTCATCGCCACCACCAGCACCAACCTGGCCGGCATCGGCTCGGTGGAAGAGGTGCGCAGTGCGGGCCGGGCGCTGGCGGCATTCTCGCCCGAGATGGCGCAGCGCGAGCGCACCCTGAAGCGGTTCATGTACGCCAACCTCTACCACCACGACGCGCAGAAGCGCACGGCGGAGCGGGCGCGCGTGGTGATCGCCAAGCTGTTTGCCGCCTACGACCAGGATCCCTCGCTGATGACCTCCGGTTGGACCGAGCGCCTGCCGCCGGAGGAGCCGGAGCGCTCGCGCCATATCTCCGACTTCATCGCCGGGATGACGGACCAGTACGCCATGGCCCAGTACGCCGGCATCTTCGGCGAGCGGCCCAACGGTCTGTCCAATGTCTGAGCCGCGGCGCATCCTGCTGGTGGGCGCGACGGGACTGGTCGGCCGCACCATCATTGCCCAGTCGCCGCACCTTCAGGGGATCGTGCTGCAAGGGCTGGCACGGCGGGAAATTCCCTTCCCTCGCGGTACGCGGATGGAACTGGTGCTGGCCGAGAGCGAGGAATGGCCCGGCATCATCACCCAGCTGGTGCCCGACGCGATCATCAGCGCGCTGGGTACCACGCATCGCAAGGCCGGCAGCAAGGAGGCCTTCCGCGCCGTCGATCATGACCTGGTGCTGGAGGTTGCGCGCGCAGCGAAATCGGCGGGCGTGAAGAACTTCGTGCAGATTTCCTCGGTCGGCGCGGACCCCTATTCGAAGAACTCCTACCTGCGCGTCAAAGGAGAGACAGAGCGCGACCTGAAGGCACTGAAGCTGCACCGGCTCGACATTTTCCGCCCCGGATTGCTGCGCGGCAAGCGCGAGAACGACCTGCGCCCGGCGGAAAAGGTCGGCCAGCTCCTCGCGCCGGTGGCGGACCTGTTCCTGCAAGGCAACAAGGCCAAGTACCGCTCGGTCCGCGCCATCGACCTTGCCCATGCCGCGCTGCATGCGGCGACAAACAAGGCTGGCGGGCAGTTCGTGCACGAGCATGAATCGCTGATGCGCCTGGCGCGCGAATTCGAGCGCCAGCAGCCACCGACCGGCGGCAAGGGATAGCCGGCAGCGGGGGCGGGGCATGACACGCATCATCGAGAAGGCCACCGCGTTGTTTGCCATCTGGACCGTGCTCGGCGTGGGCTGGGCGTGGCTGGTTCCCGAACACTTTACCTGGGTCACGCGCGGCGAAGCCTTCGGCCAGCCGCTGATCAGCGTACTGCTGGGCGTCATCATGCTGGGCATGGGGTTGACCTTGCGGTTGGAGGATTTCGCCCGCGTGCTGACCATGCCGCGCGGCGTGGCGGCGGGCGTGGCGCTGCAATTCACCGTCATGCCACTGGCAGGCGTAACCCTGGCGCTGGCGAGCGGGCTGGAGACCGGCCTCGCGGTGGGACTGATCCTGGTTTCCTGCTGCCCCGGCGGTACCGCCAGTAATGTCGTCGCCTATCTTGCCCGCGCCAACCTCGCGCTGTCGGTGACGATGACCATGGCATCCACCCTGGTGGCCATCGTCCTCACGCCGCTGCTGACCGGCTGGCTGGGCGGCGTGTTCATCGAGATCGACCGCTGGGCGCTGTTCCGCTCGATGGTCGCCATCGTGCTGGTGCCGGTGATCGCCGGCGTCGTCATGGGGCGCTTGCTGCCGGAGACCACGCGGCGGATCGCCACGGTTTCGCCACTGGTGTCGGTCATCGTCGTGGTGCTGATCGTCGGCGGCATCGTGGGCGCATCGAAGGACCTGATAGAGGCGCACTTCGGCATTCTGCTGCTCGCCATATTCGCATTGCACGCCATCGGCTTCGCGCTTGGCTATGTGCTGCCATGGGTGATGGGCTTCGCCGTGCCGGAGCGCCGCACGCTGAGCATCGAGGTCGGCATGCAGAATTCCGGCCTTGGCGCCAGCCTGGCTTCTGCGCCCAGCTTCGCCAGCCAGTTCGCCAACCCGATGCAGGCTGCTCTAGCCCCCGTGCCAAGTGCCATATCCTCAGTCTATCACGTGGTGATAGGATCGATCCTGGCGGGCATCTGGGCGCGCAAGAACGAAGGAATAGACCATGTGGGATAGCCTGTTCGGCCTGGCCAATATCTGGGCCATGGCGGCGTGGGCCGTGCTGATCCTGCTGCCGCGAACACCGCTGGCGCAGAGCGCGATCTTCTATGCCGGCATCGGCCTGCTGTGCCTCGCCTATGCGGCGCTGCTGGGTCTGATCCTGACCGGCTCCGTCGATCCGGGCGCGACCGGGGAGGGCGGGGCAACCTCCTTCACGACAATCGAGGGTGTGCGCGCCATCTTCCAGTCGGACAGCGGCGTGACCATCGGCTGGATCCACTACCTCGCCTTCGACCTGTTCGTGGGCCTGTGGATCGCCAAGGATGGAGACCAGAAGGGCATTTCGCGGCTGGTGCAGGCCCCGATCCTGCTGTTGTCGCTGGTAGCCGGTCCCGCCGGCCTGTTGGTCTGGATGATCGTGCGCGAAAAAAGCGCGCGCAAAGGTGCGAGGATTCGGCGATGAGCAAGCAATACGCCCCGGCCACGCAGCGCAATCGCGAGGCTATCGGCGACGTGCTGGAAAGGGAGTTTCCCGAAAGCGGCCTGGTGCTGGAGATCGCCAGCGGCACGGGCGAGCATGCCATCTATCTCACCCGGCGCTTTCCTAGGCTGACATGGCAGCCGACCGATCCGAGTCCGGAGGCGCTGGAATCGATAGCCGCCTGGCGGGATGAGGAAGGGGGCGACAACCTACTGGCGCCGCTGCAGCTCGATGCCAGCGCAGGCGAATGGCCGGTGGAACGGGCCGACGCGATCTTCTGCTCCAACATGACGCATATCAGCCCCACCGCCGCGACCGAGGGGCTGATGGCCGCCGCCGGGCGCTTGCTGGCTGCGGGTGCACCGCTGGCGATCTATGGGCCGTTCCTGGAAGCGGATGTCGAGACGACCGCATCGAACCTTGATTTCGATGCCAGTCTCAAGTCCCGCGACCCGGCATGGGGCCTGCGCGATGCGGCCTGGGTGGATGGCCTCGCCGCCGCCAACGGGCTGGAGCGCACTGCCCGCCATGCCATGCCCGCGAACAACCTCACCCTGGTCTATCGCAAGACGTAAGGCGCCCGCCGGATCGCTCCAGCGGGCGCCCTGCGAGCCCTTTCCGGGCCGGTCTCGTCTAACCTCAGATGACTTCGTCGACGTCGTCGGCGACCGATTGCAGGTCTTCCCCGGCGCCGCGCACGGTGTTGCACGCGGCCGCGCTCAGCGTCAGCAAGCCGGCGGTCACGGCGATAATGATCTTGCGAGCCATGTCTTGTTCCTTTCAATGGCGACCCATCAGCGATGAGCTTACAGCCAAAATCCGATTTTGACACTCAGGTTCCGGTGGTCTGTCGCTGGTCCACAAATGCACGTTTTGCGACCACGCGCTCGCGCCAGGTGATGATCAGCCCCGCCAGCACGACGAGTGGAGCACCGATCCAGGTGGTTGCGGCGGGCAGGGTCGAGAAGAACAGCCAGCCGTAGATCGCCGCCCAGACGATGCTGGAATAGTCCATCACGATGACGCTGGAGACCTTGCCGAAGCGCAGTGCCATGGTCACCAGCACCTGGCCCCAGGTTCCGGACAGGCCGATGCCGAGCAGCAGCAGCCACTGGTGAGCGCTCAACGGCTCGTGCACCCAGAGCATGAAGGGCAGGGTGACGATCACCGAGGCGACGCTGAACCAGAACACGATCACCATCGGTGCCTCGGTGCTGGACAGGTCGCGGATCTGGATGGCGATGAGGGCGATCATGAAGGCGCCGCCCAGCGCCACGGCAGCGCCGAACAGGGGCAGGTGGCCACCGCCCGGCTGGGCGATCACGAGAATGCCGATGAAGCCCGCCGCCACGGCCGACCAGCGCCACACGCCTACTTTCTCGCGCAGCAGTACGATCGACAGCAGCACGGCGAACATCGGGGCGGTGAAGGAGAGCGTCGTCGCCTCGGCCAGCGGCAGCAGGATGACGCCGCCGAAATTCAGCACCATGCCCACAATGCCATAGGCGGCGCGCACCCCGTGCGCTTTCGGACGCGTCGTGGCCAGTTGCATCAGGCCGCCAGTCAGCATGGCCCAGCCGACCAGGATGGGCAGGGAGACGAGTTGTCGCCAGAACAGCAGTTCGGCGAGGTGGACGCCCGTATCCGAAGCCAGCTTGATCAGTGCCGCCATCAGCGCAAAGCCGGCGATACCCGCCAGCCGCATCAGCAGGGCCAGCAGGGGCCTGTCGGTGTTGCGTTCATCCACGCGGGCGGAAATAGACCCAATTGAGCGGCGTGCAACTATTGTTGGCGCGGGATGCTGGTCCCATATCCCGCCCAGCATGCGATTGCCCGACTGGATCCTCTTCGCCAGCGATGCAACGGTCTACGGCCTGTGGGGCGGTGGTTTCCTGCTGCTGTCCGCGTTCTCGGCGTGGGGCGAACGCCGCCGCGCAAAGCGACAGGACGTGGACGATGTCGGCATCATGCCCTGGCGCGACATCGGCGCGCTGTCGGGCTTCATCGGCCTCGCGCTGATGAGCTTTGCCGCCGTCGGCTGGCTCGCCGGTGGGTGAGGGAAGTAGGTCCGGATCCGCAGCGGGTGCTCACGCGGATGCGTGAGCGAAAAGAAGACTAGAGGCAGGCCTCGAGATAGGCCTGGTCGAAGCCGAACTGGCGGGCCTTTTCCAGCGTGTAGGGACGCAGGCCGCTCGAGCGGAATTCGCCGAGGATCTTGCCGTCTTCGCTCTCGTCCAGGTATTCGAACGCGAACAGTTCCTGCGTCACGATCACGTCACCTTCCATGCCGATCACCTCGGTGACGTTGGTGGTGCGACGCGAACCGTCGCGAAGACGCTTCACCTGTACGATCAGGTCGACCGATTCCGCGATCTGGCGCGAAATGGCTTCCTTCGGGATCTTGATGTCGCCCATCAGGATCATGTTTTCCATACGGCCCAGGCACTCGCGCGGCGAGTTGGCGTGCAGCGTACACATGGAGCCATCGTGGCCGGTGTTCATGGCGGCGAGGAGGTCGAAACACTCCGCGCCACGAATTTCGCCCAGGATGATCCGGTCGGGACGCATACGCAGGGCGTTCTTCACGAGGTCACCGATGGTGATGGCGCCCTGGCCTTCAAGGTTCGGCGGACGGGTTTCCAGCGGCAGCCAGTGCGGCTGCTGCAGGCGAAGTTCGGCGGCGTCCTCGATGGTCAGCACGCGCTCGCCCGGGTCGATCATTTTCGACAGGGCGTTGAGCATGGTCGTCTTACCCGAACCGGTACCGCCCGAGATGACGATGTTCATGCGGCAGGCACCGGCAATCTTCAGCGCGGTGCACATCTTGTCGCTCATCGAACCGAAGCCCTTGAGCATGTCTAGGGTGATCGGCTTCTCGGAGAATTTACGAATCGAGATCGCGGTGCCGCGCAGCGACAGCGGCGGAACGATCACGTTCACACGCGAGCCGTCCTTCAAGCGGGCGTCAGCCAGCGGGGTGGTCTGGTCGACGCGGCGGCCGACCTGGTTCACGATACGCTGGGCAATCTGGAACAGGTGGCTTTCATCGCGGAACTTGATCGGCGCGATGACCAGCTTGCCCTTCTTTTCGATGTAGGTCTGGTCAGGGCCGTTGACCATGATGTCCGACACGTCGGGGTCGTTCAGCAGCTCTTCCAGCGGGCCGAAACCGAGCAGCTCGTCGATCAGCACCTTTTCCAGCGCGAACTGTTCACGGCGGTTCAGCGTGACCTTCAGCTCGGCCAGCACTTCCATGATGATCGGGCGGAATTCCTCGGACAGCTCTTCCTTGCTCAGCGTGGCCGCTGCCTCGGGATCGACGCGTTCGAGCAGGCGGGGAAGCACCTGTTCCTTGATCTTGTGGACGCTGGCTTCGAAGCCGCCCAGCTCGCTGCTGTTGTCGTGGACCGCGTTGGAACGGTCCGCGAGGCGGCTCATCGCATCGCTGGCCTTGGCGTTCGCACCGCCGGCGCCTTCGACGGCGGATCCTTCGGGCGGGACCGGCGGGAACTGCTCGCCGCCTGCTGCACCACCCGGAGGCGGCGCGGCGGATTCGTCGGCTGCCGGCTTCGGTGAACCGCCGCCGCCACGCATGGGCTTGGCGACGCCAAAGCTCGGACGGGCACCCTTGGACATGCCGCCTGCGCCGTTCTTGCGTCCGAATGCGCTCATTCTCGCAAACCCCCTAAAGTTCGTTCCCATCGCCGTATTGCGAAAATATCGGCGGATTTCCTACGGAAGGCTTCTTGCGAATTTAGGTGAAGAACTGGTTAAGTTTGTACGGCACAGCGTGAATTTCTCGCCGCAAAAGAAGGTAAACGGGTTGGTGACGACAAGCGGCAAAGCGGCGATGCGCGTGGTGCTGCTGGGGACTTACGACCTCGGCAAGCCGCGCACGCGGCTACTGCGCGAGAGCCTGCGCCAGATCGATCCCGCGCTGCGCATGCTGCATTTCCCGGTGTGGGAAGGGGTGGAGGACAAGTCCGTCATGCGCGGGCCAGGCGCGCGGTTGGAGGTGGGGCTGCGGCTGCTGCTCGCCTATCCGGTGCTGGCGCTGCGTTACCTCTTCGCCGGGCCGCACGACGTGGTGGTGATCGGTTACATGGGGCTGTTCGACATGCTGCTCCTGGCTCCACTGGCAAAGCTGCGCGGCAAACCGGTGGTGTGGGACGCCTTTCTCTCGATTTACGACACCTACGCCCGCGATCGCGCCATGGGTGCGGAACAGGGGCTCAAGGCCCGCGCGCTGCGCTGGATGGAACGCCAGGCTTGTCGGATCGCCGACAAGGTGGTGCTGGATACCAAGGCCCACGCAGCGCTGATGGGAGACTTGCACCAGGTTCCCGCCGGCAAGCTGGATGCGGTCCTGGTCGGCGCGGAGAGAGAGGCATTCGCCGTGCCGGCCGCGGTTGGTGCACCATCCCCCGACGCACCGATCAAGGTACTGTTCTACGGTCAGTTCATCCCGCTGCACGGCATCGACACCATTATCGATGCGGCGCTGCAGCCGCGCGGTGCTGCCTATCACTGGACGATCATCGGGCAGGGGCAGGAAGCCGGACGGATCGATGCACGGCTAGCGGAAGCGGATGCGCCGCATGTTGAGCGGATCAACTGGGTCGACTACACCCGGCTGGGTGGGGAGATGGACAAGGCCGACATCTGCCTCGGCATCTTTGGCACCAGTGACAAGGCTTCACGCGTGATCCCGAACAAGGTCTACCAGGCATTCGCCGTCGGCAAGCCATTGATTACGAGGGATTCCAACGCAATGCGAGAGCTGGTGGAGGACGCGGACGAGGGGATCTATCTGATCCCGCCCAACGATCCCGACGCCTTGCTCGATGCACTGGACAAATTCGCCGGTGAGCGTGCGGCGCTGCCTCCCGTGTTGCATGGCAGGTTGCAGGATCGCTTCAGCTTCCCGGCGCTCGCCGGCGACTGGCAACGTATCCTTGCCACGGTGGCAGAGACGGAATGAGACGATGAACCTCTTCTTTGGCCATCTCGGTCAGCTAACAACGCGCCCGGACGCGGTCGAGCGCGTGACCGAAGGTTTTGGCGTGGTTCCAAGCCTGCTTTCGGAACAGGCCGGAGCGGCGCTCTATTCCGCCACCGACGGCGGGGCGACGCTGGGGACTGCGCAAGAGGACGGCACCTCGCTTGTCCTGTTGGGCATGATCCTGGGCGGCGCGCCTGACTGGAAAGGGCCGGGAAATCCCATCGATGATCCCGACAGTGCGGCGGCATACCTGCTGCAGCGATACCGGAAACTGGGTACGGGCTTTCTGGACGGCATTCCCGGAACCTATGTCCTGGCGCTGCATGATGGTGAGAAGGGCGCAACCCTGCTCGCGACCGATCCTGCTGGAGGACATTCGCTGTTCCTGCGGGAAACTGGCGAGGGATTGCAGTTCGCCAGCAACCTCGCGCTGATGCCGACGGCATTCTCCGGCATCGCGCTAGATCGCGGGCTGGAGGATTTCCTGCTGGGATACCAGTTCCTTCCGGGAGGCCGGACGGTCTACAAAGGCGTAACGACGCTGCCCGGAGGAACGCTGCTGCAATGGCGGCAGGGGCAGGTCGAGCGGCACAAGATTGCCGCCTGGGCGGGCGATGCGCCGGACTTGTCGCAGGCCACGCTCGAAGAGGCCATGGATGCGCTGCACGACGGCTTCCTGCAGGCGCTTGAAGACGTAGCGCCGACCCACGAACGGGTGGCGGTGATGCTGGGCGGGTTCGATTCCGCGCTGGTCGCCGCTGGTCTGCGCAGGCTGGGCAAGACGGTGGAGACGTTCACCTTCGAATTTGCCGATGGCAGCTTCAACCAGCCGATGACGGAGAGGCTTTCGGCCGAGATCGGTTCGCAGCATCATTGGGTGGCCATCGGCCCCGAAGTGATCGCCGATGGCCTGCGGAACTACGGTCGCCGCTTCAACCTGACGGCCGTGCAGCCGCACTATCCGATCGAAAGCGTCGAGGTATGCCGCGTGATCCGCGCAGCCGGCCTGAAACATGCGCTGACGGGTGACGGCTGCGACGGCCTGTTCCTGGGCTATCCCACGATCTACCGGCGCACGCGGGTGGTGGAGGCATTGGCGAAGATTCCATCGCCGATCCGGGGATTGGCGGAAAGCGTCTTCGGATCGCGCGCGCTGGAGCGGCGGCTGGGCCATCCGCTGCGTGTCGGTCGCAACCTGATGACCATGCTGCGACGCGAGCCGCTGGTGCGTGACCACTTCGCGGCGCGCGCACTGGACAACAGATCGCTCGAATGGGCGCGTGGTGGGCCTTTCGAGCAGGAACGCGATGTCGAAGAGATATTGCGGGAACTGGCGCAGCCGGTCGCGAACCTCAGCCGGGTCCGTCGCGCCTATCACAGCAAGGCGCTGGCCGGCAGCAACCGCAACAAGGTGGAAGGCTGTTTCGATACGACCGGCGTCGCCATCGTTTCCCCGTTCAGCCACCCGCGCTTTGCCAAGCTGGCGAGCTCCATGTCGGATGAAATGTCGCGCCCGCAGGGTGGCCCTGCAAACATGGGCAAACATGCCCTGATGCAGATGGCGGTGACGAGGGAATTGCTGCCCGCCGATATCGTCTACCAACCGAAGCGATCCCCGGCAGAAGCCCCGGTCGACGGCTGGTATCGCGGCGAGTTGCGCCCTCTGATGGAAGACCTGCTGGGGCAGCTCCCCTTCGAGATCGACCGGCAATTTGCCGACAGCCTGTTTTCGAAGAAGTGGTCCGAAGACCTGTTCCGCAACAAGGTGGCGCTCGACACCATCGCCTCGCACGCGCTTACCGCCCTTGCGACATATGGCGCATTCAACGGTGTGCTGCAGGAAACCGAGGCATGAAACGCGCCTGGCGACTGATCGAGCAGGTGCTGTCGGTCGTCGGCTTCGCATGGCTGTGCTGGTTCATTTACGATAGCCGCGACACGATCTTCGAAGGAGTCGCCACTACCAGCGCCTTCGATCTTGCCGCGCTGATCGGGCTGATTCTGGTCAGCTGGTTTGCCATGGGCCTGCAGAACGTCGTCCTGCTCAAGAGCCAGAACGTGAACCTGGGGGCCGGGGAAAGCCTGTTGGTCCATGCCTCCAGCAGCCTGCTGAACTATGTGCCCACTCGCCTCGGCACCATGTTTCGCTTCCGCTACCTGTTGCAGGTCCACGGGCTTTCCTACGACAGGAACCTCGGCCTGATCGCGCTGAGGTTCGGCCTGCTGCTGGCGATTTCGGCGGTCATGGCGACAATCGGCATCGTTGGCCTCGGCCTGGTCGACGGCGTGAAGGATGCGGCGCTGACGCTGGGCCTGTTCGCCGTGGCGGGCATCGTCGTATTGCTGTTCCTCTGGCGCGTTGCCCCGTCGCAAGGGGAGGGGCTGTTATG
Organism: Aurantiacibacter sp. MUD11; assembly: GCF_026967575.1. Classification (NCBI taxonomy): domain Bacteria; kingdom Pseudomonadati; phylum Pseudomonadota; class Alphaproteobacteria; order Sphingomonadales; family Erythrobacteraceae; genus Aurantiacibacter; species Aurantiacibacter sp. MUD11. The sequence continues at coordinate 839,855 of NZ_CP114054.1, read as the reverse complement.
GCGACTTTGGAACGGATTCGTCGCGGCTATCCATGAAGGCCGTCAGCGGAAGGACAGGCTCGCCATTCTGGCAGTGTTGATTGTCGTGCAGCTGGCTCTTGGCGCAATCCGGATGGATATCGCCTTCGACATTGTCGGCACCCCGGTGGACCTGCCCTTGCTGCTGGTCGTGTCACCCGTTGTCGTGGTGCTTGGGCTGTTCTCCTTCGCCTCGCTCGGCGTTCGTGAAGCGATCATCGGCGGGCTGGTGGCCGCGACAGGTCACAACTTTGCGGCGGGCGTCATCGCCGCCTCGGCGGAGCGCGCCGCCTTGCTGCTGCTCTGCCTTACGCTGGGCGTGGTGGGAACGGCGGTGATGTCTTTGCGGATGCGCGCGGTAGCCCGTGCAGAGGACGAGAGCGCCAGCTAGGCTGCGGGCTTGCGCGCCAGCAGCAGGTAGCCTGGGCCAAGATCGGTGGGTGCTGCGGCAGCCTGCATGGCGAAAAAGCCGCGCATGGCCAGGCGACCAGGCAGGGACTTCAGGATTGGCAGCATGCGCCGCTCGGCAGATCGTTCGATGCCGCTTTCGGCGGTGCGGGCGGCCGTGCTGTCTGCGGCGCTGGCTTTCGCCTTCGACCGGGCGCGGATCGGCGCGAGCATGTTCGCCAGCGGCCAGCCGTAGGTTTCCACCTGCTCTACCTTCGCGCCGCAGGAGGTGACGAGGTCTGTCAGCCCGTCGCGCGTGTAGCGGCGGATATGGCCTGCCCATTCGTCCGACGCATCCCAACGATGCGGACCTGCCGGAACGCTGAGGACAAGCTTTCCACCGGGCCTCAGGTAGGACAGCCATTCGCTGAGCGCCTCGCGGTCTTCCTCGATGTGTTCAAGGACTTCGAACGAGACCACGCAGTCGAAGCTTTCACGCCACGACGGGTCCGTTTCGCTTAGGATGGTGACAGACGGGTTTCCGGCGTGGAATTGGGTCGCCCCGGCGCGTGCGGCTTCCGATGTTTCGACAGCCGTGCACCTGTGCCCCAGCGCGGCGAAATCGGCGAGCATCGCCCCCGCTCCGCAGCCCAGTTCCAGCAAGTCGCCGCCGGGAATGTCCCGCATCATCTTCAGGATCCGATTGCGGCGCAGCAGGAAGCCGGGCGAGGGCACCCATTGGGACCCGGCTGGCGGCGTGGCTCCGAAAACCGGGTCTAAGGCCATCATGCGGCGGCTCGCGCCCGGCTGGCATCGATCAGCTCCACGGCGCGTGCCGTGGTGTTGCAGGAACGATCATGCAGCCTCGATGCGGCTTCGATCATCTGCGGGGAGAGCTCCGCGCGCTTGTCCAGCGCTTCGTCGATGGCCGCGATCACCTTGGTCTTGTCGAGGTCGTCGACCGGGAAAGCAAAGCGATCGAGGCCCATCTGCTTCATGAAGCCGGTCATCTTGTGTTCGTAGGCAATGCAGATGCCCGGCACACCGGCCGAAGCGGCGAAGATCTGCGGGTGGTAGCGACTGGCGATGAACAGGTCGCATGCACGGATCGCTTCGCGTTGCATGTCGGAATCTGCTTCTGGATCGAAGATCTCGGTTGCGATCACGTCCTGATGACGCTCGGCAAAGGCTTCCAGCACGGGCACGTCGCTGTGCGCCGTGCCGTAAAGCTGCGGGAACAGGACCAGCTTCGTCGCACCGCGCGCGGCAAGGTGCCGCACGGCATCGTCCAGCACCTCGACATAGCGAGCCTGGAGAGCCTTGCGCTCTTCCTCGTCCGCGGCATCGGCAAAGGGATGGTGGCGCACCGTCATGCCCACGACGAGGTCCGTGTCCTGCGGCGCAGGCTTGGGCTGGTAGGGCTTGCGCTGAAGGGCGGAATCCGCGGTCACTTCCACCGTCACGCCCGGAACGAAGTCCTCCAGCATGGCGCGGGAAAGGTCTTCACGCACGCACAGCTTGTCGAACCGGCGGAACATGATCCGTCGCACCGGATTCAACAGTCGATGGCGGAACGGCCCGACAGACGTGGCATAGAGGAACGCGGGCTTACCGTAGCGCCTGGCAAGCCAGACGTAGAACCAGTGCACGATCTCGTGTGCGGCGTAGATGTCACCGAAATAGGGGCCGCCCGGCGCGCTGACGACAAGGTCCGCGCTTTCGTAGGCGCGGCGAAATTGCGCAAGCTGGCTGTTCCCACGCGGACTCTTGCCGATGCCCAAGGGGCGCAGCAGCGCCGCGATCAGCAGGCCGAGGCCGATCAGCGGATTGAGCACCAGCGAATGCCATTCGACCTGCGCATCAAGCCGGGGGCGCAGGTTGCGGTCGCGAAACTGGTGCAGGATCGTGAAGCGCACATCGCCCAGCCGGTTTGTGAACTCGTCGATCATGGCGCGCAGGGCAGCCTCGTCGCCGCGGTTGTCGCCGTGCTGGTTCACGATCAGGATGTGAGTGGTGTTCGCCATGTTCTCTCAGAAGTCCGTGTAGAGCGGGCCGGGGGCAATGGGAACCGCTGGGCGGGCCAGGTTCGCACCCCAGACGAGCCGGGCGGTCGTTCCTTCTTGGACGAGGATCGCGTGAGTGCCACGGGTGATTTCCAGGGTATCCCCGGTCTCGTAGCTCACGCCGTCGATCCCGATGGGGCCCTCTTCGACCGTGTAGGTGCCGGGCACCAGGAATTCGTCGGTGAATTCGCTTTGCTGTCCGGCATAGTTCTTGCCGGCAATCCATACAGGCCATGCGAACTCGACATAGTTGTTGCGCAAGGCCTCGATGTCTTCGCGCAGAAACAGGTCGTCGCGCTCTCCGGTGATCACCTGCTCAAGGTCCGGATAGTTGGCAAGGAACAGGGGGATCGGCTGCTCCTCCATCGCCATCCGATACTGGGGGACTTTGTTCAGCCGATACAGTTCAAGGCCCCACGGCGTCAGCAGGCCATTTCCCTTGGGCCATCCGCCAAGCATGTAGTTGTGATCGAAATAGGCCACCGGTTCGGGGAAAATCTGCTGGACGTTGCTTTCGACCTGCCGCTGGCGCTCGATGATGGAGCGGTCTTCCGTCAGCCAGATGAGCGAGCCCATGGCCAGCAGGGCAAGCGCAAGGTTGCGCGAGGAGAACCGTTCGATGGCGAGGCGCAGCACCGGTATGCCGGCTATCGCGAGCGGCGCGAACAGGAAGACGTAAAAATAGCCCGCCGTGTTGGTGTAGAAGAGCAGGCAGAGCACGGGCAGCCACAGGCCGAGCAGAGCGACCTTTGTGACCGTATCAAGGCCTGCCTTCCGGACCACGAAGGGCAGCAGCAGGATGATCGCTGCCATCAGTGGTGCTGTCAGCAGGGCCTTGATGATCATTTGCCAATAGGGCGGAACGCCAAGGAAGAAGGCCCAGCTTCGCGAACGGCCGAGAACCTCGCTGGATGCCGCCACCGGGCTGTCGTCACCCGTCACGCCTTGCGAATGCAGCCAGTAGATCGCGCCGAAGGCCAGGGCCGCGGCAAGCCCGCAGGCCGCGATGCGGACCATTTCCGCTGCTTGCCAGCCGCTCCTGGAAGCGCGCCAGTAGGCAAGGCCAGCGAAGGCGGGGGCATAGAGAACCACCTTGATCGACACCATGGGCGCAAGGCCTGCGAGCGCACCGAAGCCGAGGATGTGCAGCAGCCTGAGCGGCGAGAGGACCAGAATGGCAAGCGCAGAGCAGAGCAGGGCAGTGGCAATCGGATCGACGCGGAAGGACGTCCCGTGTTGCAGGACGAAGCCTGCCGACACGTAGGCCAGCAGGGCAAAGGCCGCCGTGCGATTATCACTGAAGCGCTGGGCAATCGCGAAGATGCTGGCCAGCGTCACCAGTTCGAAGCCGAACATCGCCACGCGGGCAGCCACGATATGGTCGGTGCTGGTGGAAAACATCCCCGGCAGCCATGCGAACAGGCGCGTGTGGATGCTCTGCAGCGGTCGATCGAGGCGACCGTCAGCGAGCCAGGCTACCCCGCGGAAATAGGAGTATTCGTCCCAGTTGATGGCGCGGGTGAAGACGAGGGTGAATTGCAGGACCAGCAGCAGGACGAGGGCGGCCAGGGGCCAGATCGCGCTGTCAGTCGTACGCCACCACGGACGGGTGGTCGCCGACGTGGGCAGCTGCCCGTCGTGCAACGGATTGGCGGCACTCGCCATTGTCAGCCCAGCTTGCGCTTGGCGACTTCGACGACCGGGACGTCAACCTCTTTCGAGGGTTCGCTGATGGTCAGCTCGTGCTGGGTCAGCTTTTCCTCGATCTCGCGCACCTTCTGCAGGTTCATTTCCAGCAGCTTGCGGTTGGTGGCGATCAGGTCGGCAAGGATACCCATGACCGCCACGATCGTGCCGAGCATCAGAAGGGCGCCGCCAAGGATCAGCGACTGTACGTGTCCGGCGCCTTCGCCATTGGCCCAGAACCACAGGAAGCGCAGGATCGGCAGGGTGCCGATCAGGGCGGTGATCAGGCCCGTGCCCACGAAGGCGCGCAGCGCGTTGTGGGTGGTGTAGGCGCGCATGATGGTGACGCCGGTCTGCGCGATGAAGCCGGGGATCGACTTGAACAGGCGCGAGGGGCGTTCGGTCCGGTGGGTACGCACCGGCACCGACTTGATGGCCAGCCGCTTGCGGCCTGCCTGGATCAGCATGTCGGTGGTGTAGGAAAACTCGGTGGTGATGTTGATGCGGCGTGCGGCCTCGCGGCTGATGGCGCGGAAGCCGCTGACCGCGTCGCTTACCTCGACGCCGGCGCAGCTTTGCACCACGCGGCTGCCCAGCCGTTGCAGCAGCCGCTTGATCGGCCCGAAATGGGCGTTGTCGGCCACGCCGCGGTCGCCAATCACGATGTCGGCATTGCCGGCGATGATCGGCTGCACCAGCGCGGCGATATCCGCGCCTTCGTACTGCCCGTCACCATCGGTGTTGACGATGATGTCCGCGCCTTCGGCCAGGGCGCGGTCGATGCCGCTGCGGAAAGCGGCGGCGAGGCCGCGATTACGCCGGTGGCTGACGATGTGGTGCACACCCCACTGGCGCGCCACCTGGGCGGTGCCATCGCTGCTGCCGTCGTCGATCAGGAGGAATTCCACCGTGTCCACGCCATCTACCCGGCGCGGCAGGGCTGCCAGCGTTTCGGGCAGGCTGTTGGCCTCGTTCAGGCAGGGAATCTGGATAATAAGCTTCGTCATGACGCCCCCGGAAGGCACCCACTACGGGCACCGTCATAGGGCTTTGTTAAGCATGACCGTTTAACGCTTCGTAAACTTCGCCCACATGCATTTGCGACGGTTGCACAGGAAACCTTTGCCCCTGCTTCGCGCGATCACTAAGCCGCCCACAGCGCGAGTGGAGGGGACCGGGCGACATGCAACAATCCGACAGGGCAGGCCTGCTGTTCGCGCTGGCCGGATTCTGCACGCTTTCGCTCGGTGACGCGATCATCAAGGGCATGGCCGGCGAGTGGCCGGCCCCGGCCATGGCGGCGACCCGTTATATCGTCGGCACGGCGCTGCTGGCAGTCCTCATCGCGCGGCGTGAGGGACTGGGGGCACTGGCCCTGCCGAAGTCCCGGCTCCAGTGGCTGCGCGGCGTCTCGATCAGCATTTCGGCGGTGGGCATGTTCCTCGCCGTGTGGATCATGCCGCTGTCGGAGGCGACCTCGATCGGCTTTACCCAGCCGATCATCACGGCGATCCTGGCTATGATCTTCCTGGGAGAGCGCGCACGGCTGAGCACCTGGCTGGCCACGCTGGCGGCCTTTACCGGCGTCTTCATCGTGCTGCGGCCGACATTCGAGACGGCGGGATGGGGCGTCCTGCTGCCGCTGGTGGCGGCGACTGGTATGGCCGTGGTGCTGATCCTGAACCGCAAGGTCCACGGCAGCGCAAGCGTGCTGGCCATGCAGTACTACATGTCGGTGACGGCGCTCATCTTCCTGGTGATTGCCACGGCTGTTGGCCATGTCAGCGGGGTCGAGGGCTTTACCCTCCACTGGCCGGACTGGACCATCATCGCCCGCTGCGCCTTCATCGGCTGCTCCGCTACGCTGGCGCAGTGGCTGATCTACATGGGCACGGCCAAGGCAGGCGCGGGGACCATCGCCCCGATGACCTATGGGCAATTGCTGATGGCCGTGGCGCTGGGCGCGATCTTCTTCGAGGATTACCCCGATGCCGTCGCCCTGCTCGGCGCGGCGATCATCATTGCTGCGGGGCTGTTCCTGTGGTGGCGGTCGCGGGGACAGAAGAAGGCGAGCGCCGCACCCAAGCCGTAATGTTGCGGCCGTGCATCTGCACCGTGACCTTTTCTTCAAAGTCGCTTGCAAGTGCCTGATCCACAAGCGCGGCAGCGTCCGGATTACGGATGGTCATGCCGGTATCGGCGGTGACGATGGCACCGGGCTGGCTCGCTAGGATGCGCGAGATTTCCTCCACCTGATCCACGCCTAGCGCGCCGGTTTCCAGCGCATTGTTGAGATGGTCGGGATAGACGAAACGGGTCGGCACGCAGCTGTCGGCAAGGCGGTAGAGCGCCGTGGGGCCGTCCCAGATCCACAGGCAGTTCTCTTCGCGCCCGACATGCGGTGAGATGGCCCGCGCCAGCTCTGCGGCGGCGGCGCGTTCTTCCAGCGACTGTACGCGACGATCCGGCAAGGAGAGCAACGCCAGCAGGGCAATCGGCAGCACGAGAGCAGGCCCGAGCTTCATCGGCCCCCTGCGGTCGAGCAGCGGCAAGGCCACCAGCGCGGCAGGCGCGGACATGGCGGCGTAGTAGTAGAGGTAGACCGTGCCGGGCAGCAGTACCGTAGCCAGCGTGGCCAGCGCCCAGCCGGCGAAGAAGAGCCACGTGGCGAAGGGCTCGGGCCGGTTCATGCGCAAGGCAGCGTAGGTGCCTCCGGCGGCCAGGATCGCCACCGGGGCGACGCCGATCAAGTGACTGGGGATCCAGCGTCCCTGCGGCGCAGCGGCCCGCTCGAAGAAGCTGGCGAAATTGGCGAACCAGAAGGCGTCGAAATCGCCGATGGCGGCGTAGAAAGCCCCCACCAGAATGGTCGGCAGCAGGCCCATCGCGGCGAACAGCGCGGCAATGGCGGCAAGGGCGGGGACGCTGCGCCCGCGCCGATATTCCACCCACAGCGCGTAAAGGCCGAAGAAGGCGCATTGTGGCACCACGGTGTACTTTACCTGCAGCGCCAAGCCGCCAAGCAGCATGGCCACGGCGGCACGGCGCGTGAAATGCGGGTGATCGGGATCGACCAGCAGCGTGGCCATCACCAGCATCATGGGCACGAAGAAGACCTCGCTCTGGCCCGAATAGCTGGCATAGGCCGACAGCAGCAGCACGGCGATGGCGGCGGCTGCCGTAGCAGCGGCGCGATCGACCAGGCGGCGCGCCAGGCGGAATGTCAGCAGCGCAGTGAGAAAGGCGAAACCCGCGGCGACCAGTTGGTAGGCCAGCGCACTCGGCCCGAACAAGGCGTGCGCTACGCCGAACACGGCGAAGAGGCCGAAGGGTTTGCGGTCCCACCAGTCGACGAAGGGCAGTTCGCCATATTGCATGCGCCAGCCGATGAAGGAGTAGAGCTGCTCGTCGAAATCGGCGACCGGATCGCCGAACCAGATGCCGCGCACCGCCAGCACCAGCAGGGCCAGGGGGACCAGCCACGGCGCATCGCCGCGCAGCCACGATTGGGCCTGCGCGGTGGTTCCACTTTCTGGCGATGCTGCCACGCTCGTCATTGGGCGATTGGCCTCCTGTCTGGCGCGTGATCGCGCAACATGGTTAAGAACCGCTTATGACCGAGGCGAATGGCGAGACATGCTGGCTCTGCGAAAGGCCGCTGGGACGGCGCGTGCAGTTCCATCACGTGGTGCCCAAGGCGAAGAAGGGTAGGGAGACAGTGCCGGTCCACCCGATCTGCCACCGGACGATCCACCTGCACGCCACAAACGCCGAACTGAAGCGGATGGACGGGAATCGCACCCTGCTGCTGGCGATGGAAGAGGTGGCGAAATTCGTGGACTGGGTTGCCGACAAGCCGCCCGATTTCCATGCGCCGACACGGCGCAAGCGCTAGCGCTGCTGCTCGCTCAGTCTCAGGGCATAGGCGCGGCGCACGGCCTCTATGCTATTGCCGTGGACCCGGTCCCAGTTGGCTTGCGCTTCGGCACGGCTGTCGCCGCGTTCCCGTCGCACGGCGAGGGTGATTTCCTCGAGTGCCAGTCGCTTGGTGCGGCATTCGCTCTCCAGCCGGGCGAGCATCGCCTCTTCCGGCAGGCGGGCCTCGCGTGCCGCGCGCACCTGCGCGAACAGGCATTCGGTATAGGCGAGGTTGCGCCGGTCGGCTTCCTCGACCAGCGCCGTGCCGCTGAGGGCGGAGGCAAGCAGGATGGTGGTCAGCATGCACGCAGTGTGCGCTTGCCCGGTTACCGTGCCCTTAAAAGCAAAGGGCCGCGGCGATGGTTCGCTGCGGCCCTTCGTCTTTTCAGGTCAACCTGTGGGTCAGTCTTCGACGTGTTCCGCCAGGACCGTCAGGCCGTTGTCGCCCACTTCGGCAAAGCCACCGCGCACTTCGATGCTCTCGGGCTCGCCGCCTTCGGTCTTGTAGACCTGCACCGCGCCGTCGCGGATGGTCGACATGAAGGGCGCGTGGCCCTCCAGCACGCCGAATTCGCCTTCGGCACCGGGCACGACCACCATGTGGACGTCCTCGGAGCGGACTAGCTTGCTCGGCGTGACCAGTTCGAAGTGGAGTGCCATGCTGATTAGGCTTCCTCAGCCATCTTCTGGGCCTTCTCGACGGCTTCGTCGATACCGCCGACCATGTAGAAGGCAGCTTCCGGCAGGTGGTCGTATTCACCGTCCACAACCGCCTTGAACGAGCGCACGGTGTCTTCCAGCTGCACGAACTTGCCGGGGATGTTGGTGAACACCTCGGCCACGTGGAACGGCTGCGACAGGAAGCGCTGGATCTTGCGGGCGCGGGCCACGGTCAGCTTATCTTCTTCGCTCAGTTCGTCCATGCCGAGAATGGCGATGATGTCCTGCAGGCTCTTGTACTTCTGCAGGATTTCCTGGACGCGGCGAGCGGTTTCGTAGTGCTCCTGGCCGACGACGCGCGGTTCGAGAACGCGGCTGGTCGAGTCCAGCGGATCCACCGCCGGGTAGATGCCCAGTTCCGAAATCGCGCGGTTCAGCGTGGTCGTTGCGTCAAGGTGAGCAAACGAGGTTGCCGGGGCCGGGTCGGTAAGGTCGTCCGCGGGAACGTAGATGGCCTGCACCGAGGTGATCGAGCCCTTGGTGGTGGAGGTAATGCGTTCCTGCAGGTTACCCATGTCGGTCGACAGGGTCGGCTGGTAGCCCACGGCCGAAGGAATACGGCCGAGCAGGGCCGACACTTCCGAACCCGCCTGGGTGAAGCGGAAGATGTTGTCGACGAAGAACAGCACGTCCTGGCCTTCCTCGTCGCGGAAGTATTCCGCCATGGTCAGGCCGGACAGGGCCACACGGGCACGAGCGCCCGGCGGTTCGTTCATCTGGCCGAAGACCAGTGCCACCTTCGAACCCTCGGAGATGGCGTTGCCGTCTTCGTCCTTGGCGATAACGCCGGCGTCGAGGAATTCGTGGTAGAGGTCGTTACCTTCGCGGGTACGCTCGCCAACACCGGCGAAGACGGACACACCACCGTGGCCCTTCGCGATGTTGTTGATCAGTTCCTGGATCAGCACGGTCTTGCCCACGCCGGCACCGCCGAACAGGCCGATCTTGCCGCCCTTGGCATAGGGAGCGAGAAGGTCGATCACCTTGATGCCGGTGACGAGGATGTCGGCTTCGGTCGACTGGTCGACGAATTCCGGGGCCTCGGCGTGGATCGGGGCGCTCTTGTCGGCACCGATGGGGCCGCGCTCGTCGATCGGCTCGCCAACCACGTTCATGATGCGACCCAGCGTCTTCGGGCCGACCGGCACGGAGATCTGCGCGCCGGTGTTGATCACTTCCTGGCCGCGGACGAGACCGTCCGTGCCGTCCATGGCGATCGTGCGCACGGTGTTCTCACCGAGGTGCTGTGCCACTTCGAGCACGAGCGTGTTGTCGCCGTTCTTGGTCTCCAGCGCGGAGAGAATGGCGGGCAGTTCGCCTTCGAAGGTCACGTCGACGACGGCGCCGATGACCTGGGCAATGGTGCCGTTGGTGGTTTGGTTCAGTGCAGGTGCGGTAGCCATGATCAGTTCCTGTGGCGTCAAATAAGTGTCTGGTTCAATTCAATTACTGGGCGCAGACCGTCTCGGGATCGACGATGGCCCAGGCTTCGCCCGCCTCGTCGATTGCCAGAGTCGCATCGTGGCGCAGGTATTCGTCTTCACCCAGGCCGAACTCGCAGGAAACCGTGTCGGCTCCCATGGCGCGGCGGCAGACCGAGGTGCTTACCGGCTCGGCGCCCTCGCAGGTCGCGGCGTGCAGCGAGGCAAACAGCTCTTCGTCCGGCGCGGGCACGGTCGGGGTCGGCTCCGGCGTTGCCGTTTCGGTCGGCACCGGCTCGGGAGCGGGTTCTTCGCCACATGCGGCCAGCAGGGCGACGGGAAGGAGGAGGGGGAGATACTTCACGATTTCTGGTCCTGCTTACAGCGCTTCCGCGCCGGCAATGATTTCGATGAGTTCGGTGGTAATCGCGGCCTGGCGGCTGCGGTTGTACTGGATCGTCAGCTTGTCGATCAGGTCACCGGCGTTGCGCGTGGCGTTGTCCATCGCGGTCATCGAGGCGCCCTGTTCGGAGGCCTCGCGCTCCAGCAGCGCGCCGAATAGCTGCGTCTTGATGTAGCGCGGCAGCAAGTCTTCGAGGATTTCCTCCTCGCCCGGTTCGTATTCCACCACGGCTTCGGACGCCTCGGCGGTTTCCGGAGCCGGAACCGGCAGGATCTGCACCGTGGTCGGGTCCTGCGCCAGCGCGCTCTTGAACACCGGGTAGACGAGGTGGGCGACGTCGAATTCGCCCTTCTCGAACTTCGTCACCAGCTCGTCAGCGATCTTGTCCGCTTCGGCGAAGTCGGGGTTCTTCATCGCGCTGGTGTCGTAGTGGTGGTCGATCTTGTCGGCATAGTCGCGCTTGATCGGCGCACGGCCCTTCTTGCCGACGAGGTAGAAGCTCACGTCCTTGCCTTCGGCGATCAGCTTCTTCGCCTGCGCCTTGGCTTCCTTGACGATGTTGGAGTTCAGACCGCCACACAGGCCCTTGTCGGTGTTCACCACCACGAGCAGGTGCTTCTGGTTCGAGCCGGTGCCGCGCAGCAGCAGCGGGGCGGAATCGCCGCTCACCTTGCCGGCGAGCGAGCCCATCACCGACGCCAGCCGCTCGGCATAGGGACGCGCGCTTTCAGCGGCGGCCTGCGCCTTGCGCAGCTTCGCCGCGGCGACCATCTGCTTCGCCTTGGTGATCTTCTGCGTCGACTTGACCGACTTGATCCGGTCTTTGAGTTCCTTGAGGCTTGCCATGTCGGCTCCCTGTTAGGCTCGGTCCCGGATCAGGCGAACTGCTTGGCGAAGGCGTCGAGGGCAGCCACGACGGCTGCCTTGGTGTCGTCTTCGAACTTTCCGGTGTCGCGGATCGTCTTCAGCACGTCGGCATGCTCGTTGCGCATGAAGCTGAGCATGGCGGCTTCGTACTCGGTCACGCGCTCCACCGGAACGCTGTCGATGTAGCCGTTGGTACCGGCGAAGATCGACACGACCTGTTCTTCCACCGGCATCGGCGAGAACTGCGGCTGCTTCAGCAGCTCGGTCAGGCGCGCACCGCGGTTAAGCAGCTTCTGGGTCGAAGCGTCGAGGTCCGAACCGAACTGCGCGAAGGCAGCCATTTCGCGGTACTGCGCGAGGTCCAGCTTGATCGAGCCGGCGACCTTCTTCATCGCCTTGGTCTGGGCGGCACCGCCCACACGCGACACCGAAAGGCCGACGTTAATGGCCGGACGGATGCCCTGGTAGAACAGGTCGGTTTCGAGGAAGATCTGGCCGTCGGTGATCGAGATTACGTTGGTCGGAATGTAGGCCGACACGTCACCGGCCTGGGTTTCGATGACGGGCAGGGCGGTCAGCGAACCGGCGCCGTTTTCCTCGTTCATCTTCGCCGCACGCTCCAGCAGGCGGGAGTGCAGGTAGAACACGTCACCCGGATAGGCTTCGCGGCCCGGCGGGCGACGCAGCAGCAGCGACATCTGGCGATAGGCGACGGCCTGCTTGGAAAGGTCGTCGTACACGATCACGGCGTGCATGCCGTTGTCGCGGAAGAATTCGCCCATGGCGCAGCCGGTGTAGGGCGCCAGGTACTGCAGCGGAGCGGGCTCCGATGCGGTGGCGGCGACGACGATGGAATATTCCATTGCGCCGTTTTCTTCGAGCTGCTTCACGATCTGCGCGACGGTGGAGCGCTTCTGGCCGACGGCGACGTAGATGCAGTAGAGCTTCTTGCTCTCGTCGTCGCCCTGGTTGATTTCCTTCTGGTTGATGAAGGTATCGATGGCGACGGCGGACTTGCCGGTCTGGCGGTCACCGATGATCAGTTCGCGCTGGCCACGACCGACGGGGACGAGGGCGTCCAGTGCCTTCAGGCCGGTCTGCACGGGCTCGTGCACCGACTTGCGCGGGATGATGCCCGGAGCCTTCACTTCGACGCGCTTGCGCTCGGCAGCTTCGATCGGGCCCTTGCCGTCGATCGGGTTGCCCAGGGCGTCGACCACGCGGCCCAGCAGGCCCTTGCCGACCGGCACGTCCACGATGGTGCCGGTGCGCTTGACGCTGTCGCCTTCCTTGATCTCGGCGTCCGAGCCGAAGATCACGACACCGACGTTGTCGGCTTCGAGGTTCAGCGCCATGCCCTGTACGCCGTTTGCGAACTCGACCATTTCACCGGCCTGGACCTTGTCGAGGCCGTGGATGCGGGCGATGCCGTCACCCACCGACAGCACGGAGCCGACTTCGCTGACTTCGGCTTCGGTGCCGAAATTGGCGATCTGGTCCTTGATGACCTTGGAGATTTCTGCGGCGCGGATATCCATTTGCGTTCAGCCTTCTTGCGTTGGGCTACTCAGGCGCTCTTCATGGCCTGGGCGAGGGAGTTGAGACGGGTGCGGATCGAGCTGTCGATGCGCTTCGATCCGATGGTGACGACGAGTCCGCCGAGCAGGTCGGGGTCGACGCGGGATTTCAGTTTCACCGTGCGGCCTTCGCGGGCGCGCAGCTTGGTTTCCAGCTCTGCCAGCTGGGCATCGGTGAGCGCGTGCGCGCTGGCGACTTCGGCCTGCACTTCGCCGCGCTGGGCAGCGGCGATGGTGGCGAAAGCGCGGATCATGCCCGGCAGCTTCGACACGCGGCGGTTTTCCGCCAGCACGCCGAGGAAGTTGCGGGTGAGTTCGGACAGGCCGAGATGCTTGCCCACACCGCTCATCACGCCGGCCAACTGGCCGCGGCTGATCTGCGGGTTGTTGATAAGGGCTGCCAGCTCTTCCGATTCGCGAAGCGCAGCGTCCAGCTTCTCGAGATCGCTCTCGACAGCGGTGACGGTGCCAGCTTCACTGGCGAGATCGAATAGGGCCGAGGCATAACGCCCTGCCAGGCTGGCCTGAATACCGGCGGAAAGCTCCACGCGAGAAGGTCCTCTTGGGTCCGAAAAACGGAAAAATGTGACTGCCTTGATAAGGCATGCGAAAACGCACCCCCGTAAGGCTGGCGCGCGACTAGCACCGAGGTTGGATTAGTGCAACCCGAGTCCGGCCCGGTTCTGCCGGCTGAGCCCAAAGTGGCGGAATTTACTCGCCCGGTTCGGGCAGGGTTGTCGCCAAACAGCGATAGACCAGCCGTTCGTTCGGGCGCTGGGGCAGGGCGGAGATGATGGTGTTCTGGTTTGCGCTGAGTGCGCGCGCCGCGTCCTCGCCCGCGCCGCAACCGGGCGCCTGGTAACTACCGCGGGCGGTGCGGGCATCGCGCATGGCATTGAGGTCGAGCAGGTAGCGCTCCATCACCAGTTCGCCTTCGCCCGGATTGAAGCGGTTGATCGACACGGCCGCTTCGTTGGCGGGCACGAAGACCCGCGTCCAGTTACCGCCGTTGAGGCCATACTGGGTGCGCTCATTCACGCAACCATCTGCCGACCAGGCAATCGCGAGGTCGGTTTCCGGCGCGCCGGTGACGCGGCTGCGTTCCGTATCGAGGACGCACATGTAATTGGTCTGCGCCGTGGGGCTGGGGGCGGGCGTGTCGATGGTGCCGCTGGGGCCATCGGTCTCGATCCCTTCGCGCAATACCTCTTCCACGCGCTCGTCGATTTCGGCGAAGGGCGGGCGGGTAATCCACGATACCAGCGCGCCGACCATGCTGAGCGCGGCGATGGCCCCGGCGATGGAGCGCGTGCGCATGTCGTTCTGCAGATGGCCGAATGTCGCTACGCCGCCCGCGCCGAGCGCGACGATCAGCAGCAGCAGCGAAAAGGCCATCCCGTTGGTGCGCGCTTCCAGCACTTCATAGGTAATCACGCGACGGGTTTCGGCGGTGCGCTGTTCCAGCGCTTCGGCCTCGCGTTTGGAACGCTCTTTCTCCGCTTGGGTCTCCGCTTCCATGCGCGCGGCTTCCTGCGCCTCGAGGTCGGCCATGCTGCGGCAGGGCAGCGCGTTTAGGCGCGGCGTCACGTCATTGGCACGCAGAAAGGGCAGCAGCTCGCGGTTGCTGATGGCGAAGAAGAACTCCGCATCCGAGCCGGCGCTCTCCGTGCCGAAGGAATTGACGCCCAGCACCCGCCCGCAATCGTCGAGCAGCGGTCCGCCCGAATTGCCACGGGCGATGGGGGCAGTGTGGAGGATGGTGTCGAATTCGCGGCTGGGGCGGCGGCCGGACAGGAAGCCCGTGGCCGTCACCGGCGGCTGCGCCCGGAAGATATCAGACTGTCCAAGGCCCTGCGCCCGGTCGACGTTCAACGGATAGCCCACTGCCGTCACCGATCCGCTTTGCGCCGGATTGCCGGCAATGGTCAGCGGCGGCAGGCCGAGCGGTTCGGTCAACTCCAGCAACGCCAGGTCGTTGCGCGGGCTGACCGAGACCAGCCGGGCATAGACCGCTTCCGCACCTTCCGCCGGCACCACGCCTATTGCGAGCCGCTCGTCCTCTATCGCCTCCGCCACGACATGGGCATTGGTGATGATGCGCTCGCCGCCCACGGCAAAGCCGGTGCCGTGCGAGATGGGGAAGATTTCCTCCCCGTCGCGGCCGATGATGATCACGCGCACCACGCCGCGCGCGGCGGCTTCGATATCGGCGGCATCGGCGTGGGCCGGACGCGGCGCCACGGCGAAGGCGGCGACCAGTAGGGCTATGATGGCGAGCAAGCGGTGCATATGCGCGCCTCTCTATAGCACCCGACATTGACCGCAAGCTTCGGGAAGCACAGGTTCAGGCGAGGCGGTATATACAGGCCATGACCGACAAACCTCTCACCGATGACGACCGCTGGCAGATCGCGCTGGCGAAGGATCGCCGCTTCGACGGCGTTTTCGTCACGGGCGTGCACTCCACCGGCATCTATTGCCGGCCAAGCTGCCCGGCGCGCGCGCCCAAGCGGGAGAACGTGCGCTTCTACGCCACGCCCGACGCGGCGGAAGCTGCGGGCCTGCGTGCCTGCAAGCGCTGCGCGCCCGATCAGCAGAGCCGCGAGGAAGGGGCCGTGCTGCGCGTGCTGGAAATCCTGCGCGATGCCGAAGGACCTGTCTCGCTGGAGAGCCTTGGCGCGGCGACCGACTATTCGCCCACGCACCTGCAACGCGTGTTCACCCGCGCGGTGGGCATGTCTCCCGCCGCCTATTCCCGCGCGCTGCGGCGCGAACGGGCGGGAGAGGCACTGTCGCGGGAAGACCGCGTGACCGATGCGATTTACGAAGCGGGCTATGGCGCGCCCTCACGGTTCTACGAAGACATGAAAGGTAGCGGGATGACCCCTTCGGACTGGCGTGATGGCGGCGCGGGGCGGACGATCAATTATGCGCTGGTCGAGACCACGCTGGGCCAGATGCTGGTCGCGGCCAGCGAGAAGGGCGTGTGCACGCTTTCCTTCAACGAAGGTGTCGAGGAATTGCGCGTGCGCTTTCCCAAGGCGGAACTGATGGAGGGCGGGAATGCCTTCCGCGACTTGCTGGACCGGGTCATCGCCGCAGTGGAGGCTCCCGGCACCGGGCAGGACATCCCGCTCGACGTGAAGGGCACGGTGTTCCAGCAGCGCGTGTGGGAAGCCCTGCGGCAAATTCCGGCAGGCGAGACGCTGAGCTATGGCGAATTGGCGGCGAAGCTGGGCAAGCCCAAGGCCAGCCGCGCGGTCGGCGGGGCCAATGGTGCGAACAACATCGCCGTGCTGATCCCGTGCCACCGCGTGATCGCGGCGGACGGGTCGCTGGGCGGCTATGCCTACGGGCTGGAGATCAAGGCCGAACTGCTCCGGCGCGAGGGGAAGGCCACCGACTGACTGCCCGGAGGCCCGTATTGCCGCTCACGACACCCGGATGCATGACTGGCAAATGACAAACCGAGCTTCCATCGGCGACTACGCGCGCCAATCCGCGGTCCTGACACTGGCATTCGCCTATCCGTTGTCGAACTACCTGCCCAACGTCCTCGGCTTCGGGCGAGAGGTGGGCGAGAACAGTCCCGGCGAAATGCAGTTGCTGGTCCCGTTCGAGGCGGCCTTTGCGATCTGGGGGCTGATCTTCCTCGGCACCCTGCTGGCCGCGCTGGTGCAGGCCATGCCGTCGCGGCGGACGATGTCGGTCCATCGCCGGACGGGCTGGTGGTGGGCCGCAGCCATGGCGCTGTCGTGCTGCTGGTCGATTGCCGAGAGCTTCTCGCCCGACAACCTGCGGTCGTGGACCACGGCCTTTATCTTCACTCCCTACGTCGTCGCCATCTGCATCGCGATGGTGCGCTATTCGCGGGAGACCGCCGGAGCCGACTGGCCCGAGCGGCTGTGCTCCGCCGCAATCGGCCTCTACGCCGGCTGGACCTCGGTCGCCGTCTTCATCAACTGGGAACGGATCTTCACCAACGAACTGGGCTGGCTGACGGTCGAACTGACCGCGCTGGCGCTGCTGGCAGCAGCGCTCGGCTGGGTCTGCTGGAACCTGTGGCGCTCTGCCGGCCACGGCTTTTATGCCTTCACCGCTTGCTGGGGGCTGGCTTTCCTCGCCTATGACCGGCTGGCCACCGAAGACTACTCGTTGCCAATCGCCATTGCCTCGCTGGTGGGCATCGCTCTTATCGTGCTGGCAGTGTGGGGATCGCGCAAGCGGCGGGTGGCAGGCGCCTAGTCCTCAAGCGCCTGCCCCGCTCTTGCCACTCGCTCAGGCGTCGTCCGGGTCTTCCCAGTTGATGCGCTCGTCCATCAGCGCCAGAGCCGCGTCGCGATCGCCAGCGTCGATCTGCTCGACGATTTCATCGAGGCTCGGCGGACGCTCGCTGGGATCGCGTTCCTCGTCGCCGTCCGGGTTCTGGTTGTGCCCGCTGAAAGCGATCGGCATCAGCACCGTCTTGGCGTCGCTCAGTCGGTTCTCGAACAGCAACTGGCGCGCCAGCAGATGGCGATACCCGCGGTCGGAACCGGCGGTGTCGAAGGCGTCCTCCAGGGCGATGATGGCATTTTCGGGCGCTTCCATGCCGGCAGCGTAGAACGCGTAGTAGAAGGCAATGCGGCTGCGCGGGTCGTATTCGTCGATGAACAGCGCATCGACGGCATATTGCACCGCGCGGTCGTGCCAGTTGGCATCTTCGCGCGACAGCTCGGCAGCAGCCTGGCTGGCCAGCAGCGGACCGGTGATTTCGTCGGGCGCGACTTCGCTCATGTGATCGGCAACCGCGATTACCTGCTGCCAGTCCTCTGCCAGCGCATAGGCGCGGGCCAGCAGGCCAAGGCGGTGGCCATCGTTGGGCAGCGTGCCACCGGCATCGGCGAGGATGGAGCGGGCAATCGCGCTGGCTTCGTCCTTGTCGAGGAACTGCATCCGCAGTTCCATCTCCTCGCGGATGTTGCCTTCCTCTGCTTCGGTCAGGCGGCGCATCTCCACCTGCGGTTCGACGTAGTTCGGGATCGTCACCTGGATGCCGGGGAAGCCGTCCCCGCCGTCCTTGTAATCGTAAAGAGCCCGGTTGAGCGCATCGAGATCGCCGAAGATGCGGCGCGCGGCGGTCAGGCTGTCTTCGCCCTGGCCCAGCGCGACGAGATATTCGTTCAACTGCGCATAACGCTGCGGATCGAAGAACATGTAGTGCGAGAACAGCCAGCCGGTGGCGTAATGCTGCAGGGCATCCCAACGGCGCAGCGTATGGTTCTGGTCGAACATTTCCTCGAGGTCGAACGCCGACATCTGGAAAATCTGGTAGGCACGGTCCTGCGGCGGGTCACCGACGTGGAAGCTGCCGTCTTCGTTGAAGCGCAGCGTCGACATCAGCTCGGCATAGCCCTCGACATACCAGCGCGGATAGGTCGCGGCGAAGCGCTGCAGCATGAAATAGTGGACGTACTCGTGGTTGAGCACGGTGTTGATGTCAGTCTCCGCCTGGCGGTTTCGGCTGCGATCGACGTTGACCACGGTCATCGAGCGGCGACGCGGCTGGCGGGCCGGAGCGAACGCAACGTTGTCGCCAGCGTAGGCGAGGTAGAATCCCAGCACACTGCGGGCATTGATCAGTCGGCCCACGTCGCTCGGCTCGCCGAAGCGATAGACGGTCAGCTTGGTCGATTCGCTCGGCTGTTCCTCGCCGATTGGCATGTTCTGCAAGGTGCGCAGCGCCATGTCATAGCGTTCCAACTCGGCCGCGAAGTGGCGAACATCCTCTTCGTCGTCTTCCGAGATGATGATGAGAAATTGTTGGTCTCTGCGCGCCACCAGTCACGTGCGGCGGCCGGAGCTGAAACGAGCAAGAAAGTAAGAGCAGCGAGCAGCAGCCGCATATTGAGTCCCCATCGAGTTAGCGATTCGATCCGCCAGCACCTTAGCCAAAGTCATTTCGAATGAAACCTGAACCTTGGCAGATGTTTATTCACGTGTTGCGCGCCCATTCGTTGCCCGCCGGTTCCAGCGTGACGAGAAAATTCTCTGCGCTTTCAAGGTATTCGCGCTGGCGCTCCTCGCCCATGCGATCCCAGGTGGAATAGATGCGTCCGATGCGGTGATTGCTCTCCAGCCGGTCGCGGTGGCGGTGCATGAAATGCCAGTAGAGCGCGTTGAAGGGGCAGGCGCCTGCGCCGGTCTTTCTGGAGACCGAGTAGGCGCAGTCGCTGCAGTAGTTGCTCATCTTGTTGATGTAGTTGCCGCTGGCCGCATAGGGCTTGGACGCCAGCTTCCCGCCATCGGCATAGAGCACCATGGCGGCAACGTTGGGCAGCTCCACCCATTCATAGGCATCGGCGTAAACGACGAGGAACCAGTCCTGCACCGCACGCGGCTCCACGCCGGCCAGCAGGGCGAAATTGCCCAGCACCATCAGCCGCTGGATATGGTGCGCGTGGGCATTGTCGCGGGTGGAGCGGATGCAATCCGCAAGGCAGCGCATGTCGGTTTCGCCGGTCCAGTAGAACTCCGGCAGACCGCGCTGGGCATTGAGCTTGTTGGCCGATTGCAGGCCGGGCATCTGGTGCCAGTAGAAACCGCGCACATATTCGCGCCAGCCGATGATCTGGCGAATGAAGCCTTCCACACTGTTGAGTGGCGCGTGGCCGTCTTCGTAGGCCTTCTCCGCCCGCTGACACAGGTCCAGCGGATCGAGCAGGCCGAGGTTGATGCTGGTCGAGAGCATGGAGTGGAACAGGTCGTCCTCCCCATGCACCATGGCATCCTGGTAAGCGCCGAAGTCCGGCAACCGGTCGGCGAAGAAGGTGTCGGCGGCTTCCTCGGCCTGGTCGCGGGTAACCGGCCATTCGAAGCGGTCGAGACTGCCGAAATGGTCACCGAAACGGTCCTCGACCAGTTCGATAACCGCGCGAGTGATCTCGTCCGGTTCGAACTTCGGACGCTCGGGTGCCGAGAGACCGTCCTTGGGCGGCTTGCGGTTCTCTGCATCGAGGTTCCATTGTCCGCCAACCGGCTTGTCGCCCTCCATCAAGAGGCCGGTCTTGCGGCGCATCTCGCGGTAGAAGTACTCCATCCGCAGCGCCTCGCGCCCTTCGGCCCAGTCGCGGAATTCGGCCTTGCTGGCAATGAAGCGGTCGTCGGGGAGGATCTCGACCTCACAGTCGAACTTGTCGGGCCATTCATCGATGGCCTGTTGCACGCGCCATTCCCCGGCCTCGACCATGTGGATGGCACGCGGTGAGTGACGCTCCACCGCACGGGCGACTTCGCCGGTGAAGCTGCCGGAATTCCCCTCGTCAGTCAGCTTGACGTAGTCGACCTGCCATCCGGCATCGCGCAATTCCTGCGCGAAGTGCCGCATGGCGGAGAAGATCAAGGCGATCTTCTGCTTGTGGTGTTTGACGTAGGTCGCCTCGTCCCACACCTCCATCATTAGGATAACGGTGTCGTTCTTGGTCCGACCCCGGATCGAAGCGAGGTCGCGGGTCAGCTGGTCGCCGAGGATGGGAACGAGGATGGGATTGGACATGGATGCCCGCCCCTTAGCTGGCAGCCGTCAGACGAAGCTATACGGATCAATGTCCACGCCTAAGCGCACGCCGGGTGGGTGATCGACGCTGGCCAGCCAGTCGCGGATCACGCTTTGCAGGTTCGCCGTGCGCCGCGCATTGAGCAGCAGGCGATAGCGATAGCGACCGCGCAGCAGCGCCAGCGGGGCGGGGGCGGGGCCGAGCACCATGACATCGTCGAGCGTGGGGCGGGTGGTGCCCAGCCGGTTGGCGGCCTCGCGCGCTTCGGCCTCGTCCTCGCTGGAAATGATGATGGCGGCCCAGCGACCGAACGGCGGTGCCCCGGCATAACGGCGCGCCTCGGTCTCGGCCTCGTAGAAGGCATCGCGGTCGCCCGCTTCCAGCGCAGCGATGACAGGCGCTTCGGGATGGCGCGTCTGGATCAGAACTTCGCCCGGCTTCTCGCCGCGACCGGCGCGCCCGGCCACCTGCGCAACCTGCTGGTAGGTCCGCTCGGCTGCGCGCAAGTCTCCGCCTTCAAGGCCAAGGTCGGCGTCGATCACCCCCACCAGCGTCAGTTCGGGGAAGTGGAAGCCCTTGGTGACCAGCTGCGTGCCGACAATCACGTCGATCGTACCAGCCTCCGCCATGGCGACGAATTCGGCGGCCTTTTCGGGCGAATTGAGCGTGTCGGAGGTGACGATTGCAACGCGCGCCTCCGGCAGCATTTCGGCCACCTCGTCGGCAATTCGTTCCACGCCCGGACCGCAGGCGACCAGGCAATCGGGCTCGCCGCATTCGGGGCATTTCTCCGGCGGGGCGGTTTCGTGGCCGCAATGGTGGCAAGCGAGGCGGGCGGAGAGGCGATGCTCGACCAGCCAGGCACTGCAATTGGGGCACTGGAAGCGAAAGCCGCAATGCCGGCACAGCGTCAGCGGGGCATAGCCGCGACGATTGAGGAACAGCAGCGACTGCTCGCCCTTCTCCAGCCGGTCGAACATGGCACGGCGCAGGGGCGGGGCGATCCAGGCCCCGCTGCCGGGCTTTTCCTCCGTCAGGTTCACCAGCTTGATGTCGGGCAGCTCGGCGCCGCCGAAACGGCTGGGGAGCACCAGTTTCTCGTAGATGCCGCTGTCGGCCATGTGCAGGCTTTCGAGCGCGGGCGTGGCGCTGGCCAGCACCACCGGCACGCTTTCGAAGCGGGCACGCATCACGGCGACGTCGCGGGCGTTGTAGCGCACGCCGTCTTCCTGCTTGAAGCTGACCTCGTGCGCTTCGTCGACGACGATCAGGCCGAGGTTGGCATAAGGCAGGAACAGTGCACTGCGGGCGCCGACCACCACCTGCGCTTCTCCGCTGGCGATGGCGCGCCAGGCCCGTCGCCGCTCGGTCGACTTGAGCGAGCTGTGCCAGGTGACCGGAGCGGCACCGAAGCGTGCTTCAAAGCGACTGAGAAAGGCCTCGGTCAGGGCGATTTCGGGCAGCAGCACCAGCACTTGCCGGTCTGCGGCGATGGCCGCGCTAATGGCTTCGAAATAGGTTTCCGTCTTGCCCGATCCGGTGACGCCGTCGAGCAGGATCGGGGCGAATTCTTCTGCCTTCACCGCTTCCACCAGCCGATCCGCGACCTTGCGCTGGTCGTCGGACAGGTCCGGCAAGTGGAAGTCGGCGCGGGCGCGGGGGTAGGGACGGTCGATGTCGACCTCCACCGGCTCCAGCACGCCCTGGTTCACGAGGCCCCGCAGCACGCCTTCGGACACGCCGGCGATGCCGGAGAGTTCGCGGATCGTGGCCTGTTCGCCTTCCAGTGCCTCGATTGCTGCCGCGCGCTGCGGGGTCATGCGTTCGGGGGTGCCGCCGGTCAGCCGGTATTCGGTCATGGTGGCAGGACCGCGCAGCGCGCCGCCGCTGGAGATCACCATGCGCGCCACTGCCGCCATCGGGGCGACGTAGTATTCGGACGTCCACTCGATCAGCCGGCGCAGTTCCTCGCGCAGCGGCGGCACGTCGAGCACGGCCAGCAATCCGCGCAGCTTGGCATCCGGCACGCTGGTGGCAGGGAGGCGATCCGCCTCCCACACGATTCCCGTCACCTGCCGCGGCCCCAGCGGGGCGACGACGACCGAGCCGTATTCGACCTCCATCCCGTCAGGAACCTTGTAGTCCAGCGGGCCGAGCGCGGCGTTCATCACCAGTAGTCGGGCACGGTTTATGGGCATTGCGCGTTATATGGGCACCAGCCTATCCACCCGGCAAGGAGAGGGACAATCTTATGACCGAATTCGCCAGCCAGCCCACCAGCCGCCGCCGGTTCCTTGTCGGAGCAGGGGCGGGCGCGACGCTCCTGACGCTGCCGTCATGCGCCAGTTTCGGCGGGTTCAGCCTGACCGATGCGATCCGCCGCCTGCTTTACCTTTCCAGCGAACGTGCATTCCTGCGGCTGACCGCGCCCGGCGGTTTCTGGGACGAACAGGTGGCGGCGCTGGGGCTGCCCAACCTGCTGGGCACGCGCGGCGGGGTGCTGGCGAGCATTCTCACCTCTTCGCTGTTCAAGGACCGGCTGGAAGGCGCTTTTGCCGATATTGCCATCGAGGGGGCGGAACGCGCTGCCCCGCTGGTGGCAGATGCGGTACGGGTGATCGGTATCGACAACGCCATCGCGCTGGTCAATGGCGGGCCGACCTCGGCCACCGCTTTCTTGCGCCAGAGCATGGGCACGACGCTGGTCGAAGCCATGGTGCCCGAGGTGGGCGAGGCGATGACCATCGCCAGCGAACCGCTGGTGGCACAGCTGCTGGCGGGCCTTACCGGCATCGACGTGGCGGGCGTGGCGCGCAACGTTTCGACCAGCGTCGACAACGCCATCTGGCGCGAGATGGGCGTGGAGGAAGCCGCCATCCGGCGCGACCCTGGCTCCACCAACGATCCGCTGCTGATCGGCGTATTCGGCGCGGGTGCAGTCCTTTAACCCCTGCATGTTTGCAAGGTGGTGCACAAAAGAGCCCCTTGCGCCTAGCCGCACAGGCTCTAGGCAGCGGCACGAGAAAGTAGCCGCATGTCCGACGAATCCCCTCTCGATCGCTTCAAGACCGCGCTGACCGGCGCGACGCGCGCGATTGCGCGCAATCCGGAAGCGGAGATCGCCTGGACGGCGGACCAGCCTTCGCAGCAGGGCAAGTCCGCCCGCGTGCCCATGCCCCCGCGCGATGTGCCGCCCGAAGCGGCGCGGGAAGCACGCGGCTTTGCCGACAGCTTTGCCCTGCGCCTGCGCCATCATGACGGGGCGCTGCACAACAAGCTGCGGCCCGAGGATGCCGATGCGCGCGCCTGCTACGACACCATCGAGCGCGTGCGTTACGAGGCCATCGGCGAGACCGAATATGCCGGCATGCGCGGCAATCTGGAGGCGATGCAGGACCGCCGCTTGGCAGGCGACCCCATCACTCGCGCCGAAACCGCCGAGGAGGTGCCGCTGCACACCGCGCTGGGCTTGCTGCTGCGCGAGCAGCTGACCGGGCAGAAGGTCCCGCTCGCCGCGCGCGAGGGTGTGGAACTGGTGCGTGAATTCATCGAAAGCCGCACTGGCGACGATTTCGAGCAGCTGGGCGAGCTGCTGCACGACCAGTCGGCCTTCCAGCAGCTTGGCCTCGACATGCTGCGCCACCTCGACATGGTGCCTGCCCAGCCGGAGGAGGCCGACGGCTTCGACGAGGACGAGGGCGAGGACAAGGGCGAGGACGAAAGCCCCGAAGATCAGGACGAGGACGGCAGCGAACAGTCCGACCAGCCGGAAATGCGCGCCGAAGGTGCCGAGGGCGAGGAGGGCGAGGGCGACGAGTCAGAGCAGGTGCCTGGCGAGGACGAACTGGTCGAAGGCGATCCCGGCGAAGACGGCGAGGAAATGATGCTGCCCCAGCGCAAGAACGCGCCGTGGCAGGATATTCCCAGCACCTTCGAATACAAGGCCTTCACCGAGAGCTTCGACGAAGTGGTCGAGGCGACGGACCTATGCGATTACGAGGAACTCGATCGCCTGCGCGCCTACCTCGACAGCCAGCTTGCCGGGTTGGCAGGTGTGGTGACGCGCCTTGCCAATCGCCTGCAGCGCCGCCTGATGGCACAGCAGAGCCGCAGCTGGGATTTCGACCAGGAAGAGGGCCTGCTGGACGCCGCCCGTCTGGCGCGTGTCGTGGTCAGCCCCGGTCACTCGCTCAGCTACAAGGTCGAGCACGAGCAGGAGTTCAAGGACACCGTCGTCACCCTGCTGATCGACAATTCCGGCTCCATGCGCGGTCGTCCGATCTCCATCGCCGCGATCAGCGCGGACATCCTTGCCCGCACGCTGGAACGCTGCGGGGTGAAGGTGGAAATCCTCGGCTTCACCACCCGGGCCTGGAAGGGCGGGCAGAGCCGCGAGAAGTGGCTGGCCGATGGCCGCCCGGAGAATCCCGGTCGCCTGAACGACCTGCGCCACATCATCTACAAGAAGGCCGACGAGCCGATGCGCCGCGCGCGCCGCAGTCTCGGCCTGATGATGCGCGAAGGGCTGCTGAAGGAAAACATCGACGGGGAGGCGTTGCTCTGGGCGCACGAACGCCTGCTCGCCCGCCCTGAAGACCGCCGCATCCTGATGGTGATTTCAGACGGCGCGCCGGTGGACGACTCCACCCTGTCGGTGAACTCCGCAGGTTACCTGGAGGCGCACCTGCGCAAGGTGATCGAGTGGATCGAGAAGGTCAGCCCGGTCCAACTCGTCGCCATCGGCATCGGCCATGACGTGACCCGTTATTACAAGAAGGCGGTGACGATCATGGACGTCGAGCAACTCGGCGGCACGATCATCGAGCAGCTGGCGGACCTGTTCGAGATCGAGTGATGAAGAAATACCTCGCCGTCTTCTCGCTTACAGCTCTCGTCATCGGCGGTTGGTATCTCGCATCGCCGTACTGGTCGCTGATGAAGCTGGGCGAGGCGGTGCGCGATCGGAACGTGGCGGAACTGCAGGAACGCGTCGACTATCCCGCGCTGCGCGCCTCGGCCGCCGAGCAGTTCGGGCGCATTGCCCGGGAGCGCATCGAAGAGGGCAACCTGCTGGAGCAACTTGGCCGGGCAGCAGCATCTGCGCTTGACCGGAATGGCGACGATTTCACCCTTTCGCCGGAAGTCATGGTCGATACGCTGCTGACCGACGATCTTGCCCGCAACCTGGTGCCGCCGGACATCCAGGGCCCGCCGCTGGGCTTCGATATCGAGCGCCAGGGCTTCGACCGCTTTGTCGCGCTGGGCATCCACGATGACGGCACACGCGGTCCGGACCTGATTTTCGAGCGCGACGGGCTGGGCTGGGACCTGGTGGGCTTCGAACTGCCCTGAACCTGCTAGCGGCGCCACTCGCCGGCGCGCTGCAACAGGTCGATGACTTCCTCGTCGGTATTCTGCGCGAAGTCGGCATAGTGCGCGCCCACCGCGTAGAAGGGGTCGGGCGTTTTCAGGAAGACCAGTTCGTCGCACAGTTCTCGCATCTCCTCGACGGCAGACAGCGGCGCGACGGGGACTGCCAGAACGATCTTGGTGGCATTCGATTTGCGCAACGCCTGCAGGGCGGCCTTCACGGTGCCGCCGGTGGCGATACCGTCATCGACCACCACCACGGTGCGGCCTTCCGAGGAGAGCGCTTCGCCCGGCCGGTAGAGCGCGCGGCGGCGTTCGATTTCTTCCAGCTGCCGCGTCTTCTCCTGCTCGATATATTCCGGCGTCGCGCCGACAATCCGGGCGATCTGCTCGTCGATGACGACTTGCGGCGAGGCTCCGTCCACCAGCGCGCCGATGCCGTATTCCTCGTGACCGGGCGCGCCCAGTTTGCGCACCAGAATGATGTCGAGCGGAGCTTCCAGCCGCTTCGCCACCTCGTAGGCCACCGGCACGCCGCCGCGCGGCAGCGCGAGGATCAACGGATCGTCGAGGCCGAGCGCGGCCACCGCTTCGGCAAGTTCCCGCCCGGCGCTACGGCGATGTTCGAACTGGTCACGTCGCAGAGTCATTCCTGTCTCTCCGGCAGGTGGTTAAGGAACCAGCCGGTGGCGAGGTCGACGACCTGGTCCAGCGTTCCCGGCTCTTCGAACAGGTGGCCGGCACCGGGTACGATTGCCAACTCATGCTTGCATGTCATCGGCTCGGCGGCGGCACGGTTGAGGTCGATCACCATGCCATCCAGGCTGCCGACGATCAGCAGCGTGGGCGCCTTCAGTTCCACCAGCGCTGCCACGCCCGCGAGGTCGGGCCTGCCCCCGCGCGAAACCACGGCGGCGATCCGCCTGTCCCCGGCCGCCGCGCGGATCGCTGCCCCGCCGCCGGTGCTGGCGCCGAAATATGCGGGCCGGAGGCGGGCCGTGTCGGCATTGTCTGCCACCCAGTCGACCGCCAGCCGCAGGCGGGAGGCGAGCAGGCCGATATCGAACACGTTGCGCCGGTCCTGTTCCTCGGCCGGCGAAAGCAGGTCCAGCAGCAGGGTGGCGAGCCCGGCCTGGCGCAGCCGCGCGGCGACGTAGTTGTTGCGCGGACTCATCCGGCCGGAGCCGCTGCCATGAGCGAAGATGACGATCCCCGCCGCCTTGTCCGGCACGCCGAGAAAGGCTTGCAGCGCCAGTTCCCCGCCGAGGGTGACCTCGCGGCAGTCGGGTGGAGGCAGGGCCATGCTCATAGTCCGAACGGCCATGTGTCGGGCGCCCCGTGCGGGCGTTCGGCCCCCAACGGTGTGACCGCGCGACTTTCGTCGAACCAGACCCAGGCGTCGAACTGGTCGGCCATGATCGATTCGAAGTAGTGGCTCGAAAGCTCGCTTTGCGGGCGGTAGACGACGCCGATCGCCCGTTCGAGCAGGTTGTTCGATAGTGCATCGACCAGCTCGCGCCGCGTGCGGCCGCGCCAGTCGGTCAGCGAGCGGGCGATTCCGGTCTTGCGGAACATGCCTTCCCAGCTGTCGTCGCGGGCGGTGCGCACGCGCTTCACCTCCATGGCGCCGCCCCAGTCGGAAGCGGCGGCCACGGTGCCGCGGTCGGTTCCGAAGCCGATCAGCACCGCATCGTCGCCATAGGCATTGCGCACCAGTTCGCCGATGTTGAATTCGCCTTGCCAGCCCATCGCCGTGGCCGAGGCATTGCCGACGTGCGAATTGTGCGCCCAGACTACCGCGCGGGCCTCCTTGGTGTGGGCCATCAGCCGCTGGAGCGTGTCGAACATGTGCCGGTCGCGCAGGTTCCAGCTTTCGGCCGCGCCGCGATAGAGCGAGCGGTAATACCTCTCGGCTGCGCGCACGATGCGGGCGTTCTGTTCGGCATCGAAATAGGCTTCGCCGTCCTCGACTCCCTGCCGTGCGATCAGCTCCATCCGCCGCTTCAGGAGATCGCCGAGCTGGGCGACCATGGTTTCCTCGCACTTGGCAAGGCCGCCGTAGGCAACGGCACGGGCGTATTCCTGCGGTTCGTCCTGCCACGGGGTCAGGCAGCCGTACCGCTGCCGTGCCTGGTCCACTTCGTCAGGGCAGTGGTTTTCGAGATAGGCGATGACCGCGTGGATCGATTCACGCAGGCTGTAGACGTCGAGACCGCGCATGCTGGCGCGGCTTTCCTGGGGCAGGTCGGCATTGTGGTGACGCAGCCAGTCGGCAAAGGCGAGCACTTCCTCGTTGCGCCACATCCACGTGGGGAAGCGGGCGAAGGGCTCGCCGCCGCGTGGGCGCGCGGCACCATGGCGGACATAGTCGTCGATCCGGGCGACGTCCGGCCAGTCGCCTTCGATCGCCACGATATTGAAGCCGTGCCGCTCGATCAGGCGCCGGGTGATCTGCGCCCGCGCGGCATAGAATTCGTGCGTCCCATGGGTCGCTTCGCCCAGCAGGACGATCCGGGCGTCGGCAAATCGCTCGAACTTGTCGGCGAAATCGGGCGTATCGGGTGAGGGCAGCAGTTCGGCATGTTCGCGCAGGGTCACGGGCAGGTCAGCGGGAACCTGGGTGATTGGACTATGGATGGTCACTGTGCGCCTCCACTGCCGGAACTATCACGCCATATCAGGGCAAGCGCGCACGCCTTGCATTGATGTACGTCAAGTGCCGAGATGGCCGTGTCGGCGAGATTGCCGCAAGCGCGGCTTGTCCCCCGCCGCCGCCCGCTCTAAGCGAACGCGCAATGTCTGAACTGAAGCTCTTCAATTCCCTCACCCGCACGGTCGAGCCGTTCCACCCCGTCCATGAAGGCGAGGCTCGGGTCTATACCTGCGGGCCGACGGTCTACAATTACCCGCATATCGGCAACATGCGCGCCTATGTCTTCGCCGACGTGCTGGGCCGCACGCTGAGCTGGAAGGGCTACAAGCTCACCCACGTGATCAACATCACCGACGTCGGCCACCTGACCGACGATGCCGATGCCGGCGAGGACAAGATGGAGAAAATGGCTGCCGAACGCGCGCAGTCGATCTGGGACATCGCCAAGCACTATACCGAGGCCTACTGGGCCGACGTGAAGGCGCTCAACATCCGCCAGCCGGCACACTGGTCCGTCGCCACCGACTACATCGACGAGATGCTGGAGTTCGCCAAGAGCATTGCCGACAAGCATTGCTACGAGCTCGACAGCGGCCTCTACTTCGATGTTTCCACCGTGGAGGACTACGGGCGGCTGGCGCGTGCGGTCACCGAAGAAGGCGAAGGCCGGATCGATACGGTGGAAGGCAAGCGCAACGCTGCCGATTTCGCCATCTGGCGCAAGACCCCGCCGGGTGAGAAGCGGCAGATGGAATGGGACAGCCCGTGGGGCAAGGGCGCGCCGGGCTGGCACCTCGAATGTTCAGTGATGGGCGAGAAGCTGCTCGGCTTCCCGTTCGACATTCATACCGGCGGCATCGACCACCGCGAAATCCACCACCCCAACGAGATCGCCCAGAACCAGGCCTTCTGCGGTTGCGGCGGCCTGTCCGAAGCCACCAACAGCGGGGCGCGCTTCTGGATGCACAACAACTTCCTGGTCGAGCGCAGCGGCAAGATGAGCAAGAGCGCAGGCGAGTTCCTGCGGCTGCAACTGCTGATCGACAAGGGCTACCACCCGCTCGCCTACCGCATGATGTGCCTGCAGGCGCATTACCGCAGCGAACTGGAGTTCAGCTGGGAAGGGCTGGGCGCGGCACTCACCCGCCTCAAGCGCATGGTGATGCAGGTCGAACGCTGGAAGGACCGCCATGCCGAGCGCGGCGGCGAGGCCATTGAGGCCGATGCCTGGAAGGGTCATCCCAAGACGCGCGAGCCGCTGGACAGGTTCGATGCCGCCATTTCCAGCGATCTCAACACCGCCGATGCACTGGTGATGCTGGACGACGTGCTGTCGCTGAAGAAGATCGATCCCGCGATTGTGCTTTCCGCCGTGGCGCGAATGGACGCGGTGCTGGGCCTCGGCCTGCTCGACCTCTCGCGCACCGACCTGCGCATCCGCCCGAAAAACGCCGAGATTACCGAGGCGGAGATCGAGGATGCGCTGGAACGCCGCAAGGTCGCTCGCGCAGAGAAGGACTTTGCCACCAGCGATGCCTTGCGTGACGAGCTAACTGCCAAGGGCGTCGAGGTGATGGACGGCGACCCGCTCGGCTGGGAGTGGAAGCTATAGTCCGCGCGGTCCTCCCCGCATGGGCTCGCCCCGGACTGGAAGGGAATCTTCCCGACTGGCTGGACGTTGCCTGGTGGGAGGACGAGCAGCAGTTGCTCGACCTCGCGCCCTCGGCGCAGATCGGCTGGTTCGACATGCACGTGAAGCCGCCCGCGCTGGCCGCCATTGCCAAGGCGCGCCGCCTCGAATGGCTTTTCAGTGCCTATGCCGGGGTCGACTGGATGCCGCTCGCGGACCTTAAGGAACGCGGGGTGACGCTGACCTGCGGCGCGGGGCTGGCGGCGAACCAGGTGGCTGAATTCGCGGTCATGTCGATGCTCGCCTACGCCCGGGGCTATCGTCAGATCGTGCGCGCGCAGGACAAGCACGAATGGCTCGGCTGGCCGCCCTCGATGCGCGAAATGGCGGGCAGCCGCGCGCTGATCCTCGGCTATGGCTCAATCGGACAGGCCATCGGGCGGATGCTGGCAGGTTTCGAAGTCGACTGCGTTCCCGTGCGCAGCAAGCCGGGCGAGGGTGTGCTCGGCCCCGACGAATGGCAGGCACAGCTGGGCGAATTCGACTGGGTCGTGATGTCGCTGCCCAATACGCCGGAGACGAACGGCATGTTCGGCGCGACGGAACTGGCGGCGATGAAGGACGACGCGGTGCTGGTGAACTACGGACGCGCCGAAGTTGTCGACCAGGAGGCGCTGGTTGCGGCGCTGGAGGGCGAGATCATCGGCGGGGCGATCCTCGACCTGACGCTGCCCGAGCCGCTGCCGCCCGAACACGGGCTCTGGTCGCTGGAGAACGCGCATGTCACCATGCACCTCTCCGGTATTCCCAACGAGGCGAGCCGCCAGCGCGCAGCGCAGCGTTTCCTCGACAATTGCGAACGGTTTCGCACAGGCCAGCCGCTGGAGGCGGAAGTCGACCTGGTGCGCGGCTACTAGAGTCAGATTATTTCCTGACAGCGTAAGCCCATTCTGATACGCCACTGCCACGCCGAGCCGGTAATCGGACGGATGGGGTCGCAATCTGATGGGGGGCGAGCGCAGGGGGCGCGCGCCGCAACAGGGGGGAATTGCGACCGTGGCCGACACCAAGAAAGCGTCTGACCTTTTCATCGAATGCCTTGAAGCCGAGGGCGTCGAGTACATCTTCGGCGTGCCCGGAGAGGAAAATCTCGACTTCCTCGAGAGCCTGTCGGACTCCAAGCAGATCAAGCTGATCCTGACCCGGCATGAACAGGGAGCGGGCTTCATGGCGGCCACCTACGGGCGCCATACCGGCAAGACCGGGGTCTGCGTCGCCACGCTTGGCCCGGGCGCGACCAACTTCGTGACGGCGGGCGCCTATGCCCAGCTGGGCGGCATGCCGATGATGATGATCACCGGGCAGAAGCCGATCAAGAAGTCCAAGCAGGGCCGCTTCCAGATCCTCGACGTGGTCGAGATGATGAAGCCGATCACCAAGTATGCGCACCAGCTGGCGGCGGGCGAGAACATCCCCAGTCGCATCCGCGAGGCCTTCCGCCTGGCGGAAGAGGAGAAACCCGGCGCGGTGCACCTCGAATTCCCGGAGGACATTGCCGAGGAACAGTGCCACTCGCGCCCGATCCCGGCCTCCATCGCTCGTCGCCCCTCGGCGGAAGGCAAGGCCGTGCGGCAGGCGGTCGAGGCGCTTGAGGCGGCCGAGCGTCCGGTGCTGGTGATCGGCGCCGGCGCCAACCGCAAGATGACCGGTCGCATGCTGCGCCAGTTCATCGAGAAGACCGGCATCCCCTTCGTCACCACGCAGATGGGCAAGGGCGTGATCGACGAACGGCACCCGTTGTTCCTCGGCTGCGCGGCGCTGTCTGCGGGCGACTTCGTCCACCGCGCGATCGAAGATTTCGGACTGTATCGTGAACATTCGGCCCACGACGTGATGAAAAGCCGCCCCTTTTTCATGGAAGCCGGCGGACCCGCTGATCCACGTTTTCCACCAAGACGGCGGAGGTGGACCCGGTCGAATTTCCCCGCAGATCGAAGTAATCGCGACATCGCCAACGCCATCTGGCAGATCAAGGAAGACATCGTCCCCCGCAGGGCAGTGATGCTGAGGCGCTCACCCAGGATCGCAAAGGCCGATGTCGCGCACACGCAGGAACTGGCCCGCCGACGATCGCTTCCCGATCTTCCCGCCGCACCTGGTGGCAGCAAGTGCCCCGCGATTGCATGCCCGAAGACGGCATCAGCTGCCTCGACACCGCGTCTACAAGATCTGGTTCGCGCGCGTTACACCCGCGTACCTGCCCAACACCGTGCTGCTGGACAATGCCTGGCGACCATGTGCGGGCCTGCCCTCGGCGATGATGAGCGCCATGCTTCTATCCGGAAACGCAGGTGATGGCGATCTGCGGTACGGCGGCTTCATATAACAGCCAGGAAATGAAACCGCCCCCGGGGGGGGTCCGTCCTCGGCCTCATCGACCGTGCTGATCCGGCGCACG
This sequence comes from Aurantiacibacter sp. MUD11, assembly GCF_026967575.1. Taxonomy (NCBI): domain Bacteria; kingdom Pseudomonadati; phylum Pseudomonadota; class Alphaproteobacteria; order Sphingomonadales; family Erythrobacteraceae; genus Aurantiacibacter; species Aurantiacibacter sp. MUD11. The sequence goes on along the minus strand of NZ_CP114054.1, from coordinate 807,149 downwards.
ATGCCTACGGCATGATTCCGCTGGAAGCAGGCCACATGGGCTTTTCAAGACTGGGGGCCTGACCTACGGCAACCCGGATTCGTCGACTAAGGCCAACAGCTATGGCGCCATCGGCCACCGCGTCGAAAGCCAGTGAGCCCAGCGCGAAGTGCTCGCTCACTGCCGTGAGACCCGGGCGTGCACCTATCGAGTGTCCGGTCCGATTACACCGAGAACGACCAGAACCCTGAACATCGACATCAAGGAACGGAGCAAGAAGGCTCTGAGTCGGCCCTCAGGAGGACCCGATGCCCAACTGAAAGACGTTTACCCGCTCTACCTCAACAACAAGGCAGTGGCAGCCCAACACCGACCTGGAGGTGACGGACAAGTACACCGCGAAGTCGCCTTCCGCACCGCGCTGGCACCCCGGAAACGTGATCCGAGGACAGCATTGCCGGGTGCCGTGCGCGCGGCGGAGCCGATGGCCCAGATGGCACAGCTTCGAACTTCAGGCCGTGCTCGAACACTGCGTGAAGCGGTTCCGCGAACGCTATGACGAGCTGGCCTATTCGTTGTGCGTGGAGGCGGGCAAGCCGATCAAGGATGCCGAGGGCGAGGTCGACCGGCTGATCGACACCTTCAAGATTGCCGCCGAGGAATCGACGCGCAATTACGGAGAGGTCCAGCCGCTGGACATTTCCGCGCGCGCCAAGGGCTACATGGGAATGTGGAAGCGCGTGCCGATCGGCCCGTGCAGCTTCATCTCGCCGTTCAACTTCCCGCTGAACCTGGCCGCGCACAAGATCGCACCGGCCATTGCCGTGGGCTGTCCGTTCGTGATGAAGCCCGCGTCCAAGACACCGCTCGGCGCATTGATCATGGGGGAAGTGCTGGCGGAGACGGACCTGCCGGAAGGTGCCTTCTCAATCCTGCCCGCCAGCCGCGACGGGGCCGACCTGTTCACGGTGGATGAACGGCTCAAGCTGCTCAGCTTCACCGGTTCCCCCGGCGTGGGCTGGGATCTGAAGGCCAAGGCGGGCAAGAAGCCGGTGATTCTGGAACTGGGCGGCAATGCGGCGGTGATCGTCGACAAGGATGCCGACCTCGATCACGCGCTGGCGCGGATCATCTTCGGAGCCTTTTACCAGTCCGGCCAGAGCTGCATCGGCGTGCAGCGCATCATCATCCACGAAGACATCTACGACACCTTCAAGGACATGCTGGTCGCCAAGACCAAGACGCTGGTGGCGGGCGATCCGAAGGACCGCGATACCTTCATCGGGCCGATGATCTCGGAAAAGGAAGCCCAGCGTCTGAAGGGCTGGATCGACTCGGCGGTGGAGCAGGGCGCAAAGCTGCTGTGCGGTGGCGGGCTGGAAGGCGCGATGCTGGAAGCGACGCTGCTGGAAGACGTGCCGACCAATGCCGACGCCAACTGGGAAGAGGCTTTTGGGCCGCTGGCCAACCTGTCGAAGTTCTCCGACTTCTACGAGGCGCTGGAGCAGGTGAACAATTCCAAGTTCGGCCTGCAGGCGGGCATTTTCACGCGCGATATCCACCAGGTGCTGGACGCGTGGGACACGCTGGACGTAGGCGGCGTGGTGGTGAACGATGTCTCGTCCTACCGCGTGGACAACATGCCCTATGGCGGGGTGAAGGATTCCGGTCTCGGCCGCGAAGGCATTCGCTTTGCCATGGACGACATGACCGAGATCCGGAACCTCGTGATCCGCCGCGCCTAGGGCCTAGCTCTCCTCGAGCAGCAGGACCTCGCAGCTTACCCGCAGCTGCGGCGGCTCTACCCGGCTGTCGACTTCGACCACTGCCGCATCGGCGACCAGTTGGCCGCGGATGGTGAATTCGTGTTCGGGCAGGAAGGCGATGAAGCACTCGCCCGCGTCGGTGGCATCTTCACCTTCGAACAGCAGTTCTACCCGGTGCCGGGTGCCGGCGAAGGTGATGCTGGCCCAGCTCTTTTCCTCGTGCCGGGTGATGCGGCCCTTGCGCTCGGCCAGCGTCAGCAGGGCATCGGCTAGCAGTTCGCGCGGGCCGCGCTTGATGTGGCGCCTGGCCGGGGGCGGGGTGATGGAATCAGAATGCACCAGTGGCCTCCCGATATTCGTTCATGAAATGCTCTACCCGTCTTTCCGTGGAGGGTCGGGGTGTGCGGCCATTGCGCAAGTCGAGCACGAAGCGGGGATCGCGAGTCGCCAGGCGACCGAACTTGGTGGGCGGCATGCGCGTGTGACGCAGGAATACTTCGATTTTACGGATGAGCATGGTGCGAACCCTCCTCCTGATTTCGTTTTGTATCGGTCACATACGCGACTCGATGACGCTATTGGTTGCCCGCCAAATCCTACTTGTCTAGGAAAAATACATCGTATAGGAAGAATTTCTTGCGAGAGATAGGAAGCGAATGATGGATCCGCGTGAAAGACTGTCAGAGTTGGCCAAGGAAAAGGGCGTGAGCCTCGCTGCCCTGTCCCGGATGCTTTCGCGCAATCCTACGTATCTTCAGCAGTATATCACCAAGGGAAGCCCCAAGAAGCTGGAAGAAGAGGACCGGCGCACGCTGGCGCAGTTCCTCGGTGTGCCGGAACGCGAATTGGGTGGGCCTAAGGAAAATTCCTACGCTCCGCGAAGCGATTCGGAGTGGGTCGAAGTGCCGCGCCTCGATGTCGATGCCTCGGCCGGGCCGGGTACATCCGGAGCGCAGGAAAAGGTTTTCGACGCCTTCCGCTTCTCGCGCCGCTGGCTGGCCGAACAGGGCCTTGATGGCGCGCAGCTATCCGCCATTCGGGTGGTCGGTGATTCGATGGAACCGCTGCTGCGCGAAGGAGACGAGGTGCTGGTCGACAGCCGTGAGGCGCCCTTCCGCGACGGCGTGCATGTCGTGCGCCTGGACGACGTGCTGCTGGTGAAGCGCGTCGCCAGCAAAGGCGGCGGGCGCTTCTCGCTGCTTAGCCAGAACCTCGCCTATCCACCGATCGACGTCAGCGCCGACGAGTTCGCCGTGATCGGCCGTGTGGTGTGGAAGAGTGGGCGGGTCTAGGCCCAGCCAATCTGCCGCAAGGCCTGCACGTCGTTCCAGATCTTGGTCATGTGGCTGATCTTCCCGTCTTCCAGCTTGATGACATAGCAGTAGTCGGAAGCCGCCGCCTTGCCCGTGGGCGGTACGGGGCCACCTTCGCCGGTGTGTGTGCCATGGAAGACAGCTGCCGCGCTGATGGCTCCGCGTTCCTCGTCATGACCGAAGGCCAGCATGTCATAGCGGGCGTCGGGCATCAGTCCGGCCATGCCGGCCATCCAGTCCGTATAGCCTTCCAGGGTGCTCACATCCGCCAGCGCGTCCGCTTGTGCCGAAAAGCCGGCATCGGGCTTGCACCACTGCTTGCAGACAGCCCATCCCTTGCCGGTTTCGCAGGCGTCGAAAAACGCGAGCACATCGTCCTTGATTGCCATTGATATACCCCCTGTTACCCGCGACCCCTGACTTGTGTGCCTCTTCTCGTGAAGATGGTCCAGTCCGGTGTCACCGATCGATCAGAGCCGCAGCTTGAACCCGGCGTGAGTCGCCGAGAAGCCGAGCCTTTCGTAAAACCGGTGCGCGTCCGGACGATTCACGTCGCTGGTCAGTTGCACCACCCCGCAGCCTCGCTCCTCGCAGCGCGCAATCGCCCAGCGCATCATCGCCGCACCCACGCCCTTGCCGCGCAGCTCGGGCGTGACCCGCACGCTCTCGATCTGGCCGCGCCAGGCGCCCTTGCGGGATACGCCGGGCAGGTAGCTGAGCTGGAAGCTGGCGACGGGCGTACCGTCCAGTTCGACTATCCACAATTCGTGATTGGGATCGGCTTCTATCGCCCGCATCGCCTCCTGCTGTTGGCCGTGGTTGTCGGGCGGGGCGATGTCGCGCGCGGCGGCCACCTCGTCGGCCTCGATCAGCGCGTCGAGGAAGGGCAGGTCGGCCATGCTGGCCTCGCGATAGGTCAGTTCGTTCATGCCCGCCTTCTAGGCTTGCATCCTGCCCACGTCACCGCCACGTAACCAGCCATGCAAGAAGCACCGATCCGCGCCGCCATCATTCCCGTTACCGCCTTCCAGCAGAACTGCTCGCTGGTATGGTGTTCCAAGACCATGCGCGGCGTGCTGGTCGATCCCGGCGGCGACCTCGACAGGCTGAAGGACGCCGTGGCACGGGCCGGGGTGACGCTGGAGAAGATCCTCCTCACCCACGGCCATGCCGACCACTGCGGACAGGCGGGTATGCTGGCCAAGGAACTGGGCCTGCCGATCGAAGGCCCGCACGAGGACGACCGCTTCTGGATCAGCCGCCTCGAAGACGATGGTCCGCGTTTCCAGATGCAGTGCGAAGTGTTCGAGCCCGACCGCTGGCTGAAGGACGGCGATACCGTCACATTCGGCGAGGTGGAGATGGAGGTGATCCATTGTCCTGGGCACACGCCGGGCCACGTGGTCTTCTTCCATCGGCCCACCAATTTCGCCTTTGTCGGCGACGTGCTGTTCCAGGGCAGTATCGGGCGCACCGATTTCCCCATGGGCAACCATCAGGACTTGCTCGACGCGATCACCCAGAAGCTCTGGCCACTAGGCGATGGCGTGACCTTCGTGCCGGGGCATGGCCCCACCAGCACCTTCGGTCACGAGCGGCAGACCAACCAGTTCGTCAGCGATGCCGCGATGGCGGCTCGCGGCTAGACCACCTCGAAGGCGACAAGCGCCGCCCAGACGATCCAGATCAGGTAGGGCAGCATCGTCGTCATCATGCCCAGCATGCGGGGCAAGGCAGGCTTTTCATCCTGCATGCCGATGGCGTGCAGCACGCGGCCCAGCAGGAATACCAGCGCGGTGCTTCCGAGCAGCCAGCCGGCCTGACCGGACAGTTCCAGCACCAGGATCAGCACCAGCGCGATCGGTGTATATTCGGCGAAATTGGCATGGGCGCGCATGTGCCGCCCAAGCGCCACGTCGCCGCCGTCGCCATGCGCAACCTTCGCTGCCTGTCGTGCCTTGCCGCAGCGCATCGACAACCACAGGTTGATGAGTGCCGCGAGGCCTGCGCTAAGCAGGGTGATGTGCAGTTCCGCCATTGAATATTCCCTCCTGTGTCCCATCTGCTGGCTAATCCGGGTCGCGCGTGCTTGCAACCTCGTGAGAAATCGCTATAGCGCGCGCCTTCGCCGTACCGACGGACAGGCTGTGGCTGGCGCGCTTGCGCACCGGACCGGCTTCGCCTAGGGCGGCTCCGAACAGATTTTGCACGTATTCAAGGAACAGGTGCCGCAATGGCTGTCCCTAAAAGAAAAGTTTCGCCGCATCGCCGGGGCAATCGCCGGGCGCACGATTCGCTGAAGGTCGAAGCCTTCCACGAATGCTCCAACTGTGGCGAGCTGAAGCGTCCGCACATGCTTTGCAATGCTTGCGGCCACTACAACGGCCGCCAGGTCGTTGAGCCCAAGGGTCTCTAAAGCCCCTTTCGGACCGAGGAGCGTACGTCCATGAGCCTGCCCCGTATCGCGGTCGATGCGATGGGCGGGGACCATGGCGTGCGCGTCATGGTCGAAGGTGCTGCCCTGGCGCGTCGTCGCCACGACAAGTTCAAATTCCTGCTGGTGGGTGACGAGGAGCGGATCAAGGCCGCGCTCGACGATCATCCCGGCATGCGCGAGGCATCCGAAATACTCCACTGCGAGGATGTGGTGGCGGGCGACGAGAAGCCCAGCCGCGCGCTGCGTCGTGCCAAGACCACCAGCATGGGCCTCGCCATCCAGGCGGTGAAGGACGGCAAGGCCGGCGCCGCCGTCAGTGCCGGCAACACCGGCGCGCTGATGGCGATGAGCAAGCTGGCCCTGCGCACCATGCCCGGCATTGACCGGCCCGCGCTGGCCGCGCTCCTGCCCACGCTGAAAGAGCACGACGTGGTCATGCTCGACCTTGGCGCGAACACCGAGGCGGATGCCCGCAACCTGGTGCAATACGCCATCATGGGCGCCGCATATTCGCGGATTGTCACGGGTTTCGACAAGCCGCGTGTGCGCCTGCTGAACATCGGCACCGAGGATATCAAGGGCACCGATGCGCTGCGCGATGCCGCAGCCGCGCTGCAGGAAGCCACCGATCTCGCCCTGCAGTTCGACGGCTTCATCGAAAGCGACAAGATCAACCGCGGTGAAGTGGACGTGGTGGTGACGGACGGCTTCTCCGGCAACATCGCCCTCAAGGCGATCGAGGGCACGGCGCGCTTCGTGACCGACCTGCTGAAGACCGCCTTCTCGTCCTCGCTGCGTTCGAAGTTCGGCTTCCTCGTGTCGCGTCCGGCGACCGAACTGCTGAAGCACCACCTCGATCCCAACAATCACAACGGCGGGGTCTTCCTCGGCCTCAACGGCGTGATCGTGAAGTCGCATGGCAGCGCCAATGCGCAGGGCGTCGCCAATGCGGTGGCGGTTACGGCGCGGATGCTGGAAGCCGACATTACCCGCCGGATTACCGCCGACCTTGCTGCGCTTGGCGAAGACGCCCTGCGCGAAAGCCACAATGGGTCGGCGACGACGGACAGCGCGGGGGCTAAGTGATCCGTTCGGTACTCAAGGGCACGGGCTCCGCCCTGCCAAAGAACTGCGTCAGCAATGACGAGTTGGCCAAGCGCGTCGATACCAGCGACGAATGGATCCGCGAACGCACCGGGATTACCCAGCGCTATATCGCCGCTGAGGGGGAGACCACCGGCTCGCTGGCGACCGCAGCCGCGCAGGCCGCTCTCGACGATGCGGGCCTGACCATCGAAGATATCGACTTGATCGTGCTGGCCACGGCCACGCCCGACAATACCTTCCCGGCCACGGCCACGCAGGTGCAGCACCGGCTGGGCGGCGCACGTTTCCCGGCGTTCGACGTCGCGGCCGTGTGCTCGGGCTTCCTCTATGCGCTGACCACCGCCGATGCCATGCTCCGCACCGGCATGGCCAAGCGCGCCATCGTCATCGGCGCGGAAACCTTCAGCCGCATCCTCGACTGGGAAGACCGCACCACCTGCGTGCTGTTCGGCGACGGTGCGGGCGCCTTCGTCATCGAGGCACAGGACGTCGCTGAAGATGGCGCCGGAATCATCGCCAGCCGCCTGCATGCCGAGGGCGAGCATTGCGAAATGCTCTATGTCGACGGCGGTCCGTCAAGCACGGGCGAGGTCGGCAAGGTGCGGATGAAGGGCCGCGAGGTCTTCCGCCATGCCGTGGTGAACCTTGCCGGCGTGCTGGAAGAAGTGCTGACCGAGGCCGGGTGCCAGCCGAGCGATATCGACTGGGTCGTGCCGCACCAGGCCAACCTGCGCATCCTCGATGCCACCGCGCGCAAGCTGGGGCTGCCGATGGAACGGGTGGTGGTGACGGTCGACCAGCATGCCAACACATCGGCTGCCTCGGTGCCGCTGGCATTCGACGTGGCGAAGAAGGACGGGCGCATCAAGCCGGGCGACCTGGTGATGCTGGAAGCCATGGGTGGCGGCTTCACCTGGGGCGCGAGTTTGTTGCGGGTCTAGGATTTTTCCCCCGAAAAGCCCATGAAACCTTGCGCTTGAGTGCTCTTTCCTACATGCTCGTGATCGGGTCGCGAGATAAAATAAGGAGAGGGACGCATGAACGTTATGCGATCCGTGGGAACGTTGACCCGGGCCGATCTCGCCGAGACAATCAATCATAAGATGGGCTTTTCCCGGGCCGAGAGCCTGGACTTGGTCGAAGCCATTCTCGCCAAGATGTGTGACGCCATGACCGATGGCGAAAACGTCAAGATCTCCGGATTCGGCAGCTTTATCCTGCGCGACAAGAAGGAACGCATCGGCCGCAACCCGAAGACGGGTGTCGAAGTGCCGATCACGCCGCGCCGGGTCATGACGTTCCGTGCCAGCCAGAAGCTGAAAGAGCGCATCGCGCAAGGCTGATGAGCGAATTGCCGCCTCCAACCGATCGCTTCGACGATGGCAAGGCACCGGATGCCATGCGCACCATCGGAGAGGTCTCGGCGGCATTCGGCATCAAGCCGCACGTGTTGCGGTATTGGGAGCAGCAGTTCCCGATGCTCTCGCCGCTCAAGCGCAGCGGCGGGCGGAGGCTTTACCGACCGGACGATGTCGCCTTGGTGGAACGGATCGACGATCTGGTGAACCGCCAAGGCTACACGCTGAAGGGCGCGCAGAAGGCCCTGAAGGGTGGCTCTGCGACTTCGCCGCGCAAGGCGGAAACCACGGCTGTTGCTGCCGAGCAGCCCTCGCCGGAGAGCAACGGCGCGAATTCGCCGCAAGTGCTTGAACGCCTGCGTGGAATTCGCAGCCGACTGGATGCCGCGCTTACCCGGTAAAACGGCAATTCCGTAGTCCTACGGATTGCGGCGCCCCCTTGCGATGACGGACACTTGCAGTCCCGATCCGCCACGCGGTGCGCCGATGCCAGGTTCCAATCCCAGAAACTCCGCCCGAACCGGATTCCGTCGTCGGCTGTTCCTGCTGCCCAGGCACGGTTACCGACAGCAGGGCCGCGCCCTGTTGTGGGGCCTTGTGCGCTGCCGCTGGTCTGTCGGGCTGGAGAGTTGGACCACCGAGCCGCCGCGTCCATCGACGCGCAGGGAATGCCAGATCAGGCCCGCAGGGACCGTCCGGCTGCAGGTCTCGGATCGCTTCTAGCCGACGCTCTGCGGTCCCAGCTCGGGGTCGAGGTCGCGTGGGCGCGCGAAGTGAACCAGCCGGCCGCAGCCCGGCGCGATCTCGCGCCAGCTGTCGATATCGAGTTCGAACTGCGCGAAGGCGGCGGTCGGATACTTCTGCATGACTTCGTTGAACAGGGCGTTCTCATTTTCGGGAGCGACCAGTTCCAGCGCCAGCTCCTGCAGGCCCGGATTGTGCCCCATCAGCAGCACCGATTCTGCCCGGTCGTTGCAATCGGCCAGCAGCCGCAGCAGCGTGGCCGCATCGGCAAGATAGGCTTCCTCCTCGAACCGGGCGGGCACCTGCAGGCCGCTTGCTTCCAATGTGCGCTTCACCCGCTCCGCCGGGCTGGCGAGAACGAGGTCCCACTTGGTGCCTTGGCCGATGATGTGTTCGCCCATCAGGGCCGCGCCCTTGCGGCCGCGCTGGTTCAGGCCGCGGTCGAAATCCCGCAGGCTCATGTCATCCCAGTCGGACTTGGCGTGGCGCAGGAGGCCAAGGCGTTTCACTCGTGCACATCCTCTTCGCTGGCACCCGCTGGGCAGGAAACACCTGCTGCGACCCGTTGTAAAGCCTCGTCGAGGGTCAGGCGGATGACAGGCACGCCGGGCGGGAATGCGGTGAGCAGGCGGGAGGGGAACGCGGGGGACAGCACGACGAAGTGCCCGCGATCCTCGCGCGTGCGGATCAGCCGCCCGAATGCCTGGGCCAGCCGCCCGCGAATGATCTGGTCGTCATAGGTACTGCCGCCATTGGCCGCGCGGCGGGCGCGGTGGAGGATGCTGGGCTTGGGCCAGGGGACCTGCTCCATCACCACGCAGCGAAGCGATTCCCCCGGCACGTCGACACCGTCGCGCAGGGCATCGGTGCCCAGCAGGCTGGAATGCGGATCGTCGCGGAAGATGTCCACCAGCGTGCCGGTGTCGATCGGATCGACGTGCTGGGCGTAGAGTGGCAGGCCCTCGCGGGCGAGCCGGTCGGCGATGCGACCGTGCACGGCGCGGAGGCGGCGGATGGCGGTGAACAGCCCCAGCACGCCGCCCTGGCTCGCCTCGATCAGCCGGGCATAGGCCCCGGCAAGGCCGGCCAGGTCGCCCTTCTTGACGTCGGTGACGATCAGCACTTCGGCATTGCTGGCATAGTCGAACGGACTGGTGGCATCGGCCAGTTGCGGGTGGACTTCGATGTGCGTCGCACCCGACCGGGCGATGGCGGTCGGCCAGTCCGGCCCCTCGGCCGCGCGGTCGGTCAGCGTGGCGCTGGTCAGCATGACGCCGTGCGCAGGCTCCAGCACGACCCGGGCAAAGGGCTTCATCGGGTCGAGGAAGCGGCGGTGGAGGCCGATATCGAACTCGCGCGAATCGTTGCGCTCGACGCTCAGCCAGTCGACGAATTCGGGGTCTGCCGGACCGCCCAGTCGGTTGAGCAGGGCTTCCCACGCCGCCAGCGTATCGATCCGCCAGCTGAGCGAGAAGCGCGCACCTTCGATCCGGGCGCGGCCCTGGCCGTCGAGCCAGTCGGGGGCGTCCTCCAGCATGGCTTCCAGCCGCAGGCCCAGCTTGATCAGCGGTCCGCGAATTTCGGCCAGCGCCTGCGCAGCGGCCTGCGCGCGTTCGATGAAGTCGCCGTCGAGCCCGGCGGCCTCGGTCTCGATGCCATAGCCGGCGTCCAGCGCGCCGCTCTCGTCGCGCGCGTAGGTGAGGGCACGCACGGCGGCCAACAGCGCCTCTATCGGTCCCGAAGGCTCGTTCTCCGCCAGCCGCCCGATCCAGCCTTCGCCGGGCAGCGCCTGCGCTGCCTCGACCGCGGCATCGATGGCTTCACTGCCGGCTTCGTCGTAGCTCGCGACATCGGCCAGCCGTGCGGCGAGGCCACGACGGCGCCCCTTGGATCCGCGTTCGGGGCCGAGGATCCAGCGCTTCAGCTCGATTGCTTCCTGCCCGGTCAGCGCGGCGGCGAAGGTGCTGTCGGCGGCGTCGAAGACATGGTGTCCCTCGTCGAAGACGATGCGCGTGGGGCGCTGCGCGTGGTCGCGTCCGCGCGCGGCGTTGACCATCACCAGCGCATGGTTGGCGATGACGAGATCGGCCTGCGCGCTGGCCCGCGCGGCGCGTTCGATGAAGCACTTCCGATAGTGCGGACAGCCGGCATAGACGCATTCGCCGCGCTGGTCGGTCAGCGACTTGATGGCGCGCTGGCGGAACAAGGTGCCCAACCAGCCGGGCAGGTCGCCGCCGATCATGTCGCCGTCCTGCGAAAAGGCAGCCCAGCGTGCCACCAGCTGTGCCAGCACGGCCGCGCGGCCGCCGAAGCCGCCTTGCAGGGCGTCCTCCAGGTTGAGCAGGCACAGGTAGTTCTCCCGCCCCTTACGCACCACCACCGGCCGGGTGCCGTCGGCGCGCCGCTCCGGCCAGGCGCGCTGGCTTTCGGCGCGCAACTGCCGTTGCAGGTTCTTGGTATAGGTGCTCACCCAGACGGTGCCGCCCGACTGCTCCGCCCACAGCGAGGCGGGGGCGAGATAGCCCAGCGTCTTGCCGATGCCTGTGCCCGCCTGTGCCAGCAGCACGTGCGGCTTCTCCTGCCGTTCGCGCGGGGCGAAGATGCTGCCGACGTTGCGGGCATAGTCGCGCTGGCCCTCGCGCCGCTCCGCCCCTGCGCCGGTCAGGCGTTCGAGTTGTCCCTCAATCGCCGCTTCGTCCAGCGCCACCTGGGCGGGCTGCGGGCGCTCGGCGCTTTCCTCCCATTCGGGCAGGCGGGAGAACAGCCACTTCTCGGCGCTTTGCGGTGGGCGAACGTGCGGCGCGAGCACCGTCGCCCAGGGCCAGCGCAAGCGCGCCAGCGATTGCAGCACGCTCCACGCGCCTTCGCGCTCTTCCCAGTCCTCCGCCTCGCAATGCGATAGCAGGATGGCGGCGGCCCGTTGCAAAAGTAGCGGTACGTCGCCGCCGTCTTCGGGCTCGGCCAGTCCGACAGCATGGGCAAGGCCCTTTGGCGTCGGCACGCAGAACTTTGCCGGATGGACGAAGGCGAACAGCTCCAGCAGGTCCAGCCCCGAAAGATCCGGATAGCCCAGCCGCGTCGCCACCAGCGGAGCATTGAGGATCAAATGCGGCGTATCCGCCGCCGCCATTACCGCTTCACCCTTGGAAACCCCGCGTGCGCTGCCGTTCGCCGGACAGATCCAGCTGCCCGCATGGCTGGCGTGCAATGCGGGGAGGGGAAGGGGCGCGGGGGAGGCCATTAGGACGCACTATCGCCGATGAGAACGAAATGTAAACGATACTCGGTGGGTCGCGGTTAACCCCTCCACCGTATTCCTGATCGGCAATTCTACGGGGACCAGAAGACCGGGGAGATTAGCCATGCGCCGTCTCGCAATCGCAACCACCGCCTGTGCCGCGCTCGCCGCTGCAATCGCTGCACCGCTCAGCGCGCAGGACTCGCGCGACGTGCTCGACGAGCACAACCAGGCCTACAACACCGGCGATTTCGAGGCCTTCATGGGCACCTTTGCCGAGGATGCCGTGGTCGTGGTCGAGGGCTACGAGTTCCGCGGGCGCGACGCGATTGCCGCGAGCTACGCCCCCAACTTCGGCCCCGGCGCTCCCCGCGCGCGGATCGAGCGCATGGGCCGTGCTTCGGGCGGCGGCATCGTCCAGCGTGAAAGCTATGTCTACGCCGACGGCACGGAAGTGTGCTGCACCGTCACCGCCATCTGGGTGGAAGGCGGCGAGATCACTCGCGTGCTGGTCGACACGGGCGGCCTTGGCGGCTGATTTCCGCAGATTGCGGGTGGGCCGGACCCACCCGGTCATTCCCCATCAGTTGCGCGGCGAGCAGGTCCAGTTCGACGGATCGTTAGCGTCGCCGCTGCCGTTGTAGCGGGCGACATTGGGCCATGCGCAATGCGGGCGGACGAGGTCGCTGTCGGCCTTGCCGCCAAGCAGGTAATCCGGCGCCTGTCCCGTCTCCATCCAGTCTTCCATCGCGGCGAGGTAGTCGATCCGGTCAGCGCCCGGTCCGCCCGAACAGTGGCCCATGCCGGGGACGAGGTAGTAGCTGAACTGCGTGCCGGCCTCGAGATTGTCGCGGTAGACTGCGCGAGCATAGTCGTTCGACAGCACCGGGCTGGGCCCGGCATCGTTCTCGCCATGCCAAAGCATCAGCTTGCCGCCACGTTCGAAGAAGGCGGAAAGGTCGGTCTCGTCAGCCTCGTACATGTCGGCGAAGTCGGAATTGCGCACGGTCAGGTAGTTGGCGTCGGAGAAGTTCTCCCAGTCGACGGCACGGGCGCCGAAGATCACCGGTTGCAGGCCCATCAGGCCGCCGCCGCGCGTGGGATCGGCATTCTGACCGGCACCGTCGGCGCGGTTGAAGAAGCCCCATGAGGCTTCGCCGCCGCGGCTCATCGGGTGCATGGCCCAGCTGCCGTCGGAGGCGCGCTGCCCATTGTACAGCGTCATCAGGGCATCGACCTGCTGCGGGCTGAGACAGCCCTCGCTTTCACCCGGCGCGCATTGCAGGCTGCGCGGCTGCCAGCTGCACTGGCGCGGGCCGTTGATAAGGCCATCGGCCAAGCCATCATTGGCGTCGCAGGCGGCAACGGCGGCGTCCTGCACCATCTGCAGCTCTTCGTTGGTGAACGCGGCACCCGGCTCGGCGAACACGCCGTTGCGATAGACCGCGCTGGTCTGCACCTGCAGCGTGTAGACCGGCGCGCCGACAATCACCGCGTCATAGTCCGCCGGATAGCGCTGCGCTTCCATCAGGCCCATGCGGCCACCGGTGGAGCAGCCGGAATAGACGGCGTTATCATGCGTGCGGCCGTAGAAGCTGGCGGCCACGCGCTTGCCTTCCTGCGTCATGGTGTGGATGGCGCGGTGGCTGAAATCCTCGGCCTGGATGGGATTGATCGTCCACTGGTTGCCCCAGGCCTCGGTGCTGGTGTGGCCGCCGTTGGTCTGCATGGTGGCGTAGCCCTTCAGCAGTCCGTCGCGCGCAGCCATCAGCGTGGTATTGCCCAGCCAGGCTCCTCCGCCGATCCCCAGCACGTCCCCGTTCCAGTTCTCCGGCAGGCGATAGACCACGCCGATGTTGGAGCCATCGACCGGGTGCAGCGTGGTGCTGACCTCACAGAAGGCGGGCAGCCCATCTGCCGCGGCGACCCACATGGCCTGCATCGTGCCGCTGGCCATGGCAGCGCAGGCATCGGCGCCCACGAGCAGGGTTTCTTCGGGCATTGCCGTGTCGGCAGTGGTGCAGGAGGCGAGGGCCAGCAGGCTGGCGGAAGCGGTCAGGATACGCATGGAAGTCTCCGGATCAGGCGAGGGCAAGGCGGGTGATCGTCCAGCCCTCTTGAGTGCGAGCGAATTCGGCTTCGAGGCGACGGCTGACGCGTGAAGAGGCGCTGCCCTGGCCCTGGAAGCGGGCCATCTTCTCGATCGTGGTATCGCCATCGAAATCGGTCAGCAGGTCTACCTCTGCGCGCGACTGCCAGCTGGCGCTGCTGCCGTCTGCGGCGAAGGCCAGCTGCGGATCGCGGCTACTGTCTTCGCGGATGGCGCAGACCTGCGGATCGATGCGGATCGCGCCCGAACTGGCGACGAAGCTGCTGCAATCGCCATTGCCGTTGAAGCGGCGGACAAAGCCCTTCACGAGGTCGGCGATGGCGCGCTCGTCCTCCATCCGGGCGAGGCGAATGGCCGTATCGTCAGCCGCCATTGCTGCGGCGGGGGCGAGGACGGCAACCGGCGTCGCCGCAAGGGCGCCAAGCTTCACGAAGCTGCGGCGGTCGGTGGTGGTGAATTTCTCGCTCATGCGTCTCTCTCCCACGCATCGGGTCCGAAGAACCGGTCGACGTCGATCTTGCCGGCGTGACGGGCCGGGGCACCGACGTTGCTCATGCTGAGACCGCGCTCTGCACCCATGTGATAGCCGATCCCGGCATCGTGCATCGTGCGCATGTTGATCAGGATCGTGCCCAGCGTGCCGTTGCATGCTTCTTCCTGCCAGCGCGCGAAATAGAGCTGGTCGCGGATCTTCACGAAATCGCCGCTGCCGCTCCATTCGGTGGCGAAGTGCCCGCTGGGCGTCGGGATGATCCAGCTGGTCGTGTTGGGCGTCGAATAGAGGTGCATCGAGTTGAGCCCCGGCGAATATTCCCAGGTGAATGCGCGCCCCAGCAGGTCGCGTGTGCGCTCGTGTCGCCGCGTTCCCGGATCGGGGATGCCTTCGCCCACCAGCTTGCCGAACAACGTCTCGCACCCTGCCTCGTTGGCGAAATAGGGGGTGTTGAGGAAACCATGGAAGTTGGTCGCGAGCCCCGCATCGAAATCGGCCACCACGATATGACAATCGTGGTTTCGCGCACCCTCGATAAGGTGCCCGAAGATGAAGGCGCCGGGCATGACTTCCCAGGCGTTGTAGCGCGCCTCGGTGAAGCCGCCCCGGCCGTCCATCCGCCATTCGAGCGTTTCGGGTCCGGTTACCCGGTATTCCATGCGCGGACCGTCGTCATAGTCGATGACGAAGGTCTTGCCCGCCATGGCCGCGCTCTTTTCCGTGCCGTTGCCGGCCATCGGGCTGTCGCGGTCGAAGACGTGGACGTTACCTGCGGCGATGACGGCATCGACCTCTTCCGGGGTCATCTTGTCCATCGTTTCCAGCGGGCGATAGATGCGGCGCTCGCCCTTCGCCCCGTCAGGCATGGCCAGCGGCGTGGCACTGAAGTCGCCAAGTGCTTCGAAGCGGGCATTCTGGCCCAGCCACTCGCCCGTTCCGCGGAACATGTAGTATTCCAGCTCGTCCAGCCCGTTGAAGCCCATGCGCAGGCCGACCGATTGCAGCCGATTGGCGTCCATCACGTAGAGGTGCAGCATGCCCGAAAACTCGGCCTCGACGCGGGCGAACAGGTAGAGATCCTCGGTCAGGAAGATGTAGTCGGCGGGCGCGGAATAGCCGCGATTGTCGCTGAGGCGATCCAGCTCGACCCAATGGGTGTAGGTCACCGAACAATAGTATTCGAGCGTCCGGTTGCCGGTGTCCTCGGTCCATGAGAGCGCGCGTCCCTCGCAGCGCAGGGTGGGATGGTGCGGTTCGCCTTCGGGCGCTGCATCGCCTTCGACATGGCCATGCCAGACGGCGCGATTGACCTCGCGCGCGCGCGGCGCCGGGCCATCGCCGTACCACAGCTCGAACAGTGTCGCGCGATTGCTGTGCCGGTCCCACGCCAGCGCATAGCCGCGCGGTTCGCGGGGCAGCAGTACGCTGACGAGCGTGACATGCTCCAGCGTCTGCGCGCCATAGCCGGTTTCGGTACCGCCAACTTCCACCCGCATTTCAGGGCTGAAGATGAAATCCAGCTCAGGCCCGTCCTCGCTGCGAAATCGCAGGGTGGTTCCGGCAAGGTTGTCATGCGGTGCTAGGCTCTGCGGCCCGGCCAGGGCGGGCGCCGTCAGGCGGCGCTGCACCTCTGCCAGCGAAAGATCGGTGTATTCGTACCGGAACAGTGGAACGTCCGGATAGGCCTTTCGGCTGGCAGTCGGGCGTATCGCCATGTGAGATTCTCCCCTCTCTCAACGAAGGGAGGATGCCACAGCACCTCTACGCTGCCAATCGCTTTCGTTGACTTAGTCCGCAGCCGCGCCGGCGACCTGCTCGATCCGCAGGGGTTCGGGGAAATAGTTGGTCTGGATGGGGAAGGGGATGTCGATGCCCTTCGCGTCCAGCGCCTTCTTGATCGCCTTGATCGCCTCGCTCTTGGTCTGTCGCAGGTCGCGCGAGGCGGACTGCGCATACCACTGCACGAGGAAATCGATCGAGCTGCCGCCGAATTCCTGTGCATAGACCACCACGGGGCGATCCTTCACGATGGCATCCACCGTGCCCATTGCTTCCTCGATGGTCTTCTGCGCCAGCTCCAGGTCGGTGTCGTAGGCCACGCCCACGATCACCTCGTTCCGACGCACGGTATCGTCGGTCAGGATCTTCACCGCGTTCTTGAACAGCATGGAATTGGGCATGATGGTCAGTTCGTTGGAAAGCTGGCGGACATAGGTTTCGCGCAGGGTGATCTTCTCCACCTTGCCCAGCACGCCCTCGACCTCGATCAGGTCACCGATGCGCATCTTCTCACGCAGCATGATCAGCACGCCGGCGAGGAAGTTCTCGAAAATGTCCTGGAAGGCGAAGCCGATGGCCAGTGCGCCGATGCCCAGGCCGGCGATCAGGCCAGTCGGTGTAAAGCCGGGGATGGCGATGATCAGCGCCAGCATGATGCCTGCCAGCCAGATGGCCAGCCGCACCACAGTTTCGAGCAATTGCCGCAGGTCCTCGCGCATGGTGGACTTGCCCGCCAGCCGGTCGACGATGCGCACGGCGAACTTCGCCACCAGCCAGGTGACGAACATTACGAGCAGGGCGATGGCGAGGTTGGGCAGGATGGCGATGAAGCCTTCCCACATGGAAACAATCTGGTTTTCGAGGATTTCGACGTAGTTCAAGGGTGCCCCCGGTTCTGTGGTTTTGCCAATCAATGGCGCGCGCCCGCTAGGGTTCCGAATCGTTTCGCGCTTGCGAAAGCTTCGGTCATGCGCAAAAGGCCCAGCCCATGTTCAGCACCGATCTCATCGAAGCCGCCCGCGTATCCAAGGCCTGGCCCTTTCAGGAGGCCCAGCGTCTAGCGAAGCGATACCGGGACGGTAAACCCGGCGGAAAGCCCGTGCTGTTCGAAACCGGCTATGGCCCCTCGGGCCTGCCGCATATCGGCACCTTCCAGGAAGTGCTGCGCACCACGCTGGTGCGCAAGGCTTATGAAATCGTGGCGGCCAGCGACGACGGTACGCCCGCGCCTACGCGACTGGTCGCCTTCTCCGATGACATGGACGGCCTGCGCAAGGTGCCCGACAACGTGCCCAACAAGGCGCTGCTGGAAGACAACCTGCACAAGCCGCTGAGCCGCATTCCCGACCCGTTCGAGAAGTACGAGAGCTTTGCCGCGCACAACAACGCCATGCTGCGCGAATTCCTCGACCGATTCGGCTTCGAGTACGAGTTCATCGCGGCGTCCGACCGTTACAACTCCGGCGCTTTCGACGATGCGCTGAAGCAGGTGCTGCGGCACAACCGGGACATTCTCGACATCATGCTGCCGACGCTGCGTGAAGAGCGGCGGCAGACCTATTCGCCGGTGCTGCCGATCAGCCCGAAGACCGGCCATGTGTTGCAGGTGCCGGTGGAAGTGCTCGACGCCGAGACCGGGATGATCCGCTTCACCGACGAAGACGGCGAAGTGATCGAGCAAAGCGCGCTGGGCGGCATGTCCAAGCTGCAGTGGAAGGTCGACTGGGCCATGCGCTGGTATGCGCTGGGCGTCGATTACGAGATGTACGGCAAGGACCTGACCGACAGCGGCGTCCAGTCGGGCCGGATCATCAAGGCGCTGGGCGGTCGCAAGCCCGAAGGCCTGATCTACGAGATGTTCCTCGACGAGAAGGGCGAGAAGATCTCCAAGTCCAAGGGCAACGGCCTCTCGATTGAGGAATGGCTGACCTATGGCAGTGAAGAAAGCCTGGGCTTCTACATCTTCCCCAATCCCAAGAGCGCGAAGCAGCTGCACGTCGGCGTGATCCCGCGCGCGGTGGACGACTACTGGCAGTTCCGCGAGCGCATCCTCGAACAGGATATCGACAAGCAGCTGGGCAACCCGGTGTGGAACCTACTGCGGGTGAAGGATTCGAGCGGCTCGCAGCCGCCCATCGGTTCGGGCGACAGCCTGCCGGTGACCTATGGCCTGCTGCTCAACCTCGTCAGCGTGCTGGGCGCGACGGCAACACACGAGCAGGTGTGGTCCTACCTCGGCAATTACATGCACGACATGGACCCCGACGATCACCCGGACCTCTACCGGCTGGTGGAGAAGGCGCTCGCCTACAACCGCGATTTCGTCGCGCCGACATTGCAGAAGCGCGCGCCGGCGGAGAACGAGGCCGCGGCGCTGCGCGAGCTGGATGCGCGGCTGGCCGAAGTCGATCCCGACATGGCAGCGGAAGATCTGCAGACCATCGTCTACGAGATCGGCAAGAACGAGGCGCACGGGTTCGACAACCTGCGCGACTGGTTCAAGGCGCTCTACGAGACGCTGCTGGGTTCCTCGCAGGGGCCGCGCATGGGCAGCTTCATCGCGCTCTACGGCGTCGAGAACACCCGCAAGCTGATTGCCGAGGCGCTGGCCGCCTGACGCGGCGCGGCTCGCGGTGGCCTAGTGCCACTCGCGGGCGCGATACCACTTGGTGATGATGTATTTGCAGCCGGCCGTTACCGGACGGCCCGCATGCATCGTCTTGGTATTGGTCAGCCCGTCTGGCGTGGCATTGTTCCATGCCAGCAGCACGCCGGGCTTCGGTTCCAGGGCGATACCCAATTCGGTGAAATCGGTGGTGCCGCCGGCTTCCACGTCGTTGAGGAAGACCATGGTGGTGAAGCTGCGCTGCCCGCCACGGCTCATCTCGAAATCCCAGTAGCTGGTATCGGGATAGAACCAGTCGTGGTGCGGCTGGAATTCCTGCCCCGGCATGTAGCGCTGGCCCTGCACGGTTTCGCCGTGGCTCGGGTCTACCCCCAGCAGGTCGTCAATGCGGCGGCTGATCTTCTTCACGAAGGGATCGTGCGGGTCGACATCGCCCGAATAACTGGTGCGGTAGCCGGAGGAGTAATCGAGGTCGAACACCTTGCTCGGCTTGGCCGTGGCATCGATCAGTTCGATCATCTTCGCGCATTCGGCCGGCGTCATGAAGTCGCCCACGGCGAACAGTTCCACCTCCTCGCTCGGCACCTTGTAGACCTGCGGATTGGCGGCCAGCCGCTCGCGCACCTGCTGGCCCTGCTTCTTCAGCCGGGCCTGGTCGGCATTGGGCGGATACTTGCTCTTGGTGTCGGTCGTCATTGCCCCGGTGTTCTTCCAAACCCGCCTGCCGCTGGCAAGACAATTGCGGGCATAGAAAAACCCCCCGCCCGGTTGGGGCGGGGGGTCCATCGCCGGCCACTCGCTCCGGCAATGACATTGCTCTTCCTTACCAGAAGAAATCGTAGATCACGTCGACCACCTCGCCGGTGTAGATGTCCACCAGCAGCACGTCGTCATAGTAGCGGACCCAGCGATAGGGGCCGTAGACCTCGGGCAGGCGGTACTGCCAGGGATCGGTGATCCAGTAGCGCGAACCGAAGAACAGGCTGTCGATGAAGAAGCCGATGCTCAGGCGGCGATAGCTGTAGTTTCGGTACGGCGCGTAGTAACGGCCGAGGCGGTACAGGCGCCGGTTGTGGTCGCGATAACGATGCCAGTTGTACCGGCTGTCGCGACGCCACTGGTTGCGGTTCCACCGGCGATAGTCGCGGCGCGCATCCCGATAGCCGTCCCGGTACGAACCGTTGCGGTCGCGATAGCGGCGCTGGTCCCGATCCCGGTCGCGATAGCGGCGCTGGTCGCGGTCGCGGTAGCTGCGGTTGCGATCCCGGTCACGATAGCTGCGATTGCGATCACTGTCGCGATAGCGGCGCTGGTCCCGATCCCGGTCGCGGTAGCTCCGGTTGCGATCACCATCGCGATAGTTGCGATCGCGATCCCGCTCTGTCCGGCGATCCCGGTCGCGGTCACGGTCACGGGTGGAAACCGCGCCGCTGCGATTGCGGATGGTCAGGTTGCGATCACCCCGGCGATTGTCGTCTGCCCGGCGGTCGACGCGGCGGTCTGTACGTCGGTCAGCGCGGCGGTCGGTCCGATCCGCGCGCCGCTCGGTGCGAACATCGCGGCTGCGTTCGTTGCGTGCCTGGCGGGCCTGTTCGCGGGCGACCGAGAAATCACGCAGTTCGCGCGGGGCGCGGTCTTCCGCCTGGCTGCCACGATTGGTGGCACGCTCGCGGCTCTGGCGATTTCCGGAACGGGCCTCGCGATTGCCGCGTCGGCCTTCGCCACGCGCCTCGCGGTCACCCCGGCGCTGTTCGTCGGCCGAGGTATCGACATTGGTGGCTGCGGCGGCGGTAGCCGGAAGCATGGGTGCCGCCATTGCCGCGGCGAGTGCGGCAAGGCCGCAGGATTTCAGAAGTTCTGCGAGTTGCATTGCAACATCTCCCTATGTTGACCAATGCCGCCCGAGTGCCGCGGCCATGAGTAAGTCAGTAGAAGTCATTCGATGTCGCAAGTTGTATCGATTCGCGATGAGCGTTAACTGAACCGGCTTGTTTGCTTAACGTTCAGGTTTCTTGGATCGAAACTGAACAATGGAAATCGGGGGCAAATTGCTCGAATCATTTGAAAATGTCCGGGATGATGTCGCGACGCGCTTGCTTGACGGCGCCCGGAACCGGCGATCAGCCATGCATCTGGGCACGGTGGCGACCTCCGATGCCGATGTGCGGATCATGGTGCTGCGCGCCTTCGATCAGGATGGCTGGACCCTGCGTTTCCACACCGACGCACGCTCGCCCAAGTGTGCGGCGATCGGCGAGGGCGCGCCTGTCGGCGTGCTGTTCTACGACCGCGAGGCGAAGATCCAGCTGCGCTGCCGCGGCACGGGGCGGATACACCGCGACGATCCGCTGGTAGAGCAGGCCTGGCAATCCAGCACCAACTTCGCCCGCCGCTGCTACCTGGGCGACGGGCCGGGCACGGTGGCCAACGGTCCCAGCTCCGGTCTGCCGGCGGAGTGGGAGGGGCGGGAGCCCAGCGACGATGTGTTGATGCCCGCGCGGGAGAACTTCGCGGTGCTGCTGGTCGATTTGCACGAAGTCGACTGGTTCTACCTCTCCAATGACGGCCATCGCCGCGCCGTGCTGGACCTCCAATCCGGCGAGGGGCGCTGGATAACGCCCTGATTGGCAGAGGCGTTCGGTGATTCGACGGGGCTGTGGTATGGTGCAGCCATCGCGTCGCAGTCATCGGAGGGGTGTCATGCGGACCTTGCGTTTTGTCGTCGCCATTGCGGCATACCTGCTGTTCTTTGCCACGTTCCTGTACCTGGTCGGCTGGACGGGGAACCTCGTCGTCCCGCGAACCGTGGATGCGGGCGGGCCGGAAGGTGCCCTGGGCACCGCCATCTTCACCAACATCGGGCTGCTCGCCGTGTTCGGCTTGCAGCATTCGGTGATGGCACGCCCCGGCTTCAAGAAGGCCCTGACCAGGACTGTGCCGCCCGCGTTCGAGCGGACGGTCTACGTCCTCGCCTCGGTCGCGGTGCTGTGGCTGATGTTCATCTTCTGGATGCCGATGCCCGAAGTGGTGTGGTCGGTCGGCGAGGAAGGACCGGCGGCCATGGTGCTGTGGGCGGCCTTTGCCACGGGCTGGCTGATCGTCTTCATCTCCACCTGGCTGCTCAACCATTTCGAGCTGTTCGGCCTGCAGCAGGCCTGGCACGACATGCGCGGCACCCCGGTGCCCGATCCGCGCTTTCGCGAGCCGCTGTTCTACAAGGTCAGCCGCCACCCGCTTTACCTCGGTTTCCTGATCGCCTTCTGGGCCATCCCGACGATGACGCAGGGCCACCTGCTGTTCGCCGCCGGAATGACGGTCTACGTGCTGGTCGCCATCCGGTACGAAGAGCGCGACCTGGCCGATGCGCTGGGCGATGCCTACCGCGAGTATCGCACGCGAGTGGGGATGCTGCTGCCCGGTATCGGCAAGGCCAAGGGCTGACCCCGCTCTCCGCGGCCGATTGCCCGCATGGTGCCGAACAGCAGCGCAATGACCGGTCGGGGCAAGCGCTAATGGGCGTGACTCGCGCTTGTGGATGCAATACTTTTTGCCCGTGCCAGACCTGAAACCTTTCCAGCAGAACAGCGCCGAGCACCTGCGGCTGGTGATCGAGACCGGCCATATCGGCATCTGGGAACTGGACGTGAAGAGCGGCCAGGCATGGCGCAACCGCATCCATGACGAGATCTTCGGCTATCCCGAGATGCTCGACGAATGGACCTACGAGCAATTCCTCGATCACATCGTGGAGAAAGACCGCGAGCGGGTCGATAACGCGCAGCAGGATGCCATCGCCAACGGCCGCGAATGGGTGTTCGAATGCCGCATCACCCGTGCCGACGGAGCCGAACGCTGGATCAGCGCGGCGGGCCGCCCGTTGCTCGACGAGCAGGGCGAGACGGTGAAGCTGATCGGCCACGTGATCGACGTGACCGAGACCAAGCGCAAGGAAGCGCGGCTGGAACTGCTGACCGAGGAACTGAACCACCGCGTGCGCAACATGCTGGCGATGATCACCTCCATGGTGAAGCTGACCGGCGCGGTGGCGCGCGACATTCCGTCGTTCACGCAGACGCTGCTGGGGCGCGTGGGCGCGCTGGCCCGCACGCAGGAACTGATCGTGGGCGATACCTCTACCCGGATGCCGCCCTCCGCCATCCTGCGGCAGGAGTTGCAGGCCTTTCCCGACCTCGGTCGCCGCACCGACATCTCGGTGGCGGGGGAGCAGGAGCTACGCGGCTTCGTGGGGCAGGGGCTGGCACTGGTGTTCCACGAGCTGATCACCAACGCGGTGAAGTACGGCGCCTTTTCCAACGACCACGGCCGGGTGGCGGTGCGTTTCGACGTGCAGGACGGCGTGCTGCACATCGACTGGAAGGAAACCGGCGGCCCGCCGGTGGAGCCGCAGGAAAGCACCGGCTTCGGCACCCGCCTGATCGCCGGGGCGATAGGCTCCTACGCCAAGGTCGACCTGCAATTCCCCGAGGATGGCGTGCACTGCGAGATTGCGCTGACGCTGGGGCCCGAGACGGCTTAAGATTGGGTCCAGTGCAACAGCGGTAGAATGCGCTTTTCACACAGTCGCGCGCGCTGAGGTGGATGGACGTCAAGAACCTTGGTCTTGATTCTCTGTCCTACGTGAGTCACGCGCCGCAAGATATTGTTCTGTGAGCTCAAGATCGACTGCAGGAATCGGATTGGATGCTCGCCGTCTTTGATATTCAGCCTTCCTTCGACGAGCTCTAAATCGAAGTGGCAAGCTCCCAAAGAAACCTAAACTTTCAATTTTAGCCTTTTCCCACTCTTCTTTCAGTAGGTCATTACAATATATTTTTAAAAGTGAAGACCATCGAGAGTAAGAAGTCTTATCGCCACCTGTAGCCCATATAACGTGAGCAATAATTCTCACAATTTCCTGATCTAGTTCAGCTCTTCGATTTAGTTTGAGTTGAATAATCTGGGCTTTCTCTTTGGCTCCCGAAAGTTTTTCCGTAAGTTGGGCTGCGTCGCCTGTGTCCCAAGCAAGCTCCACTTCTTGAATTGAATAGGCGAAGTCAGCGAAGTCGCTTCGAAGTTCTCCAACCCACTTAATTCGTTCGGTGACAATCGTCTCGACAAATTTGGAATGTCGTGAACTAGCAGAATGTACGACAAGTCCGATCAGGCCGCCAATTAGGGCAATAATTGCAGCAGCAGTACCATCTACC
Organism: Aurantiacibacter sp. MUD11; assembly: GCF_026967575.1. NCBI lineage: Bacteria > Pseudomonadati > Pseudomonadota > Alphaproteobacteria > Sphingomonadales > Erythrobacteraceae > Aurantiacibacter > Aurantiacibacter sp. MUD11. The sequence goes on along the minus strand of NZ_CP114054.1, from coordinate 782,992 downwards.
GCTACTATCTCTGCCCAAATTCCGCTCAACGACTCCACACAAATTACCTAGTCAGCTTCTTATACTGCATCCGTGTCGGACGGTCGGCCGCGTCGCCCAGGCGGCGGCGCTTGTCTTCTTCGTAGGCTTCGAAGTTGCCCTCGAACCATTCGACATGGCTGTCGCCTTCGAAGGCGAGGATGTGGGTGGCCAGGCGGTCGAGGAAGAAGCGGTCGTGCGAGATCACCACGGCGCAGCCGGCGAAGTTCTCGATGGCGTCTTCCAGCGCCGACAGCGTTTCCACGTCGAGGTCGTTGGTCGGTTCGTCCAGCAGCAGCACGTTACCGCCTTCCTTCAGCATCTTGGCCATGTGTACGCGGTTGCGTTCACCGCCCGACAGCTTGCCGACGTTCTTCTGCTGGTCCGCGCCCTTGAAGTTGAACGCGCCGACATAGGCACGCGTGCTCACGTCGTGGCCGTTGACCTTCATGTAGTCGAGCCCGTCAGAGATTTCCTCCCACACGTTGTTCTTCGGGTCGAGGTGGTCGCGGCTCTGGTCGACGTAGCCGAGGCGCACGGTGTCGCCGATCTCGATGGTGCCGCTGTCGGGCTGTTCCTTGCCGGTGATGATCTTGAACAACGTGGACTTACCCGCGCCGTTGGGGCCGATCACGCCGACGATGCCGCCCGGTGGCAGCATGAACGAGAGGTTCTCGAACAGCAGCTTGTCGCCATAGGCCTTGGAGATGTTCTTGGCCTCGATCACCTTGCCGCCAAGGCGCTCGGGCACCTGGATGACGATCTGCGCCTTGCCCGGCTTGCGGTCGCCCATCTCGTCCTGCAGCTGCTCGAACTTGCGCACGCGGGCCTTGGACTTGGTCTGGCGCGCGGCGGGGGTCTGCCGGATCCACTCCAGTTCGCGGGCGAGCGCCTTCTGGCGGCCCGATTCCTCGCGGCTTTCCTGTTCCAGGCGCTTGGCCTTCTTCTCGAGGTAGGTCGAGTAGTTGCCTTCGTACGGGTAGTAGGAACCGCGGTCGAGTTCGAGGATCCAGCCGACCACGTTATCGAGGAAGTAGCGGTCGTGGGTGATCATCAGCACGGCGCCGGCATATTCCTTGAGGTGGTTTTCCAGCCACTGCACGCTCTCGGCGTCGAGGTGGTTGGTCGGTTCGTCCAGTAGCAGGATGTCGGGCTTCTGGATCAGCAGGCGGGTGAGCGCGACGCGGCGCTTTTCACCGCCCGAGAGGTTTTCGACGCTGGCGTCCGACGGCGGGCAGCGCAGCGCTTCCATGGCGATTTCCAGCTGGTTGTCGAGCGTCCAGCCGTCGACGGCGTCGATCTCGGTCTGCAGCTCGGCCATGCGTTCGCCCAGCGCCTCGAAATCGGCGTCGGGTTCGGCCATCTGCGCGGCGATGGCGTTGTACTCGTCGACCTTGTCGGCGATGTGGCGCGCGCCGTCCTTGACGTTCTCCAGCACTGTCTTGCTCGGGTCCAGCTCCGGCTCCTGCGGCAGGTAGCCGACGGTGATGTTCTCGCCCGGCCAGGCCTCGCCCGAGATGTCGGTGTCGATGCCTGCCATGATCTTCATCAGCGTCGACTTGCCGGCGCCGTTCGGGCCGACGATGCCGATCTTCGCCCCGCGGTAGAACTGCAGGTTGATGTTCGACAGCACCGGCTTCTGCGCACCGGGGAAAGTCTTCGTCATGTTCTTCATGACGTATGCGTACTGGGCGGCCATCTGGGGTCCTTCGGGAACTTGTCTGGAGTTGTCTGGAATTCGGTCAGGTTTCGGTTGGCCAGATAGGCGAGGGCGGGGGCGCTCGCAAGGGGCGGAACAATCTTACGGCAAACGGCAGAAATGTTGCGATCCCGAAGAGTTCCTTATGTGGCCGTTAACCTGTTCGTGCCAATTGAAGTACTTCGAAACGGGCGGGAAAATGCGCGAACAGATCCTGGGAATGACGACGCCCCTGATGGCGGTGCTGTTTGCCGCCATGTTCGTCGTGCTCTGGTGGCGCGGACGGATGGGCGGTCACGTGCTCGCCTTCGGTGGCGCCTATATCCTGTTCAGCGCCGGCTTTGCCGTCACGCACTGGCTGCCCACTTCGTCGAACTTCGTCTTTGTCCTGACGCAGGCGTTCTATTCGTTCGCCTCGGCCTTGCTGGTCTGGGCCGCCTGCCGCCGCTCGGACAGGCCGCCGTTGCTTGGCGTGCAGGCATCGATCTACGCCATCGCGGTGGTCACCCTGTGCACTGCCACGGTGCTGTCCGACGATGCCGGCCCGCGTGTGGTGATCGCCAATGCCGGTTACGGCATGATGTTCTTCGTCGGCGTGATCTCGCTGCTGGGTGCGCCGCGACGATCGTTCGTGGATACGCTGGTCATCGCCATCCTCGCCTTCAACACCGTCGACTTCATGGTCCGCCCGATGATGACCGTGCTGGCCGAAGGGGTGATCCCGGCCGAGTTCTATCGCCAGTCGCTATACTACTCGATCATCGGCCTGGTGCTCTCGATCAAGTCGCTGCTGACGGCGATGGTGCTGGTGGGGGCCTGCGCCTACGACCTTGCCATCCGGATGCGCGAAAACTCGGACCGCGACACCCTGACCGGGCTGCGCAACCGCCGCGCGTTCGAGCATGACATCGCCGCGCCGCTGATGCGTGCCCGCGACGCCAAGGTGCCCGTCAGCCTGGTGATTGCCGACATCGATCACTTCAAGCAGGTGAACGACCTGTGGGGGCACCAGGCCGGCGACCAGGCCATCGCTGCGTTCGGCAAGCTGATCGACGGCATGATCCGCGAGCACGACATTTCCGGCCGCATCGGCGGCGAGGAATTCTGCGTGCTGGTGTGGAACTGTCCGCACGATGCCGCCTGCCGCCTGGCGGAACGATTGCGCGTGGCCTTCGCCCGGCAAGTCCATCCTGCAATCGGCGAGAACATCCGCCTGACGGCCAGCTTCGGCGTGGCAGCACTGCGCGAGGACGAAACCTACGACCGCCTGTTCAGCCGGGCGGACGCGGCACTCTACCGAGCGAAAGACAGCGGCCGCGACCGCGTGCTGGGCGAGCACAAGGTGGACCACCCGGTCGCCGCCAACGAAAGTGGCGTTCGGCACGTCGCCACCGGCTGATCCGCACCGCCCCTCCCAAGGGCTGTATTGGCCAAGGGCCGTATTGGAGTCGGCCGGTTAGGCAGTCAGTATTGCCGCCATGGATATTGCGATCATCGGAGCCGGCATGGCCGGTCTTTCCTGCGGCCAGAGGCTGGCTGAGGCAGGGCATCAGGTGCGCCTGTTCGACAAGGGCCGGGGTCCCGGTGGGCGCATGTCCACGCGGCGCGTAGACCTCGAAGGCCAGACGCTGCACTTCGATCACGGCGCGCAGTATTTCACCGCCAGCAGCGATGCCTTTGCCCGGCAGGTGAGCGAATGGCATGCGACCGGTGCCGTGGCCCGCTGGCCTGCCGCGGGTGACGATGCCTGGGTGGGTACGCCCGGGATGAACGCTCCGGTAAAGGTCATGGCTTCGCAGCAGGACGTGCAGTTCGGCACGCGCATAGAGACGATCGAGCGCACCGAGGGACGCTGGTGGCTGCTTGGCGAAAATGCGCCTCGCGAGACCTTCGATGCCGTGATCAGCGCCGTTCCGGCAGAGCAGGCCGCCCCGCTGCTGGCACCGCATGTGGCAGCCGTGGCAAGCTTGGCCGAGGGCACCGTGTCGCAACCCTGCTGGACGCTGATGGTCGCCTTCGAACGCCCTGCCGACCTGCCGCATGTCATCCGGGACACGGGCAGCATCGGCTGGGCCGCACGCAATTCCAGCAAGCCGGGTCGCGGCGGGAGCGAGTGCTGGGTGGTGCAGGCGTCGCCCGAATGGTCGCAGCGCCACCTCGAACAGCAGCCGGGCGTGATCGTGGCCCTGCTGGTGCTGGCCTTGCGCCAGCTGGGCAACGGCGAACTGCCCGACATCCGCCATGCCGCCGCGCATCGCTGGCGTTATGCCTTTGGCGGCGATGCCGGCCAGGGCGCCGTGTGGGATGAGCAGGCGCGGCTTGGCGTGTGCGGAGATTGGCTGGCAGGTGGCCGGGTGGAGCAGGCCTACCTGTCGGGATTGCAGCTTGCCGAGGAAGTGCTTGGCCAGTCAGCCGCGGCTGGCGTGACCCAACGCTATGGCTGAGGTCACCGTCTGGTACGACAGTACCTGTCCGCTGTGCCGCCGCGAGATTGCCTTCCTGCGCCGGCTGGATCGAGGCGACCGGATTGCCTTTGTCGACGCGCACGGGCCGGAGGCACAGTCCTGCCCGGTATCGACTGAAGACCTGCTGGCCCGCTTCCATGCCAGCGAGCATGGGAACATCCTTTCCGGCGCGGCTGCCTTCGCCGCCATGTGGCGCGCGATTCCCTTGCTCCGCCCGCTGGGCGAAGCGGCACGCATCCCCTTCGTCCTGCGGTTGCTGGAGAAGGCCTACCTGCGCTTCTTGAAGCTGCGTCCCCGACTACAGAAATGGGCGGGCGACAACTAGCCGACTTGCGGCCCCCGCCGCGCTCGGTTAGCGCATGCCGCCATGCACAAGACCCTTCTCGCGGCCACTGCCGCCTTCGCGCTCGCCATTCCCTCCAGCCTCTCTGCCCAACGCTACGACAGCCGCTACGGTTTGGAGCCGGGCGCGCACGACGAGATCGCCTGGGACTTCCTCGAGGGGATCACCACCGAGGTCGGCCCGCGACTGGCGGGCACGGAAGACGAGGCGCGCGGCCGCGCTTGGGCGATGGATTGGCTGCGTGAACGCGGCTTCGTCAATGTCGTCGACGAACCCTTTCCGATGGACGGCTGGGTGCGCGGCGAGGAACGCGCGCGCATCGTGGGCAATTTCGCGCAGCCGCTGGTGCTGACCGCGCTCGGCTACAGCGGGGCGACCCCGCCAGAGGGCATCACGGCGGAAGTGGTGCACTTCGCCACCTTCTCCGACCTCAGCGAAGCCGACCCGGAAAGCCTCGCCGGGAAGATCGTCTATGTCGGCCACGCCATGCGCGCGACGCAGGACGGTTCGCACTACGGCTGGTATGGCCAGCCGCGCCGGCAGGGACCTTCGGTGGCCGCCCGCGCCGGAGCTGCCGCCATCGTCATCCGTTCGGTCGGTTCGGACAATGACCGCCTGCCGCATACCGGTGCCACCAGCTGGGCGGACGGTGTCGAGCCGATCCCGGCTGCGGCCCTCTCCAATCCCGACGCTGACAACCTCGAACGCATGTTCGCGCGCGGCGAGACGGTGACGATGGAGCTGGTGCTGACACCCCGCCACACCGGAGAGGTGATGAGCGGCAACGTCACTGGGGAGATTGTCGGCCGCGACCCGTCGCTGCCGCCGGTGCTGCTCGCCTGCCACCTCGACAGCTGGGACAATGGCACCGGCGCGGTGGACGATGCTGCAGGCTGCGCCATTGCCGCCGCGGCTGCCCTGCGCGTCGCCGAACAGGGTCAGCCGCTGCGCACGATCCGCGTGCTGTTTGCCGGGGCCGAGGAAAACGGCCTGTGGGGCAGCGCCGCCTACTCCGCCGCGCACCGCGACGAGCCGATTGGTGTCGGGCTCGAAAGCGATTTCGGCGCTGGCGGCATCTGGCGCATCGAGAGCAATTTCACCGAGAGCAACCGCGATCTCTACGCCCGGCTGGTGCGGGCGGTGGAAGGCTATGGGGTGATCCCCAGCACCATCGTGGCGACTGGCGGTGCGGACCTCAACATCGTGCGCGACCAGGGCGGGGCGATCATCGACCTGCAGCAGGACGGCACCCGCTATTTCGACCTGCACCACACCGCCAACGATACGCTCGACAAGGTCGATCCGGAAGAGCTGGCGCAGAACGTGGCAGTGTGGACCGCCGTCGCTGGAATCCTGGCGAACGAGGCCGGGCCGATCCTCGGCAGTGCAGACTGACGCCTTGCGGCTTGAAGGCGGGCTGCCTTGTAGCTAGTTGCGAGAGGTACGCCCCCTTGGGTGCGGGCCTGTAGCTCAGCGGTTAGAGCTGGCCGCTCATAACGGCTAGGTCGCGGGTTCGAATCCTGCCGGGCCCACCACTCCCTTCAATTCCGCGCAATCGTCGTCGTGGCGAGGGTAGGGCAGTCGTTCGCCACCACCCCGTCATCGTCCCAGCGGGCGATGTAGAAGGCCTGTCCGGCGGCCAGCTGCGCGCAGGCGATGTTCACGCCATCGGCATAGACCACGGCCAGTGTCCGCCCGTAGCGATCCCGGCCGAAGCGGGTGATCGACAGCTGCGCGCCGGAGACGATTTGCTCCAGCGCCCGTTTCGAGGCTTGCCCGTCGCCCGGCACGCATTGCCTCCCGGCGCGGCAGGCGCGGGTTTCGGGCGCGTCGATCCCGGTGATGCGGATGCGTTCGTCGCCGCAACGGATGGTATCTCCGTCGGTGACTGTACAAGCGATGGTGAGCGCGATGGCGGTAGCAGTGGGGGTGATGAGCATGTCCGGCGGATAGGCCAGGCATTGGACTGATAGTCAGTCCGTCAGCATCCGATCCGGAGGCATAGAATCAGGGGAACTACATAGGTCTGGCGACATGCTTCCACCGACGCCGAAGCATTCGTGCTTGCACCGTTTTCGCGGCTTCTCTAGGGGCCACGACGGCTCGGGGAGTAGCGCAGCCTGGTAGCGCATCTGTTTTGGGAACAGAGGGTCGCAGGTTCGAATCCTGTCTCCCCGACCATCCTTGCGAAGCAGGTCGATTGAATCCGGAGCAGGATCGGCGAAGCCAATCCTGTCTCCCCGACCGCTTCCTCGCTCAGCGGACGACCGACGACATCACGTCCTTTACGCTCGAGGCCTTCACGCCGCGCTGGTGCAGGTAGGCGAAGATCCGCCGCCACCAGTCGTACAGTTCGTCGAGGTCGTCCTCGTCGCGGACATAGGGGGTGGAGCCGGGCCGCAGCGAAGGGCTGTGGAAGGACAGCACCAGCATCGGCAGGCCATCGTCCAGCGCCATGTCGATACCGCGAATGGCCTCTTCCACGCTCACGCCCTCGGGAGTCAGCGGCACGCGCTCCAGCAGGCCCAGCTTGGCGAGGATTCCCCGCATTTGCGGCATCCGCCACATGCGCGGATAGATGAAATTGCCCTGCCGCCGCAGCATGCCCCAGAAAGTGCTGGTCAGCGGCAGTTCCAGCAGCGTCTTTTCCGCGTTGACCCAGTATGGTGCGAGGGGGTGCTGGCGGAAATCGGGTCCACCGGCGCTCGAATAGTCGAACAGCGGGCGCACCGAGGTGTCGACCGCGATGCCGTGGCGTTGCAGGATGCCGGCGGTATTCGCGCCGACCCCGTAACGTCCCGCGCGGTAGATCAGCGGCGCCACGCCGAAATTCGTCTCGATGGCATCGCGCAGGGCGGCAAGCTTCGCTTCCTCGAGGTCTGGCGGCAGGTTGCCGGCGAAGGAATTGGCCTGCGTGACCTCCTCGTTGAACGGCGGATTGACCCAGGGATGCAGCTGCACGCCGATTTCCGCGTGCCCGCCTGCCAGTGGCTCCTTCAGGATTTCCGCTGCGCGCCTGGACGTGGCGATGGGCCAGTCGACCAGGTAGACCGGCACGACGCCCTCGTTCTCGCAGAACTCCTGGAATTTCTGGAGCCGAGGCACGTGCTGGGTGCCGTGGCTATCGCGCGAGAGCGGTTGCTCCCAGTCGAAGTCCTCCTCGGTATCGATCGTCAGCAGGAAGCGCGGGGTAGCGTCCGCAAATGACGCCATGGCGCCTGCGGCAGGCGGTTCGAGCAGGTTGCCCTTCGCCAATCCAATTGCTCCCCTGTGTGCGACAGCCTAGCCGCCGCCCGCGTCCGTTACGGTGCTATGGGTCTGATTTGCGGAGGTCAAGGTGGGCAGCCGCAGCGTCACACGATCCCCCTCGCATTCGAGCATGCCTCCGGCTGAACGGGCCTCCGCCTCGGCCAGGCGGAAGGTGAAGCGGGGGCCGAACATGCCCGCGCTCACGACCTTGCGCCGCTGGGCCTCGCGCGAGGTATCCGGTGCAGCGTCGCGCAGCGTTTCCGGAATGTCGAGCTGGAGCACGATGAATTCGCCATCGCTATGAAGGTCCATCTGCGCCTCTTCACCCGGGCCGAGTGCGGCGGCGGCCGTGGCCAGCAGTCGCCAGCTCAGCACCAGTGCTTCGTCCCGCGACAGCGCCACGTCGAAGGGTGAGCCGGAAACGGCCATCCTGAAGCCCGCATTGCGTGGTCGCAGCACGCCTTCCAGCCGGCGGATCGTCTCCACCAGGATGGAGCGGAAGTCGCACTCGCCTTCCTCCAGTTCCATCGCCTGGCTGTCCAGCTTCACCAGTCGGTCGACCTCGTCGAACCCGGCGAGCAGTTTGGCGGCGTCGACGGCGATGGCCGCGGCATGGGCGCGGTATTCGTGCGGGACATTGCCGAACAGTTGCTGCTGGATGATCTCGGCAAAGCCCTGGATGGCGTTCACCGGCGTGCGCAGCTCGTGCAGCACCTGGCGCATGGCGTCGGCGGGCGAACTCCGTTCCACCGCTTCCGGGGCCTCGACGGGGCGATAGAGCCGCGCGGCGTAGCCGGTGAATGCCCCGGTGCCGGGCGCAAATAGCGGTGTCGCATCCATGCGCCAGTCGCCACTGACGTCCGGCGCGGCGCTGATGGCGATCCGGGCATGCCGCAGCGGTTGCCGTTGGCGCAACAGCGTCGCGACGTCTTCGTCGAAGCTGACCAGCTCGCCCGGCTGCGGGGCGGTGAGGTGCAGGCCGACCAGCATGGGGGCGAAAAGTCCGTCGCTGGAGATGACGATGCCGCTCGCGTCGGTCAGCACGTCGAGCAGGTCTGGCGGCGCACTGTCACGGTGATGGGCGGCGTCGCCCAGCGGCAGGCGCGGGTGGGTGGAGGGCGTTCGGCGGCTTTCCTGGAAGGCCTCGATCCGGCGGCGCAGCCGACCGATGGGATCGTCGCTTGCCGGCACTTCTGCCGCAACGGTCTTCGTGGAGGATTGATCCGCCGGTTCGGCAGGCGCAGTCTCCTCCTGTGCCTGCACGCTCGCGCCCATGGGCAGCACGAGGTCTCGCACCCCCAGCCGTTCCAGCACTTGCTTGGCTGATGGCGGCAGGTCCCGACGATGGCGCAGGAAGCCGCGCGCGGTGACGGGAAGCACGGGAATCAGATCCAGCCATTCGCGTTCGTCCAGCCGCGCGGTTGCCATGGCGGCAGCGGCTGGCTTCGGCTCGCTTTCGGCGAGGAAGGCGACGAAGGTCGGATTGCGCAACCGCAAACCCGGTTCGCGTAGGATTTCCGACTGCACTTCCTGCGGCAAGGCCTGCATGATTTCGTCCAGTCGGACATAACCGGCGATGGTTCCGAGGCGAAGATCCTCGGATGCGAGCGCCGGATGCATCAGCAAGCGGTCGATTTCCGCCTTCGACAAGTGACGGGAAAGGCGCGCGATTCTGGCCAACGACGGGCCCCGCAACATCGTCTTGCGCGTGCCCAGCAAATCGAGCAACTGCCTGAATTGCGTACGCAATCCCGCCTCGCTGCCGGCGCGCATGCGCAGCACGGTGGCAAGGCGGTCGTCAAATTGCATCGATGCTCCACTCGGAACGAAGGTTAAGTTTCTGCAATCTCGGCAATAGCGTGGAGCCGCCGCGCAAGCATGGTTAAGGGTGAGCGCGTTGCAAAAGGGGACAATTGCGGTAATAAAGAACAATATTCCGCCGGGGAGAGGTTTGGCGCCACGGATGTTTCGCCATTCGTGCGCTGGGGAGCGGAATGCAAAAGGGGATCATCGCGATGTCCACACTCGATAAAATTGACCGCCGGCTGCTGGCTGAACTGCAGGCCGAGGGACGGGTGACGAATGTCGACTTGGCGCGGCGTGTCGGGCTGACCGCCCCGCCGTGCCTGCGTCGTGTCCGCGCCTTGGAAGAAGACGGCGTCATCCGCGGCTACCACGCCGATCTCGACGCTTCGAAGCTGGGCTTCGCCATCACCGTTTTTGCCATGGTCAGCTTGCGCAGCCAGGCGGAAGAAGACCTCAAGGCCTTCGAGGATCACATTCGCGGGCTGCCCGAAGTGCGCGAGTGCCACATGCTCAATGGCGAGATCGATTTCATCTTAAAGATCGTCAGCAAGGATCTGCAAAGCTTCCAGGAATTTCTGACCAGCAAGCTCACGCCGGCGCCGAACGTGGCGAGCGTAAAGACCAGCCTGACTATTCGCACGTCCAAGCACGAACCCGGCGTCCCGCTGGAATAGTGCCATGACTGCCGATCGTATCGAAGGCCATTGCCTGTGCGGTGCGGTGCGGATTTCGCTCGATCGACCGAAGCACAGCGTCGAAATCTGCCATTGCGACATGTGTCGCCGCTGGGGCGGAGCCTTCTACTCGGCCTTGTCCGGCGAGAGCTTCACCATTTCCGGCGAGGACGCAGTGAAGGTCTACAAGTCCAGCGACTGGGCCGAGCGCGCCTTCTGCGGCACCTGCGGCAGCAACCTCTGGTATCGCTTTCTGCCGACCGGCAATCGCAGCTTCCTGGCGGGTCTGTTCTCCGACGCGGACCAATACCCGGTGGAAAAAGAAATTTTCACCGACGAGCAGGCGAAGTGGTGCGATCTTTCCGGCAAGCACCCGCGCCAGACCGGTGCCGAAGTGCTGGCCGAGGCCAAGGCGGCCGGCTTCAGCTTCGACTAGGAGGCAAGGTCAGACCAACCCGGAGGTAATCGCCATGTAGGCGAGGTAGCCTGCTAGCAGCACTGCGCCTTCGCGGCGGCTGAGGCGTCCCCCGGTAAAGGCGAAAACCATCACTAGAAGAGCGGCCAACGTCGCAAGCGGCAGGTCAAAACCGGTGATCTTCTGCGGCACCTCGCCGGGGGCGACCAGGCCGGTGATGCCGCCGATGAAGAGCAGGTTGTAGATGTTGGAGCCGAGCACGTTGCCAAGCGCGATTTCGCTCTCCTTGCGAGTGGCAGCGATGATCGAGGTCACCAGTTCCGGGGCCGAGGTGCCAAAGGCGACGATGGTGAGGCCGATCACTTCCTCGCTGACGCCCATGCCGGTGGCAATGCCCACGGCGCCGTCCACCAGCAGCGTGCCTCCGCCGACGATCAGTGCCAGGCCGATTGCGAAGTAAAACAGTGCACTGGCGAGCGTTCCTGAGGGCGTTTCATGCGGCACGAGGGCCGGGTCAAAGCCCTCGCTCGCCATGGCCCTGTCGTAGGCCGCCGAGTGGTCGACGGGTGCCCGCTGTTCCTCGCGATAGGCCCACCACAGGTAGCCGCCGAGGGCAATCAGGAAGGCGACAGCGACATACTGGTCCAGCCCCAGCGTGAAAGCCGCCGCCAGCAGTGCGCCGGAAGCTACCAGCCCAACGCCGCCATCGCGCCACAGCGCCGCGCGTTCCACCACCATCGGTGCGATCAGCGCGGCGGTGCCGAGCACCAGCAGCAGGTTGGCGATGTTGGAGCCGACGATATTGCCGAGCGCGATGCCCGGCGAGCCGGCGAGGGCCGCCTGCACGCTGGCCGCGAGTTCGGGCGAGGAGGTGCCAAGACCGACGATCAGCAGGCCGATCAGCATGGGGGACATGCCCAGCCGTTCGGCCAGGCGAACGGCGCCGCGCACCAGCCAGTCCCCGCCCAGCATCAGCAGCACGAGGCCGCCGGCCAGTGCGCCAAGATCTAGCAGGTCAGGCATTAGCCGTGATTAGCCCTCTGAGCTGTCCCGCTCTGTCAGCCACTCTTCGAGCCACTTGATGGTGTAATTGCCGCTGATGACGTCTGGCTGCTTGAGCAGCTCCTGGTGCAGCGGGATCGAGGTCTTTACCCCGGTAATCACCATTTCCTCCAGCGCGCGGCGCAGGCGCATCAGGCAGCCTTCGCGGGTGCGGCCGTAGACGATCAGCTTGGCGATCATCGAATCGTAGTAGGGCGGGATCGCGTAGCCCGCGTAGAGCCCGCTATCGACGCGCACGTGCATGCCGCCGGCCTGGTGGTAGTAATCGACCTTGCCGGGGCTGGGTGCGAAGGTGAACGGGTCTTCGGCGTTGATGCGGCATTCGATGGCGTGGCCGCTGAAGACCAGTTCTTCCTGCTTCACCGACAGGTCCTTGCCGTCGGCGATGCGGATCTGTTCGCGCACCAGGTCCACCCCGGTGATCATCTCGGTAACCGGATGCTCCACCTGCAGGCGGGTGTTCATCTCGATGAAGTAGAACTCGCCGTCTTCCCACAGGAACTCGATGGTGCCCGCACCGCGATAACCCATCTCGGCCATCGCCTTGGCGACGATGCCGCCCATCCGCTCCCGCTCTTCGGGCGTGATGACGGGGGAAGGGGCTTCCTCGAAAACCTTCTGGTGGCGGCGTTGCAGCGAGCAGTCGCGTTCGCCGAGGTGGATGGCGTTGCCGCGCCCGTCGCCGAACACCTGGAACTCGATATGCCGCGGATTGCCGAGGTACTTCTCGAGGTACATGGTGTCGTCGCCGAACGCCGCCTTGGCTTCGTTCATGGCCTGCTTGACCAGGCTTTCGAGCTGCGATTCCTCCGGGATGACCTTCATCCCGCGACCGCCGCCGCCAGCGGCAGCCTTGGCCAGCACCGGATAGCCGATCTCGGCCGCGACTTTGCGCATCTCGTCGAAGTCGGAAACCGCGCCGTCGGAGCCGGGCACCAGCGGCAGGCCCAGTTCGCCGGCGGTCTTCTTGGCCTGCACCTTGTCGCCCATGGTGCGGATGTGCTCGGGCTTGGGGCCGATCCAGGCGATATCGTGCGCCTCGACGATCTCGGCGAAGCGGGCATTTTCGGACAGGAAGCCGTAGCCGGGGTGGATCGCGTCCGCGCCGGTGATCTCCGCCGCCGAAATGATCGCGGCGTGGTTCAGGTAGCTTTCGCTGGCCTGCGGCGGGCCGATGCACACCGCGTGGTCGGCCAGGCGCACATGCATGGCATCGGCGTCGGCAGTGGAGTGCACCGCGACGGTCTCGATCCCCATCTCATGGGCAGCACGGTGGATCCGCAGGGCGATTTCCCCGCGATTGGCGATCAGAATGCGCGAAATTCCCATGCCCTGGCGTCCCCTTAGGCGACGACGACCAGCGGCTGGTCGAATTCGACCGGGTCGCCGTTGTCGACGAGCATGGCCTTGACCGTGCCATCGGCGGGCGCCGTGATCGGGTTCATAACCTTCATCGCCTCGACGATCAGCAGGGTGTCGCCCTTCTTCACCGCATCACCGACGCTGACGAAGCTGGGCGAGCCGGGATCGGGTGCGAGGTAGGCGGTGCCCACCATCGGCGACTTGACGGCATTGGCGTGGTCGGCAGGAGCTGCCTCCGCCGGCGCTTCCGCTGGCGCGGCTGCTGCCGGAGCGGCCGGTGCCGGCGCTGCCGGGGCCGCGACCGTAACGGGCGCCGCCGCTGCGGCCACGCCGCCGCGCGAGACGCGAATCTTGCGATCGTCGTCCTCGACCTCGATTTCGGTCAGGCCGGTCTCGGCCAGGATATCGGCGAGTTCGCGCACCAGCGCGGTGTCGATATTGATGCCACCCTTGCGGGCGGGTTTGGCCTTAGTGTCAGCCATGCAATCCCCATTCTGCGACCATCATCTGGATGGCAGGCGGGCTATCGCCTGTATCGCTGCAACGCAAGGGTTAGCGTCGCCTCACTTGCGCGATTTCCTAAAGCTTGGAAGCCGCGTCCAGCGCCAATTCGTAGCCGTAGGCGCCAAAGCCGGCGATCGTGCCGAGCGCAGCCATGCCGACATAGCTCTTGTGGCGATAGGCCTCGCGCGCAGCGGGATTGGAGATATGCACCTCCAGCACCGGCGTCTTGATCGAGCGGATGGCGTCGTAGAGCGCCAGCGAGGTGTGGGTGAGTGCGCCGGCGTTGAGGATCACCGCCTTGGCGCCCTCGGCCTGGGCTTCGTGCAGCCAGTCGACGAGGTGGCCCTCGTGATTCGATTGCCGCATCTCGATTTCGAGACCGAGTCCGCGGCCACGGTCTTCCAGCCGCCCGGCAATGTCGTCGAGCGAATCCGCGCCGTAGATTTCCGGCTCGCGCACGCCGAGCAGGTTGAGGTTGGGGCCGTTGAGAACGAATACGGTATCAGTCATGCGCTCCCCTTAGCCGCGCAGCGGCCGTGCGGCCAAGGGGAAAGCGCGGGTTTTGCGCGGCGGCCTAGCGTTCCACGCCCTTGATCTTCCCCCACTGGCGCGCCGCCGTGTAGCCGAGATAGCCGGTGCCGAAGAGCGCGTAGAGCGGTTCGGGCAGGCTGGCGAGGTAGTCGGTCATGCCCGCTGCGATTTCGCGCGCGGTGGCGGGGGAGAAGGCCGACAGCACCCCCATCGGCAGCGCCGTGAGCAGCAGGACGTACATCACGTAGAGGAAACTGGGCCGGGCGCGGCTGGTCCAGGGGTCCTTCGAATTGGCCTCCGCCACGATGGCAGACAGCCGCGCCTCGATCTGCTGCATCTCCTGCGTTCCCTCGAGCTTGATCAGTTCGATCTTGGCGCGTTCGCGCGCTTCCTTGTCGGGAATGATCTTGTCGATGATCGAGGAAATGGGGCCGATGAGGCTTTCAAGTAGGGCCATGGGCGCGCTCCGCAGGCAGGAAATGAGTCGCCGGGGTGCTGCGCGCGGGGCAAGGCTGTAGGACAGCCATTTCGTGCAGCCGATTGAAATCGGCTCCGCAATGCGCAACAGCTTCGCGCAAGAAAAAGGGGAGACCGGGATGACTGCAGCCACTCGCTATTCGACGGGCGCCATCGTTTTGCACTGGCTGATCGCGCTGGCCCTGGCCGGCGAGATCGCGCTGGGCTTCGCCATGCCCAAGGATGCCAGCGGCTTTGCCGAATACCAGCTGCACAAGTCCATCGGCATGACCATCCTCGCGCTCAGCCTGCTGCGGCTCGGCTGGCGCTTTACCCACGCCCGCCCCGCGCCGATCGAGGGCGGCGTGACCGGCATGTTGGCCGGCGCGGTGCATGTCGGCTTCTATGTCTTCATGATCGCCATGCCGTTGACCGGCTGGGCCCTCGTCTCGTCCGATCCCATCGACGTGCCCACGGTGCTGTTCGGCGTGGTCCCGCTGCCGCACCTGCCGATTGGCGAGGCGTGGAACGAACTGGCGGAGGAAGCGCACGAGTGGCTGGCATGGGGCGGCCTTGCCCTGTTCGCGCTGCACGTGATCGGTGCGCTGCGGCACCATTTCCTGATCAAGGACGGATTGCTGGCCCGGATGAGCCCGGACAAGGGCGGCTTCGCGCTCGGGATGCTGGCATTCGTTCTGCTGCTGGGCCTTGGCGTGCTGTTCGGCGTGGCGCAGGACCGCTCGATGGAAATCGAGCCGCCGGTCGAGGAAACCGCCGCGCTCGAACCGGTCGAACCCTCACCGACACCCACGCAGGAAGCGGTCGAGGATGAGGAAGCAGTCGAAGAGGCCGAGGAGGAGGTTGCCGAAGCAGACGAGCCGGAAGAGGTCGCGCCGGAACCTGCCGGCCCGCCGCCGAGCTGGGCGATCCAGCCGGGCGGTTCGCTGCGCTTCAGCGTCACCAATTCGGGCAGCGCGCTGAATGGCCGGTTCGAGAGCTGGTCGGGCAATATCGTGATGGACCCGGACAATCCCGCCACCGCCACGATCACGATTCGCGTCGACCTGGGCAGCGCCACGCTTGGTGACGCGACGCAGGACACCATGCTTCGCGGAGGGGATTTCCTCGATGCGTCCTCCTTCCCGCAGGCGACCTGGCGCAGCACAGCGGTGCGGCGCGTGTCGGGCAATCGCTACGAGGCGGATGGCACGCTGTCGCTGAAGGGCGCCAGCCGCCCGCAGCGCATCACCTTCACGCTGGAGGGCAGCGGGAATCGGCGCTCGGTGACCGGGAATGCCACGGTGGATCGCAATGCCTTCTCGGTCGGCACCGGCTCGAACGCGGCCAACCTTGCCGGCAGTGTGCAGGTGAATTTCGCCTTCGAGGCGACCTCCTGATACAGCCAGGCTCAGCAGGGCTGGCGTCACCGGCGCGGGTCTGTATGAGGATGGTTTCATGAGTGACCAAAATTCGCCTGAGAATCCGAAGCGGGCCGACTGGCAGGCCAAGGCCGACAAGGAAGTGAAGGGCCGCGACCTGACGTGGCAGACGCCCGAAGGCATTGCCGTGCAGCCGCTTTACACCGCCGAGGATGTGGAGGGCATCGACCCCGGCCTGCCCGGTTTCGAGCCGTTCACCCGCGGCCCCTACGCCTCCATGTACACCGGTCGTCCGTGGACGATTCGCCAGTACGCGGGTTTCTCCACCGCCGAGGAATCGAACGCCTTCTATCGCCGCAACCTGGCGATGGGGCAGAAGGGCCTGTCGGTCGCCTTCGACCTTGCCACGCACCGTGGCTACGATTCGGACCACCCGCGCGTGGTCGGCGATGTCGGCAAGGCGGGCGTTGCCATCGATACCGTGCGCGACATGGAAATCCTGTTCGACCAGATCCCGCTCGACACCATGAGCGTGTCGATGACGATGAACGGCGCGGTGATCCCGGTGATGGCCTTCTACATCGTCGCGGCAGAGCGGCAGGGCGTCAGCCAGGAACAGCTGAGCGGCACCATCCAGAACGACATCCTCAAAGAGTTCATGGTCCGCAACACCTACATCTATCCGCCCGAGCCTTCGATGCGGATCGTGTCGGACATCATCGCCTACACCAGCAGGCACATGCCGCGCTTCAACTCGATTTCCATCAGCGGCTATCACATGCACGAGGCTGGGGCGACTGCGGTGCAGGAGCTCGCCTTCACCATTGCCGACGGCAAGGAATATGCGATGCGCGCGATGGCAACGGGCCTCGACATCGATGCCTTTGCGCCGCGCCTGTCCTTCTTCTGGGGCATCGGCATGAACTTCTTCATGGAGATCGCCAAGATGCGCGCCGCGCGCACGCTGTGGCACGATGTCATGACCGAGCTGGGCGCGAAGAACCCCAAGTCGAAGATGCTGCGCACGCACTGCCAGACTTCGGGCGTCAGCCTGCAGGAGCAGGACCCCTACAACAACGTCATCCGCACCACGCTGGAAGCGCTTTCCGCCGTGCTGGGCGGTACCCAGTCGCTGCACACCAATGCGCTCGACGAGGCCATTGCGCTGCCCACCGACTTTTCCGCTCGCATCGCCCGCAACACGCAGCTGGTGATCCAGGAAGAAAGCGGCGTCTGCAATGTCGCCGATCCGCTCGGCGGCTCCTACTACATCGAGGCGCTGACCGCCGAGATTACCGAGCAGGCGCGCGCCCTGATGGCGGAGGTCGACGCGGCCGGCGGGATGACCGCCTATGTCGCCAGCGGCAAGCCCAAGGCGCAGATCGAGGAGGCCGCCGCCGCCAAGCAGGCGAAGATCGACAAGGGCGAGACGGTGATCGTCGGCGTCAACAAGTACCGCAAGGCCGAAGAAGACCCGATCGACACGCTCGACATCGACAACTTCGCGGTGCGCCAGTCACAGATCGCGCGGATCGAGAAGGTGCGTGCGGGACGGGATGAGGAGGCGGTGAAGGCGGCGCTGGCCAACCTCACGCGCGGCGCGAAGGCCGATGTCTCGCGCAATGCCGCGCTGCTGCAGGAAGGCCGCGACGAACGCGGGGTGCCGCTGCCGCCTTCCGAATTGGAAAAGCTGGCGGCTGACAGCGAGACCAACCTGCTGGCGCTGGCGGTGGAAGCTGCGCGCGCCGATGCGACGCTGGGCGAGATTTCAAAGGCAATGGAAGACGCCTTCGGACGCTACGACACCGTGCCGAAACCCGTTCGCGGCGTCTATTCCGCCGCCTACGAGGACGATGCCCGCTACGCCGCCGTGGTGGAAGGCGTGCAGGCCGTTGCCCGGCGACTGGACCACGCGCCGCGTATCCTCGTCGCCAAGATGGGGCAGGACGGCCATGATCGCGGCGCCAACGTGATCGCCAGCGCCTTTGGCGACATGGGCTTCGAGGTGATTTCCGGTCCGCTGTTCCAGACGCCCGAGGAAACCGCGCAGATGGCACTGGAGCACAATGTCGATGCCGTGGGCGCTTCGTCGTTGGCGGCAGGCCACAAGACCCTGATCCCCGAACTGATCCAGCACCTGCGCGATGCCGGTCGCGCCGATATCAAGGTAGTGGCCGGCGGCGTGATCCCGCCACAGGACTACGATTTCCTCAAGAAGGCCGGTGTGCAGGGCATCTACGGCCCCGGCACCAACGTGGTCGAGGCGGCAGCGGACCTGCTGCGCCTACTGGGCCACAACATGCCTCCTGCAGGTGACGAGCTGGAAGCAGCGGAGTAAAAATGTTCGAGAAGATCCTCATCGCCAACCGTGGTGAAATCGCCTGCCGGGTCATCAAGACCGCGCGGCGCATGGGTATTGCCACGGTGGCGGTCTATTCCGATGCCGATGCGCGCGCGCCTTTCGTGCAGATGGCCGACGAGGCCGTGCATATCGGCCCGGCGGCTGCGGCAGAGAGCTACCTCGTCGCCGAGAAGATCATCGAGGCGTGCAGGCAGACCGGGGCGGAGGCGGTGCATCCGGGCTATGGCTTCCTTTCCGAACGCGCGAGCTTCGTCGAAGCGCTGGAGAAGGAGAATATCGCCTTCATCGGTCCGCCCGCCAATGCCATCGCAGCCATGGGCGACAAGATCGAGTCCAAGAAGCTGGCCAAGGAAGCGGGCGTCAACGTCGTCCCCGGTTTCGTCGGCGAGATCGAGGACACGGAGCACGCGGTGCGCATCTCCAACGATATCGGTTATCCGGTGATGATGAAGGCCAGCGCGGGCGGCGGCGGCAAGGGCATGCGCCTCGCCTACAGCGAGCAGGACGTGCGTGAAGGCTTCGAAAGCGTGCGGCGCGAGGGCAAGAACTCCTTCGGCGACGACCGCGTCTTCATCGAGAAATTCATCGAGGACCCGCGCCACATCGAGATCCAGGTGCTGGGCGACAAGCACGGCACGGTGCTCTACCTCAATGAGCGCGAATGTTCGATCCAGCGCCGCCATCAGAAGGTGGTGGAAGAAGCTCCTTCGCCGTTCGTCTCGCCGGAAATGCGCCGCAAGATGGGTGAGCAGGCTGTCGCGCTGTCGCAGGCCGTGGGTTACCACTCGGCGGGCACGGTGGAGCTGATCGTCAGCGGCGCGGACCCGACCGGCGAGAGCTTCTACTTCCTCGAGATGAACACCCGCCTGCAGGTGGAACATCCCGTTACCGAGGCGATCACCGGCATCGACCTGGTGGAACAGATGATCCGCGTGGCGGCTGGCGAGAAGCTGCCGATGACGCAGGACGACATCGGCATCGATGGCTGGTCCATCGAGACCCGCATTTACGCCGAAGACCCCTATCGCGGCTTCCTGCCCAGCACCGGGCGACTGGTGCGCTATTCCACCCCGGTCGAGGCTTGGGCGGGCGACCTGCGCGGTAACGATGGCGTGCGCGTGGACAGCGGCGTGCAGGAAGGCGGTGAGGTGTCGATTTTCTACGACCCGATGATCGCCAAGCTGATCACCTGGGGCGAGACCCGCGACGCAGCGGCGGACCTGCAGATCAAGGCGCTCGACCGGATCGAGCTCGACGGCCTCGGCCACAATGTCGATTTCCTCTCCGCGCTGATGCAGCACTCGCGCTTCCGCAGCGGCGAACTCACCACCGGCTTCATCGCCGAGGAATATCCCGAGGGTTTCACGGGCGCCGAGCCGGACGAGCACATGCTGCGCACGGTCGCGGGCCTTGTCGCTGGGGCCCAGTGCACCTGGGATGCGCGCGCCGGGCGGATTTCCGGCCAGTTGAACGGCCCGCCGTCGCCCGGATCGGAATGGACGGTGAAAATGGAAGGCCGGCAGTTCGACGTGACGCTGGGCGAGGGCGGGGCTACCGTCGACGGCCAGTGGATCGAGGGCACTTGGGACTGGCATCCGGGCAAGAGCCTCTCCACCGCCACCGCAGACGGCAAGGAACTGGGCGTGCACCTGCACCGCAATGGGGCCTGGTGGAACTTGACCACCCATGGCCGGCGCTACCGCGCCATGGCACTGCCCGCACGCCTTGCCCCGCATGCCGCGCACATGATCGAGAAGGTGCCGCCCGACACCTCCAAGATGCTGCTGTGCCCCATGCCGGGCTTGCTGGTGAAGCTCCACGTCGGCGAAGGCGACGCGGTTGATGCCGGCCAGCCGCTTGCCACGGTCGAAGCGATGAAGATGGAGAACATCCTGCGCGCCGAGAAGGCGGGCACGGTGGCCACCATCAACGCCGCCGAGGGCGAGACGCTGGTGGTCGACGCGGTTATCCTCGAACTGGAGTGATACCGTCCAATTCAGGTATTGGCAGCCGCGCACCCCGTGGCTAAAGGCGCACCCTAGCGGATACCGGGCCCCTCTGGCGCGACGGCTTAGGCCACGCGTGATGTCGGACCGCATCGGACAGCCGATGCCGGACGACGGGGTGCCAACTCCTCCAAATGCATCGGCAGATGAAAAGAGGAGTAACATCGAATGTATCGCAAGTTCTTTGCCGGCGCCGCCGTGATCGGCCTGCTGGCTGCCCCTGCCACCGCCACCGACTGGACCTACGAAGGCGAAACCGGCGCTGACCGCTGGGGCCACCTGCACACCGATTTCGAAATGTGCGAGCGCGGCATCATGCAGTCGCCGATCGACCTGGGCGCTGGCAACGTGAACGCCACCGGCGAAGTCGAAGTGATGGTGCACTGGAACGCCGGGCCCCTGACCATCCTCAACAACGGCCACACCGTGCAGGCGAACTTCGCCGAAGGTTCGCACCTGATGAGCGGCGGCAAGACCTTCAACTTGGTGCAGGTCCACTTCCACACGCCGTCCGAGCATGCCGTCGATGGCGAACGCTTCCCGCTGACCGCGCACTTCGTCCACGCCAGCGATGCCGGCGAACTGGCTGTGCTGGGCGTGATGTACGTCGAGGGCGACGCGCATTCGGAAATGCAGAAGCTGGTCGACGCCGCGCCTGCCGAGGCAGCCGATGCCGCGACTGTGGATGGCGTGACCTTCGATCCCGCCATGCTGCTGCCCGCGAACGACGGTGAAATCGAAGTCTATCGCTACATGGGTTCGCTCACCACGCCGCCGTGCAGCGAGGGTGTGAACTGGCACGTCGTGCCCGAGCCGGTGGAAGTCAGCGCCGAGCAGATTGCCGCCATGGAAGGCGTGATGGGCATGAACGCCCGTCCGCTGCAGCTGCTCAACGGCCGCCTGCTGGTCGCTCCGGAGTAACCTGGCCTGGCTGCGGGCAGCCGGGTGCTGCCCGCAGCCATAACTTGACTTTGTCCGCCCGTTTGCGCCTGTATGGCGGCGGGGAGAGACAAGCATGCGAAGATTAACGGGATTCCTGCTCGCCGCAGCACTGGCCGTGCCTGCAGCCGCGCAGGACGCGCCGCTCGAACAGCCGGAGGTGGAGCGCGTCTATACGCCGATCCCGGCAGAGCGGCTGGACCAGATGGTGCCCAAGCATCCCGGCTATCTTGGCGCGCTGGCACCCGCCAATCTCAATGCCGAGCGCCCACCGGCGCCGATCGACCTGACCGGGACATGGTTCGTCGACCTGTCCGAAGGCTTCCTGCATTTCCTGTTCGGCCCGCCGTATCCGCGGTTCGGCCCGGAAGGGGTGGAGGCACTGATCGATTCCGCCGCCGCGCGCGAGGCGGGCGAGACGTACCGCGACAGCATCGGCCAGTGCTACCCGCCGGGCATGCCGATGATCATGACGCGCGTCTGGCCGCACGCCTTCATCCAGCTGCCGACCGCGATCTACATGATTTCCGGCTTCAACAACTCGGTCCGCACGATCTTCCTCGACGGGCGCGAGTTCTCCAACGCCGACATCGTCGTGCCCAGCTACAATGGTGAGAGCATCGGCCATTTCGAAGGCGATACGCTGGTGGTCGAAACCCGCTATTTCGAGACCGACAACCACTGGATCGACTACGGCATCCCGATCAGCGACGAGTTCCGCATCATCGAGCGCATCACCCTGTCGGGCGACGACAACGAGGTGATGGAAATCGAATACATCATGACGGACCCGCAGATGTGGGAGGGCGAATGGCGCTCCACCAAGCGGTTCACCCGGCAGGATTACACCGACATCAACGAGGCGAACTGCATCCTTGCCTACAATGCCAACCTGCCCGGCACCGATCTCGGCAGCGAGGCGGCGGAAGAGCGCGGGCAGAGCAACCTGGTGGGAGAGGACGAATGAAGCGTTTGGCTTTGGGCGCGATGGCTGCCGCACTGGCCCTGGCGGGCGGTGCCTCCGCACATCACAGCTTCGCCATGTTCGACCAGCGCCAGATCATGACGCTGGAAGGCACGGTCACCGAATTCCAGTGGACCAACCCGCACGCCTTCATCGAGATGGATGTGCCGCAACAGGGGCAGGTGGTGCACTGGTCGATCGAGCTGAACAGCCCGAACAACCTGCGGCGGCAGGGCTGGCGGCGCAATTCGCTGACTCCGGAGGAGGAAATCACCCTGCGCATGAACCCGCTGCGCAACGGCCATCATGGCGGCCTGTTCCTCGACCTGGTCAAGGCCGACGGCACGGTGCTCGATTCCGGCCTGCCGAAGAACGGCACGCCCGTTAACGTCCCGCAATTGTGAGGAGGGGACACATGCGATTTGCCAAGATTTCCGCTTGCCTGCTGGCACTGGCCGCCTTCGGCGCCACGCCCAGCACGGCGCATCATTCCTATTCGATGTTCGACATGCAGCGCACCATCGTGCTCGATGCCACGGTGGTGCAGTTCCGCTGGTCGAACCCCCACGCCTTCATCCGCGTCAACGTGCAGGCAGGCGACGAGGTGGAGCTGTGGTCGATCGAGATGACCAGCCCCAACAACCTCGTGCAGGAGGGCTGGACCCGCCGCACGCTGCGGCAAGGCGACAGGGTGCAGCTCTACGTCCACCCGCTACGTAGCGGGGCGCAGGGCGGCAGCTATGCCGGTGTGCGCCTGCCTGACGGTTCGACGCTGGGCGAGGTCGAATGAAGCGTGTCGCAATAGCGCTTGCCGCGCTGGCCTGCACCGTGGCGGTGCAGGCGCAGGTCACTTCGCCGGTGCCCGAAGGTCTGGCATCGCCCGGTGACAGCGCCGGCTTTGCCAAGGGCCGCTATGCCGAACTGGACGCGTTGCCCGACTGGGGTGGTATCTGGTTCGTCGAGTTCGACCGCAGCAACCCGCCCTCGCAACCGCTGTTGCAGGGTGAATACCTCACCTCGCTGGAGCAATGGCGCGAGGAAGTGCGGGCCAACAACGGCGTGGAAATGCGCCCGCGCGGCAATTGCTCGCCGCCCGGCCTGCCGCGCATCATGATGCTGCCCCAGTATCCTTACGAGTTCCTGTTCACGCCCGGCCGCGTCACCATCAACCAGGAAGCCTGGATGCAGACGCGCACGATCTGGACCGACGGGCGCGACCATCCTCCGCTGGAGGAATTGGACCCCAGCTATCACGGGCATTCCATAGGCCACTGGGAGGGCGATGTGCTGGTGGTCGACACCATCGGCATCGACGAGGGGCTGGAGATCGACGACGGCGCGCGCCATTCGAACCAGTTCCGCCTGGTCGAACGTATCCATCTCGATCCCGACGATCCGGATGTGCTGGTGAACGAGATGCGCATGACCGATCCGGTGGCATTTGCCGAACCGTGGGAAGTGACCATGCGCTATCGCCGCGACCGGCACGGTGCGCTGATCGAGTTCCAGTGTTCGGAAAACAACCGCAACCCGGTGAACGAGGACGGCGAGACGCAGTTTCTTTGACTCGCAATCTCAACGGGCTAGACCTTGGTCATGGCCGAGACGAACCGCATTGCTGTGATCCGCGCGCTGTTCGGCTGTGCCGAGGATACGGCGGATGAAATCTCCCGGTCAGCCATCTGGCGGTCGAACAAGGCGGGTGAGCCGGTGCTGCACCAGGGCAGCGATCACGGCGCCTGCAACATGGTGGTCAGCGGTTCGGCGGACCTGAAGCTGCTGGGTCAGGACGGGCGCTACTCGCAGATCGCCACGATCGAGGTGGGCGAACCCTTCGGCGTCTATCCCGCCGCCGACGTGATGACGACCGACGTGGTCGCGCGCCGGGATCTGGAGCATATCAGCATCGATGCCGGCGTGCTGGCGCGGATCGCCGAGGTGCGGGCCGACCTTGGCGCGGCGCTGGCGCGGCTGTTCGCCAAGCAGCTCCAGGCCCTGCTGGGGCGCTTTGCCGCGCGGTTGACGCTGTCGGCGACGGGCCGCGTTTACGAACAGCTGCTGCTGGAAATGGACGAAGATCGCCGCATCGCGCCGGTCCCGGTCGTCGCTGCGCTGGCCGTGCAGGCGCAGACCACGCGTGAAACCGCTTCGCGCGCCGTCAGTGCGCTGGAACGGCGCGGCATCATCGAGCGGCATCCCGATCACTGGCGGGTGACTTCGCCGCGCATGCTGGAGGAAATGCTGGTCTAGGCCAGCAGGAAGACGTCGAACGGGCCTTCGGCGGAGCGGACCTCGCCGTAGGATTCGATCGTTGCCTCCGGTCGCTGCGCCAACATGGCAAAGGCGAAGGCCTTCGATGCCAAGACTTGGCCGGCTTCGCCGACCGACAGCATCGGACCGAGCCGGGAATGGGCCTCCGCCGGATCTGCGCCTTCGGGCCGGTAGCGATAGTCTAGCACGACCCTGTGGCCTGCCGCGATCCAGCCGGTGATGCCGACCATCGCGGCTGCGGGCGTGTCGAACTCCTGCACGATTACCTCGCCGCCGGACGACTTGCTCGCGCCCAGCGTCACCAGTTTGCCCGCAGGGGGTACGTGGTAGGAGCTGCCGCCGGCCCGCGCCGCCTTGAGCACGATTGCCTTCAGCTCGGAGCCATCCTGCTGGGGTGGCTCCTCGTCGATGGCGACGATGCGCAGCGAACAGGCACTGGTCTGCAGCAGGTTGGCATTCTGCAGCGCCATTCCGCGCGCGACATCATCGGCAAGCACCACCGACGGGGCATCGGGCGCGGAACTGCTTTCCAGTTCGTCCACCGATGCCGCCGCTTCCAGGGCACGGTCGAAGCGCTCTCCCCATGCGGGATCGACCGCCATGACCGAACGCTCGCGAAAGACGTCGCGCGGGCAGGGCAGGACGACGTGCAGCATGGCCCCGCGTTCGATCAGGCACTCGGCAATGAGGATATCCGCTCCCGCTGCCAGCGCCCCGAAGCCGAAGCCGATGTTCTCGCTGGCGATGGTCTCGCAGATGCGGCGGTGCAGCGCCTCATCCTTGGGGTCGATATCCATGATCCCGCTGAACTGCAGCGAACGCGGCGGGCGATGCTTGTCGAGCCATGCCGTCGGGAGGCCGCGTTCCTCGCAGATCAGCGTGAACTGGCCGATGGTAACGGCATGGTCTTCCCAGGCCTGCGGAGCCAGCGCCATGGCCGAGGCGAGCGCCGCGCGCGCTTCCACGTCCTGGCCTAGCAACAGCAGGGCTTCCGCCCGCGTGGCGTGCCGCCAGTAGGGCGTTTCCGCCTCGTCCGGGTTTTCATCCAGCACGTCGAGCACGCGCGCGGCCAGCGCCTCGGCGCGGCGATCCTTTCCGGCCAACCGGGCCAGGGTGGCGGCATTGATCAGCGGATAGGAGAACTGGTCGCTGCCTGCTGCCTGCTCGTAGCGTTCGGAGGCGCGCAGGAAGAGATCGGCGGCTGCCGAGCCTTCGGCCCGCTTGCCCCGCTCCTTCAGGATGCGGCCCAGCATCAGGCACAGGTCGGCGTCGTCCGGCGACCGCCCTTCGCCATATTCGGTCAGCAGTGCCGTGGCCCGATCGAGCGAACCCGACCGGGCATGACGGATGATCTGTGCCCGTAACTGGTGGCTTCGCATCAGGTCATCTCGCCAGCGGCTGGGCTCACGGCCGGCTGCCCTGGCCGTTCCCGGTATCGGGGTCGACAACGATGGCGATGGTCTCGTCAGCCTTGCCGAGGTCGCAACTGGGCTTGCGCCCGGTACAGGCCCGCAGGTGCAGGTTCATCGAGAACCAGGCGTCTTCCCAGGCTGGGTCGCTGGCGGGACGTCCCTCGGCGTCGAGGAAGGCGTTGTAGATGGTGAGACCGGATATGCTGCGGGAACCGGCCAAGGGGCCGACACTCGCTCCGCTCCAGCTGGTATTCGGGTGGCGGGTGGGCAGCATGCCTTCGCGCACTTCGTCGTCAGCTCCGAATGGCGTGAAGGAAACCGGCGTCAGGTCGTTGAAGCCGATATCGGTATTGGCGATGTGCACATACAGCACATGCGGAGAGCCAAAGTCGAAATCCTGGAAGTCTTCGCGATAGGCCTCGCCATTGCGCTGCCTGCCCGGATCGACATAGGCGGAACACGGATTGTTGCCCTGTGGATTGCCACGCAACCAGCGCACCAGGCACTCGATCCGTTGGGCATCGTCGCCGTCGCGCTCGAAGTAGGCATGGCGGGAAGTCACCCGCCCGCCCGGTCCGAAATTCAGATACAGCAGGGTCGCGTTGGCAGGCTCCGCCGTCAACATGCTGGGGGATGAAGGATCCTTGCCGTAAATTGCGGGAATACCCACCGCTGCCTCCGTTTCAGTCACGCCGGCTTCCTCCTCCGTCGAATTATCGGAACAGGCTGCAACGCTCGCTGCCAGGATGACAGCAGCAGTGCCGCCAGCAAGTTTGCGACGCATTCGTGTGTTCTCAATGCTCATGTCGTCTCTCCCTCCGTCTCCAGGAATTCCTCGAACCGTTGCACGCCCCTGCAGGAGGATCCGACATTGGCTGCAACGAAGATTTCCCTGGCTTCATTCAGATAGCGTTGCTGCGGCGCACCGTCGGGCCCGGCCATGGCGCGTGCCAGCAGCAGCAAGGTGCGGATCCGGGTCGCGGCGATGCTGTCTCGCGTTTCCGCGTTCTGTTCGGCCAGCTGTTCCAGATCGCCCGCCGCGCGCGACAACATCTGCACCGCTTCCGGCTTATGGCCCCTCAGCAACTCGATTTCGCCCATGCCGATCAACGGCGCCACCGCGCGCTGTTGCAGGTCGAAATTGCGGGGACTGGAAGCCAGCAGGGCGGTGAGCAGGTCAAGTTCGCGCTGCCGGTGGTCGAAGGCTTCGTCATATTCCTCCACTTCCACCAGTATGTCGGCCAGCCACCCCAGGCGATTGGCCAGCGCAGCCACGTACCCGTCCTCGGCGGGGTCCCGACTGATCGCCTGTTCGACATGGACGATGGACTGCCGGCAATTGGCGATGGCTTCCGCGCGTCGCGCCGGATCGCGGCCCAGCACCTCGCACATGTTCCCATGGGCGTAGCCAAGCTCCATGGCGCTTCGGGCCGTATCCGGCTCGAGCTCCGCCAGCGCCCGGGCTTGGGTCAAGTATCCGCGCCAGTGGGTTTCGGTACGCTCGAGCTCGCGTAGCTGCCAGGCGGCGGCGCCGACGTAGAACTCGCTCTGGGCATGCGCGAAGACCCGTTCGGGATTGCGCGGCTCCCGCTCCAGCAGGCTGGCGGTTGTCCGGTGCGACTGATTGATGAAGGCAATGGCGCTGTCGTAATCGCAGGCCTCCTGCTCGTCCTCGCTGATCGCGTGCAGCGTACGCGCCCACCACTGCAGGCTATCGTCCGGCAAGTCGTCGAGGTCGCCCTGGGCCGAGTAATAGCCCAGAACCCGCTGGTTCACGCCGCTCATGATGTCCAGCCTCCCGACGCCGCGCAATTCGGTCCGCAGGTCGGTGAGCATGTACTGCACCAGCCCCTCGGCCTCGGCACGCTGGTGCTCGGCTTCGTTGCGGGCCTGGATGGCGAGGTAGGTCATGGCGCTCATGACTAGCAGCAGTGCGACCGCGGCCACCGTGACTGCCGTCACGCGCCGCAGCCGGCGCTGGGCATCGCGCTGCATCAACTGGGCCAGCGGCACGTCGGCCACGCCAGCCACCAGCTTCAGCAGGGCAAGCCGCTTGCCGTCCGTGTTGGGCCGGAAGTCTGCCGCCAGCGGTTTGGCCTCTTCGCTGACATCCAGCAGGGTCGACGGGAACGCGGTGGCAGGTTCCCCGGCGACCAGCGCGGGCAGGATGGGGCGGTCCGGGTGCAGCTCCCGGAAGAGTTCGATCTCCCGGTTGACCCATTGTGACGCTGCCGCAGCGGGGGAGCAGATGACCACCAGGGCGCGAGACTTGGCCAGCGCGGCCACCACCTCCTCTGTCAGGCTGGTGGCGGCGGGCAATTCCTCGCGGTCGCGAAAGATCGGCGGCAGCCGTGCCGGCAGGGGGCCATGCCCGGTCGGCGTGCCGACGACGGACTTGGGAAAACGATAGGTCTCCAGCCGCCCATGCAGCCAGCGGGCAAAGCCGGCATCGGCGTGGCTGTAACTGATGAAGGCGCAATAATGCTTCGCCATGCCCTACGACCCTGTTGCGACCTCCGGAAAGGTCACACAATCGGGCTGGCGAAGCAACTTCTGTTACGAATCAGGCGTTTTTCAGCCGAAGCTGAAATGTCGGCACGCCTGTCTCTGCCTATTCGTCATCGTCTGCATCGGATCCGCCGAACAGGTCGCGGAGGGCTTCCACGATGGCATCTTCGTTATCCGAAAAGGCCTCGGTGAAGGCGTCGAGAGCCAGCGACGGATCGTCCGATTCGAAGACGATTGCGGTCATCACCATGTTCGGCGATGCCGGGACGTCGATCGTGGTGACGGAGCCGGCATGTCCGATCATCGACCCGGGATAGGTGAAGCCATCCTCCAGCCTTCCCAGGTCGATCCGCAAGGCCCCGGTAATGGCTTTCTCTTCCCCGGTCGGGCTACCCGCTGCAAGGAACGGGCTTTCGCTGAAGACGAGGTAAGCGATCACGTGTTTGCGGCCGCTGCCGCTGCGGGTGGGAGCATGGCGGCCATAGACGAACTCGGTGGGCGCGAACTCGATCGTGATGGCGGGTTTGGCGCTGTTCCCGGTGCCGCGCGTGGCGGCATGGAAGGTGACGTTGCCGCTCAGGGCGAAGCCCGGGTCGCCCACGCGCGAGCCTTGCACATTGCGCACTTCGCGCACCACCGAGAGCGGATAGGTCCTCGACGCACCTCCGGGCGTTTCCACGCACCGCGCGATGCCCGATGCCGCCCACACGGCGTTGCGGCGGCTCTGCGCACGCTCGAGCAGTCCCTCGCCGAACTTGAAGGCGAAGTCGACCGCCAGTCCGACCAGGGCAGGGGTGACACTGCTGACCCCGATACCGCCCGGTCCGCAATTCAGCGAGACTGCCTGGACCTCGATCTCGCTGGCGGTAGGGGCGGCGGCCACCTGCGGGCGCGTCAGTCCGGGAGAGCCGCAGCTGCTCAGCGCAAGGCTGGCGGTGGCCAGCGCAAGCGCGGTTCTGTTCGTCGTATTCATGGCCATGTCCTCCTGTCCAAATCGCCTCTCAGCTGTCGTCCAGCGCGCGGTTCCACCACTTGGCGGCTTCCTCGCGCACTTCCCGGTTGAACTTGTCGCTGGCGTAGCTGCGCGTGGTCCACGGAGGGGTGCGGTTGTCGTAGGGCCAGACCAGGATCTGCGCCGGGTCCGCTTCGGGTACGCCGCCGTTGCCGGGATGGCAGTCGCCGCCGGTGCCGGCCAGCATGATCCAGTCGCCGTCGAAGCTGGTGAAGCGCATCGACATCGGCTCGGTCCAGGTGAGCAGCTGTTCCTGCAGGATGCCGACCGCGATCCGCTCGCCCAGGCGCAGCGATTCGTAGTAGTCGGTGTAGTAGTGCACCCCAGCCCAGTCGCGGCCGATGGAGATGTTCGCCGCCAGCTTGTCTAGCTCGCCCAGCAGCGAGATGCCGCTGGCATCGCCTCCCCATGCGTCCAGCGCGGTGCCGTTGGCATTGGGAACGTAGAACTGCTGCAACTTGTTTCTGGAGGCATCGAACAGCGACAGTTCATCGGCGAACAGCGCCGGCGCATTGGCGATCATCTGCGGCAGCGCAAGGCCATTGCTGCCGCGATAGATGCCTTCGGGCCCCGAGGCACCGCCGATACTGACGGCGGACAGGTCATACATCTCGAAAAATGCCTTGATCATGGTGACGCAGGCACCGGCCACGGTCGCATGGCCCGCGCCATAACTGCCGTGTACCGGCGAGCCTTCGGGGAAAGCCATCGGCAGCAGCCAGTTCTGCCCTGGCGCGAAATCCGGCGAACCAACGGCATCCTGCGACAGCGGCACCCCGGCAGCGCTGAGCTGCTGCCGCAGCGACGCCACGGCATTCTCGAAATCGCCCAGCTTGTTTGCCTGGGCGCTGTCAGACAGGCACAGCGCGCCGCCGATGGCTTCCGGACGGCCGCGCAGGTGGACCTGGAACTTCTGCCGCCGCACCGCCTTCAGCGCGCGCGTCGCCACCTCGGTAAGCAGCGAGAGGATATGCGGTCCGCCGAAAGTGGCAAAGCCCTGGCGCGTGGGATGGCCCTTGCCTTCCGGCAGGCCGGAGTCGGTCGGCGCCCCGACCGAGAGCATCCACAGGCAGGCATTGAGATAGGCCTGGTACAGCGCATCGAAGTGGACATAGTGCGCCAGATCACGCGGCTTGTGGATGAAGCGGCGTTCGCCGTCTGCCTCGAATTCCAGTGCATCGGTGGTATCCTTGCCGTTCTGGACATCGAGCCAGGACTGCCAGGTGGTCATGTAATCCTTGCCATAGCGTGCCGGCAGTACGCGCTGGTCGACCACCTGGGCGCCGTACTGGATCATCCCGGTGTCGATCTGGAAACGGTTGGCGGCGCTGCCACGATCCTCGTTTCCGATCAGCAGGAATTGCGAGAGGTAGGGTCCTACCTTTGAACCGGGCGTCGACCCGCGGAACAGCGTTTGCAGCGTCAGGTCGCCGTTGTCGTCCAGCCGGGCCTGGCGGCGGCTGGCTTCACGCTTCTTTGCGGGCTGCGGGCCGGTGAACCAGTCCATTCCGCCAATGGATGTCGCCGCGGCAGTGACCTGCGCATTGCCGCCGCTTTCCAGGTTGCTGACATGCTCGTCGCGCAGCGAGGCCATCCAGTAAACTTCGGCCATCTCGACCGCCAGTTCGTCCGAGCCGACCTTGGGCGCGGGCGGCATGGCCACCGCGTCCATGTCCGGGCCTTCGAGCTCGTAGTAATGGCCGCAGATCGGCGACTCGAAAATCCGCTCCGCACCACTGGCGAGGGGAACATTGAACTCGGCACGCCGGCCCGAGGGGCAGGTATCGTCGAAGCGCCGCGAGGTCTTGCGGTCGGGCCCGTCCTGACCCAGCTGATCGAGGAACTGGTCGAAGTCCGACTGCGTCACGATCCCATACTTGTCGTGCTGGAGCGACTTGGAGAAAGAGGCGATCGGCGGCACCAGGCCAGCTTCGCCATTGCCCTTCTGCTTGATTGTCCCGAGCCCCTTCGCCCGGCGGCGCGACAGCACGGTGGCTTCGTTGCGCACGTCGCGGGCATGGGCAGCGCGCTTCTGGCGATCAGGCTTGGGATTG
This sequence comes from Aurantiacibacter sp. MUD11, assembly GCF_026967575.1. NCBI lineage: Bacteria > Pseudomonadati > Pseudomonadota > Alphaproteobacteria > Sphingomonadales > Erythrobacteraceae > Aurantiacibacter > Aurantiacibacter sp. MUD11. The sequence continues at coordinate 751,501 of NZ_CP114054.1, read as the reverse complement.
GTGGCAGTCGTCATCTCTTCCTCCGGAACCTTGTGAACTCGGTCGGGAGGAAATTGACGTCTTGCACCGTCGATGCGCGTGACGCACGTCACGGCATGTGGGAATTATCGATTTGAAGAGAGGAAACCACTGGTCGGGAAGACAGGATTCGAACCTGCGACCCCCACACCCCCAGTGTGATGCGCTACCAGGCTGCGCTACTTCCCGAGACCAGTGGAGAGCGCGCCTATAGTGGGCAGTTTCGCCGCTGGCAACCACCTCGATTGCCTCATATCACCAATGCTGCTAGGCGCGCGCACCACGTGCCGAGGAGGGGTGCGACTTGAACCTCGCCGAGGCCTCCCCACACTAGTTGTTCCTCGAATTTGGACGGACCCGAGACTCATGCTTGATTTCCTCGCCGCCGCCGGAGCTGCCGATGCCCCTCCCGGCTGGCTCCAGTTCCTGCCCATTGTCGGTATGATCCTGATCTTCTGGTTCCTGCTGTTCCGCCCGCAGATGAAGCGCGCGAAGGAGCACCAGCAAAAGGTCGCCTCCATGAAGAAGAACGACAAGGTCGTGACTGCCGGCGGCATCGTCGGCAAGGTCGTGAAGGTGGATGACGACTATGCCGAAGTCGAAATCGCTCAGGGCACGCGGGTGAAGATCGTCAAGAGCACGATCGGCGACATCCTGCCGCCCGGTGGCAAGCCGGCCAACGACTGACGCTCCTTTCGGATAGGTAGCCATGCTCGATTTTCCTCTCTGGAAACGCATTTCGCTCTGGGCCATCACGCTGCTGGTGGCCCTGGCGGCGGTGCCTTCCATCACTTCGCTGACGGGCGTGGACCTGCCGGACTGGGCCGAAGGGCCCGAAGTCAACCTCGGCCTCGACCTTGCCGGTGGCAGCCACATCCTGCTGGAGGCCGACCCGGCGCAGGTTGAGCGCCAGCGGCTGGAAACCATGGAAGAGAGCGTGCGCACGGCGCTGCGCGACGCCCAGCCGCGTATCCAGATCGGCGATGTGTCGACTGCCGACAACCGCCTGTCCTTCATGCTGGAGGATGCCAGCGAGATCGACCGCGCCCGCGAGGAACTGCTGCCGCTGATCAACGGCAGTGGCTTGGTGGCCGAATGGCAGCTGCAGGTCGTCGACGGCAGCCGCTTCGTGCTGACGCAGACGGAGCAGGGCCTCGACCAGGCCGTGACCGATGCGATGGACTCCGCCACCGACGTGGTGCGCCGCCGTATCGACGATCTCGGCACGCGTGAGCCGACCATCATCCGGCAGGGTGACAACCGCATCGTGGTGCAGGTGCCGGGCCTGGAAGACCCGCAGCAGCTGAAAGACCTGCTGGGCCAGACCGCCCGCCTCGAATTCAAGCTGGTTGCCCCCAGCCTGCAGTTCGAAATGACCGAGGAAGAGGCGCGCGCCCGCGCCATTCCGGGTACCGAATGGGTGCCCTATGCGGAGGACAACGTGCAGGCCGGCCTGGGCATGGTGGTCAACCGGCTTGGCGGCATCCGCGGCGACAGCCTGACCAATGCGCAGCAGAGCTTCGACGCGCAGACCAACGAACCGGTGGTCGGAATCCAGTTCGACGCGCAGGGCGGTGCCCGCTTCGCGCAGCTTTCCACCCAGAACGTCGATCGCCGCTTCGCCATCATCCTCGATGACGAGGTGATCTCGGCGCCGTCGTTCAACGAACCGATCCTCAGCGGCTCGGCGCAGATTTCCGGCGGCTTCACCGTCGAAAGCGCCAATGCGCTGGCAATCTCGCTGCGTTCGGGCGCGCTGCCGGTGGACCTGACCATCATCGAGGAACGCACTGTCGGCCCCGACCTTGGCCGCGATTCGATCGTGGCCGGCGCCGTGGCCATGGGTATCGGTTCGATGCTGGTCGTACTGCTGATGGTTGCCACTTACGGCCGCTTCGGCATCTATTCGACCGTAGCGCTGGTCTTCAACGTGCTGATGGTGCTGGGCATCATGGCGGTGATGAACACCACGCTGACGCTGCCCGGCATTGCCGGCTTCGTGCTGACTATCGGCGCAGCGGTGGACGCCAACGTGCTGATCAACGAACGTATCCGCGAGGAACGACGACGCGGGCGCCGCGTCGTGGCGGCGGTGGAGAATGGCTACAAGGAAGCCAGCCGCGCCATCTACGACGCCAACGTCACCAACTTCATCGCCGGTGTGCTGCTGTTCCTGTTCGGCTCCGGACCAGTGCGCGGCTTTGCCGTCGTCCTCATCATCGGCCTGTTCACCTCGGTCTTCACCGCGGTGACGCTCACCCGCATGTGGGTCGCTGGCTGGCTGCGCGACAAGCGCCCCAGCGACATCAACGTGTAAGGGGAGGGACCAAACATGAAACTGCTCAAGCTCGTCCCCGAAAACACCAACATCAAGTTCCTGCGCTGGCGGGTACCCTTTTACGTCGTCAGCCTGCTGCTGATTGCGGCCAGCTGGGCGCTGGTGTTTACCAAGGGCCTCAACTACGGCGTTGACTTCGCCGGCGGCCAGGAAATCACCGGCACCTTCCTCGAAGAGCAGGAAGCCCCCATCGGTGAACTGCGCGGCACGCTCAGCACGCTGGGGCTCGGCGAACCGGTGATCCAGCGCTTCGGCGACGATAACCAGGTCTCCATCCGCGTGCGGCTGCCGGAAGAGGCCGAGGGCGATCCCGCGGCCGCCAACCGCATCGCCAACCAGATCATCGGCGCGGTGACGGAAGCGCATGCGGATTTCCGTGTCGATTCGAACAACACCGTCTCGGGCAAGGTGTCCGGTGAATTCCGCGAGACTGCGCTCTACGCGCTGCTGTTCGCCATGCTGGCGATTGCCGCCTACATCTGGATTCGTTTCGAATGGCAGTTCGGCGTGGGCGCGCTGTTCGCGCTGTTCCACGACGTCAGCCTGACGCTGGGCATGTTCGCGCTGTTCCAGCTGGAATTCAGCCTGCAGATCATCGCCGCAATCCTGGCCATCATCGGCTACTCGCTGAACGACACCATCGTCGTCTACGACCGTATCCGCGAGAACCTGAAGAAGTACCGCAAGATGGAGCTGCCCGAGCTGCTCGACCTGTCGGTGAACGAGACGCTGGCGCGTACGGTGATGACCTCGCTGACGCTGCTCGTCGCGCTGATCCCGCTGCTGCTCTTCGGCCCGGCCAGCCTGTTCGGCCTGACCGCCGCCATCGTGCTGGGCATCTTCGTGGGTACCTATTCCTCGGTCTACATGGCGGCGCCGATCCTGGTGTGGCTGGGCGTGACCAGCAACAGCTTCGTGCCCGAGGAAACCGTGGCCGAGCGGCAGGAAAAGAAGGCTCGCGGCGAGATCTAGGTCGACGGGCCTAGGTTAGCAGGCTTTCGTAATAGGCGGCCAGCGCGGCGGCGTTGGCCTCCCAGCTGAAGTGGTCGACGCTCGAGGCGACGTCCTTCTTCTTGTAGCCGGCTGCAAATACCTCGCGAACGCCATCGGCAACGCCTGCAACGCTGCGTTCGACGATGCGCCCAGCTTCCGGCCGCGTCAGCAGTTCGCGCGCGCCGCCCGCGTCGGTAATGACCAGCGGAATGCCGCAGGCGAGCGCCTCGACCCAGGCATTGGCAAGGCCCTCGCTGGCCGAGGGCAGGACCATGGCATTGGCAGCGCCCAGCACCATCGGCAGCGTCCCGTGATCGAGGCTGCCGAGAAAGTGCACGCGATGCGAAACGTCGCACTCGAAGGCGAGCTGGGCGAGGGCGTCACGGTCCGCTCCCGTACCGACCAGCGCGAGGTGCGTGTCCGGCAGCTCCGGCAAGGCGCGGATGACGAACTGCTGCCCCTTTCGTGGAATGAGCGCGCCGACCGTCACCAGCAGTTTGTCGCCGTCGCCCAACTGGACGTTGAACTCCTCGGCCAACCGCTCCCGACACTTGCCGCGCCCCAGCGGCCGGAACAGCTCATGGTCCAGCCCGGTGTAGTGCACGGTGATCTTGTCGGCTGGCAGGCCGATTGCCGCCATGTCCGCCTTCAGCGCCTCGCTGACCGCCAGCAGGCCGGCCGCCTGTCGGGACGCGGCCTGCATCTTGGCCAGCGCATAGCCCTTGTGGCCCCAGTGCGAGATGTCCGCCCCACGCGCCTTGATGCTGAGCGGCAGGTCCAGTTCCGCCGCGATCCGTGCCGCCGCAGGGCCATCGGGGTAGAAGAACTGCGCGTCGACGAGATCGTATGGCTGGTTCGCATGCAGCCGGCGCGCCAGCGGCAGCACGGCGCGGGCGATCATCCTTGGATTGAAGGGGCCGCCCACTGCGGGGATCAGGTTGAAACGCGGGCGGCGCACGTCGACTCCGCCTTCTTCGCCCGACACCGCCGCAGCCGCCAGTGCCTTGTAGCGCCCCATCGGCACCGGCGGCACGCCGATCGGGTTGATCACCGTCACTTCCCAATCCGGCCGCGCGGCCAGCGCCTCCATCTGCCGGGCGACGAAGGTGCCGAAGCGCGGCACATGGGCGTTGGGATAGAGCGTGGCGATGGAGAGGACGCGTCTCATCGTGTCACCTTCGCGTAGGCTGCTCCCTAGAGTTTCCGCACCAGCATTTCGGACACCGCCAGCCAGGCCGGGCTGTCGATGACGATCTGTCGCTGGCCAATGCCCGGCGGCAGCAGGCCCACCAGCGTTCCTTGCCGGTCGATCAGGCGACCGAAGGCGAAGCGTCCGCCGGAGCGGGGTGCCAGCACGTCACGGTTGATGAGATTGGCGGCATCTTCCGGCGAGACCTGCCGCATCCATAGCTGGTCGCCGCTGCGATATTCGCCCTGGCTGGTCTCGATCGAGAGGCACACCAGCGAACCGGCATCGACCAGCTCGGTCGGCAGGATGGCATCACGCGGGGCGGACAGCGCTTCCGCTCCAGCTTCAGTCAGCCGGGCGATGATCTGCGTTGGCTGGTCGTCGTCGCCTTTCACCAGGGTTTCCGGGTCGACGCCGAGCGCGGCACCGATGCGGTTCATCCAGGCGAGCGAGAGATTGCGCATGCCGGTTTCCAGCCGCCCGATGGTCTGCGCGGTTGTGGGCGGATCGCAAGCGGCGGCCACCTCGGCCAGCGTCATGCCCTTCTGCTTGCGAATGTCGCGGATGCGGTTGATCACGATCAGGCTCCAAATAACCAATCTGGTTGCAAAAACCCCTTTCCTACAACCGATTCGCTTTTGCAAGGCGCGCGGCGAAGGAAGAAGGGGAATAGCCTTGCAGCATCGCAAACTCGTCGAACGGGAACTGACCGAAGAAGGCCCGCGCCGTCGCAATGGCGCGGTGAAGAGCCGCCGCAGCGTGACGGTGAACCTGGGCGAGAGCCCGCTGGGCTGGCTGCATGCCCACGGCCACCTCGACGATCGGCTGTTCGACGCGGGCGAGCGGCTGCGCGCCGATTACGAGCGCGCCAGTCTTGGCCCCAATGTCACCATGCGCTGGGATCCGGTGCGGGTGAAGGGGACGGGCGACCAGGGCCTGACCCCGTCCGAACGCCAGCTGTCTGCACGCACACGGTTCGACGGGGCGCTGAAGCAGGCGGGCAAGGGGCTGGAGGACATCCTCTGGCGCGTGGTTTGCGCGGGTGAGTCGCTACCGGTTGCGGAAAGGGCGCTGGCCTGGCCGGCGCGCAGCGGCAAGCTGGTGCTGAAGCTGGCGCTCGACCGGGTGGCCGACTTCTACCGGATAACCTAGCCGAACAGGCCGCGCAGCCAGGCGACGAACTTGCCTGCCAGCGATTGCGAGCGCGCCCGTTCGCGTGCTTCCGCGGCTTCCTGCTGGCGCTCGCGGATCAGCTTCTGGCGGAGCGAATTGCTCTGGCCGGAGGAGACGGAGTCGAGGGTCCGCTCGCGCGAGACGTCGGCATACATGAAGGCGTAGCCATCGACCTCGTCGTCCTCGATTTCGGTGAACCGGGTTTCCGCTTCGGCCGGCTGCTCGACCTCTTCCACCACGGGTTCTGCGGCAGTCTCTGGCTCAGCCTCCGCCTCGACTTCGGTCTCGGGCCATTCGACGTTGCCCGTTGCGAATTTCTCCGCTTCGCCTTCGGCCAGCTCGTCCTCGGCCTCGATTTCGTCGTACATACCCAGTTCGAGCGGCTCTTGCGCAGCGGCGCGCTCAGGTTCGACCAAGGAGGCAAAACCGGGTTCGGGTACGGCGTCGAACTGTTCCTGCCAGTCGTCGACCGGCGGTGTCTCGGCCAGCGGTTCATCGAAGTCCGGACCGGCGACTTCCGGCTCGACAGCTTCGGCCTCGGCTTCCTCGACTTCCTCGACTTCCGCGGCTTCGACTGCGACAGGTGCCGGCTCTTCGTCTTCCGGCAGCTCGGCCAAGGCTTCTTCGCTGTCCGCTTCCGCGGTGAAGGTGTCTTCGGCTTCCGGCTCCTCGATGAAGTCCTGCTCGGTCTCCGCTTCTTCGGCAAAGCCTGCTTCGGTCGCCAGTTCTTCCGGCGCTTCCGGCAGTGAATCTTCGATCGTCGGCTCGTCGCTGAAGGATTCCTCTTCGCCCATGGCTTCGGCTTCTTCCGGCTCCACGGGAGCGGGCGGCGTCACCGCATCGCGCATGGCTGCCAGCGGGTCGAAGGTCTCGGCTTCCGGTTCGTCGTCGAACGCATCGTCGAAGTCCGGGGCGATCGGCGCATGGCGCCCGAAGGCTGCGCGGTTGTCGTCGAACGGAGCGATGTAACGGCTGGCCGGCCGCGCTTCCGGCGCATCTTCGATACGCGGCGCGCGGAATGCGTCGGGCGTTTCCAGGCTCTCCGGCTTTGCGGCGCGTTGTCCGACCGGAACCAGCGGATCGCCTGCGGGCGGCTGGTACGGGGCAGGGGGCACGCGCAGCACCACCCGGTCAAGCGCGCTCGGCTTGCTGCGGGCGGGCTTGTCGTCCGCCGACTCTGCGAGATCGGCTTCCTCGTCGACCACCTCGTCTTCGGCGAATTGGTCCAGTTCGGCGTGCTCGAGCTCTGCCGGTTCGTCGAAATCCGCCGCTTCGGCTTCCGTAGTGTCGTATTCTTCGGCCTCGAAAGCATTTTCGACGGCGGGCGCTTCCCCTGCGAACTCTTCGGCTTCCCAGCCTGTCGCTTCGGGCATGGGCTCGACTTCGGCTTCTGTCTCTTCGGCCGGCGCTTCTTCATCGACGGGTTCCGGAGTTACGAAATCCTCGGCTTCCGGCTCGTCGAAATAGGCAGGTCCCACGGCAAGTTCCGGTTCGGCGTCCGCTTCGGACTCCGGTCCCGCCTCGAACGCTTCGTCCTGCTCAGCAAATTCCTCCTCCGGCTGCGTCGGCAGCGAGGGGAAGATGCGGTGCTCCATGTCGAGGTCCTGATCGAGCGCCTGGGCGGCCATGGCGTCGATATCCAGGTGCTCGTCCGGCAATTCGGGCAGGTCCGCGATGGTGGGCTCTTCCGCTTCACGAATGCGCGACATGCCCAGCACGTCGTCGTTGGTTACGATATCGCCATCGTCGCCGCCGTTCTGCGCGTCGTCGACCTCGCCCATGTCTTCGGGGCTGGCGCTCTCGTCGTCCATCGGGGCCAGGCCCAGCAGCGAGCTGGCCGGGCGGGCAGGTCGTTCGACCGGCTGGCCAAGCAGCTCTGCCGAGGCATCCTGGAACATCGAATGCGCCTTTTCCAGTTCCTCTGGAGCGAGGACCAGAACCGGCTTTTTCTTGAACTTCTTGGGTCCGCCCAAGGTGGACAGACTGCCGAATGCATCTGCCTGCGCGGCATCATCGGCGCGAACTGCGGAGGAAGTGGCGTGGCCCATAGATTGCCCGTTGTGGCGCTACTTGGTGCAAACGCCATGAGCGAACGTGGTTAACGGCCCTTTTACAATCGCGAGACGCGCTATCCCTCGACCCGGGCCGCCAGATCGAGCCAGCGCTCTTCCGCTTCGTCCTTCTCGGCCCGCGCCATTTCCAGCGACTTGCCGATGCGCGAAAATCGGTCCGGATCCTTGCTGTAGAGATCGGGATCGCCCAGCGCCGCTTCGCCCTTGGCGATCAGTTCTTCCAGCTCTTCGATGCGCGCGGGGAGCAGCTCGTAATCGCGCTGTTCCTTGTACGAGAGCTTGGCCGGGTTTTGCGGCGGGGGAGGGGGCGCAGCGGGCCTGGTGTCCTTCTCGGTGCCGTTCTGTGCCTTCTTTGCCGGGCGCGCCGCCTTGCGCTTGGCTTCCCAGTCCTCGTAGCCGCCGGCCACGATATCCACCGTGCCGCTGCCGTCGAGGCCCAGCGTTACGGTTACGGTGCGGTCGAGGAAGTCGCGATCGTGGCTGACGATCAGCACCGTGCCCTCGTAGTCGGCGATGACTTCCTGCAAGAGGTCGAGCGTTTCCAGGTCGAGGTCGTTGGTCGGCTCGTCGAGCACCAGCAGGTTGCTCGTGCGGGCGAATTCGCGCGCCAGCAGCAGGCGGCTGCGCTCGCCGCCGGAGAAGGTGCCGATCTTGGCATCGACCAGCGAGGGATCGAACAGGAAGTCCTTGAGGTAGGCCTGCACGTGCTTGCGATGGCCGCGCACGTCGATCCAGTCGCCGCCTTCGGCCAGCACCTGCCGCACTGTCAGCTCCGGCTGCAGCAGGGCGCGCTGCTGGTCGATCATCACGCCCGACAGCGTCCGGGCGTGAGTGACAGTTCCGGTGTCCGGCTCGATTTCCTTGGTCAGCAGCTTCAGCAGCGTGGTCTTGCCCGCGCCGTTGGCGCCGACGATACCGATCCGGTCACCGCGCTGGATGCGCAGGCTGAACGGCTTGATGATCTGGCGCCCGTCGTAGCTCTTGGAGATGTCCTCCGCGACGATGACGGACTTGCTCTTGAATTCCTCGTCGCTTGCCAGCTTGAGCTTGGCCGTGCCGCCGGGGGTGATCATCGCGGCGCGGGCGGCGCGCATCTCCCACAGCTTCTCGAGGCGTCCCATGTTGCGCTTGCGTCGGGCGGTGACACCGCGTTCCAGCCAGTGCGCCTCGATCTTCAGCTTGGCGTCCAGCTTCTCGGCTGCGCGGGCTTCCTCGGCATAGACCTGTTCCTCCCAGGCCTCGTAGCCGCCGAAGCCGACTTCCTTGCGGCGCAGCTGCCCACGGTCGAGCCACAGCGTCGACTTGGTCAGGCGCTTCAGGAAGGTACGGTCGTGGCTGATGACGATGAAGGCGCCGCGATAGCGGGTCAGCCAGTCTTCCAGCCAGTCGATCGCGGCAAGGTCGAGGTGGTTGGTCGGCTCGTCCAGCAGCAGCAGGTCCGGGTCGAGCGCGAGGGCGCGGGCGATTGCGGCGCGGCGCTTCTCGCCGCCGCTGGCGGTCGCCGCCTCGGTCGTCATGTCGATGCCGAGCTGTCCGGCGATGGACTCCACCTCGTGCTCGGCCGGGGGCGATCCCCCGACAGCGCGAAGTCCATCAGCGTCTTGAAACCGGAAAGGTCCGGCTCCTGCTCCAGCCAGACGATCTGCGTATGCGGCTTCACCTTGCGGATACCGCGATCCGCCTCGATCTCGCCGGTGATGAGTTTCAGCAGCGTGGTCTTGCCCACGCCGTTGCGGCCGATCAGCGCCAGCCGGTCGCGCGGGCCGATGTGCAGGTCCAGTCCGTCACCCTGCGCCGGGTCGCCGAACAGCCAGCGCCCGCCTTGTTGCAGGCCCAGTCCTTCCCAGCTCAAGATCGGTGGTTCCGCCATGGTCGGGCGCAGGTAGGCGCGGGGGAGGCGGCTGGCAAGCGGCTGCTGAGGAAAGGGCGATGTTCATGCATGTGAAAGCGGGATTGGCGCAGTCATTCCAACGCCATGCTTCCGTAGACGTATGAGATGGTGCGTTAGGGATACACCTAACCTTGCTGAATGATGGGGCGCGAATTCACGCCTTGTTCAACGCTTCGGGTTTAGGCACACGAACATCATGAGGACTGCTTCCGCCCTGCTTGCTGCAATTGCGCTCACGGCCTCGCTCGGGGCTGCGCCGGCATATGCCCAGTCGCAGCAGTCGCGCGGCGACCAGCAGAGCGCCCGGGCAGAGATGCAGGCGGGTCGCAACCTGCCCATTCGCGATATCGAGCGCCGGATCATCCCCCGGATGGAAGAAGGCGACGAGTATATCGGCTTCGAATACGATGCGACGGCGCAGGCCTATCGCCTTAAGTTCATTCGCAATGGCCGGATGATCTGGGTCGATGTGGACGCGCAGACCGCCCGTATCCTGCGAATTTCACGCTAACCGGGCATGGGGACCTCCCGCTTGCTTGACGCGTTTGGGTCAAAAGCCCAAGTGAAGAGCGCGTAGAGCAGGGAAGGAATACGATGCGCATCCTGATCGTCGAGGACGAGCCCACACTCGGCCAGCAGCTGAAGTCCACGCTGGAACAGAATGGCTATGCGGTGGACCTGTCCACCGATGGCGAGGACGGCCATTTCCTTGGCAGCACCGAAGATTACGACGCCGCCATCCTCGACCTCGGCCTGCCCGAGATCGATGGTCTCACCGTGCTGGGCATGTGGCGCAAGGAGCGCCGCAACTTCCCGGTGCTGGTGCTGACCGCGCGCGACAGCTGGTCGGACAAGGTGGCGGGCCTCGATGCCGGCGCCGACGATTACCTGGCCAAGCCGTTCCAGACCGAAGAGCTGATCGCTCGGCTGCGGGCACTGATCCGCCGTGCCTCGGGCAATGCCAGCAGCGAACTGACCGCTGGCGACGTGCGGCTGGACACGCGTTCGGGCCGCGTCACGCTGGCGGGCGAGCCGGTGAAGCTGACCGCGCAGGAATACAAGCTGCTCAGCTACCTGATGCACCACAAGGGCAAGGTCGTCAGCCGCACCGAGCTTATCGAACATATCTACGACCAGGATTTCGATCGTGATTCGAATACGATCGAGGTCTTCGTCACCCGCATCCGCAAGAAACTCGGTGCAGACGTAATTACGACGATCCGTGGCCTCGGTTACAGCCTCGACGACCCCGACGACGCCCCCCGCGAGTAACACTCCCGCAACGGCAGACGCGGCGACGCAAGCGCAGGAGGGCGACACCGCCGCTCCGGCCGGCGAGCGCCATACGGGCAGCCTGGCCCGGCGCATGATGCTGATTGCGGCGGGGTGGATTACCGCCCTGCTGCTGGTCGGCGGCGTGGCGCTGGACCGGGCGCTGACCAACCTCGTTTCCAACCAGTTCGACGAGCAGCTGGCGATCTCGCTCAATTCGATGGTGCTGTCCGCCGAGCTGGACCCGTTCGGCGAGGTGCGCTTCAACCGCATCCTTGGCGACCAGCGCTTCCTGGAGCCGAACAGCGGCTTCTACTGGCAGATCGATGGCGAGGGCGTGCCTCCCTATGCCTCGCGCTCGCTGTGGGACAACCTGCTGGAGATTCGCGAGGATGCGCGTGCCTACGAGCCGATCTTCTACAACTCCAGCCAGTTCGAAAACGAGGACCTGCGCATAGCCCAGCGGACCGTCGCGCTGCCGGGTAGCGATGTCGAATGGCAGTTCGTCGTCGCCGGCTCGCGCGAGGACCTGGATCAGCAACTGGCCGACATTCGCGCCATCCTGGTCTGGTCTTTCGCCGTGCTCGGTATCGGCCTGTTCCTGATGGCGATGGCGCAGACCTGGTACGGCCTTGGCCCGCTGCGGCGGGTCCGCAAGGCCATCGCGCGCATCCGCACCACCGGTACCAACCGCGTCACCGATCCGCTGCCGCTGGAAGTGCAGCCGATGGTGGACGAGCTGAACGCGCTGCTCGAACATTCGGAAAAGCAGGCCGAGGAGGCGCGCACCCATGCGGGTAACCTTGCCCATGCGCTGAAGACGCCGCTGACGGTGCTCAACAATGCCGCCAGTGCCGGCGCGCCCGACCTTGACCGGACGGTGATGCGCGAAGCGGCGGTGATGCGCCGCCAGGTCGATCACCACCTGGCCCGCGCCCGCGCCGTGGGCCGCCGCGCCGTCGGCCTGTCCCGCGCCAGCGCGCTGGACAGTGCCGTGGCCGTGGAACGGGCGGTATCGCGCCTCTATCCGGACGTGCGCTTCGATATCGACGGCAAGGGCGAAGGCGAAGTCGCGGTGGAACGGCAGGACCTCGACGAGATGATCGGCAACCTGATCGAGAATGCCGCCAAGTACGGTGGCGGCAGCGTCTTCGTTACCGTCGATGCGGAGCCGGACGCCGAAACCTGCGCCATCCTGGTCGAAGACGACGGCACGGGCATTCCCGAAGCCAAGCGCGCCGAGATTTTTGGTCGCGGAGCGCGGCTGGATACGGAAAAGCCCGGTACCGGCCTCGGCCTCGCCATCGTGCGCGATGTCGCGGTGATCTATGGCGGGGATGTGCAACTGGGCGAGAGCGAGGACCTTGGCGGCCTGCTCGTGACGCTGCGGTTGCCGCGCGCGGCCAGCTAGCCGGTCGGCGTTGCCGGCATTCCTTCGAAATGCGGGATGTCCGGGTCCAGCTTGTCCCACGGAATCCGGTCTTTCACATAGATGGCGTTCTGCGGGGTGACCTGGGCGGGATCGTCCAGCGATCCGGCCTGCACCATGATCATGTCGCCCGGCAGGTCTCCCGACGTGTAGATGCGCCCGGCGCAGGTGCCGCAGAAATGCCGCGTCACCTTGCCGCCGGTTTCACCCACATTGGTGTAGGTCGCCAGCGAGCCGTTCAGCGCCAGCTGGTCCTTGTGGATGCCCAGGATCGTCGCATGGCCGGTGCCGGTGGCCTTCTGGCAATCCTTGCAGCAGCACTGGCTGACGAAAGCGGCAGGAGGGGTGATCTCGTAGCGGATTTCACCGCACAGGCATCCACCGCTCATCGTCGCATCGGCCACGGCGCTGCTCCTATCCGCCGCGCGCGATGCGGTGGTGGCGGATAACCTCGTCGATCACGAAGCGGATGAATTTCTCGCTGAATTCGGGATCCAGGTCGGCTTCCACCGCCAGCTTGCGCAGCCGTTCGATCTGGCGTGCCTCGCGCCCCGGATCGGCGGGTGGCAGGTGCGTCTTCGCCTTGTACTCGCCCACCGCCTGGGTGATGCGGAAACGTTCCGCCAGCATGTGGATCAGCGCGGCATCGATGTTGTCGATGCTCTTGCGGTAGGCCGAAAGGACGGGATCGGTCTGCGGATCGGGCACTTGCGGGTCCTGAATTCTCGATTGCGACTGGGGTGACTGGATCGACATGGTTGCGTTGTGCGGCACAAATGCCGCCTTGCCAACACCTCATGACATCCCCATGGAGGGCGCCATGAGCGACAATGTCGTCCCCATCAAGCGCGGCCCCGATGCCGCCAAGCCGACGTTGACGCCAATCCTGTCGTTGACGGCGACGCCGATGAACGCGGTGAACTCCATCATCCTCGATCGGATGCAGAGCGAGATTCCGCTTATTCCCGCCCTTGCCGGACACCTGATCGCCGGGGGTGGCAAGCGCATGCGTCCGATGCTGACGCTCGCCGGGGCAGAGCTGGTGGGATACCAGGGTACCCGCCATCACAAGCTCGCCGCCGCGGTCGAATTCATCCACACCGCCACCCTGCTGCACGACGACGTCGTCGACGGCAGCGAGACGCGGCGTGGCAAGGAAGCCGCCAACATCGTCTACGGCAATCCGGCCACGGTGCTGGTGGGCGATTTCTTGTTCTCCCGCGCGTTCGAGCTGATGGTGGAGGACGGCAGCCTGAAGGTGCTGAAGATCCTTTCCGGCGCCAGCGCCATCATCGCCCAGGGCGAGGTCGACCAGCTGACCGCGCAGCGCAAGATCGAGACGAGCGAGGAACGCTATCTCGACATCATCGGCGCCAAGACCGCCGCGCTGTTCGCCGCCGCCAGCCGCATTTCCGCCGTCGTCGCCGAGAAGGACGAGGCGGAAGAGCTGGCGCTGGATGCCTATGGTCGCAACCTGGGCGTCGCTTTCCAGCTGGTGGACGATGCCATCGACTACGATTCCGAACGCGCCGAAATGGGCAAGGATCGCGGCGACGACTTCCGCGAGGGCAAGATGACGCTGCCCGTCATCCTCGCCTATGCCCGCGGCAACGAGGAGGAGCGGCGCTTCTGGCAGGATGCCATCGCCGGCTTCGCCAACGAGGACGAGGATCTCGCCCACGCCGTCGACTTGATCCGCAAGCACGACTGTGTCGAGGCGACCCGCGAACGGGCTCGTCACTATGCCCAGCGCGCCTGCGATGCGCTGTCCAACTTCCCTGATGGCCGGGCAAAGGCCGCCATGGTGGAAGCCGCGCAGTTCGCGGTGGCACGCGGATACTGATCCGCTAGCGCGGTGGCGCAGAACCTTCCCATCGACTCCGTCTTGCCTGACCTGCTGGCCGCCCTGCGCGGCAGCAATGGCGCCGTGCTGGTCGCGCCGCCGGGGGCGGGCAAGACCACCGCCGTGGCTCCTGCCTTGCTGGACGAGGACTGGTGCGGCGGGCAGATCATCCTGACCAGTCCGCGCCGCGTGGCCGCCCGCGCGGCGGCGGAACGCATGGCCGAACTGCTGGGCGAGAAGGTGGGCGAACGCGTCGGCTACCTGACCCGCATGGACAGCAAGATCAGCAAGGCGACGCGCGTGCTGGTGGTGACCGAGGCGATCCTGGTGAACCGCCTGCTGGAGGATCAGGAGCTGGAAGGCGTTTCCGCCGTGCTGTTCGACGAGGCGCACGAGCGGCATCTCGACAGCGACCTTGGGCTGGCGCTGGCGCTGGAAAGCCAGTCCGTGCTGCGCGAGGACCTGCGCATCTGCGTCATGTCCGCCACCATCGACGGTGCGCGTTTCGCCCGGCTGATGGGGCAGGACGCTTCGGTTATCGAGAGCGAGGGCAAGGCCTGGCCGCTGCGGCTGGAATGGCTGGGCGCCTCGCCCGAAAAGCGGATCGAGGAGGCGATGACCTCCGCCGTGCTGCAGGCGTGGCGGGAAGAAGAGGGCGATGTGCTCGTCTTCCTGCCCGGCGTCGGCGAGATCGAACGCACCCGTGAACGGCTCTCCGAAAAGCTGCCGAACACGCCGATCCTGCCGCTGCACGGGCAAGTCCAACCGCAGGACCAGCGCGCTGCCATTCGCCGCGATCCCGAGGGGCGGCGGCGCATCGTGCTCGCCACCAGCATCGCCGAGACCTCGCTGACGCTCGACGGGGTGAGCGTGGTGGTCGATTCCGGCCTGGCCCGGCGCGCGCAGTTCGACCGGGCCGCAGGCACCACGCACCTGGTTACCCAGCGCGCCAGCCAGGCGGCGGCGGCGCAGCGGGCAGGGCGTGCGGCACGACAGGGGCCGGGTGTCGCCTATCGCCTGTGGGAAGAGGCGGGCCATGCCGGCCGCCCCGAATTCGATGCGCCGGAAATGCTTACCGCCGACCTCGCGCCGCTGGTCCTCAGCTTGGCGCGCTGGGGCGTCACCGATCCGGCGAGCCTGCGCTGGCTTGACGCGCCGCCTGAAGCCTCCGTCAGCGCGGCGCGCAAGCTGTTGCATGCCATGGGCGCGCTCGACGAAGCGGGTGCCATCACGCCCTGGGGCGATAAGGTCGCGCAATTGCCGATGGACCCGGCATCCGCAGCCGCTGTGCTGTTCGGTGCCCGGCACGGACAGGCAGTCGAAGCTGCCAAGCTGGTGTTGCTGGTGCAGGAGCGCGGGCTGGGCGGTCGCGGCGAGGACTTGCTGGCGCGGCTGCAGCGCTGGAACGGCGATCGCGGCAAGCGGGCCGAAACCTCGCGCAAGCTGGCAGGCAACTGGGCGAGGGCCGCCGAACGGCTGGTGACTGACGCCAAGCAGGCAAGTCTCGACCCGGCGCTGTTTATGGCCATGGCACGTCCCGAGATGGTCGCGCGACGTCGCGATGCTTCTGGCGAGCAATGGCTGGTGTCAGGCGGGCGCGGTTTCATGCTCGATCCTGCCTCCTCGTTGGCGCGCGCCGAGTGGCTGGTGATTGCCGATGCCCAAGGGCAGGCGAAGGGCGCGCGGATCACCGCCGCGGCCGAGTTGGCGCGCGAGGAGGTCGAAAAGCACCTTCAGCATCTGATCGAAGAGCGAACGATAGCCCGCTGGAACAACAGTGAAAAACGTGTCGAAGCGCGGCGCGAGAAGCGGCTGGGTGCGATCACGCTGTCCTCCGGTCCGGACCCTGATCCCGACCCGCAGGCGATTGTGGACATCCTTGTGGAAAAGTCCGTGGAGCAATTGGGGACATTGCTGCCGCCCGGTCTGCTGGCCCGTGCACGCTACGCCGGGATCGATGCCTTGTCGGAAGAGTCCCTGGCCAAGCGAGCGGACGACTGGTTGACGCCATTGCTGCATGGGCGGCGTGACCTGAACCTGCCCGCATCACGGTTCGCGGATGCCGCACTGAACCTGCTCTCCTGGGAAGAACGCCAGCAGCTCGATGCCGCTGCCCCGCGCGAGTTTTCCAGTCCGGCGGGAACCACCCACACAATCGACTACACCGGCGACGATGCGCCATGCGTGGAGGTGCGGGTGCAGGCGCTGTTCGGCCTTGAACGCCATCCGATGATCGGCACCACGCCGCTGCTGCTCAAGCTCACCAGTCCGGCTGGCCGCCCGATCCAGGCGACTCGCGACCTGCCGGGATTCTGGCGCGGCAGCTGGGACGATGTGCGCAAGGAGATGAAGGGCCGCTACCCCAAGCATCGCTGGCCCGAGGAACCTTGGGCGGAAAAGCCCAGTTTGAAGACCAAGAACGCCTTCCAAAATTCGGGAAGCTGAATTACAGGCCCACCCATGACTGACGCCCGCATCTACAAACGCCCCAAGAACGCCATGCAGTCCGGCAAGGCGCTGACCGACCAGTGGATCCTCGATTTCGTCCCGGCGGAAGCGAAGAAGCCTGATCCCCTGATGGGCTGGGCGGGCAGCGGCGACACGCGTCAGCAGGTGCAGCTGAAGTTCGAAAGCTGCGAGGCCGCCCAGGCCTATGCCGAAAAGCACGGCATCAAGGCGCGCGTGCACGCGGTTCCGCCGAAGAAACTGAAGATCCAGGCCTACGCCGACAACTTTCGGTGAGGTTGGTGTCATGAGCCTGCCGCCGCAGGCTCGTCCTCGCTAAACGCGCAGCAGAGCTGCGCCTGCTGAGGGCGACCGTTCGGTCTTGCGGTCCTGCGGTCCGATTCATGCTCTGCACCTTCCCTGTTGAAATGCGCTGAGTTCGCCGCCATATGGCCCGCGGGAGTCGGGTGGACGTTCGCGTTTGCTCACCGGGTCAGGTCCGGAAGGAAGCAGCCCAGGTAAATGGCAGCGGGTCGCTCGGCTCCTTTATCCACCACATTGTTGCGATGACATCTCCGGCGTGACCGCCTAGGTTCACGCGCATGAGTGATTCCCCCGAGAATTCCGACACGCCTCCATGGGAGGACGGTGAAGAGGGCGAGGCCGAGGCCAAGCCGTCTGCTGCCGAGCTGGAAGCTGCGGGGCAGAATTCAATGTTCGGCGAACCGGCCCCGGCTGCGCCCAAGCCGCCGGAGGAGCTGGAAGCTGCGCTCGCGCCTCCTTCACCGCCTGCGGAACAGCCTGCTGCGGCACCGGCATCGGCGCCTGCATCGGCATCGGCCCCGGACGCCGCACAGCCCTATCGCGTGCTGGCGCGCAAGTACCGTCCGCAGACCTTCTCCGAACTGATCGGGCAGGAACCGATGGTCCGCACGCTGGGCAATGCCATCGAGCGTGACCGGCTGGCCCATGCCTTCCTGATGACCGGCGTGCGCGGGGTGGGCAAGACCTCCACCGCGCGCCTGATCGCCAAGGCGCTCAATTGCGTGGGGCCGGATGGGCAGGGTGGCCCCACCATCAACCCGTGCGGTCAGTGCGAGCCGTGCCGGGCGATTGCCGAGGGGCGCCATATCGACGTGATCGAGATGGACGCCGCCAGCCATACCGGCGTCGATGACGTGCGCGAAATTATTGAGGCGGTGCGCTATGCCGCCGTTTCCGCGCGCTACAAGATCTACATCATCGACGAAGTCCACATGCTGTCGCGCAATGCCTTCAACGCGCTGCTGAAGACACTGGAAGAGCCGCCCGCGCATGTGAAGTTCCTGTTCGCCACGACCGAGGTCGACAAGCTGCCGGTGACGGTGCTCAGCCGCACCCAGCGGTTCGACCTGCGCCGCATCCCGCGCGAGATGCTGCAGGATCACTTCGCCTATGTCTGTTCGCAGGAAGGCGTCGAGGCCGAGGACGAGGCGTTGGCGATGATCGCGGCAGCCGCCGAAGGCTCGGTGCGCGATGGCCTGTCGATCCTCGACCAGGCGATCGCCCATGCCGACATGGATTCGGGCGATGCCGGAACCGTGGTTCGCGCCGCCAAGGTGCGCGACATGCTGGGTCTGGCCGACAAGGGTGCGCAGCGGCGCCTGTTCCAGCACCTGCTGGAAGGCGATCCGCAGGCGCTGTTGGCGGCGGTGGACCAGCAATATTCGCTGGGTGTCGAGCCGCTGGCGCTGATCCGTTCCCTGATGGAATTCACCCACCGCATCGCCGTGACGCAGGTCGCGGGCGGGGAGGCCGATGCGCCGACCGAGGAAGAGCGCGTTGCCATCGGCGAATGGGCGGAGCGTTTGTCACCCGGACAGGTGCATCGCCTGTGGCAACTGCTGCTGAAGGGCCATGACGAGGTGCGCACCGCCCCCGATCCGCTGGTCGCGGCGCAGATGGCGCTGCTGCGCGTGCTGCACGCCTCCGACATGCCCGATCCCGGCAAGCTGGCCAAGGAATTGAAGGACCTCGCCATGTCCGGCGGCGGCATTGGTGCTCCGGCCAGCGGTGGCGCGGGTGGCGGCACGCAAGCGCTGCGCTGGGAAGACGTAGTCGACCGCGTCGACAAGTCCGCGCTACCCAATGCCATGTCGCTCGCCACCAAGCTGCGCATGCAGGTGCGCGTGATCGAGTTGGAGCCAGGCAAGCTGGTCTTCACCCAGCCCGAAGGCTTCGACGACGACATCGCCCCGGAAATCCGCCAGGCGCTGCTCGAGGTGACCGGCCAGCGCTGGGATATCCAGCGTGGTGATAGCGAGGGCACGCCCACCCTGGTGGAGCAGGAAGAGGCTGCCCGCCGCGCCGAGAAGGAACGGCTGGAAAAGCACCCGATGATGGAAGCCGTGCGCGCCCATTTCCCCGATGCGCAGCTGGTCGAGCAGGTGGAACCCGCGCGTGGTCGCAAGGATTGGAGCCGCAGGGCTTGAAATTCGGCCGATCGACCTGAGCTTGGCCACAGGCCGCTCGCGAACGGCGCAAGACACGAAAAGGTGATCCGATGCAGAACATGGAAGAGATGATGAAGGCTGCGCAGGAAGCGGCGCAGAAGATCCAGCAGCAGATGAACGATGCGCAGGTGAAGCTGGACCAGATCGAGGTGGAAGGCACCGCCGGCGGCGGGCTGGTGAAGGTTCGCGCCAGCGCCCGTGGCCGCATCATCGGCGTCAACATCGACGACAGCCTGTTCAAGGAAGAGGAAAAGTCGATCCTCGAAGACCTCGTCACTGCCGCCTTCAATGACGCGCGCGACAAGGCCGATCGCGCCGCCAACGAACAGATGCAGGAAATGCAGGCCGGCCTCGGCCTGCCGCCGGGCTTTAACCTGCCGGGCATGGGATAGCCACCTGCGAAATCTGTGATAGGCTCCGGCCATGTCACTGATTCGACTTGGCTTCGTCGGCGTTATTGCAGGCGCCCTTCTGACATCTCCGGCACAGGCGGAAACGCCGCTCGAATATTTCGATCCGGCCTCCAACTGGGTGATGGATTACGGCGAGGACAGCTGCGCGCTGCGCCGTGCCTATGCCGACGCGGAGGGACGCACCGTCTATGTCGACATGCGGCAGGTGGCGCCGGGCACCTGGCTGACCTTCACCGTCTTCAGCGAGGACCTGGAGCGCATGCCCGAGGAGGTGCGCTACCGGTTCGAGCCGGATGACGAGAACAGCGACGTCGGCTTCGCCTTCGCGCTGGATTTCGGCGAGACGGCGCGGGGCTTCCGCTTTTCCGGAGATTACCTGCGCAAGGAGGAGCGGCCCGACGACTGGGAAGATTACCAGAATGTCGACCCCTCGATTCTCGCCGCACGGGAAGCGGAGGTGTCCGCCATGGTCATCCTCGAGGGTTTCGAGGATTCGATCCTGTTGCGCACCGGATCGCTGACCGGGCCGATGCAGGCCATGCGCGCCTGCCTTGATGACCTGATGAGCGGCCTCGGCGTCGATCCGGAAGTCCAGCGCACGCTCAGCCGCCGGGCGGAGCCGGTCAACGACATCAGCATTTCACAGAACCTTGGCGCCGACTTCCCGCGCGCCATGATTCGCGACCGGCAATCGGCGACGATGCAGGTACGACTGGTCGTCGGGCCGGACGGGCGTGTCAGCGACTGCAGCATCATCGGCATTGTCGGCCCGCCCGACTATGGCGAGGCGGCCTGCGGCAGTTTTTCCCGCTATGCCCGCTTCGAACCCGCGCTGGACGCCGATGGCAACCCGGTGGCGACCCTGTGGAACACCGACCTGAGTTACTGGACACGGTGATGCGCTGGCTGCCAGCGGCTGCCGTGTTTGCGGCGCTATCGGTTCAACCGGCGGCGGCGCAGGACGATGACTGGCTGCGCCTGGCGCCTGCCACGCCGTGGAACCTCGACTATGCCGAGGATAGCTGCGCGCTGCGCCGTGTTTTCGGGGAAGAAGGCCAGCAGGTTTTCCTCGAACTTCGGCAGTATCAGCCCGGTGAGGTGATGCAGCTGATCGTTACCAGCGACGATATCCGTCGCCGCGACAGTGCCTTCGATTTTCGCAGCGCTCGCGGCGTTACCGCGAACTTCATCCCGGATAACGAGCCTTACAACCATGGACGCCCGATGGGGGTCGATAACGACAACTGGGGGAAGGGTTTCATTTCCCGGATCGGCATCCTTACGGGCGCCGAACGCGATCTCGATACCCAGCTGACCCTCCGCCAGGGCGTGGACCTAGCCATTACCGATGAGCGGCGGGAAGAGCGTGAGAACGAGATTACGGGTCTCGCCGTCGGCAACGCCTTCAGGGAAGACTTCGTGCTGGAAACGGGAGCCATGCGGGCCCCCATGGAAGCGATGCGCGCATGCCTCGACGAATTGCTGACCCACTGGGGCATCGACGCCGAAGCGCAGAAGAACCTGTTACGGCCGGTCAGGCCGCTCGGCATCGAGCGCTGGGCGCGCGAACTGCAGGAACGATATCCGATGGAAATGCTGCGGCGCGGGCAGCAGGCGATTGTCAACGTGCGGCTGACCGTCGGCGAAGATGGGCGAGCAACCGGTTGCGCCGTGCAGAACTCGCTCAACGAGGCGACCTTCGACGAACTGGCGTGCGAACTGCTGCTGGAGCATAGCCGCTTTGAACCGGCACTGGATGGCAACGGCGATCCCATCACCAGCTACTGGGTTACGCGCGTCATCTATTCGATCGGCTGAGGCCACAACCGGGTAGCCGACCCTCTGTCCTACTGCGGGAATCCGTTGTCATTCAGGCGCGATGGTTGCTGCATCACTCACCCATCCGCGCCGGTTTGCCACCCCGGCAATAGTCCCGGAAAACTTCCTCTCCAGGACAGTGTTCCATGTGTTCCACATTAGCTTTCCACCCCTTAGCCCTAAGCCGACGTTGCAGGCGGGCGGGGTCGTGCCCATATTCGGCCTCAAGCTAGAGACACGGATTTACACATGACTGCATTCCCCCTCCTTCCCCTGCGCGACATCGTCGTCTTTCCCGGCATGGTCGTCCCGCTGTTCGTAGGCCGCGACAAGTCCGTGGCGGCGCTGGAAGCGGCCATGGAGAACGGCAACAAGGACATCTTCCTCGTCGCCCAGCTCGATCCCGCCTGCGACGATCCGGAGGCGGACGACCTCTACGATCTGGGCGTGGTGGCGCAGGTGCTGCAGATGCTGAAGCTGCCCGACGGCACGGTGCGCGTGCTGGTGGAAGGCCAGGTGCGCGCCAAGATGACCGAGATGCGCGTCGCCGATGGCTATGTCATGGCGCAGACCGAGGAAGTTCCGCAGACCACTGCCAGCGGCAGCGAAGTGACGGCCATGATGCGCAGCGCGCTCGGCCAGTTCATGGAATATGCCAAGTCCAACAAGAAGGACTCCGACGAACTGGAGGGTGAACTCTCGCAGATCGACGATGCCGGCGCGCTGGCCGATGCCATCGCCGCCAACCTTGCCGCCAAGGTGGAAACCAAGCAGCAGCTGCTCGCCGAGAGCGATGCGCTGAAGCGGCTGGAAATGGTCTATTCGGTGATGGAGGGCGAGCTTTCCGTCCTGCAGGTCGAAAAGAAGATCCGCGGCCGCGTGAAGCGGCAGATGGAGAAGACCCAGCGCGAATACTACCTCAACGAACAGCTCAAGGCGATCCAGACCGAGCTGGGCGGCGGTGACGGTGAAGACGGCGACGAGATCGCCGAACTGACCAAGAAGATCGAGGAAACCAAGCTCTCCAAGGAAGCCAAGGCCAAGGCCGAAAGCGAGCTGAAGAAGCTGAAGGGCATGCAGCCGATGAGCGCCGAGGCGACCGTCGTGCGCAACTACCTCGACGTGCTGCTGGGCCTGCCGTGGGGCAAGAAGAGCAAGCTGAAGAAGGACATCGCCAAGGCGCAGCAGATCCTCGATGCGGATCACTACGCGCTGGAAAAGGTGAAGGACCGGATCATCGAGTACCTCGCCGTGCAGGCGCGCACCAACAAGTTGAAGGGGCCGATCCTGTGCCTCGTTGGCCCGCCGGGCGTCGGCAAGACTTCGCTGGGCAAGTCCATCGCCAAGGCGACCGGGCGCGAGTTCATTCGCCAGTCGCTGGGCGGCGTGCGTGACGAGGCCGAGATTCGCGGCCACCGCCGCACCTATATCGGCTCCCTGCCGGGCAAGATCGTGTCGAACCTGAAGAAGGCCGGCACCAGCAACCCGCTGTTCCTGCTCGACGAGATCGACAAGCTTGGCCAGGACTTCCGCGGCGATCCGGCATCGGCGCTGCTCGAGGTGCTCGACCCCGAACAGAACGACAAGTTCCAGGACCACTACCTGGAGCTGGATATCGACCTGTCGGACATCATGTTCGTCACCACGGCCAACAGCCTCGACCTGCCGCAGCCGCTACTCGACCGCATGGAGATCATCCGGCTGGAGGGCTACACCGAGGACGAGAAGGTGGAGATCGCCAAGCGTCACCTGATCGACAAGCAGGTGCGCGACCACGGCCTTAAGGAAGGCGAGTTCGAGCTGACCGAAGAGGGCCTGCGCGACCTGATCCGCTACTACACCCGCGAGGCGGGCGTGCGTACGCTGGAACGCGAGATCGCCAACCTCGCGCGCAAGAGCCTGCGCAAGATCCTGGAGAAGGAAGTCGAGAGCGTGAAAATCACGCCCGAGAACCTTTCCGACTTCGCCGGCGTGCGCAAGTTCAAGCACGGCGTGTCCGAGGAAGAGCCGCAGGTGGGCGCCGTGACCGGCCTCGCCTGGACTTCGGTGGGCGGCGAACTGCTGACCATCGAAAGCGTCACCACGCCGGGCAAGGGCGAGATCAAGACGACCGGCAAGCTGGGCGAGGTGATGAACGAATCTGTCGCCGCCGCCTTCAGCTTCGTGAAGGCGCGGGCACCTGCCTATGGCATCAAGCCGAGCATCTTCCAGCGCAAGAACGTCCACATCCACCTGCCCGAAGGCGCGGTGCCGAAGGACGGTCCGAGCGCGGGCATCGGCATGGTCACCTCGATCGTCTCGACGCTGACCGGCGTGACCGTGCGTCCCGACGTGGCGATGACCGGGGAGGTCACCCTGCGCGGACGCGTGCTGGCGATCGGCGGTCTGAAGGAGAAGCTGCTTGCGGCGCTGCGCGGCGGCATCAAGACCGTGCTGATCCCGGAAGAGAACGAGAAGGACCTCGCCGAGATTCCGGCGAACGTGAAGGAAGGCCTGGAGATCGTGCCGGTCAGTCATGTCGACCAGGTGCTGGAGCTGGCGCTGACCAGCCTGCCGGCGCCGATCGAGTGGACCGAGGCCGACGACCTTGCCAGCCAGCCGCAGGGTCATCCGGGCTCCGAACCGCCGACCACCACCGCGCATTGAGTCGCGGACGTCGCGGTCGGAGCTACCGGCAGGATCGGGGCCGCCCTGGCCGGCGCGGCGAAACATTCGTGTGCTGTCACGCGATAAAGCTTCGTCCTGTCTCAAAAAACCCGCCAGTTGAGCGGCTTTGCCTTTGACACCGTCAGCAAAACTCGCTCAATTCGCGCAATCGCTGAGCGATTCATAAAAGAAGTCTCAGAAAATCTGAATGAGGGGGTTCTCCTAGAAATGAACAAGAATGAACTGATCGGCGCGGTCGCGGACTCGAGTGGCCTTTCCCGCAACGACGCGACCAAGGCGGTTGAGGCCGTGTTCGACACGATCACCGGCACGCTGTCGAAGGGCGACGAAGTGCGCCTCGTCGGTTTCGGTACTTTCTCGGTGGCCAAGCGCAAGGCGTCCACCGGTCGCAACCCGCGCACCGGCGAACCGATGACGATCAAGGCATCGACGCAGCCGAAGTTCAAGGCCGGCAAGGGCCTGAAGGACGCGGTCAACTAAGCCGACGCGTTACCCCCGATGGATGGAGGGGGAGGGAGAAAAAAGGGTCGTCCCGCGGGGCGGCCCTTTTCCTTTGCCTAGCGGGCGAATTCGATCAGGGCCGCCGGCGCCGCGACGGTCGAGGGGCCGATCTCCCAGGTCAGCACCTGACCTGCCGTCGTGGCGCTGGGGCCTTCGTCGGTGTTGTTGGTCAGGATGCGGCCATCGGTGACAATGCGGAAGGTGCCTTCGGGCGGGCGAATGTCGGGCAGGGCGTTTTCGCCACCCTCTTCGCCCATCTCGGACATAGCTCCGAACATGCCCATCATCATGGCGCCCAGCGGATTGCCTGCCGAGGGCGCGAAGCCGGGCGCTTCGATCCGTGCGCGATTGCCGTCGCGCAGGCGCACCTGCACGAAGGAATTGGACATCGGCATGTTTTCGAAGGTCGGGAAGTCGAAGTCGTGGCCCAGTGTGCTGGTGATCGAGAAGTCGACCACGAAGGTGCCGTCGCCGACGAATTCCACGCTGTTCCAGCCAGCCTGCCGCTCCAGCATCTCGGTCATTTCCGCCATCGCTTCGGGATCGGACATGTCGACACCGCCGACCATGCTCTCCATCATCGCGCGGCCCATCTCGTCATCGCGGGCGCGTTCGGCCAGTTCCTCTTCGGTGCAGGGCCGTTCCTTGCTGCCTTCCTCGTTGTAGCAAGGTTCCTCACCCTCGGCCTCGGCTGCCATCTCGGCCAGCTGGGTGAGGCCCGCCATCACGATTTCGCCCTGGTATTCGAAGGCGAATTGCCGGTCTGACTGGATGTGCAGCGTGGCATCGAAAGTGCCCGGCTGGAACAGGCAGCCGGACAGGATTGCGGTCGATGCCAGCAGGGCGGCGGCGCGCAGCTTGCGCAGCGGAACGGTCATGACGGTTACTCTCCCGTGTCGCGTGTCGCCACCGCATATAGCGCAATGGCTCCGGCATTGGACACGTTGAGGCTTTCCATCGCGTTACTGATGGGCAGCCGGGCCAAGGCATCGCAATGCTGCGCAACGTTGTGGCGCATGCCTTCGCCTTCAGCGCCCAGCACCAGCGCGACCGGCCCGGCGGGCAGGGCTTCGGCCAGCGTGGCTTCGGCTTCGCCGGTCAGGCCGATGCGCCAGTATCCGGCCTCGGCCATGTCCTCCAGCGCGCGCGAAAGGTTTACCACGCGCACCCAGGGCACCACTTCCAGCGCGCCGGATGCGGACTTGCCGATCACGCCGCCCTCAGGCGGGGCATGGCGATCCTGCGTCACGATGGCAGCGGCGTTGAAGGCGGCGGCAGAGCGCAGCAGGGCGCCGACATTGTGCGGGTCGGTCACCTGGTCGAGCACGATGATCGGGCTGGTCGGGTCGCCGGACAGCACCTCGTCGAGGTGCAGGTCTTCCAGTGGTTCGCATTCCAGCACCAGTCCCTGGTGCGGTGCATCCTTGGCCACCAGCCGGGCGAGGTCGGAGACGTCCGCATATTCGACCGGGAAATCGGGTGGCAGTTCACCGTCGAGCGATTCGATGCCTTCGCGCGTCGCCCACAGCTTGCGATGCTGGCGGCGCGGGTTCTTCAAAGCGGCTTCCACCGCATGGCGGCCCCAGAGGCGCGTATGCCCCTTGGTGGCGCGGCCGGAGCCGCGTCCACCCTGCATCCTTCCGGCGCGTCCGCGCAGGTTCTTGCCGCCTTTTCCCTTGGCCATAATGCCTCGCCTTTCCGAAACTTTGGCGCCTCCTGCCAGCAGGCCCATTGACAGGCAAGCGGTGCTTCGCCATTGGGGCGCCTCTCGGCTGGAAAGTGCCCCTTGTGGGCGCTCACCAATGCGGGTCAGAACCCGCCTCCGGCAACGGTGTGGACAGGTGGCCGAGTGGTTAAAGGCAGCAGACTGTAAATCTGCCCGCGCAAGCGTACGCTGGTTCGAATCCAGCCCTGTCCACCACCGCCGCAGCCTACATGGATACCCTCGCAAGAACGGAGCCGGCCTGGTCGACCAGGGCGGTGGCGGACCAGACCGGCTCGGCGGCGCCATGCCCCCTGGTAAAGACGCCGCATCCGAACAGCGCCAATCGTGCGGGGCGCCGCGTCGGATGGCCAACATGGCACTTTGTCACGCCAGGTCATTGATATCCATCAAGGCTCCCGAGACCAGGTCATTAGCGCTTTCGCCCGGGCACGTGCCTTGTGCAGTACCGGCTCGGTATAGCCCGAGGGCTGGCACGTGCCGGTGATGATCAGCTCGCGCGCGGCATTGAGGGCGATCGACTGGCGTTCGTTACCGGCCATCGGCCGATAGTCCGGTTCGCCCGCGTTCTGCGCATCGACCTTGGCCGCCATGCGGTGCAGCGCCTCGTCGATCATCAGCCGATCGACCACGCCATGCAGCAGCCAGTTGGCGATGTGCTGGCTGGAGATGCGCAAGGTCGCGCGGTCTTCCATCAGGCCGACATCGTGGATGTCGGGCACCTTGGAGCAGCCAATCCCGGCATCGATCCAGCGTACCATGTAGCCAAGGATGCCCTGCACGTTGTTGTCGAGCTCCACCGCGATTTCCCCGGCCGACCAGCTGGCGTTTTCCGCCAGTGGCACGGTCAGCAGTTTCTCGACCGGCACGACAGGTTCGGCCAGGCGGTCTTGCTGGCGCTGCTCGACATTACAGCGGTGATAATGCGTGGCGTGCAGCGTGGCGGCAGTCGGCGAGGGCACCCAGGCGGTGCTGGCTCCGCTCATCGGGTGGCCGATCTTCTGGGCCAGCATGTCATGCATGGCATCGGGAGCGGCCCACATGCCCTTGCCGATCTGCGCCCGGCCGGCAAAGCCGCAGGCAAGACCTATCCGGACATTGCGATCCTCGTAGGCGGCAATCCATTCCGCCTGCTTGATGTCGCCCTTGCGCTGCATCGGTCCGGCCAGCATCGAGGTGTGAATCTCGTCGCCGGTACGATCGAGGAAGCCGGTGTTGATGAAGAACACCCGGTCGCGCACGGCGTGGATGCAGGCGGCGAGGTTGGCGCTGGTACGCCGTTCCTCGTCCATCACGCCGACCTTGATCGTGTTGCGCGGCAGACCGAGCATGTCCTCGACGGCTGCAAACAGGTCATCGGCAAAGGCGCATTCATCGGGGCCGTGCATCTTGGGTTTGACCACGTAGATCGACCCCTTGCGGCTGTTCTGCAGGCGACCAAGGCGCTTGAGGTCGTGCAGGCCGATCAGCGCTGTTACGGCGGCGTCCAACAGCCCTTCGAATATCTCGCTGCCATCGGACAGGCGCAGCGCAGGGGTCGTCATCAGGTGGCCGACATTGCGCACCAACAGCAGGCTGCGTGTGCGCAGCGCGTGTTGCTGGCCATGGGCATCGGTGTAGGTACGATCCGGGTTGGCGGTGCGAACGACCTTGCTGTCACCCTTGGTGAAGCTGGCGACCATGTCCCCGCGCAGGGCGCCGAGCCAGTTGCGATAGGCGGCGACCTTGTCCTCGCCATCCACCGCCGCCACCGAGTCTTCGAGGTCGACGATGGTTGAGAGCGCGGATTCGAGGCGAATGTCCGCAATCTGCGCGGGGTCATTGCTGCCGATGGGGTGGTCGGCGTCGATGACGACCTCGATCTTCAGGCCGTGGTTCTCCAGCAGCAGGTTGCCGCCGATGGTGCCGAGGAACTGGGCCGGATCGGCCAGCACGGGCGTGCCACCTGACCAGTTCGACCAGCTTCCCTCGGCCAAGGGGACGGCTTCGTCGAGGAAGGCCTTGGCCCAGTCGATCACGGCGGTGCCGCGCATTTCGGAATATGCGCCATGCGGTACTGGCGTGCCGTCGAGCGCATCGGTGCCGTAGAGCGCATCGTAGAGGCTGCCCCAGCGCGCATTGACGGCGTTGAGCATGAAGCGCGCGTTCAGGGCAGGAACCACCAGTTGCGGCCCGGCGACCTGCGCGATCTCCGCGTCGACATTGGTGGTTCCGATGGTGAAGGGTTCGGGCTCTGGCACCAGATAGCCCATGTCGCGCAGCACGCGCGGGGGAACGCCGCAAACGGCTTTCGGATGCTGGCGGTGCCAGTCGTCGATGGCGTCCTGCAATTCCTGCCGCCGGTCCAGCAACGCGCGGTTTTGCGGGGTGAAGTCTGCGGCAATGGCAGCAAGGCCCCGCCAGAAGCGGTCCGCGCCGATGCCGGTGCCGGGCAGCGCTTCGGCCTCGACGAAAGCGGCCAGCCGGGGATCGACGGCCAACCCCGCGCGAAGGACATATCCGTCGCGCGGGGCCTGATTCTCGCCCGTCGGCTGGCGGGTGAGGGCGGTACTGGTCATCGGCCGAAGCGCCCCAGTCGGTGGTGCAGGTTCACCAGCTTGCGGGTCTCCGCATCGTCCCCACCATTGCGGATGGCGACGGCCAGCGCGTTGCGGATGAGGCCGAAATCCTCGGTCGAGAAGACCGGGCGAGCCATTGTCGGATGGGCCATTTTACTTCTCCTTCTCTCTGCTAGCGCGGCAAGTCAGGCCGCAAACTGGTTCATGGTGTTGTGTTCGCCGCCGGCCTTGAGCGCGGCTTCTCCGGCGAAGGCTTCCTTGTGGTCGTCCCCGATGTCGGAGCCGGCCATGTTCTGGTGCTTGACGCAGGCGATGCCCTGGCGGATTTCCTCGCGCTGCACCTGCTTGACGTAGCCAAGCATGGCTTCCTCGCCGAAGTAGCGCTTGGCGAGATTGTCGGTGCTGAGCGCGGCCGTGTGGTAGGTCGGCAGGGTGATCAGGTGGTGGAAGATGCCCGCCCGCTGCGCCGCATCGCGCTGGAAGGTGCGGATCTTCTCGTCGGCTTCGATCGCCAGCTCGCTGTCGTCGTAGTGCTGGCTCATCAGCCGTTCGCGGTCGTACATCGACAGGTCGCGGCCCTCGGCCTGCCAGGCGTCGTATACCTGCTGGCGGAAGTTCAGCGTCCAGTTGAAGCTGGGCGAGTTGTTGTAGACCAGCTTGGCGTTCGGCACGACTTCGCGGATGCGATCCACCATGCCGGCGATCTGCTCGACGTGCGGCTTTTCGGTCTCGATCCACAGCAGGTCGGCTCCGTTCTGCAGGCTCGTGATGCAGTCCAGCACCACGCGGTCCTCGCCCGTGCCGGGACGGAACTGGTAGAGGTTGGAGGGCAGGCGCTTGGGCTTGAGGAGCCTGCCCTCCCGGCTGATCAGCACCTCTCCGTTGCCGACAGCCTCGAGGTTCACTTCCTCGCAGTCGAGGAAGGAATTGTACTGGTCGCCGAGGTCACCCGCCTCGCGGCTGAAGGCGATCTGCTTGGTCAGGCCGGCGCCCAGCGAGTCCGTGCGCGCGACAATGATTCCCTCGGGCACGCCCAGTTCGAGGAAGGCGTAACGGATGGCACGGATCTTCTGCAGGAAGTCCTCGTGCGGCACCGTCACCTTGCCGTCCTGGTGGCCGCACTGCTTCTCGTCGGACACCTGGTTCTCGATCTGCAGTGCGCAGGCACCGGCTTCGATCATCTTCTTGGCCAGCAGGTAGGTCGCCTCGGCATTGCCGAAGCCGGCATCGATATCGGCGAAGATCGGCACGACATGGGTCTGGTGGTTGTCGATGGCCTGTTGCGCCTCGGCGGCGGCTTTCTCGTCGCCCGCCGCGCGTGCCTTGTCGAGGTCGCGGAACAGGCCGCCCAGCTCGCGGGCATCGGCCTGCCTCAGGAACGTGTAGAGTTCCTCGATCAGCGCGGGGACGCTGGTCTTCTCGTGCATCGACTGGTCGGGCAGGGGGCCGAACTCGCTGCGCAGCGCGGCGACCATCCAGCCCGAGAGGTAGAGGTAGCGGCCCTTGGCGCTGCCGAAATGCTTCTTGATGGAGATCATCTTCTGCTGGCCGATGAAGCCGTGCCAGCAGCCCAGCGACTGCGTGTAGGCGGCCGGGTCCCTGTCATAGGCCTCCATGTCCTCGCGCATGGTCTTCGCCGTGTACCGGGCGATGTGGAGACCGGTCTGGAACCTGTTCTGTGCGCGGAGGCGCGCGGCGAATTCCGGGTCGATACCCTGCCAGTGGCGGCCATGCTGCTGCTTGAGGCCGGTCTGGCGGTGGATTTCGGCGAAATGGGTCATGCGGGAAAGTCCTTTGAAGGGGTGATTTCGTGACCCCTTGCTCTCACCCGCAGCGACGATTGTCGCGCCTTGCAGTGTAATGTTGTCGAACTTTACAAAATTCAGATGTAATGTTGTAAGGAGACGACTTCGCACGGAGGATCGCATGGCCGGAAAGACGCTCTACCTGGGACCGCGCCTGAAGAAATTGCGGCGGGAGATGGGGCTGACACAAGCCAACATGGCCGCCGACCTGGAGATCTCGGCCAGCTACATCGCGCTGATGGAGCGCAACCAGCGCCCGGTGACGGCGGAAATGCTGCTCAAGCTGGCCAAGACCTACCGCGTCGACGTGGCCGAGCTGGCCGACGAGGATGCCGACGAAACCTCCGCCCGCCTGCAGGCTGCGCTGCGCGATCCGCTGTTCTCGGACATTGCCATCGAGCCGCTCGACGTGGACGATATCGCCAATTCCTATCCCGGCATGGCCGAGGCGCTGTTGCGGCT
Source organism: Aurantiacibacter sp. MUD11 (assembly GCF_026967575.1). NCBI lineage: Bacteria > Pseudomonadati > Pseudomonadota > Alphaproteobacteria > Sphingomonadales > Erythrobacteraceae > Aurantiacibacter > Aurantiacibacter sp. MUD11. The sequence continues at coordinate 720,399 of NZ_CP114054.1, read as the reverse complement.
GCACACCGCCTATGGCGAGGAACAACTGGCGCTGGCTGCTCGCCGGGAGGGCGCTGCGAGCGGAGCCGAGAGCGCGGCAGATCCGATGGGCGAGGCGCGCGCCTTCCTGGCCGCGCGGCGCAATTGCTTTCCCACGCTGGACGACAGCGCCAGCGAGCTTGCGGCGTCGCTATCGACCTTCGAGGCGATGCAGGAACACATCGCCGAACATCACGGTCTCGAAGTCCGTCTCGCCGACAATGTGCTGCTACGCGGCGGCACGCGCTGGCACGATTACCACCGCCGTCGCATTCATATCGCCGAACGGCTCGATCCTTCCGGGCGGCGTTTCCAGGCCGCCCTGCAGATCGCCATCCTCGAACAGGGCGCGGCGATCGAGGCGCTGATCGCGGAGGGCCGCTTGTCCAGCGACGACAGCCGCGCGCTGGTCCGGCGAGCACTCCAGTCCTACTGGGCGGCGGCGGTGCTGATGCCTTACCGGGCCTTCCGCAAGTCGGCAGAGGAGCTCCGCTACGATGTCGAGGCGCTCGCGGGGCGCTTTGCCGTCAGCTTCGAACAGGCGGCTCACCGCCTGACCACGCTTCAGCGGCCGGGCGAGGAGGGCGTGCCCTTCTTTTTCCTGCGCGTGGACCGCGCGGGCAATGTCTCGAAGCGGCTCGACGGCGCGGGCTTCCCGCTCGCTCGTCATGGTGGTGCCTGCCCCTTGTGGAACATCCACGAGGTCTTCGCGACGCCCGGCAAGGTCCATGCCCAGCAGATCGAATTGCCCGATGGCGAACGCTACGTGTCCATCGCCCGCACGGTGCGTGCCGGGGGAGGTGGCTTTGGCCAGCCAAGCGTGCTGCGCGCCGTGGCGTTGGCCTGTGCTGCCGAACACCTGCCGCGCCTCGCCTATGCGGAAGCCCTGCAGGGAGAGGAGCCGACGCCTATCGGCGTTGCCTGCCGCCTCTGCCATCGTCCCCGCTGCATCGCCCGCTCGGCGCCGCCAATCGGGCGCGAGCTGATACCCGCGCGCTTCCGCGAAAGTGGTGTACCGTTCGATTTCTCTGCGGACTAGAAAACGGGGCGCTCGCCGTTGATCGTCACCCGGTGCATCAGGCGGAACTTCCCATCGTAATCGTTGAGCGCATAGTGCAGCGTGGCGCGATTATCCCAGAAGGCGACGTCGCCCTTCTTCCAGCGCCAGCGGCAGGTGAAGGGTTCGAAGGTGCATCGGCTCATCAGGTAATCGAGCAGCGGCCCGGTTTCCTCCTCGGTCGTGTCCTTCAGGCGCGGCGTGTAGAGGCCGGAAACATAGAGCAGCTTGCGCCCGCTTTCCGGGTGGGTACGCACCAGCGGGTGCTCGGTCTCGTATTCCGCTTCCTTGCGCGGTGCGGACTTCACCGAGCTGTCCTTGCTCCAGTCCTGCGAATAGAGGCCGAACACCTTTGACGGCGTGTGGATCACGGTCTTGCCGTCGATCAGGTCCTTCATGCCGTCCGACAGCGTCTCGTAGGCAAGATAGAGGTTGGACCAGAGCGTATCGCCGCCGGCTTCCGGGACTTCAAGCGCATAGAGAATCGATCCCAGTGGCGGTTCGGGCAGGTAGGTGACGTCGCCATGCCAGGCCCCGCCGAAGTTGCGCGTGTCGCCCGGTTCCTTCCGCACCTCGATGATGTCCGGATACTCTTCCATGCCCTGGACCTGGTCATGCTGGTTCAGCGTTCCGAACCGCTTGGCGAAGGCAAGGTGCTGTTCGGGCGTGAGTTCCTGGTCGCGAAAGAAGATCACCAGATGATCGATCAGCGCCTGCCTGATGTCGGCGATCTGCTGGTCAGACAGGTCCTGCGACAGGTCTACCCCGGTGATGATGGCGCCCAGTGCTCCGGTTATGGGGACGGCGGAAATCGTCGAATATTCGGTCATGCATGTCCTCTCCGTCTGTTGCTATGCCGCAGCGGACGAAGGCGGACAAGCGTTCGGCAGGTGCTTGTGGCGCGGCCCTGCAATGCGTAGATGGAAGGCATGTCAGGTGATTTGAGAGACAATCGAGGCCGCGGCGATGCCGAGTGGTCCTTCCCCCCGGTCCATGTGGAAGGGCGCAGGTACGGCATAATCGCCGCTGCGATCGCCCTGACGGTGATGTTCATCTTCGATTGGGAGATTATCGGCACGCTACTGCTGGCGCTGACCGGCGGCGTGTTCGCCTTCTTCCGCGACCCCGAGCGCGTGGTGCCGCAGAGTGACCGGGCCATCGTCTCGCCGGCCGACGGACTGGTATCGCTGATCTCGCAGGTCCCGCCGCCGCCCGAGCTGCAGCATGCCGCCGAAGATGGCGGGGCGGGGCTGGGCAGCGAGCCGGTGACCCGCATCTCCATCTTCATGTCGGTGTTCGACGTGCACATCAATCGCTCGCCGATCGCGGGCACGATCAAGCGCATCGTTTATATCCCCGGTCGCTTCATGAATGCCGACCTCGACAAGGCGAGCGAGGAAAACGAGCGCCAGCATATCCTGGTCGAGCGCGCGGACGGCACCGTGCTGGGCTTTACCCAGATCGCCGGCCTGGTGGCACGGCGTATCGTGCCTTTTGTGAAGCCGGGTGACATCGTTGCCGCCGGCCAGCGTGTCGGCCTGATCCGGTTCGGTAGCCGGGTGGACGTCTACCTGCCCGCCGGCACCGATCCCAAGGTGCTGCTCGGGCAGCGGGTGATTGCCGGTGAAACGATCCTCGCGGAACTCGGAACCGTGGGCCTGCTCGAAGGCGTCAGCCAGTGAGCGACGACCCGGATTTCGAGGAAGACGAGAACGCAACACCGGGCCCGGCATGGCTCGGCCCCAAGGCCAGCGAACATGAAGTGGTAACCCGCTCGCGCGCCGGACGCGGGCTGACGCTGCGGGCCATGCTGCCCAATGCGATCACGGCCGCGGCGCTGGCATCGGGCCTGACGGGCATCAGCCTTGCCATCAAGGGCGACTGGCGGATGGCGCTGTTCGCCATCATCCTGGCCGGCATCCTCGATGCCATGGATGGCCGCATCGCCCGCCTCCTGAAGGCACAGTCGCGCTTCGGGGCGGAACTGGACAGCCTGGCCGATTCGATCAGCTTCGGTGTCGCGCCCGCGCTGGTGCTGTTCCTGTGGTCGCTGGGAGAACTGCCGCGGCTCGGCTGGCTGGCTGCCTTGGCCTTCGCCATCTGCTGTGCCCTGCGCCTGGCGCGCTTCAATGCGCAGATCGATGTCGAGGACCAGCCGCACAAGTCGGCCGGGTTTCTCACCGGCGTGCCCGCACCGATGGGGGCTGGGCTGGCGTTCCTGCCGATGTACCTGTGGCTGGCGACGGGCGATGCCGTGTACCGCGAACCCCTCTACGTCGCCCCGTGGACGATCCTGATTGCGATCCTGATGGTATCGAACATGGCGACACCCAGCTGGAAGTCGCTGCGTCCCTCGAACGAGTTTCGTATTGCCGCGATTGCCGTCGCTGCGCTGACGGTCGCCGCGCTACTGACAGAGACATGGTGGACGCTGGTGTTGATCAGCGGCGTCTATCTCGCGCTGATCCTGTGGGCCTTCCTGCGCTACCAGAAGGTGAAGCAGGCGCGCCGAGCCGAAAAGGCCAAGGCAGACTGACCTACGCGGCCAGCAGGGCGAAGGCTTCCTGCGGACGACGAAGGCGGATGACCTTCGCTTCCGGAGCGCGATCGAGCTCAGCCAGTTCGGCGCGGACTTCGCGGAAACGCAGGACACCGTAACGCAGCGATCCGAAGCAGGACACCAGCGCCAGCGCGGCCACCAGGCCGAAAAACAGCGAAATCGCGATTGCCAGTGCCATGTTCTCTATCCTTCGTTCGGAGCCCGTCCGGCTCGCTGGTCAACAAGGGAAGGAGTAGGTAGTTCCCCTATTCGTTCCCGTTGCGTTCTATGTTCCACTTTCGTTCCACGCAGTCAAGACCTTTTGTTCCCGCTGCGTTCTCATCGCGGAAATAGAGGGTGGATTTCCCCCGTAACCTCGGCTAGGGGCGCCTCCGCCGGAAGGACTGGTGCGATTCCCGTGCCCGCTCATCTCGGCAAATCCACATGGAAGGCACTGACATACCGGTGCCGCCTCCTGCGTGAAGCAAGAGGCCGGTTCCCCGTCTTCCAGAGGCTTAACCGGAAAGGAATTTACTTATGGCGGCTCCTACCGTCACGATGCAGGAATTGATCGAGGCCGGCGCACACTTCGGCCACCAGACCCACCGCTGGAACCCGCGGATGAAGCCGTACATCTTCGGCAGCCGCAACGGTGTTCACATCATCGACCTGTCGCAGACCGTGCCGCTGTTCGCGCGCGCTCTGGACTTCGTTTCCTCGACCGTCCGTGCCGGCGGCAAGGTGCTGTTCGTCGGCACCAAGCGCCAGGCGCAGGAGCCGATCGCGCAGGCAGCCCGTTCGTGCGGCCAGCACTTCGTCAACCACCGCTGGCTGGGCGGCATGCTCACCAACTGGAAGACGATCTCGCAGTCGATCAAGGAACTGAAGTCGCTCGAGGAAAAGCTGTCGGGTGACACCCGTGGCCTGACCAAGAAGGAAATCCTCCAGCTGACCCGCAAGAAGGACAAGCTGGAACTGTCGCTCGGCGGTATCCGCGACATGGGCGGCATCCCCGACGTGATGTTCGTGATCGACGCCAACAAGGAGGACCTTGCGATCAAGGAAGCCGGCGTGCTCGGTATCCCCGTGATTGCGGTTCTTGATACCAACGTCGATCCGACGGGCATCGCCTTCCCGGTCCCCGGCAACGACGACGCCAGCCGCGCCGTGCGCCTGTATTGCGAAGCTGTCGCCAAGGCAGCCAGCACCGGCCGCGACGAAGGCGTGGTGGATTCGGGTGCCGACATCGGCGCCATGGACGCTCCTCCGGCAGAAGCTGCCGCCGAGGAAGCCCCGGCCGAAGAGACCAAGGCGGAAGCCTGATCTTCCTGACTGCGCGGCCTACCGGCCCTTGGGCTTAAGCCGCGTGTCACAAAGCCAAGACAATGCGCCGGTTCATCAGCTGCTGATGAACCGGCAACGCACCAATTGAAGGAACAAGAACATGGCTGCATTTTCCGTCGCCGACGTGAAGGCCCTGCGCGAAAAGACCGGCGCGGGCATGATGGATGCCAAAAAGGCTCTCGAAGAGGCCAATGGCGACATCGAGGCTGCCGTTGACGCACTGCGCGCCAAGGGCCTCGCCACCGCCCAGAAGAAGTCGAGCCGCACCGCGGCCGAAGGTCTCGTCGGCGTTGCCGTCGCAGGCACCAAGGGCGTAGCCGTCGAGGTCAACTCGGAAACCGACTTCGTCGCCAAGAACGACAAGTTCCAGGATTTCGTCCGCAAGACCACCGAAGTCGCGCTGGGCGTAGACAGTGATGACGTCGAAGCCCTGAAGGGCGCTGCCTATCCGGACGGCGGCACCGTGGCCGACAAGCTGACCGACAACGTCGCCACCATCGGCGAGAACCAGCAGATCCGTCGCATGAAGACCGTTGCGGTCTCCAACGGCGTTATCGTGCCCTACATGCACAACGCCGCTGCGCCGAACCTCGGCAAGATCGGCGTGCTGGTCGCGCTCGAGTCCGACGCTTCGGCCGACGTGCTGGAGCCGCTGGGCAAGCAGCTGGCCATGCACATCGCCGCCGCTTTTCCGCAGGCCCTGACTGCCGAGGAACTCGACGCCGACGTGATCGAGCGCGAGCGCAAGATCGCTGCCGAGAAGGCTGCCGAGAGCGGCAAGCCGGAAAACGTCCAGGAAAAGATGGTCGAAGGTGCGATCAAGAAGTTCGCCAAGGAAAACGCCCTGCTGAGCCAGGTCTTCGTGATGGACAACAAGACGCCCATCGCCGACGTCGTGGCCGCTGCCGGCAAGGAAGCCGGCACCACCATCACGCTGAAGGACTATGTCCGCTTCCAGCTGGGTGAAGGCATCGAGAAGGAAGAAAGCGATTTCGCGGCGGAAGTCGCGGCTGCCGTCGGCGGCTGATCGCTCTCTTGCCAAAGACACAAGGGGCCGCCGGACTCACGGGTTCGGCGGCCCTTTTTGTGTCTGCCATCGGCAAAACGCCCTTGGAACACTTGGCACATTGCCCCGCTACCTTTAACAGACCCGCCAACCTGATTTCGCGAGGAACCAACCACCCATGCTGCTGCCCGACACCAAGCGTATCCTGCTGAAGCTCTCGGGCGAGGTGTTGATGGGCGAGCAGGACTTCGGGATCGACCCGGCCTACGTCATGCGCCTGGCCGAGGAAGTGAAGGCCGCGAAGGAGACCGGGCTGGAGATCTGCCTCGTCATCGGCGGCGGCAATATCTTCCGCGGCATGGCCGGCGCGGCGCAGGGGATGGACCGCGCCCAGGCCGACTACATGGGCATGTTGGCAACGGTGATGAACGCGCTGGCGATGCAGAGCGCGCTGGAGCAGCTCGGCGTCGATACCCGCGTGCAGAGTGCCATCCAGATGGACCAGGTGTGCGAGCCGGTGATCCGTCGCCGGGCGGAACGCCACCTTGCCAAGGGCCGCATCGTCATCTTCGCCGCCGGCGTGGGCGCACCCTATTTCACCACCGATTCCGGCGCCGCGCTGCGTGCTGCCGAACTGCGCTGCGATGCCTTGCTGAAGGGCACCAGCGTCGACGGTGTCTATGATTCCGATCCGAAGCGTAATCCCGATGCAAAGCGTTTCGATACAGTCACCTACGACAAGGTGCTGGCAGACAACTTGAAAGTGATGGACGCTTCCGCCGTCGCCTTGTGCCGCGACAACGCCATCCCGATCGTGGTCTTCTCGATCCGCGAGCGGGGCAATGTCGCGCGGGTGCTGGCGGGTGATGGCGTACAGACGATAGTACAGAAGGACTGAGACGATGCCGAAGTATGACAAGGCCGATATCGAACGCCGTATGCAGGGCGCGGTGGAAAGCCTGAAGGGCGATCTTTCCGGCCTGCGCACCGGGCGCGCCAACACCGCGCTGCTCGATCCGGTGGTGGTCGAGGTCTACGGTTCGATGATGCCGATCACCCAGGTGGCCACCATCTCCGCCCCGGAACCGCGCATGCTGAGCGTGCAGGTGTGGGACAAGGCCAATGTCAACGCGGTGGAAAAGGGCATTACCAAGGCCAACCTCGGCCTCAACCCGATGAGCGATGGCCAGACCATCCGCCTGCCGCTGCCCGACCTCAACGAGGAACGCCGCAAGGAACTGGCCAAACTGGCCGGCGACTATGGCGAAAAGGCCAAGATCGCCATCCGCAACGTCCGTCGTGACGGCAACGAGGCGCTGAAGGAAGACGAGAAGAAGAAGGAAATCTCGGAAGACGACCAGAAGCGGCTCGCGGACGAGGTGCAGAAGCTGACCGACAAGTATGTTGGCGATGTCGATGCCGCCGTCGAGAAGAAGGTGCAGGAAATCCTGACGCAGTAAGCGCAGCAGGGCTTCCCACCCCATGTCCGATCCGTCGTTCCCCCGCCACGTCGCCATCATCATGGATGGCAATGGTCGCTGGGCGAAGAAGCGCGCGCTGCCGAGGGCCATGGGGCACAAGGCGGGCGGCGACGCCGTGAAGCGCACGGTGCAGGCGGCGGAAAAGCTGGGGCTGGAATGCCTGACGCTCTACGCCTTCAGCAGCGAGAACTGGAAGCGCGAAGAGGAAGAGATTTCCGACTTGATGAACCTGATGCGCAGGTTCATCGAGGCCAACCTGGCTGACATGATCGAGCGCAAGGTGCGCCTGAAGATCATCGGTGATTACAAGGCCTTCGCGCCCGACATTGTCGAGAAGCTGGAAGACGCGCTGGAGCGCACCAGCGGCGGCACGCGCACGCTGGCGGTGGCGCTGAATTACGGCGCGCAGCAGGAAATCGCCCGCGCCGCGCGGCTGGCGGCGGAGGAGGGCACAATCGACCCTGAAGGGATCGAGAAGCACCTCTACACCGCCGACCTGCCGCCGCTCGACCTGCTGATCCGCACCAGCGGCGAAGTGCGCCTGTCCAACTTCCTGTTGTGGCAGGCGGCCTATGCCGAAATGCTGTTCCTTGACGTGCTCTGGCCCGATTTCGGCGAGGATCACCTGCGCGATGCCTGCGAGACCTTTGCGAAGCGGGAGCGTCGTTTTGGTGGACGTTGAAGCGCAAGCAACCCCGGTGAAAAGGTCGGACCTTGGCGTGCGTGCGATTTCCGCCATTGCAATGCTGGTTGTAGCAGGCACGGCCATCTACCTTGGCGGATGGTGGTGGAATGCGCTGGTGGCGGCTGTGGCGCTTGTCGTCCTGTTCGAGTGGTCTTCGCTTGCCGTGCGCATGGCCGAAAGCCTGACGGGCAGGGCGGTCTGGCTGCTTGCCGGCCTCGCCTATGTCGGCTTCGGGTCACTTACGCTGGCCACCCTGCGGCACGAGCAGGCACCGGCAAATGCGGATAGCGGGCTGTCGCTTGTCCTGATCGTTGTCACGCTGGTGATTGCGGTGGACGTTGGGGCCTACTTCGCAGGCCGGACTATCGGCGGTCCCAAGATCGCACCGTCGATCAGCCCGTCAAAGACCTGGGCGGGGCTGTTCGGGGGAATGGCCGCAGCCTCTATTGTCGCTTTCGCGGCACTCTACTGGTCAGCCTGGGGGGCGCTCTTCGGCGCGGGCATGACTATCGGCGCCGGCGTGGTCATTGGCGCAGCAACGGCGGTCATCGCGCAGACGGGGGACTTCTTCGAAAGCTGGATGAAGCGCCGCGCTGGCGTGAAGGATTCGGGCAAGCTCATCCCCGGGCACGGCGGCCTGTTCGATCGCACCGACGGGCTGCTGGCGGTTTGTGTGGTGCTGGGCATCTTCACAATGATACAGACCGGATCGCAATGACCCGCACCATTTCCATCTTCGGGGCCACCGGCTCCATCGGCGATTCCACGCTCGACCTGATCCGCTCGGATCGTGCGAACTGGAATGTGGTCGCGCTGAGCGCCAATTGCTCGGCGGAGAAGCTGGCCAGGCTGGCAATCGAATTCGGTGCACAGATCGCGGTCGTGGGTGACGAAAGCTGCCTGCCCGAACTGCGCGAACACCTCTCCGGCACGTCCATCGAGGCTGCAGGCGGGGCGCAGGCGCTGTGCGATGTCGCGGCGCGTCCGGTGGACATCACCGTTGCCGCCATCGTCGGCTGTGCGGGCCTTGCGCCCACCATGGCCGCCATCGAGCAGGGCAATACCGTCGCGCTGGCCAATAAGGAATCTCTCGTCTCTGCCGGTCACGTGATGATGCAGCTGGTCGAAAAACACGGCACGACGCTGCTGCCGGTCGATTCCGAGCACAATGCCATCTTCCAGTGCCTGGAGGGCAACAACCTGGATGACGTGCGCTGGATCACGCTGACGGCCAGTGGCGGCCCGCTGCGCACCAAGACGCTCGCCGAGCTGGAGGCGACCACGCCCGCGCAGGCCATCGCGCATCCCAACTGGGACATGGGCGCCAAGATCAGCGTCGATTCCGCCACCATGTTCAACAAGGGACTCGAGTTCATCGAGGCCTTCCACCTGTTCCCGGTTGGGCTGGATCGGCTGCGGATCATCGTCCATCCGCAAAGCGTGATTCATTCGATGGTCGAATATCGCGACGGCTCCACACTGGCGCAGCTTGGCCCTTCGGACATGCGCGTGCCCATCGCCTCCACGCTCGCGTATCCCGCGCGGATGGATACCAGCTGCAAGCCGCTGGACCTTGCAACCATCGGGGAACTCACCTTTTTCGCGCCGGACGAGGAGCGCTTTCCGGCCACCAGGCTGGCGCGCGAGGCAGCCCATGCCGGGGGCGCGGCACCCGCCGTGCTCAACGCCGCGAACGAGGTTGCCGTGGCGGCATTCCTCGCCGGTCAGGTAAAATTCACGCATATTTCGGCAATAGTGGCTAGAACCCTCGACAATTACGCGCCGCCTGCGCCCGAAACGCTCGACGCCGTGCTGGCTGTCGATGCCGAGGCAAGGGCGCGCGCGGGAGAAATGCTGGAGCTCGCCTGAGTTGAATTTCGAAGCACTGCCATTCTGGATCTACATCGTCGGCTTCCTGCTGATGCTGGGGCCGCTCGTCGTCCTGCATGAGCTGGGCCACTACCTCGTCGGCCGCTGGTTCGGCGTGGGGGCGGAGGCCTTCTCTGTCGGTTTCGGCAGGGAGCTGGTCGGCTTCAACGACAAGCGCGGTACCCGCTGGAAGCTCTCGGCGCTGCCCTTCGGCGGCTATGTGCAGTTCAAGGGCGACATGAACCCTGCCAGCGTGCCGGATCCGGATAGTCCCCCGGCTCCCGATACCTTCCAGAGCAAGACGCTGTGGCAGCGCTCGCTGATCGTCGCGGCAGGTCCGGTAGCCAACTTGCTCATCGCGCTGGCGATTTTCTTCGCCTTCATCATGGCCTTCGGCAAGCCGGTGACGCCGCCGGTGATCCAGACCTTTGCCGAGGATTCCCCGGCAATGGTTGCGGGGCTTGAGGAAGGCGACCGCATCGTCTCCATCGACGGCGACCCGATCGAGGACTTCAACGAGGTCCGCAATCACGTCATCGCCTATCCGGGCCAGACGATCCGCATCCGGATCGACCGCGAGGGCGAGCGCATGACCGTGCCGGTGACCATTGCCGCCGTCGACATGGTCGACCGCTTCGGCAATCAATCGACCCTCGGCATGATCGGCGTCTATTCCGTCCCCGGCGAACGGGTGTCGGTCGGCCCCATCGAGGCGATGGGCGCATCGGTGCAGGCCTGTGTGGATATTGCCGACATGATGGTGACCGGGATTGCCCAGATCATCACCGGCCAACGTTCGGTGAAGGAACTGGGCGGCCCGATCACGATTGCCAAGTTTTCGGGCGAACAGTTGAGCCTAGGCTGGATCGACTTCATCAATTTCGCCGCGCTGATCTCACTTAATTTGGCATTCATCAACCTGCTGCCAATCCCCGCTCTCGACGGTGGGCACCTGGCTTTTTACGCAGTGGAAGCAATCCGCCGCAAACCAGCCAGTCCTCGCAGTCAGGAACTTGCGTTCCGCACCGGTATAGCCATCGTGCTTGCGCTGATGCTGTTCGTGACAGTCATCGATATTGCCAAGTTGCCGATATTCGGCAGCTAGGCCCAAGTGGGTTAAGTGGGGAAAGGACAGGATTTCGGCACGATTTGCGGCAACTTCGCTTGATTGCCAGTCTGGCATCGGGCAAGGGCGCTGTTCGCGCTGGAAACCGGATTTGATCACCCGCTGGGGGGCGGGATATCAATTGACTGGTTTCTTCTTGGCGTGGGTGTCGACAAGAGTGGACGGATAATGGGTTCCAAGGCCAGCACGATCATCTCCCAGCATTACACAGCAGCCCTGTTGGGCTGCACCATGCTTGCAGGACTGCCTGCCGCTGCATTGGCGCAGGACGGCGACCAGTTGACCCTGCCACCGGCGGAGGAAGCTGCTCCGCAGGATGCGACGCCGGCCCCGGCCGCGCAGGAGCAGGAAAACATCATCCGCACGATCGCGGTTGCCGGTGCCCAGCGCCTGGAGCCGGAGACGATCGTCTCCTACATCCAGCTGCGCCCCGGCATGGCCTACAGCGCCGAGGGCGCCGACCAGGCGCTGCTCGACCTGGCGAATACCGAATTGTTCGCCGACTTCGAAATCGCCTTCAACGAGGCGACTGGCGCGGTGGTGATCACGGTCGAGGAAAACCCGATCATCAACCGCATCATCCTGGAAGGTAACCGCCGGCTCGATTCCGACGAGATCATCCCGGAAATCAACCTCGCGCCGCGCCAGATCTTCACCCGCAGCCGCGTGCGTGCCGACGTCGCCCGCATCATCGAGCTGTACAAGCGCCAGGGCCGCTTCGCCGCGACCGTGGAACCGCAGATGGTCATGCTCGACCAGAACCGCGTCGACGTGATTTTCGAGATTTCGGAAGGCCCGAAGTCGAAGGTCCGCCAGATCAACATCATCGGCAACGAGGTGTTCTCGGACGGCGAGCTGCGCGACCAGATGGTGACGCGCGAAGCCAGCCTGTTCGCCATTTTCAGCTCGAACACCAGCTACGATCCCGATCGCCTGGCATTCGACCAGCAGAAGCTGCGCCAGTTCTACCTGACCGAAGGCTATGCCGACTTCCGCGTCGTCTCCGCCGTGGCCGAGCTGACGCCCGACAAGCGCGACTTCATCATCACCTACGTGGTGGAAGAGGGCGAGCGTTACACCTTCGGCGATGTCGAAGTCGTCAGCCAGCTGCGTGACTTCAGCTCCGAGCAGCTTTCCGCCGGTCTCGCGATGGAAACCGGTGACTGGTACAACGCCGAACAGGTCGATGACACGGTCGAGGGCCTGACCGAGACCGCCGGCGCCTTCGGCTATGCCTTCGCCGACGTGCGTCCGCGCATCTCGCGCAACGCCGAAGACCGCACGATGGACGTGACCTTCACCGTGGCCGACGCGCCGCGCGTCTACGTCGAGGCGATCGAGATCAACGGCAACACGCTGACGCAGGACAAGGTGATCCGCCGCGAGTTCCGTATCGCGGAAGGCGACGCTTTCAGCAGCCTGCAGGTCGCCCGTTCGACCGCGCGCATCAACTCGCTGGGCTATTTCCAGGAAAACTTCGAGGTCGAGCAGGTCGAGGGCAGCAGCCCCGATCGCATCATCCTGCAGGCCAACGTGCAGGAAGAGCCGACCGGCGAGCTTTCGCTCTCGGCAGGTTTCTCCTCGCTCGAAAGCTTCATCTTCAACGGCTCGGTGCGGCAGAACAACTTCCGCGGCCGTGGCCAGACCATCGGCCTGGGTGTCAACTACTCGCGCTATTCGCAGTCGGCGAATGTCAGCTTTACCGAACCCAAGGTGTTCGACCGCGACATCGCGCTGGGCTTCGACATCTACCGGCAGGACTACAACAACGGTTACTACGACCGCGACAGCGCGACCTATGAGCAGTCGACCACCGGTATCTCGCTGCGCGTCGGCGTGCCCTTGACCGAGTACATGAGCGTGCTCGGCAGCTATACGCTGAACTACCAGGAAGTGACGGTCGACGAGGCCCAGTTCTTCGCTGACTTCGACGGCGACGGGGTTGCGCAGTGCGAGCCGCTGATCGCTGGTCGCTACCTGTGCGATGCGCTGGGCAACCGCCTGCAGTCGATCCTCGGCCTGTCGCTGACCTACAGCACGCTCGACAGCCGCATCCGCCCGACGCGCGGTTCGCGCGCCGTGGCGACGGTGCAGTTCGCCGGCCTGGGTGGCGATACCAAGTACGTCCGCGTGCGCGGCGAGGCTGCCCGCTACTTCCCGCTGGGATCCGGCTTCATCGGTTCGCTCCGCCTTGAGGGCGGCTACATCTACGGCCTCGATGGCGAAGTGCTGCTGACGGACCGCTTCTTCCTTGGTGAAGGGCAGATCCGCGGCTTCGACATCCGCGGCGTGGGTCCGCGCGTTGTGCGCAGCTTCTACGAGATCGACGAAGACGGTAACCAGGTGCTGATCCCGCTTGGCGACGAACGCAACCAGGATGACGCACTGGGCGGCACGGCCTACTACCTGGCGCGCGCCGAACTGGAAATTCCGCTGGGTTCGGGCGCCCGTGAACTGGGCCTGCGTCCTTCGCTGTTCGTCGATGTCGGCTCCGTCTTCGGCATCGATACTCCGCAGCTCACGCAAAGCCCGCTGCCCGATGGCCTGTTCATCGCCCAGCGCGATGGCGAGGGTAACGCACTCTACGCGCAGACCAATCTGGGCGATAACGGCCAGCCCGTTAGCAGCGAGATCACCATTAGTCCGCTGGCTCCCGATGGTCGTCTGAATACGCCCATCGGCACCCAGTTGCCGCCGTTCGTCGAGGAATTCGTCGGCGATACACCTTCGCCGCGTGTGACGGCCGGTGTCGGCGTCAATTGGAACTCACCCTTCGGTCCGTTCAGGATCGATGTAGCTTACGATCTTATATCGGAGCGTGGTGACGAAACCAAAACCTTCTCCTTCAATGTAGGAACGCAATTCTAATGAAGATTTTCACCAAGACCGCCATGAGTGCCTCGCTGGCCGTAGCCGGGGTTGCTCTTGCCACTCCCGCCGCCGCGCAGGTCAATGGTATCGCAACTGCCGACATCAACAGCGCAGTGATTGGTTCGCAGGCTTTCCAGACCGGCTACACCCAGATCAACACGCAGTACCAGGCACAGCGCACCACCATCGACCAGCGTCAGCAGCAGCGCCAGCAGCTGATCCAGACCTTCGACACCAACGGTGACGGCCAGCTGGATGCTACCGAGCAGCAGGCGACGCAGGATCCCAACAACGCCACCGTGCAGCAGATCCAGGCGATCGACCAGGAACTGGCCACGCTCCAGCAGCCGATCAACCGTGCCCGCGTCTACGTGGTGCAGCAGGTCGCACAGCAGTATTCCGCTGCGCTCCAGCAGGTGATCAGCGACAAGAACATCCAGTTCGTCATTTCGCCTGACGTGCTCGTCTACGAAGCCCAGGGTGCCGACGTGACGGCCGACGTGGTCACCGCGCTCAACACCCGCGTGCCGAGCGTGCAGATCACGCCGCCGGCCGACTGGCAGCCGAGCGAGGCAGCCGTGAACCTGTTCCAGCAGATCCAGCAGCTGCTGATGTTGGCCGCCATGCAGCAGCAGCAGGCTGCCGCCGCACAGCAGACGCAGCAGCCGGCAACCACCGGTCGCTAAGACACTGAAGACGGGGCAGGGCCATGAGTGAAACGCCAGACTACGACGTCCGCCGCATTCTCGAGGCCCTGCCGCATCGCTATCCGCTGCTGCTGGTCGACCGGGTGACGCACCTCGCCAAGGGCGAGAGCATCACTGCGATCAAGGGCGTGACCATGAACGAACAGTTCTTCCAGGGTCACTTCCCCGGTCGGCCGATCATGCCCGGCGTGTTGCAGATCGAGGCGCTGGCCCAGGCCAGCGGCATCCTCGGCATCGAGACGCTGGAACTCGCCGGAACCGGCAAGCTGGTCTATTTCATGGCCATCGAGAACGCCAAGTTCCGCGCTCCGGTGGAGCCGGGCTGCCTGCTGACGCTGGAGAGCAAGTTCACCCAGCAGCGCAGCAAGGTGTGCAAGTTCGACTGCAAGGCCAGCGTTGATGGCAAGGTGACCTGCGAGGTCAGCATCACCGCCATGATCGCCGATGGTTGATTGACCTTGCAATTGGGCGTGGCTGCCGTTAGGGGCGCGCCTTCTCGAAATTCCCATCTGCAGGCCGGTCGGAACCGGCCGAACGCAAAGGACAGTACGCCATGAAGGCCGATATTCATCCCGAGTACCACATGATCACGGTCAAGATGACCGATGGCACCGAATTCCAGACGCGCTCCACCTGGGGTAGCGAGGGCGATACGATGAACCTCGAAATCGACCCGACCAGCCACCCGGCATGGACCGGTGGTCCGCAGCGCATCCAGGACGGCGGCCGCGTGGCCCAGTTCAACAAGCGTTTCGGCGGCCTGTCGCTCAAGAAGAAGTAAGCGCGCAACCGCGCTACTCACGCGAATTCAGGAGAGGGCGGCCCGATCGGGCCGCCCTTTCTCGTTGCGGCTCAGTTGTCCGGCGTGTGGTAGACGAACAGCACCGTCACCACCGATGCCATGGCGAACATGAAGGCGCCCTTCAGCGATCCGTCGCCCACCTGCGTCTGCCACATCTGGAAGAAGGCGGAGCCGATGGTCATGAACAGGCCGAACCAGGTCAGCAGGGCGAAGCCGGCGGCGATGGCGGCGGTTCGTTTTGCCGCATGGAAATCGTCGGTGTCGCCCTTGCGCGCGGCGAACAGTTCCCAGCCACCTTTCAGGCCGAAGAAGGCCGTGGCAAATTCGCCTGCCAGCACGATGGCAAGCGCAACCCAGGCCAGTGCGGGATTGTCGCTCGTGAAGAACAGCGTGTCGGGATAGGCAGTGTTGTCCGCGCCGGACATCACGTAGACCAGTGACCCATGTGCCGCCTCGATATTGGCGACGTTCTGCAAGGCGTAGATCAGTGCGTGGAAGCCGATGATGGCAACCAGCGCGGCTTTTATCATTCGAAGCATAGTTCCCCTCCCATGCCGCGACCCGCACAAAGGCTAGCGCGGCCGGAGGTTCTCCGCAATCCGCCTCAAATTACCCCGTCGGGCCAGACCTTTCCGGGAGTCGCTTCGAATCGCAGGATGCCCGCCTGGCGCCGCACCCCGTCGTTATCGTCGGAGTGGCGCTGGCCATCGAAAACCGGCATTTCGGGGAAATCCTCGTAAGGGCGCACGCCTTCGAGCGTGCTGGAATTGATGGCGAACTTGTCCGGGTCGCTGCGCGCCTGGTGGAAAACGTGGATGCCGCAGTTCGAGCAGAAATGGTGCTTCGCGGCCATGGTGTTGAAGCGGTAGCAGGACAGCGCGTCCTCCCCCTTGGTCACAGTGACGGCCCCGACCGGCAAATAGACCATGGCCGCACCCTTCATCGCGCAGATCGAGCAATTGCAGCGCGAGGGCACCAGGCGTTCGTCGGCGAACTCGGCCTCGAACCTTACCGCGCCGCAATGGCAGCTTCCCTTGCGTTTCATCGTCATCCCCAGGGCTTTTCGCGATACCACTTGGTGATCACGTATTTCACGCCTTTGCGCACCTTCATCCCGTGATGCAGCGTCGCGGCGTTGAGCGAGCCGTCAGGGCGGCGGTTGTCCCAGCACAGCAGCTTGCCGGTTTCGGGCTGCACGGTCTTGTTGATCACCTTGAACCGCGTACCGCCGCCGGCTTCCACCGCGTTAAGGTAGATCATGAAGGTCCACGTGCGGTTGCCCGCCACGCCGCAGTATTTCTCGAAGTCGGCACCCTGCGGCTCGAAATAGTCGGTGTGGCCCTTGAATTCCTGCCCCACGTCGTAACGTTGGCCTTGCACCGGTTCACCGTGCGCGCGGTCGATGCCGTTGAGCGCGAAGAGGCGATCTTCCAGGTCCTGCACCGCCGGTTCGTCCGCCGAGAGATCGCACGTCTCGCTGGTGCGGAAGTAATCGTCGCCGTTGGCATCGGCGATGGTGGACGGGCGGCGATCCTTGTCGATCAGCGCGATCAGGTCGTCACACAGTTCCCGCGGCAGGAAGTTGCGGCAGTCGAGCAGCGTCAGCCTTTCGGTCGGTGCGCGGCGCACGCCGGGGTGGCGCAGCAGGTGTTCGACGGAGGTCGCTCCCGGAGTCGTCATGCGAGTCCTGATAGGGGAGCCTCTGCCGCGCGCAAAGCGGGTAATAAAATTGCGTTCAGGCCGGAATGAAGCACTTTTCCCTTTGCTTGGCGTCCGACTTGTGCAACAGGCCAGCCCCCGCACCGGATACGGCTTGACCGACCGGCGCAGACCCCTAACAGGCCGCTTCTTGGCAAGTGTGACCTGGCTTGTGGCGATCGTAGCTCAGTTGGTTAGAGCGCCGGTTTGTGGTACCGGAGGTCGCGGGTTCAAATCCCGTCGATCGCCCCATTTCTCCCAGCATTCCTGCCGCACGCAAAGCGATGAGGGCTAAGGCTATGCCGGCATTCTGGAACGAACCCGACTGGGACGAACACGAACGGGTCGAGGTCGTGCACGATCGCACTTCCGGCCTCACCGCGATCATTGCGCTGCATTCCACACATCTCGGCCCCGGCGCGGGCGGCACGCGGTTCTGGCACTATGCCGATCCGGCGGGCGCCATGCGCGATGCGCTGCGCCTGTCGCGCGGGATGAGCTACAAGAACGCCATGGCCGGCCTGCCGATGGGCGGGGGCAAGGCCGTGGTGCTGCTGGACAAGGATGGCAAGAAGACCAAGGCCATGCTGCACGCCTTCGGCGATGCGGTGGAAGCCATGGGCGGCCGCTATGTCACGGCAGAGGACGTCGGCGCGACCGTGGCCGACATGGTCGCCATCGCCGAGCGGACCAGCCACGTCTGCGGCCTGCCGGTGGGCGAAGGCGATGCCGGCGGCGATCCCGGCCCGTTCACCGCCATGGGTATCTATCACGGCATCAAGGCCGCGGTGGCGCACAAGCTGGAAAAGGATTCGATGGAAGGCGTACGCGTCGCCATCCAGGGCTGCGGCTCTGTCGGCGGCGGTGTGGCGAAGCTGCTGGCCAAGGATGGCGCGGTGCTGACCCTTTCGGACATCAACGACGACCGCGCCAGGGCATTGGCTGCGGAGCTGGGTGCGGAGGCAGTGGCTGCCGACCAGGTCATGGGCGTCGAGTGCGACGTCTTCAGCCCCAACGCGCTGGGCGCGATTCTCGACGATGCCGGTATTGCCGGACTCGATTGCGCGATCGTTGCTGGCGGCGCGAACAACCAGCTGGCCCGGCCCGAACACGGTGCGCAGCTGCACGAACGCGGCATTCTCTACGCACCCGACTATGTCATCAACGCGGGCGGCATCATCAACGTCAGCCTCGAATATCTCTGCCGCCAGCAGGGCGAGCCTTGCGATATCGACGAGGTTCGCAAGCGCATCGCGCAGATTCCCGGCCGCCTGAAGGCGATCTGGAACGAGAGCGATGCCTGTGGACGCCCCTCGAACGAGGTGGCGGACGCCATGGCGCAGACGCTGATTGGTCGCGGCGCCTAGGCAGTGCGCGTAAAACTGGGTGCGATTGCCCCGGTTTTGCTTGTTTGGCGAGGCTGCTGCTGCAATAGGTTGCGGCCGTAGATAGACTTTGTCCGACGATGCACGGCTTCGCAAATCCCGCCCGGTTCCTGAGAATCGCCAAGTGGCTCACGCCGCTCCTGCTGGTCAGCGGGCTGCTGCTGACGGGCGGTGCTCTGCTGTGGGGCTATACCCAGGTCCCGCCCGACCGGCTGATGGGCGAGACGGTGCGAATCCTGTTTGTCCATGTGCCCGCCGCCTGGCTGGGCATGGGTGGCTGGACCGCGATTGCCTTGGCCAGCCTCGTCGAACTGGTGTGGCGCCACCCGCTGGCCGCCATCGCCGCACGCGCCGCCGCGGTGCCGGGGGCCACCTTCACCGCGATCTGCCTTGCCACCGGCTCCATCTGGGGACGTCCCACCTGGGGCACCTGGTGGGTGTGGGACGGTCGGCTGACCTCCATGCTGGTGCTGCTGTTCCTCTATTTCGGTTATATCGCGCTGTCCGGTTCGCTGGCGCGCGAAGGCCAATCGAGCCGCATCGCCGCGATCTTCGGCCTCGTCGGCGCAATCAACATCCCGATCATCAACCGCTCTGTCGTGTGGTGGAACTCGCTGCACCAGCCGCCCAGCATCACCATGGGCCAGAGTGCAATCGACCCCGTCTTCCTGTGGCCGCTGCTGGCTGCCACCCTCGGCTTCTCGTTGCTGTTCGGCAGCGTCGTGCTGGCCCGGATGCGCACCATTCTGGCGGACATCCAGGCGGAGGCGCGCCTGCGACGCAAGGCGCAGAAGGCCGAATTGCAGGCAGGGGAGGTGCCCGCATGAGGGAAGCCCTTGACCAGATGTTGTTCGTGAATGCGGCATTCGGCCTTACCGTGGTCGGCACGGCGCTGCTGGTAGGACTCAGCTTTGCCGCCATGCGCCGGGCAGAGGAACGCCGCGACAAGGCAAAGAAGAAATGACGACAGGTCTCAAACCCAAACACCAGCGGCTGGTCCTGCTGGTCATCGCCCTCATCGCCATCGTCGGCGCCGGCCTGCTGGCCGCCTATGCGCTGCGCAACCAGGCAAACTACTTCTATGTACCTGCCGATATCGCCGCCTCTCCGCCCGAGCCGGGGCAAGCCATCCGTCTTGGCGGCATGGTGGAGAACGGCTCGATCCAGACCGCGGCGGACGGCATCACGGTGGAATTCGTGGTACAGGATGGCGAGGCGAGGGTGCCCGTCACCTACACCGGCATCGTGCCCGACCTGTTCGTCGAAGGCTCCGGCGTGGTGGCGGAGGGCGCCATGCGGGCCGACGGTGTCTTCGTGGCCAGCAACCTGCTGGCCAAGCATGACGAGAACTACATGCCGCGCGAGCTGGAGGGGATGACCACCGCAGAAATGCGCGAGGAGCTGGAAGCGACCGTCGAATGATTGCCGAAATCGGTCTTGCTGCCCTGTGGCTGGCCGCCGCGCTGGCCGTGTTGCAATTGCTGGGCGGCTTCATTGGCGCGCGCGATGCGGAGAACGAAGTCACCGCGCTGGTGCGGCCTGCCGCCATGCTGCAGGCATTGCTTTGCGCGATCGCCTTCGCCGCGCTGTTGTGGGTGTTCGCCGTCACCGACCTGTCGGTGAAGCTGGTCACCAGCAATTCGCACTCGATGAAGCCGTTGATCTTCAAACTCTCGGGCGCGTGGGGCAACCACGAAGGTTCGATGCTGCTGTGGATCACCGTCATGGCAATAGCCGGCGGTGCCATTGCGCTGATCGAACGGCGCCTCCCTGAAAAGACGATGATGGCGACGCTTGGCGCGCAGGCTTTCGTTGGTCTCGGCTTCTATGCCTTCCTGCTGCTTTCCTCCAACCCGTTCGAGCGCATCTCGCCCGCTCCGGCGGAGGGTAACGGCCTCAATCCGCTGCTGCAGGATATCGGCCTCGCCTTCCACCCGCCCACGCTCTACATCGGCTACGTCGGCCTGTCGGTGGCATTCAGCTTTGCCGTTGGCGCGCTGCTGACGCGCAATGTCACCCCCGATTTCGCTCGCGTCATGCGCCCTTGGGTGCTGGCAGCGTGGATCTTCCTCACTATTGGCATCACCGCCGGTTCCTACTGGGCTTACTACGAACTGGGTTGGGGCGGCTGGTGGTTCTGGGACCCGGTGGAGAATGCTTCGCTGATGCCGTGGCTGGCCGCGACGGCGTTGCTGCATTCGGCCAGCGTGCTCGCTGCGCGCGACGCCTTGCGCACTTGGACGATCATGCTGGGCGTGGTCGCCTTCTCCATGAGCATGGTCGGCACCTTCCTCGTCCGCTCGGGCGTCCTCACCTCGGTGCATGCCTTTGCCGTCGATCCGGAGCGCGGCAGCTTCATCCTTGCGCTGCTGGTGCTGTATATCGGTGGCGCTCTGGTGGTTTTCGCCCTGCGCGCCAATACCGTGGCGGAAGGGGAGCGTTTCTCCATCCTCAGCCGCGAAGGCGCGCTGGTGTTCAACAACGTCGCGCTGTCGGCGATCCTCGGCATCGTATTGCTGGGCACGCTTTACCCGCTGCTGACCGAGGCTTTCGACGTGCGCGTCTCCGTCGGTCCGCCGTACTTCAACCCGGTGGGGGCGATCTTCTTCCTGCCCATGCTGGTGGTGCTGGCGGTCGGCCCGCTACTGCGCTGGCGCAAGGACGAGTTCGCGCGAATCAAGCTGCCGGTGGCGATCACCGGTGCGGTGGCCGTCGGCGTGCTGGTACTGGTCATCGCGCTGGGCGACATCGATATCCTGCCGCTGCTGGGGCTGGTGCTGGCGATTGCCGTGGGCGTGGCCAGCTTCATGCCGCTGCGTGGTCGCAGCCTGCGCCGCACTCCGCTGGCGATCTGGGGCATGTGCGTGGCGCATTTCGGCGTTGCTGTCGCGCTGTTCGGCATGGCCGCCGACACTGCCTTCCAGCAGGAACGGCTGGTGGCGGCCAATCCGGGTGACACGGTGGACGTGGGCCCGTGGGAAGCCACGCTTGCCTCGGTCAGCCCCGTGGCCGGCCCGAACTGGACAGCCATGCAGGGCGACCTCTTCGTATCCTACGAGGGCGGGCGCGCGATCGAGACCTTCCCGCAGTCACGCAGTTTCTGGGCTCCCCCGCAGGAGACCAGCGAAGTCGCGCTCGTCACTCGCTGGAACGGGCAGCTCTATGTCGCCATCGGCAACATGGCAGAGGATGGTCGCTGGCAGCTGCGCCTGTGGTGGAAGCCGTTCGTCACCTTCATCTGGTATGGCGGCCTGCTGATCGCGCTGGGTGGCGCACTGGCGCTGGTCGGGCGTGTCGTGGGTGACCTGCGTCGCCGCGCCGCGGCCAAGGCCGGCGAGAACCTGCCTGACGAGGAAGAGGTGGCCGTCGCATGAAACGCCTGCGTTACTCGCTCTGGATCATCGTCGGCTTCGCTGCCGCGCTGTTTGGCCTGTTCGCCTACCAGCTGACGCAGCCGAAGGATGAATTCGTCGAAAGCGCCATGGTGGGCGAGCAGATCCCTGCGTTCGACCTGCCGGCCATCGTCGAAAGCCGTCCGGGCCTTTCCAGCGTGGACCTGGCGGACGGGGAGCCACGGTTGCTCAATGTGTTTGCCAGCTGGTGCATCCCCTGTGCGGCCGAGGCGCCGCAGCTGGAGGAGCTGGAGCGCGCCGGTGCCAATATCGTCGCCGTCGCCATTCGCGACCGGCCCGAAGACGTCGAGCGCTTCCTGGCGATCTACGGCAATCCCTTCACGCGCATCGGACGCGACGACATTTCCGAAGTGCAGCTGTCCATCGGTTCCTCCGGCGTGCCGGAGACCTTCGTGATCGATGGGGAAGGGCGCATCACCTACCAGCACATCGGCGACATCCGCGAAGATGACGTAGCGGTGCTGCTGGAAGAACTGCGGAAGGCTGGCGCATGATCCGCTGGTTCGCCACCTTGCTGGCGCTCGCCATCTCCGTGCCGGTTGCGGCGCAGGACCGCATGCCGCCCGCGCCCTATGCCTACACCCAGCTGGAAGACCCGGCGCAGGAACAACAGGCGCGTGAGCTGATGGAGACGCTGCGCTGTCTCAAGTGTCAGAGCCAGTCCATCGCCGACAGCGATGCACCCATGGCGGGCGACATGCGCCACCAGGTCCGTTCGCGGATCGAGGCCGGCGAGAGCCCCGACGAAATCCGCGCCTGGCTGGTGTCGCGCTATGGCGACTATGTTAGCTACGAGCCGCAGATCAGCGAGACGACCTGGCCGCTGTTCGCGATCCCCATCGTGCTGCTGCTGCTGGCGGGCACCGTGTTGTTGCGCCGTGTCGGACGCGGCGGAAAGCAGGAAGACGCATGACCTGGCTCGCTGTCATCGCCCTGGCGCTGGTCGCCTTCGCGCTCGCTGCCTTCGGCTTCGGCCTTGCGCGTAACCTGTGGACCAGCCTGCTGGCCGCGCTCGGCTTCGGCCTGGCGGGATATGCGCTGCAGGCCAGCCCCGATTTGCCCGCCGCGCCCAAGTCCGCCGACGAGGCGCAGCAGGAGCAGGCATTCGATGTCGTTGCCGCCCGCCGCGAATTCGTGCCGCAGCGCGACTGGTCACCGTCGCAGTTCATGGTGACGTCCGACGCCATGGCCCGGCGCGGTCGCTATGAAGAGGCGGCGCGGATGCTGGCTGGCGTCACGCGAGAGAACCCGCAGGATTTCGAGGCCTGGCTGGCACAGGGCATCGCGCTTACCGAACATGCCGACGGCTACCTGACGCAGGCTGCGCTCTATGCCTACCAGCGTGCCGCCACGGTCAAGCCCGACAGCCTCGCTCCCGGCTATTTCCTTGGGGTGTCGCTGGTTCAGCAGGGCCGGCTGATGGAAGCACGGCAGGTATGGCGCGAGACGCTGGAATCCGGGCCTGAGGATGCCGAGGGCCGGGCAGGTCTGGAAGAGCGCCTGTCGCGACTCGACGGAATGCTGGGGGCGATGAACGCTGCCGCGCAGGCTGAAGCTGTCCCGCCGGAGGACGGCGCAGAGTAATGCTGCGCTGCAATATGTTGCGAGGCGTGCGCGCTGCTGCTAACGCCGCCGCTTCGCTGCCCGAGAAAGGGCCAGATGGGCTTTAAATCCATATGAGCGCAGCCGGACAAGACCGGGAATCAGCCAAGTTGAAGCTCGCCGCCGGTGCCATTGGCATCGTTTTCGGCGATATCGGTACGAGTCCGCTCTACGCATTCCGCGAGACTTTCCGTGGGGCACACAGCCTGCCGATCGACGACCTGCACGTGCTGGGCGTTGTCAGCCTGATCTTCTGGTCGATGACGCTGGTCGTGGCGATCCAGTACGTCACCATTCTGATGCGCGCGGACAATAACGGGCAGGGTGGCAGTCTTGCTCTCGTCGCGCTGCTTTCGCGTAGCTTGGGCAAGACCAATTACGGCTGGCTGATCGTTCTGCTGGGCGTCTTCGCGACCGCGTTGTTCTACGGCGACAGCATGATTACGCCCGCAATTTCAGTGCTTTCTGCGGTGGAAGGCCTGACGGTGGTGGACCACCGGCTGGACCCCTTCGTCATCCCGATTGCGCTGGTGTTGCTGATCTTCCTGTTCATCCTGCAGAAGCGCGGCACGGCCAAGGTCGGTGCGCTGTTTGCACCGGTGATGATGATCTACTTCACGGTCATCGCTTTTCTCGGGATCGTGCAGATCTTCGGTACGCCGGAAATCCTCTGGGCGCTGAACCCGTGGTACGCGATCCAGTTCTTCATCACCGACAAGGTCTTTGCCTTCCTCGCCCTGGGCTCCGTGGTGCTGGCCGTGACCGGTGCAGAAGCGCTCTATTCCGACATGGGCCACTTCGGCCGCGGCCCGATGAAGCTGTCCTGGTTCGGGTTCGTCATGCCCTGCCTGTTGCTCAACTACTTCGGCCAGGGTGCGATGATTCTCGGCCTGCCCGATGCAGCAGCGGAAGAGGCCATCATGAGCCCGTTCTTCTTCCTTGCCGACGAGGCCTATCGCCTGCCGCTGGTGATCCTCGCTACCTGCGCGACCTTCATCGCCAGCCAGGCAGTGATTTCGGGCGCGTTCTCGATCACGCACCAGGCCATTCAGCTGGGCTTCGTGCCGCGCCTGTCGATCCGCCACACCAGCGACGAACATTCGGGCCAGATCTACATCCCGATCATCAACTGGGCGCTGATGTGCGCCGTGATCCTGCTGGTGCTGACTTTCCAGAACTCCTCCAACCTCGCCAGCGCATATGGCATCGCGGTAACGGGGGCGGTGACAATCGATACCCTGCTGATGGCGGTGCTGTTCATCGGCGTGTGGAAATGGCCCAAGTGGATAGCCATTCCCGTCGTGCTGGTGTTCCTCATCGTCGATGGTGCCTACTTCGCCGCCAACCTGACGAAGGTGCCCGATGGCGGCTGGTTCCCGCTGATGGTGGGTGCGATCGCCTTCACTATCCTCACCACCTGGTCGAAGGGCAGGAAGCTGATGCGCGCCCGCATGACCGAGGCTGGCCTGCCACTCGACATTTTCGCCAAGTCGGCCCGGTCCAGCACGGCGCGCGTGCCGGGTACGGCGATCTTCATGAATTCCGCCTCCGCCGGCACGCCTTCGGCGCTGCTGCACAATATCAAGCACAACAAGGTGCTGCATGAACGCGTGGTGGTGCTGACCGTGGCCATCCAGGACGTGCCCTACATCGACGAAGCGGATCGCTGCTCGATCGAGGAACTGGGCGACGGCTTCTTCCGCGTGGTGCTGCGCTATGGCTTCATGCAGGAGACCGACGTCCCCGCCGCCCTGCAACGGCGCGAGATGTGCGGCGGCCCGTTCGACATGATGCAGACCAGCTTCTTCCTCAGCCGGCAGACGCTGCTGGCGGCGGACAAGCCCGGCATGGCCGTATGGCGCGAGAAGCTGTTCGCGTGGATGATGCGCAATTCGGCAACGCCGATGGAATTCTTCCGCCTGCCGACCAATCGCGTGGTAGAATTGGGAAGTCAGGTCGAAATCTAGGGAGGTGTGCGATGGACGCAGCGGCTGCAAGATCAGGTTTCCATTGGCGACTTGCCGGTTGGGGACTCGCGGCAGCGCTGCTGTTGCTGCCTGCCATCGCCATGCAGTTTACCGACGAGGTGGCCTGGGGCCCGGGCGATTTCGTGGTGATGGGCGGCCTGCTGCTGGGCCTTGGTGCCGCGATCGAGCTGTTCTTTCGCCTGCCCTTGAGCGGCACGCTCCGTCTGGCTGCCGTGGCAGCCGCCTTCGGCGTTTTCCTGCTGGTCTGGGCCGAACTGGCCGTGGGCATCTTCTGACCGCCTAGTCGCGGACAGGCTCGGCCACCTCGGCCTCTCGTTCGAGCATTTCCTCGCGCGTCAGCTCGCGCCGCATCACGAAAGTCCCGTCGAGGTCCAGCAGGCTCCAGACACCCTTGATGACCTGCCCGTCCTCACTGACGCTGCCGACATAATCGACAGGATGGGAGTAGTGGCGCGATGCGCCCGGGGTGTAGGTCTTGGTGAAGTCCACCCCCGTGCCATGGCGCAAACCCACCAGATCGGCTTCCAGCGTGCCGCTTTCGACCGTGTTCGGTTCGATGATGGTGCCTGTCAGGCGCCCGCCATGGTCCTCGATAATGGCAAGGAACGGCGTGACCGGACCGGTATCGCGCGGATAGGCGTATTCGCCGCTCCACTGGCCGGAAAGGTCATCGGCGCTCACGCGGTTACTCGTGGGGCGGGTTCTGGACGACTTCCTCGGTGTCCTCCAGCGAGAGGCCGTGCCGCATCAGCATGGGCACCTGGGTGAAGGTGAAGAGGAAGGTGAGCGGCAGGAACAGCCACAGCTTTGCCGCCAGCCACGTTTCAAAGCTGACAGTGAACAGCAGGGCGGTGTTGACCACGGCCAGCACGATGAAGAACAGGCCCCAGTTGCGCGACAGCTTCAGCCAGCCCTCGTCGCTCAGGCCTTCGAACGCGGCTTCCAGCAGCACCTTCAACAGCGATTTGCCCCGCGCATAGCCACCCAGCAGGAAGGCGGCGAAGAGCACGTAAATGATGGTCGGCTTCCACTGGATGAAACGTTCGTCCTGGAAGTAGATCGTCAGCGCGCCGAAACCGACAATCAGCGTGGTCGAAACCCACAGCATTGGGCTGACCTTGCCCAGCCGCAGCTTGCTGACGGCCAGCGCGATCAGCGAGGCGACGATGAAGGCGCCGGTGCCGTTGATGACGGCAAGGATCTCGCCCGCCGTGTCCTCCCCGGCATTGTCGGGGGAGTAGTACTTGTAGACCAGGAAGAACACGAGCAGCGGCCCGTAGTCGACCGCGACGTTGAGCCAGCCGGACTTGGGCTTCTGCTTGGGTTCGGTCTGGGCGGGTTCGTCAGCCATCAGGCCACTCCTGCAATCACGCGCGCCACCAGATTGGGATCGAAGGGGCGCAGATCTTCCAGCGTCTCGCCCACGCCGATGGCATGGATGGGCAAGCCGTACTGCTCTGCCGCAGCCACGAGCACGCCGCCGCGGGCCGTGCCGTCCAGCTTGGTCATGATCAGGCCGGTGACACCGGCGACTTCCTTGAAGATCTCGATCTGGCCGAGGACATTCTGGCCGTTGGTGGCGTCAAGCACCAGGATCACGTCATGCGGTGCCTCTGGATTCAGGCGGCCCAGCACTTTCCTGATCTTGGCCAGTTCGTCCATCAGCTCGCGCTTGTTCTGCAGGCGACCTGCAGTATCAACGATCAGCGCGTCGGTGCCGATTTCGGTCGCCTTCTTCACTGCGTCGAACACGATGGAGGCGGGGTCGCCGCCTTCGGGCCCGGTGATGATCGGTGCGCCGATGCGGTCCGCCCACACCTTCAGCTGACCGATGGCGGCGGCGCGGAAGGTGTCACCGGCTGCCAGCATCACGCTGTAATCGTCTTCCTTCAGCCAGTGGCCGAGCTTGGCGATGGTGGTGGTCTTGCCGCTGCCGTTGACGCCGATGACGAGGATCACTTGCGGGCGCGGGAAGGCGGTGATTTCCAGCGGTACGGCGACGGGACGCAGGATGGCGGCGATTTCCTCCGCCACGGCTTCCTTCAGTTCACGCTCGGTGATCGAGAGACCGAAACGCTTCTCCGCCAGCTTGTCGCGAATGCGGGCAGCGGCGCTGGGGCCGAGGTCCGAGACGATCAGTGCATCCTCGATCTCGTCGAGCGTCGCATCATCGAGCTTGGCCGTGCGCATGGTGGTGGCGACCTTGGCGACGATGGAGGCAGGCTCCGGCGAAGGCGTGGTAGCGGGGGCCGGAGTAGGAGCCGGAGTCGGTTCCGCTTCTGCAACCGGTTCGGGAGCTGGTTCTGGCGCCTGCTCTTCCGCCTGCTCTTCCTCGACGATCGGCTCTGCCGATTCGACTACCGCGGACAGGTTCTCGGACAGGCGGTCCGAAGTCTTGCGGAAGCCTCCGAACAGCCTTTCGGTCCAGCTCTTGCTCACAGCAGCAAACCTTCCTCGACGCGCGTGGGCGTCACAGTAACAATGGTTCCGGGAGCCGCGCCTTCCGGCACCGCGACCCGTGCGAAGTTCTCCGCATAGCCCGTGCCGTCCGTCTCGGTAAGGACCGTAAGGCGGGTGCCCACAAGGCTTTCCAGCCACGCGGCGCGGGCCTTGGTGACGGCAGCGCGCAGATCTGAGGCGCGGGCCTTGATCAGCGCGCGGTCCAGCTGCGGCATGCGCGCGGCAGGCGTGTTGGGCCGCGGCGAATAGGGGAAGATGTGACCGTGCACGACCGGCAGCTCGGCGATGATCGAGCTGTTGTCAGCATGGTGTTCCTCGGTTTCGGTCGGGAAGCCGGCGATCAGGTCCGCGCCGATGGCCAGATCGGGACGACGATCCTTCAGGCGCTGCACCAGGTCGATGGCGTCATGGCGTAGGTGCCGCCGCTTCATCCGCTTCAGGATCAGGTCGGCACCATGCTGCAGGGACAGGTGCAGGTGCGGCATCAGGCGCGGTTCGGAGGCGAACATTTCGAACAGCAGTGGATCGATTTCGACTCCGTCGAGCGACGACATGCGCAGCCGCTGGAGCTGGGGGAAGGTGTCCAGCACGGCGCGCACCAGTTCGCCCAGCGGCGGTGCGCCGGGCAGGTCGTGGCCCCAGCTGGTGACGTCGACGCCGGTCAGCACGACTTCGGGTGCGCCCTGGTCAAGGTGCCGCTCGACCTCTTTCAGTACCTCTTCAATCGTCATCGACTGGCTGCCGCCGCGCCCCTGCGGGATGACGCAAAAAGTGCAGGAATGATCGCAGCCGTTCTGCACGGCGATGAAGGCGCGGGTGTGCTTGGGCGGCACCGGCTGGGTGCGTTCCGGCACGTTCCACGCGCGGGCATCAAGCTTCTGCGTATTCGGCACCAGCCCGTCGACTTCGGGCATCGCCGCCAGCTGCTCGCGCTCGATATCGGCGGCGCAGCCGGTCACCAGCAGGCGCGCGTCGGGACGGGCACGCCGTGCCTTGCGGATGGCCTGACGCGTCTGGCGCACGGCCTCCATCGTCACCGCGCAGGAGTTGACCACAACCACGTCCCGCTCGTCAGCGAGGAGGGTGCGGATGCGCTCGCTCTCGGCGATATTGAGACGGCAGCCGAGGGAAATCACTTCGGGAGGCTGGCTCACGCGTAATCGTCCCATTCGAAGCTGCCGCGAAAGGCCTCGGTCGCAGCGCCGGTCATGGTGATGCGGTTGTCCTCGCCCCAGCCGATCATCAGCGGGCCACCGGGCAAGTGGACGGTGACTTCGCGGCCCGTCAGGCCCCGGCGCATTGCCGCGACGGCAGTGGCGCAGGCGCCGGTACCGCAGGCGCGGGTCAGCCCGGCGCCGCGTTCCCACACGCGCAGGTGAATGGTCTGGCGGTCCGCCACCGTCGCCACGTTGACGTTGATCCGGTCAGGGAACAGCGCGTCGGTCTCGATTGCCGGACCGAGGCGGGCAAGGTCGACCGTGGCCTGGTCTTCGACGAAGAAAATGACGTGCGGGTTGCCGACGTTGACGGCGGCGGGCTGCTCCAGCTCTTCCCAGCCGACCGGCATGGACAACGTGTCCATCGCATAGGCGAGGGGGATGGCATCCCAGTCAAAGCGCGGTTCGCCCATGTCGACGGCGATGCCGTTTGCATCGGGCCGGGTCGCGACAAGTCCGCCCTTGGTCATGATCGTCGCTGGCTGGCCCAGCAGCAGGCCGATGGCGCGGGTGGCATTGCCGCAGGCTTCCACCTCGCCGCCGTCGGCATTGAAGATGCGCATGCGCACCGTTGCGTCGGCATCGGGTTCGAGCAGGATCAGCTGGTCGCAGCCGATGCCCTGCCTCCGGTCGGCGATAGCGCGCGCAATTTGGCCATGGATTGCAGGCAGGGCAGCCTGGCGTGCGTCCAGCACGACAAAGTCGTTCCCCAGTCCATGCATCTTGATGAATTCGACGCGCATCAGCGCCACCTAGGGGCGTGAGGCCGCTATCGCAATGGCGAGAAGTGCCTGGTTAGCCGGCTTTGCGCTGCTCTGCGAGCTCGCCGACGGGCTCTGCCGGTTCGTTGCGCTGGCGCGATTTCAGCATGTTCAGCTCCGCAAGACGACTGTGTGTGGCCTCGCTATCCTCGGGCTGGCCGTAGAGATAACCCTGTCCCTTCAGCTTCCCCATGCCCTTGAGGTGACCAAGCACGTCGTTGTCTTCCACACCCTCTGCGGTCACCGGAAGCGACAACCCCTTACCGAGCGAAACGATTGCCTCCACCAGTTCCTTGCCATTGGCATCTCCGGCCAGTTCGGAGATGAAACTGCGGTCGATCTTGAGTCGATCGAACGGCAAGGAGCGCAACTGCGACAAGCTGGAATAGCCGGTGCCAAAGTCGTCGAGACTGATGGTGATGCCCTGGTTCTTGAGACTGGAAACGATGGAGCGCACGGCCCCGATGTTTTCGTGCAGACAGCTCTCGGTAATCTCGATTTCCAGCCGTGCCGGGGGGAAACCGCTCTCCACCAGCATGTGCAGCAGCTTCTGCGCGAACCATGGATCGCGAAGCTGGATCGGGGAGATGTTGACCGACAGCGTCAGGCTGTTGTCCCAGTCCTTGGCATCTTCCAGTGCCTGCTTGATGAGGTTTTCGGAAAGCTTGCCGATGAGGTCGATTTCCTCGGCGATGGGAATGAAGATTTCAGGGCTGACGATGCCGTAAACCGGACTCTTCCACCGGGCGAGCATCTCAAAACCCGCGAGTTCGCCGGTTTCCAGGTCGATCTGCTGTTCGTAATAGGGGACAAATTCGCCAGCCGCGATGCCACGACGAATTCCCGCTTCCAGCTCGTTGCGGAAGCGCAGCTCGTCCTCCATCTGCGGTTCGAACCAGTAGAACCGGTTTCGGCCGCGATTCTTGGCCTGGTACATGGCGATATCGGCGCGGTGGAGCAGGGCTTCGGCATCGGGTTCGGAATCCGGCAGATACATTGCGCCCGATTGGGCGAGGCCAATCGAAACCGTGGCTTCGACCGACATCTGGTTGGCGGCAATCGGCGCGGAAACGTGGGAAATGATGCGTGCAACAGCTTCTTCAACCTGGTCGCGGGCGTCGTAGTCGAACGGGAAGGCGCAGGCGAACTCATCGCCACCGATGCGCGCGAGAACGGCTTTCTCCGGCAGTAACTCCTGGATGCGCTCGGCCACGGTGGATAGCACCGTGTCACCCATGAGATGGCCGTTCAGGTCATTGATCTGCTTGAAGTTATCGAGATCTATCATCAGCACCGCGAGCTCGCGGTGGGTGCCCTTCAGTTCTTCGCGCAGCGCTTCCATGGCGGGCGGCCCGCTGCGGCGGTTGAGGCAACCGGTCAGCGGATCGCGCTCGGCCAGTTCGCGGGCGCGCTCTTCGGCCTGTCGGCGAACCTCCACCTCGTGATGCAGGTCCTTGTACCGGCGCCAGCCAAAGATCAGCAGGGCGATATTGAGCAGTACGGCATTGGTCAGCAACAGATCCGGTGCTTCGCCGAGCCCCATCCATGCCCGCATGATCTGCGGCATGACGGAACCGCCGGTGCCGACGAACAGGATGACGGCAGCAATGGCGATGCCGAGCGTGACAATATCCCGCTCCGCATTCTCTATCTTGCCCTTGTCAGGGCCGTCCTTGCTGTCCATCGCTTTTGCCAAAGGCGAGAATCCCCGTTTCCAGCGGGGGTTTATCGCGCAGCAAGTTCAACATAGGGTTAACCTGCCGACTAGGGTCGAATGCCCGATTTCCCGGTACTGTGAAGGAGAGAAAATTGCTCAATTACTGGCTGATAAAGTCCGAGCCGTTCAAGTATTCGTGGGACCAGCTGGTCGAGGATGGAGAGACCATCTGGGACGGTGTGCGCAACCATCGGGCAGCCAATAACCTGAAGGCGATGAAGAAGGGCGACCAGTGCTTCTTCTACCATTCCAACAAGGGGCTGGAGATCGTCGGTATCGCCGAGGTGAGCGAGGCGGGACTGATCGATCCCACCGATCCGGAGGGGAAGTGGCCCACGGTGAAGGTGAAGCCGGTCAAGCCGCTCGACAATTTCGTGACGCTGAAGGCCATCAAGGCCAATCCCGAGCTTGAGGGGATCGAACTGGTCCGCCTGTCGCGACTCTCCGTCGCCGAGATCACGCCCGGCGAATGGAAGAAGATCCTCGGAATGGCGAAGGGCTAGGGACTAGCCGCCACGCATTCCGCTGACGGTAGCCCCGGCGGCGGACAATTGCTCGATATCGGTGATGCAGTGGATGAGGCGGATGCCCTTGCGGCTCATCGCCTCTGCCATTGCCGTGTCGAACTGCGCGTTGTTCTCCACCCGCACGCCCCAGCCGCCGTAGCTTTCCGCCATCCTCGCGAAATCGGGATTGGCGAGGTGGGTGGACGCCTCCTGCCCCGGATACTCGCGTTCCTGGTGCATGCGGATCGTGCCGTAGGTGGAATTGTCGAACAGGATTACCAGCATGTCGCAGTCATATTGCGCCGCGGTGGCCAGTTCCTGCGCGTTCATCAGGAAATCGCCGTCACCGGCTGCCGCCACGACGCAGCGATCCGGGAAGCGTAGTGCTGCCGCGACGGCTGCCGGAACGCCGTAGCCCATGGCACCTGCGGTCGGGGCCAGTTGCGAGGGGTATCCCGCATAGCGCCAGTAACGGTGCCACCAGCCGGCGAAGTTCCCGGCGCCGTTGCAGATGATGGCATCCTCCGGCAGCAGGCGGCGGCAGGTTCCCATCGCTACTGCAAGGTCGAGATCGAACTTGGCCTCTTCGCGCGGAGTGTTCCATTCCAGCCACTCGGCATGAGCCTGCGCTCCGCAATCGAAATCGATCGCGTCGCCATCGTCCCACAGCGCGGCGCTCTCGGCGAATTCGGCCATGTCGGCGCAGACGGGCAAGTCCGTGCGATAGACGCGGCCCAGTTCTTCCGGATCGGGATGGACGTGGATCAGCCGCTGGTCCTGATGGTCCGGCGTGATGAGGGCGTAACCGTCGGTCGTCGCCTCGCCCAGGCGCGCACCGACAACCAGCAGCAGGTCCGCCGCCTTGACCCGCTCGACCAGCTTGGGGCTGGGACCGTAGCCGAGGTTGCCGGCATAGACCTTCGATGCGGGCGGTAGCGCGTCCTGCCGTCGGAATGCGGTGGCAACGGGTATGCCGATGCGCTCCGCGAATTCGGTGAAGTAATGCCGCGTACGCTCATTCCAGCCTGCGCCGCCGACGATGGCTAGCGGAGCCGCCGCGTCGCCGATCATCTGCATGATGGTGGCCATCACGTCGGGGCAGGGGGCCTGTGCGGGCCTGGTGACAGCCGGGCGCACGGGTGAGGTGATGCCATCCTCGTGCAGCATGTCCTCCGGCAGGGCGAGCACGACGGGTCCCGGTCGGCCGGAAATGGCCGTGGACCACGCGCGGGCGACATATTCGGGAATGCGCGAGGCATCGTCGATCCGCGCTGACCACTTGGCAATCGGCGCGAAGAAGGCGGGGAAATCGACTTCCTGGAAGCCCTCCCGGTCGCGCATGGAGCGGTCGACATCGCCGATGAACAGGATCATCGGCTGGCTGTCCTGCATGGCCACGTGCACCCCGATGCTGGCGTTGGTGGCACCGGGTCCGCGCGTGACGAAGGCCACGCCCGGCTGGCCGGTCATGCTGCCGTCGGCGCAGGCCATGAAGGTGACACCGCCTTCCTGCCGGCAGGTAATCGTCTCGATCTCGTCGCAGGTCGCGAGGGCGTCCAGAACCGGAAGGAAGCTTTCGCCGGGGACGGTGAAAGCGCGCGTGGCGCCCTGTTCGACAAGGCAATCGACGAGGAGTCGGGCAGCGGTCTTGCTCATGCAAACGCGGTAGCCCCGGCGCGCGGGAGCGGCAACCGGTTGCGCGAGTTACCAACCGTCCCGACGGTGGACATATGTATTAACGCGGGAGCCGAGTGGTTACCAAATCGTTAAGACGGGCGTCATGAGAAGATCACTTGTCCTCACCACCGAGTCGTCCCGCCACTGGTTCCGGGCCTCGCTTCCGCCCCACGTCCTGCGCCGGGCGAACGAAGTCGAGCCGATGGCTCCGTGGCGAAAGCGGATCGCCCTTGGGGTGACGCGGAGGGACCTGGAAACCGTCGCGGCAACCTATGCCGCTGGTTTCCTTGCGACACTCACCTTCATCGCCTGACGTCAGCCTGCCGTAACCGCGGCGGTATTCGCCAGCTTTTCCGCCTTGAACAGCTTGCCGCCCAGCCAGGCGGAGATCAGGCACATGACCGCGCTCAGCAGCAGCTGCTCGACCAGCGGAATACCGATCGCACTCAGCCCCCCGGCGACCGCCGAGCCACCGACCATGGCCCCCGCATTGACGATGTTGTTCGCCGCCACCGCGCGGCTGGCTGCCGATTTGTGCACCTTGGTGGTCAGGAAGGCGTAGAGCGGCACGACGAACATGCCGCCGAAAATCGCAATCGACAGCAGCGTGGCGAGCACCAGCCAGGCGAGCGGGTAGGACAGGAAGGTCGTCGCATCCATCAGCGCCATGTCGGTGACGCCCTGCTGCCAGGCCCGGCACACGAAATAGAGTACCGCGACCATCAGGCCCATGGCGACGACCGAGGTTGCCGAATAGCGCGCGGATACCTTGCCCCGCAGCAGCATGTTGATGGCGACGGAACCGATGGCGACGCCGATGGAAAAGACCACCAGCATGAGGCTGGCGACTTCCTTGCTGGCGAACAGTACGTTCTTGGCCAGCGGCGGGAACTGGATGAACAGCACAGCACCGATGGTCCAGAAGAAGCTGATGGCGAGGATGGCGTAGAACACCTCGCGGTTGTGCATGGTGTCGCGCACCAGTCTGATGGAGCCGGTGATGGGGTTGTAGTCGATCGGCTCGATCTCGCCCATCGCGGGGGCGGAGGGGATTTTCTGGCTGGTGAAGAAGCCGAGCACCGCCAACAGGATAACGCCGATGGCGGCCAGTTCCACCGAGATGAACCCGGCCAGGATCGTGCCGCCCATGATGGCGACATAGGTTCCCGCTTCCACCAGCCCCGTACCCGCCAGCACCTCGTCTTTCTTCAGGTGCTGGGGAAGGATCGAATACTTGATCGGGCCGAGGAAGGTCGAATGGGTGCCCATGGCAAACAGCGCCAGCATCAGCAGCGGTAGGGCCAGCGTATTCACCATCACGCCTTTCAGCGCCAGCATCAGCCCCGCTGCGCCGACGACCATGATGCCGATTTCCGCTGCCTTCACGATGCGGATGATCTTCGCCTTGTCGCGCATGTCGGCAAGCTGCCCGGCCAGCGCGGAGAGGAGGAAGAACGGCAGGATGAACACTGCCGAGGCGACGGCGCTGAAGCCGGTCTCGTCCTCGGCCGAGTTGTAGATGCTGTAGACGACGAACAGCACCATGGCATTCTTGTAGAGGTTGTCGTTGAACGCATTCAGCAGCTGGGTGCAGAATAGCGGCAGGAACCGCCGCTGCTTGAGCAGGTAAGTGGAAGTGAACATAGTGCCTACATGCTGCGCCCCAGGGCCTTCTTTGGCAGGGGTCTAACGGCTTTTCTCCCAAATGGCAGCAGCAAGCGTGCTTTTTCCTGCGCCGATTAGCGGCTAGGGCTGTCGCCGACATGCTGACCTTGCCCAATATCCTGACGCTCAGCCGTATCATGGCGCTTCCGCTGTTGGCCTTCCTGATGTGGTGGCCCGGCTGGGAACTCGGCTTCCTGCTCGCTTTCGCGCTCTATTCGCTGATGGGAATCACCGACTATTTCGACGGGATGCTGGCGCGATCCAGCGGCGCGGTGAGCAAGCTGGGCATCTTCCTCGATCCCATTGCCGACAAGATCATGGTGGCGACCGTCATCCTGGTGCTGGCCGCGCAAGGCATCCTGCGGGGCCCCTACGTGGGCGACATGCACGTGATCGCCGGGCTGATCATCCTGATTCGCGAGATTGCCGTGTCGGGCCTGCGCGAATTCCTCGGCGGTCTGCAGGTCAGTGTGCCCGTGTCGCGCCTCGCAAAGTGGAAGACCACCTTCCAGCTGATCGCGCTCGGTTCCCTCATCCTCGGCCAGGGCCTGCCCGGCTGGACGGTGCAACTGGGAGAACTCGACGCCAACGTGCCGCACACGGTCGGCCTGATCACCCTGTGGGGCGCGGCGATCCTCACGTTGATTACCGGCTGGGACTACCTGCGCGTCGGCCTGAAGCACATGGATTGACGCGACGCGCTATCCGGCCCGCAATTCCTCCGCCAGCAGCCTGAACTCGTCCGAGCGCGGCGAGTTCGTGCGCCACACCAGGGCGATTTCGCGGCTGGTCTGGCTGCCCTTCAGCGGGCGGGCGACCACGTCGGTCTCGTGCAAGATGCCTGCCTCGATGGCCATTTCGGGCAGCATCGTCAGGCCCAGGCCGTTGTCGACCATCTGCACCAGTGTGTGCAGGCTGGTGCCGATCATCGTCGCGCTGGCGCGCATTTCCGGCCGGTTGCAGGCAGCCAGCGCATGTTCCTTCAGGCAGTGGCCGTCTTCCAGCAGCAGCAGCCGCCCCTCGTCGATCATCGCAGGGGAGATTTCCGGCGGCGGATCGCGCGGGTCGTCCTTCG
The DNA here is from genome assembly GCF_026967575.1 of Aurantiacibacter sp. MUD11. Taxonomy (NCBI): domain Bacteria; kingdom Pseudomonadati; phylum Pseudomonadota; class Alphaproteobacteria; order Sphingomonadales; family Erythrobacteraceae; genus Aurantiacibacter; species Aurantiacibacter sp. MUD11. Next base: position 683,730 of record NZ_CP114054.1, on the reverse strand, counting down.
GGAAGGCGACGTAGAGCGCATCGTCGCAGATCTTTTCCTTCTCCACCTCGCCGGTGGCGAAGGGCAGGGCCAGCAGCACGCAGTCGGCGCGGCCGTGATGCAGCGATTCGATGGCGTGTTCGCTGGTTTCCTCGCGCAGGAACAGCTTCAGTTGCGGGCGTTCCTTGCGCAGCCGCGGCAGGATGCGCGGTAGCAGGAAGGGTGCGATGGTGGGGATCACGCTCATGCGCAATTCGCCGGAAAGCGGCTTGCCCGCGGCCTGCACCAGCTCGGCCAGCTCCTCCGTCTCGCGCAGCACGCGGTGGGCCTTTTCGACCACCGAATTGCCCAGCGGGGTGAAGCGGACCACGCGGCGGCTGCGCTCGACCAGTGTAACCCCCAGCAGCGATTCGAGCTCGCGAATGCCTGCCGAAAGGGTGGATTGGGAAACGAAACTCGCCTCCGCCGCACGACCGAAGTGCTGGTGCTCGTGCAGTGCCACCAGATACTGCAGCTGCTTGATCGTGGGGAGGTAGGTGCTCACTGCTCTGCCGCTTCGGCCTCCGCCATGGCCTTGGCCGAGTGCACGGTGGCATCGCCGTTCGCGACATCGTCGATGTGGGTCATCTTCAGGCGCCCTTTCTCGACCGCGAAGGCCAGCTTGCCCTCGACCAGGTCGAGCGCATCCTTGCCGAAGACCTCGAAACGCCAGCCCTCGAGGATTTGCAGCTTGCGCACGCCGGCGGCCAGCGCTTCCAGCTCGTCCGACTTGGTGAGCAGGCGCGAGGCGACGTCGATCTCGCGGGCGCGGATCTTGAGCAGCAGCTTCAGCAGGTCGGCCACCAGTGCGCCTTCCTTGCCCAGCGGCGCGCCGCGCTTGGGCTTCTCGGGCATTTCCTCGGCCGCCAGCGGCTCTGCGGTGTTCAGCACGCGCATCAGGCGCTTGCCGATGTCGTTATCTTTCCAAGCGTTGGAAAGGCCGCGCACCTTGGCGAGGTCCACCTGCTTCTTTGGCGGGTGGCTGGCGAGGTCGGCCAGGGTCTCGTCGCGGATGATGCGGCCGCGCGGGATGTTCTTGTCCTGCGCCTCGGTCTCGCGCCAGGCGGCGAGCGCTTTCAGTCGCCCCAGCACCGCCGGGTTGCGACCGGGCGCGCGGATACGGCGCCATGCGAGTTCGAGGTCGTTGGCGTAATTGGCCGGGTCCGCCAGCTTCTCCATCTCGGCATTCAGCCAGTGGCCGCGATCGGTCTTGATCAGCTTGTTCAGGATCTTCGGGAAGATCTTGGCCAGATAGGTGACGTCGCCGATGGCATATTCGATCTGCCGGTCGGTCAGCGGGCGGCGGCTCCAGTCGGTGAAGCGCGCGCCCTTGTCGATGGTCTTGTTCAGCCAGGACTCGACGAGGTTGGCATAGCCGATTTGTTCCGACTGGCTGATCGCCATCATTGCGATCTGCGTGTCGAAAATGGGGAATGGAGTCTTGCCGGTGAGGTTGTAGACGATTTCCACGTCCTGCCCGCCGGCATGGAAAACCTTCAGCACGTCCTCGTTCTCGGTCAGGAGCTCCAGCAGCGGAGAGAGGTCGATATTGTCCGCCAGCGGATCGATGGCGGCGGCTTCGTCCTCATTGCCGACCTGCACCAGGCACAGCAGCGGGTAGTAGGTGTTTTCGCGCATGAACTCCGTGTCCACGCAGACGAATTCGCCTTGGGCCAGCCGGTCGCACAGCGCCTTGAGGTCCTTGGTCTTGGTAATCAGGGGATGGATTTGCATTTACGATCTTTTCTGTCTTGGCCGGTTCACCGTCCTGCGGCTAGGCCCGCGCAAGTCTTGTCATCCTTGACAAAACGGCGTGCTTCGCCTGTTAGCGCGCGCGTGAAACTGGCGTATCGCCGCGCATCGCCCGCGCGCCCTTAGCGTCATACCCTGCGAATTGAAAAGAGTCCTCATGCACGCTTACCGTACCCACAACTGTGCCGCCCTGAACAAGGACGCCGTCGGCGAGACCGTTCGCCTCTCGGGTTGGATCCACCGCAAGCGCGACCACGGCGGCGTGCTGTTCGTCGATCTGCGCGACCATTACGGCATCACCCAGGTGGTGGCGGACGAGGATTCGCCCGCGCTGGAGATTCTCGATTCGCTGAAGCTGGAAAGCGTCATCACCATCGATGGCGAGGTGAAGGCGCGCGACGCCGAGGCGGTAAACCCGAACCTGCCGACCGGCGAGATCGAGGTCTTCGCCCGTTCCGTCACCGTGCAGAGCAAGGCGGAAGAACTGCCGCTGCCGGTCGCCGGTGAGCAGGAATATCCGGAAGACATCCGCCTGAAGTATCGCTTCGTCGACCTGCGCCGCGAAACCATGCACCGCAACATCATGCTGCGGAACCAGGTCATCACCAGCCTGCGTCGCCGCATGACCGACCAGGGTTTCAGCGAGTTCCAGACGCCGATCCTGGGCGCGTCCTCGCCCGAAGGTGCGCGCGACTACCTGGTGCCGAGCCGCCTGCACCCGGGCCGCTTCTACGCGCTGCCGCAGGCGCCGCAGATGTTCAAGCAGCTGCTGATGGTGGCGGGCTTCGACCGTTACTTCCAGATTGCCCCGTGCTTCCGCGACGAAGACCTGCGCGCCGACCGCTCGCCGGAATTCTACCAGCTCGACTTCGAGATGAGCTTCGTCACGCAGGAAGACGTGTTCCAGGCCATCGAACCGGTGCTGGCCGGCGTGTTCGAGGAATTCTCGGGCGGCAAGAGCGTGACTCCGGCGGGCGAGTTCCCGCGCATTCCTTATGCCGAAGCCATGCTGAAGTACGGCACCGACAAACCGGACCTGCGCAACCCGATCCTGATCTCCGACGTTTCCAGCCACTTCGAGAAGAGCGGCTTCGGCATCTTCGAGAAGATCGTCGGCAGCGGCGGCGTGGTGCGCGCCATCCCGGCGCCGAACACCAACGAGAAGAGTCGCAAGTTCTTCGACGAGATGAACGACTGGGCACGTCGCGAGGGCTATTCCGGCCTTGGCTACGTCACCCGCAAGCAGGGCGAGTTCGGCGGCCCGATTGCCAAGAACCACGGCCCCGAGAACATGCAGAAGATCTACGACGAGCTTGGTCTCGGCGAGAATGACGGGCTGTTCTTTGCCGCGGGCAAGGAAAAGGAAGCCGCCAAGCTGGCCGGCGCCGCGCGGACCCGCGTGGGCGAGCAGCTGGAGCTGATCGAGCCGGATTGCTTCAAGTTCTGCTGGATCGTCGACTTCCCGATGTTCGAGTACGATGAAGACCTCAAGAAGGTCGATTTCAGCCACAACCCGTTCTCCATGCCGCAGGGCGAGATGGAAGCGCTGGAAAGCAAGGATCCGCTCGAAATCCTCGCCTGGCAGTATGACATCGTCTGCAACGGCTACGAGCTGTCCTCGGGCGCGATCCGGAACCACCGTCCGGACATCATGTACAAGGCCTTTGAAATCGCGGGCTATTCGAAGGAAGAGGTCGACGCGAACTTCTCCGGCATGATCGAGGCGTTCAAGCTGGGCGCACCGCCGCATGGTGGCTCCGCTCCCGGCATCGACCGCATCGTCATGCTGCTGGCCGACGAGCCCAACATCCGCGAAGTCATCGCCTTCCCGCTCAACCAGCGGGCGCAGGACCTGATGATGGGCGCGCCGTCCATGGTCAGCGCGCGCCAGCTGCGCGACGTGCACATCCGCACGGTGGAGCCGCCCAAGACGGCCCCCGATGGCGAGAAGGCGTGAACCGGTCATCTTGGTGAATGACGGGCGGGCACTTGCTTTGCCTGTCGCCGTTCATTAGGGCGAAAACAGAATTCGAAACCCCAAGTTTGAGAGGGAATACATGAGCGATATCGCTGACCGCGTGAAGAAGATCGTTGTCGAGCATCTCGGCGTTGAAGAAGACAAGGTGACTCCGGACGCCAGCTTCATCGACGATCTGGGCGCCGACAGCCTCGACATCGTCGAGCTGGTGATGGCTTTCGAGGAAGAGTTCGGCGTGGAAATTCCCGACGACGCTGCCGAGAAGATCAACACGGTCGGCGACGCCAACAAGTACATCGAAGAGAACGCCGGCTAACACCGGCTTGCCCTGTTCGCGAAACGGCCCGCCGAACGCGGACGGGGATGGGAGGCTCAGCCATTGTGGCTGGGCCTTTCTTGATTGCGGAGAGAAGATATGCGGCGCGTAGTCGTTACCGGCCTCGGCCTTGTCACGCCCCTGGGCGGAGATGTTGAAACCACGTGGAAGAACCTGATCGCCGGCGAAAGCGGCATCGGGCCGATCACCAAGTTCGAACCGGTGGGGCAGAAATGCACCATCGCAGGCGAGGTGAAACCTGCCGACCATCCGTGGGGCTTCGACGCCGACAAGCGTGTCGATTCCAAGATTCAGCGACAGGTCGATCCCTTCATCGTCTATGGCATCGACGCTGCGGGACAGGCGCTGGAAGACGCCGGCCTGACCGAGATGGACGAGGCGACCAAGCTGCGCGCGGGTTGCTCCATCGGCTCGGGCATCGGCGGCCTGCCGGGCATCGAGCTGGAATCGGTCAACCTGCACGAACGCGGGCCCGGCCGCGTGTCGCCGCACTTCGTTCACGGTCGCCTGATCAACCTGATCAGCGGCCAGGTCTCGATCAAGTACGGCCTGATGGGCCCGAACCATGCCGTCGTGACCGCCTGTTCCACCGGCGCGCACTCGATCGGCGATGCTGCGCGGATGATCCGTGACGACGATGCCGACATCATGCTCGCGGGCGGCGCGGAAGCGACCATCTGCCCCATCGGCATTGCCGGCTTTGCCCAGGCGCGCGCGCTCAACACCGCCTTCAACGACCGTCCGACCGAGGCTAGCCGCCCCTATGACAAGGACCGCGAAGGCTTCGTCATGGGCGAAGGCGCAGGTGTCGTGGTGCTGGAGGAATACGAGCACGCCAAGGCACGCGGGGCGACCATTTATGCCGAAGTCGTCGGCTATGGCCTGTCGGGCGACGCCTATCACGTCACCGCCCCGCATCCGGAAGGCAAGGGCGCGGAAAACGCCATGCGCATGGCCCTGCGCAAGGCCGGGCTGGAGCCGTCGGATATCGACTACGTCAATGCCCACGGCACCTCGACCATGGCCGACACGATCGAGCTGGCCGCGGTGAAGCGCGTGCTGGGCGATGATCTTGGCGGTGCCTCGATGAGCAGCACCAAGAGCGCCATCGGCCACCTCCTGGGCGGTGCGGGTGCCGTTGAGAGCATCTTCTGCATACTCGCCATGCGCGACCAGGTGGTGCCGCCGACGCTCAACCTGCACAACCCGGACGAGGGCACCGAGGGTGTCGACCTTGTTCCGCTGACCGCCAAGAAGCGCGAAGTGGGCGCGGTGCTCAACAACAGCTTCGGCTTTGGCGGGACCAATGCCTCGCTGGTGATGAAGCGGGTCGACTAAGAAGGGCGTAGCGCCATGAAGAAGCTGTTGGCGGGCATTGTCGCGCTGGCCCTGCTGGCGGGGCTGGTCGTCGGCGGCTGGTTCGCGCTCGGCTGGTACGGCGGGGCCGAGGTGGAGGAGGAGGTCTCCTTCATCGTCCCCTCCGGCTCCTCGCTGACGGCAGTGGCGCAGAAGCTGGAGGAGGAGGGACACATTGCCTCCGCCGATGCCTTCCTGTTGCGCGCCAAGATCCTTGGCAGCTCCGATCCGATCAAGGCGGGTGAGTTCCTGCTGCCTGCCGGGATCAGCAATTCCGGCATTCTCGATACCTTCCAGCATGGCGACGTGATCCGCCGCTTCATCACCATCCCCGAAGGCACCCCCTCGGTGATCGTGCACGATATCCTGATGGCAGAGCCGCTGCTGGTCGGGGAAATCCCGGTGCCGGAAGAAGGCTCCGTCCTGCCCGAGAGCTATGATTTCGAACGCGGGGAAGAGCGCGTGGCCGTGCTCGCCCGCATGCAGCGTGCGATGGACGAGACCATTGCCGAACTGTGGCCGAACCGCAGCGACCGCACGGTAGCGAACACGCCCGAAGAGGCGGTGATTCTCGCCTCCATCGTGGAGAAGGAAACCGGCGTGCCAGAGGAACGCCGCATGGTTGCCGGACTCTATTCCAACCGCATCCGGCAGGGCATCTTCCTTCAGGCCGACCCGACGATCATCTATCCGATCACCCGCGGTCGCCCGCTCGGTCGGCGTATCCGCCAATCGGAGATTGCCGACATCAACGATTACAACACCTACCAGATGGCGGGCCTGCCGGCTGGTCCGATCACCAATCCGGGCCGCGCCAGCATCGAGGCGGTGCTCAACCCGGCCGAAACCGACGCGGTGTTCATGGTCGCCGACGGCACTGGCGGGCACGAGTTCAATGCCACGCTGGAAGAGCATAACGCGGCGGTCGAGCGCTGGTTCGCCATCCGCCGCGAGCGAGGTGAAATGTGAGCGGGAGCGGCAACGTCCCGCTGATCGTCACCGCCGAGCTGCCCGAAGACCTGTACAGCTGGGCCAACCAGCTGCGCACCGAGCATTTCCCGCCCGAGCGCAATTTCCTGAAGGCGCACGTCACGCTGTTTCACGCCTTGCCACCCAGCGCGGAGGGTGAAGTGCGCGATTGCCTGGCGGCCATGGCGCGCCATTACGCTCCCGTGCCGGCGCGCCTGGTGGGGATCATGAAGTTGGGGAAGGGCACCGCGCTCAAGCTGGAGAGCGAGGGCATGATCGCCCTCTGGCGCGAACTGGCAGACCGCTTCCACGGCATGCTCACCCCGCAGGACGAGCACCAGCCGCGTCTGCACATCACCATCCAGAACAAGGTGACAATCGAGGAAGCCAAGGCGCTGCAGGCAGAGCTCACCCCGCGCATCCAGCCGCGCGACTTCGCCTTCGCCGGGCTGGGCCTGCACGCCTATCTTGGCGGGCCGTGGGAACGCCTTGGAAAATTTCCTTTCCGCGGGCACAATAGGCGCTGAATTTCCGGGGTCGCGCATGGGGAGCGGATCATGGATGGTGACCTGAACCTGGCGACGATTGCGGCGATTACCGCCGGTGTCCTGTTGGTGGCTGCCGTCGCCATGGCCTCGCTTCGCTGGGTGCGCATACTGGCGCTGGCTGCCGGTGTGGCGGCGCTGGTCTACGTCATTCTCGTCGGGCTTGGGACCATCGGCGACGTGCTGGTGGCTGCATTCGTCATCGTCAACGCGGTTCAATTGCTGCTGCTGCTGCTGCGGTCGCGGCGGCACCACCTGAGTGACGAGGAACGCGAGCTGCTGGAAGGCGTGCTGCAGGTGCAGGACCCCGAACAGCAACGCCACCTGCTCGACCTAGTGAAATGGCGCGATGCGCCGACCGACAAGGTGCTGATGGAGCAGGGCCAATCCAAGCCGCCGCTGATCTATGTCGCCTCCGGCGCTGCCGCGATTGAGCATGACGGCAAGATCGTCGGTGTCTGCGGGCCGGGCGATTTCCTGGGAGAGATGAGCCTGATTACCGGAGAGAAGGCATCGGCCACGGTACGCGTCACCAACCCCATGCGCATCGCCCAGTTCGATCGCGACGGGCTGGGCGCCATGGCCGGCTCAATTCCCGAGTTGAACCGCGCTTTCGATGCCGCCCTGAATCGCGGTCTCGCGGCAAAGATCCTGCGCATGAACAAGGCCGCTGCGACCGCATCCTGAGGCGGAATCCGGCGCCGCCCACGCGCGCTGCAAAAGCAGGTTGACCGGGCGGCAAACCACCCCTAAATGCGCCGCCTCGCCCCCGTTCGAGGGGCCTGCCCATGGGGCGGAGTAGCTCAGGTGGTTAGAGCAGCGGAATCATAATCCGCGTGTCGGGGGTTCGAGTCCCTCCTCCGCTACCAGGATTCTTCCACTCACGACTGGTTTTGAGCCTTCCGACAGCTCTGCCTGCGAGGCGCACGCGTTGTGGGCAGGTGGTTCTGATAGCATTGTCCGGCGTTCTTTCGGTGACTACCGTGGCTCCCGAGTAAGGGGCTGGAATGCAAAAAATCAGGAAGCTGGCAAAGTGGGTGGGGATAAGCCTGCTCGTGGTGATCGCAATCGGCCTTGTATGGCCGTGGACTACGGTGCTGAAGGAGCGGTTCTCGGCAAGCGAATACGTCGCCTATCTGGAAGATCACACCAGGCCTCTCGACTTGACCAGTGCTGATGGCGGCCTGCAGTTCCCAGCCTCGTTCTATGACAACAAGCTCTTCCTGCTTGGCGAAATTCATGGGGCGCAGACTGCTCAGCAGGTCGACCTGGCGATGATGATCCACCTGAATCGGAGGCTTGGCCTGACGTGGCTGATGGCAGAACTCAGCCCGGTGCAGGCCGAAAGATTCAATGCCTATCTCGATACGGGCGACGAGAGTTTCATCGCGCCGGTGTTTGAGCGGTGGCTGTCGGAGTCGGCACAGTGGGGAAATCAGCAGCACTATGACAAGCTGATTGCCTTGCGGGACTACAACCAGAGCCAGCCTGAAGACCGCCAAATCCGCTATTTCGGGGTGGATCTGATCAGGGAGAACCAACAACAGGATGCCGCGCAGTGGTTGGCCCGGCTGCTTGCCGACGTTCCGGACGAAGCTCCAGCTGAAATCGCTGATCTGAAGCGCGCAGTTTCAGGCTCCTTCGATGCAGAGCGCTTGCGCCCCGCGCTTGAAGCTGCATTGCCGATTCTTGCGGAGAGCTCAGCAATTGAGCCCGAAGTCAGCCAGCGCGTCCGATACATTGCACGAAATCTGCTGGCGTCGCTTGACGGTGCTGGCCGCTACGATGTCATCCCGGACAACATTAGAACGATGGTCGAGGAATTCGGCATCGGGGATGATGAACCGATCTACGGCTTTTGGGGATTGTTTCACGTGATGAAGACCCGCGTGAATGAAACGGGCGAGCCAATGGCCCTGCGACTGCAGAACAGCGATTTGCCATTCGCAGACGGGATCGCCTCCGTGCTGATGGTCTATGCGGACAGCTCGCAAAACATGCCTTCGCGCGCCTTGCCCGGCTTCCTGCAGGACGATGGCCCCTACACAGATTTCACGATGAGTCAGGACAATCCCTACCTCTCCTATCTGTACGGGATTGGCGATCTCAAGCGGATGACTGACGCTCCCGCCACGCTGTATTCTCCATTTGAGCCTCGCTCACCTTACATTGGAAGTGATCGTCTGCGGCAGCAGTCGGGACTCCTGACGTATGTGTTCAGGTTCGAGTTGGAAGACAGCACCGAGCCTGAAGTGGATCACGTCATCCTCATCAATGGCTCCGATGCGCTGACACCTTGGCAAGGGGAAGGCCAGTGACATGCGTCCAGGGACAGTGAGAACACGACAACCCGCAGATTTCACACTGGAATGTTAATCCGCATGTCGGGGGTAGAATTCCACCTTCGCCACCGACTTTTCAGAAGTCTTTCCGATAGCGTCCTGCGTGCTCGCTGATCATCCTTGCGGACCGATCACCCGTTGCTCGATCACGCCAAACGGGCAGTATCCGCCCGCGTCGGTTGCCGCCATGCGGACCTCTTCCCCAAAGCGCATATAGTTTGTTCGTGGTTGGCCTTCGGCGATAATCTCGATGGCCCGGCGCTCGGAGATGCAGCTGGATCCGACCCGGCCATAATCTGCATTCGCCACCGTGCCGGATCCGATTACCGTGCCGGCAGCAAGGTCGCGGGTGGCAGCAGCGTGGGCAATAAGCTCATGGAAACCGAACGCCATTTCGCGGCCGTTGGCATTGCCGAAGCGAACGCCGTTCCAGTCAATCGCCAGGTCCAGGCATACGCGACCATCGCGCCAGCCATCGCCAAGCACATCCGGCGTGACGGCAAAGGGGGCCATGGAACAGGCGGGCTTGGCCTGCACCCAGCCGAACCCGGTTTTCATTTCCGGCACGGCAAGGTTCCGCAATGACCAATCATTCACTTGCACAATCAGCCGGATCAGCTCGATTGCCTCGCTGGCGGCGGTGCCCATCGGCACCTCGTCGACGATGACCGCGAATTCTCCTTCGAAATCGATGCCATGTTCCTCGGACGGGAAGGGCACATCGTCACACGGTCCAAGAAACCGGTCGGACATTCCCTGATACATCAGCGGCTTTTCATGAACGATTGGCTCATGACCAAGAGCGATTTGCATCAGGTCGGCGTGGGTCTGGAATACCGAGCCGTCGAGCCATTGCCAGGCTCGCGGCAGCGGCGCCATCAATGCCGAGGGATCGAGCGTGTCGCCTTCGCCATTCTCGATCCGCTCGGATAGCGCCCGAAGGCCGGGTTCAGAAGCAGACCAATCCTCCAGTGCCTCACGCAGGTTGGTGATCCTGCTCGCTGCCGGAAGACAGCGCTCACCGTCTGCTGACACGACCAGCAGCTGCCCATCCTTGCTGCCATCCTTGTGCGTGGCGAGCCTCATTCCAGCCCGCCTGCGTATTGGCCGTCGATCAGGATGAAAGCGATCCGGCAGTTTGCGTCGCTACGGTTCGCCCAGCCGTGGTTGGTGCCGCGTTGCACGATGATGTCTCCCGCCCGGCAAGTGGTTTCACCTTCGTCGAGGATCAGCGTGAGTTCCCCTTCCAGCACGATTCCGTAATCGACCGTCTCGGTGCGGTGCATATGGGCGTGACGGCTGCCTTTCCCGCTGTGAGAAGAAGCCTCGACCGCGCCGACTTCGGCGAAATGCGCGCGGGCTTCCTCGGGTGTTACATCATCCAGACGGTCACCATCAGGCGGGATGTCGAGCACGCGAATGCGGGTGCCGCCCTTCGGCGGGGCGAGCTGGATGCCGTCTTCGTCAGGCTCGCCACTGGCTGGTTCGATCCGCGCGGGTGTCTCGCGCGTGTTCCAGACCTCGAAGAACAGTGGGCCATGCTCGCCGCCGATACGCTGCACGCGGGGTACGGGCCCATCCTCCAGGAAGATCGCGCGCCCCTGATCGTCATGTCCGGTGACGATCCGCCTGACGTGGTGGTCGCTCATCGCTCTGCTCCCTTGGCGAATGGTGGACGGAAAAGCAGCCCTCGCTTTTCCAATGCTGCTTCCGCTGCGCTTTCGCGAGCGAGTGCCGCCTTGGCGCTGGCGCGATTCATGGCACTTTGGTGATGCCTCAGCAGGGAAGGGAACGCTCTATCATCGAAACCCGATCCGGTAATGCGGAACCAAATCCATGCGACGTAGGCATCCAGTACCGACCAGCTGTCACCCAACAGCCAGTCGGCCGCATCCAGACGGTCTGCGAGAGGGGCGAGCTGGAAGCGCAGCATCTCCTCTGCCTTCGCCCGAATGCGTGGCGCGTCTTCCGGGTCGCTTGAAATCATCTGCGGCATGACAAAGCGCGTGACGAGGGGGTGCAGGTCGCTCGAGCAGCGGAATATCTCGGCCTGCTGCTGGGCCTTTTCGAAGGGGTCATCAGTTGCCGGGAGCAAGCCCGCGTCCGGATAGGTTTCTGCCAGCCAAGACAGGATTGCGCCGTTCTGCACCAGCACGCCTTGCGGAGTTTCCAGCGCGGGCACCTTGCCCGAAGGATTGACGGCGAGGAATTCCGGCTTGCGGTGCTCACCTGCCATGAAGGCGATCAATCCCGTCTCGTATTCCAGGCCGATATCTTCCAGCGCGGTCATCGTCACGCGAGCACAGGTGTTCGGCGCGAACCACAGTTTCAGCATTGCGTGCGTCCTCCCAGTGTCTCGGCGAACCAGTCGGCTATGTAATCGCGCGCATAAGACATGTTGTCTGCCCCGACATGCTCCACGCCGCCTTCGCGCGGGGTGAAGATCTTCAGCTCGCGGCGTGGCGAATTGACCAGTTGGTCATAGGCCTGATGTGCATAGTTCACGCTGATCTGACGGTCTGCCTCCCCATGGGTGACGAGGAAGGGGACCGTGATGCGGTCCATATGGCCGTTGAGGTTCATGCCTTCGGATTTTTGCAGGAAATCCTCCATATCGCTGGCGCCGAAGGTCCAGAAGACATGCGCCCAGTAGTGTGGCACCGGATTTTCGCCTTCGCGCTTGATGCGGGCGTCCTGCACCTCTCGCCAGTTGTGGTTCGCACCCCACACCGCGCCGCTGGCGAAGCGCGGTTCATAGGCGACGGCGCGCGGGGCGAAATGGCCGCCAAGCGAGATGCCGGTCATGCCGATGCGAGCCGGATCGACATCGTCTCGCGCTTCCAGCCAGTCGACCGCTCTGCTGGCCCAGCTTTCGGAATGCGGATCGACCGGCAGCCCTTGCAGGCGCAAAGCCTCTCCCGTTCCGGGCTGGTCCACGCAAAGGGTCGAGATGCCGCGCCTTGCCAATGCCTCTGGCAGGCGCGACCAGTAGAGCAGCTCCTTGCTGCTATCGAGGCCGTTGCAATAGACCACCGCTGGGCGCGGCCCGTCGCCTTCGCCGCGGGTGTAGAGCGCCGGCATCGTGCCACTGGCGAGCGGCACTTCCACGCGTTCTCGGTTGATCGAGCCAAGCCGGGTCGAGCGATCGAAAGCCTCCCGTGCCTTGCGGTAGGTTTCCTCCCGCCCGGCAGAGCCTTGCTGCTGCATCCGTTCCGCTACCAGCAGGTAGAGAGAGGCGCGTTCGAGCTTGTTCGAAGCCGAGAAGCCGCGTCCGCGCCGCTCATCCTCGGCGGCCAGCTCCAGCAGCTCGTCCGCCCTGGCGACCCATTGCCGCATGAAGTCGGGCGTTCCCGCATCGCCGCTTTCCGCCGCCTCGCGGATCGGCTCGCACATGTCGATGATCTCGCCGATCTTGCCGCCACTCTCCAGCGCCATGGCGACGGATAGGTTCCAGATGTAGTTCGGAAAATACTCGAACAGCGCCATCTCGCCTCAAACCTCCGCCGACTGGAACAGCTTCGGGTCGGGCGCGGCATGCGGCATGGTTTGCGGCCCACCGGTGCCGATACCCCATTGGTCCATGATACGCGGCCCTGGCTCGTGCACCTTGGCCTCGTGCGTGTCGAAATCGACCTCTTCCAGTTCGGCGGTATATTCGACCGCGAAGCCCGCAGGCGTGACGAAATAGCTGAAGGTGTTGTCGCCGGCCGTGTGCCTGCCGGGGCCCCAGCGAATATCGATGTCTCCTTGTTTCAGGCGCGAGACGCCGCGCAGCATGCCATCGACATTGGTCATGTCGTAGGCGACGTGGTTGAGGCAGGGCGGCCCTGGCAGGATGGCAAGCCGGTGATGGGCGGAATTGCAGCGCAGGAAGCACATGAAGTCGCCCAGCCAGTCGCTGACCTTGAAGCCCAACACGTCACAGAAGAACTTCACCGCTGCCTGGTGGTCCGGCGAATGCAGCACGATGTGGCTGATGCGCAGCGGGATGCCTTCCCAGCGGTCCACCTCGCGCGCTTCGCCGTGTGCGACATCGCTGGAAATCTCGAACGGCAGGCCGTCAGGTGAGAAGAAACGGAAGCCATAGCCGCCACCGGGCGATGCAAGGTCGCGCGGCGCGTGGATGACCTTGCAGCCAGCTTCTGCGACCCTGGTGTGCAATGCATCGACATCACCCCGGCTGCTTGCCGCCAGTGCAATTACATCGACATGGTTTGCATCCGAGGGACGCAGGCGGACGACGTGATGTTCCGGCGATCCCACCGCGCGGAACCAGGTCATGCCGTCTTCGGCAGGCAGCTCCTCCAACCCCCAGTGATCGGCATAGAATGCGCGTTCGGCATCGAGGTCTTCGACCCCGTAACCAACATAGCGGATTTCGGTGACGCGGCTCATTGCCTGCTCCTCATATCGGTTGGGATACCACGCGGAACATTTCCGCAGTGGCCTTGGCATTATCGACGGGCGGCCCTTTGCCGAGCTGGCCCATGCAGATTTCGAGCGAGCGTTCGACGATATAGGCACAGCGTTCGAGACGGCGCTTGCGATAGGCGGCGAAAGCCTGTTGCGGGGTTTCGGCGCTGTCGATTTCTTCGGCCAGCACGATCGAATCCTCTATCGCCATCCCGGCGCCTTGCCCCAGGTGAGGCGTGGTCGCGTGCACCGCATCGCCCAGCAGAACGGTGCGCCCCTTGTGCCAGTCACCGCTCAGCATGAAGGCTTCCAGCGGACGATAGACGACAGCGGCATCATCGGTGATGTGGTCGGCAAGTTCCCGCAGATCAGGTGCCAGTGTCTCCATCCGCGCGCGCATCACGGCGGCAAGGCCTGCTTCCGGATAGCGCGGGTTTCCCGGCTCGGGCGTGGTAAGGTAGATATACATCAGCTCTTCGCTGATCGGGACGAGGCCGGCGCCCGTCGGTCCGTTGTAGACATGGAGTGAATCCAGTTCCGGGGGGCGCGGCAGATTGTAACGCCAGACGGACTGACCCGTGAACTGCGGCCCGGCTTCTTCGGGGAAGAGCATCGCGCGGGTCTGTGAATGAACGCCGTCGGCACCGATGACGAAGTCGAACCGCGCTGAGGAGCCATCGGAGAAGGTGACATGCGCACCAGCCGCATCCTCTTCGATCGCATCGACCGTCAGGCCGAGCCGTATCTCGGTGCCCGCCTTGGTCGCACGATCGGCCAGCACTTTCTGCAAGGCCGGCCGGCCGATGCCGACATTGGCGGGGCAGCCTTCCACCAGTCGAGGCGAGGGTACTTTCGCCACCAGCGTTCCGTCGGGCGCGTGGACTGCGACGGCATCGAAGCCGACGGAAGCGGAGAGATAGTCCCCCAGCAGGCCGAGGTGCTTCATCGCGCGCAAGACATTGCTTTGCTGGATGATGCCGACCCCATAGACCGTCCAATCGGGATCGCGCTCTATCACGGTGACCCTGTGCCCTGAACGTCGGAGGGCGATGGCCGAGGTGAGGCCGCTGATGCCGCCGCCGACAATCAATATGTTTTGCTGATCCATGCCTCGAATATGGCGAGCACCATTTGATAAGAAAAATCGATTGTTCTAATGCCAACCCATTCGTCATTTGGATAAACCTGCATGCGCTTCAAAGGGCTCGACCTGAACCTGCTTCAGGCTCTCGATATGCTGGTGGAAGAGCGCAGCGTCACGCGCGCCGCCTCCCGCCTCAATCTCTCGCAGCCGGCGATGAGCGCCGCCCTTGCAAGGCTTCGCGCCTATTTCGACGATCCGCTGCTGGTTCCACGAGGCCGGCAGATGATCCCGACCGCGGAAGCTCTCGCTTTGCGGGAGGAGATCGCTCCGATCCTTGCCAGCATCGATGGGCTCATCATCCGCTCGACCCGGTTCGATCCAGCCACTTCGCGTCGCAGCTTTCGCATCTGTGCGTCGGACTATCTCGTGGCGGTCCTGTTTCCTCGGATCGTCTCGGCCCTGCAGGCGAGGGCCCCCTATCTGTCGTTCGATCTCCTACCGCCTTCCGAACAGGCACAGGTCGGATTGGAGCGGGGCGAGGTCGACATCTTGCTTACGCCAGAGGACCATTGTGTAGCCGGTCATCCGACCAGGCTCTTGTTCGAGGAGGACCATGTGGTCGTCGGCTGGACAGGAAACCCGCTGATGCGTGGTGCAATTTCGACCGCCGACTTTGTCGAGGCAGGTCACATTGCGGTGCGGATCGGCCAGGTCAATCGCGCGTCCTTTGCAGAAAGCCAGCTTGAGCAAGCCGGGATCGATCGGCGCATTGAGATGACTGTCGCCTCCTTCACCAGTGTGCCCGACCTGTTGGTGGGCACCAACCGGCTCGCAATCATGCATCGGCGGTTAGCCGAATTGATGGCCGCCCGACTGCCGTTGGAATGGCAGGAACTGCCGTTTCGGTTTCCGAAGATGCGCCAGATGATCCAGATCAACAGTGCAAGGCAGGAGGATGCAGGAATCGCGTGGCTTGTTGAGCAGATCGTTTCGGCAGCGGAAGAGTAAACGCGTCCGACCAGAACTTCGGTTAGCGTCTTGATTGATCGAACGGCCAAATAGAGCCGGATCTGCTGCCGACGCCATCTGGCGGCTGACCAACGTCAAACAGCACAAGTCGCCCGGTGCCGCCCTGCGGTTTCGAAACCGCTTTGTTCGACGTCAAGGCCCGTGCAATCATGATGTTGCATTGTCCTTGCCGGATGCACAAGGAGGGAATTTGACGACGGAGCTTGCCTTTCGAGGCGTCGGCCTCAGCAAGGTCTATCAGACCGGTGAGACCGAGGTTCATGCCCTGCGGGGTGCCGATCTCGAGATTCCGGCGGGGGAACTGCTGGTTTTGCTAGGGCCGTCGGGCAGCGGCAAGTCGACCCTGCTCAACATCATCGGCGGGCTGGACCGGCCGACTTCCGGCGAGCTGTTCTATCACGATACCGACCTGGTGGCGCTGGATGATCGCCAGCTGACGCGCTTCCGGCGGGCGAACATCGGTTTCATCTTCCAGTTCTACAACCTCATCCCCAGCCTCACCGCGAAGGAGAATGTCCAGCTCGTCACGGATATTGCGGCGAACCCGATGGACGCGATGGAGGCGCTCGAACTGGTCGGGTTGACCGACCGGGCAGACCATTATCCGGCGCAGCTTTCCGGCGGTGAACAGCAACGCGTCGCCGTGGCGCGCGCCGTCGCCAAGCAACCGGGCGTCTTGCTGTGCGACGAGCCGACCGGGGCGCTCGACAGCAAGACCGGCGTGCGCGTGCTGGAAACGCTGGCGCTGGCCAACCGCGAGCTGGGCACGACAGTCGTGGTCATCACCCACAACGTCGGCATCGCGGCCATGGCGGACCGGGTGCTGAACTTCCTCGACGGGCGCATCGCGCGCGTTGAAACGAACGACAGCCCGATTCATCCGAGCGAGATCAGCTGGTGAGGGCGCTCGACCTCAAGCTGCTGCGCGACCTGTGGCGTATGCGAGGACAGGCGCTCGCCATTGCGCTGGTGCTGGCGGCGGCGACCTCCACCTTCGTGCTTTCGATGGGCGTCAGCCGCTCGCTGGCAGAGACGCGCGACGCCTATTACGCGCGCAACCACTACGCCGACGTCTTCGTGGAGATGACCCGCGCCCCGCGCAGCGTGGTCGACCGCATCGCCGCCATCGAGGGCGTCCAGCAGGTGGAAGGGCGCATCCAGCAATATGCCTCGCTCGACATGCCGGGTCGGGTCATCCCGGTGCGCGCGCTGATCAATTCCATCGACGAGCACGGCTACAACCGCCTCAATCTCATCACCCTGCGTGAAGGCCGCCTGCCGCGGGCAGGGGCGCCGCAGGAAGTGGTGGTGGACGAAGCCTTTGCCCAGGCCAGTTCGCTCGCCGTCGGGGACGAGGTTTCGGCGCTGATCTACGGTAGCCGGCAACCGTTGCGGATCGTCGGCGTGGGACTGGCGCCCGACTTCATCTACTCGCTGGCACCGGGCGACCTGGTGCCCGACAACACCCGCTTCGGCATCTTCTGGATGGGCGAGGAGGCGCTGGAAGCGGCGACCGACCGCAAGGAAGCGATCAACTCGATCTCGCTCACCCTGCAACGCGGCGTCTCCGAGGCCGAGGTGATCCGCAAGGTCGACGATATTGTCGCCCCTTATGGTGGGGCGGGGGCCTATGGCCGTGAAGACCACATCTCCAACGCCTTCGTCGATAACGAGCTGATGCAGCTCGATGCGATGACGCAGGTGATCCCGCCGGTCTTCCTGGTGGTGGCGACCTTTCTGGTCTACATCGTGCTGGGCCGGCTGATCCGTACCGAACGGACCCAGATCGGGCTGATCAAGGCCTTCGGCTATTCCGACTGGGCGATCGCGGCGCATTACCTGAAATTCTCCCTGGTGGTCGCCGGACTTGCGACACTGGGCGGATCGCTGGCAGGGATCTGGATGGGTCGGGCGATGACCGAGCTGTACCTCGAGTTCTTCCGCTTCCCGTTCCTCGAATACCGCGTCTCGGGCAACGTTTTCCTCGGTGCGGCGCTGCTGTCTTTCGGGGCGGCAGGGCTGGGCGCCCTTGGCGGGATGCGCACGGCGGCAAGGCTGAACCCGGCCGTGGCCATGTCGCCTCCGCCGCCGCCGGTCTACCGTTCGGGCATGCTGGAGAAATTCGGCACCTGGGGGGGATTCTCGGCAATCGGACACATGATCGCCCGTCATATCGCGCGTTGGCCGTGGCGCTCGGCCATCACGGTGCTGGGCGTCTCGCTGTCGCTGGCGCTGCTGTTCGCCACGCTGCAATTCATGGACTCGAGCCGCACCATGCTCGATTCCTACTTCTTCCGCGCCCAGCGGCAGGACATGACGGTGACCTTCACCGAGCCGCGCAACGAGGACGTGCTCTACGAGCTCGAACAGCTTCCCGGGGTCTTGCGTGCGGAACCGGTGCGCGGCGTGCCGGTCAAACTCAGCTTCACCAACCGGATGGAACGGACAGCCATCGAGAGCACCAGCGAGGATGCCGTCCTGTCCGCTCGCATCGATGCCGATGGCAACGAGCTTGGCCTGCCGCCGGCCGGCCTGATGCTCAGTCGCCGCATGGCGGACAAGCTGGGCGTGGATGCCGGGGACAGCATCCACGTCGAGCTGCTTGGTGGCAGGCAAACGGAGCTGGATCTGAACGTCGCGGGGATCGTCGACGAATTCATCGGGGAGCGGGCCTATGCGACGCAGGGCGTGCTGGAACGGCTGACGCGCGATGCCGCACCCGTGGGAGCGGCGCAGCTTCGGATCGATCCGGCAGAGCGCGACCGGATTCTGACCGAACTCAAAGACATGCCGCTGGTGCTTGGGGTAACCGAGCGAGACGCTGCGATGGAACGGTTCGAAGAATTGATCGACGAGAACATCAACACCATGCTCGTTTTCTACATCGCCTTCGCCTCCGCGATTGCCGTTGGGGTGGTGTACAACAGTGCCCGCATCCTGTTCTCCGAGCGCGCCCATGAACTCGCGACCCTGCGCGTACTTGGCTATTTCCGCAGCGAGGTGGGCATCGTCATGCTGGGCGAGCTGGCGCTGCTGGTGGTGGCCGCGGTTCCCGTGGGATGCATCCTCGGGTATTGGTTGGCGCAATTCATGACCGCGATGTTCAGCTCCGACCTCTTCCGCCTCCCGTTCGCGCCTTCGCGCTCGACCTATGGCTTCGCCAGCCTGGTGGTCATGGCCTCGGCATCGCTCACGGCAGTGGTCGTCGCCATGCGGGTATTCAAACTGGACATGGTACGGGTGCTGAAGGCTCAGGAATGATCGTTTCACTCATCAAACGCTGGCGTTGGGCCTTGCTGATCGCGCTGCTGCTGGCGGCCGGGCTGCTGTTCGCCTTCTGGCCGGAAAGGGTGCCGGTCGACACTGGCGAAGTCTCGCGTGGCCCGATGACCGTGGGCATAACCGACGACGGCGTGACGCGGGCGGAGGAATACTATGTCGTTTCCGCGCCGGTCACCGGATACTTGGCGCGCATCGAGCTTGAGGCAGGTGACGAGGTCAGCCGCGGCGCGCTGATCACCCGCATGACCGGGGTGCCGTCGACCCCGCTGGACCAGCGCAGCGAGCGGGAATTGCGTGCGGCGCTGACCTCCGCGCGCGCCAGCGAAGGCGGCGCGCGGGCGTCGCTGGAACAGGCCGAGCGGGACCTGGTCCGGGCAGAGGAACTGGCAGAACGCGGGTTCCTGCCGCGGGCGCAACTGGAAGCAGCGCGAACTCGCGTTGCCAATGGTCGTGCCGTGCTCGACCAGACGCGCGGAGAAGTGCGCCGGATCGAGGCGCTGCTGACGCAACCGGGCGGTGCCGGCTCCGGAACCCCGGTTCCGGTCCGCGCGCCTGCCAGCGGTTCGGTGATGTCAGTCATCACCGAAAGCGAAGGCGTGATTGCCCAGGGTACGCAGCTGATGACAATCGGCGACCCGCAGCAGATCGAGGCCGTCGTGGACCTGATCTCGCGCGAGGCTGCTCGCGTGAGCGTCGGCGACCTGGTGATGATTACCCAGTGGGGCGGGGAGGGCACCATCACCGGACGGGTGACCCAGGTGGAGCCGTTCGGCCGCCTCAAGATTTCCGCGCTCGGGATAGAGGAGCAGCGGGTGAACGTGATCGTCGGCTTCGATGCGGAGCAGGCCGAGGCGCTCGCACGGCTGGGGCACGGCTATCAGATCGACGCGACATTCGTACTGTGGAGCGCCGAGGATGCCCTGAGGGTTCCGATTGGCGCCCTGTTCCGCGGGTCGGAAGGCGACTGGCGCGTGTTCGCCATCGATGGCGGCCGGGCGGTCGAACGGGCGGTCGTGCTGGGCCATCTCAACGACGAACACGCCGAGGTGCTGGAGGGTCTGGACGAGGGTGAGACCGTCATCCTCAATCCCGGAGGGGCGCTGGAAGACGGCGTGCGGGTTGAACCGCGAGAATAGCATCTGCCGGGCGGTGGGCTTGGCAGCGGCCTAGGCGAAAATACGGATATTGCTCGGAATGCCCGCGACGGCGAGGTGGCGATTTGTCCAACTGATATGTTGGCAATTCCATGTTGCCCGCACGCCATTGCGGTCATAGCGCGGCCACATGGTGATCGGTGGCCCAAGAGATTCGGCCACTTCGAGACCCATTAGGGAGAGAACTCATCAGGTTTGACCGGCAGCCGTGCTGGCTGAGGCCTTCGCCTGTCCGCGAAAAGTCCAACTCCCTATGGGTGTCGCGTCGCCATTCGGTCGCGATCCAGACCTCGATGGTTGGCCAGACCAAGGGCTGTGTTCCCTTGTCGCCAGACGTCGGGCAACGGGGCGCCCTCAAAGGGAGAAGTTTCAGAATGAGCAAATCGCACAGCGCAACCGCGCTCCGCCTGCTGGCGAGCGCATCCGTCATCGCCACGCTCGCGTCGGTGCCTTCGGTCGCATTCGCACAGGACGCCGTGGAAGAGGTTGCCGACGATAACCGTATCGTCGTGACCGCCACCAAGCGTGAGCAGGACCTGCAGGACGTGTCGCTGGCTATCAGCGCCTTCGAAGGCGAGACCCTGGCGGACAACCAGATCAACACGCTGGAAGACCTGCAGGTCGCCGTCCCGTCGCTGACGGTCGGTAACGACTTCGCCTTTGCCAAGCTCTACATCCGCGGCATCGGCCTCAACTCCTCGCTGCCGGGTCTCGATCCGTCGGTGGCGCTGCACGTCGATGGCGCGGTTGTCGCCCAGCCGACCCAGCAGTTCGCTTCGCTGTACGACCTTGAGCGGGTTGAAGTCCTGCGCGGTCCGCAGGGCACGCTCTATGGCCGCAACGCCACGGGCGGTTCGATCAACCTCGTCACGGCCGCGCCGACCGACTACTTCGAAGGCTACACCCGCCTTACGGTGAGCGGCGACGATTTCGGCATCCTGGCCGAAGGCGCGGTCTCCGGTCCGCTGACTGACGGTATCCAGGCGCGTATCGCCTTCCGTCACCAGAACCGCGACGGCTTCGGCACGCACACGCTGACCGGAGAAGACGTCGACGATGCCAACAAGATCGGCATCCGTGGCCAGCTCAACTTCGATATTTCGCCGGCAGTCACGAACCGCGTGATCGTGGAATACTTCCGCGAGAACGAGCGTTCGCGCGCGGTGAAGTTCCTCGGCGCCAGCTTCCCGCAGACCGTGATCGACGGCCTGCCGGCGCAGATCGCCACGCTCAGTTCCAACCAGCCGGGTGTCAGCGACACCGACTATCGCAATGGACTGCTGGCGCAGATCCCCAACCTCGTCACGCTGGCGGGCCCCGATGCCCTGCTGAACTCGCGCGACGTCGGTGGCGACCTGCCGCCGATCGGCCGGCTCGAGACGACCAGCGTCACCAACCTGTTCGAAGCCGAACTGGGTGCCGACTTCGTCTTCCGCTCGATCACCAACTTCCGCGAAGGCGAGAGCTTCCTGCTGCAGGACTTCGACATCTCGAACGTCCGTAACGGCATCGACAATGCCCTGCCGTCCACCGTGCAGGTGCAGCAGGTGGAGAACGAGCAGTTCTCGCAGGAACTGCAGTTCGTGGTCGACACCAGTCGCCTGCGCGGCCTGATCGGTGCGTTCTACTTCACCGACGACGTCAGCGCGATCGTGCCGATCGGCACCAATCCGCAGTCGGCCTACAACCGTCGTGACATCCTCGATCCGTTCATTGCCCAGACCAACCCCGGTCCGGCTCCGGCCGCCCGTCCGGACATTGCGCAGCTGTTCCCCGATGCCCGTGTGATGATCCCGGGTGCCATGGACGTCGAGGCCTGGGCGCTGTTCGCCAACTTCACCTTCGACGTGACCGACACCTTCCGCATCAAGGCAGGCGCCCGATACTCGGACGAAAGCCGCGACATCCAGGTCGATACCTTCCTGCCCGGTGCCGGCCCCGGCCTGCAGCTGGCGACCGGTGCGGACAGCCGCAGCTTCTCCGACTTCACGCCAGAAATCGGGCTTGAGCTCGATGTCGGAGAGACGCTGCTCTACGCGACCTACTCGGAAGGCTTCAAATCGGGCTCGGCTGCTCTGGTGGACGGTTCGCCGTTCATCACCAACCCGGAAACCATCGAGAACTGGGAAGCCGGCCTGAAGGGCACCTACCTCGACGGTGCGCTCGACCTGTCGATCGCCGCCTTCTACTACGAAGTGGACGGTGCGCAGTTCGACCGTACCCGCCTGATCTCGAGCGGCCCGCGCTTCGTCACCAGCGTTGAGAACGCTGCCACGACCGAAGGCATGGGTATCGAAATCGAAGGTACGGCCTACCTGACCGACGAGTTCTCGCTCGCGTTCAACGGCAGCCTCTACGACATCGAGTTCCAGGACTTCATCACCGACAACCCGCTGGATCCGCTCGGCGCGCTGGAGGGTCTTGCCGGTTTCACGCCGCGCACGATCAACCTTTCGGGCAATCGTCCGCGTAACACGCCGGAAGCTTCCTTCGGCCTGCGGGCGACCTACGACAAGGACCTGTCGAACGGTGGCAACATCACCGCCTCGGCTTCCTACAGCTACACCGGTGACCAGTTCTACACCGAGTTCAACGACCCGCGCATGGCGGCCGACGACTACAGCATCGTCGACGCCAACCTGAAGTACACCTTCCCGAACCGGGACCTGAGCGTGAACCTCTGGGTGCGTAACCTGACCGATGAATTCGTGGTGTCGGGCGCCTTCGCCGTGTCGACCAGCCGCACGATCACCGGCACCTACCTGCCGCCTCGTCAGTACGGCATCACGGTCGGCTACGAATTCTGATCGATTGCGTCAGAACAAGATCGGGGGCGTCCTTCGGGGCGCCCCTTTTCTTTGGCGGCAGGGAATCAGGCTTCGAGCTGCTTCTTCGCCTGTACGTCACGGCGCCATTGCGCCGGTGACAGGCCGCACTTGCGGCTGAAGAAGCGCGAGAAATAGGCGGGGTCGGGAAGGCCGATGAACTCGCCGATCTCCCCCACGCTCATGTTGGAGAAAGCCAGCAGGCGTTGCGCCTCCAGGATGGCGCGCTGGTCGCGCATCTCGGTCGGCGACTGGCCATAGGCGGCGCAGGCTTCGCGCAGTGATGTTTCGCTCACCGCCAATTCCCGGGCATAGGTGATGACCGGCTCACGCAAGCGATAGCGTTGTTCCAGCAACTGCCGGAAGCGGGCCATCAATTGCGCTTGCCTGGTGGTGCCCGCGGCTCCGTTCTTGCTGTGCTCCGCCCGTCGCGCAGCATAGACCATGACCAGCATCAGCGCGGCATTCATGGCTGCGGATTGTCCAAGTGCGATCCAGGAATTCTCCCGCCGCGCGATCTCCATCGCATGTTCGATGGCGGTGCATTCCTCGGCATCGAGATCGAGGCAACGCGATTCTGCGAAGAGCGTCTCGAACTCCGGATGCAGGCTGCAAATCTGCCGCAACTGGATGTCGGCGAGCGTCAGCACCAGGCCGGCGGATTCGGCATGCCATTCGAACCCGTGCACGGCACGGGCCGGAACGATCAGCAGTTTGGGCGCTATAAATTCAATGAAATCAGATTCATATTGGATTACGCCACCACCCTCGTTGATCAGGATCATGTGATTGAGATCAAGGTGTTTATGCGGTGCGATGGACCATCCGCTCGGCCGGGAACGGGTGGCCAGATCCTCGATATGGATGAAGTCGGGGTCGGCTTCCTGGCTCGCCTCTCCATAGAGGAAATAGTGGGGTAGCGGGTCCTCCTTCATTCCCGGTTCTTTGCCCCGTTCCGATGATAAAGCCAAGTTGTTCGTTGGGATTGCCATTCGGCCGGGCGAGCGGCAGCCCTAGGAGCGAATGCAGAAACGAACAGGGGATTGGAATGAAGACCGACGTCTGCATCATCGGTGCGGGGCCGGCCGGGCTGCTGCTTGGCCACCTGCTCAAGGCAGAGGGCGTGGACTGCGTGGTGATCGAGCGCCGCTCGCCCGACTATGTGCTCAGCCGCATCCGGGCCGGCGTGCTGGAAAACATCACGGTCGACCTGATGGAGCGTATCGGGCTGGACCGACGCCTCAAGGCCGAAGGGCTGGTGCACGACGGTTTCAATCTTGCCGATGGCGAGCGGCTGATCCGCATCGATATTGCCGGCCTCACCGGGCAGCAGGTCTACGTCTACGGTCAGACCGAAGTCACGCGTGACCTGATGGATGCCTGCGAAGAGCGCGGTCTCGAAACGATCTACGAAGTCGAGGACACGGCGCTGCACGATATCGAGAGCGATGCGCCCTACGTCACGTTCGACAAGGGCGGTCAGCAGCAGCGGATCGATTGCCGGATCATCGTGGGTTGCGACGGTTTCCATGGACCCAGCCGCCGCGCCATCCCGGCCAGCGTGGGCAAGGAGTACATGCTCGAATATCCGTTTGGCTGGCTCGGCATCCTGGCTGACGTGCCGCCATGCAATCACGAACTGATCTACGCCAACCACGAGCGCGGCTTCGCCCTGGCGAGCATGCGCAGCGAAACGCGCAGCCGCTACTACGTCGATGTGCCGTTGACCGATAAGGCGGATGACTGGAGCGACGAGCGAATCTGGGACGAACTGGCGATCCGGCTCGGGCCGGATGCAGCTGCCAACATCACCCGCGGGCCAAGCATCGAAAAGAGCATCGCCCCGCTGCGCTCGTTCGTCTTTGCGCCGATGCGCCATGGCTCGCTGATGCTGTGCGGCGACAGCGCCCATATCGTGCCCCCGACCGGGGCGAAGGGCCTGAACCTCGCCGCCAGCGACGTGCACTACGCGGCCGAGGCGCTGACGCGTTTCTTCAAGGCTTCGGATAACGACGCGATCAGCGGCTATTCGGACAAGGCGCTGTCCCGCGTGTGGAAGTCCGAGCGGTTCAGCTGGTCGCTGACCAACCTCATGCACCGCTTCCCCGGCGGCGGAGATTTCGAGCGTGCCATGCAGGTGGCGGAACTGGATTACATCGCCAACAGCCGCGCCGCGCAGACGAGCATTGCCGAGAATTACGTCGGCTTGCCCGTCTAGGCTGATGTTGACCTCGGACCTGTGCCCGTTAGAGCGGGCGGAGATGTCCGCGAAGCCCAATCCGCCCGCGCTCGATGCGCTCTCCGGGGATGGACCGATAGCGCTGTTCCTCGATTTCGACGGGACGCTGGTCGACATTGCCCCGACGCCTGACGGTATTGCCGTACCAGACAACCTGTCGCAGCGACTGACCGAGCTTAGCGATCGGCTGGGCGGGCGCCTGGCGCTGATCAGTGGGCGCGCGCTTGTCGATCTCCAGAGGCACCTCGGCGGGTTCCGGCTGGTTGCGGCAGGATCGCACGGGGTCGATTGCCGGGCTGCCGACGGGTCCAGCATCGGTGAGGAGCCCGCGGGCATGTCGGCGCCGCTGCTGGAAGAGGTGCAGGTCTTCGTCGCGGAAAAAGGGCTGACGCAGGAAGACAAGCCGCACGGCGCTGCCTTGCATTACCGGAGCGATCCCTCGCTGGAAGACGAAGTGCTGGAATTCGCCCGGCGCAAGGCGGACGAGCACGGGCTGGACCTGAAGCGCGGCAAGTGCGTGGTCGAACTGGTGGCGCCCGGCGCCAACAAGGGAGCGGCCGTCCACCGGATCATGGCCGAGGAACCTTTTACCGGTGCGCGGCCTGTTTTCATAGGCGACGACGTTACGGATGAAGACGGCATGGTAGCGGCGCAGGAATACGGCGGTTTTGGCATCTCTGTAGGGGAGCGAGAGAGCGCCGAGGCAAAATACGCCCTTGCCAGTCCTGCTGCAGTGCACCATTGGTTGGGATTGTGACAGGGCACACCAGCGATCTAGAGCTCTGGCCGATTGGCAACTGCCAGGTTTCCGGCCTTATCGACACCCGCGGCGGCATCGTCTGGGGGTGCGTTCCCCGGGTCGACGGCGACCCGACCTTTTGCGCACTGCTGAACGGCGATGCGCAGGATGTCGGCGTCTGGCGCTTCGAGCTGGAAGGGCAGGTCAGCGCGCATCAGGAATACATCCGCAACACGCCGATCCTGCTGACCCGACTGGAGGCCGGCGACGGCAGCGCGGTGGAGGTGCTGGACTTCTGCCCGCGCTTCGAACGCTCCGGCCGTATGTATCGCCCCGTGGCCTATGCGCGCATCGTGCGACCCATCGCCGGCAATCCGCGCATCAAGGTCGTGCTCAAGCCGATGAAGAACCACGGTGCCGAGGTTGCCGAGACGACTAACGGCACCAACCACGTCCGCTACCTAACCACCGGGCAGGCGCTGCGCCTCTCCACCGATGCGCCGGTCGGCTACATCCTCGAGCAGCGCACCTTCCGCATTGAGGAGGACACGCACTTCTTCCTCGGCCCGGACGAACCCTTCGTCGGCAACCTGCGCGAACAGGTGCGGCGGATGGAACAGTCGACGCGCAAGTACTGGCAACTCTGGGCGCGCAGCCTGGCGACGCCGTTCGAATGGCAGCAGGAGGTGATCCGCGCGGCGATCACGCTGAAACTGTGCCAGCACGAGGAAACCGGGGCCATCGTCGCCGCGCTGACGACTTCCATCCCCGAAGCCCCGCATTCGGAGCGCAACTGGGACTATCGCTACTGCTGGATCCGCGATTCCTACTACACCGTGCAGGCGCTCAACCGGCTGGGCGCGCTGGACGTGCTGGAGAAGTATCTCGGCTACCTGCGCAACATCGTCGATGACGCCAAGGGCGGACAGATCCAGCCGCTCTATTCGGTCATGGGCGTTGCCGAGCTGAACGAGACGACGGCCAGCTGGCTGGAAGGCTATCGCGGCATGGGGCCGGTGCGCGTGGGCAATGCCGCCTACAAACAGGTGCAGCACGACGCCTATGGCCAGATCGTGTTGCCGACCGTGCAGGGCTTCCTCGACAAGCGGCTGCTGCGCATGGCCGACGATCGCGACTTCGAAAGCCTGGAACAGGTTGGCGAGATGGCGTGGAAGATGCACGATCAGCCCGATGCCGGCCTGTGGGAATTCCGCACGCGGCAGGAGGTGCACACCTATTCCGCCGTGATGAGCTGGGCGGCCTGCGACCGGCTGGCCAACGCCGCTGCCTATCTCGGCAAGGACGATCGCGCGACTTTCTGGCGCGAGCGGGCCGACGCCATTGCCAGGACCATCGACGAGAAGGCCTGGAAAGGGGAGGGCAAGGAAGGCCACTTCGGCGCCAGCTTCGAAAGCGATTACCTCGACGCCAGCCTGCTGCAGCTGCTGGAACTGCGTTTCATCGAGCCGGACGACCAGCGTTTCCTGCAGACCTTCGACATGATCGAACGCGACCTGCGTCGTGGCGAA
Organism: Aurantiacibacter sp. MUD11; assembly: GCF_026967575.1. Classification (NCBI taxonomy): domain Bacteria; kingdom Pseudomonadati; phylum Pseudomonadota; class Alphaproteobacteria; order Sphingomonadales; family Erythrobacteraceae; genus Aurantiacibacter; species Aurantiacibacter sp. MUD11. Next base: position 656,139 of record NZ_CP114054.1, on the reverse strand, counting down.
CACATGCTGCGCTATGCGGCTGAGGACGACTTCGGTGCCCCTGAGACGGCTTTCAACATCTGCACCTTCTGGCTGATCGAGGCGCTGGCGCTGATGGGCCGCAAGGAGGAGGCGCGGCAGCTTTTCTGCACCATGCTGGACCATCGCACCGGCTCCGGCCTACTGTCCGAAGACATGGATTTCGAGACCGGAGAACTGTGGGGGAATTTCCCCCAAACCTACTCGCTGGTCGGTATAATCAATTGCGCCGGACTACTCTCGAAGAGCTGGAACACCGTACGTTAGGAGGCTGAATTGGCCCGACTTGTTGTCATCTCGAACCGCGTTGCCGTTCCCAAGGCACGCGGGGTCGCCGGTGCACAAGGGGGACTGGCGGGAGCGCTCAACTCCGCCTTGAAGGCCAACGGCGGTATCTGGTTCGGCTGGAGCGGGCAGGAGACCGACGAGTTTACCGGCTCGATTAATTACGTGCGCTCCGCCGACGGTGTTACCACGGCGACGATCGACCTCGAACACCAGGATATCGAAGAGTATTACAACGGCTACGCCAATTCCACGCTGTGGCCGCTGTTTCACTACCGCATCGACCTGACGAAGTACGAGCGCGAGTTCGGCAAGGGCTACGAGCGGGTGAACGAGCGCTTCGCCCAGAGCGTCCTGCCGCTGATCGACAAGGACGATCATGTCTGGGTGCATGACTATCATTTCATGCCCTTGGGCGAGCGGTTGCGCAGCATGGGGGTGAAGAACAAGCTCGGCTTCTTCCTGCACATCCCCTGGCCGCCGACCAATCTGTTCGTCTCGTTGCCCTACCACGAGCGGCTGGTGCAGGCGCTGCTGCATTACGACCTGATCGGCTTCCAGAACGACACCTGGCTGGAGAGCTTCCTGCACTATTGCGAAAAGGAACTCGGCGCCGAGGTGGATCGCGACAGCGGCACCGTGGAACTGGACGGCCGCAAGACGGTGGCGCGCGCCTATCCCATCGGCATCGACTACGACTTTTTCACCGGCAAGGGGGACACCGGCGAGGCGCGCCAGGCGCAGCAGCGGCTGATGTCTTCCACTCGTCATCGTACCGCGATGATCGGGGTCGACCGGCTGGACTATTCGAAGGGCCTGCCCGAACGGCTCGACGGGATCGCGCGTTTCTTCGACCGCTATCCCGATCGGGTGCGCGACCTCGTCTTCATCCAGATCGCGCCGCCCAGTCGCGAGGATATCGGCAGCTACCAGCAGATCCGCGCCACGCTCGAACAGAAGGCGGGCCAGATCAACGGCGCACGTTCGGAAGTCGACCTCGTGCCGATCCGGTACGTCAACAGGGGCTACAGCCAGGAGGAGCTGTTCGGCTTCTACCGCGCCGCCAAGATCGGCCTCGTCACCCCGCTGCGCGACGGGATGAATCTGGTGGCCAAGGAATATGTCGCGGCGCAGGACCCGGACGATCCCGGCGTCTTGATCCTGTCGCGCTTTGCCGGTGCCGCACAGCAGCTGGATTGTGATGGGGAGGGCGCGCTGATGATCAATCCGCACAGCGCGGACGATCTCGCGCATCACATCCGCCTGGCGCTCGACATGCCGCTGGAAGAGCGAAGGCGGCGCTACGAGAACATGATCGTCACAGTGCGCGAGGAAAACGTGCAGCGCTGGACCGTGAATTTCATCTCCGACCTCGGCGAAGTCGGCAGTTGAGCCGGGGCTAGACCAGCCTCAGGCCGAAGCGACGCGGTGACGACTTCGCCTGGGCAGTGCGGCGGCGCTCCAGGTCCTCCAGCGGCTGGTGGCGCGGACGGCCTTCCTGCGTTTTCAGAACTTGGTTCACCCGAAACACCAGCATCTTCTCGCTGAACGGCTTGCGGATGTAGTCCTGCGCGCCGTTGTAATAGGCTACCTGTTCCTCCTTCAGCCCGGTAACGCCGGTCAGCATGGCAATCGGAAGATCATAGTAACGCGGTGAATTGCGCAAGCGGCGTAGAAGAGTGGAGCCGTTCTCGCCCGGCATGTTCTGATCCAGCAGGACAAGGTCCGGCCGGCTTTTAGTAATGGTGGCCACGGCTTCCTTGGCGTCGCACACCCAGCCACAGACGTGCCCGGCGCCGATCAGGATGCGGGCGGCGTTCGCTGCAAGAATGTCATCGTCATCGACAACCAGGATGTGGGCCATGCTGCGTTCCCGTGGTTAATCTGCGTCACCCCCTCGCTAGGGGACAGGCTCATCAACTCAAGTGAAGCGCAGGCTGCGCAAAAGCCCCTAGGTCAGAACACGGCCATGGCGGCGAGCACGATCAGCGCGATCAGCACCAGCGAGGACGCGGCGAAGATCAGGAACCGCAGAGGCACCTTGTTGATGATCGCCTGCACCAGCGAATGGACTACCCGCAGGGCGACGTAGACCCAGGCCAGCGTGGTAGCGAGGCCATTGCCGGCCTCGACCACCGCCAGCACCAGGCAGACGGCGTAGAATACCGTCGGAGCCTCGTGCAGGTGGTTGTAGTTCTTCGCCTTCCACTGCACCTGCACCGGCAGCATCTGGTCCAGCGAGGCGCCGGGCGTGTTGGCCAGGCTGTCGGGATCGACCTTGGCGGTGGCCATGGCAGGCAGGCGCGTTGCATACATCCACAGCCACATCACCATGGTCCACGCGGCCAGCGCCACGACGGGTTGCAGGATCGTCATGTCGCTAGCCCGTCAAATCGTAGCGAGCAGCGCGCGAACGGCGAGCGCCGCCAGGACGATGCTGGAGATCGTGAACAGCGTCAGGCGAATGGGGATGGTATTGACCACCGACTGCCACAGCGAGTGCACCACGCGGATGCCGACATAGGCCCAGGCGAGGTAGAGATCGGTCTGCGTCCCGCCGGCAAGGAACAGGATGATCACCACCGCATAGAAGACGGTCGGCTGTTCCATCAGGTGGTTGTAGTTGTGCGCTTTCCACTGGATCGGACCGGGCAGCACGCCATCGAGGTCCGAACCGCGCCCGCCGCGGGACTTCTCCGCCGGCATCTCCAGCTTGGCGAGGGCCGGCAGGCGCAGTGCCGCCATCCAGATGAGCATGATCATCGACCACACGGCCAGTGCCGCTGCGGGTGCGAGCAGTTCGAAATTCATGATTGTCTCCCCTCCGAGTCCGGCGGGAGACTGCGCCGCGGCAATTAGATTGTCAATTGAAACGGATTACGCCTGCCATACCGTCTGGCAGAACTGCCGTGGGTCGACATTGCCGCCGGACAGCATGATCACGGTCGTGCCGTCCAGCTTGGCCTTGCCGGTCAGGGCCGCAGCCAGCGCGACCGCGCCGCCCGGCTCCAGCACCAACCTCAGGTTGGCGAAGGCGAACCGCTGTGCCTCACGCACTTCGGCCTCGGTCACGCGCAGGCCGTAGGGGCAACGTTCCTTGAGGATGGCGAAGTTCAGCGGGCTGGTGGCGAAGGTCTGCAAGGCATCGCAGGCGGTTGGGGGAGGGTTCTCGCCCACCGACTGGATTTCGCCCGTCTCGATGGAGCGGCAGATGTCGTCCCAGCCTTCGGGTTCCACCGGGACCACCTCCGCTTCCGGGCAGGCGAGGGCGAGGCCGCCGGTCAGCCCGCCGCCGCCGCAACAGGCAAGGATGCGCGTCGGGGCAGGCGCGCCCTGTTCTTCCAGTTGCGCCAGGATTTCGATACCCGCGCTGCCCTGGCCTTCGATCACCCATGGGTCGCCGAAAGCATGAACGTAGACCGCGCCCTTTTCCTGTGCGAGCCCCTGCGCGATTGCCTCGCGGTTCTCGGTCATGCGGTCGTAAGTGACGACCTCCGCGCCAAGCTCTCTCGTGCGGTCGAGCTTAATCGGCGGTGCGTCCTGCGGCATGACAATGGTCGCGGGGATGCCGAGCCGTTTCGCAGCCCATGCCACGCCTTGGGCATGATTCCCGCTGGAAACCGCGACCACGCCCTTGGTCTTTTCTGCATCGCTCAGGTCGCTCAGCCGGTGCCAGCCACCGCGAATCTTGAAGGCGCCGATGGGCTGCAGGCACTCCGCCTTGGCCCAGACCTTCTGTCCGTCGATTTCGAATGGAATCAATGGTGTAGGCGGCAAAATCTCCGCCATCTTGCGCGCTGCTTCCAGCACGCCATCTCGTGTCGGCGTTCTCAAGTTTGGCGAATCCCCCATGCGCGCGTCTAATACCGCTTTACGAAGGGATGACTAGCACCTAATGGCGCGCGCCCCTATGCAGGGGAACGTCCAGTGACAGGACCCGTTTGCAAGGCATAGGGACCAGGAGAATTTGAAAGAATGAGCGACAGCAAGATCAATGACACGCGCAAGGCAGAACTGCTGAGCACCCAGGTCGAACATATCGACATTACCAGTTTCGACGCGCGCCCGATCATTGATTCCATGCGCAAGATGAGCTTCACGAGCCGCGATCTTGCGAACGCAACCGGCATCTACAACCAGATGCTGGCCGACAAGGACTGCACGATCTTCCTCGTCATCGCCGGTTCGACCAGCGCGGGCGGCTGCATGGACCTCTATGCGGAACTCGTCCAAAACAACATGGTCGACTGCGTCGTGGCTACCGGTGCCACCATCGTCGACATGGATTTCTTTGAGGGGCTTGGCCACAAGCACTACCAGGCGCTGGAAGTGCCGGACGACGATACGCTGCGCTCGCTCTACATCGACCGCATCTACGACACCTACATCGACGAAGAGCAGCTGCAGGATTGCGACTTCACGATCAACAAGATCGCCAACTCGCTGCCGCCAGGGCCGTACTCCAGCCGCGCCTTCATCCGCGAGATGGGCAAATATCTCGTCGAACACGGCAAGAAGGAAAACAGCCTCGTCAAGCTCGCCTACGAGCATGACGTGCCGATTTTCTGCCCGGCCTTCGTCGACAGCTCGGCCGGTTTCGGCCTGGTGAAGCACCAGGTCGACCAGATGGCCAAGGGCGAGCCCTACCTGATGATCGACGCCGTGGCGGACTTCCGCGAACTGACCGACATCAAGATGAAGGCCGGCGAAAGCGGCCTGCTGATGGTCGGCGGCGGCGTGCCGAAGAACTTCATCCAGGATACCGTCGTCTGCGCCGAGATCCTCGGCCACGAAGACGTCGCCGTGCACAAATACGCCGTGCAGATCACCGTTGCCGACGTGCGCGACGGTGCCTGTTCGTCCTCGACGCTGCAGGAAGCGGCCAGCTGGGGCAAGGTCTCGACCGCCATCGAACAGATGGTGTTCGCGGAAGCCGGCTCGGTCATGCCGCTGCTGGCGTCTGACGCCTACCACCGCGAACACTGGAAGACCCGCGAGAAGCGTCGCTGGGCCAAGATCTTCGACAAGTAGGACCTATCGTTCCGGCTCGTTCAGGGCGGCGCACAGTTCGGCCATGGCCATGAACTGGGCGACGCTCATTTCCACCATCTCGCGGTCGCGCTGGTGGTTGAGCGAGCCGGATTCGAACATGTTCTCGGTCGTCAGGACGATCGTCAGTTCGCGGTCCTTGAACAGCGTCTTGATGCCCTGGCCCTGAAAGGCCTGCTCCAGCGCGATCAGCCGTTCGATATAGACCGGGTGGACGAGGTAGCGCGCCTCGGTCTGGTCCGATGTGAAGACGGTAAAGGTGTCCTCGAAATCGGGGTGCACCATGTCCGCCTTGTCCAGCACCACGCCATCCAGCGTGATCTGGTCGGCTTCTCCGAAGAACAGGAACTTGCGGTGCCTGCCTGACCGTTCCAGCAGCGTTGTCGCGTGGAAGGTGCGCTTGAAGCCGATGGTGATCACGGGACCGCGAAACACGGTGACCCAGCGCCGGTTCTTCCCGCTGCCGCGCCGCTCCTGCAGGTGGGCTTCGTGCAGGGTGAAGGGCAGGCCGGTGATTTCGCCAGACCACAGGTCCTCGAAATTCGAGCGCTGGTGATTGGGAAACATCTTGTGGGACTTCGCCCGTTCGAAGCCATGGCTCCCGTCGCAATCATGCGCGTATTCCAGGCCCAGTGCCTCGGCGATGGCGGCATTGATGCCGGACTTGGTTTCCTTCTTTGCCCGCATCGCCGGGATGCGGCTCCACCACAGTGCGCCCATGCCGGCGGCCACGGTCAGGAACAGGCGGAAATCGCCGAGCGGTGTGAACCATAGGAACGACAGCAGCGGCAACAGCACCAGCGCGGAGACGAAGTAGCGCTTGTTAGTCTTGGCCTTGGCAGCTTCGCGCACCTGCACCTGGCCTTGCAGGAACCGGCCAAGTTCGCCTGCCATCAGTGCATCGACATTCGGCCGCTCGATCATCCTGTTCCCCGTCACCCCTTTTCGGACAGAAGCTTTAATGGCACACAATTACTTAACAGGGGTAGGGTAAGGTCACAGTCATGGAACTGCTTGTTGTTATTGTCGTCATCGTGGTGCTGCTGCTGTTCGTGGTGGGCATCTACAACCGGCTCGTCGCGCTGCGGCAGAACGTCAACCAGGGCGTGGCCGACATCGATGCGCAACTGCGCCAGCGGCATGACCTGATCCCGAACCTGGTGAACACCGTGAAAGGCTATGCGGGGCACGAGCAGGATACGCTGGAGCAGGTCATCCAGGCGCGCAACACCGCCTCGCAGGGGGCGATCAATTCGCAGGACGAGGCAAAGCTGCGCGTGGCGCTCGATCGGTTGCTGGCGCTGGGAGAAGCCTATCCCGACCTGAAGGCGAGCGCCAACTTCCAGGAGTTGCAGCGCGAACTGGCCGACGTGGAAGACAAGCTGGCTGCGGCTCGCCGTGCGCTGAACGCAGCCGTTTCGCGCTACAATACGGGCCGGGAGACCTTTCCCGCGGTGCTTTTTGCCGGCGCGCTCGGCTTTCAGCCCGCCGATTTCCACCGCCTGGACGACAGTGAGAAGGGCCTTGTCGACCAGGTGCCCGACGTGCAGTTCTGACAACGGAACGGTCCGTCCGTTTTCGCTTGCGATTCAGCGAATCCGGCTTATATGCGCGCTTCCGCTGCCCCAAGGGGACTTCCTAACCGCAAGGCAGCTTTGTCTTGAATTACCGTTCGGAGGTCCCTTGAGTTGCACCAGTTCCCTGACGCCAAGGCTGTAGTCCGCGCCCTGACGCCGGACGATCCGGTTATTCTCACGCGTCCCCACGCCGCATCGCGTGCCGCCCGCTTCTTTGTCGAGAAGTTTCCGGGCAAGGCGATGTATGCGGTGAAGGCAAATCCCTCGCCGGACCTGATCCAGATCCTGTGGGATGCGGGCGTTACCCATTACGATGTCGCCTCGATCGCGGAAGTGCGCCTGGTGCGCACTCTGCTGCCCGATGCGACACTGTGCTTCATGCACCCGGTGAAGACCGCGCGCGCCGTGCGCGAGGCCTATTTCGAGCATGGCGTGCGGACTTTCAGCCTCGATACGCTGGAAGAGCTGCAGAAGATCGTCGAGGCGACGACCGCTGAAGACGGTACTCCCGCCGGTGACCTGAGCCTGCTGGTGCGCATGCGCGTGTCCTCGGAACATTCGCAGCTGTCGCTGGCGGCCAAGTTCGGCGTCGACCTGGCCGATGCCGCGCCGCTGCTGCAGGCGACCCGCCAGCATTGCGACGCGCTGGGTATCTGTTTCCATGTCGGCAGCCAGGCGATGACCCCGTTTGCCTATGTGCAGGCGCTGGAGCGCGTCCGCGCGGCGATTGCCGAGGCAGCGGTGACCGTCGATATCGTCGATGTGGGCGGCGGCTTCCCGAGCCAGTATCCGGGCCTGGAGCCGCCGGCGCTGGAGGATTACTTCGCGCAGATCCACCGGCATTTCGAAGCGCTGCCGATTTCCTATTCGGCCGAATTGTGGGCCGAGCCGGGCCGCGCGCTGTGTGCCGAGTATTCGTCGATCATCGTCAAGGTGGAAAAGCGCCGCGGCGAAGAGCTGTACATCAACGACGGCGCCTATGGCGCGCTGTTCGATGCAGCCCATGTCGACTGGCGCTTCCCGGTCCGTGCCCTGGAAGACGACCTGCGCGAACCGCTGGCCGAATTCTCGTTCTACGGCCCGACCTGCGACGATGCGGATTACATGAAGGGCCCCTTCATGCTGCCCGCCGACATCCAGGCCGGCGACTACTTCGAGATCGGCATGCTGGGTGCCTATGGCGCGGCGATGAAGACCGCGTTCAACGGCTTCGGTGCCACCGAAGGTGCGGTCGTCACCGACGAGCCGATGGCCAGCCTCTATCGTGGCGACCGTCCGGATCCGCGCGCCAGCGACAACGTCGTCAACCTGCGCTGAGATTACTTGCAATCCTCCTCCCGTGTATTAGTTAGATAATACACGGGAGGAGGATGAGCATGAGGTTTCCTGCGCTTGCCGCGTTGTGCGTGGCATTTACGCCGGCCGCGGCGTTGGCCGACCATCACGAGACTGCGGGCGAGGATGCGCCTGTCGAGGTGATGGTGCTTGGCGTCTACCATTTCGCCAATCCCGGCCTCGACGTGATCAATATCGAAGTGGACGATGTGCTGGTTCCGCAGCGCCAGCAGGAGCTGCAGGCAATATCCGACGCGCTTGCCGAATGGCGGCCAACCCGCATCCTGTTGGAAGCGCAACCCGATACCGAAGACCTGCACATTCCCAGTTTCCGCGAAAATCCTGCGCAACGCGTGGCAGAGGATCGCAACGAGCATTACCAGCTCGGCTATCGCCTGGCGCTGCAACTTGGCCATGCGGACGTTTACGGCTTCGATGAGCGGGGGGATGAAGGCGAGCCGGACTATTTTCCCATGGGTGAAGTGCAGGCCTATGCCGAACAGCACGGGATGATGGATCGCCTGACCGCCCTGTTCGGTTGGGCGGAAGCCACGATCGGTGGCATGAGCGCTGACGATGCGGAATGCTCGATCGCGGCCAACTTGCTGGACCACAACGATCCCCAATGGCTGGAGGAGGGGCATTCGCGATTGTACTACGGCATGCTTCCCTTCGGGGATGCGGAAGACCAGCCCGGTGCGGAACTCAACGCCTATTGGTTCATGCGCAATGCCAAGATGTTCGCCAAGGTCGGCCTGATCGCCGAGCCCGGAGACAGGGTGCTGATCATCGTCGGGTCAGGGCACAAGTACTGGCTTGACCACCTGGTACGGAACACGCCGGGTTATGCCAGCATAGACCCGCGACCCTACCTTGAAGCCGCTGACGACGGGCGCTGTTCCTGACGCCCGTCGCCTGTGCCGCCAAGTGGCAGCCTATTCAAAAATACTGATGCCGCGCGATTCCCGCTCGGTGGAACGGTGCAGGATGCCTTCGGACGGGATCTCCGGCTTGAAGGCTTCATGACAGGCGAGGCAGTTCTGGACCAGGCGATCGCCGATCGCGCGCCAGGCTTCCTCGTCGGTCGACTGGGCCTCTGCCAGCGGCAGGGCGTCCTGGCCGATCTCGGTCAACTGGTCTGACATTTCCTGCCAGTTCGCTTCGGCGGTCCATTGCTGGTCGAACTCGCCGGTGCCGGGAACCTTCATCACCTGGCCGCCCAGGATCATGTCGTAGGTGGCGCTGCGAACAAGGTCCCAATCCTTCTCGTCCTGCGGCATGTCACCATTGCCGATTGCCCAGAGGTAATCGGCGGAATTGTCGACGAGACCAACCATGACTGCATTGGTGCTGACCGGCAGTGCGGTCAATGATGCGCCACTTGCGGCATCGGCCGGCTCTACCGGAGCTTCCGCCTGGTTGCATGACGCAAGCCCCAAGCACATGGCGCTCATCACCAGGATGGTCTGTGTTCGCATAGTCCGTCTCCCCTTCTACCTACCCGTTTGAGTATTACGGCATAAAGCAAAGGAGCGCGCAATCCGCTTTGACCAAGGTCAATCGGCCTAGGGATTGCGCTGGACGGTCACCTGCATGAATTGCGGCTGGCTCTTGGGACCATCGCCCATCATCGCCGACGGGTAATTGCCGGGCGGCAAGGAGGCGAGGGGCATGCCCGCTGCAGCCAGCGCGTATGGCGAGACGCGGTGACGCGTGCACAGGCCGCCGGCGCCGTCGCTGATCAGCGGCGTTTCGAATTCGACACCGATGGTGGCGTCTTCGGAGCGCTTCACTTGGCAGACCACCAGTTGTCCGCCGCCCAGGTCAAGCACCAGCCCGGTACCTTCAGGCACGCCGACCAGTCCCTCGATCCGCGAACCGGTCTTCGACAGGTCGCGCATCACGGCGTCGTAGCGGTGATCTTCGTGGATGATGCCGATCCGGCGGAACACGCTGCGGCGTTCGGGGCGATAGGTATCCGGGCCGTTCGGCTGGATCTTGTAGCCGCCGCTGGCGATCTCCTCGAGGATCTCACCCTGCGGACGGGCCTTGGAGTAGATCCAGCCCTGGATGTACTTGGCGCCCTTCTCGCACACGAGGTTGAACTGGTCGAAGGCTTCCACGCCCTCCACCGTCACGTCCATTCCCAGCGCGTTGGAGAGACCGATGATCGCCGAGATGATCTTGGCGCTGTTCTGGTCCTTCTGCGTGCAGCTGTCGACGAAGCTCTTGTCCACCTTCAGCTTGTCGAAGGGAGCGGAACGCAGGTAGCTGAGCGAGGAATAGCCGGTGCCGAAATCGTCCAGCGCCAGCCGCACGCCCAGCTTCTTCAGCGCGCTGAAGGTGGCATCGGTCGCTTCGCTGTCGCCCATGAAGACCGTTTCGGTCAGCTCCAGCTCCAGCCTGTCGGGATCGATCTGCGTATCCGCCAGCACATTGGTGACGATGGCGGCGAAGCCCTTGTTGGCGAACTGCTTGGCCGAAACGTTGACTGCGACGCGGACATTGTCCGGCCATTGCAGCGCGTCCTCGCAAGCCCGCCGGATGGCCCATTCGCCCAGCATATTGATGAGGTCGCTATCCTCGGCAACCGGGATGAAGTGCATCGGCGGGATATTGCCCTTGTCGGGATGCTCCCATCGCATTAGCGCCTCGAAGCCCACCACCATGTGATCGCTGGTGCGGACCACGGGCTGATAGTGCAGCTGCAGCTGGTCGCCCTGCAAGGCCTCGCGCAGGTCATCCAGCATGATCTGGCGTTCCTGCTCCACGTCCTTCAACTCGGCCGAATAGAAGCGGTACATGCCGCGTCCGCCGTTCTTGGCTGCGTAGAGCGCAAGGTCGGCGCTGCGCACCAGTTCGTCGCGCTCCAGGCCGTCGTAAGGCGCAATGGAGATGCCGACCGACGCGCCGATGATCGCACGCTTGCCTTCCACCTGGTAAGGCGAGGACAGCATCTGGATGATCTTGTCGGCGAGGTCGCCCAGCGCCCCGCGGTCGTCGAGGTCGGGCAGGATGATCTGGAATTCGTCGCCGCCGAGGCGACCGATCTCGCCCTTGTCGCCAATGACCGCCCGCAGGCGCTCCGCAACCTGTTTCAGCAGGTCGTCGCCGGCGGGGTGGCCCATGGTGTCGTTGACGTATTTGAACTTGTCGAGGTCGAGCAGCATCAGCGCGCAGGCGCGCTTGGCGCTCTTGTAGGCGGCGAGGGTGCCGTCGAGCTTGCGGTTCATCCGGTGACGGTTGGCGAGGCCCGTCAGGGAATCGAATTCGGCCAGCCGCGAATCCTCCAGCTTGCGCTGGAATTCCACGGTCACGTTCTTCACGCTGCCGCGATAGCCGATGTTGTTGCCTTGTTCGTCGACCTTGGGATGCCCGGTCAGCGACCACCACACCGACTCGCCCTTCGCATTGGCAAGTTTCACCACGAGGTCGTTGAGCTTGGTGCGGGAGGAGAGCAGAAAGTTCAGCGGACGATCGGACTTTTCGTCCGGGTTGTCGCGGTCAATATCGAACAACTCGACCAGCGGACGACCGATCAGGCGTTCCGCATCCGCGCCAAGGCTTTCGATCGCCTTTTCCGAGAGGTAGGAGAGGCGACCTTCGCTGTCGCTGGCCCAGATCCAGCCGATGCCGGCTTTCTCGAAATCGTCGAGCACTTCCATCCGCAGCCGACTGTCATCACCTGCTGCGCCACTGGAAATCTTAAAGAGGCCTCTAACCGCCATTCGCTCCAACCATGCGTCCGGTGCCGGACATTTCCGGCCACTGGCGCTGGCTATCGCTCATAATGGTTTATTTGCAGCTAACGAAGCTGCCGAAAGGGCAGTTCAGGCGGCTTTCTGCAGATCCAGTTCCAGTCGGTCCCAGATTTCCACCAGTGCCTCTGCCAGCTCGTCCATCATCACTTCGGTATGGGCGGGGCCGGGGGTGAACCGCAGGCGTTCCGTCCCGCGCGGCACGGTGGGGAAATTGATCGGCTGCACGTAAACGCCGTATTCGGCGAGCAGGATGTCGCTGATCTTCTTGGCGCGAACCGGATCGCCCACCATCAGCGGGACGATGTGTGTGGTGGAATCCATCACCGGCAGGCCTCGGTCCCGCAGCTTCTGCTTCAGCATGGCGGCATTGGCCTGCTGCGCGTCGCGTTCCACGCTGCTTTCCTTCAAGTGCTTCACCGATGCCAGCACGCCCGCCACCAGCACGGGGCTGAGCGAGGTGGTGAAGATGAAGCCAGGGGCATAGCTGCGGATGCAGTCGATCACCTTCTTGCTGGAGGCGACATAGCCGCCCATCACGCCGAAAGCCTTGCCCAGAGTGCCTTCGATCAGGTCGATACGGTGTGCGGCCTCGTCGCGTTCGGAAATGCCGCCGCCATGATCGCCGTACATGCCCACGGCGTGGACCTCGTCGATGTAGGTGAGGGCGTTGTACTTCTCCGCCAGGTCGCAGATCGCGTGGATCGGGGCGACGTCGCCATCCATCGAATAGACGCTTTCGAAGGCGATGACCTTTGGCGTGTCGGCGTCTTCGGCAGCCAGCAGTTCCTCAAGGTGCTCGAGGTCGTTGTGGCGGAAGACGCGCTTCTCGCAGCCCGAGTTGCGAATGCCGGCGATCATGCTGGCGTGGTTCAGCTCGTCCGAGAAGATGATGCAGCCCGGCAGCAACTTGGCCAGCGTGGACAGCGTCGCGTCGTTGGAGACATATCCGCTGGTGAACAGCAGCGCGGCTTCCTTGCCGTGCAGTTCTGCCAGTTCCTGCTCCAGTTCGATGTGGTAGTGCGTGTTGCCGCCGATGTTGCGCGTGCCGCCCGAACCGGCGCCGACATCGTGCAGCGCCTCTTCCATGGCCTCGATCACCTTGGGATGCTGGCCCATGGCGAGGTAGTCGTTCGAGCACCACACGGTGATCGGCTTCGGCCCGTTGTGCCCGGCAAAGCAACGCGCATTGGGGAATGCGCCCTTGTTGCGCAGGATATCGATGAAGACGCGATAGCGCCCTTCCGAGTGCAACCGGTCGATGGCCTGGTCGAAGATCTGGTCGTAATTCACGCGCTCGTCCAAACTACGCCGCATTGACCCCCGTCGCGGCTCGATTCCACGGGGACTTAGTCAATCGGGACGGGGTATTGAAGCACGAAGTTTGCGAGGGATTCGCAACTAAAGCTTCTCCATGCGCAACAAACCGTAAGGTTCGAGGGCGGGGAGCAGGTTCGGTTCGACCGGTCCGGTGAGCAAGGCGAGGTCGGGCTTGTCGCGCCGGAATTCCTGCCCTTGCGTCAGGTGCTCGATCCGGCGGGCAATGCCCTCGGCGCCGTGGATGAACCGGATGTCCTCGCCCAATGCTGCGCGCAATTCGTCTTCCAGCAGGGGGAAGTGCGTGCAGGCGAGCACCACCGTGTCGATGGTGTCGCCGCCGGCCTGCAGCACCATGCCGCGCACCGCATCGGCCACGCGATCGACGCTGACGGGCTTGCCGCGCAGCTTGTCCTCCGCCGCGGCGACAAGGTCCGGAGCGGCATGGCGCAGCAGGCGCTTCTTCTTCGCGAATTCGGCCTCCAGCTTGTCGACATAGGCCTGGCGAATGGTGGCGGCGGTGCCGAGCAGGCCGATGGTGCCGGTCTGCGTCAGCGCGGCGGCGGGCTTGATCGCCGGCACGGTGCCGACAATCGGAATTTCCAGCACGTCGCGCACCATGCCCAGCGCAATCGTGCTGGCGGTGTTGCAGGCGATGCAGATCAGGCGCGGGTGATAGCGTTCGGCAAGGCGGCCGAGCAGGCCGGCGACCCGCGCGGCAATCTCCGCCTCGGTCTTCTCGCCATAGGGCAGGCCGGCGGTGTCGGCGACGTAGATGACGGGCGCATCGGGCAGGCGTTCGCGCAGGGCCGAAAGCACGGTTAATCCGCCAAACCCGGAATCGAACAGCAGGATGGGAGAGGTGGCTTCGGCTTGCATCTGGGGCAGCGGGTACTGCGTTCGGCGGGTTTCGACAAGTTTGGGCTTCGACAAGCATCGGGCGAGCGGTTAAGACTTTGCCCATGGACCAGTTTCTCGGATTCCTTATGGGTTATCTCTCCGGCTCGATCCCGTTCGGGCTGTTGCTGGCGATGGCCGCAGGCAAGGGCGATATTCGCACCATCGGCAGCGGCAATATCGGCGCGACCAACGTGCTGCGGACCGGCAGTAAGTGGCTGGCAGCGGGGACGCTGCTGCTGGACCTCGCCAAGGGGCTGGCGCCGGTGCTGCTGGCCAAGACGATCTTCGCGCAGGAGGCGGCCATGCCCGAAGCCGCCTATGGTCCGGTGCCGCTCGCGGCATTGGGCGCGGTGCTGGGGCACTGTTTCCCGATCTGGCTGAAGTTCAAGGGCGGCAAGGGCGTGGCGACCAACGCCGGGGTCTCGTTCGGCCTCGCGTGGCCCGTAGGCCTGGCCTACGCGCTGGTGTGGCTTGCCATGCTGGGCCTCACCCGCATCAGCTCGGTCGCCGGAATGAGCGCGGTTGTCGCCGCTGCCATCGCGGCGATTGCGCTGGGCTATTCGGCATTCGTTCCGGTGCTGGTGGTGATTGCCGTGCTGATCATCTGGCTCCACCGCGCCAATATCGGCAGGCTACTGCGCGGCGAGGAGCCGAGGGTCGGCGGCAAGAAGTGACAGCGGTCGCGCTGACCCAGGACGAGGCTTTCGCCCGCATCCGGTTGCTGCGTTCCGCCAATATCGGCCCCGTCAGTTATGCCCAGCTGCTGCACCGTTTCGGTTCCGCGGTGGAGGCGGTGGCAGCCCTGCCTGACCTTGCCGCCCGCGGTGCCAAGCGCAACTACAAGCCCGCTCCGCGCGAGAAGATCGAACGCGAGGTCGAGGCAACCCGCAAGGCCCGCGCGCGCTACCTGTTCCACGACCAGCCTGACTATCCGGCACTGCTTGCCGCCATGGAAGGCGCGCCGCCGATCGTCACCATGCGTGGCGACATTGCGCTGGCCGCCAAGCCTTGTGTGGCCATGGTTGGCGCGCGCAACGCTTCTGCGGCTGCGGTCAAGCTGGCGCGCGACTTTGCCCGCGAACTGTCGGAGGAGGGCTTCGTGGTGGTCTCCGGGCTCGCCAAGGGCATCGACGGGGCCTGTCACGAGGGGGCCATGCCCGCGACCATCGGGGTGATCGCCAGCGGCATCGACATCGCCTACCCACCGCAGCACGCCAAGCTGCAGGAGCAGATCGCCAGCGAGGCGCTGCTGATTGCCGAGGAAGCGCCTGGCACCGAGCCGCGCGGCCAGCAGTTCCCCAAACGCAACCGCATCATCGCCGGCCTGGCGATGGGCACGGTGGTGGTGGAGGCCGCGCCCAAGTCCGGCTCGCTGATCACCGCCAGGCTGGCAGGCGAGGCTGGGCGCGAAGTGATGGCGGTGCCTGGGCATCCGGCGGACTCGCGCTCGCAAGGGTGCAACCAGCTGATCCGAGAAGGCGCGGTGCTGGTGCAATCGGCAGCGGACATCGTCGAACTGCTATCCGGCTTCGACGGCCAGCCCCGATCCAGCGTGCAGGAGCAAGGGCCGGGCTGGCTTTATAATGAGTCGGAGCCTGAAGTGTCGGCAGATAGCGTCGTCGACCTGCTCTCCACCGCGCCGGTGGCAGTTGATGAACTGGTCCGCCAGACCGGCGGCACGCATGGCGCGGTGCAGATGGCGTTGCTGGAGCTGGAAATTGCCGGGAGGTTGCAACGGCATGCGGGCGGACGCGTGTCGCTCGGCTGAGCATGGGGGAGGGGGCGAAATGAAGGCGACGTTCGAATTCGATGAACTGCTGGCGAAGATGATCGAGCTGGCACAGCGCAGCCTGGTCAGCCTGGCGCCGCTGTTCGTAGTGCTCACGGCCGTTGGCCTTGGGGTCGACTACTACCTGTCCGATTCCACCTTCGCCGGCCTGTTCCTCACCATCTTCCAGTTCGTGCTGTCGTATTTCTTCGTGAAGAAGCTGGCTGAGGTCGTCGGCTTCATCGAGGAGGGCGAAATCGGGCCGGGCTTCGGCGCCTATTTCGGGCTGTCCTTTGTCATGGGGCTGGGCACCGGCATCGGCTTCCTGCTGCTGGTGCTGCCCGGCATGTACCTCACGATCCGCTGGATCCTGGCCTATCCCATGCTGTTCGCGCCGCGCGAAAGCGGGGGCAATCCGGCGGAACCGCTGCGGGCGAGTTGGCAGGCGACGGGGCCGGTCTTCTGGAAACTGGCCGTGGCCTACCTGTTCTCGCTCGTGGCCCTCGCGCTGACGTTCTACATCTACTGGGATCCCGGATTTGACGAGTTGCTGCGACCGCAGTTGATCCCGCTAGCTATTGCCAACGTGCTGAGCTCGGCCGTGCTGATCTACAACATCATCCTGGGCTTCGCGGCCTTCCTGCTGGTGTCGGGAGATATCCATGAAACCGTGGAAGTCTTCCAGTGACACCCGCCGCCACCTTCGCTCGCCGCGCTTACCTGGTGGCTGCGATTTACGGCTTCCTTGCCGTGCCACAGCTCTATTTCGTCGAGGCGCCGGACCCGCATCGGCTGCTCTACTTCGCCTTCGCCGGGATCGCGCTGGTGTTCCAGGGTGTGTTCGTGGTGATCGCCCGCGATCCGGTGAAATATACGGCGTTCATTCCGCTCACGGTGTTCGAAAAGGTCAGTTTCGGCGTCCCCGCATTGGCGTTCTGGTCTCAGGGGCAGGCGAGCGACAGCATGGCCCTGGGCGGAGCCGTGGATCTGCTATTTGCCTTGCTTTTCATAGTCGTATGGCGCCGCTTTGCGAATGCGACTACCTTGACAGGGGCCTGAAATCAGCGACTGTGTGCCGGGGACGGCAATTTCGGGGGAAAGATCATGGAGTTCCAGGCAGCCAGAGAGCTCAAGATCGGCTCGATCATCAATGCGACGCTGGATGTCATCGAGCGTAACATGGTGCCTGCTCTGATCTTCGTCATGGTCGTTACGGCGGTCAACGCCGCCATCGCCTATCTCGGGTTGAGCTACACCTCGTTCACGCGCGAGCTGGCGAAAGGCGCCATTGCCTTCGTCTTTGCCGTGGCTGCCGCCTACGTCCTGTTCGAAGTGATGCTGCGCAAGGGCAACCTGGTGGAGCGCAAGTCCGACGAGGAGCTGCTGGGCTATGCGCTGCTGTCCATCCTCTATTCGCTGGGGGTCGGCATCGGCTTCATCCTGATCATCTTCCCGGGCCTCTATTTCATGGCGCGCTGGAGCGTGGCGCAGCCCTTGGTGATCGCCCGGGGCAATGGCGCGATCGAGGCGATGAAGGAAAGCTGGGAACGCACCAAGGGCAGCGAGTTCTCCATCCTGATCGCCATCGTGATCCTGATCATCGTCCCGGCGGCGATCTCCTTCCTCGTCACGACCGGCTTCGAGCCGGACGATCTGCTGGGCATCACCATCTCGCAGCTCATCTCGAGCGCATCGAGCATGATCGGCATAGCGATGGGCGGTGCGCTGTACCGGCTGATCATCGCGGGACCGGACGGAGCCATGGCGAAGACGTTCGAGTAGCACTTGGCCACTTGACGAATCTCGGCAACCCGATTCACCCTCGCGCGTACGTACACGTGTAAGGACCACCCGAACTCATCATGCAGCTTGTCATCGTTGAATCGCCGGCCAAGGCGAAGACCATCGAGAAGTATCTCGGCGCGGACTACAAGGTTCTCGCCTCTTACGGCCATGTCCGCGACCTGCCACCCAAGGACGGCAGCGTGCGGCCGGAGGAAGACTTCGCGATGGACTGGGAGGTCTATTCCGACCAGCGCAACCGCAGCCAGGTAAAGGCCATCGCCGATGCGGCGAAGAAGGCGGACCGCCTGATCCTCGCGACCGACCCCGATCGCGAAGGGGAGGCGATCAGCTGGCACGTGATGGACTTGCTGAAGAAGCGCAAGGCGCTGCCGGAGCAGGTGGAGCGCGTCACCTTCAACGCCATCACCAAGGCCGCCGTGACCGAGGCGATGAAGAGCCCGCGCGAGCTCGACCAGGACCTGATCGACGCCTACCTCGGCCGCCGCGCACTGGATTACCTGTTCGGCTTCACCCTTTCGCCCGTGCTGTGGCGCAAGCTGCCCGGCGCCAAGTCGGCTGGCCGCGTACAGTCGGTTGCCCTGCGCCTGATTTGCGAGCGCGAGCACGAGATCGAGATCTTCAAGCCCGACGAATACTGGTCCGTCACCGCCAAGATGGCGCAGGACGGCACCGATTTCGACGCCCGACTGGTGCGTTTCGACGGGCAGAAGCTGGAGCGACTCACGCTCGGCGACGAGGGCACGGCCATGGCGGCCAAGGCCGCGGTCGAGCAGGGCAACTTCACCGTCGAGGAAGTCGAGACCAAGCCGCTCAAGCGCAATCCCGCGCCGCCGTTCACCACCTCCACGCTGCAGCAGGAAGCCGCGCGCAAGCTGGGCTTCTCCGCCAGCCACACCATGCGGCTGGCGCAGTCGCTCTACGAGGCTGGCGCGATTACCTACATGCGTACCGACGGCGTGCAGATGGACATGAGCGCCATCATGGCCGCGCGCGATGCCATCGTGGAGCGGTTTGCCGAGGAATACCGTCCGGAAAAGCCGCGCTTCTATTCCACCAAGGCCAAGAACGCGCAGGAAGCGCACGAGGCCATCCGTCCGACCAATTTCGGTCGCGACCGTGCCGGATCGGGCGACGAGGCCAAGCTGTACGACCTGATCTTCAAGCGCGCGATGGCCAGCCAGATGGCGACCGCGCAGCTGGAACGCACCACAGTCACCATGCGCGATCCCACCGGCAAGCACGAATTGCGCGCCACCGGCCAGGTGGTGAAGTTCCCCGGTTTCCTGGCGGTCTATTCCGAAGGCCGCGACGAGAAGTCGGACGAGGATGACGACAACCTGCTGCCGGTGATGCGCAAGGGCGATGCCCCGGCGAAGAAGGCCGTCGAGGCGACGCAACACTTCACACAGCCACCGCCGCGCTTCTCCGAAGCCAGCCTGGTGAAACGGCTGGAGGAACTGGGAATCGGGCGTCCGTCCACCTATGCCTCAACCATCCAGACCCTGCGCGATCGCGATTACGTGCGGATGGAGAAGAATCGTTTCTTCGCAGAGGATTCGGGCCGCCTCCTAACAGCATTTCTGGAGCGTTTCTTCCCCCGGTATGTGGCCTACGACTTTACCGCGGGCATGGAAGACGAGCTGGACGAAGTCTCCGGCGGCCGGGCCGAGTACAAGGAACTGCTCGGCAGGTTCTGGCGCGACTTCAAGCCCAAGAGCGACGAGGTGATGGAACGCCAGCCATCGGAAGTGACCGAGGTGCTGGACGAGTTCCTCTCCGACTACCTCTTTCCCGAGCGCGAGGACGGCAATCCGCCGCGCTGGTGCCCATTGTGCGCGGAACAGGGCCGCGAAGGCGGCGAACTGCACCTGCGCGGTGGGCGCTATGGCGCCTTCATCGGCTGCGTGAACTACCCGGAATGCAATTTCCGGCGCAAATTCGGCCAGCCGGGCGGTGACGACGGCTCCGACGACGGGGTGATGGGCGAAGATCCCGAAACCGGCCTGCCGGTGGAGCGCAAGACGGGGCGCTTCGGCCCCTATGTGCAGATGGGCGAGGGCAAGGAGGCCAAACGCGCCTCCATCCCCAAGGACATCGACGATTTCGACCTTGAATGGGCGCTCAAGCTGCTGGGCCTGCCGCGCATCATCGGTCCCCACCCGGAAACCGGCCTCGATATCGAGGCGGCGATCGGTCGCTACGGGCCCTACCTGCGGCACGATGGCAAGTATGCGAAGCTTTCGGGCACGCGCGATGTGTTCGATGTCGGCATGAACCGCGCAGTCGACCTGCTGGCGCAGGCGGCGAACCGCAAGGGCGGGCGTGGTAGCCGCGAACCGCTCAAGGTGCTCGGCAAGACCGAAGCCGGCGACGAGGTGAAGCTGATGGACGGCCGCTATGGCCCCTATGTCACCGACGGCAACGTCAACGCCACCATCCCGCGCGACAAGGACAAGGATGCCCTGACGCTGGACGAGGCGCTGGCCCTGATCGCCGCGAAAGCGGCCAAGGGGCCGGCCAAGAAGAAGCGCAAGGCCCCCGCGAAAAAGAAGAAGGCTCCCGCCAAGAAGAAGGCGGCGGCGAAGTAGCGGGAAATCGGCATGTTAGTCCTCGCCTTGGCCGCTGTGAGTGCGATGTCCTCGGCATCGCTGAGCGAGGGCCAGCAGGCGCAGCTCATGCAACGCTTCATCGGCCGTGTCCGGAACGATGTTATCGTCCGGATCGAAGTCGATGTCTCGCCAGAGGGTGACCCACTGGCTTGCCGCATGCTCGAATTTCACGGTGACGAGCGGGGACCGGAGCAGATCTGCCCGGCCATAGAACGCAGGCGCTTCCGGTCTGGCACCGGTCCGGACGGGACGCCGCAACATGTGCGGCTAGAGATGGAAATTGCGGTTGGCCGCTACCAGGGCACCAGTTTCCAGCGTCCGTTCATCGCTCTTCAGACTCCATCTCTTCCCGACGGGGACGAGCGGACCGACATCTTTGTTAATGCCTTTTTCGACGCGTCGGGCAGTCTGCTTGCCTGCGAAGGCAGGGACGCCAATGCTCCGCAGAACTTCGTCGAGGCTGCTTGCGGAGAACTAGGCAGGCACGAGGTTCGCACCTTTTCCGGTGAAGATGGCAATTCTGTCCCATACCTGCAGACCGTGCGTGTCGCCTTCGTGGCGGGGCCGTCGCAAGGGGTGTAGCCCATTGCATGCTAAGGATCGGCATCCTTCACGGCGTTGGTAAATAATCAACTTTCCCACGCTAGGCAGGTCTTCCAAATTAGAGGTCTGCCACGTGATTGAAGTCGAAATCCAGAACGAGACGACCCAGACGCAGCACAAGCTGCGCTTTGCCACTGTCCCGCGTATCGGCGAAGGCGTTCGCCTGCGGGATTCGAATGGCCTGTGGGAAAGCTACGATGTTCTCGACGTGTGGTACCAGAAGGCCGAATTCGGCGATGTCTGGGTGCCCTATGTCCATGTTCGCGTAACCGAAGCGCCGATGGCGGCTGCTTCGCTTACCGGCGGCTACTAGGTCCACGGGGAGAGCGCGAAACATGCAACACCTGATCAAGCGTACCACCGGACCCCGCGCCCAGGCCGAGGCGAAACCGTCCGATGGCACCACGCTCGCCGAGCGCCTTGCCGCCAGCCGCAGCGCCGCGCGCAAGGAAGCGCCGGTGGAGTCGCCCGAAGACGAGATCATCGAGCAGGCCAAGGCTGCTGCCGCTGCGCCGCAGCCAGCACCCGTCGAACCGGAGGCTGACTCTGTCGACGACGCCGAACTCGACACCGATGCCATCGTGCGCGCTGCCAAGGCGGAACGCGACGGCGTTGCCCATCCGTCCGGCAACGGCAAGAGCTGCCTGGTCGTCGACGACAGCCGCGTGATCCGCAAGGTAGCGGCGAAGATGATGCTCGACCTCGGCTACCAGGTGAGCGAGGCGGAGAACGGCGAAGAGGCGCTGGCCCGTTGCCAGCACGAAATGCCGCATCTCGTGCTGACCGACTGGAACATGCCGGTGATGAGCGGGCTGGAATTCGTGACCGCCCTGCGCGCCATGCCGACCGACCGCGCGCCGACGGTCATCTTCTGCACGTCGAAGGGTGATGCGAAGGACATTCACGCCGGCATCAAGGCGGGCGCGGATGACTACATCGTCAAGCCGTTCGAGGAAGACCAGGTCCGCAAGAAGCTGGCCAAGCTGGGCGTTGCCTGAGCCGCGCAGCGGCTATTTCACCCAGTCGAGGCCGATCTCTTCGTAGATCTCGCGGTTTTCGGCCCATTTCTCGTCCACCTTCACATGCAGGAAGAGATGGACCTTCTGCCCAAGCAGCTCTGCCAGCTCCTTGCGCGCGGCCTCGCCGATTTCCTTGATCCGCTGTCCGCGCTTGCCGAGCACGATGGGCTTCTGGCTGTCGCGCGCGATCACGATCTGCTGGCGGATTTCCACGCTGCCGTCGGGGCGCTGGGTGTAGCTCTCGGGGCGTACTGCGGCATCGTAGGGCAATTCGTCGTGCAACTGCGCGTAGAGCTGCTCGCGCGTCACCTCGGCGGCGAGCAGGCGTTCGGACGCGTCGGATACCTGGTCTTCCGGGTAATGCCACGGCCCTTCGGGCATCAACCGGGCAAGGTTGGCCTTCAGTTCCGGAACGCCGTCACCCGTCAGGGCGGAGACGAAGTAGACCTCCGCGAAGTCGACCTCGGCAGTCAATTCCTGCGCCAGTTCGAGCAGCGGCTCCTTCTTCGACACGTCGACCTTGTTGAGCACGAGGATCTTGCGCTCCTTGCGGTCCTTCAGCTGCTCCAGCAGCGGCATCAGTTCGTGCCGGCGCTGCTTGACCGGGTCGACCACCAGCAACACCGCGTCGGCGGCGACGGCGCCTTCCCAGGCCGCGCTCACCATGGCGCGGTCCAGCCGGCGCTTGGGAGCGAAGATGCCCGGCGTATCGACCAGGATCATCTGCGCCTTGTCATGCAGGGCGATGCCCAAGAGCCGTGCGCGCGTGGTCTGCGCCTTGGGGCTGGTTATGGCGACCTTCTGGCCGACCAGCTGGTTCACCAGCGTCGACTTGCCGGCATTGGGCGCCCCGATCACGGCGACGACGCCGCACCTCTCCTTGTCGGTCTCGCTCATCCGAACTTCTCCATGAACAGTCGTGCTGCCTCGGTCTCGGCATCCTGCTTGCCACCGGCCTCGGCCTCCACCGCGCCAACATTGTGCACGCTCACTTCGACGGTGAAGCGGCGGGCGTGATCCGGGCCGGAGGTGGCGATGACCTTGTACACCGGCGGGCGGCGCTGGTTGCCGGCAGCCCATTCCTGCAGCGCGCTCTTGGGATGCTTGCGGTGGCCGGTCTGGCCTTCGAAGACCTCCCGCCAGATCTCGCGGATCAGCGCGCGCGTGGCATCGAAGCCGGCCTCCTGGAAATTGGCGCCCAGAAGGGCTTCCATGATGTCGCCAAGGACATTGTCGCTGTCCTGCGCGCCGTCCTCGCGCGCCTGCTTGCCGAGGCGGACGTGCTCCGCCGCACCCAGCGCGCGAGCACGCATGGCGCAGGTATGCTTGCTGACCAGCGCATTCAGCCGTTGCGCCAGCTTGCCCTCGGCCGCGTCGGAATGTTCGTAGAGCCAGTCGGCAATGGTCAGCCCCAGCACCCGGTCGCCGAGGAATTCCAACCGCTGGTAGTCGTAGGTCTCGCCGGTGCTGCCGTGAGTGAGGGCGGCGCACCACAGGTCCTCGTCATTGACGGTGAAACCGCGCTCGCGCAGCCATTCCACGGTGGCGGGTTCGAGCAGGCTCATATGCCGCGGAACATCCGGCTCCACCGCGCGGCGGTGAACCAGGTCCATGGCTTCACCCATTCGGCATTGCCGTCGGTGGACCAGTACATGAAGGTGGCTTCGGCAACGAGGTTCTCGGTCGGCACCAGGCCCACCCAGCCACCGGCGACGGAGGCGCGGCGGCTGTCCTGCGAATTGTCGCGGTTGTCACCCATCATGAAGACATGGCCTTCGGGGATGATGACCGGCGCGGTGTTGTCGACGCCGACAATGCCGAGGTCCAGCACGTTGTAGCTGACGCCATTGGGCAGCGTTTCGCGGAACTGCGGATAGCGGCATGCGGGCGTGCCGTCGTCCAGCTGCATGGCGAAGCGTCCGTCATAGCAACGGCCACCGGGGCGCACGGGCAGCACGAAGTCCTCGATCCGTTCCTTCGGCACGGCATTGCCGTTCAGGTGCAGCACGCCGTCCACCATCTGCACGCTGTCGCCGGGCAGGCCGATCACGCGCTTGATGTAGTCGGTCTTGTCGATCGGGTGTTTGAAGATGGCGATGTCGCCATGTTCGGGCAGGGTATCGAAAATCCGTCCGTTGCCCATGTCCACGTTGAACGGCAGCGAATAGCGCGAATAGCCGTAGGACCACTTCTGCGCGAACATGTAGTCGCCCACCAGCAGGCGCGGCATCATGCTTTCCGACGGGATGTTGAAGCTGGTGAAGAAGAAGGTGCGGAAGATCAGCACCACGATCACCAGCTTGACCAGGAACCAGCCGAAGCTCTTCCAGTCTTCCTGTTCCTCGGTCTTCTGCTCGGCAGGGTCGACCACTTCGCGGGTTGGGGCGTTTTCACTCATCGCGAGGGTCAATGTTGCCAGTCTTGCCGTAGGTCAAGCATGCGCGTGGAAACCGGCGGGAATTTGCCCGGTCGGCGGCCTAATGTGGAACACCTGGAACACAGTCTTGGGGCAAAAACCGCCAGGGAGGAAAAACAGGCTCCATCCGGCGGAATTGCGTGCTTTTTCCGGTTCCCATTCATGGCCTGAGGGCCTAGCCAATAGGCGACTGTGTAGGAAAGGAACCGGCCTTGACCAAGACTCGCGACGAAGCCTGGGAGGCACTTGCCCTCCATCCCGATCCCACGCTGGCAGAGCTGTTCGATGCCGACGAGGACCGGGTCGACAAGCTTTCCGCGCGTCTGGAACTGGCCGAGGGCGGGATCCTGTTCGACTGGTCGAAAACGCACCTGACTGACGGCCTGCTGGCCGATTTCGAGGCGCTGGCGGAAGCCGCCGGCTTTGCCGAGATGCGCGCGAAGCTGTTTGCGGGCGAAGTGGTGAACCCCACCGAAGGCCGCGCGGCCGAGCATTCCGCGCTGCGCGGCGTCGGCAAGGATTCGAGCGTCGAGGAAGCCGAGGCGCTGCGACACCGGATGAAGCTGCTGGTGGAAGCCATTCACGCCGGCGCGCTGGGCGAGGTGAAGCACCTGATCCACGTCGGCATCGGCGGCAGTGCGCTGGGCCCGGCACTGGCGGTGGACGCGCTCAGCCGCGACTTGGCGCTGGTCGACGTGCACGTCGTCTCCAACATCGACGGTGTCGCGCTGGAAGAGGCATTTGCCGCCTGCGACCCGGCCACCACGCTGGTTGCCGTAGCCTCCAAGACCTTCACCACCATCGAGACGATGACCAACGCCCACAGCGCGTTGAAGTGGCTGGCTGACAATGGCGTGTCCGACCCGACCGGCCGCGTCATCGCGCTCACCGCCGCGCCGGAGAAAGCCGTGGAATGGGGCGTGGACGAAACCCGCATCCTGCCGTTCGCGGAGAGCGTGGGCGGCCGCTACTCGATGTGGTCCTCCATCGGTTTCCCCATCGCCATCGCGGTAGGCTGGGAAGATTTCGAGCACATGCTCGACGGCGCGGCGCGCGTGGACGCGCACTTCCGCGATACCGACGGGCGTGACAACCTGCCGCTGCGCGCGGCCTTTGCCGACATTTTCTACACCCGCCTGCGCGGTGCGCAGACCCGCGCGGTCTTCGCCTACGATGAACGCCTGCGCCTGTTGCCTGACTACCTCCAGCAGTTGGAGATGGAATCGAACGGCAAGCGCGTGACTGTCGCGGGCGAACCGTCCGGCCCCACCGCGCCGATCACCTGGGGCGGGGTTGGCACCGATGCGCAGCACGCGGTGTTCCAGCTGCTGCACCAGGGCACGCACCTCGTTCCCATCGACTTCATCGCCAGTATCGCGCCCGGTGACGAACTGGACCCGGCACACCACCACATCCTGCTGATGAACTGCTTTGCGCAGGGTGCCGCGCTGATGAGCGGTCGCCAGTCGGACGATCCGCACCGCAGCTATCCGGGCAACCGCCCTTCGGCGACGATCCTGGTCGACGACCTCGACGCGGCAACCTTCGGCGCGCTGATCGCCTTTGCCGAACACCGCACCTTCGCCAATGCCGTGCTGATGGACATCAACCCCTTCGACCAGTTCGGCGTCGAACTGGGCAAGGAAATCGCCAAGAAGATCGAGGCTGGCGGCGAGAAGTTCGATGCGAGCACCGAGGCGCTGCTGAAGGCGGCAGGACTGAGTTGAGCACTTCCCCACTCTTTACGCCGTTCCGGCTGAAAGGGCTGGAGCTGGCCAACCGCTTTGTCATGCCCGCCATGCAGCGCGGAATGTGTGGGGATGGGCGGCCAACCGCGGCGCTGGCGGAATACTACGCGCGGCGGGCGGAGGGTGGCACTTTGCTGATCATCGGCGAGAGCGCGGCGGTGGACCATCCCTCGGCAACGGTGCAGCCGACCTCGGCGCATATCAACGCCGGCACCGCCGACGCATGGAAGGCTTGCGTCGATACGGTGGGCGAGGCTGGTGGGGCCATGTTCCTGCAACTGTGGCACGAGGGCGCCATGCGGACGGACGGGCAGGCGGTCAGCGCTTCGGGGCTGGCCTATCCCGGCAAGCAAAGCGGCCGCGCGGCGACGCTCGACGAGCTGGCGGAGATCCGCGATGCCTTCGTGCGTTCGGCGCGGATCGCGCAGCAGATCGGCGCGGCGGGGGTCGAGGTCCACGCCGCGCACGGCTATTTCCTCGACCAGTTCCTCTGGGCGGGCAGCAACCGCCGCGATGACGGCTATGGCGGCGACGACATCGCCCACCGCGCGCGCTTTCCCGCCGAGATCATTGCCGCCATCCGGGAAGCTTGCGGCGAGGACTTCGTCATCTCGATCCGCTTCTCGCAGTGGAAGGAGGCCGACTACTGTGCGCGCATAGCGCAGTCCCCGGCCGAACTTGAAACGATGACCCGGATGTTCGCCGATGCCGGTGCGGACGTGCTCCACGCTTCCAACCGCCGCTTCTGGGAGCCGGAGTGGGACGGCGACCCGCGCAACCTGGCGGGGTGGGTGCGCGAGGTCTCAGGATTGCCGTCGATCACGGTCGGCTCGGTCGGCCTCGATACCGACGTGATGGACACCTTCACGCAGGATGCCGAACCCGGCGCGCGGGTGGCGGAGGCGATTGTCGATCTCGAAAAGCGCCTATCGGCGGGCGAATTCGATCTCGTTGCCGTGGGGCGCGCGCTGATCGGGGACCCCGACTTCGTCCGCAAGATCGAAGCAGGCGACTACGATGCCGTCCGCACTTTCCAGCGCGCCGACCTCGGCCAGCTGGAATGGGACATGTCCATCGTCGAGGAAGCGCACGCGGCTGCGGACTAGCTCCGCGTCGGCACTTGGTGCGCGGGCATTGGTAGGACGAGGCCAAGCAGGGGCAGGACCACCATGGCTCCGCCAGAAGCCAGCAGGGCACCCGCCACGCCGAACTCCTCCGCGTAGTGCCCCCACAGCCAGGCACCTGCCGCCAGTCCGCCGAAGGTGACGGCGCTCGCCAACGCCACTGTCCGCCCGACGACCGCCTGCGGTGCCCAGAGCTGGGCGGCGACCGAGAAGCCGGATAGCGCCTGCACCCATCCCGCGCCGCCGATCACCAGCAGGGCCAGCGTCGGTACGAGTCCGGGCTTCAGCGAAACCGCGATGACCGCGAGGCCGTAGATCACGCCCGCCGCGCAGGTAATCGCCTCGGCACTGAAGCGCTGGCGAAACCACGTGGCGCTGGCCGCTCCGATCACCGCGCCAAGGCCGAGCGCGCCCAGCAGCAGGCCATAGATCGACGGCCCTTGCGCCATGATCCGGTCAGCCACCAGCGGCATCAGCGCCCAGGCCGCCGCACCGGCCATGGTGAAGGCCAAGGCGCGCAGCAGGATCGTGCGGATTTCCTTCGAGGCAAAGGCGTGGCGCAGCCCTTCGGCGACCATGGCCCCAAGAGGGCGGGCCTCGGGCACCGGCTCTTGCTTGGGTCGCCACCGGAGGAACAGCGCGATGGCGACCACATAGCATCCGGCGTTGACGAGGAAGGCCGCGCTTGCGCCACCGGCCGCGACGATGCCGCCGCCGATGGCCGGCCCCACGGCGCGCGCGGTGTTGAAGATCAGGATGTTCAGCGCCACCGCCGCCGCCAATTGGGTCGCGGGAACGGTGCTGCGAATGCTCGCCCCCGTCGCCGGGGTCATCGTGGCGATACCGCAGGCCAGCAGCGCGGTGAGGACGATGATCGCCCATGCCGGGGCATTGCCGCTCCATGCCAGCGCCGCCAGCAGCAGCGACATGACCAGCATCGTTGCCTGCGCCGTCAGGATGACACGCCGCCGGTCATGCATGTCGGCCCAGGCTCCGGCGGGCAGGGCGAGCAGCAGGATCGGCAGGTTCAGCGCAGTCTGCACCAGCGCCACGACGTCGGCCGGCTGCCCGTCGGCGGTGAGTTGCCAGGAAGCGCCCACCGACTGGATCGAATTGCCGAGGTTGGCCAGCAGCACGCCCGCCATCAGCAGCGCGAACATGCCGTGCGCCAGCGGCGCGAAGGTGGTGGACCGGACCATTCGCGGGACGACTAACCGAAGGTAAGGACGAAGAACATCGCTGCCAGGGCCGCCATCACCGTGATGGCCACCAAGGCCCAGATGCGTACGATGGAGGAGGGCCGCGCTTCGTCGGGCAGGTCGCAGCGGGTCACCACCAGGTAGTTGAGAAACGCCAGCAGCGGAGCGACGACGAAGGTGGCCGAGGTCACGAAATCGAGGAAGACGGTGAACTCGCTCATCAGCGTGAACAGCGCCAGGATGGCCAGCCCGACGAGGGCGAAACACGAAAGCATGTAGGCGCGGCGGGTGCCGATCTCGTCCCCGCGATGCTGCCAGGCGGCAATCGCGGCGGGCAGGGTGCGGCAATAGGCATCGACGGCGGCGATCACCGTGGTCGCCATCACCGACAGCGCGGCGATCGCGGCGAGCACGGCGGCGCCGTCGCCCAAGGCCTCGCGGTAGAGGTTGACCAGCTGACCGGCGAAGCCCGGCGCATCGCTGACGGGCGAGATGTCCTGCGCGTGCATTACCCCTGCACCCATGATGCAGAAGCACACGGCCATGAAGCTGGTCATGATGAAGGGCCAGCGGAAGCTCTGTCTTGCCTCGTCGATGTGCGGGTGGGCCTCGGACGGCAGGGTGCGATCGGCCTCGACCTTCCACAGCGACAGCGGCACGGCGACGTCCATCGGGTTGGGCATGAACCCGGCGAGCGCGACGATGAACAGCAGGGCAGCCGTCTCGCGCGTCCAGGTGAAGTCGGCGACGGTGCCCCATTCCACGCGGGGCAGCACCATGGCCGTCGTGATCAGCGTGGAAATCACGAGGAACGCCAGCATCACGGCATTGACCCGGTCGAGCACGCGGTAACCGCCAAGCAGCAGCAACAGCGATGCCGCGACCAGGATCAGCGCACCCAGGACCGGCACCGGCAGTATCGGGCCGAACACCGCCGACATGATTCCCGCCGTCGCCGCCGCCAGTGCGGCCCAGACGATCGGCACCAGCGGGATTACCGCGACAAGGAACAGCGCCAGCGCCCACAGTCCCAGCTCGCGATAACCGGTCAACAGCGATTGGCGTCGCGCGTGGGCGAAATCCACGCCGAAGCGGAAGGCCGGGTATTTCAGCAGGTTGGCGAGCACGATCACCACGATCAGCGCCGCGCCGAACATTGCCCCCGCGCGGGTCGACTGGACCAGGTGCGACGTGCCGATGGCCGCGCCCGTAAACAGCAGGCCCGGACCTGCCATGCGCCGAAATATTGCTGCTTTCACCGGCAATCCCCCAACTCCCGTTGGCGGAAGAGGTGCGCGCTGCCGGGCTTCGACGCAACCGAAATAATCGTGCTGGCAGGTGAAACGAATTGACTTTTCGCCCGGTCACGCCCACATGGCCGCCATCGAAGCGCATGGCAGCGTGAACAGGCGATCATCGCCCCGGCCGCGTTTCGGACGATATTCCACAAACTTCCCTTTTCACGCGGGCGGTTCCTGAACCCCGCGACCGCGCGCCCTGTCGGGCTGCGCGCAATCGCATATATTGCGAGTACCAAATCACATGACTCAGTTTTCCGATCTCGGGCTGTCGCAGCCCGTGCTCCAGGCCCTCGACATGAAGGGCTACGACACTCCCACGCCGATCCAGGAACAGGCCATCCCGGCCGTTCTCGACGGGCGCGACCTGCTTGGCATCGCCCAGACCGGCACCGGCAAGACCGCCGCCTTCATGCTGCCCAGCATCGATCGCCTGCGCGACGCCGACAACCGCATTCCCTTCAAGTCCTGCCGCATGCTGGTGCTGGCCCCCACGCGCGAGCTGGCGGGCCAGATCGCCCAGAGCGCCAAGGACTACGGCGCGCTTGCAGGCCTGAAGGTCCACTCCATCGTCGGCGGCACCTCGGTGAACAAGGATCGCAACAAGCTGCACCGCGGCTGCGACATCCTCGTCGCCACGCCGGGGCGCCTGCTCGACCTGATCGACCAGAAGGCATTCAACCTCTCGGGGCTCGAAATTCTCGTGCTCGACGAAGCCGACCAGATGCTGGACCTTGGCTTCATCCATGCGCTGCGCCGTATTCGCGAGCTGGCTCCGGCCGATCGTCAGACGCTGTTCTTCAGCGCCACCATGCCCAAGCAGATCAAGGAGCTGGTTTCCGGCTACTGCAACGATCCGGTGCAGGTGAGCGTCACCCCCGAAAGCACCACCGCGGAACGCATCGAGCAGTTCCTCTTCATGGTCCAGCAGGACGAAAAGCAGGCCCTGCTGGAGCTGATCCTCTCCGAAAAGCACCCGGTGCCGGGCGAGTTCGAGCGCGTGCTCATCTTCACCCGTACCAAGCACGGCGCGGATCGCGTGGTGAAGAAGCTGAGCCAGCGCGGCATCCCCGCCAATGCCATCCACGGCAACAAGAGCCAGCCGCAGCGCCAGCGTGCGCTCGACGAGTTCAAGCGGGCGAAGACCCCGATCCTCGTCGCCACCGACGTTGCCGCGCGCGGGATCGACATTCCGGGTGTCAGCCATGTCATCAATTACGAGCTGCCCAACGTGCCGGAGCAGTACGTCCACCGTATCGGCCGTACCGCGCGAGCAGGTGCCGACGGCGTGGCGATTGCATTCTGCGCCGAGGACGAACGCGCCTACCTGAAGGATATCCGCAAGCAGACCGACGCCGAGTTCGAGCGCCTGCCGCTGCCGGAAAACTTCCGCGCCGTGGTGGAGGGCGTCGGCCCGACCAAGCCCGAACCGCGCCAGCCGCGTCAGCGGGTGAAGCCCAAGCCGCGCAATGCCCCGTCCGGCACAGGTGCGCCGCGCGGTACGCGCAGCGAGCACAAGCGCGGTGGCCCCAAGCGGGGCGGCCCGAAGCGTGGCGGCAGCAAGCCCGGCGGACAGCGTCCGGGCAAGCCCAACCGTCGCAACAACCGCCGCAGCGGTTCGCCAAATGGCTAGCGGCCAAGGGTAGCGCTATCTTAACCAAGCACTGCCAGACCGGTGGGGTGGCCGCATGGCCTTTCCACCGGTTCGCAGGGGCTTGCAGAAGCAATGATCAGGACGAAAACCACCGTGGTGGTCGGCGCTGGCGCGGCAGTAGAAATCGACCTGCCGGACCCGCGAGAGCTTCTGAACAGGGTAGCCCAAGGTTTTGATTTTCAACGTCTCGGGACCGATCTCGAGACGGAGGAGATGCGCGACTTCGATGCCTTCTTCAAGAAGGTGAAGGGCAAGCGCGAGGCCTTGCACGAAGCCGCCATCCGTATCCGCGCCGGTTCGCGCCTCAGTTCCTCCATGCACGCGCTGTTGCAGCAGCACGGCGACGACCAGCACGTGCTGGCAGTCGGCAAGCTGGCCATGGCCTATTACACCCTGCGGGCCGAAGCCCATTCGCTGGTGGAGAGCGAGCCGCGCGATCCGGGCGACATGCCCCTGCGCGGCAGCGAGAACTGGCTGTTCCAGCTTGCCCGCATGGTGGTGGACGGCGTTCCGCGCGCCCGGGCGGAAAGCTGCTTCGACAACCTCCATATCGTCAACTTCAACACTGACCGGGCGATCCAGCATTACATGCCCTGGGCGCTCAGCAGCGCATTCGGCATGGATGTGACCGAGGCGCAGGAACTGTGTGCGGAGAAGCTCAAGGTGATCCAGCCCTTCGGCCGCGCCGGCCGGTTGGACTGGCAACCCGGAAGCGAGGAAGTGGCCGACTGGGGCGCACAGGACAGCGACAAGCTGTTTACTCTGGCCGAGTGTATCCGCACTGCCGGGGAATTCCTCGACGACCGCGCTGCCCGGGCCACTCTCTACAACGGCCTTGGCAAGGCGCGGCGCATCGTCTTCCTCGGCTTCGGCTTCAATGCGATGGAAACCGCGCTGCTGTTCGACGAACGGTTGACGCAGGCTCCCGAGGCACTTGCCGCCCTGCGCGAAAGCGAGACCGACCAGCACGACAATGTCCGCCGCGTGCTCAACGCGATTGGCGGTATCTCGACAGAGGCGATCATCGGCCTGCCGGTGACCCACAGCTGGAAGCTGCTGCGCGACTACAACGCCCTGCTGGAAAGCTGACCCTGGCATAGCGCCGGCTTGAAACCCTTGCCCCTCGGCTGGCGAATGGCCATGGACCCTTCCAACACGCCAGCAGCAGGAGCCAGCCAGCCGCCATGTCCGAATACGACTACGACCTCTTCACCATCGGTGCAGGCTCCGGCGGGGTCCGCGCCAGCCGCGTCGCCTCCGCCTACGGCGCGAAAGTGGCTGTGGCCGAGGAATACCGGGTGGGCGGCACCTGCGTGATCCGTGGCTGCGTGCCCAAGAAGATGCTCGTCTACGGCGCGCATTTCGCCGAGGACCTGGAGGATTGCCGCAACTTCGGTTGGGAGATCGAAGGCAAGAAGTTCGACTGGATCAAGCTGCGCGATGCCGTGCTCGCCGATGTCGACCGCCTCAATGGCGCCTACACCGACACGCTGGAGAACCACGGCGTCGAAATCATCAACGAACGCGCCGAGATCAGCGGCCCGCACGAGATTACCCTGGCCAGCGGCCGCAAGGTGACCGCGAAGTACATCCTGGTGGCTGTCGGTGCCCGCCCGTTCATGCCCCAATTCCCCGGTTCCGAACACGCGATCAGTTCCAACGAGGCCTTTCACCTCGACAAGGTGCCGGAATCGATCATCATCGCCGGGGGCGGCTACATCGCCAACGAATTTGCCGGCATCTTCAACGAGTTCGGCAGCAAGGTGACCATCGTCAACCGCAGCGACCAGCTGCTGCGCAGCTATGACGAGAGCCTGCGCGACCGGCTGCTGCAGATTTCGATCATGAAAGGCATCGATTTCAAGTTCAACACGCACTTCGAAAGCATCGAGAAGACCGAGGACGGCCAGTACAAGGTACGCTTCACCAGTGGTGAAGAGCGGGTCGTCGAGTGCGTGATGTTCGCCGTGGGCCGCGTGCCGAATATCGAGGGGCTGGGCCTCGAGAACGCCGGGGTCGAGCTGGGCGAGCGCGGCGAAATCAAGGTCGATCGTTTCAGCAAGACCAATGTCGATCACATCTATGCCGTCGGCGACGTGACCGACCGCGTGCAGCTGACCCCCGTCGCCATCCGCGAGGGCCAGGCCTTTGCCGACACCGTCTTTGGCGGGGGCGACCCGGTGGCCGTGGACCACAGCTGCATCCCCAGCGCCGTGTTCAGCCATCCGCCGATCGCTGCCGTGGGCCTTACCGAAGGCGAGGCGCGCAACCAGTGCGGCTCGGTGAAGATCTACCAGTCCGACTTCCGCCCGATGAAGAACGTCCTGGCCGGCCGCAACGAGCGCAGCCTATTCAAGATGGTCTGCGACGCAGCGGACGACCGCATCCTGGGCATCCACATGATCGCGCCCGAAGCGCCGGAGATGATGCAGGCCGCCGCCGTGGCGGTGAAGGCCGGTCTGACCAAGGCCGATTTCGACGCCACCACCGCGATCCATCCCAGCATGGCGGAAGAACTGGTGCTGCTGAAATAGCGGTCGGGCGGATTTCCGGGCGGTCGATTGACCGGGACTGTTTCTCGTGCAACGGCTTTCCCACCAAGAGGAGAGCCAATGTCCGCCAATATCGCTGAAATGGAACGTCGCCGTGCCGCTGCCAAGCTGGGTGGCGGGGAGAAGCGCATCGCCGCTCAGCACGCCAAGGGCAAGCTGACTGCGCGCGAGCGTCTCGACGTGCTGCTGGACGAGGGATCGTTCGAAGAGCTGGACACCTATGTCGAGCACGATTGCGTCGATTTCGGCATGCAGGAGCAGAAGATTCCCGGCGACGGCGTCGTTACCGGCAGCGGCACGATCAACGGGCGGCTGGTCTATGTCTTCAGCCAGGATTTTACCGTGTTCGGCGGATCGCTGTCGAAGCGCCACGCGGAGAAGATCTGCAAGGTCATGGAAATGGCCATGCGTGTTGGCGCGCCGGTCATCGGCCTCAACGACTCTGGCGGCGCGCGCATCCAGGAAGGCGTCGCCTCGCTGGGCGGCTATGCCGACGTGTTCCAGAAAAACGTGCTGGCATCGGGCGTGGTGCCGCAGCTCTCGCTGATCATGGGACCGTGCGCGGGCGGGGCGGTCTATTCCCCGGCGATGACCGACTTCATTTTCATGGTGAAGGACAGCTCGTACATGTTCGTCACCGGTCCGGAGGTGGTGAAGACCGTCACCAACGAGGAAGTGACGCAGGAAGAGCTGGGCGGGGCCGTGGTACACACCAGCAAAACCAGCGTCGCCGACCTGGCGCTGGAGAACGACATCGAGGCGCTGCTGGCCGCGCGTGAACTGATGGGCTTCCTGCCGTCGAACAACCGCGACGAACTGCCCGAGTTGCCGACCGAAGATCCGTGGGACCGCATCGAGGACAGTCTCGACACGCTGATCCCCGACAATGCCAACCAGCCCTATGACATCCGCGAAGTCATCACCAAGGTGGTGGACGAGGGCAACTTCTTCGAAGTGCAGCCTGCCTTCGGCGCCAACATCATCACCGGCTTCGGCCGGGTAGAGGGTCGCCCGGTAGGCTTCGTCGCCAACCAGCCGATGGTGCTGGCCGGCGTGCTGGACATCAACGCCAGCCGCAAGGCGGCGCGCTTCGTGCGCTTCTGCGATGCCTTCAACATTCCCATCGTCACGCTGGTGGACGTGCCCGGCTTCCTGCCCGGCACCGCGCAGGAGCATAACGGCATCATCAAGCACGGCGCGAAGCTGCTGTTCGCCTATGCCGAGGCGACCGTGCCCAAGATCACCATCATCACCCGCAAGGCCTATGGCGGCGCGTACGACGTGATGGCGTCAAAGCACCTGCGCGGGGACCTCAATTACGCCTGGCCGACCGCCGAAATCGCGGTGATGGGCGCGAAGGGCGCGGTGGAGATCATCTTCCGCAAGGACCGCGACGATCCGGACAAGATCGCCGAGAAAACGAAGGAATACGAAGACCGCTTCGCCAATCCCTTCGTGGCGGCGCAGCGCGGCTATATCGACGAGGTGATCTACCCGCATTCCACCCGCAAGCGTATCGCCTTGGGCCTGCGCAAGCTGCGGAACAAGCAGCTCCAGAACCCCTGGAAGAAGCACGACAACCTTCCCCTGTGAGGTGAACGATGGACCCGAGCATCTGGCTAACTCTCAATTCCTATGAAATCGGCCAGTGGATCGGGTCTGTCATCGGAATCTACCTGTTCAGCTGGCTGCTGGACCTCGCGATCGTCCGGCGGCTGGTGAAATCGAACCGGATTGCCGTGCTCGTCACCGTGCCGATCATGACCGTGGCCTTCGCCATGCGGCAGACCACTTCGGACAGTCCGTTGGCAGGCTTCGGCGTCTGGCTGATGATCGGCTTCGGCGTGATCGTGCTGGCGATCCGCTGGTTCCGCGCCGAAAAGGAATATGACGACAATGAGTACTGAGCCTTCCGCCGCCAAGGTCGCCTATGCGCTGGCTGACAATGTCGCGACACTGACGCTGAACCGGCCGGAGCGACTCAATGCCCTGACGCCGACGCTGTTCGGCGAATGGCAGACCGCGGTCGACCGGGCCGTGGAAGAGGGTGCGCGGGCCATCGTCGTCACCGGCGCGGGCAAGGCTTTTTGTGCAGGCGCGGATCTGCAGGGCGGGGATGGGCCGGAAGACGCCCTCTCGCGCGATCTCTCCGACCCGCTGGAAACGCATTACAACCCGATGATCCGCAAGCTGGCGGATTGCCCGGTACCGATCGTGTCGGCCATCAACGGGCCGGCCGTGGGCGCGGGCATGGGCTTTGCGCTGTCGGGCGACATCGCGGTAATGGCGCGCTCGGCCTACCTGATGCTCGCCTTCGTCAATATCGGCCTGGTGCCCGATGCCGGGTCCACCTGGCTGGTGGCCAGGGCCGTCGGCCGGGCCAAGGCACTGGAGCTGGCCCTCCTGGGCGGGGAAATCCCGGCGGACGAAGCGTTGCGCCTCGGCCTGGTGAACCGCGTGGTCGATGACGAGGCCGTGCTGGACGAGGCCTTGGCCATCGCCCGCAAGCTGGCCGACGGTCCTTCGCGGGCACTCGGACTGATCCGCAAACAGGTCGCCTTCGCGCTGGACCATGACTTCGACGCCGTGCTGGCAACCGAGGCGAAAAACCAGGCGATTGCCGGCGCCACGCAAGACTTCATGGAAGCCGTGATGGCCTTCCGCGAAAAGCGTCCCCCGCGCTTCCAGGGCAAGTAGGCGCTAGGCGGTTGCTTCGGCTTCCGGCTCCGCCTTGCCCATCAGCACGGGCGCGAGCACCAGCTTGAACAGCAGGAACACCACGCCGGCCGCGGCGGCAAAGCCCATGTGCATCAGCCAGAATTGCGTCACCGGCATGGTCTCGAACCAGCCGCCGACCCAGCCGACGATGGAATTGCCCATGAAGAAGGCCAGGAAATAGAGCCCGATCACCGTGCCGGATACCTGCTGCGGCGCCAATCGGGCGAACAGCGCCAGGCTGACCGGCAGGACGTGGGCAAAGCCGATGGAGTTCACGATGTGGAACATCACTGGCCAGAACAGCCCGATCTTCTCGCCTTCGGGCGTGGTTGCAGCCGCCATCCACAGGCAGGCCATGCCGCCCATCGAGAACAGCGAACCGATAATGATCTTGGTCAGCTCGTCCGGCTCCTGCCACTTTGTCTTCCACCAGCGATAGAAGGCCGCGACACCAGCGAGGAAGCTGACCGATACCACCGCGTCGAGCGTGATCAGCCAGGTGGTCGGCAGCTTTTCGTCACCCCAGTAGAGCGCGAACTGCTGGTCGCCCCAGACGAGGTAGGCGTTGAAGATCTGGTTGTTGGGCACGATGGCCAGCGCCAGCACCGGGATCAGGATCAGCAGGGCGATGGTGGCAAGCCAGTCGGTGCGGGTCATCGGCGGCTTGGGATCGGCCTTGGCCTTTTCCGCCGGCGGAGCGAAATGCTCGCGCGGCAGGTACTTTTGACCGGCGATGTAGATAATGCAGCCGATCACCATGCCGACGCCTGCCGCGCCGAAGCCCCAGTGCCAGCCCATGGTCTCACCCAGCGTGCCCACCACCAGCGGGCTGGCAATCACGCCGGCATTGATGCCGAGGTAGAAGATCTGGAACGCGTCGGCGCGGCGCAGGTCGTCCGGCTTGTAGAGGCTACCGACCTGGCTGGAGATGTTCCCCTTGAACATGCCGGAGCCGACGATCAGGCACAGCAATGCCAGCAGGAAGGTGACATTGAAGGCCATCAGGAAGTGGCCCACCGCCATGGTCAGCGCGCCCAGCAGCACCGTCCGCCGCTTGCCCAGCACCCGGTCAGCCAGCAGTCCCCCGAAGATCGGCGTCAGGTAGACGCTGGCGGCATAGGTGCCGAAGATGGCGCTGGCGAAGGCCTGGCCTTCCAGCCCGCCGTACAGCGCCCGCAGCTGCTCGATCCCGGCCACCTGCTCCACCTCTCCGGGCAGCAGCAGCGAATTGACCATGTACAGCACCAGCAGCGCCTGCATGCCGTAGAAACTGAATCGCTCCCACGCTTCGGTGAAGGCGAGGTAGCCCAGGCCCTTGGGATGGCCGAGGAACGAGGTGTCCTGCGGGTCGTGCAGTTCCGGGGTGGCTTCGGCAACGGTCATGGGCAGGCCCTTCGCGACTGGTTACGAGAGCAACTGCCTATCGCCTACCGCGGCGCCTGTCTCTCCCGGCGCGGATTATTTCCGCAGTTCTTCGTCGAGGAAGGCGGCGACGTCGCCCATGTCCACCTGCCGGTCCACGAAGGCGTCGCCGATGGACCGCAGCAGGATGAAGGGCAGGGTGCCGGCATCCATCTTCTTGTCGTGCATCATGTGCGAGGACAGGCCGTGGCCGGTGCACTTGAGGCCCAGCGAGGAGATTTCGGTCTGCAACCCGGCATTGCCGATGGCCTTGGCGACCCGTTCCGCGTCGCTGGCCGGGATATATCCCAGCCGCGCGGAATACCGAGCGGCAAGGACCATGCCGAGGGCGACGGCTTCGCCATGCAGCAGGTTGGCGGAAAAGCCCGTTTCGGCTTCCAGCGCATGGCCGAAGGTGTGGCCGAGGTTCAGCAAGGCGCGGCGGTCGGCGGTCTCGCGTTCGTCCTCGGCCACGATGCGGGCCTTGGCCTTCACGCTCTCGCTCACCGCATATTCCAGCGCCTCGGGTTCGCGGTCGATGACCTTGGGGCCGTTCTCTTCGCACCAGGCGAAGAAAGCGGCATCGCCCAGGATGCCGTACTTGATGATCTCGGCATAGCCGGCGCCCATCTCGCGCGCAGGGAGGGTGGAGAGCGTGCCCGTGTCGGCCAGCACCAGCGAGGGCTGGTGGAAGGCCCCCACCAGGTTCTTGCCTGCGCTGGTGTTGATGGCGGTCTTGCCGCCCACCGAGCTATCGACCTGCGCCAGCAGGGTGGTGGGAATCTGCACGAAGCCGCACCCGCGCTTGACCATCGACGCGGCGAAGCCGGTGAGATCGCCCACCACGCCGCCGCCCAGCGCGATGATGTGGTCGCCGCGTTCCACGCCCAGCGAGAGCAGCCATTCGACCAGCTTTTCCAGCACTTCCCAGCTTTTCGCTCCTTCGCCGGGTTCGGTGATGAACCAGTTGGCGCCGACGCCGAAGCGGTCCAGCGCCGCTTCCAGCGCCTCGCCATGGAACTGGTGCGAGTTCCGGTCGGCGACGACGGCGATTTCCTGCTTGCGCAGGTAGCCTGCCAGC
Organism: Aurantiacibacter sp. MUD11; assembly: GCF_026967575.1. Taxonomy (NCBI): domain Bacteria; kingdom Pseudomonadati; phylum Pseudomonadota; class Alphaproteobacteria; order Sphingomonadales; family Erythrobacteraceae; genus Aurantiacibacter; species Aurantiacibacter sp. MUD11. The sequence continues at coordinate 616,904 of NZ_CP114054.1, read as the reverse complement.
GGGGTCTGCGGGTTGTCGAGCAGGCCCTTGCCGACGACCACGTCATAGCTGCGCCCGGCCAGTTCCACGCGGATTACAGCCATTCGTCGAGCTCCTTGAGTATGCGGGCCACCGCTTCGTTGTGCGGGCCCGAATTGCTTTGCACCTTGATCGGCGCCTGCGCGTAGCTGGCTTCCCGTTCGGCCTTCATCCGCGTCACGATCTCTCGGGTGTCCCCGCCGCGCAACAGCGGGCGGCGATCGTTGCGGCTGACCCGTTCGACCAGCGTATCGACGTCGCTGTCGAGCCAGATGGCGATTGCGTGTTCGAGGATCATCTCACGAGTGTCTTCCTGCACGAAGGCGCCGCCGCCGGTGGCGATCACGCAGTTGCAGCCCTGGTCCTCCAGCAGGCGGGCGATCACGCGCTTCTCGCCGTCGCGGAAATAGGCTTCGCCGAATTCGTCGAAGATTTCCGGGATCGACATGTTCGCCGCCTCGACGATTTCCTCGTCGGCGTCGACGAACTTCATCCCCAGCACGGCGGCCAGCTTCTTGCCGACCGTCGATTTGCCGACCCCCATCATCCCCACCAGCACCAGCGGTCGGTCGATCCGCTGCCGCAAGGCGCGGATTGTCGCATCGTCGGGGAGGGGTGTGCCGATGGTCATTGCCGCATGGCCTATAGATGGGCTAACCGCGCTGGCAAGCTTGTGCTGTGGAACAGCGATGACAAGGATGGGTCGATAGGGTGTCCAAGCGCCTGATGACGATTGCCGGTATCCTGCTGGTGCTGCTGGGCCTGTTCCTGGCGGTGGCCTGGTACGACGGCGGGCGCCAGGAAGAGCGCCTGATCGTGCAGCCGGTCGAAATTGCGGAGGAAGATGCGTGAAACGGGCCGTTTTGCTCATGACCGGGGCGGCATTGGCGCTGTCGTCATCGCTGGCGCTGGCCGGCGGGCCGGAAGACCTGCTGCCGCCGATCTTCCGCGATTCCCCGCCTCCGCCGCAGCCGCAGGCTGCCCCGACACCTACGCCGACCGCCGCGCGTACCGTTGCGCCCGCCCAGCCTGCGGCCCCGGCAGCGCCCGCCGCGCCGGGCAGCTCGCCCGTGGTGCAGCCGCTGCCCGATGCCGCGCCCGAACCGGCATTTCCCGGACAGATCGCCCTGCCGGCAGATTTCCCCTCGCTCGAAGAGCTGGAGGAAATGGATGACGATGAGATCAACGAACTGCTGGGCCTGCGTCCGAAGTTCGACATTCCGGCCGCCGCGCGCCGCCAGGTGGCGCAGGTGGGCGTCATCGCTGCCGGCGAGGGCGGTTTCCCGGCCCGTTCGCTGGCAAACCAGCCGGCCAGCCTCGTGCGCGCTGCCTTGCAGGCGGGCAACGGGCCGCTGGTCTCGCGCTGGGGACACATCCTCTATCGCCGTGCTCTCGCCAGCCGGCTCGATGCGCCGCGCGGTCTCGACCCGGTGGAATTCGCTGCGTTGCGCGCGCAGGCCCTTGTCAACATGGGCGAAAGCGCGGTCGCACGGGCGCTGGTGCAGGACGTGGATGGCTCGGAATACAATTCCAGGCTCACCAACGCTGCCTTCGACGCTTACCTGTTGTCGGGCGATATCCTGGGCATGTGTCCGGTCGCTCGCCTGCACGGCGAATTCCGCGACGATCCGGAGTGGGAACTGCTGCAGGCAATCTGCTCCGCCTATCTCGGGGAACCGCGCAGCGCCGATCGCCGCCTGCAACGCGCGCTGGGAACCGGGCTGGCCGAAGAAATCGACGTGCGACTGGCCCAGCGGTTCGCTGGTGCCGCGGGCGATGGCAGCCGCGCGGTCAATATCGAGTGGGACGAGGTCGACGAGATCACGCCATGGCGTTTCGCCCTGTCGCGCACGCTCAGCGAGACCCTGCCGGAGGACCTGACGGAGAACCTCGGCTCGCGCTATCGCATGTCCGAGATGCTGATCCCGGCCACGCCGCTGCTGCGCCGCGTACAGGTGGCGGATACGGCTGCGGCCCGCGGCGTGCTGTCGTCGGCGGCCATGGTCGATCTCTATTCCCAACTCTGGGCCAGCGACATCTATGACGCGGCGGACAAGGACCTGCCCGCAGAGCTTCGCGAAGCCTATGTCGCCAGCTCCCCGGCGGGTCGTCTGGCGGCAATGCAGCGCCTGTGGGGCGACGAAATGGACTACGGGCGCATGGTGCTGACCGCCTATGCGGCAGCCCGCCTGCCCGTCAGCGACGCCATGGAAGACGATGCCGCGGACATCATCGCCTCCATGCTCACCGCAGGCCTCGATCGCAATGCGCTGCGCTGGAGTGAAGCCGTCTCCGAGGGGAGCGAGGCCTGGGCCTTGCTCGCCCTGGTGCAACCCAGCGGCGCTGTCGGGCGCGGCGGGGTGGACAGCTTCATCGACGACGACGGCAGCGACGACCAGCGCAAGTCCGCTTTCCTTGTCGCGGGCCTTGCCGGCCTGGGACGGCTCGACAGTGGCGACGTTGCCGATTTCTCGGAGCGGCTCGAACTGAACCTGCAACGCAGCAGCGCCTGGAGCGAGAAGATAACCCGCGCGAGCGAGCTGCGTAATGCCACGCTCGTCGCGCTGCTGGCCGGGTTGGGCATGCAAGGCACCAGCTGGGATCAGATGACCCCGCGCCACCTCTATTTCATCGTCCGTTCGCTCAGTGCGACGGGAATGGAAGCCGAGGCCCGCATGATCGCCGCGGAGGCGGTGGCGCGCGTATAGTCATGGGCAGCGCCATCGACAGCTTCCTCGCCATGCTCGCAGCAGAGCGCGGCGCGGCAGCGAACACGCTGGCGGCCTATCGGCGGGATCTGGAAGGTAGCGAAGACGTGGTCGGCGCGCTGGAAACGGCGTCGCGGGAGGACCTGGCAAGGCTGCCGGGTGCCTGGGCCGACCTGGCGCCAGCCACGGTGGCGCGCAAGATTTCCGCGCTGCGTCAGTTCTACGGCTTCTGCATCGACGACGGCTTGCGCGAGGACGATCCATCGACGGCTCTTCCTCGCCCGCAAGCACGGCGACCGCTGCCCAAGATCTTGACGCATGCGGAGGTCGAGGCGCTGTTCAAGACCGCCGAGGACGAGGCTGCCAGCGAACGTCCGGCAGCCGTGCGCATGCTGGCCTTGCTGGAACTGCTTTACGGTTCGGGCCTGCGGGCAACCGAGCTGGTGGCCCTGCCGGTCAGCGCCGTTCCGCGCGATGCACCGTTCCTCACGATTACCGGCAAGGGCGGACAGCAGCGCATGGTGCCCGTCTCGCGCCGGGCGCAAGCGGCGATTTCACGCTGGATGGAGGTGCGGCCGGGCGGTTCAGTCTTCCTCTTCCCCTCGCGAGCGAAGCACCTGTCCCGCATCCGGTTGTACCAGCTGGTGAAGGAGCTGGCCGCGCGCGCGGGAATCGATCCGGCCAAGGTCAGCCCGCACGTGCTGCGCCATGCCTTTGCCACCCACCTGCTGGAGGGCGGGGCGGACCTGCGGGTGCTGCAAACCCTGCTGGGCCATGCCGATATCGCCACCACGCAAATCTATACCCACGTCGATTCCGCGCGCCTTGTTGCGCTGGTGAACGAACGGCATCCCCTTGCAGGCGGGCGCGGGGCGAGCTAGCGGCTGTGGCATGATTTCCTATCTCGAATTCGAGAAGCCGGTCGCCGAGCTTGAAGCACGCATCAAGGAACTGCGCGCAGCCGCGGGCGAAGATGGCGATGTCGACATCTCCAAGGAGCTGCAGCGCTTGGAGCAGAAGAGCGCCGACTTGCTGGCCAAGACCTATGGTGAGCTGTCGCCGTGGCAGAAGACGCAGGTCGCGCGGCATCCGGCGCGTCCGCACTTCCGCGACTTCCTGGCGCTGGGCTTTACCGATTTCATGCCGCTGGGCGGTGACCGTGCCTATGGCGACGACCAGGCCATCATGGGCGGCCTGGCCAAGCTGGACGGTCGCAAGGTGGTGCTGATCGGCCACGAGAAGGGCAACGACACTGAAAGCCGGATCAAGCACAATTTCGGCATGGGCAAGCCGGAAGGCTACCGCAAGGCGATCCGCCTGATGGAACTGGCCGACCGCTTCGGCCTGCCGGTGGTCACGTTGGTGGACACGTCCGGCGCCTTCCCGGGCATCGAGGCCGAGGAACGCGGCCAGGCTGAGGCCATCGCCCGCTCCACCGAAGCCTGCCTGGGGCTGGGCGTGCCGATGGTTGCGGCGATCGTGGGCGAGGGCGGTTCGGGTGGCGCCGTGGCGCTGGCCAGTGCCGAACGCGTGCTGATGTTCGAACATGCGGTCTACTCGGTAATCTCGCCCGAAGGCTGTGCCTCGATCCTCTGGCGCACGGCGGAGAAGGCCCCGCAGGCGGCCGAGGCGATGAAGATGACCGCGCAGGATCTCGTCCAACTGGGGGTCATCGATCGCATCGTGGCCGAGCCCGTGGGTGGGGCACATCGTGACCCGAAGGCGGCTGTTGCCTCGCTCACGCAGGCGATCGGGGAAGAGCTCGATGCCCTTTCCGGCCTGCAGAGTGATGCCCTGCGCAAGCAGCGCGAAGAACGCTTCCTTGCCATCGGGCGTGACCTGGCAAGATAGCGACGCGGGAACATCGCAGCCTCAAGGCGGTTTCCTGCGACAATGGATGCGCCGATCCACGGCGCCTGGATTTCGCCTGGAGGAGGCCGCCTGATGCCGCGTACCACAACCCGTAGATTTTCCGCACTTGCCCTTGCCGGGGTCGCTTCGCTGGCGCTGGGCGCATGCGCCACCATTCCGGGCGCCAATATCGCCCCCGGTTCGCCAATCACGGCGGAAGAAGCCCAGCTTGGCGCGGAAAATCACGAGGCCTTCGTCGCCGAGTTCGGCGGCGAGATGACTGGCCCTTACGCCAGCTATGTCGACCAGGTCGGCTCCAACATCGCCGTGCAATCGGGTCTTGCCAACAGCCGTGACGCCTTCAACGTCACCCTGCTGAATTCCAGCGTCAACAATGCCTTCGCGGTTCCCGGCGGCTATATCTACGCCACCCGCCAGCTGGTGAACCTGATGAACAACGAGGCCGAACTGGCTGCCGTGCTGGGTCACGAGGTCGGCCACGTGGCTGCGCGTCACTCCGCGCGCCGTCAGCAGACCGTGCAGCGCAACCAGCTGCTGGGCCTGCTGGGCGCGGTGATCGGCGGCGCGGTGCTGGGCAGCCCCGAACTGGCGCAGCTCAGCCAGCAGGCTTCGACCTATTTCACGCTGTCCTATTCGCGCAGCCAGGAACTGGAGGCCGACCAGCTCGGCGTGCAGTACCTCAACAATGCCGGCTACGATCCGCGCGCCATGGCAACGCTGCTTGCCAGCCTGGCGGCACAGAATCAGCTCGATGCGCAACTGCAGGGACGGAACAACGCAACGATCCCGGAATGGGCCTCCACTCACCCTGATCCGGCCAGCCGCGTGCAGAATGCTCTGCAGCTTGCGGGGAATGGCACGGGCATCACGAATCGCGATACCTTCCTCAGTCGCATCGATGGGATGATCTACGGCGACGATCCGCAGCAGGGTGTGATCGAGGGGCGGCAGTTCATCCACCCGGTGCTGCGCTTCAGCTTCACCGCGCCGCAAGGCTTCTACATGATCAACGGCACGCGGGCCGTTTCGATCAACGGCGACGCGGGCCGCGCGCAATTGTCGCTCGGGCCGTACAACGGCAGCCTCGATACCTACGTGCGCAACGTGTTCAACGCGATCGGCGGCAACCAACAGACGATTACGCCTTCGAGCATCCAGCGCACCACGATCAACGGCTTGCCCGCCGCTTACGGCACGGCGCGGGTCAACAATGGCCAGCAGCAGGTCGACGTGACGGTGTTCGCCTACGAATTCGCCAACGACACCGCCTATCACTTCATGGCGGTGACCCCGGCCGGGCAGGCGGGCACGTTCAACTCGCTGTACCAGTCGATGCGTCGAATCAGCGCGAACGAGGCCGGCAGCGTTATTCCGCGCCGGATCGATATCGTGACGGCCGCGCGCAGCGATACCGTGGCAACGCTTTCGCGCCGGATGGCCTATGACGATGCCCAGGAAGCCCGTTTCCGGGTGCTGAACGGCCTGTCTTCCAGCGACCCGATCGTGCCGGGACGCCAGTACAAGATCGTCGTTCGCTCCAACTAGGGGCACCCTGCAGCTCAAACGTAAAACGGGCCGACAGTGCGTCGGCCCGTTTTGCCATGCGCCGCGTGGACGCCGGATAGCAAAAGGGGCGACAGGTTTCCCTGCCGCCCCTCTTGTTGGGTTGGCTACGAACTTAGTTGTTCGTGTTAGCGTCGTCGAGTTCCGACTGGACGTTGCCGAAGGTGTCGTCCAGCTCGTTGCCCAGCGACTGCATGGCAGTGATGGCGGCAACGGCGATGAGGGCAGCGATCAGGCCATATTCGATGGCGGTGGCACCCTGTTCGTCACGGATCATGTTCTTGAAGAAGGTCATTTGTAGTCTCCTGGTTTCAGTCTTCGTACCCGGCCCAACCGGATACGCCGATCGAGCAATGTTGGAATTACGGATGAGAAGTTGATAAATCCCTAACTCCTACGAACCGCTGTTCGCGGTCTCGTATTCGGTCTCCACGTTGTCCCACATGGAGATTGTCGAATTGGCGAAACCCTGCATGGCCGAGATCATGGCGATCACGATCAGCGAGATTATCAGGCCGTATTCGATTGCTGTCGCACCGCGAGTATCGCGAAGCAGACGATAGATTATCCTTTTCGCAAACACCGTTGGTCCCCTAGGTAAACTGCGACAGGTTCAGGTTTCGCAGACGAATCCTAACAAAACCTTTCCGAGGCGCTCCTGAGTGAAAGAAATTCCGACATCCATTCTGGTAGTTGCCGTCGCATTGTTTGATTCGCAGGGGCGCGTGCTGCTGCAGCAACGCCTGCCCGGAAAGCATCATGCCGGGCTGTGGGAATTCCCCGGCGGCAAGGTGGAAAGCACCGAAATGCCAAGAGAAGCGTTGGTTCGGGAGATTGCCGAGGAGCTGGGCCTGGAGCTCGATCCGGCGCTGCTGCAACCCGCATTCTTTGCCGAAGAAGGTGGCAATCCGGCGATTGTCCTGAATCTTTACACCTCGCACCAGGCGGCGGGAGAAGGGGAGGCAAGGGATGGCCAGGCATTCGGATGGTTCGCACCGGACGAGGCGGCCGGTCTCGAACTTGCCCCCATGGACCGTGCACTATTGGAAAAACTGCGCCGATAGGGCCTTGCCAAGCTGGCGGCACCTGCCTATGTGCCGCCCTCCACCGCGCGCCAGTAGCTCAGCTGGATAGAGTACCTGACTACGAATCAGGCGGTCGGAGGTTCGAATCCTTCCTGGCGCGCCAAGAAAGCCCATCCCGGCAACGGGGTGGGCTTTCTTGGTTTGGGGCTCTCGGAACCTGTGCGCAGCTCACCTGTTGATTCGACAAAGCAAATCACAGGAGTCCCCCACTCATGTCCGAAGATATTTTCGCCCGCCTGAAGCAGGATCACGAAGAACACCGCGCGCTGCTCGACAAGCTCGCCGAAACCAGCGGTGACAGCGAGGAGCGGCAGGAACTGTTCGAGCGGTTCACGCTCGACGTGAAGAGCCACGCCGCTGCGGAAGAGCAGGCGCTCTATTCCACCATGCTGCGCAAGCCCAAGGCGACCGACGAGACGCGGCATTCCGTCGCCGAGCACCACGAACTCGAGGAAATGCTCAACGATCTCGCCGCCACCGACATGTCCTCGCCGGCGTGGATGGCCAAGTTCAAGCAGCTCGACCACGACTATCGCCACCACATCGACGAGGAAGAGGAAGATCACTTCCCCGATTTCGACAAGCTCTTGACCGAGGAAGACCGCGAGCACATGCGCTCAGTCTTCGACCGGCGTAAGAAGGCCGAAAAGGCCGACGCTGAAGTGACGCCGGAAAAGATGGAAGACGCCAAGGAATAGTCCTCGGCTCCGGGAGGGCTAGTTGGAGCCACTCGAAAAACAGGTCGAGGACTTCGACGATGCCTCGGTCGAACCGGGCGTGTGGCGCTATGCCCACGCCCGGCGCGTTCGCGTGGTGATCGACGGTGAGGATTATTTCGACCTGATCCAGCAGGCCATGCTCAAGGCGCGCCAGCGGATCATGCTGATCGGTTGGGATTTCGATACGCGTATCAACCTCAGCCGGGGCCGGCGCTGGTGGCAAAAGGGCTGGCGGCGCCAATATCCTTCGCGGCTGGGCAGCTTCATCCTCTGGCTCAACCGCCACAGGCCGGGGCTGGAGATCCGCATCCTCAAGTGGAGCTACGGCTTCATCAAGTTCTTCGGGCGCGGCAGCATGCTGATCGACCTGCTGCGCTGGTGGCCGCACCGGCGGATCGACTTCAAGTTCGATACCGCGCACCCGGTCGGCTGCACCCATCACCAGAAGATCGTCATAATCGACGACGATTTCGCCGTCTGCGGCGGCATCGACATGACCACGAGGCGCTGGGATACGCGCGACCACTTGGAGCACGATCCGCACCGCAAGCGCCCACGCGGCAGCTATTACGGCCCGTGGCACGACATGACGATGATGATGGAGGGCGATGTCGCGCGTGAACTGGAGACGCATGGCCGCGCGCGCTGGGTGAGGGCGCGGGGCAAGCCGCTGACCCGGCCCGACCATACGCCGGAAGAAAGCGCCTGGCCGGACGAACTCGAACCGCACTTCGAAGATGTCGAAGTGGGTATCTCGCGCGCTCGGGCAGCCTATGGCGACGCGCCCAAGGTCGACGAGGTGGAAGCGCTGTTCGCCAGCCAGATCGCGCGGGCCAGGCGCTTCATTTATGCCGAGAACCAGTATTTCGCCTCGCGCACGATCTGCGAGGCCATTTCCAAGCGACTGGCCGAGCCGGACCCGCCGGAGATCGTCATCGTCCACCCGGAAGAGGCCGACGGCTGGGCGGAATCGTTGGCGATGGACCCGGCGCGCGCGGAACTGGTCGAGGCGATCCGCGAACTGGATACCAACGAGCGCTTCCACCTCTATGTGCCCTACACCGGCGAGACGCCGATCTACGTCCACGCCAAGCTGCTGATCGTCGACGATCGCATCCTGCGCATCGGGTCCGCCAACTTCAACAACCGCTCGATGGGGCTGGACAGTGAATGCGACGTGTTCATCGATTGCGACCGCCCCGGTAACGACAAGGTCGAGCCAGTCATCCGCAAGATCCGCGAATCCCTGCTGGCAGAGCACCTGGGGATTTCCGAAGAGAAGGTCCGCCAGCTGCTCGACCGACACGGTAGTATGGCCGGGATGATTGCCGAGCTGGGCGATGCTAATCGCCGCCACCTCAAACCATTCCACCCTCCAGAGCCCGAGGAATGGGAAACGGAGCTCGCATTGCGGCAGGCACTCGATCCCGAGGAGCCGGAAGAGATGTTCGAGGTTCGCACGCCGGGGCGTGGCCTTTTTCGTCCCGGCAGCCTATTGGCGAGGGCGCGTGAGAAATTGCAGAGAAAGCGCGGCAGTACGAATGAGTAGTCTAGTTGGTCCGGACGAGGACGATCCGCGGGGCAAGCCTCCCGTTCCCGAAGATGTACAGGAAGCCATTCGCACGCTCATCCGCTGGGCGGGCGACGACCCTTCGCGGGAAGGCCTGCTGGATACACCCAAGCGGGTGGCGCGGGCGTGGAAGGAATATTGCCAGGGGTACGACGAGGACCCGGCTTACCACCTTTCCCGCGTGTTCGAGGAAGTGGGCGGCTATGACGAGATCGTGCTACTGAAGGACATCCCTTTCCAGAGCCACTGCGAACACCATATGGCCCCGATCATCGGCAAGGCGGCGATTGCCTACCTGCCGACGGACCGGGTGGTTGGGATTTCCAAGCTGGCGCGCGTGCTGCACGGCTATGCCCGTAGGTTGCAGGTGCAGGAAAGGCTGACGGCGGAAGTCGCCAACTGCATTCAGCAGCATCTCAATCCGCGTGGCGTTGCTGTGGTGATCGAGGCGAGCCACAGTTGCATGACCGCGCGTGGCGTGCGTACGCCGGGCGTCAACATGGTCACCAGCCGGGTGATGGGCACCTTCCGCAAGGACTCGAAGAGTCGCGAGGAAGTGCTCAAGCTGATGGGCTACTGAGCGCCCTGCTAGGGCACTGAAGAAGGTTTGAAAGGATTACGATGACCGCATTGCGCGTTAGGGGCGGCCAGAAGCTGGTGGGCAAGATTGACCCCTCCGCCAACAAGAATGCCGTTCTGCCTGTGCTGTGTGCGACGCTGCTGAGCGACGCGCCGATCATGCTGCGCAATGTGCCCGAGATTACCGACGTCCAGCGCATCTACAGCTTCTTCGGCGACCTTGGCACCACCATCGAGTGGGACAAGGCGGCGAAGACGCTGAAGATCGACCACTCCACCATCAATCCCAACGCCAAGGCCAAGCTGCCGCAGGCCATGCGCGCCTCGATCATGATGATCCCCGGCCTGCTGATGCGGCTGGGCGAAGCGCGGCTGGAGCACGAGGTCAAGGGCTGTACGCTGGGCGCGCGCGAGATCGATCCGCACGTGCAGGTGTTCAAGGCCTTCGGCGCGGACACCTCCTACGAGGGCAAGGACATCGTCTTCCGCAACCGCCACAAGGCGGACGGCACGCGCATGTGGCTGGAATATGCTTCCGTCACCACGACCGAGAACTTCATCATCAGTGCGCTGACGGCGAACGGCACCAGCCAGATCGTCAACGCCGCCTGCGAGCCGCACGTGCAGGAGATGTGCACCTTCCTGGAGCAGATGGGCGCGGTGATCCGGGGCAAGGGCACCTCGATGGTGTCGGTCGACGGGTGCAGCGACTTCAAGCCGGTGGACTACACCTTCGTGGAGGACTTCCACGAGATCGCCACCTTCCTGGCGCTGGCGGCGGTGACCGGCGGCGACATTTCGGTGCGCAACACGCAGCCCGAAGACTTCATGCTGATCGACCGCACGTTCGAGAAGTTCGGTGCCCATGTGGAGCACGCCGACGGCTGGTCGCGCCTCAATGCGCCGGAGCAGCTGGTGGTGCAGCAGAACTTCACCAGCCACCTGATCACCAAGGTCGAGGCCGCGCCGTGGCCCTATATCCCGGCCGACCTGCTGCCGATCTTCATCGCGCTGGGCGTGAAGGCCAAGGGGCAGACCATGTTCTGGAACAAGGTCTACGAAGGCGGCCTGACCTGGCACACCGAACTCTCGCTGTTCGGTGCGCACACGCTGCTGTGCGACCCGCACCGCCTGATCACCTTCGGTGGGGAGAAGTTGGTGCCGGCCACGGTCACCAGCCCCTACATCATCCGCGTGGCCATCGCGCTGCTGATGGTGGCGGCCTCGATCGACGGCGAATCGACCATCCTCGATGCCGACCCGATCCGCCGCGCCCACCCCAACTTCACCGACAACATCGACAGCCTGGGCGTCGATGTCGAGTGGGTGGACTGACGGCTATCCCGCGACGGCAGGTTTCGCCTTTTTCCAGCCCCAGGTGAGCAAGTAGGGCGGGATGTTGCGCAGCACGAAGTCCGTTTCCACGTGCGCGAAGTTCTGCCTCGTCAACGTGCGTGCGGCGGGACGCAGCTGATAGGTCAGGAAGCTTCCGCCTTCGCGCAATACCTCGTGCGTGGCGGCGACGATCTTCTCCGCCTCGCCATCGGGCAGGGTTGAAATGGGCAATCCCGAAAGGACGCAGTCGGCACGGTCGAAGCCGAGCCGTTCGACATGTTCCTGCACATCGGCGGCAGAGCCCAGCACGGCATGGAACCGCTCGTCGTCGATGGTGCTCCGCAGGTAGTCGATGAACCGCGGGTTGGTGTCGATCGCCAGCAACTTGCCATCGGCCGGCAGGCGATCGAGGATATGCGGGCAGAAGGTGCCCACGCCCGGTCCGTATTCGACGAACAGCCGGCAATTTTGCCAGTCGACCCGTTCCAGCATGGCCTCGATGGTGATGTGCGATGACGGAATGACCGAGCCGACCATGCGCGGATGTTCCAGGAACCCGCGAAAGAACACGATGATCGGCCCCAGGAAGCGGCCAGCCTTGTTGCGCCGGCCATTGCTGCCGGGGCGGGCGTAACCACTTGAACTCACGTGGGAATCGGTCTTTCCGTCAATCACTTTGGAACTGTCAGAGCTGGCCGAGCATGTGTTCCGCGCTGGAGACGCTGAATTCACCCGGACCTTCGACGTTGATCTCGGTGACGACGCCGTCGTCCACGATCATCGAATAGCGGTTCGAGCGGGTGCCCATGCCATAACCGCTGAAGTCGGCATCGAGGCCCAGCGCCTTGGCGAATTCCGCGCTGCCGTCGGCCAGCATGGTGATGTCGTCCGAACCGTCGGCCTTGTTCCACGCGCCCATCACGAAGGCATCGTTCACCGCGGTGCAGGCGATTTCGTCCACGCCCTTGGCCTTCAGTTCATCGGCCTTTTCGACATAGCCCGGCAGGTGCTTAGCCGAGCAGGTGGGGGTAAACGCACCCGGAACCGCGAACAGCGCCACCTTGCGGCCGGCGAAGTAGTCGCTCGATTGCACCGCCTCGGGGCCTTCGGCAGTGGCTTTCACCAGTTTCACGTCGGGAAGCTTGTCACCCTTGGAAATCGTCATTGAAAATACTCCTGTCTCCGTCCGCGAAAAGACATAGGCGTTGGCGGGCGCGGCGCAAGCGCAAAGGCAGGGCCTTCCGAGGGGTTGTGGCAAGCTTCGCAGCCGCCTATGGCGCGATGCAACCAGAGCGTTGCATGGAGCCCCGGCGACGCGTCACCCGCATATCACTTGAGGAGATGAGCCCGTGGCCGACGCCGCTTTCACCGACTATATCATCAAGGACATCGCGCTCGCCGACTATGGCCGCGCGGAAATCAACATCGCCGAAACCGAAATGCCGGGCCTGATGGCCACGCGCGAGGAATATGGTGCCGAGCAGCCGCTGAAGGGCGCGCGCATCACCGGCTCGCTGCACATGACCATCCAGACCGCCGTGCTGATCGAAACGCTGGTGGCGCTGGGCGCCGAGGTGCGCTGGGCGACCTGCAACATCTTCTCCACGCAGGACCATGCCGCCGCCGCCATCGCCGCGCAGGACATTCCGGTCTTCGCCGTGAAGGGCGAGAGCCTGGCCGAATACTGGGACTATGTGGGCAACATCTTCGACTGGGAAACCGGCAACGACGGTGTGACCGCGAACCTGATCCTGGACGACGGCGGCGATGCCACCATGTTCGCCCTGTGGGGCGCGCGCGTCGAAGCGGGCGAGGAACTGCCCGAGCCGACCAATGCCGAGGAAGTCGAATTCCAGCGCGCACTGAAGGCCTTCCTGAAGAAGAAGCCCGGCTATCTCACGGCCTCGGTGAAGAACATCCTGGGCGTTTCGGAAGAGACCACCACCGGTGTCCACCGCCTGTACCAGCTGGCCAAGCAGGGCAAGCTGCCGTTCCCGGCGATCAACGTGAACGACTCCGTCACCAAGTCGAAGTTCGACAACCTCTATGGCTGCCGCGAATCGCTGGTCGACGCGATCCGCCGCGCCACCGACGTGATGCTGAGCGGCAAGGTCGCCTGCGTCGCCGGTTACGGTGACGTCGGCAAGGGCTCGGCCCAGTCGCTGCGCAATGGCGGCGCGCGCGTGCTCGTGACCGAAATCGACCCGATCTGCGCGCTGCAGGCGGCGATGGAAGGCTACGAGGTCGTGACCATGGAAGACGCGGTGACCCGCGCCGACATCTTCGTTACCACCACCGGCAACGAAGACGTCATCACCGCCGAACACATGAAGGCGATGAAGCCGATGAGCATCGTCTGCAACATCGGCCACTTCGATTCCGAGATCCAGATTTCGGCGCTCGACAACTACGAGTGGACCGAGCTGAAGCCGGGCACCGACCTGGTGAAGTTCCCCGACGGCAAGGAAATCATCGTGCTGGCCAAGGGCCGCCTGGTGAACCTCGCCTGCGCCACCGGCCACCCCAGCTTCGTGATGAGCTGCTCCTTCACCAACCAGGTGCTGGCGCAGATCGAACTGTTCCAGCGTCACGACCAGTACGAAAACGACGTCTACGTCCTGCCTAAGCAGCTGGACGAGAAGGTTGCCGCGCTGCACCTCGACAAGCTGGGCGTGAAGCTGACCAAGCTGAGCCAGGAACAGGCCGATTACATCGGTGTGCCGGTGGAAGGCCCGTTCAAACCGGAACACTACCGCTATTAGGCAACAATCCGCCGCTGTGCCGTGCATGGCGGCGGATGCTTTGGCTGCGCGTATTGCATCGGCGCGCCTGCTCTCATAGCTGGATAGGCAATGGAATTGTCGCCTACTGCAATGGCCTTGCTGGGCCTGATGCTTGCCGCGTGGACGTTTGGCGCGGTGTGGCTCGTGGTCGGCTCGCTTCAGCGCGCCCGCGCGGCGCGCAATGCCCGCAACAATGTCCGCCGCCTGTCGCGCATGATCGAGGATTCGCCGGCCATCCCGCTCCTGGTGAAGCCCGACGGCAAGATGGAAGGGCCGGAACGCCTCGCCAAGTGGCTGGGGCTGGAGAAGCTGCCGGGCTTCCTCAGCGAGATGGACAGCGGCGATGGCGGCCTGTCTGCCGAGGACCTGAAGGACCTGCGCGAGGCCGTCCGCCGTACGCAGAAGACCGCCGCGCCTTTCAGCATGGTGGTGACGCCCAAGGGTTCGACGAAGAGCCTCGCCGTGCGCGGCCAGCTGGCAGACCCGGTGATCGCGACCGGCGGGGCGGCGCTGGTGTGGTGGTTCGACTTCTCCGAAAGCCAGGGTGAGCTATCTCGCCTGCGCGCCGAAACGGCCCGTGCGCGTAACGACTTTGCCGCGCTCGTCGGCCTGATAGAGGCGGCCCCCATGCCGATGTGGTTCCGCAGCCCGGAGATGGACCTGCGGCTCGTCAACAGTGCCTATGTGAAGGCGGTGGGCGCGAAGGATGCGGCTGCCGTGGTCGACCAGCAGATCGAGCTTGTCGAGACGGTCGACGGGCTTTCCGCTGCGCAGGTCGCCCAGCAGGCCCACAGCCGCGACATGCCGGTGGAGCGGATCGTGCAGGCCACGGTGGGCAGCCAGCGTCGCACCTTGCGTGTCAGCGACTTGCCGCTGGGCGAAGAGGGCGTGGCCGGATACGCCATCGATATCGAGGAAATGGAAGAGCAGACGCGTGCCTTCCGTGCCTTCCGCGCGGCGCAGCGGTCGATGCTGGACCAGCTTTCGGTGGGCGTGGCGCAGTTCGATCCGGACCGCCTGCTCTCCTTCGCCAACACGCCTTTCCAGCGCATTTTCGAGCTGCCCAGTTCAACTCGCGTCGATCCGCCCGATTTCGACCGCTTCCTCGATATTGCCCGCGATCGCGGGCGCCTGCCCGAAGTGCGCGACTTTCCCGCCTGGCGAACCGAGCTGGGTGGCTGGTTCCTCGAGGATGCACCGGTGGAGCAGGCCTGGACGCTGTCGGACGGCATGCACCTGCGCATCGTCGCGCAGCCGATGCCCGATGGCGGGCTGGTGCTGGTGGCGGAGGACCGTTCCGAACAGCTCGCCCTGTCGGCCACGCGCGACACGCTGCTGCGGACGCGTACGGCGACCTTCGATTCGCTGTTCGAATCGCTTGCCGTGTTCGCGCCGGACGGGCGGATGCAGCTGTGGAACCGCAGCTTCCCGCAGATCTGGGGCCTGCCCGAAGAGTCGCTCGACAAGCACCCGCATGTCGACAAGCTGCTCGATCGCATCGCCAACCGCCTTGCCCGTCCGGCGCAGCGCAAGGCCATCGGCGACGTAGTGCGCGCCGCCACGCTGGACCGGCAGGAACGCGGCGGCCGCGTGGTCCTGTCCGACGGGCGCACGCTGGAATTCGCCGGCGTGCCGCTGCCCGATGGCAATGGCCTGCTGACCGTGCTCGACGTGACCGATTCAACCAAGGCGGAAGAGGCGCTGCGCGAACGCAACCAGGCACTGGAAGAAGCGGACGCGGTGAAGACCCGCTTCCTCGCCAACATGAGCTACGAATTCCGCACGCCGCTCACCTCCATCGGCGGTTTTGCCGAACTGCTGCAATCGGGCGTGGCGGGCGAATTGTCCGACCAGGGCAAGGAATATGTCGCCGCGATCATCGCCTCGGTGGAGCGGCTGTCGCAGCAGATCGAGAGCGTGCTCGACCTGACGCAGAGCGAGGCCGGGCTGCTGCCCATCGCGCCGGAAGACGTGGAACTGCTGCCCTTTGCCACGCAGGTCGTGCGCGCCCGTGAAGAGGCGATCGAGGCAAAGAACATCACGCTGGACCTGCGCGGCGACAAGACCGCTGGCGTCGTCAGCGCCGACCGTCGCCAGCTGAGCCGCGCCATTGGCAACCTGCTCGACAATGCCATCGAGGCGACGCCCGACGGAGGCCGCATCCTTGTGGCCCTGTCACGCCGCAAGTCGGGCGCGCGTATCGTCATTTCCGACAATGGCGAGGGCATGCGGCCTAGCGAACTGGCGCGGGCGATGGACGGCTATCGCATCGCCGGGCGCGAGGAAAACAGCGGCAAGCGCGGGCTTGGCCTGCCGCTTGCGCGCCAGCTGATCGAAGCGCATGGCGGTAAGCTGGAAATCCAGTCCGAAAAGGGCGCCGGCACTACGGCCACGGTGACCTTGCCTTGATCGTCGACCTGCCGGACCTCGCCGCCATGGAGGCGCTGGGCGCGCGGATCGCCGCGCAATTGCGGGAAGGAGACGTGGTTGCCCTGTCCGGTGGCCTTGGCGCGGGCAAGACGACGCTGTCGCGCGCCATACTTGCCGCCCTTGGGCACGAGGGCGAAGTGCCTTCGCCGACCTTCACCATCGTCGAAACCTACGACCACCTCGATCCGGCGGTGGTCCATGCCGATTTCTACCGCCTCGAAGACCCGTCCGAGGCGGAACAGCTGGGTCTCGATGACTATCGCGAGGGTGCGGTGCTGCTGGCCGAATGGCCGCAGAACGCCGGCGGTTTCGGCGATGAGGCAGGCTGCCTGCAAATCACGCTGGAAATCGCGGGTAAGGGGCGCAAGGCGATTGTCGAAGGCGGGGCCGATTGGCTAGGGCGAATGCCATGACACGCGACTTGCCCGCCGGGCTGGATGACTTTCTCGCGCAGGCGGGCTGGGAAGGGGCGGAGATCGACCCGCTTCCCGGCGATGCCAGCTTCCGCCGCTATTTCCGCATCCGCAAGGGCGACAAGGGCGCCATGCTGATGGACGCCCCGCCGCCGCACGAAGACCCGACGCCGTTCCTGCATGTCGGCAAGTGGCTGGGCGAACAGGGCCTGCGAGCGCCGGAAATCTACGCCGAGGATGCCGCGCGCGGCCTCGTGCTGATCGAGGATTTCGGGCACGACCGCATGCGCGACTGGCTGGACGTGAACCCGTCCGAGGAACGCCGCGCCTATGCCGATGCGATCGAGGCGCTGGTGGAGCTGCACCGGCGACCGCCGGGTCCGTTCGATAGCTATGACTGGGACGTCTACCTGCGCGAAGTGAACCTGCTGCCCGAATGGTTCGCGCCCGCCGCCGGCTTCGCCGTCGATGCCGAGGGCTATGTCGATGCCTGGCGCGAGGTGCTGCTGCCGATGCTGCCGCGCCAGCAGCCGGGCGTCACCGTGCTGCGCGACTATCATGCCGAGAACATCATGCTGCTCGGCCCGCGTGGGGAATACAGTGGCGAGCAGGGCCTGATCGACTTTCAGGACGCGCTGGTGGGCCACCGCGCCTACGACATCGTCTCGCTGCTGCAGGATGCCCGCCGCGACGTGTCGAAGGAGCTGGAGGGCGAGATGCTCGACCTCTACCGTTCGCGCATCGCCACCGATTCCGATTTTGCGGCCGACTACGCCCGCCTTGGCGCGCAGCGTAACGCCAAGATCGTCGGCATCTTCGCCCGCTTGTGGAAGCGCGACGACAAGCCGCGCTACCTCTCCATGATCCCGCGCGTGTGGGATGCGCTGGAGCGCGATCTTGCCCATCCGGCGCTGGAGCCGGTGGCGCGCTGGTTCGACGCCAATATCCCCGCCGACGTACGCGCCGCACGGGGAGGGGGCCTGGGGTGAGCAAGCTCGCGTCAGACACGGCGATGGTGCTGGCCGCCGGCATGGGCAAGCGGATGCGTCCGCTCACCGCCACCCAGCCCAAGCCGATGGTGCGCGTTGCGGGCAAGCCGCTGCTCGACCATGCGCTGGACAAGCTGGCCGATGCGGGCATCGCGAGGGCCGTGGTCAACGTCCACTACCTGGCCGACGCTATCGAGGCGCATGTGCAGGGGCGGGGTACGCCATCGGTCACCATTTCCGACGAGCGTGAACTGCTGCTGGAAACCGGCGGCGGCATGGTGAAGGCTGCGGACCAGCTGCCCGATCCGTTCTTCTGCCTCAACTCCGACAACATCTGGCTGGATGGCCCGGTCGATGCCTTCCATGACCTGTCTGCCCATTGGGATGCGGACAGGATGGACGCGCTGCTGTTGCTGGTGCCGCACAAGGGCGCGCACAATTTCCGCGGGCTGGGTGATTTCCACCTCGATGCACACGGCAAGGTGCGCCGCCGGGTGCGTCCGCGCGTCGCGCCCTATGTCTTCACCGGCATCCAGCTGGTCGCCAAGCGCCTGCTCGAAGGCGCGCCGGAAGGGCCGTTCTCCACCAACCTGTTGTGGGACAAGGCGATAGCGGCAGGCCGTCTCTACGGCGTACCCTTCACCGGGCAATGGTTCGAAGTCGGCACTCCGCAATCCATCGCTCCCACCGAAGCGGCCCTTTCGGACCGGTGACGCAGCCGCTAGTCTTGCGCGCATGACTGGGGTGCAAGGGGCTGGACTTCCACGGGTTTATTCGATCGCGGCGCATCGCGGCTTTGCCGACGCGCTGGTGGCCGGGTTGGTGCCGCGTTACGCCGAGGAGGACTTCGGCCTTGCGCGGCTGACGCTGCTGCTGCCGAGCGCTCGTGCGGCGCGCACGCTGTCCGAAGCCTTCGTCCGCCACGCCGGTGCCACCGGCACGCAAGGTCTGCTGATGCCGCGCATGGCACTGGTCGGCGATCTCGACCTCGACGAGGCGCTGGGGCCGCTGTTCGATTCGCTGGGGGCAGGGGCCGCCATCCCGCCAGCCGCCGACCCCACGCGCCGCTGGCTGCGACTGGCGGAATTCGTCGGCCAGGCCGGGGCCAGGCTGGGCCGCAGGGAAATGACCGCGCCCGCCCGCCTGCGGCTCGCACGCGATATCGCTGCCGCCATCGACAGCCTGCTGGTCGAGGAAATCGGCGTCGAGGAACTGTGGGAAGAGCGCGTGCTCAACGCGCTGGAGAACAATGCCGAGCATTGGCAGGAGAACACCAAGCTCTTCTACGCCGTCGCCAAGATGTGGGAGGCCGAACTGGCCGAGCGCGGCGAGCTGGATGCCGCCGCTCGTCGCAACCTGCTGTTTCGCGAAGCGGCCAGGCGGATGCGCGACAACCCGCCCGCGACGCCGTTCGTCGCTGCCGGTATAACCAGCGCCGCTCCCGCGCTCGCCCGCTTGTTGCGCACCGTGGCGGACCTGCCCGATGGCGCCGTGGTGCTGCCCGATTTCGACCTGTCGATGGACGCGGCAGTATGGGAGGAACTGGGCAGCGCCGGGGACACCTCTGCCGAGACGCCATTCGCCGCTGGCGATGCCGTTACTCACCCGCAATACCATCTCAAGCTGCTACTCAATCGCATGGGCGTGGCGCGTGAGGAGGTGCAGCCTTGGCACCGCGCCGGTATCGGCAAGGGACCGCCGGAGCGCAGTCACGCCATCTCCAGTCTGTTCCTGCCGCCCGAAGCCAGCAAGAGCTGGGTCGATCTGCCCGCCAAGCGTCGCCGCATGGCCGGCGTGCGCCTGATCGAGACGGCCAATCCCGAGGAAGAGGCGCAGTCCGTCGCCCTGCTGGTGCGAGAGGCACTGGACGAGCCGGAAAAGCGCGTCGCCGTGGTCACACCCGATCGCGGGCTGGCCGCGCGGGTGGCGCAGCACTTGCGGCGCTGGAACGTCGCGGCTGACGATTCCGCAGGTCGCCCGCTCAGCCAGACGCCCGCTGGCCGCGTGCTGTTGTTGTTGGCCGAGTTGGCGGGCGAACACGCGGCTCCGGTGCCGCTGATGGCGCTGGTGCAGCACCCGCTGGTGCAGCAGGATGAGGACCGTCAGGCCTGGCTGCGGGCCTCGCGCCTTTTCGAGCTGGAACTGCGCGGGCCGCGCAAGGAACCGGGCCTCGCGCCGCTGCGCCCGATAGCGGCGGAAGCCGGTGTTTCCGAGTGGTGGCAGGGTGTGGAGGATCGCCTCGAACCTGTCTTTGCCGCCGGGGAGAGCGCTGATCTTGCGCAGTGGCTCGACCTGCTGGCCGCTGCCGGCGAGGCGTGCTGCGGACTGGGCCTGTGGGCGCGCGAAGACGGTCGCACACTGTCGCAATTCGTCGAGGACCTGCGCCTGCATGCCCGCGAAGCGGCCCTGCATGTCAAGGCGGACGACCTGCCTGCCATCCTGCGCGATGCGATGGACCGGGTCGCGGTGCGTCCGCCCTATGGCGGCCACCCGCGCGTGGCCATTTACGGCTTGCTCGAAGCGCGCATGACGCGGGCGGACCTCGTCATCTGTGCCGGTCTCAACGAGGGCACATGGCCGCAGCGCCCATCCATCGATCCGCTGCTGGCGCCGGGGGTATTGCGCACGCTGGGCGTGCCGGGGGCGGATTTCCGGATCGGGCTTTCCGCGCATGACCTTGCCGGGATGCTGGGGGCGCCCGAGGTGGTGCTCACCCGTTCGCGGCGCGACGTGGCGGGTCCGGCCATTCCCAGCCGCTTCCTGCTTCGCGTCCGCGCTCTGCTGGGTGCCGACCTGGTGGACCGCCATGTCGATACCGAGGTGCTCGGCTATGCCCGCGCCATCGACGACGGGCGCGGTTTCGACAGCAAACCGCACCCGCAGCCGAAGCCGCTGCCCAGTGCCGAGCAGCGCCGCAAGGATATCAGCGTCACCGCGCTCGATCGGTTGCGCTCGGATCCCTACGAATTCTACGCCGGCAAGATCCTGCGTCTTGCCGAGTTGGACCTGCTCGATGCCGTTCCCGGCCCCGCCTGGCAGGGCACGCTTGCACACGCGATCCTGGAGGACTGGCACGCTGGCAAGGGCACGTTGGAAGTGCTGGCCGAGCATCATCTGCGTGCCCTTTCTGCCCACCCGCTGCTGCGCGCGCTGTGGTGGCCGCGCCTGCTCGCCGGGCTGCAGTGGGTTGAGTGCCAACTAGCCAAAAAGCCGGGCCGCGAGCCGGTCAAATGGGAGGAATGGGGCGAGATCACCGTCGACGGCATCCGGATATTCGGCAAGGCCGACCGGATCGATCGTCTGCCTAACGGAACGCTGGCGGTGGTCGATTACAAGACCGGTCGCGCGCCTACCAAGAAGGAAGTCGAGAACGGCTACGCGCTGCAACTGGGCACCATCGGCCTTATCCTGCGTGACGGCCAGTTCGGCCACCTCTCCGGTGCTGCAAGCCTGTTCGAATACTGGAAGCTGGGGAAGAACAAGGAGTCCGAGACGGGCTTCGGCAGCATTTCGTCCCCGCTCAAATTGTCATCTCGCCAGCAGGGTATCGAACCGGACGAGTTCCTGCCCAAGACCGAGCAGTACCTGCACGAAGCGCTGGGCAAGTGGATCCTGGGCGATGAGCCGTTCACCGCGCGCGAGAACCCGGATGCTCCGGGCTATTCGACCTACGACCAGCTGATGCGTCTCGACGAGTGGCTGACCCAGCAGAACGGGGACGAGGCATGAGCGGCAAGGTCTATCCCCTGCAAGACAATCAGCGCGAGGCCGTGGCGCCGGCGGACAGCGTCTGGCTTTCTGCCAGTGCGGGTACGGGCAAGACACAGGTGCTTTCCGCCCGCGTGCTGCGGTTGCTGCTGACCGATGGCGTGAAGCCCGAGCATATCCTCTGCCTCACCTTCACCAAGGCGGGTGCGGCGGAAATGGCCACCCGTGTGAACGAGGTGCTGGCCAACTGGGTCCGCCTGCCGGACGAACAGCTGTTCGTCGATCTCAAGAACATCGGTTGCGAGGGGACTGTGGAAGAGCGCGAGCGCGCCCGCACGCTGTTCGCCGCCGTGCTCGATTGCCCCGGCGGGGGGCTGCGGATCGACACGATCCACGCCTTCTCGCAATGGCTGCTCTCCGCCTTTCCGGAAGAGGCGGACCTCGTCCCCGGCACCCGCCCGATGGAGGATCGCGACCGCGAATTGCTGGCTGACCGCGTGCTGCGGGAATTGCTGGTCGAGTGGCAGGCAGGCGATCCGTCGGCAGTGGCGGCGCTGGAGCAGCTGTCATTGAAACTTGGCCCGGACAAGGCGCAGGCATGGCTGATGCGCTGTGCACAGGCGCGCGAGGCGTGGTTCGGTCGGACGGCGTGGCAGCCGCCGATGGCGGACCGGCTCAAGCGACTGCTCGGCGCCCCGGTAGACCTCGATGCCAAGGACGCGTGCCAGGCTTGTGCCGATGGCACACCGGGCATCGAGAAAGTCCGCCGCGTGATGTGGGCCTACGACGAGTGGGCGACGCAGAACGGCGAGAGATACGCGCAGATCGTTGGCGAATGGCTGCTCCAATCGGTCGAGGACCGCTTCGCCAGCCTGCCGGATCTGCTGGGCCAGCTCTACAATGACAAGGGTCAGCTAAAGTACCAAAACAACCTGGAAAAGAAGGTCGAAGGGGCGGCCGAACTGGCCGAGGATGCGCGCCTGTGGATGGAGGAAGTCTCCGAACAGGCAGTGCTGTGCGAGCTGGTCGACTTCCTCACCCCTTCACTGGAACTGGGGCGCAAATTCGCCATCGCCTGGGACGAGGCCAAGCAGCGCGAAGGGCTGGTCGATTTCGACGACCTGATCCGCCGTGCCGCCGCCCTGTTGGGCGACAAGGACATGTCCGCCTGGATCCGCTTCAAGCTGGATCGGCGGTTCGACCATATCCTGGTGGACGAGGCGCAGGACACCAACGAAGCGCAATGGGCCATCATCGATGCGCTGACGGACGATTTCTTCTCCGGCGAAGGCCAGAAGGAAGATCGCCAGCGCACCATCTTCGTGGTCGGCGACTACAAGCAGGCGATTTTCGGCTTCCAGGGCACCAGTCCGGAGAATTTCGCCAGGGCCAAGGCGCGCTATGCGGCGCTGCTGCGCGCGCGCAAGGAGAACTGGGCGCAGGGGCGCAATGCCCGCTCGGTCAACGAATTGCGCGATTTGGACCTTGGCCGATCCTACCGCACCTCGCAGCCGGTGCTCGATTTCGTCGACCAGGCGATCAAGGCCATCGGGGCCGACAGCTTCGGACTGGAAAAGCCGCCGGAACGGCATGTGGGGGACGAGCGACCCGGCCTCGTCACCATGTGGAAGCCGGTGCCCGGCCAGCCCGAGGATGCCGACGACGACGAGGAAGGCGGCGTCGAGATTCGCGTGTCGGAGCCTGAGCGGCGCATGGCCGACAAGCTGGCGCAGCAGGTCAAGGGCTGGCTTGATGGAGGTTTCGCGCTGGCCAAGGGCGAGAAGCGCAACGCCACGGCGGGCGATATCATGGTGCTGGTGCGCAAGCGGCGCGAACTGGCGGGGTTGATCGTGGCCCGGTTGCATGCGGCCGGCGTGCCTGTAGCCGGTGTGGACCGCCTGCGCCTGGGTGCTCCACTGGCGGTGAAGGACCTGATGGCGACGCTGCGGTTTGCCGCGCAACCGGCAGACGACCTGTCGCTGGCCAGCCTGCTGGTCTCGCCGATCTTCGGATGGTCGCAGGAGCAATTGCTCGAACACGGCTATCGCCCGAAGGACAAGACGCTGTGGTCGCACTTGCGCGATAGCGACGACCCGCAGGTGCAGGAGACGGTGGAGGCCCTGCGCGACCTGCTTGCACGCGCCGATTTCGAAACGCCGCAGGCCTTGTTGCACTGGCTGCTGGTCGGCCCGTGGCAGGCCCGCGGCAGGCTGGTCGCGCGGCTTGGCAGCGAGGCGAACGACCCGATCGACGAACTGCTGGGTGCCGCGCTGCAATTCGCCGCCACCAATACGCCCAGCCTGCAGGGCTTCATTCGCTGGTTCGATGCGGGCGAAGGCGAATTGAAGCGCGAGACCGAGGGGCCGGGCGGGCTTGTCAGGGTGATGACGGTGCACGGTTCCAAGGGACTGCAGGCGCCCATCGTCATCCTCGCCGATGCTTGCGGCAACCCGCATGATTCCAAGGAAGCCGAGTTCGATCTGCCCGAGGAGCAGGTGGTCGAGGACCCGACCGTGCCCGCCATCAAGATGCCCCTGCCACCGCTGTCGAAGGCGCAGCGCGTGGGGCGCATCGCGCAGGTGGAGGAACGGACGCTGGCCTCCAACCTCGAGGAGCACTGGCGCCTGCTCTATGTCGCCATGACGCGCGCGGAGGAGGCGCTGTTCATCGGCGGCGCGCTGAAGAAGCGTGAGAGTAATCCGAAACCCGATAGCTGGTATGCCCGGCTCGAACCGCTGTTCGGCGACCAGTGGCTCGACGATGCCAATTGGGGCGCGCGGGCCGAATGGGGCGAAAAGGCCGAGCCGGTGGAGAAACGCGAGCAGGCTGACCTGGGCCTGCGCGCCGTGCTGCCGGGCTGGGCGACCCGTCCCATCGGTGCCGAGCCGCGCCCGCCGCGTCCGCTGGCGCCTTCGCGCAGCGCAGACGAACTGGGCGCCGACCCGCCGCTTCCCACCGCTCAGGCTGCCGTTGCCGCTCGCCGAGGCGTGCTGGTCCATGCCCTGCTGGAGCGCCTGCCGGACGTCCCCCGCGACATGCGCGAGGGGGCGGGCAGGGCATGGATCGCTCGCCACGCCCCGGAACTGACTGAAGGTGAGCGCGACGAACTGCTTTCCGGTGCCATCGCGGTGATCGACGAGCCGGAATGGCGCGACCTCTTCGGTCCGCAAGCTTTGGCCGAGGTTCCGCTGGCTGCCGTGGTAGAGGATCAGGTCATTGCCGGCAGCGCCGACCGGCTGCTGGTGACGCCCGAGCGCGTCGTGGTCGCCGATTTCAAGACCGCCCGGCGCCCGCCATCGCGGCTCGAGGACGT
Source organism: Aurantiacibacter sp. MUD11 (assembly GCF_026967575.1). Lineage (NCBI taxonomy): Bacteria > Pseudomonadati > Pseudomonadota > Alphaproteobacteria > Sphingomonadales > Erythrobacteraceae > Aurantiacibacter > Aurantiacibacter sp. MUD11. The sequence goes on along the minus strand of NZ_CP114054.1, from coordinate 591,819 downwards.
GCCGGAAAGCACGGTGCGGCAGATGGCGGCCTACGCCGCAGCGCTGCGGGTCATCTATCCCGGGCGGGAGGTCGAGGCCGTGGTGCTGTACACCCAGACCCCGCAGCTGATCGCCATTCCGGCCGAGGTGCTGGAGCGCTACAAACCCGGTTTGTCCCCCGCTTAAGGAAAGCTTTTGCGCTTCGCCCATTGAGTCGGCAGCAAGGCTGCTTAGTTTATGGGCCAAGAGAAATCAGGAGAACCCGATATGGCCACCGTGAATGTAACCGACGCCAGCTTCAAGGCCGACGTGCTCGATGCCGACAAGCCCGTGCTGGTCGATTTCTGGGCGGACTGGTGCGGCCCGTGCAAGATGATCGCACCCGCGCTGGAAGAGCTGTCGGACGAGCTGGCCGACAAGGTCACGATCGCCAAGATGGACATCATGGAGAACCCCGACGTGCCGGGCTCCATGGGGGTGCAGTCGATCCCGTTCCTGGTGCTGTTCAAGGATGGCAAGCCGGTCGCCCAGCAGATGGGTGCCGCGCCGAAGAACGCCCTCAAGGGCTGGCTCGAAAGCCAGCTCTAAGCCTGCAATGAATTGAGTCGTGCCGCCATTGCTTCCCACAGGGCGGGGGTGGCGGCGCCGACCAGGCCTTTCCGGTCCCATTCGTCGACACGATAGGGCGAACTGTCATCGGGCCGGGCGGCCATGCCGCCAGCTTCCTCCAGCCACAGACAGCCCGCCGCGTGATCCCACGCCAGCGTGCGCTCGAAGATCGATACGTCGTTCTCGCCCAGCGCGAGGCGCGGGTACTGCTCGGCCGCGCAATAGGGAATGTCTGTGAGACGGTAATGCGGGCAAATGTGCTCGATCATCGCCTCGCGCTTGGCATCGTCCATGAAGATCAGCGAGATCGCCGCGACGGGTGACTCTTCGCCGGTCGCGACGGAGGTCACACGCTCGCCATTCACGAAAGCACCCGCGCCGCGATGGGCCGTGCAGAACCGGCCCGTCAGGCAATCGTAGATCCAGCCGCTCTGCGCCATGCCGCCATCGGCCCGCGCGATCAGTACGCCGAACGGCGGTTGTCCGCTGGCGAAATTGCGCGTGCCGTCGATGGGATCGACGATCCAGCAAGGGCCTTTCAACAGGTCGAGGGCTGCCGGGTCTTCATGCACGAGTTCCTCGCCCACGAAGGGCAGGTTCGGTGCGAGCCTTTCCAGCCCCTCGCGCAGCGCCGCCTCGCTTTCGCGGTCGGCCACGGTGACGGGATCTCCGCCGCCCTTGTCCTCCACCTCGCCGCTGGCGAGGTTGCGATAGCGTGGCAGGATCACGCTGTCCGTGACGTCGCGCACCAGCGCGAGGATTTCGCGGTCCAGCGTCTGCATCAGGAGCGGTAATCGGCGTTGATGGAGATGTAGCCGTGGGTCAGGTCGCAGGTCCACACGGTTGCCCGGCCATCGCCAAGGCCGATATCGACCGTGATGTCGATTTCCTGCCCTTCGAGGTGCTTGGCCACGGGGGCCTCGTCGTAATCGGCCAGCGGCAGGCCGTCGCGCGCCGCCCAGACGCCGCCGAAGGCGATGCCCAGCTTGTCACGATCCGCCGGTTCCCCCGCCTTGCCGACCGCCATCACGACACGGCCCCAATTGGCATCCCCGCCGGCGATGGCCGTCTTCACCAGCGGCGAATTGGCAATGGCCAGGCCGATGCGGTGGGCGCTTTCGGCGCTTTCTGCGCCATTGACCGTCACCGCGATGAATTTCTGCGCCCCTTCGCCATCGCGCACCACCAAGTGGGCGAGCTGGCGGCACAGGTCTTCCAGCGCTGCCATGAAGGCATCCGCACCCGCATCGTCGAACGAGGCGAGCGGGGCATTGCCAGCCTTGCCGGTGGCGAAGGCTAGCACGGTGTCGCTGGTGGAGGTGTCGCTATCGACAGTGATGCAGGAGAAGGTGCGCTTGTTCGCCGCGCTGAGGCACTGTTGGAGGAATTCGTGGTCGACGGCTGCATCGGTGAACACGTAGCCCAGCATGGTGGCCATGTCGGGCGCGATCATGCCGCTGCCCTTGATGATGCCGTTCAGGGTCACTCGCTTGTCGCCGATCATGGCGGAAGTGGTGGCACCCTTGGCAAATGTGTCTGTAGTTCCGATGGTTAGTGCGGCCTGTTCCCACGAACACTCATCTGCATCCAGCACCGCCGCAATGCCCGCCTGCGCCTTGTCCTTGGGCAGCGGCACGCCGATCACGCCGGTGGAGGAGACCAGCACGTCCGACGGTTCGCAGTCGAGGTGGTGGGCTACCTGCGCCATGATCTGCTCCACCGCTTCGCGCCCGCGATAGCCGGTGAAGGCGTTGGAATTGCCGGCGTTGACGACCAACGCCCGCGCACGGCCCAGCTTCACCTGTTCGCGGCCCAGTTCCACTTCGGAGGAACAGCAGACGTTCTTGGTGAAGACGCCCGCCAGCGCCGTTCCTTCCGCCAGTTCGACATAGGTCAGGTCTGCCCGGTCCCAGTTCTTGTATCCCGCCCGCGCCACGCGCAGCTTGACGCCGTCGATTGGCGGCATGTCGGGAAAGGGCAGGGCGAGCGGAGAGCGTTCGAGGTCCATGGGTTGCACGCCATAGTTGCCCTTGCGCGCCGCGCCAACACGACAATTCACCGCTACGCGGGAATGGTCAGTGGACTTTAAGGAAAACAGCGCTATCTGAAACCCCACATGCTGCGCCAATTGCTCACCCTGCTTGCCGTCATTTCCGGCCTCGGTCTCTCGGCCGCGCCTGCGGTTGCGGCGGAAGCGAGCGTAATCAGCGTTGCCGCAGCAGGCGCTTCCGAGGATTGCCAGGCCGTCGTCAGCATGCCGCTGGAGTTTTCCCGTGGCAGCATGGCGCGTTCGCTGCGCGGAAAGCCGTGCCAGCCGGCTCCGGTCATCGTCATCACCCCCACGGTGCAGTTGCAGGCAGACCGCGCGCGCGAATAGCCGCGCCGCCTCCCGCATAACTCGACCCCGTTCTCTCGCCACGCATGCATTGCGCGTGGCCTTTCCATTTTACCTGACAGGATTCTCCCACCATGTGGCAGACCATCGCCAAATCCATTTTCGGTTCGTCCAACGACCGCTACGTCCGCTCGCTCGACAAGATCGTATCCCGCATCAATGCGCTGGAGGAGCAGCTTGAAGACTTCTCCGACGAGGAGCTGCAGGCGCAGACGCTGAAATTCCGCAAGAAGCTGGAAGAGGGGCAGACCCTCGACGACCTGCTGCCCGAAGCCTTCGCCACCGTGCGCGAGGCATCGAAGCGCGTGATGGGCATGCGCCATTACGACGTGCAGATGGTGGGTGGCATCGTGCTCCATCGTGGCGAGATTGCCGAAATGAAGACCGGCGAGGGCAAGACGCTGGTCGCCACGCTGGCGGTGTATCTCAACGCCATCGAGGGCAAGGGCGTGCACGTGGTGACGGTGAACGATTACCTTGCCGCGCGTGACGCCGAATGGATGGGCCAGTTGTACAAGTGGCTGGGCCTGACCGTGGGCGTGATCGTGCCCAACATGCCCGAGGCCGCTCGCCGCGAGGCCTATGAGTGCGACATCACCTACGCCACCAACAACGAACTGGGCTTCGACTACCTGCGTGACAACATGAAGCAGGAGCGCCGCCAGATGGTGCAGCGCCCCTTCAACTACGCCATCGTCGACGAGGTCGACTCGATCCTGATCGACGAGGCGCGTACCCCGCTGATCATCTCCGGCCCGACCGAGGACAAGTCCGACCTCTACATCGCGCTGGACGAGGAGGTGAAGAAGCTCGTCGCCGACCAGAAGGCGCTGGAGAAGGAAAACGGCGGTCCGCTGGGCGAGGACGAGGGCTTCTACAAGACCGACGAGAAGTCGCGGAACGTCTCGCTGACCGAGGAAGGCGTGGAAGAGATGGAGCAGCGCCTGATCGCTGCCGGCTTGCTCGAAACCGACAACCTCTACGACGTCGAGAACACCCAGGTGGTTCACCACCTCGACCAGGCGCTGCGCGCCGTGGTGATGTTCAAGAAGGACACCGACTACATCGTCAAGGACGACAAGGTCGTGATCATCGACGAGTTCACCGGCCGCATGATGGACGGACGCCGGTGGTCGAACGGCCTGCACCAGGCGGTGGAGGCGAAGGAAGGCGTGGCGATCCAGCCCGAGAACCAGACCATGGCCTCGATCACCTTCCAGAACTATTTCCGCATGTATCCCAAGCTGGCCGGCATGACCGGCACCGCCGCCACCGAGGCGAGCGAGTTCTGGGACATCTACAAGCTGAACGTGGTGGAAATCCCCACCAACGTCCCCGTCGCCCGCATCGACGAGGAGGATGAGTTCTACAAGAACACGATGGACAAGTTCGGCGCCATCGCGAAAGCCATCAAGGAAAAGAACGAGATCGGGCAGCCGGTGCTGGTCGGCACGGTCTCGATCGAGAAATCGGAACTGCTCAGCCAGTTTCTCGACAAGGAAGGCGTGAAGCACGCCGTGCTGAACGCCCGTTTCCACGAACAGGAAGCGCATATCGTGGCGCAGGCCGGCCGCCTGGGCGCGGTGACGATTGCCACCAACATGGCCGGTCGCGGTACCGACATCCAGTTGGGCGGCAACGTCGAATTCCGCATCGAGGACGAGCTGGGCGAGATGGAAGACGGCCCCGAGAAGGACGCCGCCATCGAACGCATCAAGGCCGAGGTCGCCGAGGAACGCCAGAAGGTGAAGGACGCCGGCGGCCTGTTCGTGCTGGGCACGGAACGGCACGAGAGCCGCCGCATCGACAATCAGCTGCGTGGCCGCTCGGGTCGCCAGGGCGACCCCGGCCTGTCGCGCTTCTACCTCTGCCTGGAGGATGACCTGCTGCGCATCTTCGGCCCGGACACGCTGTTCGCCAAGATGATGAATTCCAACCTGGAGGATGGCGAGGCAATCGGCTCCAAGTGGCTCTCCAAGGCCATCGAGACGGCGCAGAAGAAGGTCGAAGCGCGCAACTACGAAATGCGCAAGCAGGTCGTGCAGTACGACGACGTGATGAACGACCAGCGCAAGGTGGTTTACGAGCAGCGATCCGAGATCATGGATGCCGAGCGCGTCGACGACGTGGTGGAGGAAATGCGCCAGGATGCGATCAATGCCCTGGTCACCACCGCCTGCCCGCCGGGATCCTATCCGGAGCAGTGGGATGTCGAAGGACTGAAAGCGAAGGTCGACGAGGTTCTCGGCCTGACGCCGCCCATCGACGACTGGATGGAAGAGGAAGCGGTCGAGCCCGAGTTGATCGAGGAACGGCTGCAGGACATGGCCGAGGAAAAGCTCGCTGCCCGCGTTACCGAGATTCCCGAGGAAAGCTGGCGCCGGGTCGAGAAGAGCATCCTGCTCGAACGGCTCGACTTCCACTGGAAGGAACACCTCGCCACGCTCGATGCGCTGCGCCAGGTGGTGTTCCTGCGCGCCTATGCGCAGAAGCAGCCGATCAACGAGTACAAGCAGGAAGCCTTCGGCCTGTTCCAGACCATGCTCGACACGCTGCGGGAAGACGTCACCAAGGTGCTGATGACGGCGGAACTGCGTCCGGCCACGCCGCCGCGCCCCGCTGCGCTGCCCGACCTGCCGGACTTCCTGACCGGGCACATAGACCCGCTCACCGGCGACGAAAATTCCAACGATGGCGACGGTTCGCGCTTCATGGAGCCGCTGTTCGGCACGCTGGCCGGTTCGCCGGTGGCGCAGACTGGTACCCGCGGTTCGGCGCAGCGGGAGGACCCGTACAAGAACCAGAACATCAGCCGCAATGCGCAGTGCCCCTGCGGTTCCGGCAACAAGTACAAGCATTGCCACGGGGCGGCAGGCTAAGCGCTTGCTCCTGCAGCAATAAGGGATAGCATGGGGGCGAAGGGAGAGCCTCCATGCGTTATCTCGCGATTGTGTCCGCCACTGCTTCGGCACTGGCGCTTGCCGCCTGTTCGGCCAACGAATCCCCGGTGCCCGTCAGCTATGCGGCGAATATGCAGGATTTCATCCTCGCTGCGGTGGTCAGCCCGGCGCGACCAGCGGAGGACGTGGCGCGGGACGAAGCTCGCAAGCCGGTCGAGATCGTCGCCTTTGCGGGCGTGCAGCGCGGTGACGTGATTGCCGAAATCGCGCCGGGCGGCGGCTTCTACACGCGCATCCTGGCGCAGGCGGTGGGGCCGGAGGGCAAGGTCTACGCCCTGATGCCGGCATTCTTCGCCAACCGTCCCGGCGGCCTCGACGGCATCAACGCCATCGCCGAGCAGTACGGCAACGTCGAAGTCGTGGTGGTGGAGGGGTATGACACGCTGTCATTCCCGGAGCCGATCGACCTGTTCTGGACGACCGAGAACTATCACGACCTCGCCAACGGCGACATTTCCGTGGTCAACAGTGCCGTGTTCGGCGCGCTGCGTCCTGGCGGTATCTTCTTCGTCGAGGATCACGCGGCACCCGGCACCGGCACCAGCGCCACCGCCACGCTGCACCGGATCGATCCTGCCGCGGTCGTGGACCAGGTGACGAGTGCGGGCTTCACGCTGGAGGCCGAAAGCGACCTGTTGCACAACCCGGCCGATCCGCACGACGCCAGCCCGCGCGAGTTCGACGGGGTGAGCGACAAGTTCGCGCTGCGATTCCGGAAGCCTGCCTGAAGCCGGAGTGTGCCTGCGGGAACCGTCCCGCGATTCGCCAGTTATCCATCACAAGGCCGCGCCGCCTCCCTGGCCCCAAGGGTCAAAGAAGCGCGGCCTTTTTGCTGCGCGTTATCCGCGCCGGCCTCTCACGATGTGGGTGAAAATGGCTCCCCGAGTTGGATTCGAACCAACGACCAAGTGATTAACAGTCACCTACTCTACCGCTGAGCTATCGGGGAGCAGCCCGAAGGCAGGAGTGGCCCTATATGGGGGCGGATTCGGTTTGGCAAGGCCCCAATTTTACCTTTGGTCAGGTTACGAATTGTTCGGCCACAATTCGTTCGTCCAGCGCCTGGTGCGGGTCGAACAGCAAGGTCATTTCCTTGCTGTGATCGACCTCGATGTGCACTTCCGCCACATCGCGCACTTCCTTGGCGTCGGCCACGGCGGCAACGGGCCGCTTGGCGGGCTCGTTGACGCGGAAGGTCACCTTGCTGTGATCCGGCAGGATTGCGCCGCGCCACCGGCGGGGGCGGAACGGGCTGATCGGGGTGAGCGCGAGCATGTTTGACTCGAGCGGCAGGATCGGGCCGTTGGCCGACAGGTTGTAAGCCGTCGAGCCGACCGGAGTGGAGAGCAGGATACCGTCGCCTGCCAATTCGGGGATGCGAACGCGGCCGTTTACCGAAATCTCGATCTTGGCGGTCTGGTGCGTTTCACGCAGCAGGCTCACCTCGTTGATGGCGCAAGCCGAATGCTTCTCACCGGTCTGCGTGACGACATTCATGCGCAGCGGTTTTACCGTGAGCGGCTTGGCTTCCTCCAGCCGCTCCAGCAGGCCGCTGGCGCCATGGTAGCGGTTCATCAGAAAGCCCACGGTGCCAAGGTTCAAGCCGAAAACCGGCAGGATCCGTTCGCTATCCAGCATGTCGTGCAGCGCATCCAGCATGGTGCCGTCGCCGCCCAGGGCGATCACCACATCCGCCTCGTTGATGGGCACGAATTCGTGCCGTTCGCTCAGTTCACGCGCGGCTTTTCTCGCCCTCTCGCTTTGCGAATAGAGCAATGCCAGCTTCTCGAACTTGGGACTTTCGCCTGCCACGAACCCTGTCTCCCACCCTCTGGGATTGCGACACTATGAAGCGCCGTCCCGATTTGCAACGAAGCTGTTGCCGCTGCTGACGCGGTGACCGAAATGCGACACTGGAAACTCATGCCAATAGCTCCACCGTTGAATACCCCTTTGCAGTGCCGTCGCCAGCGGCCCGACCGTCGTCGCGCAGAGCCGCATCCGATCACGGAGGAGCTGGCCGAGGCGCTGGCGAACGGTGCGATCACGCTGCTGTTCCAGCCGCAATTCCGCGCCGCCGACGGTGCCCTGGTGGGGGCAGAGGCGCTTGTTCGGTGGCAACATCCGGAGCATGGCGCGCTGGCCGGCGACTCACTGGTCGCCATCGCCCAGAGTGGCGGCCTGTCACGCAGGCTGGCGCGACATATCGCCCGCGCCGCCATGGCGGCAGCGGTTAACTGGCCGTCGGACCTGCGGCTGTCGCTCAATGTCACGGCCATGGACCTGTTCGACCGCACATTCGCGGAAGACCTGCTGGCCATGCTCGACGACACCGGTTTTCCGGCGGACCGGCTGACGCTGGAGATTACCGAGCAGGCACTGGTCGCCGACCTCGATCGCTCCGCCGAGCGGCTGCGCGAACTGGCGGATCACGGCATTCGTATCGCGCTGGACGATTTCGGCGCGGGCTTCTGCAACTTCCGTTACCTCAAGGTGCTGCCGCTCCACGCACTCAAGCTCGATCGTTCGATGATCGAAGGCGTGACCACCTGCGAACGTGACCTGGCCGTGCTGCGCGGCATCCTTGCCATGGCCAATGCCCTGGACCTTACGGTGATTGCCGAGGGGATCGAGACCGCTGAATTGCGCGATGCCGTGGTGCGGGAAGGCTGCGACGTCTGGCAGGGTTACCTGGGCGGCAAGCCAACGGAGCCCGCTGCCTTCCAGGCATTGACCACGGTCTAGGCCGCCTTCTTCTCCGCCCGTTTGACGACGTTGCTCAGCCCCTTGGTCAGCTGGAACAGGCCGTTCAAGCGGCTTTCCGGATCGCCCCAGGCGCGGTTGATCACCAGCTTCATGTCGGGCCGCAGCTTGGCGGTGCCTTTCAGGCGGTCGACATAGGCGATCAGGCCGGCGGGATCGGGAAAGCTGTCCTGGTGGAAGGTGACCAGCGTGCCGCGCGCGCCAACCTCGATCTTGGCGATGCAGGCCTCGATGGCCTGGGCCTTGATCTCGATAAGGCGGATCAGGTTCTTGGTCGATTGCGGCAGGTCCCCGAAACGGTCGATCATCTCGGCGGCGAGGCTTTCGATCTCGGCCTTGCCTTCCGCCTGGTTCAGGCGGCGATAGAGCGCCATGCGCACGGCAAGGTCGGGCACGTAGTCCTCGGGGATCATGATGGGCGCGTCGACGGTGATCTGCGGTGACAGGCCGCTGCGGTCGGCTTCCAGCCCCATGTCGCCGGCCTTGGCGGCCATGATCGCGTCTTCCAGCATCGACTGGTAGAGTTCGAAGCCGACTTCGCGGATATGGCCGCTCTGCTCGTCGCCTAGCAGGTTGCCCGCGCCGCGAATGTCGAGATCGTGGCTTGCCAGCTGGAAACCCGCGCCCAGGCTGTCGAGATCGCCCAGCACCTTCAGGCGCTTCTCCGCCACTTCGCTCAACTGCGTGTCGGCGGGGGTGGTGAGATAGGCATAGGCGCGAATCTTCGACCGGCCGACGCGGCCGCGCAGCTGGTAAAGCTGGGCCAGGCCGAAACGGTCGGCACGGTGGATGATGATGGTGTTGGCGCTGGGCAGGTCCAACCCGGATTCGACGATGGTGGTGGAGAGCAGCACCTCGTACTTGCCCTCGTAGAAGGCGCTCATCCGTTCCTCGATCTCGCCCGCGCCCATCTGCCCGTGGGCGGAGACGTATTTCACTTCCGGCACCGTCTCGTGCAGCCAGTCTTCCAGCGGCCCGAGGTCGGAGATGCGCGGCACGACGATGAAGCTCTGCCCGCCGCGATGGTGTTCGCGCAGCAAAGCCTCGCGCACCACCATGTCGTCCCACTCCATCACGTAGGTGCGCACGGCCAGTCGGTCGACCGGCGGCGTCTGGATAGTGGACAGTTCGCGCAGGCCCGTCATCGCCATCTGCAGGGTGCGTGGGATCGGCGTGGCAGTGAGGGTGAGCACGTGCACGTCGGCGCGTAGCTGCTTCAGCTTTTCCTTGTGGGTTACGCCGAACCGCTGCTCCTCGTCGACGATTACGAGGCCGAGATTCTTGAACTTGGTGTTCTTCGACAGGATGGCATGCGTGCCGATGACGATGTCGACCTTGCCTTCCGCCAGGCCATCGCGCGTTTCCTTCATCTCGCGCGCGGGAACGAGGCGCGACAGGCGGCCGATCTTCAGCGGGAAACCGGCGAAGCGTTCGGAGAAGTTCTGGAAATGCTGGCGGGCGAGCAGGGTGGTGGGAGCAACCATTGCCACCTGCTGCCCGTTCATCGCCGCGACGAAGGCGGCGCGCAGGGCGACTTCTGTCTTTCCGAAACCGACATCACCGCAGACGAGCCGGTCCATCGGCTTGCCGCTCTCCAGGTCGCGCAGCACGTCGGCGATGGCTTCTTCCTGGTCCTCGGTCTCCTCGTACTGGAAGCGGTCGAGGAACTGGCCGTAGCTGCTTTCATCGACAGGGAGGGAAGGGGCCTTCTTCAAGGCGCGCTGGGCGGCGACCTTCATCAGTTCCCCGGCGATCTCGCGGATGCGCTCGCGCAGACGTGCACGGCGGCGCTGCCATGCCTCGCCGCCAAGTCGGTCGAGCGCCGCGCCTTCTTCCGAAGAGCCGTAGCGCGACAGCACGTCGAGATTTTCGACCGGGATGTAGAGTTTGTCGCCGCCGGCATATTCCAGCATCACGCAGTCGTGCTGACTCTTGCCTGCGGCGATGGGTTCAAGGCCCAGGTACTTGCCGATGCCGTGGTCGACATGGACGACAAGGTCGCCGCGCGACAGCGCCTGCAATTCGGCGAGGAAGGCGTCGGCATCCTTCTTGCGCTTCTTGCGGCGCACGAGGCGGTCACCCAGCAGGTCCTGCTCGGTGACGACTTCCATCTCGTCATTGGCGAAGCCGGTGTCGAGCGGCAGCACCATGGCCGTCGCCTTGCCCTTGGCGGAGGCGCCCAGCGCCTCCTGCCAGGTCTCGGCCAGCTGCACCGGTGTGCCCGCCTCTTCGAGGATCGAGGCGATGCGGCTGCGCGAACCGGTGGAATAGGCGGCCAGCAGCGGACGCTTGCCGTCCTTGCCCAATGCCTTGAAGTGCGCGGCGGCGGCTTCGTAGACGTTCTTGCCCGCGCTCCGTTCCGGCGTGAAATCGCGCGCCGAGCGGAAGCCGAAATCGACGACCTTGTCGCTTTCCGGCTCGGCAAAGATCGATGCCTTGTGGATCGGCCAACCCTGCAGGGCGCGGTCGACCTCTTCCTTGGTCAGGTAGAGCTGTTCGGGATTGAGCGGACGATAGCTGCCCTTGGCCTGCCCCGAAATTTCACCGCGTTGGCGGTGATAGTCGGCAATGTCGGCCAGCCGTTCCTCGATGGATTGCATGGCGGCGGAATCGATCACCACCGTGTCGGACTGGTCGAGATGGTCGAACAGGGTGTCCAGCCGTTCCTCGAACAGCGGCAGCCAGTGTTCCATGCCCGCGAGGCGTCGCCCGTCGCTGACGGCTTCATAGAGCGGGTCCTGCGTGGCGCCGGCACCGAATTTCTCGCGGTAACGGCTGCGGAAGCGCTTGATGCTGTCTTCGTCCAGCAGTGCCTCGCTGGCAGGCAGCAGCAGGTGCTCCTCGATCGTGGCCGTGGTACGCTGGGTGTTCGGATCGAACAGGCGCAGCGATTCCAGCTCGTCGCCGAAGAAATCCAGCCGCAGGCCCGCTTCCAGCCCGCTGGGGTAGATGTCGACGATGCTGCCGCGCATGGCGAATTCGCCGGTGTCGACCACCGTATCGACGCGGGTGTAGCCCTGCCGCCGCAGCAGCGCGGCGAGGCTCTCGTGGCCGATCTCCACGCCCTTGCGGAATTCGCGGACCGCCTCGCGGATGCGGAAGGGGGAGAGCACGCGCTGCACCAGGGCATTGGCGGTGGTGACCAGCAGCTGGTTCCCCCCGCGTGCATTCTGCAACTGGTGCAGGGCGGCCAGCCGCTGCGCGCTGACCGAGAGGGCCGGGCTGGCGCGGTCGTAGGGCAGGCAATCCCAGGCCGGGAATTCGATCACCTGCAATTCAGGCGCGAAGAAGTGTGCGGCATCCACCACGGCGCGCATGGCGGCGTCGTCCGGGGCGACGAAGACGGCCCGCTGCTTTGCTGCCCGGGCCAGGTCGGCCATTACCAGCGGCTGAGCACCGCGGGCGACCTGCGCGAGGGTCAGCGGCTGCTTGGCCGACAGGATGCGGGAAAAATCAGGCATGAACTCGTCTATCCGGCAAACGCAAAAGCCCCCTTCCCGATCCGGGGAGGGGGTGCGCGAGTGAACTTTCCGCCGCTAAATGCGCACGTAATCCAGCTTGCGCAAGGCATCCATTTGGGCACCCTGCATGTGTTGCGGCGGCTTATCGCGCTCCATCGCCCATGCCATCACGTCGACATCGTCGAAATCCAGCAGTGCCTCGAACCAGGCGAGGGCGGCTTCGTCCCAGTCTGCGTGGTAGGTGTCGAAGTAACAGCCGAACATGTAGTCGGCCTCGCGCGTGCCGCGATGCCAGGCGCGGAACTTGGCGCGGGCGAAGCGTTGGGAAAGGTCGGTGGTTTGGTCTTCAGCCATGGAAAAGGGGCGCCTCGTCGAACGAAGCGCCCCTGTGGACCGTCAATCGTCGCCGATCAAGGGTGGGTGTGGGTGTAGACGGTGGTCGAGCTCTCGACGAGCGTGTCCCACTCCTCGCCCAGCGCGTCGAGCGCTTCCTGCCCGCCGACGATCTCCGACATGGCTTCCCAGAAGGCCTCGCGCTCGGCATTCGCATGGGTGTCGAACGTGGACATGCCGCGCGGCATTTCGGTGATGATGATCAGGTCGTAATCCTCGTTCATCATCACCCAGTGGACCGTGGCCGGCGACAGGCCGGCCGCTTCGCGTGCGGGGTCCACATATTCCGAGCGGATTTCCGTCCACCTGTTCTCGGAGCCCGGCGTGAGCTTGAGCATGGTCACCGAATAGGTGGTCCGTGGCTCTTCTTCCTGCGCGATCGCCGGAGTCGCAAGCACCGAAAGGGCCGCGCACGCAGCCAAGGTTTTTACTGTTTTCAACATCTAAGGTTCCCCCCCTGATGCCCGGACCAATTACCCCCAGGTCCGGGGCCACAAGCGACCCGAGGTAGCGATGTATCACCAATTTGAAATTTGGCGAAACATTACTGGCATGAGTGTGAGTAGCGGGCACTTCGCAACGGTGGGCAGACAGGTTACAGCCGCGGCATGCGTCCGGACGAGCTCAATCCCCTGTTTGCCGAGACCGATAGCCTCGAAGGCGTCGGACCGAAGCTGAAAAAGCCGCTGGAAAAGCTGGGCCTGACGCGTATCCGCGACCTGCTCTACCATCTCCCGGAACGCTTCGTCGTTCGCCGCGCCGTCGCGGACCTGGACGAGGCACAGGTCGGCGAACAGGTGGTTGTCGGACTGACCGTCACCGAACATCGCGCCAGCCGTTCGCAGCGCGGTCCGTACCGGGTGCTGGCGCAGGATGCGAAGGGCAATATCTGCGCGCTCACCTACTTCGGGCGCGCCAGCTACACGGCCAAGAAGCAGTTGCCGGTGGGCGAGAAGCGCTGGGTGGCCGGGCGGCTCGACCAGTACGACCAGATGCTGCAGATCGTCCATCCGGACCATGTTTCCGAGACGAGCGACGGCGCCATGGGCAAGATGGTGGAGCCGATCTACCGCCTGTCCGAAGGGCTGACGCAGCCGCGCGTCGCCTCGTTGGTGGCGCAGTCGCTGGAGCGCGCGCCAGAACTGGCCGAATGGATCGAACCCGCTACGCTGGACCGCGAGGGCTGGCCCACATGGCGCGATGCGCTGGTGTTGGCGCACAAGCAGGAAAACGCCAAGGCGCGCGACCGGCTCGCCTATGACGAGCTGTTTGCCAATGCGCTGGCGCTGATGCTGGTTCGCCAGTCCAACCGCCAGCGCAAGGGACAATCGTTGCAGGGCGACGGCAGCTTGCGTGACAAGCTGCAACTGCCGTTCCCGCTTACCGGCGCGCAGACGCGCTCGATTGCCGAGATTGCCGGGGACATGGCGCAGGCCAGCCCGATGCTGCGGCTGCTGCAGGGCGACGTCGGTGCGGGCAAGACGGTGGTGGCGCTGGAAGCCATGCTGGTCGCCAACGAGGCCGGGGCGCAGGCCGCCTTGCTGGCGCCCACCGAACTGCTCGCCCGCCAGCATTACGAGACGTTGCGCAAGATGGTTGCGCCCACCGGCGTCGAAATCGCCCTGCTGACGGGCCGTGACAAGGGCAGGGCGCGCGAGTCCATCCTTATGGGGCTGCTCGATGGCAGCATCGACATCGTTGTCGGCACCCATGCGATCTTCCAGGAGAGCGTCTCTTACAAGAATCTCGGACTGGTGGTGATCGACGAGCAGCATCGCTTCGGCGTCTCGCAGCGCCTGATGCTGACGCAGAAGGGCAAGGTGACGCCGCACACGTTGGCGATGACGGCCACTCCGATCCCGCGCACCTTGGTGCTGGCGCAGTATGGCGAGATGGAAGTCAGTCGCCTCGACGAACTGCCACCGGGACGGCAGGCCATCGACACCCGCGTGCTGCCGCTCGACAGGCTGGAGGATATCGTCGCCGCCGTCGGCCGTCACCTTGAGACCGGCCAGCAGGCCTACTGGGTCTGCCCGATGGTGCGTGACAGCGAGACGATGGATGACGACCTTGCCGCTGCCGAGGCGCGCTTTGCCTCCTTGAGGGAACGGTTCGGTGACGATGTGGTGCTGGTCCACGGCCAGCTTGCGCCCGAACTGAAGGATGCGGGCATGGCGCGCTTTGCCGCGGGCGATGCGAAGCTGCTGGTGGCGACCACGGTGATCGAGGTCGGCGTGGACGTACCCAATGCCACACTGATGGTGATCGAACAGGCGGAACGCTTCGGCCTTGCCCAATTGCACCAGCTGCGCGGTCGTGTGGGCCGGGGCGCGGACAAGAGCACCTGCCTGCTGCTGCGCGGCAACGAACTGTCCGAAACGGGAAAACAGCGCCTCGCCCTGATGCGCGAGACACAGGATGGCTTCCGCCTTGCCGAGGAAGACCTGCAGCTGCGCGGAGGGGGCGAATTGCTCGGAACCCGCCAGTCGGGCGACGAGGCCTTCAACATCGCCAGCCTCGAACAGATCACCCGCCTGCTGCCCGTGGCCAATGCCGATGCCAAGTTGCTGGTGGACCAGCAAGGCGGGCTAGAGAGCGAGCGCGGCAAGGCCGCGCGCCTGGTGCTCTACCTGCTGGAACGCGACTGGGGCGTGCAGACCCTGCGTGGCGGATAAGCCCTTGGCCTAGGCCGCTTTCCGGCTAAGATTGCCTTCTGTTTGCCGGAGAGAGCTTGGAATGGCCGATTGTCCGAAATGCCGTGGATCGATGGAAGTCGGCTCGACCTTCATCGACTATTGGGGGTGGCGGGTGCCGCTCAAATGGGCCGATGGCGTTCCCAAGAAGAGCATCTGGACCGGCCTTTCGCTGTGGGGAAAGAAGCATACCGACGTTGCCTCTCGCCGGTGTCGAGAGTGCGGCTATCTCGAGCTGTTTGCCGGTAGCGGGGTAGAAGCCGACTTCGGCGGGATGCAGCTTCGCGCGGAGAACGAACGCCTGAAGAAAGAGATGTCCCGCGTGCTCGAGCGCATCGCCACCCTGGAGCGCATCGCTACCGATCCGGCCGTGCGTACCGCGCGCGAGATCGAGGAATTGCGCAAGCTGCCGGACCCCGGCGAGGACGATAAGCGATAGCCCCGTGCGAATCCGCTTGCGCGTCTCGCTGCTTGGCATATGCCCCGCATTCCGGCTGTTCGAGCGGGGCTGTCCCGCGGCAAGCCTGGTGGATTCTCGCCGATGATTTTTGATCGGGTAAAGCCGCTCGACGCCATTCTGGCGACAGCCGCGAAGAAGTCGCTGCATCGTACGCTAGGCGCCTGGCAATTGATGCTGTTCGGGATCGGCTGCATCATTGGCACTGGCATCTTCGTGCTGACCGCGGCCGGTGCGCAAAAGGCCGGTCCCGGCTTGATGCTGGCCTTCGTGATCGCCGGCCTGGTCTGCGTGGTGGCGGCGCTCTGCTATGCTGAGATCGCCGCCATGATCCCGGTCGCCGGATCGGCCTACACCTACAGCTACGCCACGATGGGCGAATTCCTCGCCTGGACGGTGGGCTGGGCGCTGGTGCTCGAATACGCCATCGCGGCCTCGGCGGTTTCGGTTGGCTGGTCTGGCTATTTCGCCGGCACCATATTGAACGAATTCCTGGGAATAGAACTGCCGCAATGGCTGGCGGCAGGGCCGCTGGTGCTGGGCGGCGAGCCGGGTGGATTCATCAACCTGCCCGCGCTGGTGATCGCCCTGCTGGTAACCTGGCTGCTGATGATTGGCACCAGCGAAAGCGCCAAGGTGAATGCCGTGCTGGTGGCCATCAAGGTGGCGGCGTTGACCGCCTTCATCGGCCTGACCTTGACCAGCGCCTATTTCGATCCCGACCAGTTCAACCCGTTCCTGCCCGCAGGCGTGTTCGGCGGCTTCGGTTCGGGCGTCGGGGCAGTGGGCGCGGCGGCAACGATCTTCTTCGCCTACGTCGGGTTCGACGCGGTTTCGACGGCGGCGGAGGAAACGAAGAACCCGCAGCGCAACGTGCCCATCGGTCTTGTTGGATCGCTGCTGTTCTGCACGCTGTTCTACATCCTGGTTGCTGCCGGGGCCATCGGCACCATCGGCGGACAACCGATCATGGGGCCGAATGGCGTACCGTTCCCCGCCGGTTCCGAGGAACTGGCGCGCCAGTGCGCCATGGCCGAATATTCGGCAGCACTGGTCTGTTCCGACGAGGCGCTGGCCCACGTGCTGCGCCAGATCGGTTTTTCCGGCATCGGCAACATGCTGGGCATCGCGGCCTTCCTTGCCTTGCCCTCGGTGATTCTGGTGCTGCTGTTCGCGCAGACCCGCATCTTCTTCGTGATGAGCCGCGACGGGCTGCTGCCCGAAGGGCTGTCCAAGGTGCACCCCAAGTGGAAGACGCCCTACGTCGTCACCGCCATCACCGGGGTGATCGTGGCTATCGGCGCGGCCTTCCTGCCCGTGGGACAGCTGGCCGATATCGCCAATGCCGGGACGCTCTATGCCTTCCTGATGGTGGCGGTCGCGGTCATGCTGCTGCGCAAGACATCGCCCGACCGGAAGCGGGATTTCCGCACGCCGATGCTGTGGCTGGTGGGTCCGGCGACGATCTTCGGTTGCGCCTTCCTGTTCCTCAACCTGCCGCTGGAAGCCATGCTGGTGCTGCCCATCTGGAGCGTGATCGGCGTGGTCATCTACTTCGGCTACAGCCGCGGCAACAGCCACCTGGGCCGGGGCATCGTGGAAGTGGTGGACGATATCGAAGGGGTCGAACACGCCTTCCCGATCGATACGCCGGAAAGCCGCGACTGATAACTGCGAAAGGCCGGAGCAGCGGGCTGCGGTGCTCCGGATTCTCTGTGCAATCGCGTTTCGGCGCTTGTGCGTGGCGTCGAGGACGATAGTCTCCGGTGCAACCAGACCTGACCGTACCGGAGATTTCACCCAATGAACCGCCTTCTTGCCGCCTCGACCCTCGCTCTCGCACTTGCCATGCCCGCCCCGGCGCTGGCTGGGCCCGCCGAGGACTTCGTCGAACTGCGCGAGGATGTGTGGCAGTGGGTGCTCGACCAATCGCCCTCGTTGGCGACCGATATCGGTGACCGGCGCGGCGACGGGAAGCTGAGCGATCCCTCGATGGAAGCCTACGACCGCCGCCTGGAGGAAACGCGGGCGTTCCAGGCGCGGTTGCAGGCGATCGATCCGGCAGAGCTGCCGGGCACGCTGGACATCGACTATGCGCTGATGGCGCGCGATTTCCGCGATACGCTGGAAGCCGCGGAGCATGAGCACGATCGCTATGTCACCTTCACCAACCGCGGCGGGCCGCAGGGCGCAATCAGCGGACTGCCCTATTCCTCGCCGCTGTTCACCGTGGCCGACTATGAGAGCTACCTCGGTCGCCTGGAAGCCTACCCAGAATACATCCAGGCCTTCATCGACCGCAGCGAAGGCGCCATCGAACGCGGGCTGACGCAGCCGTGCGAGCCGATGGAAGGGTTCGAAAACCGAATTGGTGGCCTGATCGCCGATAGCCCCGAGGAATCGGTCTGGTGGCGGGCCTTCGCCACCCAGCCGTCGACCATCTCGAATGACGAGTGGGCCGCCCTGCAGGCGCGTGGCCGCACGGCGATTTCCGAAGGTGCGTTCGAAGGCTTGGAAGCCTTCCACGCCTTCTATGTCGAAGACTACGCCCCGAATTGCCGCACGGACGAGGCTCCGGGCGTTGGCGGAACGCCGGGTGGGCAGGAATACTACGCCTCTCGCGTGCGCAGCTTCACCACCACGGAGATGACTCCGCAGGAAGTTCACGAACTGGGCCTGTCCGAAGTCGCGCGCATCCGGGCCGAGATGGAGGAGGTGGCTGCCGAGGCCGGCTTCGACAGCCGCGAGGCCTTCATCGAGCACCTGCGCACCGATCCGCAGTACTATCCGACCGACGAGGAAAGCTACCTGCAGTTCACCGCCGCGCTGGCGAAGGAAATCGATGGCTGGATGCCGCGCCTCTTCGGTCGCCTGCCGCGCCTGCCCTATACCGTGCTGCCGATCCCGGCGGCCAATGCTCCCGGCAACACCACCGCCTATTACGAGCGCGGATCGATGGCGACGGGGCAGCCGGGCATCTACCGCCTCAACCTGACCGAACTGGACCAGCGCCCGCTGTGGGAACTGCCGGCGCTGGGGGTGCATGAGGCCGTTCCGGGCCACCACCACCAGATCGCCTTGCAGCAGGAACTGGATATGCACCCGCTGCGCCAGTACGCGACCTTCTTCACCGCCTTCACCGAGGGCTGGGGTCTCTATTCGGAACGCCTCGGCATCGAGATGGGCCTGTATGACACGCCGGCCAAGGAAATGGGCCGCCTCAGCTACGAGATGTGGCGCGCGAACCGCCTGGTGGTCGACACCGGCATCCATGCCATGGGCTGGACGCGCCAGCAGGCAGTCGATTTCATGCTGGAGAACACCGCGCTGTCCGAAGGCAACATCAATGCCGAGGTCAACCGCTACATCACTTGGCCGGGCCAGGCGCTGGCCTACAAGCTGGGTGAGCTGAAGATCCGCGAGCTACGGGCGAGGGCGGAGGAAGCGCTGGGTGCCGATTTCGACCTGCGCGCCTTCCACGACACCGTGCTGGAGAACGGCGCGGTGCCGCTCGACGTGCTCGAAGCCCATGTCGACGGGTGGATTGCGGAGCAACTCGCCAGCGAGTGAACGGGGCATAGCGCGGCCATTTTCATTGCAGCGCAAGGTTGCGCTTCCTAAAGCGCTGCCACGCACACTTGTCTCAGGAACGGCTTCTTGATCCTTTCTCCCTTCGAATGGTCGATTGCCAAACGCTACATGCTGCCGGGACGCAGCGAGGCGGTGATCGCGCTGGTGGCGGGCATTTCCATCACGGTGGTCATGCTCTCGGTCGCCATGCTGGTGATCGTGATGAGCGTGATGAACGGCTTCCGTGCGGAACTGCTTGACCGCATCACCGGGCTGAACGGCCATGCGGTGGTGCAGGGCTATGGCCAGCGGATCGAGAACTGGGAAGAATTGCTGGAGGATATCCGCAACACCCCAGGCGTGGTGCGCGCATCGCCGCTGATCGAGCAGCCGCTGCTGGGGACCTACAACGGGCGGGCCGAAGGAATCTTCGTGCGCGGCAATACGCCCGAGGACATCCAGCGCATGGAGGAAAACGTGCTGGTGGGTGACCTGGCGACGCTGCAGCCGGACCTGCGCAATGTCGCCATCGGCTCTCGCCTGCAGCAGAACCTCGGCATCCGGCTTGGCGACACGCTGACGATCGTCAACCCGCAAGGCCGCCCGACGCCCTTCGGCACGGTCCCGCGACAGGTCGGCTACACGGTGACCGCCGTGTTCGAAGTGGGCCTCTATGATTTCGACGAGCGGTTCGTGGTGATGCCCATTCCCAGCGCGCAGACGCTGCTGATGACGGGCGATTCCATCGGCATGATCGAGGTGAAGACAGAGGATCCGGACCGGGTGGCCGAAATCCTCGCCCCGATTGCGGAGCAACTCTCCGGCAGGGCCGTGCTGACCGACTGGCAGCAGATGAACGCCTCGCTGTTCGAGGCCTTGCAGGTCGAACGCGTGGCCATGGCCTTCGCGCTGGGCATCATCGTGCTGGTGGCGGCGTTCAATATCCTGTCCTCACTGGTGATGCTGGTGCGATCGAAGACGCGCGACATCGCCATCATGCGCACCATGGGCGCGACCCGGCGCAGCCTGCTCAAGATATTCGTCACCACCGGCTCCATCGTCGGCGTGATCGGCACGGCGGCAGGCGTATCGCTGGGTCTGCTGGTGCTGTTCTTCCGGCAAGGGATCATCACTTTCCTCAGCCGCGCCTTCGGCATCGAACTGTGGGACCCGTCGATCCGTTTCCTCACCGAACTGCCGAGCAAGACCGACCCGTTCGAAGTGCTGGCGATTGCCGGCATGGCCATGGGGCTGAGCTTCCTCGCCACGCTGTATCCGTCCTATCGGGCGGCCAATACCGATCCGGTGGAGGTGCTGCGTTATGAATAGCACCCCACCCGTCATTCGCCTGACGAACCTCGCCCGCAGCTTCGAGCAGGGAGGCGTGCGCATCGACGTGCTGCGCGGCGTGAACCTGGAGATTGCTCCCGGTGAAATCGTGGCGCTGCTGGGGCCGTCCGGTTCCGGCAAGTCGACGCTGTTGCAGGCGGTCGGGCTGCTGGAAGGCGGTTTCTCCGGGAAGATCGAACTGGCGGGCAACGATGCCAGCCAGCTGGATTCCGCCGGTCGCACGACGCTGCGCCGCGATCACCTTGGCTTCGTCTACCAGTTCCACCACCTGCTGCCCGACTTTACCGCGCAGGAAAATGTGGTGCTGCCGCAACTGCTGGTGGACGTGAAGCGCACTGACGCCGTGGAGCGGGCGCGCGAACTGCTCGGCGCGCTCGGCCTCGAACATCGCCTTGACCATCGTCCCAGCCAGCTTTCGGGCGGTGAGCAGCAGCGCGTGGCCGTCGCCCGCGCGCTGGCCAATCGCCCGCAACTGGTGCTGGCTGACGAACCGACCGGCAACCTGGACGAGGCGACTTCGGAGCGCGTGCTCGACCAGTTCCTCGAACTGGTGCGCGGGCAGGGCAGTGCGGCGCTGGTCGCCACGCACAACGAGAGGCTGGCAAGCCGGATGGACCGCGTGGTAAGGCTGCACGAGGGACGGATAGACTAGGGGAAATCCATGGGCATTCTCGCCGCCTCGCTGCTCGCCATGCTGCAACAGGGGAGCGCGACGCCGCCGCCCGCTTCGCCCCCTAATCCCTGCGCTGCCGAGGAATTCGCTGCCTTCGATTTCTGGGTCGGTGAATGGGATGTCTACCAGACCGGCACCGAAACGCAGGTCGCCACCAGCCGGATCGAGAAGGTCAGCAATGGCTGTGCCGTGCGCGAGACCTGGATGCCGCTGCGCGGCGGCACCGGTTCCAGCCTGACGACGCTCGATCCGCAGACCGGCACCTGGCACCAGCTCTGGGTCGGCGCGCAGCCGGGACGCGTCTTATTCGAAGGCGGACCCGTGGACGGAGCGATGATCCTCACCGGTTATTGGGGACAGGACCAGCAGGGGCAACCAATCCTGGTGCGGATGACCTATACGCTCGGCGAGGACGGTTCTGTCCGGCAATATGGGCAGGCCAGCAGCGACCACGGCCAGAGCTGGAGCGACAGCTTCGACCTGACCTACCGACCAAAAGCCGGGTAACCTTCGCGGCAGAACCTGCGAACAGGTGGGCAAGCAATCAGGAGAGCGGCGTGCTCGAAGCATTCAACGGTTGGGTTCTGGGACTGGGGGCACAGTACAATGTGAACCCCTACGTCTTCGCGGCGATCTATGTCGGCGCGATCCCGTTCTTCTTCGCTTCGATTGGGTGGCTGGTGAAGCGGGCGCGGGCCGGGCGGTCTACCGTCGTGCCGACTATGCTGGCGGGTTTCTTCTTCGTTTCGGCCTACCTGTACCTTGGCATTTTCGGCGAGGACATCCCGCTGTGGGTGTGGATCTTCCTGGGCGCGCTGGTCGCCTACGGCGCGGTGTCCACCATCCGCGACACGCGCAGGAAGATCGCCGCGGGCGACAGCGCCGAATAGGGCGATTTTCCCTCCGCTTTTTCCCCAGACCGGCTTTGCGAATCCGGGCTGGATAACCATAGTGGGCGGATGCCGTTTTCGCCCTTCGTCCCGCTGCGCGTGCTGTCGAGTTACTCGATGCTCGAGGGCGCGATCGATCCCAAGGCTATTGCCAAGCTGGCCAAGGAACGCGGTTTCCCCGCCATCGCCATCTGCGACCGCAACGGCCTCTACGGCTCCACCATGTTCGCCTCTGCCTGCATGGGCGAGGGCGTGCAGCCGATCGTCGGCACGCTGCTGGGCGTCGCGCGCGGGGACGGCGCGATCGACCACTTGCCGCTGTTCGCGCAGGACGAGGATGGATGGAACAACCTGTGCCACCTCGTCAGCCGGGCGCACCTGGACCGCCCGCTGGAACTGGAACCGCACGTCAGCCTGGAAGAGCTGGAAGGCCATACCGACGGCCTGATCGCACTGACCGGCGCCAGCGAGGGCGGCGTCACCCGCCTCTTGGCCGATGGCAAGGAAAAGCGCGCGCACGAACTGGCGCGGCGCTTGTCCGGTCTGTTTCCGCAGCGGCTCTACGTGGAGCTGGCGCGGCGCGGCAATCCGGTGGAGGAGGCGGCCGAGAGCGGCCTTCTGGACCTCGCTTATGTGCAGGACCTGCCGCTGGTCGCCACCAACCCTTCCAACTTCGGTGAGCCGCACATGCACAGCGCGCATGACGCCATGCTGTGCATCGCCAATTCCTCGCAGATCGACAGCGACGACCGGCCGACGTCCAACCCGGAAGCCTACGTCAAGCCGGCCTCCATGATGCGCGACCTGTTCGAGGACTTGCCGGAAGCCCTGGAAAACACCCTCGTCATCGCCCAGCGCTGCGCCTTTGCGCCGCCGCGCCGCAAGCCGATCCTGCCCAGCCTTGCCGGCGATCTCGAAGGCGAAAGCCGAATGCTGGAGGAGGACGCGCGCCGGGGCCTTGCCGCGCGGCTCGAGCAATATGAGGATCTCTCCGACGAGGAACTGCAGGTCTATGTCGACCGGCTCGATTACGAGGTCGGCATCATCAAGAACATGGGCTTTCCCGGCTACTTCCTGATCGTTGCCGACTTCATCAAGTGGGCCAAGGCGCAGGGGATTCCGGTGGGGCCCGGCCGTGGTTCGGGTGCCGGCTCGCTGGTGGCCTGGGCGCTGACCATCACCGATCTCGACCCGATCCGCCTCGGCCTGCTGTTCGAGCGCTTCCTCAACCCGGAACGCGTGTCGATGCCCGACTTCGACATCGACTTCTGCGAAACTCGCCGCGGCGAGGTGATCCGCTACGTGCAGGAGCGCTACGGCAAGGACAAGGTCGCGCAGATCATCACCTTCGGCAAGATGAAGGCGCGTGCCGTGCTGCGCGATACAGGGCGCATCCTGCAGATGCCCTATGGCCAGGTGGACCGGCTCACCAAGATGGTGCCCAACCACCCGACCGACCCGTGGACGCTGCCCCGCACCCTGAACGGCGCTGCCGATTTCAAGCGCGAATACGACAACGACAACGAGGTGAAACGCCTCGTCGACCTGGCGATGCAGCTCGAAGGCTTCCCGCGCAATTCCTCCACCCACGCGGCGGGCGTGGTGATCGGGGACAGGCCGCTCAGCCAGCTGGTGCCGCTCTACCGCGATCCGCGTTCGGACATGCCGGTGACGCAGTTCGACATGAAGCACGTCGAGGATTCCGGGCTGGTGAAGTTCGACTTCCTCGGCCTGAAGACGCTGTCGGTGCTGCGCAAGGCGGTAGACCTGCTCAAGCGGCGGGGGATCGAGGTCGATCTCGACACCTTGGCGTGGGACGATCCCGGCGTGTTCGACCTGCTCAAGCGCGGTGATACGGTGGGCGTGTTCCAACTCGAATCCGAAGGCATGCGGCGCACGCTGACGGCGGTGAAGCCGACCAAGTTCGAGGACATCATCGCGCTCGTCTCGCTCTACCGGCCAGGGCCGATGGACAACATTCCCAGCTTCGGCAAGCGCAAGGCGGGCGAGGAAGAGATCGTCTACCCGCACCCCAAGCTGAAGGGCATCCTCGAGGAAACCTACGGCATCTTCGTCTACCAGGAGCAGGTGATGCAGGCCGCGCAGATCCTGGCCGGCTATTCGCTCGGCGATGCAGACCTGCTGCGCCGCGCCATGGGCAAGAAGATCCAGGCGGAGATGGATGCGCAGCGGCTGCGCTTCTGCGAAGGCTGCAAGGAAGTCAGCGGCATCGAGAAGGACGAGGCCAACCGCCTGTTCGACTTGATCGACAAGTTCGCCGGCTATGGTTTCAACAAGTCGCACGCTGCCGCCTACGCGTTGCTCAGCTACCAGACGGCATGGCTGAAGGCGCATTATCCGGAAGAGTTCTACGCCGCATCCATGTGCTTCGACATGCACCAGTCGGAAAAGCTGGCGGTTTTCGTCGACGATGCGCGGCGCAATGGCGTGCAGATCCTGGCGCCCGATATCGGCGCTTCGGAGGCAGAGTTCTGCGTCGAGCAGACGGACGAGGGCTGGGCAGTGCGCTACGCCCTGGCTGGCATCCGCAATGTCGGCGAAAAGGCGATGGAGCAGGTTGTGGCCGAGCGCGAGGCGCATGGTCCGTTCGAGAGCCTCGAAGACATCTTCCGTCGTCTCCCCGCGGGCTCGATGAACCGCAAGCAGCTGGAAGGCCTGGCGGGTGCGGGTGCCTTCGACCGCTACGAACCGAACCGGGCCAAGGTGCTGGCCAATGCCGACATGTTGCTGGCCGTGACCGATGCCGCCAATCGCGAGAAGTCGAGTGGACAGGCAGGCCTGTTCGGGGGCGACGACCATGCCGAGCCGGACCTGCGACTGACCGAGGTCGAGCCATGGCCTCGGGCCAGGCAGATGGAGGTCGAGCGCGAGGTGTTCGGTTTCTACTTCGCCGCCCACCCGGTGCAGGAATTCCGCGAGGTCGCGTCTGCCAACGGTGCGCGCACCTATGCCTCGCTGATGGAAGGCGGTGTGGAGGGTGGTCGCCAACCGGCGGTGATGGCGGCCATGGTCGAGGGCGTGAACAAGGGACGCACCCGGCGCGGCGCGGAATTCGTGCGCGCCGACTTCTCCGACAGCACTGGCCAGTTCAGCGCCGCCTGCTTCGAGGAATCGCTGGTCGAGAGCTTCCAGCAATGGGCGCAGGACGGCACCTGCGTGCTTCTCAACGTGGAGCTGGATTCGCCCAATCCGGAAGACCCGCCGCGCGTGACGGTGCGCGGGGCAAGGCCGCTGTCGGAAGTGAAGAGTTCTGCGCGCATGCAGCTGACCGCCGAGATCACCGATGCGACGGCCATCGCAGCGCTGAAGGACATGCTGGAACTTGGCCGTGCGGGACACGGCGAGGTGGTCCTGCACCTGCGCACCGGTGAAGCCCATGAGCCGCAGGTCCTGCTCGGCAGTGACTTCGCCTTGGGCGGCGAACTGGTCGACAAGCTGGCGACAATTCCCGGCCTTGCGAATGTCGCCCTGAAACCGATCCGCGGTGTCGGGCACCTGCGCCTGGTAGCCTGACCCGCGCGACGGGACGGCGCCACTTCGAATTTCCCTCAGGCAAAGAAAAAGGGCCGGGAGAGTGCTCTCCCGGCCCCATTTGTCTGGTTGGGTAGGGCTTAGTTGCCCGAGCCCGGCCCGTAGGTGATTTCCACGCGACGGTTCTGCAGTTCGCGCACGCCGTCGGCGGTCGGGACACGCGGCATGGTTTCGCCGAATGCCTCGCTGGAGATGCGGGCGGCCGGGATGCCACGTGCGGTCAGGTATTCCTGGACCGAAGCGTTACGACGTTCGGACAGGCCGACGTTGTAGGTGGCGGAACCCGAGCGGTCAGCGTGACCGGCGAGCATGATGGCGGCGGTACCGCAGTCACCATAGGCCGTGATGGCGCTGTTGAGCACGGTGGCCGCTTCCGGCGTGATGTCCGACTTATCCCAATCGAAGAAGACGATGTAGGGGCCCTGCTCGCAGACCGGAGCCGGCGGAGGCGGCGGCGGCGGCGGCGGGGGAGGCGGCGGAGGCGGAGGCGGCGGCGGAGGCGGAGGCGGCGGCGGAGGCGGCGGCGGGGCCGGCTCTTCGCCACCGAAGTTGAAGATGAAGGTGCCCAGAATGGTGTGGGTACCGACATCGCCCGTCAGCGTGCGCCCGACTTCGTCGACGTAGGTCGGCTCGGTCACGCGGTGATACTTGTACTTGATCGAAGCGTCGATGCTGTCGGTCAGCGGAGCGCGCAGCTGGGCGATGCCCTGCCAGGCGAAGCGGGTGTCGCTGTCGTCAAGGAAGCCCGGGCCACCGTTATAGGCGGTCACGTCCGAGAACTTCGCGGTGCTGATGCCGACACCGCCACCGATCGAGAAACCGAGGCCGTCGTTGCCGCCGAAGTCGAGCAGCGCGTTGACCATGCCGCTCCAGATGGTGAGGTCACCGTTGACCGGATCCTGCACGCCGTTTTCGAAGACGAAGCCCGACGGGGTGAAGAAACCGGGGATGCCGGCGAGGCCAGCATCGATCGTATCCATTTCGAAGTCTTTGTAAGCACCTTCGACTTCGAAGCGGACCGGTCCGGCGTCGTAACCGAGGACGGCTTCGGCTTCCCAACCGAGTTCCGGCTGCACGATCACGGTGCGGTTGAAGGTCTGTTCGACAAGCTCAGTGTCTTCGACTTCACCGATGCCGGAACCGACGCCGATGTAGAACTCGCCATCACCGGCCATTGCCGGCGTGGCGATGAAGGCTGTCGCCGTCATCAGACCGACTGTGAACTTCTTCATTAGGTAATCCCCCATCTCAAGGACTGCGAATCGTAGCGCAGGGTCACACACGCGGGTAGCCCACCTATGCGACAAAGCTAAGACTGGTGTTAACGCAATCTGTCGTCAAAGCGAAGCATTTCATAGCAATTGTAACTGTCTGCCCGTTTGGGGTTGCCTAAATGCATCGGTTCGCAGTGCGAACGCGGGCTTTTCAAGGCCATTTCGCCTGCAGGCAAGGCGAAAACGCGTGCGGAACAGCTCCGCCCAGACCCCTTTCGGTTTCAGCCGGGAGAAGAAATTGGGGTCGTTGTCGCGGCCGTTGCGCATCGATTGCACGATGCTCATCACCTTGCCGGCGCGGTCGGGGTAGTGGACGGCCAGCCATTCGCGGAACAGCGGCGCGACCTCGTGTGGAAGGCGCAAAGGGATCCATCCGCAACTGTCGACGCCCTTGCCGGCGGCCCTGGCCACGATTTCCTCAAGGAATTCATCGGTCATCGCCGGGATGACCGGCGCAATCGAGCAATGTGTCGGCACACCTGCCGCAGCCAGCGTGCCCAGGGCCGCCAGCCGCTTCGCCGGCGAGGCCGCGCGCGGCTCCAGCTTGCCGGACAGCACCGGATCAAGGCTGGTAACGGAAATGGCGACAGCGACCAGCGAATGGCGCGCCATTTCCTCCAGCAGGTCCAGGTCATTGAGAACGCGATCGGATTTCGTCGTGATGGTCACGGGGTGACGCGTTTCGAGGCATACTTCGAGGACTTGGCGCGTAATGCCATAGCGGTTCTCGATCGGTTGGTAAGGGTCCGTGTTCGTGCCCATGGCGATGGGCTTTGGCCGATACTTCGGACGCGCCAGCGTCTCGCGCAGCAGGCGGGCGGCGTCCGGCTTGGCGAACAGTTTGGTTTCGAAGTCCAGACCCGGCGAGAGGTCGTGATAGGCGTGCGTCGGGCGGGCGAAGCAGTAAACGCAACCATGCTCACATCCGCGATAGGCGTTGATCGAGCGATCAAAGGCGATGTCCGGCGACTGGTTGAACGAGAGGATCGACTTGGGATGTTCCTCGGTCACCTGCGTGCGCAGCTTGGGGGGCGTGCCGTCCAGCAGTTCCATCGCATCGCGCCAGTCCCCGTCGACCTGCCGATCAGCCAGGCCGAAGCGTTGCGGCACCAATGCCGATTGCGCGCCTCTGCCGCGCTGTGGGACTTCGCTCTTGCGCATGGAACAGAAATAGAACAAACTGCAAAGATGAGCAAGGGAGATTCGTTATGGCCGTGCTGGATTACGTAGAGCTTCCGGTCTCGTCCGCGAAAGCGGAAACCGCATTTTATTCAAAGGCTTTTGGCTGGAATTTCACTGCTTATGGAGATGATTACGCGGCGCACGAGGAAGCGCCCTGCCAGCTTGGCCTGAATGGCACGGGTGAGCATCATGGCAGGGGCATCCTGCCGGTGATCCGGGTGGATGACATCGCCGCTGCTCTCGCCGCAGTTGAGGCGGCCGGCGGCGCCATTACCCTGCCGATCTTCGATTTCCCCGGTGGCAAGCGGTTCCACTTCACCGACCCGGAGGGGCTGGAACTTGCCTGTTACGAGCCGGCTGCGGGCTGATTTCCCTACTTTTCCCGCAGGCGGGGCATCAGTTCGACGAAATTGCAGGGGCGGTTCCGGCTGTCGAGCTGTTCGGCAAGAATGCCGTCCCATCCGTCGCGCACGGCGCCGTTGGAACCGGGCAGAGCGAAGATGTAGGTTGCGCCGGCAAGCACGGCCACGGCGCGGGACTGCACGGTCGAGGTGCCGATGGTCTGGTAGCTGACCCAGCGGAACAGCTCCCCGAAACCGGGAATTTCCTTGTCCTTGATGCGGTCCAGCGCCTCGGGCGTGACGTCGCGACCGGTAAGGCCGGTACCCCCAGTCGAGACGATGGCGTCGATCTCCGGATCCTCGATCCAGTCCTGCAGCAGGCGGACGATCGCATCGGCGTCGTCCTTCTCGATGGCGCGCGCCGCAAGGTTGTGGCCGGCGCTCTGGATGCGCTCGGCCAGGATGTCGCCCGAGGTATCCTCGTCCGGGCCGCGCGTGTCGGACACGGTTAGCAGGGCGATATTGATCGGCCGGAACATCCGGCTTTCGTCGATGGCCACTATTGTCCTCCCGACATGTAGACGCGCCCGCCGGTAGAGGTGTCGGGGAACATTGGCCAGTCGTTCTGCGCCAGCGCCAGGCGACTGGGCGAGACGGCGTTGGCCTGGCGTTCGTACATCCAGTAATTGCGCATCACGATGGCGACATATCCGCGCGTCTCCCAGTACGGGATGGCTTCCATGTAGAGCAGCGGGTCACCCTGGTCGTTCACCTCGCTTACCCAGCGCGTGATCGGGGTGAGGCCGGCGTTATAGGCCGCCATGATCTGCGGCAGTCGTCCGCCCGTCGACGGATTGCGAGCTACCATCTGCAGGTTGCACTGGCCCAGCGCCAGGTTCATGTCCGGATCGAACACGTCGATGGCGCCTGCCGGGCGCCCGACGCAGCCGGCATGCTGGCGCAGCGTGGGCGGAGTAATCTGCATCAGGCCCTGCGCGTTCGCCGGACTGACCGCATTGGCGCGGAAGGCCGATTCCTGCAGGATGTGCGCGAAGGCGAGGCCGGGGTCGATCTCCCACCCGTTGACCGGCGCGATCTTGGGCGCCGGGAAGTGGGAGGCCGGGTCCGCCTGTCCGCCGCTGGGGGCATTCAGCGCCATATAGAGCTGCGTCTGCGGGAAGCCGAGTTCGCGGGCGAGGCGCGAGTATGTCTCGTACTCGCGCGGATCGCTGATGCGGGCCTGGTGGATCAGGATCTGGCTGGCGAGTACGTCGCGGCCGATCTCGTCCAGCGCCACGGCGATGCGGACATTGTCGTAGTTGCCGACCGCCCGCCAGTCGGCCTGCGTGAATTCGGCGCTTTCAACCCGGTCGGGCAGCTGGCGACCGAGCTGTTCTGCCGCCAGCATGCCGTAGAGGGTGTCGTCCATGATCGCCGCATCGCTCAGCAGCCGCGCACTGAGGGAGGGCTGGCGGCACCGGAGCGCGGCGCGCGAGGCCCAGAACAGCGATGCGGCGCGCAGTTCCGGGTTGATGGCACCCTGAGCGGCGCGCTGGAACGAGGCCGAAGCGCTGTCGCAATCGTTGAGGCGCCAGGCTGCAAGGCCGGCGACCCAGTCGCCTTCCGCCACCCACGCACCGCTGCCGGCCGCCACGGTCTGCGCCATGGCCAGCGCCTGCGCGTCCTTGTTCTCGATGAAATAGCTCCAGGCGACGCGTTGACGCCATTCCGCCCTTGCTTCGGGACTGAGCGAGGCGTCGATGCCATCAAGGAGGATGCGCGCACCATCGGGATCGTCATTGGTGATCCGCTCAAGAATGGCTGCGCGCACATCGTCGGGCATGGTGCCGTCATCGGTGGAACGCGGGCGGGTGCGGCGCGGAACAGAGCGCTGCGAGACGAGATCGCGGACATAGGGCAGGCGCGGTTCGGCGGTCAGGCCGCGCGTGCGACCGAGGCGCACGAGCTGTTCGGCCTGCGGCAGGTTATACCCGGTGCGCAGCCATTCCTCGATCTGCGGGGCTTCGACCCGGGGCGAATTGGCCGCGAGGAAGTATTCTGCCCGGGCAACATCGTGCAGCAGGCCGGAGGGGCGCTGCTCGAACAGGCGTTGCACCTCGCTCCACTGCTCGCGCTCGATGGCGGTGAACAGCGCGTCGTAATACTCGCGGTCCTGCGCATCCAGCTGTTGCGGCGTCGTGCGCTCAGTGATGCGAGCGGAGAAATAGGTGCGGGAGTCGGTCTGCTGGGCAAGTGCGGGGACGGTGCCGAGCATGGCGATGCAAATTGCCAGGGGGGTGAGCAATTTCATGCAGCGTTGGTCCATTGCAGAAGCCGCTTCCAGAGCCGTGCCCTTTGTCGGGCGTGGTCGAGCAAGCGGTCGGGGGCGAAGGTTGCGAGGGTCTTGGTGCCGCCGATGTCCGTAAGGCTCTCGGGCGGCGAGGATGGATCGTGGCCGAGCAGGCCGGGCAGCTTGCTGCCGAGCAGCAGGACGCGTTGCGGCTGGGCAAGCTGGATATGTTGGGTCAGGGCTGCCCCCAGGCCTTCGCGGCCAAGGGCCTCGAAATCGGGCAGCGGCATGTGCGCTGGCAGGGCACTGGCGAGATAGGCGGCGTCCGGATCGATCCCGATCGCACGCAGGATGTTGCCGACCAGCAGACCTTGCACGCCGCTCAGCAGCATGTCGCTATCACCAGCCTCCGGCATGGGAACGACAACCATCACCGGCGCACCGGCCTCGCCGCGCGGCGGGATGCAACTGGATGCCGGTGCGGAGAAGGGATTGTCGGCACCCATCCACCACTCGCGAAAAGCGGGAAGTTCGTCCGGAAGGTCGGTGGCGGAAAGCTTTGGAGCGGGCGGTTCTTCCGCCTTGTCCTCGGCGGCAGCCTGTTTCACCAACGGCGTGGGGGCTGCCTCTTCCTCGTCGGCCAGCAGCGGCATGGCCTCGTCGGTAAAATCGTAATCGACACCAGCGCCGCGCCACCAGTCTTGCGCAGCCGCGAATTTTTCCGCCAGGTTGATGTCGTCGTGATTTCGCATGGTCGAACTTCTGGCGGTCTTGACCTGCCGTTCGCCAACTATCAAGTGCCTAGCAATGATACTCCAGCCAATCGGGCGCAATACGGGACAAAGCGATGAGTGAACGGGAATCGATGCCCGTAGACGTGGTGATTGTCGGCGGCGGGCCTGCCGGTCTCTCCGCGGCAATCCGGCTGAAGCAGTTGAACGAGGAGCTGGAAGTCGTCGTCCTGGAAAAGGGCAGCGAGATCGGCGCGCATATCCTCTCCGGCGCGGTGGTCGATCCCAAGGCGCTCGACGAGCTGCTGCCCGACTGGCGCGACATGGATTGCCCGATGGCGGAGACCCCCGTAACCGATAACTGGCACTGGGCGCTGACCAAGTCCGGCAAGTGGGACATGCCCCACCTGATGATGCCTCCGCTGATGAGCAACAAGGGTTGCTACACCGGCTCGCTGGGCAATCTCACCCGCTGGCTGGGCGAACAGGCAGAGGCGCTGGGCGTGATGGTCTTCCCGGGCTTCCCGGCCGCGGAAGTGATGTTCAACGATGCTGGCGCCGTTACCGGCGTTATCACGCAGGACATGGGCGTCGCCGCCGATGGCAGCCACAAGCCCGATTACCAGCCGGGCATGGAAATCCAGGCCAAGTACACGCTGTTTGCCGAAGGTGCCCGTGGCAACCTGACCAAGCAGATGAAAGCCAGGTACGACCTCGAGGCCGATTGCGAGCCGCAGGTCTATGGACTTGGCATCAAGGAGCTGTGGGACATCGACCCGGACAAGCACGTGCCGGGCCGCGTGATCCACACGCAGGGCTGGCCGCTTTCCGAGAGCGACACCTGGGGTGGCGGTTTCCTCTACCACCAGGCCAACGGCCAGGTCGCGCTCGGTTTCGTCACCGCGCTCGATTACAAGAACCCTTATGTCTCGCCGTTCCAGGAATTCCAGCGCTGGAAGACGCATCCGGCGATCCGCGAATACCTGGAGGGCGGCACCCGCGTTGCCTATGGCGCGCGCGCCATCAACGAGGGTGGCTGGCAGTCCGTGCCCAAGCTTGCCTTCCCCGGCGGGGCGCTGGTGGGCTGCGCGGCGGGCTTCGTCAACGTGCCGCGCATCAAGGGCAGCCATACCGCGATGAAGAGCGGCATGCTGGCCGCAGAGGCAGTCGCTGCGGCGATTGCGGCCGGGCAGGAACACACCGAGGTCAGCGAATACGAAGCGAACCTGCGCGAAAGCTGGATCGCTACCGAGTTGAAGAACGTGCAGAACGCCCAGCCGCTGGTCGCCAAGTTCGGCGGAGATATCGGCACCGTGCTCGCAGGCGCGGACATGTGGCTGCGCACCATGGGCCTTGGCCTTGGCGCGATGGGCCACCATCGCGACTACGAAGAGACGCAGCGTGCCGACCTGCACCAGCCGATCGACTATCCCAAGCCCGACGGCAAGATCAGCTTCGATCGCCTGACCAGCGTCTCCTACTCCTTCACCAACCATGCCGAGGACCAGCCCAATCACCTGAAGGTGGCGGACCTGGAACTGCAACGCGAAAGCGAGCTGGGTGTCTACGCCGGCCCGTCGACCCGCTATTGCCCGGCAGGCGTCTACGAATGGCTGATCGAGGAGGGTGAGGAGCCCAAGTTCCAGATCAATTCGCAGAACTGCGTCCACTGCAAGAGCTGCGACATCAAGGACCCGAATCAGAACATCAACTGGACCACGCCCGAAGGCGGCGGCGGGCCGAACTATCCGAATATGTGAGGAGGGCTTGGTCCTTCGCGAAACAGCATATGCCAAGATCAACCTCGCGCTGCATGTTCGCAGGCGGCGCGAGGACGGCTATCACGAACTGGAGACCCTATTCGCCTTCGTCGATGCGGGCGATGAACTTGCGGCCCGCAAGGCTGAGGCGGACCGGCTGACCACGGTCGGCCCGTTCGCACAGGCGCTGGAAAACCCGTTCGACAATATCGTGATGCAGGCACTGGGCGCCTTGCCTCGGCCTGACGGTCTCGACGTAACGCTGGAAAAGAACCTGCCGGTGGCAGCCGGCCTTGGCGGCGGCTCTGCCGATGCGGGCGCGCTGTTTCGACTGGTGGAGCAGGCCTACGGTCTCCCCGACGACTGGCATGCGCGGGCCGAGAAACTGGGTGCAGACGTTCCCGCTTGTGTCCGCAGCGAGATGGCCGTGGGTCGTGGCACCGGCACCGAACTGGAGCCGGTGGAGAACGACATGGCAGGCATGGCTGTGCTGCTGATCAATCCGCTGGTTCCCGTCCCGACGGGGCCGGTGTTCAAGGCATGGGACGGGATCGATCGCGGCCCGCTTCCCGGAGGGTCTGCGCGCAAGATCGCGCAAGAGGGGCGCAACGATCTGCGTGACCCAGCTATCGGAATTTGCCCGGAAATCGCGGAAGTGTTGCAAGCGCTGGCAGCGACCGACCCGTGGATGCACGAGATGTCCGGTTCCGGGGCTACGTGCTTTGCCCTTTATGAAACGGCGGAAATCCGCGATATAGCGGCGCAAAAGCTGGCATCGGGCCATTCTGGCTGGTGGCAGATGAAAGGACTTTTGCGATGAGCGAGACGGTCTGCCGCCTGATCGGCGAGGCCAGCAAGGGCGGTATTGTCGCGGTTTGCGACCACGCCTCCAACCGGGTGCCCGAAGGCATCGAGCTGGGCGTGTCAGCCGCCACGATGGAAAAGCATATTGCCTGGGACATCGGCGCTGCCGGCGTTTGCGAACGCCTGGCGCGGCGGCACGGCATTCCCGCGCTGCTGAGCGACATCAGCCGGCTGGTGATCGACATGCACCGCGAGGAGGAATCCGACGCGCTGATCCCGATCAATAGCGACGGCATCCTGATTCCCGGCAATATCGGCGCCAATCGCGAGGCGCGGCTGAAGGAATACCATCGGCCTTATCACGAGGCGCTGGAGGCTTGGTTCGACGCAGTTGAGCCGGGGCTGATCCTCTCGATCCACAGCTTCACGCCCGAACTGGAAAGCAAGCCCGATGAAGAGCGTCCGTGGGAAATCGGCCTGCTCTACAACGAGGATGACCGCGCCGCGCAGCACGCCATCCGCCTGTTCGGCGAGCTGGGTGTGACGGTGGGCGACAACGAGCCCTATTCGGGCAAGCAGCTTAATGCGACGATGAACCGCCATGCAGAGGCCAAGGGCCGTCCCTATTGCGCGATCGAGATCCGCAACGACCTGATCTCCACCGAAACGGGGCAGGCGCGCTGGGCTGCGATCATCGCCGACGTCGCCGGCCGGGTGAAGCTGGCGCTCGATACCTTCGAGTAGGGTCGGATCATAAATCCGGCTTAGCCGCGGAAAAGCATTTCCTCTTTCGGACCCCGACCCGCTTCCTCTAGGGTTCGGCCAAAGATTCAGACCGAGATTGCCCATGCCTGCTTATCGTTCCCGTACCTCCACCCACGGCCGCAACATGGCCGGTGCCCGCGGCCTGTGGCGCGCCACCGGCATGAAGGATGGTGACTTCGGCAAGCCGATCATTGCCGTTGTGAACAGCTTCACCCAGTTCGTGCCGGGACACGTGCACCTCAAGGACCTTGGTCAGTTGGTCGCGCGTGAGATCGAGGCGGCAGGCGGTGTGGCCAAGGAATTCAACACCATCGCCGTGGATGATGGCATCGCCATGGGCCACGACGGCATGCTCTACAGCTTGCCGAGCCGCGACCTGATTGCCGACAGCGTCGAATACATGGTCAACGCCCACTGCGCCGATGCCATGGTGTGCATTTCCAACTGCGACAAGATCACCCCCGGCATGCTGATGGCTGCCATGCGCCTGAACGTGCCCTGCGTCTTCGTTTCTGGCGGACCGATGGAAGCAGGCAAGGTTGTGCTGAAGGGCAAGGAAGTGGCGCTCGACCTGGTCGATGCCATGGTGGCTGCGGCCGATGACAGCATGACCGACGAGGAAGTGGCCGAGATCGAACGCTCGGCCTGTCCGACCTGCGGCTCGTGCAGCGGTATGTTCACCGCCAACTCGATGAACTGCCTGACCGAGGCGCTGGGCCTCTCGCTGCCGGGCAATGGCTCGCAGCTGGCGACCCACTCGGACCGGCAAGGCCTGTTCGAGCGGGCCGGGCGGCTCGTGGTCGCTCTCGCCAAGCGGTATTACGAGGAAGACGATGCCAGCGTGCTGCCGCGCTCCATCGCCAGTTTCGAGGCGTTCGAGAACGCCATGAGCCTCGATATCGCCATGGGCGGTTCCACCAACACGGTGCTGCACCTGCTGGCCGCAGCGCACGAGGCGGGCGTGGACTTCACCATGAAGGATATCGACCGGCTGAGCCGCAAGGTGCCTTGCCTGTCGAAGGTCGCCCCGGCCAAGCAGGACGTGCACATGGAAGACGTCCACCGTGCGGGCGGCATCATGTCGATTCTGGGAGAGCTTGACCGCGCCGGCCTGCTGCATACCGCGCTGCCCACGGTCCATTCGCCCACCATGGGCGATGCGCTGGACGACTGGGACATCGTGCGCACGGGCAATCCGAAGGTGCACGAATTCTACAAGGCCGCCCCGGGCGGAGTGCCGACGCAGGTCGCCTTCAGCCAGTCCCGCCGCTGGGACGAGCTGGACATGGACCGGGAAGGCGGGGTGATCCGCAGCGCCGAACATGCCTTCTCGCAGGACGGTGGCCTCGCCGTGCTCTACGGCAATATCGCGCTCGATGGCTGCATCGTGAAGACCGCCGGCGTGGACGAAAGCATCCTCAAGTTCACCGGCCGCGCGCGCGTCTACGAGAGCCAGGATGCCGCTGTTGCCGGAATCCTGGGCGACGAGGTGCAGGCAGGCGAAGTGGTGGTGATCCGCTACGAAGGCCCCAAGGGCGGGCCGGGGATGCAGGAAATGCTCTACCCGACCAGCTACCTCAAGTCGAAGGGCCTTGGCGCCAAGTGCGCGCTGCTGACCGACGGACGCTTCTCCGGCGGCACTTCGGGCCTGTCGATCGGCCATGCTTCTCCCGAAGCGGGTGAGGGCGGCGCTATCGCGCTGGTCGAGACCGGCGACATCATCGCCATCGACATTCCCGGCCGCACGATCAATCTCCAGATCGACGACGAGGAACTTGCCAGCCGCCGCGCGGCCATGGAGGCCAAGGGCGATGCCGCCTGGCAGCCCGCAGAGAAGCGCGAACGTCGGGTCTCTCCTGCCCTGCAGGCCTATGCTGCGATGACCACCAGCGCCGCCAAGGGCGCCATTCGTGACGTGACGCAGGTAACGCGGGGCGCGAAACCGTGAGAGCGGTCTGCCTCGCCGGTGTTGTCGCCCTGCTGACGGCAGGATGCAGCGAGGCTGGCGACGCATCCTCCGCCCCCGTGGCTGACGGGGGAACCCTGATCGATTGCTCGCTCAACGGCGCCGGCGGCTTCGGGCGCGACTGCACCATGGAACGGGCCGAGCAGGACGGTGAGAGCTTCGTTATCGTGCGCCACCCAGATGGCGCGTTCCGGCGTTTCCAGCTTGGCGTTCCGAACCGCGGTCTGGTGACTGCCGACGGAGCACAGCCAGCCGAGGTCACCGACATGGGCGGCTATGTCGAAGTTCGCGTCGGGTCGGACCGCTATCACCTGCCGGTGGCCGAGTGATGGCTGCTGCCCCGCACCAGATCCTCACCGCCGCGCAGATGCAGGAGGCGGAGCAGGCGCTGATCGCGGCGGGCGACAGCGTCGAGACGCTGATGGAACGTGCCGGTGCCGGTGCCGCCGACTGGGTATGGCGCATGGCTGCGGGTCGTCCGGTCACCGTGCTGTGCGGCCCCGGTAACAATGGCGGCGACGGTTACGTGATCGCGCGCGTCCTCTCGGAGCGCGGATTGAAGGTGCAGGTCGTGGCCCCGCTCGAACCGTCTACCGATGCAGCCAAGACCGCACGGCGGAAATGGGGAGGAGAGCCGGTTAGCCACGCGCAAGGCAGCGTGTTCGTCGATTGCCTGTTCGGTACCGGCCTCGGGCGTCCTTTGGGCGATGACCTGCTGGCGCACCTGCGCACCCTGGCCGATGCGCATGAGCTGCGGGTTGCCACCGACCTGCCCAGCGGCATCGACAGCGACAACGGCGAGGCGCTTAACGAGGGCTTGCCCAGCTATCATCTCACTGTTTCGCTGGGAGCGTGGAAGCACGCGCACTGGCTGATGCCCGCCATGGCAAAAATGGGAGAGCGCAGGCTGGTGGATATCGGCGTGAGCAAGGTGCACGGCGCCGCCCGTCTCTCGACACCGCCGCGCCTTTCCGCCCCGACACCCGATGCGCACAAGTATTCACGCGGCCTGCTGGCCGTCATTGCAGGGCAGATGCCCGGCGCTGCGATCCTTGCTGCGCGCGCGGCCCAACATGGCGGGGCGGGCTATGTGAAGATCTTCCTCGACGAGGAAGACGATCCCATCGACGCTCCGGCAGATCTGGTGGTGGAGCGCGGCTCGCTGTTCCAGCTGGTGCGCGACCACCGGATCGACGCCTTCCTGATCGGCCCCGGCCTTGGTCGCAGCGAAGCGGCACAGTCCCGGCTCGACTGGGTGCTTGCCTGCGACGTGCCGACAGTGGTCGATGCCGATGCCCTGACGCTGCTCGAGCCGCCGATGCTTGAAGACCGCGAGTGGCCGATCATCGCCACCCCGCACGCGGGCGAACTGGAGACCATGGCGCGCGCCTTCGACGCCGTGGGCCTCGACCGGATGGAGCAGGCCACCGAACTGGCCGAGGGCATCGAGGGCGTGCTGGTGGCCAAGGGGCCCGACACGCTGATCGCCGCTCAAGGTGCCTCGCTCGCCATCATGCCACCTGCCACCAGCTGGCTCAGCACCGCCGGAACGGGCGACGTCCTCGCTGGCCTGATCGCCAGCCGCCTCGCCAGTGGAGCCAGTCCGCGCAAGGCGGCGGAGCAGGGCTGCTGGCTGCATTCGCTGGCGGCGGGCAATTGTGGTCCGGTTTTCACCGCAGGCCAGTTGATCGAAGCTATCCCTGCAGCCTACGCGCAATTGCTGTGAACGAAGAGTCGACGATTGTCCGCATCGCCGCCAAGGGCGATGGCGTTACCGCTGACGGTCGGCACGTTGCCGGTGCCGCGCCGAGCGACGTGCTGCGCGCCGATGGCTCGCTGGAGCACGGCCCGCATCACGCCACGCCGCCGTGCCGTCATTTCGGCACCTGCGGGGCATGCCAGTTGCAGCATTGCGATGATCAGACGCTGGCCAATTTCGTGCGCGACCGCGTGCTGCATGCCGCCCAATCTCAAGGACTCGAGCCTAAGGTTGTGGCCGCGCCCGCCATGTCGCCGCCGCACTCGCGTCGCCGTGCCAGCCTGCGCGCCATCAATGGCGGTGGTCGTCCGCTGATCGGCTTCACGCAGGCCGGTTCGCACAAGGTCGTCGACATGCGCGAATGCCATGTGCTGCTGCCGGACCTGTTTGCGACGATGGAGGCCCTGCGCGGCTATTTCGCGAAGCTGAAGGGGCGCTATTCCATCGGCATCGAGATGACGAAGGTCGACCAGGGCGTTGACCTTGGCCTGACGGGCTTCACGCCCGAAGGCCTCGACCAGACCGAGGACCTGCTCGATTTCTGTCGCGACCGGAAACTGGCCCGGCTCACGCTCGACTACGGTTTTGGCGCGGAAGGCTTCTGGGAGCCGGAGCCCGTCACCGTGACGCTGGGCGGAACGCTCGTGGCATTTCCGTCCGGTGCCTTCCTGCAGGCGACCGACCATGGCGAGGCGGCGCTGGTCGGCGCGGCGCAGGAGTGGCTGGCGGGTTCGGCGCAAGTCGCGGACTTGTTCGCGGGGCTGGGCACCTTCGCGCTCTCGCTGAGCGGCGTGAACAAGGTCATGGCTGCCGAAGCGGACCTTGCGGCCATCACCGCGCTTCGGACAGCTGCCAATCGTGGAGGATTGCCGGTCGAAGCGCTCCATCGCGACCTGTTCCGCAACCCGATGCGGGCAGACGAACTGGCATCGCTTGATGGCGTGGTGCTCGACCCGCCGCGTGCCGGTGCGCGGGCGCAGGTGGAGCAGGTGGCGCAGAGTAGCGTCGAACGAGTGGTCTACATCAGCTGTAACCCGTCAAGCTGGGCGCGTGATGCCGTGCAGCTGAAGGAGGCAGGCTATCGCTTGGTCGAGCTGCGCCCGGTGGGACAGTTCCGCTGGTCAACCCATGTCGAGCTGGCCAGCCTGTTCCTGAAGGACTGATTCGACGAGGTCCTGCAGTTCCACGCGGTCCGCACCGCCCGAGAATGCGTGATCGGCGCCTTCGAGGACCAGCACCGTTCCACCGCCTCGCCAGCCGGCCCTGAAGGCCTGCCCGGTGCGATCCAGGCCGGATACGAGAAACACCACCTTGCCGGTGAACTCCGCCATGCCGTCCTGCATCTCGGCCATCAAATGGCTTTGCGGCTGACGGAAGGAGATGGCGCGGCGCAGACCGGCCAGCAACTTGCCGAGCGAGACTCTGCCCGTCAGCAGCCGCTTCCATTCGCCTGGACTGCGCAGCTTCCCGGCGTAGCGGGATCGGACTGCTGCCGCGGCCTGGCCTGCATCATCGTCTTCATCGAAGGACCACGGATTGCTGAGGACAAGCCCCTGGCAACCCGCGCCGCCTTGCAGCATCAGCGCGCTGGCAGCATCGCAATTGCCGTAGGCGACGATGCGCCGGAGATGCGGGCTGGCTTTGCGGAAGGCGGTGATTGCAGCCGCGATGTCCGCCGCGGAAGAGCGAAAGCCGCCGTTCTCGCCCTCGCTGTCGCCAACGCCGCGGCGGTCGAACCGGAAGACGGGATAGCCGCGTTCCTTGATTTCGTCGGCAAGGTCAGCCTGGCCGGCGAAGGGGCCGCTCCTGATTTCGTTGCCGCCGCTGACGATAAGCAGGCCCACCGCGCCGGTGGTTTCGTCGAGGGTGCCAACCAGCGTCGATCCCTCGCACGTGAACTGCACGAAACGCCGGGTCATACCAGCCACTCCTGCACGATCCGCGCAAGCGCTTCCGACTGTTTGCCGTCCTTGGACGGCTCGGCGCGCAGCCAGAGGCCGGGACCGCCGAGCTGCGGTTGTGCGATTGCCAGGTCGGTGGCTGGGGGATCGGCAGCTTCAAGGTCGCGGATCAGTTGCGCGGACCAATCGTAGCCGACCATGCACAGGCCTTCCTTGCGACCTTCCGCCAGTTCGTCTTCCATCTTGAGATGGACCCCAGCCTCGCGTTTCTGCATCAGGTGCGCGCGGAGCAGGCCCCGCAGGATCTTCGCGCCGGAGACCGGGGCATACTGCGCTGTCGGCAGGTCGACCGTGGCAACCAGGCACCCGCCGCGGATTGACAGTGCGTGAGTAGCGCCGAAATGCTGCGCTGCGCCAGCCATGGCCGCTCGCCATTTCGCCAGGTCCTGTTCGAACGGCCAGTCGAGGCTCTCGTTGGTTCCCGGCAGGTCAGGCAGGAAGGTGTCGATGCCAGCCGCGTCCAGCCGCCGCATCGTTTCGACGGTGAAGCGCCGGAGCTTGTTGGCTTCATCGAACAGCGCCGGGATCACCAGCAGGCGACGCTCGCGCTGCCGGTCGAACGTCAGCGCGTATTCGTCAAATCCGGCAGGGGAGGGCCAGCTTGCCGCTAGCATGACGCGTCACGCGTTGTTGCGCTTGTCCGCGAGGAAGGACAGCAGGCCGCCGTAGGTCTCCAGCATTTCGCCGTCGACCTCGTCATCCTCGATGAGGATGTCGAGCCGGTCTTCCAGTTCGGTGAGCAGGCCGGCGACCGCCATCGAATCCAGTTCGGGCAGGTGTCCGAAGAGGCCGGCATCGTCGTCGAGTTCTGCCAGGCGTTCTGCCGAGAGGCCGAGGACGTCGGAAAGAACCTGGCGCAGGACGAGATCGGTCTCGCCCGCCTGTTCGGAAAGCGCGGGAAGGTTGGTCGCCATGATTTCTGCGCCCTAGCCATGGGAAAGCGCGGAGACAAGCTTGCGTGCGGATTTGCGGGCGGCGAGCGGCCAGTTGCGCGGCGAAGCGGCGCGCAGGCAGGTAAGCTGCCAGCGGGTGCGGACCTGCTCCATCCAGTCGCGCTTGTAGGGATCGTCGCCGGTGCCGAAGTCGACCATCTCGACGCCGTCCACATCGATCACCCGCTCGAACAGCGCGGCGGTCAGCGTGGTGCCGGGGGAGAGCTTGTGCGCATCCTTCCGGTGCGCCAGCTTGTGGATGTAGGCGGTTGCGCCATCGACGGTCCAGAACTGCGCCGCGACTGCCTGGCCCTCGTGATGGGCGATGGCGAAGCGATAGCGCCCGGCTGCGCTCTCGGCCTCCGCGAAGCCACGCAGCAGGGCTGGATCGCCTTCCCCGGGCTTCCAGCTGTCGGCGTAGATGTCTTCGTATGCGGCCCAGTCCGCGGGATCGAAGCTGTCGGTAACGTGCACCTCCACCTTCTTCGCCTTGCGCTTCAGCGTGGTGCGCAGCGGACCGGGGCGATCGGCGAGGAACTCGGCGTAGCTGCGTCCGGCCACGCGCAGCACGTGATTGGTGTCGCAAGGCTCGGCGAAGACCAGCCAGCCTGCC
Organism: Aurantiacibacter sp. MUD11; assembly: GCF_026967575.1. Lineage (NCBI taxonomy): Bacteria > Pseudomonadati > Pseudomonadota > Alphaproteobacteria > Sphingomonadales > Erythrobacteraceae > Aurantiacibacter > Aurantiacibacter sp. MUD11. The sequence continues at coordinate 549,695 of NZ_CP114054.1, read as the reverse complement.
ATGCGAAAGGCGAGGATCATGCGCTGCATCGTGCCGTCCTCGTCGGGCAGCTTGGTCAGCAATACGCGGTCGGTATGCTTGGCCAGGTCGCGCGCCAGCTCCTCCAGCAAGGTGGGTGACGTCACGCCACCGCTGCGCAGGTCACGCCAGGTGAAGGCATACCAGTTGGTCAGCGCTTCCCAGCCGTCGTCGCCCTGCCGCAAGGGGAGGGCGACAGCCTGGCCATCGGTACGGGCGGTGGCGATCAGCGGGGTCATGCCGCTCTGTTCGAGCAGGGCGAACCATTCCGGCCGGGCAAAAGGGCCCTCGCCAGACCAATCAAGGTCTTGCAGATCGTTAACCGTGTCGTGATAGCTGATGGCCGTCACTTCGCTCGTCCAATTCCCGGGAACCCGATGTCCTCTGCGCCTGATCCAATACCCTATCCGCTAGACCACCTCGCCATGCGCGGGGCGGATGCGGATCCGGCACTGGTCCTGCGCCGCGAAACCCTTAGCTGGAAGGACTTAAGAACCCGTGTCGCGCACATGGCGGGCTGGCTGGCCGCGCAGGGCCTGGAGCCGGGCGCGCGGGTGGCGACATGGGCGGCGAAGGGCGAGCTGACTTGCCTCATGCCGCTGGCGGCGGCGCGGGCAGGGCTGGTGCACGTGCCGATCAATCCGCTGCTCAAACACGCGCAGGTTAAGCATATTCTTGAAGATAGCGGCGCGAGCCTGCTGCTGGCGAACGCGGCGCGGATCGCTTCGCTGCAAGATGGCGACGCCACATGCCCGATTGTCGAGGAAAAGGCGGTTTCGGAGGCTCTCGGTGCCGCTCAGCCGCTTTCTGCACCCTCTGAAGCGGACCCGGAATCGGTCTGCGCCATCCTTTACACAAGTGGCTCGACGGGCCGGCCCAAGGGCGTTGTGCTGAGCCATGCGAACCTGTGGCTGGGCGCCGTCAGCGTTGCGCATTACCTAGGTATGGCGCGCGATGACGTCACGCTGGCCGTGCTGCCGCTCAGCTTCGACTATGGCCAGAACCAGCTGCTTTCGACCTGGTATGCCGGCGGCAGCGTGGCTCCGCTCGACTATCTCACGCCGCGCGATGTGCTGAAGGCCTGCGCGAGGCATCAGGTTACGACTCTGGCGGCGGTCCCGCCGCTATGGGTGCAACTGGTGGCCCATGAGTGGCCGGAGGAAGCCGTGGTTGCGATGCGTCGGCTGACCAATAGTGGTGGCGCACTGACCGAAGACCTGGTGCGAGACTTGCGTGCTATCTTCCCGAAAGCACGGCTTTTTCCAATGTATGGCCTGACCGAGGCTTTCCGCTCCACCTATCTCGATCCGGCGCTGGTGGACGAGTTTCCGACCTCGATGGGTACGGCCATTCCATTCGCCGAAATTCTCGTCGTGGACGAGGCGGGAGAAGTGGCGAGCGAGGGTGAGCTGGTGCATTGCGGGCCGCTGGTAGCGCAAGGCTACTGGCAGGACCCGGAACGCACCGCACAGCGCTTCAAGCCTGCGCCTGCTGCCTCCAGCTACGGGGGAATGGCGGTATGGTCGGGCGACAGGGTGCGTCGTGCCGAGAACGGTTTGCTCTATTTCATCGGCCGCAGCGATGCCATGATCAAGAGCGCGGGCAATCGCATCAGCCCGCAGGAGATCGAGGAGGCGGTCATCGCGACAGGCTTGGCGGAAGAGGCCGTGGCATTCGGCGTGCCGGACGCGCAACTGGGCCATGCCATTCACCTGGTCGTGCGTGGCTCGGGCGATGAGGAAGGCCTGCGCGATGCGCTGCGCCGCGAATTGCCCAATTTCATGCAGCCGGCGGTGATTGAATGGGTGGCGGACATGCCGCTCAATCCGAACGGCAAGATCGACCGTGCCAGGCTGGCGAGGGAAGCGGCATGAAGGCGCTGGGACCGATACCGGCCGGATATTCGGCAATTGATGGCGAACTCGCGATCGGCGGCCGTCTTGCCAGCGCGCTGGCAGACGAGGCGGGCGATACGCCGCTGTTCGTCTATTCGCGTGACCTGATCGCGCAGCGCATCGCTGATCTGCGCGCAGTTATGCCGGAGCGTTTGAATATTCATTATGCCATGAAGGCAAACCCTTATGGCCCACTTCTCGAATTCATTGCAGATCTGGTGGACGGGTTGGATATCGCCTCCATCGGCGAGTTCGAAATGGCGCGCGAGGCGGGTTACCTGCCGCGCGAGATCAGTTTTGCCGGGCCGGGCAAGCGCGACGAGGAATTGCAGGCCGCAATCCGTGCGGGCGTGACGCTCAACCTTGAAAGCGAGGGTGAGGCCGAGCGTGCGCTGGATACTGCGAAAATGCTGGGGGTGACGCCGCGTCTGGCCATCCGGGTGAACCCTACCTTCGAATTGCGCGGTTCGGGCATGAAGATGGGTGGCGGCGCCAAACCCTTCGGCCTCGATGCCGACCGTGTGCCGGCTCTGGCGCGCAAGCTTGTCGACGCCGGCGTGAACTGGCGCGGGTTCCACATCTATTCGGGCAGCCAGGCGCTGGATGCCGAGGCGATTATCGAATCCCAGGGGCATGTGCTCGACCTCGCGGCACAGCTAGGTGCGGAGGCCGGCGTCGAAGTACCGCACCTGAACATGGGCGGCGGCTTCGGCATTCCCTATTTCGACAAGGACACACCGCTGGATATCGCGGCGGTCGGCGCGGCCCTGAAGGACCGTTTCGACAACTTGCCGGACATCCTTTCGGAAACCGAATTCGCCATTGAACTTGGCCGCTATCTCGTTGGGGAGGCTGGCGTTTATCTGACTCGCATCGTCGACCGGAAAGTGAGCCACGGCACCACTTACCTTGTTACCGACGGTGGCCTGCATCACCAGCTCGCGGCCTCCGGCAATTTCGGCACGGTGGTGCGTCGCAACTATCCGGTTGCCATCGCCACGCGCTTCGATGCGCCGCCGGAGGAAGAGGTGAATGTCGTCGGCTGCCTGTGCACCCCGCTGGATCGACTTGCCGACCAGGCCCACCTGCCACGCGCCGAGGTGGGCGACCTGGTCGCCGTTTTCTGCGCCGGAGCCTATGGCGCCAGTGCCAGTCCGTCCGCCTTCCTGGGGCAGGGACCGGCCTGCGAAATGCTCGTCTGAGCAACCTCCACGAATAGTCCCGATCCGGGACACCCCCTCACAAACCCCGCCACCAAGGCGGTTTTGGGCAAAAGGCTAACGCAATGTTCACCCTTTTTCGGGAGAACGCGAGGCGGATCCAAAGGGCGAATTGCGTCGACGGCACACCGGACCGTTGCAGCGATGCGCCCGACATTCGCGAAGGACGCTTTCGATGCGTAGCAAGACGCCGGTTCGTATCATCCTTGCCAGCCTGGGGGCAGCTGTCGGCCTGACCGGCTGCGGCGGCGGTGCCAATGGCCCGCAGCTTGAATCCGCGCGCTTCGTGGCGATGCAGGAGGAGCCGGGCGAGGAATACATCATCGGTCCGCTCGACAAGCTGACCATCCACGTATGGCGCAATGACGAGCTGGGGGCCGAGGTGCAGGTGCGCCCGGATGGCCGCATCACCACGCCGCTGGTCGCCGACATGCCCGCCGTGGGCAAGACGCCGACCATGCTGGCGGAGGACATCCGCCTGCAGCTCTCGCAGTACATCGAGGAGCCGCTGGTCACCGTCATCGTCAACGAATTTGCCGGGACGTTCAGTCAGCAGGTGCGCATCGTCGGGGCCACGGCCGAGCCGGCCTCGCTGCCGTACCGCGCCAACATGACGCTGCTCGACGCGATGATCGCGGTGGGCGGCCTCTCCGAATATGCCGCCGGTAACCGCGCAAAGCTGATCCGTTTCGATCGCCAGACCGGCCAGCAGCAGGAATATGCGCTGCGGCTGTCGGACCTGCTGCGTCGCGGCGAGAGCGACGCCAACGTGATGCTGCGCCCGGGTGACGTGATCATCATCCCGGAAAGCATGTTCTAAGGGAAGGGCAGGGCATTGAACCAACTTCTCGAGGAATTGCGCGCAGGGCTGTGGGCGGTGTGGAACCGTCGCTGGCTGGCGCTGGCCGTGGCCTGGGGTACCTGCCTGCTGGGCTGGCTGGTCGTCGCGCTGATCCCCAACACCTACGAGAGCGAGACGCGGCTGTTCGTGCAGCTGGATGACGTGCTGGCCGAACAGATCGGCATCGGTGCCGCAAGTCGCGCCCGTGACATCGAGCGCCTCCGTCAGACGCTGGTAAGCTCGGTAAACCTCGAGAAGGTGGTCAACACCACCCGTATCGGAGACAGCGTTTCGACGCCGACCGAGATGGAAGCCGCGATCGAACGCCTGACCGAGGACATCGAGGTCGTCAGCGAAGGCGAGAATATTTTCGAAATCACCGCGTCGAGCGGTCGTGGCGACTTGTCCGAAGCCGAGAATGCCGAACTGGCGCAGACCATCGCCCAGCGCATGATCGACATCTTCCGCGAGGAAAACCTCGGTAGTGCACGGCAGGACATGCAGGAATCGATCGAGTTCCTGAACCAGCAGCTGGCCGCGCGCGAAGCGGAACTGGCCGCTGCGGAAGAACGTCGTCTGGCCTTCGAAGCGGCCAATCCCGACCTGATCGGCGGCGCGCAGGCCATTGCCCAGCAACTGGCCGCCACCCGCGCCGAATTGCGGAGCGTGGAGGCCGACCTCGCCGCTTCGCAGAGTGCGCTCGCCGCGCTCGAAGGGCAGCTTTCGAACACGCCGCGCGTGCTGGTTACGCCGGGCTCCGGCGGTCCGCAGGCCTCGCTGGCGCAGGCGGAAGCCCAGCTTGCTGCAATGCGCGCGCGCGGCCTGACCGAAGAACACCCCGACATGGTCGCGGCCCGGCGCACTGTCGCCAATCTGCGAGAAGCAGCGCAGTCCTCCGGCCCGACTGGCGGCACCAACAATCCTGCCTACACCACGCTGCTGTCGATGCGCGTGGAGCGGGAATCGAACGTGCAGTCGCTGCAGTCGCGTGCTGCAGCGCTGCGTTCCGAGATCGCTGCGATCATGGCCAGCCAGGCGCGCGAGCCGGGCGCCGCGGCGGAAGCCCAGCGCATCAGCCGCGACTATGACGTGCTGCGCGAACAGTATGACCAGTTGCTGCAGGATCGCGAGGAACTGCGCCTGCGCGGCCAGGTCGAAAGCGAGCGCAACGCCGTGCAGTTCGAGGTGGTCGATCCGCCCACCACGCCGCGCTCACCCGCTGCGCCGAACCGTCCGCTGCTGCTGTTTGCAGTACTGGTGCTGGGCCTGGGTGCCGGCGCGGGGACCGCCTATGCGCTGAGCAAGCTCGGCTCCACCTTCGCCACGGCGAATCAGTTGGAGCGCAGCTTCGGCCTGCCGGTGATCGGCACGATTTCGCACACTTTCACCGAGGCCGGGCGCGAACTGCGCGCGAAGCGCCTCAAGTATTTCGCAGCCGGGGTCGGTGGCCTTGGCGTCATGTTCGTGGTGCTGCTGGGCGTCGAGCTCATCCAGCGCACGACGGTGGCGTGAGGGGAGACGAGCGATGACCGAACAGCGCAAGCTTCCCGATCCGCCCAAGACGCTGCTGGAACGTGCCGAAAGCATGTTCGGCCTTGGCGGCTACAAGCCCGCACCGGTGCCTGATGAACTGGCGAAGCCGGTCAACCGCCGCGTGTCCAAGCGCAAGGAAGAGGCCAGTCCCGCAGAGGTCGCCAAGCCTGCCGCGCAGGCACCGGTCGCGCCATCCGTGCCGGAAGTTGCACCCGAGCCGGTCTATGAGGACGTCCGCTTTCCCGATGCAATCCACCCGGTCGATCGCGATTGCCTTGCCCGCCACGGCCTGATCCAGCCGGAAGGGCAGGTTACCGCGCTGCTGGAGGAATTCCGTATCGTGAAGCGCCGCGTGCTCGCGGCCGTGCGCAAGGCGCAGGAAAGCGGCTCGGACGCAATGGCGCAGCGGGTGCTGGTCTGCTCGCCGCTGCCGGACGAGGGCAAGAGCTTCTGCGCGGTCAACCTGGCGCTGGCCATGGCTGCCGAGAAGGATAGCGAAGTCCTGCTGGTGGATGCCGATTTCGCCAAGCCGTCCGTCCTCAAGATGCTGGGCCTGCCCAAGGGGCCTGGCTTCATGGACGTGCTCGCGCGCGACGACCTGAAGGTGGAAGACTGCGTGCTGGCGACAGACATTGCCGGGCTGCACGTGCTGCCTGCGGGCAATCACACCACCTCGGACAGCGAATTCCTCGCCAGCCATCGTACGGCAGAGGTGCTCGATCGGCTGACGCGCGGCTCGCCCAAGCGCATCGTGATTTTCGACAGCCCGCCGGCACTGGCGGCTTCGCCCGCCGCCGAGCTGGCGAACCATGTCGGCCAGGCAATCGTCGTCGCCCGCGCGGATCGCACCGGGCAGAGCTCACTGGAAGACGCGCTTACGCTGCTGTCTGCCTGCCCCGACATCAAGCTGCTGCTCAACGCGGCCCATTTCAGCCCCAGCGGCAGGCGCTTCGGCGCCTACTACGGGGAGGAGGCGTAGCCATGCGCAAGGTCCGCACAGTCTCGCTGACGCTGGCGATGGCGCTGGTTGCCCTGCCGCACGCGGTGACGGCACAGGATCGTCCTGCTGCCGAGGCGCAGACTGGCGACAGCGACGACCGTGACACCCGCACCGGCGGCGCCGAAGTCGTGCCCTATATCGAAGCAGCGCAGGTCGTCACCGCGCAGCTGGAGCCGGGCAACGACGTGCTCACCTACACCCAGCTTGCCGCTGGGGTGGATGCGACCGTCGTGGGCCGCAACAGCGCCGCTTCCGCCTCGGTGCGCTATGAACATTCGATCGGCTACGGCGATGCCCGCGATGTCGATACGATCTCCGGCATCGCGCGTGGCTCGTTGGCGCTGGCGCAGCGCGGAGTAACACTGGAAGCCGGTGCCCTGGCTTCGCGGACGCGGGTGGAAGGTTCCGGCTTTACCTCCATCGGCGGCCTGATCGACGCCGATTCCACCAGCCAGATCTATTCGGTCTACGCCGGCCCCTCGATCCAGAGTCGCAGCGGCCCGGTCGAGGTGAGCGCTGCCTACCGCCTTGGTTACACACGCGTGGAATCGCCCGACGTGGTGTTGGTGACGCCCGGTGCGAAACCAGTCGACTACTTCGACGACAGCCTGACCCACAATGCCACGGCCCGCGTCGGCGTGGCCCCCGGCACCGTCGCCCCCATCGGGGTAGGCGTGGGTGCAGGCTGGAACCGCCAGGATATCTCCAACCTCGATCAGCGGATTGACGACCGTTACGTGCGCGCCGACGTGACCGTGCCGGTCTCGCCCAATGTCGCGCTGCTTGGCGGGGTCGGTTACGAGGATGTCGAGATCTCCAGCCGCGATGTGCTGCGCGATGGCAACGGCGACCCGGTCATCGGCCCCGACGGTCGCTTCATCACCGACGAAAGCCAGCCGCGCCAGATCGCTTACGAAACCGACGGTCTGATCTGGGACGTCGGCGTCCTGTGGCGGCCCAGCCGCCGTACCTCGCTGGAGGCGCACGTCGGTCGTCGGTATGGCTCAACGACCTACTACGGTACGCTGTCCTACCAGCCGAACACGCGCTCGGGCCTCAATGTCTCGGTCTACGACAGCATTACCGGGTTCGGCGGCCAGCTGACCACGGCGCTGGACGGGCTGGGCACCAATTTCGCTGCCTATCGCAACCCCATCTCGGGTGACCTGGGCGGCTGCGTGGTTGGCCTCGAAGGCAACAATTGCGCGCTGGCACGGCTTGGCTCGCTGCGTTCCTCGGTATTCCGCAATCGCGGTGTCGCACTCAGCTATGGCCGTTCCGCCGGACGCACCTCGTTCGGCATCGGCGCGGGTTACGACCGCCGCAGCTTCATCGGCGGAGAGGATACCATCCTCGCCGACTTCGACGGCCTGACTGACGAGACCTTCTGGATTGCCGCCAACCTCCACCGCGAATTGGACCGCGATTCCGGCCTCTATGCCGGGGCCTACGCCAGCTGGTTCGCCGGCGGTGACCAGTCGCTGGGCGACGGCTTCGGCTATTCCGCCTCGCTTGCCTACAACCGCCGCATCTGGCGCCGGCTGAGCGGCACGGCCGCAATCGGCCTGGATGGCTTCAACCGCGACGATCTGCCCGATTATGCCGCCGCATCGGCCCTGCTGGGCCTGCGCTATTCGTTTGATTGACGGGTCAAAAGGAGACCAGACCCATGTTCGACAACTTCTATGGCCTTACCGGTAAGCCGTTCCAGCTTACCCCCGATCCGGAATTCTATTTCCGCTCGATCACGCACCGCAAGGCGCTGTCCTACCTTGGCTATGGCCTGGCGCAGGGTGAGGGCTTCATCGTCATCACCGGCGAGGTTGGCGCGGGCAAGTCCACGCTGGTTGCGCACATGATGCAGAGCCTCGATCCGAACCAGGTAACCGTGGCGCAGGTCGTCACCAGCAAGCTGGACGAGGAAGAGGTGATCCACGTGGTCGCTGCCAGCTTCGGACTGGATATCGAGGGCCACGACAAGGCGACGGCACTGACCGAAATCGAGAGCTTCCTGCACGAGGAAGCTCGCGAAGGGCGCCGCTGCCTGCTGGTCATCGACGAATCGCAGAACCTCTCGGTCTCCGCCTTGGAGGAACTGCGGATGCTGTCGAACTTCCAGTTGGGCAATCACCCGCTGCTGCAGACTCTGTTGCTGGGACAGCCGGAATTCCGCACGACCTTGCAGGGTGACGAACGGCTCGAACAGTTGCGCCAGCGCGTGATCGCGGCGCACCACCTGGAGCCGATGCAGAAGGGTGAGATCGAGCCCTACATCACCCATCGCCTGAAGAAGGTGGGCTGGGACGGCAACCCGGCGTTCGACCAGCGCGTGTTCGCCGAGCTTTTCGAAGCCAGCGGCGGCATTCCGCGCCGGATCAACCAGATCGCCAACCGGCTGATGCTGCTGGGTGCGGTGGAAGAGCGCTCGCGCATCGACGCCGCCATGCTGCAGAACGTGCTGAAGGAAATGGACGAGGAGCGCGCCTTCCCCGAAGCCGCGCCTGCGCCGATGCCGGAAGTCGAAAAGAACTTCGAGCCGGTCGGAGCCATGCCCACCACGCCGCGCGTCGATGAGGAGATGCTGCAGCAGGCATTGTCGGAACGCGATGTCCAGATTGCCGAACTGCAGCAAGCCATCGTCGAACTGGCGCAGCAGCAGGACGCCGCGCGCGCCGAGACCGAGAATCCTGAAATCGAGACCTTGCGCGAGCAGCTCGCGCGGGTCGAGGCAAAGTGCTTCGAACAGGAACGCACGATCCGCCAGACGCTGACCATGCTCATCGACTGGATCGAAAGCGAGATGGATTCGAGCAAGGCCGCCTGAGGAGCCGCCACGCCGTGAACGCGATTACATTCGATCCGATGTCCGGACGTCCGGGGCCGATCATCAACGGCCTGTCGGTCGATGTCGAGGACTGGTTCCAGGTGGGCGCGTTCGAGGACGTAATCGAACGCGACCAGTGGGGCTCGCTCGACGATCGCGTTGACCATAATGTCCGGGCCATCCTCGACCTGTTCGACGAAGCCGGGGCCGATGCGACCTTCTTCACGCTGGGATGGGTAGCACAGCGACACGGCGCCCTGCTGCGCGAAATCGCCGTTCGCGGGCACGAAATTGCCAGCCATGGCTGGGACCACCAGCGCGTGTTCCGCATGACGCCGCAGGACTTCGCTGCCGACATCGATCGAACGCGCAAGGTGCTGGAAGATGCCAGCGGCGTTGCGGTGAAGGGCTACCGCGCGCCCAGCTTCTCCATCGATGCCCGCACGCCCTGGGCCTTCGAGGTGCTGGAAGAGCAGGGCTATCTCTATTCGTCCAGCGTCGCGCCGGTGGCGCATGACCATTATGGCTGGCGCGAGGCACCTCGCTTCGCGTTCAAGCCCCTGCCTGACGGCAAGCTGCTGGAACTGCCGGTGACCACCGCGATGTTTCGCGGCAAGCGCCTGGCTGCCGGCGGCGGGGGCTTTTTCCGGGTGCTGCCCTATGCCTTCAGTCGCTGGGCGATCCGGCAGGTCAACCGGCGCGAGCAGCGCCCGGCGGTGTTCTATTTCCACCCCTGGGAGATCGATCCCGGCCAGCCACGTGTCGCCGGTGCGCCGCTGCGATCGCGACTGCGCCATTACACCAATCTCGATCGCATGTCGGGCAAGCTGGAACAGTTGGTGCGCGAATTCCGCTGGGGCCGGATGGACGCTGTCGCCAAGCGCGAAGGGCTGCGCTTGCGGCTCGAACGGGCGGTAGGACAATGAACGCGCCGTTCGCCCTGACCCGAGAATATGTGCGCGAGGCAGACCTGCGCCAGTCGGACGAGGTGGCCCGGATCGAGGGCTTTGTCGCGGAGCATGGCGGCAGCTTGTTCCACCGGCCTGTTTGGCTGCAGGCCGTGGAAACAGGCACGGGGCAGCGCGCACTGGGCCTGGTGGCGGAAAAGGCCGGGGTGCTGACGGGCTGGCTGCCGCTGACGGAAGTCCAGTCGCCGTTTTTCGGCCGGATGCTCGCGTCCAGCGGCTTTGCGGTCGAAGGGGGCATCCTTGCCGAGACGGACAAGACGGCCGCCAAGCTGGGCAGGGCGGTGCGCGAACTTGCCCTGCGGCGGGCTTGCCCGACGGTGGAACTGCGCGGTGGCCCGGCAGGGGCCGAATGGACCGTCCGGACGGACAGCCATTGCGGCTTCGTCGCGCCCCTGGCCGCTGACGACGACGAGCAACTGAAGTGGATTCCCCGCAAGCAGCGCGCGGAAGTTCGCAAGGGCCTGCGCAAGAACCTGCGCGTCACCACCGGCACAGCGCCGGTCGACCGCCGGGCCCATTACGCGGTCTATGCAGAGAGCGTGCGCAACCTTGGCACGCCGGTCTTTCCGAAGAGCCTGTTCGACGCCGTACTGGACAGTCTCGATGCTGATATCCTGACGGTGTGGGACGGGCAGGACCCGGTCGCCAGTGTCCTGTCGCTGTATCATGGCGGCGCGGTCATGCCGTACTGGGGCGGGGGCACCTGGGCGGCACGGCAGCTGCGGGGCAATGACCGGATGTATTTCGAGCTGATGCTGCATGGCCGCCACCGCGGCTGCGACCGGTTCGACTTCGGGCGCAGCAAGACCGGTAGCGGCGCCTATCACTTCAAGAAGAACTGGGGTTTCGAGCCGGAACCGCTGTCCTACGCCACCTGGACGGCACTGGGACACGAAGCGCGCGATGCCGACCCGACCAGCGACAGGCACCAGGCGCGCATCTCGCTGTGGAAGCGCCTGCCGTTGCCCATCGCCAATCGCATCGGACCCCTTATCGCGCGCGGCCTTGGTTGAGGGGGCAGGGATGAATGGTGATATCCTCTTCCTCGCCCACCGCCTGCCGTTTCCGCCGGATCGCGGTGACCGGATCCGCTCGCACCACGTCCTGAAGGCACTGGCGCAGATTGCGCCCGTTCATGTGGGCTGCTTCGTCGACCGCGAGGAAGACCGCGCGCACGTGCGCGATCTGGATCGCGTCACCGGGTCGCATTGCGCGGTGCTGCGCGACAAGCCGGTGGCTCTTGCGGGGCTGGAGGCGCTGCTGCGCCGTGAACCCGTCAGCCTGAGCGCCTTTCGCAGCGGTAAGCTGGCGCGCTGGGTCGAGAACCTGCTCGCCAGCGACAGGATTGGCGCGATCTACGTGTTCTCCGGCCAGATGGGACAATTCGTTCCGCAGCATTGGTCCGGGCGACTGATCGTTGACCTGGTCGATGTCGATTCCGCCAAGTTCGAGGCATATGGCGCTGCCGGTCAGGGGCCGCGCAGCTGGATCGACAGGCGCGAAGGTCGCCTGCTTGGCTTGGTAGAAGCCGATCTGGCACGGCGTGCGGATCGCACCCTGCTGGTGAGCGAGGCGGAAGCTGCCCTGCTGTGCGCAAGGGTTGGCAAGGTCGATGGTATCGAGGCACTGCGCAACGGTATCGATTGCGACGCTTTCGATCCCGCCAGGGTCGCGCCGCATCCCGAACTCGTCGGAACTCCCGGTCCGCACATCGTCTTCACCGGCCAGATGGACTACGCGCCGAACGTCGCAGCGGTGCAGCGGTTCGCGGTGAACGTCATGCCCAGCCTGCGTGAGCGTTTTGCGGAGGCGACATTCCACATCGTCGGTCGTGCACCGACGGCGGAGGTGCTCGCGCTGGGCAAGGCCGATGGCGTCCGGGTCTGGGGCGAAGTTCCCGACGTAAAGCCCTTCCTTGCCGCTGCCGACCTTGTCACCGCGCCGCTCACCATCGCCCGGGGCGTGCAGAACAAGGTGCTGGAGGCAATGGCGATGGAGCGTTGTGTGCTCCTTTCGCCCGAGGCCGCAACCGGCATCGAGACGACCCACGGGGAGCATTACGCGATCGCGGCCAGCGACAATGAGATGATTGCCGAAGCAATCGAACTCCTTGCGCGCGCGCAGGATCGCGCGATCATCGGCAAGGCCGCGCGCCGTTTCGTACAGCAGGAGATGAGCTGGCCCGCCATGCTCTCGCGGCTGCCCGAAATCGTATTGGGTGACGACGCTAACGGGGGCTGTCGCGATGCCGCCTGAGGTCGGTTCCCTCAAGCGCGGCTCGCTTGCCGCGAGCATTACCCCGCAATGGCAGCAACCGCTGCTGTGGCTGGCGCTCGCCTGGGCTGTCTCGATTGCGCTGCACGCTGCAGACTGGGTCGCCATGGTCGGGCAATGGTGGGACAGCTCCACCTACAACCATATCCTGCTGGTTCCCGGCATCCTCGCCTGGTTGGTGTGGCAACGCGCGCCGGAGCTGGCAAAGCTGTCTCCGCAAGCGTGGTGGCCGGGGCTCGCACTCATAGCAGGGGCGCAGTTCCTCTGGCTGCTGGGCGACATCTCCGCGACGGCTACGGCTAGCCAGCTGGGCGCCGTCCTGTCGCTGCAAGCGGCAACCGTGGCCCTGCTGGGGCCGCGTGTGGCGTGGGCGCTGCTGTTCCCCATTGCCTATGCCACCTTCCTCGTCCCGCTGGGTGACGAACTGGTGCCGGCACTGCAGATGATCACCGCCGAAATCACCATTGCACTGACGCAGGCGAGCGGCGTGCCGGCCATGATCGAAGGCGTGTTCATCGATACGCCAGCCGGCCTGTTCGAAGTCGCCGAGGCCTGTTCGGGCGTGAAGTTCCTGATCGCGATGATCGCGCTGGGTACGCTGATCGCGCATGTCTGCTTCCGCTCGTGGAAGCGACGAGCCATCTTCATGGCGGTTGCAGTGACGCTGCCGATCATCGCCAACGGCATTCGCGCCTGGGGCACGATCTACATCGCCCAGTCGCAGGGGATCGAATTCGCCGCCGGGTTCGACCACGTGTTCTACGGATGGATTTTCTTCGCGCTGGTGATGGCCACGCTGCTGGCGATTGGCTGGAAGTTCTTCGACCGCTCTACCAGTGACAGTTTCATCGATGGCGAACGGCTCGCCGCCGCCGACTGGCCGATGCCGCTGGAACGATTCTCTGGTGCTGCATTGCACGTTCTTCTGAGCGTGCTGGCGATGGTGACCGTGTTCAGCGCGTGGTCGGCAAGTGCGCGCGGTGTCGAGGCGGAGCTTCCGCCGGTCATCGACCTGCCTGCCGTGCCGGGGTGGGAACGCTCGGTCATCGAGCAGTCCTATCCATGGCAGCCGGGAATGCAGGGTGCGGACCACAGGCTGATCGGTGCCTATCGCAATGCGCAGGGTCAGGTCGTCGATGTGACCTTTGCCCTCTACGCAGCGCAGGACGAAGGACGCGAGGCGGGCGCTTTCGGGCAGGGCGCTCTTCCGCTCGACAGCGAGTGGCGCTGGCTGTCTGCCGCCGATGCACCCGAAGGTGGGCAGGGCGACCGCCTGCAGGCGCTGGGCCAACACCAGCGCGTGGCGCAGACCTGGTTTCGCCATGGCGACTGGACCGGCAGCAGCCGGGCGCAGCTGAAATTGCTCAACATGCGCGACAGGTTGCGGGGCATTCCGGTGCCAACCTCCATGCTCATCATTTCCGCCGAGGATACCGCTTCGCAGGATGCCGAAGCCGCGCTGGCCGACTTCCGTCAATCCACCGCCGAGATCGGTGAATGGATGGACGCTGTCGCCGGGCTCGACTAGTCCGCCCTGCATGTGCGGGATCGCCGGCCTCTTCCACTGCGGCACGATCAAGCCGGTCCACCCGGGCCGGGTCGAGATCATGACCGAGGTGCTTGCCCATCGCGGCCCTGACGGTGCGGGCGTCTGGACGGGGCCGGGCGTAGGGCTTGGACACCGCCGACTATCGATCATCGACGTCGAGGGTTCGCCGCAACCGATGCAATCGCCGTCGGGCCGATCGGTGGTCAGCTTCAACGGCGAAATCTACAATTTCCGCGAACTGCGGCGTGAGCTGGAGCAACTTGGCGCCGAATTTCGTACCGAAGGCGATACCGAGGTCATCCTTGCCGCGTGGGAGCAATGGGGCACTGATTGCGTGCGCCGCTTCAACGGCATGTTCGTCTTCGCGATCCACGACCAGCGCGATCGTACCCTGTTTCTCGCCCGCGACAGGCTGGGGGTGAAGCCACTCTTCTACGCCGAGCTGTCGGATGGCTCGGTCGCCTTCGCGTCGGAGCTGAAGGGGCTGCTGGTCCACCCGCTGATGCGGCACGAGGTCGATCCGCTGGCGGTGGAGGACTACATGGCCTGGGGCTACGTGCCCGACCATCGCTCCATCCTGAAGGGCGTTCGCAAGCTGCCTGCCGGACATACGCTGCTGCTGAAGCACGACGCCCCGGTGCCCGAACCGCAGCAATACTGGGACGTCTCCTTCGAGAACCGCCACACGGCCAAGGCACGCGATCTCGAGGCTGAATTGCTGCACCACCTGCAGGAAGCGGTGACGAGCCGGATGGTATCCGACGTTCCGCTTGGCGCTTTCCTCTCGGGTGGAGTGGATAGCTCCACGGTCGTTGCCTTCATGGCCGAGGCGAGTCGGCAGCCGGTGAAGACCTGCTCCATCGGGTTCGACGTCGCCAGCGCGGACGAGACCAGTCACGCCGAGAAAGTCGCGCAGTTGTTTGCCACCGATCACCGCGCGCGGACAGTCAGCGCCGACCAGTTCGATGTCATCGACACCATCGCGGGCATGTTCGACGAGCCCTTCGCCGATGCCTCGGCCCTGCCGACCTGGCGGGTCTGCCAGCTGGCGCGGGAGAATGTCACTGTCGCGCTGTCAGGCGATGGTGCGGACGAGGCGTTGGCGGGGTACCGCCGGCAAGTGTTCCATGCGCACGAGGAGCGGCTGCGCGACCTGATCCCGACCACGGTGCGCGAGAAGGTGCTCGGCCCGCTGGGCCGCGCCTATCCCAAGGCGGACTGGGCGCCGCGTCCCCTGCGCGCCAAGACGACCTTGCTCTCGCTCGCCGGCTCGGGAGAGCGGGGCTATGCGCGGGCGCTGGCAGTCGTTCCCCCGGAGATCCGTGGCGGACTGTGGTCAGAGGGCTTTGCCGCGCAGTTGGGCAGCTATCGCGCGGAAGACCCGCTGCTGGAGATGATGCGCAATGCCCCCGTGCGTTCCGGTCTCGATGCCGCGCAATACGTCGACCTGAAGTTCTGGCTGCCTGGCGACATCCTCACCAAGGTCGACCGCACCAGCATGGCTGTGAGCCTGGAAGCGCGCGAGCCGCTGCTGGATCACCGCCTGGTCGAGTTCGCCGCTGCCTTGCCGGAGAAGCTGCGGGTTCGCCGCACGCAGGGCAAGTGGCTGCTCAAGAAAGCGATGGAGCGCTATCTGCCGGAAGACATCCTCTACCGGCCCAAGCAGGGCTTCGTCACCCCGATTGCCGAGTGGCTGCGCGGTCCGCTGGCGGGCAAGGCGCGTGGCATTTCCAAGAGCGCCATGCTGGCGCGTACAGGGTGGTTCGACAATGATCGGCTCGCCGTGATCGCCGAGGACCACATCTCCGGACGCTCCGACCATTCGCGGCTGCTGTGGCAGCTCATCATGCTCGATCGTTCATTGGCGAGGCTGGGGATTACCTAGCCCGCAGCGCCGTGGCCCAGCGCCATGTACTCGTCGCTCTGCATTTCCTTGAGGCGGCTGACCGTGCGCTCGAATTCGAAGGCACCGTCGCCTGATGGATAGAGGTTCTCCGGTTCCGCCGCAGCCGTGGCGAACAGCTTTACGCGGTTCTCGTAGAGTGCGTCGATCAGCGTGACGAAGCGCGCGGCCTCGTTGCGCATGTCCTTGCCCATCTGCGGTATGCCGACGATGATCACCGTGTGATAGGCCTGTGCGATGGCGAGGTAATCGGGCGCCCCGCGCGCCTGTTCGCACAAGCGCTTGAAACTGAACACGGCCACGCCCTTCAGGCTCTTGGGCACATGCAGCATGCGTCCGCCGCCCACGTCCAGTTCGGCGCTGGGGACGTTCTTTGCATCTTCGGGCGGATAGTCGGTCAGGCGGAAGAAGGCCTCGCGCACCTTGGCCGTGGCTTCGTCGCCGATCGGCGTGTGCCAGGTTTTCAGACCGGCAATGCGTTCCAGCCGGTAGTCGGTCAGCCCGTTCAGTTCGACCACGTCCATCTCGGCATGGATCAGGTCGATGAAGGGGAGGAAATGCTCGCGGTTCAGTCCGTCCTTGTAGAGATCGCGGGGAGGGCGGTTGCTGGTGGTGACGACGGTGACGTTCAGTTCGCAGATCAGCTGGGTGAACAGCCGGCTCATGATCATCGCGTCGGCCGAGTTGTTCACCACCATCTCGTCGAAGGCGAGCACCTTGAGGTCTTTCGCAAGCGCCTGGGCCACGGGCGGGATCGGGTCGCCGCTCTCGCTCTTGCGGGCTTCGCGCAAGGCGGCGTGGACCTCCTGCATGAAGGCGTGGAAATGCACGCGGCGCTTTTCCGGAATGTCGAGCGAGGCGTGGAACAGGTCCATCAGCATGGACTTTCCGCGTCCCACGCCGCCCCACATGTAGACGCCCTGCGCGCGCACCTTCTTGCGGCCGAACAGCTGGCCGAGCAGGCCGCCCGATTGCTCTGCTTCCAGCTCACGCTCCAGCGCGTCGAGCCGCTCGGCAGCGCGGCGCTGGTCCGGGTCGGCGCGTAGCTCGCCGGCAGCGATCAGGCGTTCATAGCGGGCGAGGACGCCGCTCAGACGTGCCTCTCGGCCTGCATCTTCTTGATTTCGGCGATCGCCTTGGCGGGCGACAGGCCCTTGGGGCAGACATTGGCGCAGTTCATGATCGTGTGGCAGCGATACAGGCGGAAGGGATCTTCCAGTTCGTCGAGCCGCTCACCGGTCATCTCGTCGCGGCTGTCGGCCAGCCAGCGATAGGCCTGCAGCAGAATCGCCGGGCCAAGGAACTTGTCGCTGTTCCACCAGTACGACGGGCAGGAGGTGGAGCAGCAGGCGCACAGGATGCACTCGTACAGGCCATCCAGCTTCTCGCGCTGTTCGGGCGACTGCAGGCGTTCCTTGCCCGAAGGCGTGGTGGAAACGGTCTGCAGCCACGGACGGATCGAGGCGTACTGCGCGTAGAAGTGGGTGAAGTCGGGAACGAGGTCCTTGATCACTTCCATGTGCGGCAGCGGGGTGATGCGGATATCGCCCTTCACGTCCTCGATCGCGGTGGTACAGGCGAGGCCGTTCTTGCCGTTCATGTTCATCGAGCACGACCCGCAGATCCCTTCGCGGCAGGAACGGCGGAAGGTCAGCGTCGGGTCGATCTCGTTCTTGATCTTGAACAGCGCGTCGAGGACCATCGGGCCGCACTCGTCGAGGTCGATCTCGAAGGTGTCGTAGCGCGGGTTTTCGCCGCTGTCGGGATCATAGCGATAGATGCGGAACTTGCGGATCCGGCCGCTTGTCTCGGCCTTGTGAACCTCGCCGTCCTTGCGGATCTTGCTGTTCTTGGGGAGGGTGAAGGTAGCCATGAAAATTCGTCCCTATCGCTTGCGCGTCCTATCTAGCCATACCTGCCGATAGGGCAAGTCGCAGGCACCACACCGGCAGGGAAAATCTGCTTTCTCCTGCTAATGTGGAACACATGGAACACTGTCCTGGGCAGGAAACCTGAGCCCCATATAGGCACTCGCAAAGGCGCGGAAATACGAGACTTTGGACGGGTGGAAACGGGCATGGTGTGCCCCTAGGTCGGGCAACGGCTCGTAGGAAAGGAAGCCCATGGCATTCACGCGTGCAGCGGTTTTCGGCAGCAGCGGCGGAATTGGCGCGGCGCTGGTGGAGGCACTGGCCATGCGCGGGATCGAGGTGTTTGCGGGTTCGCGCTCAGGTGCAGGCCCGGATTTGCCGCGGGTGACCCCGTTTCGGTTCGATTTCGACGATGAAGCCTCGATTGCCGCCGCGGCAGAGGGTTGGCGTGACGCGCCACCCGATCTCGTGATGGTAACCACCGGCGTGCTGACGCTGGAGAACGGCACCGGACCCGAACGCAGCTACAAGCAGGTCGACCCCGAGGCGATGGCGCGGGTGCTCTATCTCAACACCATCGGGCCGGCCCTGGTGGCAAAGCACGTGCTGCCGCTGTTCCCGCGTAATGCGCCTGCGACCTTCGCCGCCATCTCGGCCCGGGTCGGCTCCATTTCGGACAATCGCATCGGTGGCTGGCACAGCTATCGCGCCAGCAAGGCCGCGCTGAACCAGCTGATCCGCAATTTCGCCATCGAGTTGGGCCGCACGCACAAGCAGGCCGTGGTCGTCGGCTTGCATCCCGGAACGGTCGACACCGCGCTGTCCAAGCCGTTCCAGTCCAATCTGCCAGAAGGCCAGCTGATCACGCCGGAGAAGTCGGCGTCATGCCTGCTGGACGTGATCGACAACCTCGCTCCCGCGCAAAGCGGCGGGCTGTTCGACTGGAAGGGAAAGCTGGTCGAACCCTAGCTGATCAGCGCATTGCGGCGCCAGCATTCCGCCAGCAGGGTTTCCATCAGGTCTGCATGGCTGAAGCCGGCCTGGGCGGCGGCCTTGGCCATCACCTTTTCCGACCACAGGTTGCAGTTGAGGTTGATCTCGATGAAGTTGATGTCGCCGGTCTTCAGGTCGACGCGGAACTCTATGCGGCCATAGTCGAAGGGCACGAATTCGCGAGCGACCTTCCTCGCCATTTCCTCGATCTTCGGGGCCAGTTCAGGATGGTCGAACCGCTTCAGCGCCGCCTTCTCCGTATTCGGGACAAGGTCGCGCTTTTCGTAATAGGTCCACAGCTTCTGCGTGTTCTCGCGCTCGTACCACAGCATCGGCAGGGCCACCGGCTCGTTGTCGATGGTGATGAAGGCGCACTGCACATCATACCCGTCCAGATAGGGTTCCACGATAGCATCGTGGCCCTGGCCGTGGATGTCGGCCAGCGCATTGGTTACCCCGTTCCAATCGAAGGCATCGGATATGCCCCAGCTGGCGGAGGAGGCATTGGGCTTGATCACCCAGCGGCCATCGGGCGAGGGCGGCAGGTCCTGTTCCAGCACCGGGGCACCGCGGCGATAGCAGAACCACGGCGCCGTCGGCACTCCCGCGTGAGTCGAAACCAGCTTCGAGACCGACTTGTCGTCGCCCAGCCCGCGCAGGAAGGGCATCGCCCCCAGGTACGGGATGCGGTGCATGTTGCACAGGATGGGGATCAGCATTTCGGAGTTCACGAAGCCCCCGCGATTGAGCAGCGGGAACACGAAGTCGACGTCAGGCCGTGTGAACAGCACGTCATAACTGTTTGCAAACTGGAGATTAAGCCCAAGGCCTTCCAGCGTCGTGCGCACCTCGTGGTGATAGATGGCGTGGTTGCCGTCCTCCGGGTGCATGCCGCCGCCCCACAGGGCGTGCTTCGCCATGAACAACATCCGCACGCGCTCTTTCGCCTCTTCGGGGATGCGGAGCGGGGCAATTTCTTTGCTCATGGCGGGCCTTTTCATGGGGTGCGGGATATCGCTCGCCCGTTAGGCCCAAAGCATAGGTCGCGCAACGGGGTGTGCGATTTGCGATTGCAAAATGCGCCAATCCGGCGAAACTGTGCGACGAAAGCCCTTGGGGGAGGCGCTATGGGATTGGCCCAGTGGTATGACGAGACCATCCTGCCGAAGGTGGTCAAGTTTGGATGCGGTTCGGAGGACGTCGACGAACTGCGGCGCCAGGTAGTGCCTTTGGCAAAGGGCGCAGTATTCGAATTGGGGTGCGGCGGTGGCTATAACCAGCGGCACTACGATCGCGAGGCAGTCACCAGCTTTTCCGGCATCGATCCGAACGCCAGCCTGCTGCAAGACGCCCGGCAGCGGGCGGCTGAAAGAGGGTGGGACGCCGATATTCGCGAAGGCAAGGGAGAGGCCATCCCGTTTGGCGATGGCGCCTTCGATACGGTTGTCTGCACCTACACCTTGTGCTCGGTCGACAATCCGCAGCAGGTCCTGTCGGAGATGCGCCGCGTGCTGAAGCCTGGCGGGCGGCTGCTGTTCCTTGAGCATGGCAAGGCGCCTGACCCAGGCCCGGCGAAATGGCAGCGACGGATAGAACCGGTGTGGAAGCACCTGGCCGGCAACTGCCACCTCACGCGCGAAGTCGGCGGCTCGATCCGCAAGGCCGGATTCGAGATCGAGCCGATCGGACAGGAATATTTCGAGAAGGCCCCGAAATGGGCGGGCTGGATGGAATGGGGAATGGCGCGGCGCGCCGGCGCCTGACGGCTCAGGCGTCCGGGGCGATTTCCGGCTTGGGAATGTCCATTCCCAGCCGCTGTCCCAGCACCCACTCGCAGATGGCATAGGTACGCTCGTTATCGACATCGATGGCGAGCGCGCCGTCTTCGAAGATCACCGGCTCCAGCTTCGCTCCGAAGCGCTTGCCGACGCGGCGCAGGCCGTTGGGGAAGGTGACGAGACCAAAGCGCATCAGCAGGATGTTGAACAGGCCCACGGCCCGCAACAGGCGACCGGGATTGGCCTGGAACTGGCCGCCTTCACGGAAAATTTCCGCCGCGTTCAGTCCCTTGCGGTTGGCCAGCCCGTATAGGTTGCAGTTCGCGTAGCCGGCATCCTTGAAATCGTAGAATCCGCGTTGGCCCTGGCGGTGCACGGCCCATACACGTTCGCGGGTGGTGACGCCGATAACCCCGTCGGCTTCGCGCATCGCCTCGCGGACCTGTTCGAAGCCATCGTGGGTCAGCAGCACGTTGTCGGCGGTGGTGACGACGAAGGGACCGTCTTCGCCTTTCGTCGCCGCCAGCACGCTTTCAACGATGTTGGGATTGCTGTCGACCAATGTGATCGGCATCCCGCGACTGCGGAACTGTTCCAGCACGGTGTCGACTTCGGCCTGTCCCTCCGGCTCCAGCACCACGCGAATCTCGCGGATGGCGGGCAGGGTGGTCAGCGCTTCCATCACGTGCTCGATCAGCGGTCGCTCGCAAATCGGTGCCAGGCACTTGTGGCTTACTCCCGCGCGCGCGGCGAGGGGGTTGACGACGCCAGTGCGCTGGGCAGCCAGCACGATGACGGTTACCGGTAGCGGATCCATGGAAGTGCTCCTGCGCCCGGGCGCGATTAGTTACCGAAGGTGCGCTGCCACCAGCCACCGCGACGCGGTGAGCCGTCGTCTTCGACACCATCGGCATCGGCGACGTCTGCCTCGGGTTGGTCTGCGGCAGCTTCCGGCGCAGCGACTTCGGTGACGGCGGGACCGTCGTCACTGCTTTCATCCGTTGCCTTGGCGACCGTTTCCGCCTTCTTGCGACGGGTGCGCTTCGGCTTGGGAGCTTCTTCGGCCGCAGGTTCCTCGGCCTTGGGTTCTTCCTTGGCTTCGGCGGTGTCGGACTTCTTGCGACGGGTGCGCTTCTTCGGCTTCTCTTCCTCGGCAGGAGCTTCCTCTGCCTTGGCTTCTACCTCGCCCTCGCCCTCGGCCTCTTCCTTGGGTTCGGCCTTCTTCCGACGCGTGCGCTTCTTCGGCTTGGCCTCTTCGGCAGGAGCTTCCTCTGCCGGAGCTTGGGCCTCGGCGTCAGCGGTCTCCTCTTCCTTGGCTTCGCTGTCCTGCGATTCCTCGGACTGGTCCTCGTCCTGGCGCTTGCGATTGCGGTTGCGTCCGCCGCGACGGCCACGGCGGCGACGGGGCTTGCTTTCGCCGTCTTCGCTGTCGTTCTCGGCGCTGTCGTCGGCCGAACCTTCCTCGCCATCGTCCTCGGACGAGTCTTCGGAGTCCTCGTCCTGCTGGCGGTTCTTGTTGCGGCCACGGCCACCGCGACGGCGGCGGCGGCGCTTCTTGCGCGAAGCGCCGTCATCATCGTCCTCGGCGGCGGTATCGTCGTCGTCTTCCTCGATGTCGTCGTCGTCATCGTCGTCGATGATCGGGTCGAACTTCGGCGCGGAAGAGGGCTTCGGACCGGACGAGGTGACGCGCATCTTGGCGCCTTCGTCCTCGCCTTCCGGCTTCACTTCCACGGTCACGCCATAGCGTTCCTCTATCTCGGCAAGGTCGGCGCGCTTGGCGTTGAGCAGGTACACGGCCGCTTCGGTGGAGGCATAGAGCGTGATTACCGTGCCCTTGCCCTTGGCTGCCTCGTCCTCGATCAGGCGCAGGGCCGACAGGCCGGCGGAGCTGGCGGTGCGGACCAGGCCGGTGCCGTCGCAGTGCGGGCACTGGCGCGTGGTGGCTTCGAGTACGCCGGTACGCAGGCGCTGGCGGCTCATCTCCATCAGGCCGAAGCCCGAAATGCGGCCCACCTGGATGCGCGCGCGGTCGTTCTTGAGCGCATCCTTCATGGCGCGCTCAACCTTCCGCACGTTGCCGGTGCGCTCCATGTCGATGAAGTCGATCACCACCAGGCCGGCCATGTCGCGCAGGCGCAGCTGGCGGGCGATTTCACGCGCGGCTTCAAGGTTGGTGTGCAGCGCGGTCTGCTCGATCCCGTGCTCCTTGGTGGAACGGCCCGAGTTGATGTCGATCGACACCAGTGCCTCGGTCGGGTTGATGATCAGGTAGCCACCCGATTTCAGCTGCACCATCGGGTCGTACATCGCCGACAGTTGGTCTTCCGCGCCGTAACGCTGGAACAGCGGCACGGGGTCGGAATAGTGCTTCACCCGCCGTGCGTGGCTGGGCATCAGCAGCTTCATGAAGGCCTTGGCGGACTTGTAGCCCTCTTCGCCCTCGACCACGACTTCCTCGATCTCGCGATTATAGATGTCGCGGATGGCGCGCTTGATGAGGTCCGAATCCGAATGGATCATGCTCGGCGCGCTGGAACCCAGCGTGCGTTCGCGGATCTCGTCCCACAGGCGGGCGAGATAGTCGAAGTCGCGCTTGATCTCGGTCTTGGTGCGCTGGAGCCCGGCGGTGCGAACGATCAGGCCCATCGACTTGGGCAGTTTCAGCTCGTTCACGATCTGCTTCAGGCGCTTGCGATCCCCGCCGTTAGAAATCTTGCGCGAGATGCCGCCACCGTGGCTGGAATTGGGCATGAGGACACAGTAGCGGCCAGCCAGCGAGAGATAGGTGGTGAGGGCGGCGCCCTTGTTGCCACGCTCTTCCTTGGCGACCTGCACCAGCAGCACCTGGCGGCGCTGGATGACGTCCTGGATCTTGTAACGGCGACGCAGAGCCTGGCGCTTGGCGCGAGCCTCGTCGATTTCCTTGGCACGCGAGCCGCCGCGACGGCCCTGACGACGCCCGCGAGCACGACCGCGACCACGCGGCTTTTCCTCGCCGCTTTCGCCGTCGTCTTCTTCGGAATCGTCCGCGTCTTCAGCGGCATCTTCGCCGTTTTCTACGTGGCCATCCTCGATGGTGGCGACGTCGTCCTTCTCGCTGGTGTCGATCTCCTCGACACCGGCTTCCGGCTCGTCGTCATCCTCGTCGTCGCCGTCACCAGCGTCCAGTTCGGCGTCCTCGCCGTCCTCGTAATCGTCTTCCTCGGCGCGAAGCTTGGCTTCTTCCTCGGCCGCAGCCTGCTCTTCGGCGAGCAGGGCTTCACGATCGGCTGCCGGGATCTGGTAGTAGTCGGGATGGATTTCGCTGAAAGCGAGGAAACCGTGGCGATTGCCGCCGAAGTCGACGAAGGCCGCTTGCAGCGACGGTTCGACCCTGGTGACTTTTGCTAGGTAGATATTGCCCTTGATCTGCTTGTGCTCGGCAGATTCGAAGTCGAACTCCTCAATCCGGTTTCCCTTGAGCACCGCCACCCGCGTTTCTTCCGGGTGGCGCGCATCGATAAGCATGCGCGTTGCCATTGAATATTCTCCGGGCAGCCGGCCCTGCTCCAGCGTGGCTGGGGGATTGCGGCTGCCGATATGTGTGGGTCTCGCGTGTTGTGCGAGAATCAAAGATCATCACCCCGTCGCCAATCTGGCAAACGGAAGTGCGAAACGTGTCTGTCGCATTGAAAAGGCGCAGGGTTTTCGTCTGCGCTGGAAGCCCCGCAACCGTCGGCAACCCCTGCGGGTGCTGTGCGGTTAGCTGGCTGTAACTTTGCATTGCGGCATCAACCTGTAAGCTAGGCCCGGTAGCGCATTAGGGCGGTTCCCGGGCGGCCGTGGCGACATTTCGCCCCGACAAGCAATTAGCTAGCAGCCGGGGAAAGCCACGGCAACCTTGTTGCGCATCTACGCAAATTTCCCTTCTGTCTGCGGAGATCACGGCGCCTTCACGGCGCGCCAGAGAGGATGTGAGCCAGCCTGTATGTCGCAGCGCTTGCAGATCGGCCTGCTGTTTTCCCTCCCGGTGCTGTTGCTGGGGGCGCTCTATGCGGTCGGCGCAGCGATACCCGTGCCGGTATTGTGGCGTGATTACGTGGTTCGCGTGCCCTTGCCGGAGGAAGGCGGGACGATCGGCCTTCCCGAAATCCTTGGTCCCGACGATCCGACTCGCCCGCTGATCGTGATCGACGCAGGGCATGGTGGGCCTGACCCGGGCACCGTGAGCGAGGATTATCGCGAGAAGGCCATCGTGCTGGGCCTCGCCCGCGCACTGCGGGACAGGCTGCTGGAGGAAGGCGGCATCCGCGTCGCCATGACGCGGGATGACGACAGCTTCATCGTGCTGGATGAACGCGCCGAGATTGCCCGTGCGCTGGGGGCGGACCTGTTCCTGTCGATCCACGCCGATTCCGCCGGCGACCGCGAAGGCGTGACCGGTGCCAGCATCTACACGCTGTCGGAAACCGCCTCTTCCGAGGCTGCCGCCCGGTTCGCGGAGAAGGAAAACAGCGTCGACGTGGTCAACGGGGTGGACCTTTCCGGGCAGGACGAGACGGTGAATGCCATCCTCGTCGAACTTTCCCAGCGGCGTACGTCGGAGCAGTCTGTCGAATTCGCCGAACTGATCCAGCGCGAGGGGGAGGGCGTGCTGCGCTTCCATCCCCAGGCACGGCGTTCTGCCGCCCTGGCCGTGCTGCGGGCGCCCGATGTTCCCGGCGTATTGTTCGAGGCCGGCTTCGTCACCAACCCGGAAGACGCGGAGAGGCTGGCCTCGGCCGAAGGGCGAGAGCGATTTGCCGATGCCATGGCCCGCGCCATCCGCATCTATTTCGCGCGCCAGTCGGGGGCGACCTGACCACTATTCATTCTGGCGCCAGCATGACTTGGCATGTAAGGCGCAGGACAAGCCTATGACGAACGACATTTCTTCCACCCTGCAGACCGCCTGGGGCCGATTCCGCGACAGCACCAGCTGGCTGGGCGAGCCCTTGCGCGCGGCCTGGCGGGAAAAGCGCTGGTTCCGCATCGGCGGTTATCTGGTCGGCTTCGGCCTGGTCATGACCCTGCTGGGTTGGATCTTCCTGACGCGTGATCTGCCCGACGCCGAGACGCTGCTGGATTACGAGCCGAACCTGCCCACCGTGGTGCGCGGCGTGGATGGTGAAATCGTCCACCGCTACGAGCGTGAGCGACGCATCGAGCTGCAGTTCAAGGATTTCCCCGAGCAGCTGATGAACGCCTACATCTCGGCCGAGGACGAGACGTTCTGGACCCACGGCGGCATCGATGCCGGCGGCTTCATCAACGCCGTGATCGACTACGTTTCCAAGATGGGGTCTGACGAGCGCGCCGTGGGCGGCTCCACCATTACCCAGCAGGTCGCCAAGAACATCCTCGTCGGCAACGAATACTCGGTGACGCGCAAGCTGCGCGAGATGATCCTGGCCACCCGCATCGAGGGCATTCTCTCGAAGGAAGAGATCATCACGCTCTACCTCAACGAGATCCCGCTCGGCCGTCGCTCGCATGGCGTGCAGGCCGCGTCGCTGGCCTATTTCGACAAGGACGTGGGCGACCTGGAGCTGCACGAGATGGCCTATCTGGCGATCCTGCCGCGTGCGCCCGAAGTGTACAGCCGGGAAGCCAATTTCGAGACCGCGCGGGCGCGCCGCAACCTCGTGCTCGACCAGATGGAGGACAATGGCTTCATCACTGTCGCAGAACGTGATGCGGCCAAGGCTCGCCCGCTGGGCATCGTCCAGGGCCAGCGGCGCGAGCGCTTTGCCGATGCCGGCTATTTCCTCGAGGAAGTCCGCCGCGAACTGATCGAGCGTTTCGGCGAGGAAGCTGAGGACGGCCCGAACAGCGTCTACGCCGGCGGCCTGTGGGTGCGGACCTCGCTCGACACCGAGCTGCAGGATGCGGCCCGCGATTCGCTGCGTGCGGCCATGCTGCGCTATCACGGAAACCGGGGCTGGGAAGGGCCGATCGCCACGATCAATCCCGACAACGGCGACCTGACCGAGCAGCTGCGCAGCTCCTATCTCTCGATCAATTACCAGAACTGGCGGGTGGGCGTGATCACCGCGCGCAGCGGCGCGTCCGCCACCATCGGTTTTGCCGACGGCGTGGAGGCTCCGCTGACCGATTTCGCCGATGCGGTGAAGGTGGGCGATGTCGTCGCCGCTTCGCCGAATGGCAACAGCTGGCGCCTGCGCACCGTCCCGACGGTATCGGGCGGGTTCCTTGCCATGGCGCCCGACACCGGCCGCGTGCTGGCCATGCAGGGCGGTTTCGATTCACGCCTCGGCAGCTTCAACCGTGCGGTGCAGGCCAATCGCCAGCCCGGTTCGACGGTGAAGCCCTTCGTTTATGCCACCGGTCTCGAAAACGGGATGACTCCGGCATCGATGATCCCGGACGAGCAGTACTGCTACTATCAGGGCGCTAACCTTGGTGAGCACTGCTTCACCAACTTCGGCGGTGAGCGCGGCGGCGGCGAATACCCGATGCGCTACGGACTGGAGCAGTCGAAGAACCTGATGACCGTCCACATCGCCATGGATTCGGGCATGGAGAACGTGGTCGATACCTTCGAGCGCGTGGGCCTTGCCGAAGAAGGCGCCTACGACCCGCTGCCCGCCATCGCGCTGGGTGCGGGCGACACCACGGTCGAAAAGATGACCGCCGCCTATGCCATGCTGGTCAATCACGGGCGCCTCAACGATCCGACCGTGATCGACTATGTGCAGGATCGCCATGGCCGCGTGATCTGGCGCGCCGACGAGCGCGAATGCACCGGCTGCAACATGGACGAGTGGGATGGCGAGCCGATGCCGCGCTTCGGCCGTCGCGGACGGCAGGTGCTGGATGCGCGCACCGCCTTCCAGACCGTGCACATGCTCACCGGCGTGGTCCAGCGCGGTACCGCCGTGCGCCTGCGCTCTCTCGACATGCCGCTGTTCGGCAAGACCGGCACCAGTTCCGGCCCGACCAATGCCTGGTTCGTCGGCGGCTCGCCCGATATCGTGGCGGGCACCTATCTGGGCTTCGACCAGCCACGCAACATGGGTGGGTGGATCCAGGGCGGCAACACGGCGGCGCCGATCTTCCGGCAATTCGTGGAGGAGACGCGCGACCACTGGAGCGGACGCCCCTTCATCGCCCCGCGCGGCGTGCGCATGGTCCGCGTGGACCGGCGCACCGGGCGCCGGGTGTTTGACGCCTGGCCGACGGACGATCCGCTCGCGCCAGTCATCTGGGAAGCCTTCAAGCCCGATACCGAACCGCGCCGGAACCAGCGGCAGGACGAGATCGACGCCATGCGCGAGCTGATCATCGCCCAGCTGCGGCGCCAGCGCGATGGCGCCTTCGACCGCACCAACCAGGGTGAGCGCGAGGACTTTGCCGAGGAGCAGGGCGGCATCTACTGATGCGACGCAGGCCACTGGCACTTCCCACTCTCACCGGCCCCTGCTAGGCGCGCCAACTCATTTTGGAAGGACACTTGTTATGCGTGCCGAAGGGCAGGCCCATATCGACCGGATCGAAGCGGCGCTGGCGCTGGTGCGCAAGTCGCTGGACTGGGAACACGCGCTGCGTCGCCTCGACGAGCTGGAGGCGCGCGTGCAGGACCCGGATCTGTGGAACGACCCGAAGCAAGCCCAGGCCATCAGCCGCGAGCACAAGACGCTCAAGGACGCCGTGGAAACGGTGAACGAGATCTCATCGGAGATGGCCGATGCCACCGAATTCGTCGAAATGGGCGAAGCTGAGGGTGACGATGACGTGGTCGCCGAAGGCCTCGCCAGCCTGTCGGCGCTGGCCGACCGGGCCGACCGCGACAAGGTGAACGCGCTGCTGTCGGGCGAGGCGGATGCCTACGACACCTACCTGCAGATCAATGCCGGCGCCGGCGGTACCGAGAGCCAGGACTGGGCCGAGATGCTGATGCGCATGTATGCGCGCTGGGCCGAACGGCGCGGGTTCAAGGTGGAAACGGTCGAATATGCCGCCGGCGAACAGGCGGGCATCAAGTCCGCCACGCTGCTGATCAAGGGCGAGAACGCCTATGGCTATGCCAAGACCGAGAGCGGCGTGCACCGCCTCGTCCGCATCAGCCCCTACGACAGCTCCGCCCGTCGCCACACAAGCTTTTCCAGCGTGTGGGTCTACCCGGTGATCGACGACGACATCGACATCGAGATCAACGAAGGCGACCTGAAGATCGACACCTACCGCGCTTCAGGCGCGGGTGGCCAGCACGTCAACACGACCGATTCCGCCGTGCGTATTACCCACAAGCCGACCGGCATCGTGGTCGCCAGCCAGAACGATCGCAGCCAGCACAAGAACCGCGCCACCGCGATGAACATGCTGAAGGCGCGCCTCTACGAGGCCGAACTGGCCAAGCGCGAGGCCGAGGCTGCCGGTGAATATGCCGAAAAGACCGAGATTGGCTGGGGCCACCAGATCCGGAGCTACGTCCTCCAGCCGTACCAGATGGTGAAGGACCTGCGCACCGGCGTTACCTCCACCGCTCCGGGAGACGTGCTGGACGGCGACATCGACGATTTCATCGCCGCCGCGCTGGCCCAGCGCGTGACCGGCGAAAAGGTCGATGTGGAGGACGTGGAGTAGCCCCCGGCGTGGGGCTGTCCACGCTGCCAATGCTTGCAAGGGAGGCGGTGGACGACGCCGCAATGGAGCTTTGCCAAGCCAGAATGCACAAGCTAGAGCCGCTGGGATGAACCGGAGGGTCATTACTGCTGCACTTGGAGCACTGGGCGCATGCCTGGCGCTGGCCGCCTGCGACGTGGCGGAGGAAGACCGTCCGCTGACCGCGCGCGACTTCCCCCGTCCCTATCGCCCGGTGTCCGACCTGGGCAGCAATGCCTTCTCTACGGAGCAGGTGCGCGACGACCGCCGCGAGGCAGCCACCGTCATGGACTGGGCCAATATCATCCGCGGCATGACCGTCGCCGATATCGGTGCGGGCGATGGCTATTACACGGTACGCCTGGCGGCGCGCGTTGGCGCAGATGGGCGCGTGCTGGCGCAGGATATCGACGAGGACGCGCTACGGCGCCTGGGTAACCGGGTGGAACGCGAGCGCCTCGACAACGTTTCCATCGCGCTCGGCGATCCGGACGATCCGAAGCTGCCGGAGAACAGCTTCGATCGCATCTTCATGGTACACATGTACCACGAGGTGACCGAGCCCTACGCGCTGCTCTGGCGCATGCGCCCGGCGCTGCGTGAAGGCGGCCAGGTGATCGTCGTCGACGTCGACCGCCCATCGTCGGAGCACGGCATCGACCCGCTGCTTCTTTCTTGCGAATTCCAGCGGGTCGGCTATCGCCTCATCGAACTCGAGCGCAAGCCTGAGATCGCTGGCTATATCGCTCGTTTCGAGGTTGCCGGAGAACGTCCGGAACCCCGCGACATCGAACCATGCGTCCAACCGGGCGAAACTGATACCGAGTTCTCCCTCACGATCGATGAGGAGAGCTCTTCTGGGGATAGTAATGAGTTTCAAGGGTCTTAAACCCATCAACTACGGCGGCCGCGAAGTCTGGCCGCTGATCGAGGGCGGCAAGGGTGTGTCCGCGACCAACCACGCCAGCAGCGGCGCCTGGGCGGCGGCCGGCGGCATCGGCACGGTCAGCGCGGTGAATGCCGACAGCTACGATGCCGAGGGCAAGATCATTCCGCAGGTGTACGATCAGCTGACCCGCAAGGAGCGGCACGAGCAACTGATCCGCTATGCCATCGACGGCGCGACCGAGCAGGTGAAGCGAGCCTACGACATCGCCAGCGGCAAGGGCGCGATCAATATCAACGTGCTGTGGGAAATGGGCGGCGCGCAGCAGGTCCTGGAAGGCGTGCTGGAGAACTGCAAGGGCCTGGTGACGGGCGTGACCTGCGGTGCCGGCATGCCCTACAAGCTGGCCGAGATCGCCGCGCGGTTCGAGGTCAACTACCTGCCGATCATCAGTTCCGCCCGTGCCTTCCGCGCACTGTGGAAGCGCAGCTATCACAAGGTGTCCGAACTGATGGCCGCGGTGGTCTATGAAGATCCGTGGCTGGCCGGCGGGCACAACGGCCTGTCCAACGCCGAAGATCCGACCAAGCCGGAAGATCCCTATCCCCGCGTTGCCGCCCTGCGCGAGACGATGCGCAAGGAAGGCGTTTCCGAGAACGTGCCGATCGTGATGGCCGGCGGCGTCTGGTACCTGCGCGAGTGGGAAAACTGGATCGACAATCCCGAGTTGGGGCAGATCGCCTTCCAGTTCGGCACCCGTCCGCTGCTGACCGAGGAAAGCCCGATCCCGCAGGGTTGGAAGGACATGCTGCGCACCCTGGAGCCGGGCGACGTGCTGTTGCACCGCTTCAGCCCTACGGGCTTCTATTCCAGCGCGGTACGCAACCCGTTCCTGCGCAACCTGGAAGCCCGCAGCGAACGCCAGATTCCCTATTCCAAGGTCGAGGCCGGCGAGCACACCGTGCAGCTGGACGTGGGCGTGAAGGGAAAGAATTTCTGGGTCACCCCGAAGGACCGTGATCGTGCCCGTGAATGGGTGGCGGCAGGCTATACCGACGCGCTGAAGACGCCGGACGATACTGTGGTGTTCGTGGGTGCCGAAGAACGTGCCGAAATCCGCAAGGACCAGGCCGACTGCATGGGCTGCCTGTCGCATTGCGGTTTCTCGTCGTGGAAGGACCATGACGACTACACCACCGGGCGCCTGGCCGACCCGCGCAGCTTCTGCATCCAGAAGACGCTGCAGGACATTGCCCATGGCGGCGACGTGGACCAGAACCTCGCCTTCGCCGGGCACGCGGCATACCGCTTCAAGGAAGACCCGTTCTACTCGAACAACTTCACCCCCACGGTAAAGCAGCTGGTCGACCGGATCCTGACCGGCGACTAACCCCGATTGTCATCGCGCTGCGCGGTCTCCGCTGGATCGGCCAGCAGGCGGCTGCGCAGGCGATTGATATGCTGCAGGCGCCCGAGGTCGAACGCGGATTCCAGGTGCAGGCCGAAAGCCTGGCCATCGGTCCAGCGGACCTGGCCGCGCAGTTCGTCACCCGTGGCAAGGGTGATGCAGACATGCTCGCCGATGTCGGGAAGCTGGCCATGCGTGGTCGCCCCGACGCCGAATTGCGAGATATCGCGCACCACCACTTCCTGCGGCGTCGCGTATTCGCATTGCATCAGTCCGCTGACTTCGGTGCGCTCCCGATTCTCACGCGGAACGTGCCTGCGTGGCGGTCCGTCGGTCCTCTTGCCTTCCGCAATCGCGCTGCGGTCACCCATGGGCTGCATGTCCGGTCTCCGTAATCTCGCCGGCAAATGGCAACGCCAGCTTGGTCCCTTCGGAGAGAGACCCTATCTAGCAGCAAGCGAAGATTGTTCTGCCGTGCGACCAGGGGTTTGTACCTAGTCGCGCAGGAGGTCCGGATATGACTGCCAAGCCGCCGCCATTGCGAAACACCCTGCGGGAAGGGCTGGCGGTTCCGCGCGTGCTGCTGAACCCGCTCCGGCTGCCCAAGCGCGGTGTCGATATCGGACATGGGCGCGCTGCGGTGGTCATCCCCGGCCTGACCACGGGCGACATTTCCACCTCCTTGCTGCGGCGGACCTTGCGCGCGCGCGGCTTCCAGCCCGAGGGGTGGCGGCAGGGCATCAACCTCGGGGCCGATCCGGCCAAGCTGCACGTGCTGGAGACGCGCATCGCGCAACTCCACCAGCAGACCCACCAGAAGGTGGTGCTGATCGGGTGGAGCCTTGGCGGGCTGTATGCGCGCGTGCTGGCGCACCGGCTGCCCGAACATGTCGACATGGTGGTGACCGTGGCCAGCCCGTTTTCGGGCGATCGCCACGCCAACCGCGCGTGGAAGCTCTACGAGGCCATCAACGACCACACGGTCGACAACCCGCCGTTTTCAGAGCCGCTGTCGGACAAGCCGCCGATCCCGACGCTGGCGGTATGGTCCGCCACCGATGGGATTGTCGCGCCCGAATGTTCACGCGGTGAACAGGGCGAGAGTGATGTCACCCTGCAGATCGACGCGCCGCACTTCACGCTCTGCACCTCGCGCCGCTGCATCGAGCAGATCCTCGCCAAGATGGCGGAGATGGAGGCGGCGCCGGCCTGACCTATTCGTGCAGGTGCCAGCTACGCTCGCCGTGGCTGGTCTTGTCGAGGCCTTCGACTTCCTCGTCTTCCTTGACCCGCATCGGAATGAACAGCGAGACGCCGATGGCGATCAGCGCGGTTGCGATGGCGGAGAAGATGGCGACGACGACGATACCCAGGGCCTGCACGCCGACCATTCCGAACATGGTCACGCCTTCGTCATAGCCCGTGCCGCCGAGGTCGACGGACATGAACACGCCAAGCAGCAGCGTGCCCAGCATGCCGCCGACACCGTGGACGGCGAAGACGTCGAGCGAATCGTCGATGGCCAGCTTGTTCTTCACCGCGACGATGGCGGCGTAGCAGACCACCGCGGCAAGGATGCCGAACAGGATGGCGGCACCCGGCGAGATGAACCCTGCCGCCGGGGTGACCGTTGCGAGGCCGGCAATCGCGCCCGTGGCGAAGCCGACGTTGGTCGGTTTGCCGAACTTGATCTTCTCGATCAGCACCCAGAGCAGGGCGGCCGTGGCGGCAGCGGTGTGAGTGTTGATGATGGCCATCGAGGCATCGTCCGTGGCGGTCAGCGCGCTGCCGCCGTTGAAGCCGAACCAGCCGACCCACAGCAGCATGGCGCCCAGCATGGTGAGGCCCGGTGCGTGCGGCAGCAGGGCGCTGGACGGGAAGCCCTGGCGCTTGCCTAGCAGCAGGGCGATGACGAGGGCTGATGCGCCGGCCGTGGTATGCACCACCAAGCCGCCGGCGAAATCGAGCACGCCCATCTCGCCAAGCCAGCCGCCGCCCCAGATCCAGTGTGCGACCGGCGCGTAGACGATGAGGCCCCAGATTGCGGTGAAGGCGAGCACCCAGCCGAACCGCGCCCGGTCCACCCAGGCACCAACCATCAGCGCCGGCGTGATAGCGGCGAAGGTGAGCTGGAACATGGCAAAGGTGCTTTCGGGGATTGTCAGCCCGTCGCGCACGGCCATGAGGTCGATCAGCATCCATGCCCGGCCATCACCCAGCCAGCCGCCGGTCGTATCGCCGAAAGCCAGAGTGTAGCCGACCACGACCCACAGGATCGACGCGACACCGGCAACCGCCGCCACCTGCAGCATCACCGAAAGGAAGTTCTTCGCGCGCACCAGTCCGCCGTAAAACAGGCCCAGTCCCGGCAGCGTCATTAGCAGCACCAAGGCGGTGGCGACGAGGATCCAGGCGGTATCGCCGCTGTCGTTCTGCGCGATATTGGTGAATTCCCCGGCGGTCTCGACAACCTCCTGGGCAAGGGCGGTTTGCGGCAGCGACAAGAGTGCCGTGGCGGCGGCCAGTTTGCGAAGCATTCGTGTTCCCCTCACTCCCGCACTGATGGCGAGATTACGTCCGGGCGCCCTGTTAGGACAGATTGTTCCAATTGGGCAAGATGCACCGCGATTATTGCCGCGTTTGCACACAAGCGGCTAATCAGGGCGCATGTCCAAGTGCCTGCGACTCGCTGTCATCGCCTCCATTTTCGCCGCAACACCCGCCGTCGCTCAGGACGTGGAGTTGCCCTACTGGGCCAGCATCGACACGGAGGTGGCTAACATGCGGGTAGGGGCTGGGGAGCAGTTTCCCATCGAGTGGGTCTATACCCGCGAGGGATTGCCGGTGAAGGTGATCCGGCTGATGCAGGGCTGGCGTTATGTGCAGGAGCCCGACGGGACGACGGGCTGGATTTCCGCCAGCCTGCTGAGCCGGGAACGCACGGCAATCGTGACCGGAGACGGACTTGCCCCGATGCGGGCCGAGCCGGGTGATGGAAGTGCCCTCAAGTGGAACCTCGAACCGGGCGTGCTCGGCCTGCTGGGTGACTGCCAGGATGGCTGGTGCGAACTCGACGTCGACGGTCATGCGGGATGGGTCGAACAGCGGCGGCTATGGGGTGCAGGCGAACCCTAAGGCGCAAAAGAAAAGGGCGTCCGCGCGGGACGCCCTTTCCGACTGGAGTAGGTGACGGTCAGCTGACCTTGGTCACCGTGTCTGATTCACCGTCGGCCCCGGTGACGGTGACGCTGCCGTCTTCGCCCACTTCACCGAAGGTGTAGCAGTCTTCCTCGTCAGGCTCTTCACCTTCGGCGGTATCGGTGATGAAGCAGGTCGTGCCATCGTCGGCCGAGCGCCAGGTGCCGGTTTCTACGACTTCGCCATCCACCGTGACGGAAGTCGTCCCGTCCTCGTTGATGGTCGCGCTCCATTCCTCGCCTTCATCAGTCGTGCCGTTGTAGGTGCCGACCACGGCCGCCACTTCGACTGCTTCTTCGACGACCGCTTCTTCCTCGGCCACCTCGGCCTCGCCGCCGCAGGCTGCAAGTGCCAGGACGCCGGTAATGATTACCAGTTTACGCATAGTATTTCCCCCTATTGAGACTGCCGACACTACGAAGAATGGCGGATGAAGCAAATACAAAAAGGGCGGCCCGCAAGGACCGCCCTTCAAGCGTTGATATAGCAATGGCTTAGCTGACTTTGGTCACGGTATCGACTTCCCCGTCAGAGCCTGTGATTTCCATCGTGCCGTCTTCGCCGAGTTCCCCGAAGGTCATGCAATCTTCCCATTCCTCGCCTTCGTCGTCGGTGCCGGAAAGACAGACCTCGCCCTCTTCATTGCGCGCCCAGGCGATTGTTGGATTCGCTTCGCCGTTGACTTCGGTATAGGCGGTGCCATCGGCATTGATGTAGCCGGTGACTTCGTTGCCCTCGTCATCGGTCCAGGTATAGGCGCCGACTGCCGGATCAACCTCGGCAACCTCTTCCTCGACCGCTTCTTCCTCGGACACCTCGGCTTCGCCGCCGCAGGCCGCGAGCGCCAGGACGCCGGTCACGATTACCAGTTTACGCATTTAATCTCTCCCCCTGTTGAGGCGGAGAAAGGTAATTTATCCTCGTATAGTTTGCAAAAAGAAAGGGCGGCCAAAGTTGACCGCCCTTTCATTGATAGAATTGAATGAGTTAGCCTTCGAAGCTGTAGCTCATCGTTTCTCCATCGGCACCGGTAACGTCCATCATGCCTTCTTCGGCACCAGGCTGGATGTTCCAGCAATCTTCGCCGTCACCGCCTTCTGCAGTCAGGCAGGTACCGCGAATATTGTCTTCCCAGGTGCCGGATTCCACCATCTCGCCACCCTCGCTGACGGTATAGGTGCCGTCCGCGTTCAGCGCGACCGATACTTCGACGCCTTCCGGATTGGTGGAGGTGTAGGTGCCGGCGCTCGTGTCGGGGATCACGGCATCGACTGCATCGTCCAGGCTTTCGTCTTCCACCGGGTCATCGGCAGAACCGCCACAGGCTGCGAGAGCGAAAGCACCGGCGACTGCAATAATCTTCTTCATCATAACTTCCCTGTTGCTAGGATTGGAGTGAACCCGGCCAGCCTGGAGGGCAGCAACTTTCGTCCCCCTGAACCGGCTGGTTGGGTGGGCGACTATGTGTCGCCCACGTGATCTTCAAGGCTGCCTTCGACCGGCACGACCGTAGAGACATCACCGGCCTCGGACGTGGTTTCCATGCTGCCATCGGGCTGTGTCGGGCCATCTTCGAAGCAGGCTTCATCCTCGTCACCTTCCACCAGGAAGCAGGTCTTGCCACCCTTCATGAAGATGACGCCGCCCGTCGCGTTGCCTTCGGCGTCGACGCGCGAGAAGGTCATGCCCGGGTGGATCTCGATGTAGTCGACCTCGCCGCCGCTGCGGGTCACCTGGTAGGTGCCGGGCGCAACCGCCTCGAAACCGGGGGCATCGCCTTCGAGCATGGTATCGCCGGTTTCGGCAGCGACCTCGGTAGTCTCGGCGTCCTCGGCGGTGCCGTTACAGGCAGCCAGCGCAAGCGCGGTGCCGATAGCGATGAATGTCCTCATGTCGAATTCCCTTCCAGTTCCCATTCGCACCATGTTGTGCACTCACAGGAAGGTAATGCAAAGGACGGACTTGCGGTTCCGCCCTTTGCCTAATCAGTGACTTCAGACGAGTTCGACCGCCACGGCCGTGGCTTCGCCGCCGCCAATGCAAAGCGAGGCGATGCCGCGCTTCTTGCCCTGCTGCTTCAGGGCGTTGAGCAGGGTGACGATGATGCGCGTGCCGCTGGCGCCGATCGGGTGGCCAAGCGCGGTGCCGCCGCCGTTCACGTTGATCTTCTCGTGGGGGATGCCGATGTCGCGCATGGCGAACATTGCGACGCAGGCGAAGGCCTCGTTGACTTCCCACAGGTCGACATCGTCGACGCTCCAGCCGGTCTGCTCGAGCAGCTTCTGGATCGCGCCGACCGGGGCGATGGTGAACTCTTCCGGAGCCTGCGCGTGTGCAGTGAGGCCGATCACGGTCGCCACCGGGGTCAGGCCCTTGGCGTCGGCCACGCTCTTGCGGGTCAGCACGACAGCCGCCGCGCCGTCGGAGATCGAGGACGAGGTCGCAGCGGTAATGGTGCCATCCTTGGCGAAGGCCGGGCGCAGCTGCGGGATCTTGTCAGGACGGCCCTTCGACGGGGCTTCGTCGGTATCGACGGTCACATCGCCCTTGCGGGTGGAGAAGGTGACCGGAACGACCTCGTCGGTAAAGGCGCCGCTGGCGATGGCGTTGTTGGCACGCTCCAGCGAGGCGATCGAGTAGTCGTCCATCTCCTCGCGGGTGAGCTGGTACTTGTCGGCCATGTCCTGCGCGAAGGTGCCCATGGCACGGCCTTCTTCGTAGGCATCTTCGAGGCCGTCGAGGAACATGTGGTCGTAGACGCGGTCATGGCCTAGGCGCGCGCCGCCGCGATGCTTCTTCAGCAGGTAGGGCGCGTTGGTCATGCTCTCCATGCCGCCCGAAACGATCACGTCGACGGTGCCGGTGGCGAGCGCCTCTGCCCCCATGATGACGGTCTGCATTCCGCTGCCGCAGACCTTGTTCACCGTGGTTGCCTGTGCCGACAGGGGCAAGCCGGACTTCACGGCGACCTGGCGGGCAGGGGCCTGGCCAAGGCCGGCCGGCAGCACGCAGCCCATGTAGACGCGGTCCACGTCCTCGCCGGCAACGCCCGAACGCTCCATCGCGGCCTTCACTGCGGTGGCGCCAAGGTCGGTCGCGGAAACGTCGGCGAGGGCGCCCTGCATGCTGCCCATCGGGGTGCGGGCGTAGGAGAGGACGACGATCGGATCGGCTTCGTTGAAAGTGGCCATGGGGGACTTGCCTTTCGGGTTTGGGATGGCTGTTCGAATTGGCGTCTGTCTAATGCTGCATTGCAACAAATGCAAACTTCACGGAATGCAGATAGGGGTGCCTCATGCACCAACGCAAGACGTCTGACAGGTGAGTCGAATGGCAATCGAAAATGAACTGAAACTCATGCTGGAAAAGCAACGGGATGCCTTCGTCAAGGCTCGGCCCGAGCCGCTCTCCGTGCGTCGTGACCGGCTCGACCGGCTCATCGCGCTGGTTGCCGACAATGCCGAGGCGCTGTGCGATGCCATGAACGAGGATTACGGCAACCGCTCGCCGGTGCAGAGCATGATTTCCGACGTGCTCGTCTCGATCCAGTTCGCCAAGTATTGCCGCAGCAAGATGGGCCATTGGGCCAAGCCAGACCGGCGCAGCGTACAGTTCCCGCTCGGCGCGCTGGGGGCAAAGGCGGAGGTGCGCTACGAGCCGAAGGGCGTGATCGGCATCATCAGCCCGTGGAATTTCCCGGTAAACCTCGCTTTCGGTCCGCTGGCGCAGGTGCTGGCGGCGGGCAACCGCGCGATGATCAAGCCAAGCGAGTTCACTCCCGTCACCAGCCAGCTGATCGCCGATCTGGTCGGCCAGCATTTCGCGCCAGAAGAAGTGACCGTAGTGACGGGCGGTGTGGACGTGGCAACGGCCTTTGCCAGCCTGTCGTTCGACCACCTGGTCTTCACCGGTTCCACCGCCACCGGGCGCAAGGTGATGCAGGCGGCAGCGGCGAACCTCGTTCCCGTCACGCTGGAGCTGGGCGGCAAGAGTCCGGTGGTCATCGGCAAGAGTGCGGACCTGGAGCGCGCAGGCTCGCGGATCGTATCGGGCAAGCTGATGAACGCGGGCCAGATCTGCCTCGCGCCCGATTACCTGCTGGTGCCCGAAAACATGGAAGACGGCGTCATCGCGTCACTCGAGCTTGGCGTCATGAACCAGTACCCTACGCTCCGCGACAATCCCGACTATGCCAATGTCATCAACGACCGGCAGTTCGCGCGGCTGCAGCAGATGGTCGAGGATGCCCGCGCCAAGGGCGGGGAGGTCATCGAGATCAATCCGGCCGGAGAGGACTTCTCCGCGGGCAACCAGCGCAAGATGCCGCTGACGGTGATCCGCAACGCGACCGACGACATGCAGGCAATGCAGGAGGAAATCTTCGGCCCCGTCCTGCCGATCCTGACCTACGGCGAAGTCGACGAGGCGATCGGCCGCATCAACCGCAGCGACCGGCCGCTTGGCCTCTACTACTTCGGTGACGACGCCGAGGAGCGCGAGCGCGTGCTTGGGCAGACCATTTCCGGCGGCGTGACGGTGAACGACGTAATCTTCCACGTCTCTGCCGAAGACCTGCCTTTCGGCGGTATCGGCCCGAGCGGCATCGGCTGCTACCATGGCCCAGAAGGCTTCCGCGAGTTCAGCCACGCCCGCGCCGTGTATACGCAGCCCAAGCTGGACGTGGCCGGACTGGCCGGTTTGAAGCCGCCTTTTGGCGAGCGGGCAAAGAAGCTGTTGAAGCTGATGGCCCGCAAGTAGAGTGATTGACCTGGTGAGGGGAGGGGACAGGTTCGTGGACATGATGCGCTTCAGCGCCTTGCCAATGGCGACCGTGTTGCTTGCCGCCTGTGCTTCCTATCCGGAACCGCCCGCCGTCACAGCGTCGGGCGAGGTGCCAGACGCTTGGTACCCGGTTGACGCCACTTCCGGCCAGATCACCGACGTCGCAGGGCTGGAGGCCCTGGTCGAGGCCTTTCCCAATTCCTCTTCGGTGCGGTTGCGGCTGCTAAACGCCCTACTTGCGGCAGAAGACCTGCCGCGAGCACTGCAAGTTGCGGAGAGTCTGGCTGCCCACGGCTATGCTTTTTCACCGGCAGCGCGCGAATACCTGCGGGGGCAGATCGAGGGAGAGGCTCCCGCATGGCTTGCGGCCAATGCGCAGATCGCCGCGTCGCTTGCCACCAGCGAGGTTGTGGCGACCATTCCGGCGGAGGCACGGTTGCCGGAAAGTCTGGCGGTAAAAGCGGATGGATCATTCCTTGTCACAACTGTCGTCTCGCGTGAGCTTTGGTCCAACAGCGGGGGCGAGTGGGAAGAGCAGTCCTTGCCACTGGCTGGCAATCTGAGCGGTGTGCGCCTGGGTCAAAGGGTCGTAGTTGTCGCATCCGGAAATCTTGGCATGTTGGGCGAGGGAGAGGCATTCGCGTCCGGTATCTTTGCACGTCAGTCAGGCAACCAGTATTCCCTGCACCGCGCGCCGGAGGGCGTGCAATTCTCCGACATTGCCGTTGGTGACGATGCGACGCTCTATGCCAGCGATCCATTGGGCGGCGGTGTCTATTCCAGCCCGATCGAGGGTTTGCGCTTCTTGCAGCTTGTCCCGCCGGGCGTGCTGCGCTCACCGCAAGGGATAGCGCCAAGCGGCGATGGCTCGCGCCTCTACATCAGCGACTATCGCTACGGCCTCGCCATGATCGATCTCGAGTCAGGCGAAGTCTCGCGGCTTGCGGCGGACATTCCTGTCCTGCTCGACGGCATCGACGGCCTCTGGCTTCACGAGGGTGAACTCATCGCCGTGCAGAACGGCGTGAACCCGATGCGGATCGTTGCCCTGCGGCTCTCCGAAGACGGGAATCGCATCATCGGCGTGCGCACCCTGGAGCGCGCCAATCCGGAATGGACCGAACCGCTCGGCGGCGACATTCACGAAGGCGCGCTCTATTATATCGGCAACGGCAGCTGGGACCTTTTCGAAGAGGGCGGGGTGCTGCGCGAGGGTTCCGAATTGCGCGAGACGCACATCCGTCGCCTCGAACTTGCGGAGAAACCCACGGATTAGGCGCAACTGGACCTTCGGACCGCCTTGCATCGCGGCATGGCTTTGCCTAGACGCGCCTCGCAAACCTCAGCAATCCGAGTCCGTCCGTGGTCGACCT
Organism: Aurantiacibacter sp. MUD11; assembly: GCF_026967575.1. Classification (NCBI taxonomy): domain Bacteria; kingdom Pseudomonadati; phylum Pseudomonadota; class Alphaproteobacteria; order Sphingomonadales; family Erythrobacteraceae; genus Aurantiacibacter; species Aurantiacibacter sp. MUD11. The sequence goes on along the minus strand of NZ_CP114054.1, from coordinate 508,735 downwards.
CAGCCAATACTTTCCGATTCTGCTCTTCCTCGCCATCGCTGTGGCGCTGTCGGCAGCTTTCGTGTTCTTGCCCATGGGTGTTTCCCGCCTCACCGGCGCGCACAACCCGCAGGCCGAGAAGCTCACCGAATACGAATGCGGCTTTCCCGCTTTCGAGGACCCGCGCAGCCAGTTCGACGTAAAGTTCTATCTGGTGGCGATCAGCTTCCTGCTGTTCGACCTTGAGGCGGCATTCCTTTTCCCATGGGCGGTCAGCCTCGACATCACCGGTTGGCCGGGCTGGATCGGGATGATGATCTTCCTGACCATCCTTGCCATCGGGCTCGCCTATGAATGGAAGAAGGGAGCGTTGGACTGGCAATGACCATGCAATCCCAAGCCAATCCCTTGCAGAATGCGCCGACTGCGCAGGCTGGCGAAATCAAGCAGCCTGACCAGGATTATTTCAACGCGCTGCAAAGCGAAGTGAACGACAAGGGCTTCCTCGTCACCTCGACGGAAGACCTGTTCCAGTGGGCCCGCACCGGTTCGCTGTGGTGGATGACCTTCGGTCTCGCCTGCTGCGCGGTGGAGATGATCCACGTCAACATGCCGCGTTACGACATGGAGCGTTTCGGCGTCGCTCCGCGCGCCAGCCCGCGCCAGTCCGACGTGATGATCGTTGCCGGCACGCTGTGCAACAAGATGGCCCCGGCCCTGCGCCGCGTTTACGACCAGATGTCGGACCCGAAATACGTCATCTCGATGGGCAGCTGTGCCAACGGCGGAGGCTACTATCACTACAGCTATTCGGTTGTCCGTGGCTGCGACCGCATCGTGCCGGTCGACATCTATATCCCGGGTTGCCCGCCGACTGCGGAAGCGCTGCTCTATGGCGTGATGCAGCTGCAGCGGAAGATCCGCCGCGTCGGGACGATCGAACGATGAGCGCGCTCAGCACTATCTCGGCCCGCAAGGTCGGCGCCGTTGCGCTGGGTGCGCTGGCGACCGGTGCGCTGGCCGTGGGCGCCGTGGCGCTGGGCCGCCTCGTCATCGGCAAGCTCAGCATCGGCTCCGGCCGGGTCAAGCGGCTGGAAATCGACGAGCTGATCGTCGGCAAGGTCATTCGCAAGGAGGATGCGGAGTAATGAGCGTCCTGCATTCCGCCCCCAAGTTCGCCTCCAACGAAGGCGTGCGCGACGCGCTGGTCGCCGCGCTGGGCGATCACGTGGTCGAAGCTCGCGAGGAGCATGGCGAAATCCTGCTCACCGTGAAGCGCACCAGCATCGAGACCGCGCTGCGCATGCTGCGCGACGACCACGATTACCAGCAGCTGATGGAAATCGCCGGTGTCGACTACCCCGGCCGCGTCGAGCGGTTCGAGGTCGTCTACATGCTGCTCAGCCTGACCAAGAACCACCGCGTGATGGTGAAGGTGAGCACCGACGAGGACACCCCGGTTCCCACCGTCACCACGCTGTGGCCGGTTGCCGGCTGGCTGGAGCGCGAGGTGTTCGACCTCTACGGCGTCACCTTCGAAGGCAACACCGACCTGCGTCGCATCCTGACCGACTACGGTTTCGAAGGTCATCCCTTCCGCAAGGACTTCCCGCTGACGGGTTATACCGAGCTGCGCTATTCCGAAGAGGAAAAACGCGTGGTGTACGAGCCGGTCGAGCTGGCGCAGGATTTCCGCAGCTTCGACTTCACTTCGCCGTGGGAAGGTGCGGACTATGTGCTGCCGGGCGACGAGAAGGCCGAAGCGCCAGAGGTGGACAAGCCCAAGACCACCGAAAGCGCCAAGCAGACCGGTGCCGGCGCGAATGCGGATGACAAGGCGGCCGAGGATACCGAAGCCGATCCGCCTGCCATGGATGACAAGGAGGACGGCGAATGAGCGGCCTCGTCCAGGAAACCTCACCGACCACCGACGGCGAGGAAATCACCAACTACACGATCAACTTCGGCCCGCAGCACCCTGCCGCGCACGGCGTGCTGCGGATGGTGATGGAGCTCGACGGCGAGATCATCGAACGGATCGATCCGCACGTCGGCCTGCTGCACCGCGGCACCGAGAAGCTGATCGAGTACAAGACTTACCTGCAGGCGCTGCCGTACTTCGACCGGCTCGACTACTGCTCGCCGCTGGCGCAGGAATACTCCTACGTCCTCGCGATCGAGAAGCTGCTGAATGTCGAGGTTCCCGAGCGCGCCCAGTACCTGCGCGTGCTGTTCGCCGAGCTGACCCGCATCTGCAACCACATGCTCAACATCGGCGCGCACGTGATGGACGTCGGCGCGATGACGCCGAACCTGTGGGTGTTCGAACTGCGCGAGGACTGCCTCAACTTCTTCGAACGCGCGTCGGGCGCACGCATGCACTCGGCCTGGTTCCGTCCGGGCGGTGTGCACCAGGACGTGCCGCTAAAGCTGCTGACCGACATCGGCGACTGGGTCGACGGACGCCTGCCCGAACTGTTCGGCGACGCGATGAGCCTGGTGCAGGACAACCGCATCTTCAAGCAGCGCAATGTCGACATCGCCGTCGTTTCCAAGGAAGACGCGATCAAGTGGGGCTTCTCCGGCCCGATGATCCGCGCTGCCGGCATCCCGTGGGACTTGCGCAAGGCGCAGCCCTACGACGTCTATGACCGGATGGACTTCGAAGTCCCCGTCGGCACCAATTCCGACTGCTACGACCGCTTCATGGTTCGTTGCGAGGAAGTCTACCAGTCGGCCCGCATCATCAAGCAGTGCCTGGCGGAAATGCCCGAAGGCCCGATCTGCACCGACGACCGCAAGGTTTCGCCGCCCAAGCGCGCCGAGATGAAGCAGTCGATGGAAGCGCTGATCCACCACTTCAAGCTCTATACCGAGGGCTTCCACGTGCCCGCGGGCGAAGTCTACGTGGCGACCGAAAGCCCCAAGGGCGAATTCGGCGTCTACCTGGTCAGCGACGGTTCCAACAAGCCGTACCGCTGCAAGATCCGCCCGACGGCGTTCAGCCACCTGCAGGCAATGGACTTCATGTCCAAGGGCCACATGCTGCCCGACGCGACCGCCATCCTTGGCGCCATCGACGTGGTGTTCGGGGAGTGTGACCGTTGATCCTGCGCGAGATCTTCATCTTCGTCGCAGCTTTTGCGGCGTTCGCTTCGGCCGTGGCCGCCTACCTGGCGGCATTTCACGGCGAGGCTTCGCTGAAGGAAGTTTTGTCCACCGCCTTTGCCGCGGTGGTCGGCCTCTACGTGGGCCGTTTCATCGAACGGAGGCTGGCTGATGGCCGCTCGTAAGATCGCCACAGATACCCCCGAACTGCGCGAGCGTTGGGGTGGCTGGACTTTCACGGACGCCAACCGTGAGAAGGCCGACTGGCACATCAAGAAGTATCCCGAAGGCCGCCAGAAGAGCGCGGTCATGCCGCTGCTCGACCTGGCCCAGCGGCAGGTTGGCGAAGAGACCAACACGCAGGGCTGGCTGCCGCTGCCGGTGATGGAATATGTCGCCGACTACCTGGGCATGCCGATCATCCGCGTGCTGGAAGTCGCGACCTTCTACACCATGTACAACCTTGAACCGGTTGGGAAATTCCACGTGCAGGTCTGCGGTACCACGCCGTGCATGCTGCGCGGCTCGGATGACCTGATCGCCGCCTGCAAGAAGCGCGGGATGAAGGCCGGGCACGTCTCCGAAGACGGGCTGTGGTCGTTCACCGAGGTGGAATGCATGGGCAACTGCGCCACCGCGCCGATGGTGCAGATCAACGACGACAACTACGAGGACCTGACCGCCGAACGGCTCGACAAGGTGCTCGACGCGCTGGCCGCGGGCGAGCAGCCGAAGACCGGCACGCAGGAACCGGGTCGTCACACGTCGGAGCCTGCGGGCGGTCCGACGTCGCTGAAGGACATGGTCACCGAGAACCACGACTATCGGGGTGAGTGGTGACCGATCAGATCATCCCCATCCTCGTCGCGGTCGTGCTGATCGCCATCGCCTGGAAGGTGCTGAAAGGCATCGTCAAGACGATTGCGCTGGTCGCCATCCTCGCCCTGGTAGCAATCTTCGTGTTCGGAGGCTTCGCCTGATGCTGGCTGACAAGGATCGCATCTTCACCAATGTCTACGGCTTCCAGCCGTGGAACCTCGACGCTGCCCGCAAGCGCGGCGACTGGGACGATACCAAGAACCTGATGGCGAAGTCGCAGGACGACATCATCGAGGAGATCAAGGCATCGGGCCTGCGTGGGCGTGGCGGCGCTGGCTTCCCCACCGGCATGAAGTGGTCCTTCATGCCGAAGGAGAGCAAGGATGGTCGTCCGTCCTTCCTCGTTATCAACGCCGACGAATCCGAACCCGGGTCGTGCAAGGACCGCGAGATCATCCGCCACGATCCGCACAAGCTGATCGAAGGCGCGCTGATCGCCGGTTACGCCATGCGCGCGCGAGCTGCCTACATCTACATTCGCGGGGAGTACATTCGCGAGGCTGAAACGCTGCAGGCCGCCATCGACGAGGCCTATGACGCCGGCCTGATCGGCAAGAACGCCAGCGGCACGGGCTACGATTTCGACGTCTTCATGCACCGCGGTGCGGGCGCCTACATCTGCGGTGAGGAAACCGCGATGATCGAAAGCCTCGAAGGCAAGAAGGGGCAGCCCCGCCTGAAGCCGCCGTTCCCGGCCGGCGCGGGCCTCTACGGCTGCCCGACCACGGTCAACAACGTGGAATCGATCGCCGTGGTGCCCACCATCCTGCGGCGCGGCGCCAGCTGGTTCGCCAGCTTCGGGCGCGAGAACAACAAGGGCACCAAGCTGTTCCAGATCAGCGGCCACGTGAACAACCCGTGCGTCGTCGAAGAAGCGATGAGCATCACCTTCGAGGAGTTGATCGAGAAGCACTGCGGCGGCATTCGCGGCGGGTGGGACAACCTGCTGGCGGTGATCCCCGGCGGTTCCTCGGTGCCGCTGGTGCCGGGCGAGCAGATCCGCAGCGCGCACATGGATTTCGACGGGCTTAAGGAGCTGGGCTCCGGCCTCGGCACCGCCGGCGTGATCGTGATGGACAAGTCGACCGACATCGTCCGCGCCATCAGCCGCCTGTCCTACTTCTACAAGCACGAGAGCTGCGGCCAGTGCACGCCGTGCCGCGAAGGCACGGGCTGGATGTGGCGCGTGATGGAGCGCCTGCGCGTGGGCGAAAGCTCGCCGGCAGAGATCGACATGCTCTACGAGGTCACGAAGCAGGTCGAAGGCCACACTATCTGTGCGCTTGGCGATGCCGCTGCCTGGCCGATCCAGGGCCTGCTGCGTCACTTCCGCCCGGAACTGGAGCGTCGCATCGCCGAACGCGAAGCCTCGCTGGCGGAGGCTGCCGAGTGAGGCGACTGCTCGCCTTGATCCTGTTTGCGGCGCTGATTGTCGTCGTCGAGCCTGTCGCGACCGGCAGCAATGCCGCGCTCGCGCAGAGCAACAACGACGACTACACGCCGCTGAATTCGCGCATCCCGCGCTCGCGCCAGTTCCCCACCATGCCGCGTTTCGTCCCACCCTCGGAAGTCTCCGAAGTGACGCGTCGGCGCAGCCTGGGCATGGTCGATCATTTCGCCAACTGCATCTGGGACCGTTCGAACGAAGACGGTCTGGACCTGCTGGCGCGGACCGATTTCGGTTTCCGCAACTTCGAGCAGATTGGCATCAGCAACAACGAGATCGGCGACTACTACCCGGTGCGCACCTGCCTGCGCCGCGTCGCCAGTCGCAACAACACCGGCGTGCAGCTGAGCTACAATGCCGAGTCGATGCGTCGCTGGTATATCCAGGCCGCCTATCTCGACATGTACGAGGACGGCGCCACCTGGGTGCAGCCCGGCTACGTCGTCGGGGAGCGCGAGTATCCGCTTTCTGCCGGCAACCCGATGATCCACTCGGCCATGATGCTGGCCGACTGCGTCGTGGCGCAGGACCCGCATGGCGCGGACCTGTTCTACCGCACCGAGCCGCAGTCCGAGGAAGAGTCCGCCGCGCTGCGTGCGCTGGTCCCGGCGATCAGCCCCTGTGTCCCGCAGGGCCAGGAATTCACCCTCGATCCGTTCGCCATGCGGGTGTGGCTGGGCGAGGGGCTATGGCACGCGTCGCAGACGCTGGCACCGCCGCCGGCAGGCGCCGAGCTGGAGGGCGAGGACTGATGCGCGCACTATTGCCCGCTCTTGCCGCACTGGCACTGGCCGCACCGGCCGCAGCCCAGATCAACGGCTCCGCCTCCGGGTTCTCCGATGCGCCGACACAGGCGAGCGAGGCCGAATACTGGAGCATGCTCGGCCAGATGGGCACCTGCCTTGCCGAGCAGAAGACCGAGGAATCGACCGCTTTCCTCGCCAGCAATATCGACAGCAGCGACGAGGACGCCGCGTTTGACGCGCTGTTCCACCGTTCGCGCAACGGCTGCATGGGCAATTTCGTCCAGGCCGGCTTCCTTCGTTCGCATGTGCGCGGCGTGGTGGCCGAAGGCCTGTTCGAAGCCCTCCCGGACGCGACTGTCGAGGCCTTCATCGCCGCGCCGCCGACCGGTCCCGAGGTGATCGCCTCGCTGCACGATTTCGCCCGTTGCTATGTCGTCGCCCATCCGGCAGAGGCGCGCGCCTTGCTGCGCGAAACCCGCGTGGCGACGCAGGGCGAGCTTGAATTCATCCGCACCATCGCTGCCGATTTCGCACCCTGCCTGCCGCAGGATCGCGAAGTCCGGTTGCGTCCCACCAGTGTGCGCATGGCCATTGCCGAGGCAGCTTATCACGCTGCCACCGGTGGTGGAGTTCCGATTATCCAGGGTGCCGAATAATGCCTAAGGTCACAGTAGACGGACAGGAAATCGAGGTCCCCGCAGGCGCTACCGTCCTGCAGGCCTGCGAACAGGCGGGGAAGGAAATCCCCCGCTTCTGCTATCATGAGCGGCTGTCGATTGCCGGCAACTGCCGCATGTGCCTGGTGGAAGTGAAGCCGGGGCCGCCCAAGCCGCAGGCGTCCTGCGCGCTGCCCGCCACCGAGGGGCAGGAAATCCGCACCGATTCCGAAATGGTGAAGAAGGCGCGGGAAGGGGTGATGGAGTTCCTCCTCATCAACCACCCGCTCGACTGCCCGATCTGCGACCAGGGCGGCGAATGCGACCTGCAGGACCAGGCCATGGCCTATGGCCGTGGTGCCTCACGCTACCACGAGAACAAGCGTGCGGTGACGAGCAAGAACATGGGCCCGCTGATCAAGACGATCATGACCCGCTGCATCCACTGCACCCGTTGCGTGCGCTTCTCCGAAGAGATCGCCGGGGTGGACGAAATCGGCGCGCTCTATCGCGGCGAGGACATGCAGATCACCACCTACCTGGAACAGGCCGCCAAGCACGAGCTGTCGGCCAACGTGATCGACCTGTGCCCGGTCGGCGCGCTCACCAGCGGCCCCTATGCCTACGAGAGCCGCCCGTGGGAGCTGAAGAAGACGCTGGGCATCGACGTTTCCGACGCGGTGGGTTCCAACATCCGGATCGACAGCCGTGGCCGCGAAGTGCTGCGCGTGCTGCCGCGCATCAACGATGACGTGAACGAGGAGTGGATCTCCGACAAGGCGCGCTACCAGGTCGACGGCCTGACCCGGCGTCGCCTCGACAAGGTCTTCATCCGTCGTCGCGGCAAGCTGCAGGCTGCCAGCTGGGACGAAGCGTTCAAGAAGATTGCCAAGGAAAAGCCGGGCAGCAGCATTGCCGCCATCGCGGGTGACATGGTGGATTGCGAAACCATGTTCGCGGCCAAGGCGCTGCTGAAGGCGAGCGGTTCCGACCTGATCGAGAGCCGCCAGACCGGCATGGACTACGACACGTCCAACCTCGCTGCGGTGAACTTCAACAGCACCTTCGCCGGGATCGAGGAAGCAGACGCCATCCTGATCATCGGCAGCCACGTGCGCTGGGAAGCCCCGCTGGTGAACGTCCGCCTGCGCAAGGCCGCCAAGCGCGGTGCCAAGGTATTCATCGTCGGCCCCGAGTGGGAAACCACCTATCCGGCCACTTTCCTGGGTGACGACCTGGCGGTGCTCGACAGCCTGCCGACTGCAGTCTCCGACGCCTTCAAGGATGCCGACAAGCCTGCCGTCATCCTCGGCGCCGCAGGTTTCGGCGCGGGAGCGCATGGCAAGGCACTGGCGCTCGCGCACGAACTGGGCGCAGAATTCAACGCGCTGCACATCTCGGCTGCCCGCATGGGCGCGCTGATGCTGGGCTTCGCGCAGAAGGGCGGCCTCGCCGACGTGGTCGAGGCCAAGCCCAAGGTGGTGCTGGCGCTGGGCGCGGACGAAGTGGACTGGAGCCAGTTCGACGGTTCGCTGAAGGTCTACATCGGCCACCACGGCGACAAGGGCGCGCACGCGGCGGACATCATCCTGCCCGCCGCCGCCTATACCGAGAAGCCCGGCACCTATGTGAACACCGAGGGCCGCGTGCAGATGTCCGACAAGGCGATCTTCGCTCCCGGCGATGCGCGCGAGGACTGGACCATCCTGCGCGCGCTGGCTGATGCGCTGGGCGTAAGCGTCGGCTTCGACAGCTTCGACCAGCTGCGCGATGCCATGGTCGCAGAAGTGCCTGCGCTGGGCCTGGAAGGGCTGGCCGACTACGGTCCGCTGCCCGCGGCCCCGGCCAATGCCGCGGCTTCCGGCAGGATCGGGCAGCCGATCAAGGACTTCTACCTCACCAACCCCATCGCCCGTGCCAGTACGGTGATGCAGCAATGTTCGGCTGAACTGCTGCACGGCGATGAGCTGAAGGAGGCAGCGGAATGACCGAGTTCTTCGTCTCTCTCGGAATGGATGAGGGCTGGGCCCTGTTCGTCGCCTCGATTGTCGGCATCCTGGCCATCGCGCTGCCGCTGATGCTGGCCGTTGCCATGATCATCTATGTCGACCGCAAGGTGTGGGCGGCGATCAACCTGCGTCGCGGTCCCAACGTGGTCGGCCCCTTCGGCTTGCTGCAGAGCTTCGCGGACGGCCTGAAGGTGTTCCTGCAGGAAACCATCATTCCCTCGGCCTCGAACAAGGGCATCTTCCTGCTCGCGCCGATCATCACCTTTACCGTGGCGTTGCTCGCCTGGGCGGTGATCCCCTTCGATGCGGGCGTGGTGCTGGCGGATATCAACGTCGGCCTGCTCTACATCCTCGCGATCTCCTCGCTGTCGGTTTACGGCATCACCATGGCGGGCTGGGCTTCGAACTCGAAGTACCCGTTCTTCTCCGCCATGCGCGCCGCGGCACAGATGATTTCCTACGAAGTCTCGATCGGCTTCATCCTCGTATGCGTGGTGCTCTACGCCGGGACGTTCAACCTCAGCGACATCGTCGATGCGCAGAAGGGCCACGGCCTCGGCTTCGTGAACGGCTACTGGTTCAACCTGCTGCTGTTCCCGATGTGGGTGGTGTTCTTCATCTCCAGCCTCGCGGAAACGCAGCGCGTGCCGTTCGACCTGACCGAAGCGGAAAGCGAGCTCGTCGCCGGTTACCAGACCGAATACAGCTCGATGGCCTTCGCGCTGTTCTGGCTGGGTGAGTATGCGAACATCCTGCTGATGTGCGCGCTCAACACGCTGCTGTTCTTCGGTGGCTGGCTGCCGCCGGTGGAGATCGAGGCGCTGTACTGGGTGCCGGGCATCGTCTGGTTCCTGCTCAAGACCTTCTTCTTCTTCTTCATGTTCAGCTGGGTGATGGCGACGGTTCCGCGCTATCGCTACGACCAGCTGATGCGGCTTGGCTGGAAGGTGTTCCTGCCGATGAGCCTGATTTTCGTCGTCGTTATCTCGGGATGGCTGATGTTTACCCGTTACGGAGGTGCGGCATGACCGTCGCGCAGCTCGTCAAGTCGTTCACCCTGTGGGAGTTCGTGAAGGCGCACGCCCTCACGCTGAAGTACTTCTTCAAGCCCAAGGTGACGATCAACTACCCGTTCGAAAAGAACCCGCTCAGCCCGCGTTTCCGCGGTGAGCACGCCTTGCGCCGCTATCCCAACGGGGAAGAGCGCTGCATCGCCTGCAAGCTGTGCGAGGCCGTCTGCCCGGCGCAGGCGATCACCATCGAAGCGGAACCGCGTGACGACGGCAGCCGCCGTACCACGCGTTACGACATCGACATGACCAAGTGCATCTACTGCGGCTTCTGCCAGGAAGCCTGCCCGGTGGATGCCATCGTCGAAGGGCCAAACTTCGAATACGCGACCGAAACGCGCGAGGAACTGCTCTACGACAAGGCGAAACTGCTGGCGAACGGGGACAAGTGGGAGCGGGCGATTGCCGCGAACCTTGAAGCCGATGCGCCGTATCGATAGGGGGCGCGCGAAACCGTCATGACCGTCTTTACCTTCTATCTCTTCGCCGCGCTCGTGATCGCCTCCGGTGCGATGACGATCCTCGCGCGCAACCCGGTCCACAGCGTGCTGTGGCTGATCCTCGCCTTCTTCAATGCGGCCGGCCTGATGATCATCGTCGGCGCCGAATTCCTCGCCATGCTGCTGGTCGTCGTCTACGTCGGCGCAGTCGCGGTGCTGTTCCTGTTCGTCGTGATGATGCTCAACATCGATTTCGCCGAGATGCGCGCCGGTTTCATGAAGAATGCACCGCTCGGATTTGCGATTGCCCTCATCCTGCTGGCCGAACTGGTTCTGGGCATCGGTGCCTACCGTGCCGGCAACCTCACGCTTGGCACGCCGGACGGCAGCGCCGCTCCGCTGGTGGGTGAAAGCAACATCGAGAGTGTCGGTGCGCTGCTCTACAGCCAGTACCTGTTCCTGTTCGAGATAGCCGGCATCATCCTGCTGGTAGCCATGATCGGCGCCATCGTGCTGACCCACCGGGAGCAGGGGCATCGTCGTGGCCACCAGGATATTGCCAAGCAGAATGCCCGTCGTCCGGAAGAGGCGACCCGCAACACGCAGCCGGAAGTCGGCAAGGGGGTGGAGCTGTGATCGGTATCGAACACTATGTCGTCGTCAGCTCGATCCTGTTCGTGCTCGGCGTGCTCGGCATCTTCCTCAACCGCAAGAACATCATCGTCATCCTGATGGCGATCGAGCTGATCCTGCTGGCGGTGAACATCAACCTGGTGGCCTTCAGCGCCTTCCTGAACGATCTCACCGGACAGGTCTTCGCCATGTTCGTGCTGACCGTGGCCGCTGCTGAAGCAGCCATCGGCCTCGCCATCCTCGTCATTTACTTCCGTAACCGCGGCTCCATCGCCGTGGACGACGTCAACCGGATGAAGGGATAGACCTTGAACTCCATCCTGATCATCGTTTTCGCGCCCCTGCTGGCCGCCATCGTGGCGGGGCTGGGCGGTCGCTGGATCGGTCACACGGCTGCCAAGCTGGTGACCACGGGTGGCCTGTTCCTTGCTGCCGCGCTGAGCTGGCCGATCTTCCTGTCCTTCGTGGGCGGAACCGGCGAAGCCAGCGTTACGCCGGTGCTGACCTGGGTGCAGTCCGGCGCCATGACCTTCGACTGGGCGCTGCGCGTCGACACGCTAACCGCGGTTATGCTGGTGGTGATCACCACCGTTTCCGCGCTCGTCCACCTCTACAGCTGGGGCTACATGGAGGAGGATCCGGACCAGAGCCGGTTCTTCGCCTACCTCTCGCTGTTCACCTTCGCCATGCTGATGCTGGTGACCGCCGATAACTTGGTGCAGATGTTCTTCGGTTGGGAAGGCGTGGGCCTCGCCAGCTACCTGCTGATCGGCTTCTGGTACAAGAAGCCCAGCGCCAATGCCGCCGCAATCAAGGCCTTCGTGGTCAACCGCGTGGGCGACCTCGGCTTCATGCTCGGCATCTTCGGCACCTTCCTGGTGTTCCAGACGACCAGCATCGACGCCATCCTGGAAGCCTCGCCGGCCATGGCCGGCAGCACCATCACCTTCATGGGTGCGCGCTGGGATACGATGACGATCCTGTGCCTGCTGCTGTTCGTGGGTGCCATGGGCAAGTCCGCACAGCTGGGCCTGCACACCTGGCTGCCGGACGCGATGGAAGGCCCGACCCCGGTCTCCGCGCTGATCCACGCCGCCACCATGGTGACGGCGGGCGTATTCATGGTCTGCCGCCTGTCGCCGATGTTCGAAACCTCGGCCGATGCGCTGGCGGTCGTCACCGTGATCGGTGCCGCCACCTGCTTCTTCGCCGCGACGATCGGCACCACGCAGTGGGACATCAAGCGGGTGATCGCCTATTCCACCTGCTCGCAGCTGGGTTACATGTTCTTCGCCGCCGGTGTGGGTGCCTATGGCGCGGCCATGTTCCACCTGTTCACGCACGCCTTCTTCAAGGCGCTGCTGTTCCTTGGTGCCGGCTCGGTGATCCACGCCATGCACCATGAACAGGACATGCGCTATTACGGCGGCCTGCGTAAGCACATCCCGCTCACCTTCTGGGCGATGATGTTCGGCACGCTCGCGATCACCGGTGTGGGTGTCTATCACCTTGCTGCAGGTTTCGCGGGCTTCTGGTCGAAGGATGCCATCCTCGAAGTCGCCTATGCTGCCGGTACCGAGTATTCGACGCTCGCCTTCTGGCTGGGCACGATCGCCGCGCTGCTCACCAGCTTCTATTCCTGGCGCCTGATGTTCCTCACCTTCTGGGGCAAGCCGCGCTGGATCGAGAGCGAGCACATCCAGCACAGCGTGCACAAGACGCCGGAAGAGGCGGGCGAGGACACCACCGGTGGGTATCACCCGCACGAGAGCCCGTGGACCATGCTGGTGCCGCTGGGCGTGTTGAGCCTCGGCGCGATCTTCGCCGGCCAGGTGTTCCACACCCCGTTCCTCGACGGCGTCGACTTCTGGAACGGCTCGATCGCCTATGACGAGCACCTGATGCACGCCATGCACGAGGTGCCGTACTGGGTGAAATACGCCGCTTTCGTGGTGATGCTGATTGGCCTCGCCAGTGCATGGTACGCCTACATCCGCAACAAGGACGTGCCGCGCGAAACCGTCGAGCAGCTCGGCCCGGTATACCGCTTCATCTACAACAAGTGGTATTTCGACGAGCTCTACAATTTCCTCTTCGTGAAGCCCGCATTCTGGCTCGGTCGCCTGTTCTGGAAGAAGGGTGATGAGGGTACGATCGATCGCTTCGGCCCCAATGGCATTGCCTGGGTGGTCGAGCGCGGCAGCGGCCTCGCGAAGAAGGTCCAGTCCGGTTATCTCACGAGTTACGCACTGATCATGCTGCTAGGCCTTGTCGCCGCTATCACCTGGGTGCTGTTCTGATGGGCGACTTCCCGATCCTGACCGCCATGCTGGTGGTGCCGCTCGTCGGCGCCATCCTGTGCCTGTTCCTCGACGCCAAGCCTGCGCGCATGGTCGCGCTGCTGGCCACGCTGATCGACCTTGCCTTGGGCATCCTGCTGTGGGCCAATTTCGATATCGGCGGGGCGCAGTGGCAGTTCACCGAGCGCGCGAGCCTGTTCGCAGGCTTCGAATATGCCCTGGGTATCGACGGCATCGCGCTGATGCTGATCATGCTCAGTGTCTTCCTGATGCCGATCTGCATCGGGGCGAGCTGGGAAGCCATCACCAAGCGCGTGGGCGAATACATGTCCGCCTTCCTGCTGATGGAAGTGCTTATGATCGGCGTGTTCGCCGCGCAGGACATCTTCCTGTTCTACATCTTCTTCGAAGCCGGCCTGATCCCGATGTACCTGATCATCGGCGTCTGGGGTGGCCAGAACCGCATCTACGCGGCCTACAAGTTCTTCCTCTACACGCTGCTCGGCTCGGTGCTGATGCTGATTGCCATGCTGTGGATGGTGAACGAGGCCGGCACGACCTCGATCCCCGTCCTGATGCAGTACGACTTCGCGCCCGAGGCGCAGACCTGGCTGTGGCTGGCCTTCTTCGCCAGCTTCGCGGTGAAGATGCCGATGTGGCCGGTCCACACCTGGCTGCCCGACGCGCACGTGCAGGCGCCCACCGCCGGTTCGGTGATCCTGGCCGGCGTGCTGCTGAAGCTCGGCGGTTACGGCTTCATCCGTTTCAGCCTGCCGATGTTCCCCGATGCCAGCGCCGACTTCGGTTGGCTGGTCTGGGGCCTGTCGATGGTGGCCGTGGTGCTCACCAGCCTGATCGCGCTGGTCCAGCACGACATGAAGAAGCTGATTGCCTACTCCTCGGTCGCCCACATGGCGATCGTGACCGTGGGCCTGTTCGCCTTCAACGTGCAGGGCCTGGAAGGCGCGATGATGGTGATGCTGGGCCACGGTCTGGTGTCGGGCGCGCTGTTCCTCTGCGTCGGCGTTATCTACGATCGCCTGCACACCCGCGAGATCGACCGTTACGGCGGCCTCTCCATCAACATGCCGGCCTATGCCACGCTGTTCATGCTGTTCACGATGGCCAGTGTCGGTCTGCCGGGCACCAGCAACTTCGTCGGTGAATTCCTGTCGCTGGCAGGCATCTACCAGGCGAACAGCTGGGTGGCCTTCGTCTGCACCACCGGCATCATCCTGGGCGCGGCCTACATGCTCTACCTCTATCGCCGCATCTGCTTCGGCGAGCAGAAGAACGCCGATGCCGCGGCCATGCCCGACCTGTCCCTGCGCGAATACCTGCTGCTCGGCCCGATTGCCGCAGCGGTGCTGTGGATGGGCGTCTATCCCGAAAGCTTCCTTGCACCCATGCGCTCCGACATCGAAATCCTCGACGCCCGCCTTGCCGCTGCCGCACCCGAAGGTGACGCGCAACTGGCCATCGGGGAGGGCGCACCTGCCGAAGAAGAGCATGCCGAAGGGGAGGCCCACTGATGGACATTGCAACCTCCCTTGGCCTGATCGCGCCTGAGATCATCCTGTCCCTGTCGGGGCTGGCGCTGCTGCTGGTTGCCGCGTGGGGCGGCGACAAGGCCGCTCGCGTTATCTCGATTGCCGCAGCCATCGCGCTGGGCGGTGCCTTTGCCCTGGTCGCGCCTGCCGTCTGCGCCGGCGCTTCGGGTCCGGACACGCTGGCCTTCGGTGGCCAGTTCCGCGCCGATGCCTTCGCCGGCCTCGCCAAGCTGATGATCTTCGCCGCCAGCGGTGCCGCCCTGGTCGTCGCGCCGCGCTTCTTCGAGCGTGCGGGTACCATGCGGGCGGAATTCCCGGTGCTGGTGCTGTTCGCCGCCCTCGGCATGAGCATCATGGTCTCTGCAGCGGACCTGGTGACGCTCTACATCGGCCTCGAACTGAACTCGCTCTCGGCATACGTGCTTGCCGCTATCCTGCGCGATGACGAGCGTTCGGCCGAAGCCGGCCTGAAGTACTTCGTGCTGGGCGCCCTGGCTTCCGGCATCCTGCTGTTCGGTATGAGCCTGACCTACGGCTTTGCCGGCACCACCAACTTCACCGGCATCGCCACCGCCGTTTCCGGCGGCTTGAGCATGGGCCAGATGTTCGGCCTGACCTTCGTGCTGGCGGGCCTTGCCTTCAAGATCAGCGCCGCGCCGTTCCATATGTGGACGCCGGACGTCTACGAGGGCGCGCCCACGCCGGTCACGATGTTCTTCGCCAGCGCCCCCAAGGTCGCGGCCATCGCCCTGCTGGCGCGTGTCGCCCTGGAAGCTTTCGGCTCGCAGGCCCTGGCGTGGCAGCAGATCGTCATCTTCGCCGCGCTACTCTCCATCGTGATCGGTGCGCTGGGTGCCATCGGGCAGCAGAACGTCAAGCGACTGCTCGCCTATTCCTCGATCAACAACGTTGGCTTCATCCTGATCGGCCTTGCCGCAGGTACCGTGGCCGGCGCGAGCGCAATGATGGTCTACCTCGCCATCTACGTGGTGATGACCGTCGGCAGCTTCGTCGCCGTGCTGCTGCTGCGCGACGCGGACGGCAATCCGGTGGAAGGCATTTCCGACCTCGCCGGCCTGTCGACCACCCGCCCGGCGCTGGCATGGTGCCTGATGGCGCTGATGTTCAGCCTGGCAGGCATCCCGCCGCTGTTCGGCTTCTGGGGCAAGTTCGTGGTGTTCCAGGCCGCTGTCGAGGCCGACCTCGTGGCGCTAGCCGCCATCGGTATCGCCGCCAGCGTGATCGGCGCATTCTACTACATCAAGATCGTCAAGGTGATGTTCTTCGATGAGCCTGCCGACACCGTAAAGGGCGAAGCCGACACGCCGCACTGGGCCTTGCTGGCAATCTGCGCCGTGCTCATTTCGCCGCTCGGCTACCTGCTGACGGGCTGGCTGGGCAACCTGGCCGACATGGCCGCCGCCTCGCTGTCGCTCGCCTTCTGACTTGACGCCGACGATCGAGTACATCCCTGAAACCGGCAGCACCAATGCCGACCTGCTGGCGCGCATCGCCGGTGGCGAGTTGGTGCCGGAGGGGCATTGGCTGGTAGCCGATCGCCAGACTGCCGGTCGCGGCAGGCAGGGCCGCAGTTGGATCGATGCGCCGGGCAATTTCATGGGCTCGACCGTGGTGCGCCTGCACGAACGCGACCCGTCTCCTGCGACGCTCAGCTTCGTGGCGGCCTTGGCAGTCTACGAAACCGTGGTTCCCCATGTCGGTGCCCCGCAATCGCTGATGCTCAAGTGGCCCAACGACGTGCTGCTGGCAGGCGCGAAGTTCTGTGGCTTGCTGCTGGAAATGGCGCAGGGGGCCGTGGTGATCGGGATCGGGGTCAACCTGGCGGCGGCGCCGGAGATAGAGGGACGCAAGACCGATGCCCTTGCGGGCCTGTCCCGCGACGCCTTCGCCGAGGGGCTGGCCGCACAGCTGGCACTGGAGCTGCAGCGCTGGCGCGAATTCGGCCCCGAGCCGATCATGCGCCGGTGGCAGGCGGCTGCGCACAAGCCCGGTACACCGCTTGGCGTGCATGGCCGCGAGGGCGAGCAGCTTTCCGGCACCTTCGATGGCCTAGACGCGGCAGGCGCGCTAAGGCTGAAGCTGCCCGACGGGACCGTGCAGGTGATCCACGCGGGTGATGTAATGCTGGAGGACGGCTGATGCTTCTCGCAATCGATGTCGGCAACACCAATGTGGTCTTCGCCCTGTTCGAGGGGACAGAGGTGCGCGCCCGCTGGCGCATCGCCACCGATGGCCGGCGCACGGGCGACGAATATGCGACCTGGCTGCTGCAACTACTCGCCATCGAGGGGATCGAGCGCAGCACGATCAAGCGTATCATCTTCGGTTCGGTGGTGCCGCGCGCGAACCACAACCTCACCGTGCTGGCGCAGAAGTATTTCGGGATCGAGCCGCTGGTGGCGGGCGAGGGCAAGGCCGCCTGGGATTTCGAGATCGACGTCGAGCAGCCGCACACCCTGGGTGCGGACCGCGCGCTCAACTGCATCGCCGCGCACGAACTGGTGGGTGGGGACATGATCGTGGTCGACTTCGGCACCGCCACCAAGTTCGAGGCGGTTGACTTCAACGGCGCCTACAAGGGCGGCATCATCGCGCCGGGGATCAACCTTTCGCTCGATGCGCTGGTGGGCAACACCGCCAAGCTGCCGCGCATTGCCATCGCTGCGCCAAAGACCAGCAGCGTCATCGGACGTAATACCGAAGACCAGATGTTGATCGGCGTCTTCTGGGGCTATGTCGCCATGATGGAAGGACTGATCGACCGCATGAAGGCCGAGATCGGCCGACCGGTGAAGGTCGTCGCCACTGGCGGCCTGGCCATCCTGTTCGACCAGAAGACCGACATTTTCGATGTCACCGATACCGACTTGACGATCCGCGGCCTGCAGATCCTCGCTGACCGTGCCGGAGCCAAATGAAGAAGAATTTCAAGCCCGAAGACGAATTGCTGTTCCTTGCCCTCGGGGGCTCCGGCGAGATTGGCATGAACGTCAATCTCTACGGCTGCCAGGGCAAGTGGCTAATGGTGGACCTGGGGATGAGCTTCGGCTCGAACGAATACCCCGGTACCGAGCTGATGTTCGCCGATCCCGAATTCATCGAGGAACGGTCCGAAGACCTGCTCGGCATCGTGCTGACCCATGCGCATGAAGACCATATCGGCGCGATTCCCTATTTCGCCGCCGAACTGGACGTGCCGCTCTATGCCACGCCCTTCACGGCAGACCTGATCATCCGCAAGCTGGACGAGGCGGGGCTGACCACGCAGGTCGAGCTCAACGTGATCGACGATGACCACGGCGAAATCGACATTGGCCCGTTCACCATCACCTACATCCCGCTCGCCCACTCGATTGCCGAGGGCAATGCCCTGCTGATCGACACGCCGCATGGCCGCGTGTTCCATACCGGCGACTGGAAGCTGGACGAGGAGCCGCAGATCGGCACCCCCGCCACCGACGAGGAACTGACCGAGATCGGCGACGAGGGCGTGCTGGCCCTCGTCTGCGACAGCACCAACGTCTTCAATCCCGCGCCTTCGGGCAGCGAGGGGGCGGTTTATCGCGGGCTGCTGGAAGAAGTGCAGAAGCATGCGGGCAAGCGCGTGCTGGTGACGACCTTCGCCTCCAACGTCGCGCGCCTGCAGACGCTGGGCGAGGTGGCCAAGCGCACCGGGCGGCAGCTGTGCGTTGCCGGCCGCTCGCTCGACCGCATCATCGAGGTGGCGCAGGCCAACGGCTATCTCGAAGAATTCCCGCAGACGGTCGATTTCGACGGTGCCATGTCGCTGCCGCGTGGCGAGGTGATGATCCTTGCCACCGGCGGGCAGGGCGAGCCGCGCGCCGCGCTTAGCCGCATTGCCGAAGACACCCACCCGCTGGGCCTCGACGAGGGCGACGTGGTGCTGTTCTCGAGCCGCGTCATTCCGGGCAACGAGATCGCCATCGGTCGCATCCAGAACATGCTGGCCGAACGGGGCATCACCATGGTGACCGACCGCCAGAGCGAAATCCACGTTTCCGGCCATCCTGGCCGGCCCGAACTCGAAGCCCTCTATGGCTGGCTGCGACCGGAACTGCTGGTGCCCGTGCACGGCGAGATGCGGCACATGCAGGAACAGGCCCGCCTAGGTCGCGCTTCGGGCATCCCGCAGGCCGTGGTGCAGAAGAACGGCGACATCATCCGGCTTGCTCCCGGCACACCGGAGAAGCTGGCAGAGGTACGTACCGGTCGGCTGGTCCTCGACGGCGACATTATCGTCCCCGCCGATGGCGATGCCATCACCATGCGCCGCCGCCTGTCGCGCGATGGCATGCTGATCGTCGTGCTCGATGGGCAGGGCGGGGTCCAGATCGAAGGTGTCGGCCTGCCGCTGGACGAAGACTACGGTGATTTCGTGGAGGAAGCGGAAGCCGATGTGATCACCGCGATCGGCAAGCTGAAGGGCGGGCGTGCCCGCGATCGCGAGGTCGTCTACGAGGCAGCGCGCCTCGCAGCGCGCCGCGCCGCACAGCGCTGGTCCGGCAAGAAGCCGCAGACCAAGGTAATCTTCGCAGGCGAGTGACACGATGAAGCTGACCTCCATCATAGCCATCTATGCCCTGTTCTGGGTGATGAGCGCCTTCCTGCTGCTACCCTTCGGCGTGAGGACTGCCGACGAAGCGGGCGTGGAGAAGGTGCCCGGACAGGCAGACAGTGCTCCCGTCAACTTCCGTCCCGGCCGGATCGCCTTGCGCGCCACCATGGTGGCGGCCGTGCTGACGGCGCTCTACATCGCCAATTACGAGCAGGGCTGGATTACCGTCGAGGACATCAACATCTTCGGCACGCCGCCCGGCACGGAGCCGGCGCAGGACTAGTCACGCAGCCGGTCGATGGCCTGGGCAAGGATCACGTAGAGCTTGCCCATGTCGGACGAGAGCAGCGTCACCGCCATGGCATTGCCGTCGCGGGTGGAGAGCACGCCGCGCAGCATCGCCTCGAAATCGTGGATGTAACGGTTCACCACGTCACGGAATTCGGCGTCCTCATCGTAGATCTCGTGGATCTGGTGGACTTCCTTACGATCGAGCAGGCGCACCGCGCGCCGGGTGAAGATGCCGCGGTCGCCACGCAGGTAATTCGCCCACTGGGTGTCGCCGACATCGTTGTCGAAGGCCTTGGTAATATCGATAGCGGCTGAATGCAGCGCTTCGGTGATGAGCGCGGTGCGACGCGAGAAATCGTTGTCGACCTGCTCTTCGGCCCGCGCCCTGGCGTATTCCACCCGCTGTTCCAGATTGTCGGCCAGTTCGGCCACACGATCGAGCTGGTCGCGCAGCATGCGGGCGGTTTCGCGTCCGGAACTGTCCGCGCGCTGGGTCGCGGCCTCCAGCTCGGCAATCGTCGTCTCCGCATTGCGCCGCATGGCTTCCGCAAGCTGTTCGCGACTGGCCTCCGCGACCTGCTCCGCCAGCGCTGCCACGGCTGCGGTCTGGTCGGTGCGCAGGTTCTCCAGCACGTCCTTGGAGGTATTCGAGAGCAGTTCGATGGCTTCGCGCAGTTCCTGCGAAGTGCGCTCGGCCACCTGCTCCGTTTCGACGGCGACGGCCGCCAGCTTGTCTTCCAGGCTCTGCAGGTCTTCACGCGTGGCCGTGCCTGTCTCGCGCGCCTCCTGCAGCTGGATGGCGAGGCTGGCGCCGCGCGTTTCGGTCTCCGTGACCAGTTCGTGCAGTTCGTGCGCCGTGGTGCCGAACGCCTGTAGGCGCTTTTCCGCGCTTTCCACGGCATCGGACAGCGCGCCTTCGGAATGATCTGCCGTGGAGCGGATGATTTCCAGCAGGCGCACACTGTCGTCGGTCAGGCGGGTAAGAAACTGGCCATTGTCCTCCAGCACCGCTCGGCTCTGCGACAGGCGGTCTGCCAGCAGGTCGGCCGCGTCCGACAGCGATCCGCTGGTGCTTTCCGCCTGCGAGCCAAGTTCCTTCATCTGCGCATCCAGCGCGGTCAAGCGCTCTGCCAGGCCTTCGCCCCGCTCGGCGAGGCCGGCGACATGCGCCAGGTGCTCTTCCTGCCGTTCGGCAATGCGTTGATCGAATTGCGCAAGGCGCTCTTCCAGCGCGGCGAGGGCGTCCGCTTCCTGCTGCTGGTGCTGTTCACGCCGCCGCGAGAAATCCTCCTCGAAGGCGGTCATGCTGCCTTGCAGGTGCTCGTCCACCCGCTGCGCTTCCTCGTGCAGGGCGGCAAGCCGGACGCGGGCATTGGTCATCGCCGATTCGTCCAGCTTGATGACGCCTTCCAGCACCTGCTTCATGCGCTCTTCCAGCGCGTCGATAGCCTTGGTCCAGCGGTTGGCGGCGGCTTCCTGTCCGCCGTCCATCTCCTGTACCAACCGTTCGCCTTCCACCCGCAGCGAGACCAACCGCTCGCGCATCAAGGCGGAGGCTTCGGATTCGCGCTTGCGCAGCGCCTCCGCATCGTCGGAAAGCTGGCGAGCCAGTGCTTCGGAGCGTGTTGCGATCGCGTCGATCACGCGCTCTTCCGACTTGTCCAGCTCGCGGCGGAATTCGTCGCCTTGCGCCCGCAAGCGTTTGAACCGCTGCGAGGCCAGGTCTCCCAGTGCCACCAGCTGTTCCTCGAAGCCCCGCAGAGTCGCTTCGACTTCTTCGTTGACCTTGGCGACATGGGCTTCGCCTGCCTCGCCGAAGGTGTTGAGCCGTTCGAAGGCGGCGATCAAGGCGTCGACCTGCCCCTGGGCGGTGTTGCCCGCCTGGCCGATCTGGTTGTTCATGTCGCGCGCGGAATTGGCGATCACCGGCAACTGGTCGCGCAGGGCCTCCATATTGCTCACGGCAGTTTCGCTGACGCGGCCGATCGATTCGATCTGTGCGCTGTTCGTGTTGAGCAGGTCTTCGATATGCGACGCATTGGCCGTCAGGTTCTCGCTTGCCATGCGGCCGAACGTCTCGAGATCGCGGCCTTGCGCCTCGATGAAGTTGCGCGCCAGGGCGAGTTCGCGGTTCACCACCAGCAACCGCCGCTCCAGCTGCGAGGATTCGCGCGACAGGGCGCGCGCGGCGTCGGAGAAACGATTGGCTTCGCGGCGGCTGTTGCGCATCGCCAGCAGGTACAGCCCGATGATCAGCACCATGGGCACCGACCACTGCACGATCCAGTCGATCCACTGTGCCGGCGCGGCGCCGGCGAGCATGGCCTGATGGTGGACCCATCCGAAAAAGCCCGTCCAACCCAGCGTCACGAGGCTGGTCAGCGCCGGGGCAACCCAGGTGAAGCGCGGTCCGATCGGCTCGTCATCCCAGTACTGCTCTTCGTAGACCTCGTCCTCGGATGTCTCGTAAGCATCGGCTTCGACCGCTGCTGGAGCGGTCGTTTCCGGCGTTTCGCCTGCACTGGACGAAGCAAAGGTGCGCCTGCGGTTCATCATTAACTCCTACCACAGGGCAAAAAGCTTGGAACCCCAAGGATTCTCCGCTTTCCCCCGCGAAAGGTGGTTAATGCGTTTTTCGGAAGCTTGCGCGCGCGAATGGCTTGGCAGCCCGGCAGCAGGTGCCTAGCACTGTGGGACATGTCGTGGAGTAAGGCCTGATATGCGCGCCTGCCTGATCAGCCTGCCCGAGTCTGGCGGACAAGCCTTGCCGTCGATCGCCGGCAAGTCGCTGGCGCGGCGACAGCTGATGTTCGCGCGCGAGGCAGGCTGTACCAGCGTGATCGCCTTTGGCGGCGGTGCGTCGGCCGATGCTATCGACCTGCGGCATGCGGCTGAACGTAGCGGTATGAAATACCAGGTTATTTCCACCAGCCACGCATTGCCGGGCATCATCGGGGACGAGGACAGCCTGCTGGTGCTGCAACCCGGTCTGCTACCGGAATCGCGGGCGGCGCTGGACCTGCTGCGAGCCGAAGGCGACCGCGTACTGGTGGTTTCCGCCGGGCCAGGCGTAACCGCAGGACTGGAGCGGATCGACCTTGACCGCGCCTGGGCCGGGGCCCTCACCATGCCGGGGCGCTGGCTGGGGAAGCTGACCGGCTTGCCCGAAGATATCGCGCCGCACGGTGCTCTCCTGCGCATTGCGCTCCAGCACCGCCTGCCCGAAGCGCGCCTCGCCGACTCGACGCTCGACGAGGGGCGGTGGTCGGTCATCACCACCAGTGAGGCCGCGCGTATCCGTGCCGCCGAGTGGCAACGGACGCACCTGGGCGAGACTTCGCCGGGCGCCATGTCGCGTTGGCTGGGCAGGGGTCTCGTGACCGGACCAGGGAGCGGCCTGCTCGACAAGCGCTATGCCCGGCCGGCCATACTGGCAGTGGTTGCCGCCTTGCTGGGCGGCGGCATTGCCGGGGGCTTCTATGAAATGCCGATCCTTGGCTTCGCCCTGGTGGCCGCGGCGGTCCCGGTCCTGGAGGCCTTCATCGCCATTTCCCGGCTCGGCGTCGCGCCATTCGGCAAGCTGAAGCGTTGGCCGTGGCTTCGTCGGGCCATCGATGCCGCCATCCTTGCGCTTGGCATAATGGCCATCGACAGCCTTTTGCACCGGGCGATATTTCCGCCCCTGGTCCTCGGCGCGGCATTGCTGCTGCTTGATCGCCGCCAGCTCCCCAGTTGGCTGGAACCGGCGCGGGATCGCATGCTGGTTGCGGGCCTGGTTGCCATTGTTGCGGCCCTTGCAACGCCGGAACTTGCCATCATGCTGGCGGGTATCCTCGTGCTCTTGGCCAATATCGCGCCAGATCGCGGCTAACGCGGGCTTAACCAAGCTACGGTATGGCCCGAAGCATGAACGAATCCGGCAATACCCCGTCTTCCGCCGAGGCCATGGAAGACCTTTTGCGTGCCGAACTGGCGCAAGGCGACGTCATCCTGGCGACCGCCCGCCCGATCCTGCGCCACCTGCTGGCGCACGACGAGCACGCGCTGTTCAGTGACGAAGTGATCGCCCGGATTCGCGGGATGATGACGAGCCTCGCCAGGCAGCTGATGCTGGAACTGGCGAAAACCGCTGCAATCGGCGATCGCGGAGCCTTCGCCGACGAACGCCAGGATGAACTGGCTGTCGAACTGATGGAAGACACCGCGCTGCTGGGCCATGCCCATGCGCTGATCATCGAGGCGCAGATGGCGGATCGCCTGCAGCATCGCAGCGGCATCGACCCGGTGCTGTCGCCGCTGATGCAGGAACTGGCCGCATCGAACGAACAGGCGACGGCTGCGTCCGCCATGCGCGTGGTTGCAGCACAGGCGCGCTTCATGCAGCAGGTGCGGCGGATGGAAGTGCCGCTGGCCGAATTGCCGGCGGAACTGTTCCACAAGGTCACCAGCCTGCTCGACAGCCATGGCGCGGAACATTCCGCTGCCGCGAAGGAGACGCGCAAGCGCCTCCGCAAGGAATTCGACGAAGGTGATGGCCGTATCGGGCAGATCACCCGCCTGATCATGGCGATGGGCAAGAAGGCGCAACGCGCGCTGGCCGTGGACCATGCCGGGCTGGCCATCTTCACCACCGCGCTAGCCATGGCTTCCGAACAGGATCGCAACGTGGTGGTGCTGTCGTTGGGCGAGAACCAGTGCGCGCGCCTGGCCCTGACCCTGCGGGCGGCAGGTCTTGGACCGGATGCCGTGACCGAGCAATTCCTCTACCTGCACCCGGAGGTGACGCTTCCGGAAGGTTTCGACAGCCTCCGCGTCGAGCGCGCGATCGACTTGCTGGGTTCCACTTCGCTCGACATGGCGAACTGATACATGGCCTCGGTGCCTCCCCAGATTACCCGCGCACGAACCGATGCGCACGATCGCCTGGTGGAGGCTGACGAACCCCTGGCGAGCTTCCACATGCGCGCTGGTGGCGAATTGCCAGGCGCGCTGGTCACGCCCGCATTGCTGGAAATGGTCCGCAAGGCCCGCGTTTACGGACTCCGCCTGGCGCGCATGATCAAGGCGCAGGACGACAGCGAACAGGTAACGGCCTGGGTCGAGGTCGAGCCGGAAGGCGAAGGCGCCACGATCGCCATTGCCGACTGGCAGGCGGAACCGCTGGCTGTTGCGCCCCGCCTTGAAGGCAGCGAGAACAAGCTGGCTCTGTTGCGCCACGCCGCCGGACTGTCGGCGCGTCTTGGCCCCTCGCAGGAAATCCTGGCAGTGGATTGCACGGCGGAAGACCTGGCCGAGATCGCGGCGCAAATGAGCGAGGGCACCGGACAGAACTGGACCGAGTTCGTCTCGCCGGCGGCCGGCAAGCATCACCAGCCCCTGCATTGGCGACTGCTCGATGGCGCCTCGGTAGAGATCCCCGGTTCGTCGCGGGCCTGGGGAGTGCATCTCGTGCCCCTCGGCAAGCCGCAGCCGGGAAGTGCCGGCTTCGAACTCTACCTGGTCCCGCGCAAGGCGACGCCCGATCCCGCTCCCGCCCCGGAGCGAGAAACCGAGCGGCCGAACGGCATCGGCCGGGAGATCGCCCCGGTCCTGCGCCAGCCTGTCAGCCGCATCATCGCCAACGCGGAGACGATCCGTACGCAACTGGCCGGGCCGCTGGCGGATGAGTACAGTGCCTATGCCGCCGACATTGCCGCTGCCGGCGAACACCTGCTGGCGCTGATCGACGACCTGACCACCCTCGAACTGGTCGAGGACGAGGAGTTCGAGACCGCGCCGGACAAGATCGACCTTGGCGACGTGGCGCGACGGGCCGTGGGTATCCTCGGTGTCCGGGCACGCGAACGGGGAATTGTGCTGGACGCCCCGAAGCCGGGAGAGAACGTGCCGGCGATCGGTGAATTCCGCCGGGTTCTGCAAGTCCTGCTGAACCTGATCGGCAATGCCATCCGCTACTCTCCGGAAGGCGGGCAGGTTTGGATCCGCGCGGAAGTCGAGGATGGACGCGCGCGCATTACCGTCGCCGACCAGGGCGAGGGGCTGGACGCGGAAGAGCAGGCAAAGGTCTTCGCCAAGTTCGAACGGCTAGGCCGCAGCGGCGACGGCGGTTCCGGCCTCGGCCTCTATATCTCGCGTCGACTTGCCGAAGCCATGGACGGTTCGCTCACGGTCGAAAGCGCGAAGGGGCAGGGTGCCCGCTTCACGCTTGACCTTCCGACATTCGAAGAGCGGCGCAAGAAGCCGCGCTGACGTTTACCGCTGGTCGAGCGGCACGTAGTCGCGCTGCGTCGGTCCGGTATAGAGCTGGCGCGGGCGACCGATGACCTGGCCGGGATCGGAAATCATCTCGTTCCACTGCGCCACCCAGCCCACGGTACGGGCGAGGGCGAAGAGCGCGGTGAACATGGTAGTCGGGAAACCGATCGCCGACAGGATGATGCCCGAGTAGAAGTCCACGTTCGGGAACAGCTTCTTTTCCTTGAAGTAATCGTCGTTCAGGGCGATTTCTTCCAGCTGCAGGGCGGTTTCGAACACCGGGTCCTTCACGTTCAGCGCCTCGAACACCTCGCGCACGGTCTTCTGCATGACCGTCGCGCGCGGATCGTAGTTCTTGTAGACGCGGTGACCGAAGCCCATCAGGCGGAACGGGTCGTTCTTGTCCTTGGCGCGCTCGATGTAGTGCGGGATGCGATCGGGCGTGCCGATTTCGCGCAGCATGTTAAGCGCGGCTTCGTTGGCGCCGCCGTGCGCCGGACCCCACAGGCAGGCGATGCCGGCGGAGATACAGGCGAAGGGGTTGGCGCCCGACGAACCGGCCAGGCGCACGGTGCTGGTCGAGGCGTTCTGTTCATGGTCGGCATGGAGGATGAAGATCCGGTCCATGGCCTTTTCGACCGCCGGGATGACCTCGTACTCCTCTGCCGGCACGCCGAACGTCATGCGCAGGAAGTTGCCGGTGTAGCTGAGCGAGTTCTGCGGCTGCATGAAGGGCTGGCCAACCGCATACTTGTAGGCCCAGGCCGCAATGGTCGGCATCTTGGCGATCAGGCGGTGGCTGGAAATCTTGCGGTGCTCGGGGTCCGAGATGTCGGTGCTGTCGTGATAGAAAGCCGACAGCGCGCCGACCACGCCGCACATCACCGCCATGGGGTGCGCGTCGCGACGGAAGCCCTGGTAGAACTGCCGCATCTGGTCATGCAGCATGGTGTGATAGGTGATGGTGTTGGTGAAGTCGTTGTATTCGTCCTGGCTCGGCAGTTCGCCATTGAGCAGCAGGTAGGCGACTTCCATGAAGCTGGAATGCTCCGCCAGCTGTCCGATGGGGTAGCCGCGGTGCAGCAGGACGCCTTCGTTGCCGTCGATGAAGGTCAGCGCGCTTTCGCAGCTGGCCGTGGACTTGTAACCCGGGTCGAACGTGAATTTGCCGGTCTTGCCGTAAAGCTTGCGGATATCGATGACATCGGGGCCGCAGCTACCTTCCAGTGTCGGAAAGTCGTAGCTTTCGCCGCCTACCGTCAATTCTGCCTGCTTGTCAGCCAAAGCCGTTCTCCTTCAATAAGTTAAACGCCGCAATCCAGACAGCGTCTCAGCTGCCTGCCTGGGCGTCGATCCGCGCAAGGCTCTCTTCTCTGCCGAGAAGCACCAGCACATCGAAAATACCGGGCGAGGTGGTCTGCCCTGTCAGTGCCGCACGAAGCGGCTGCGCGAGTTTGCCGAGACCGAGATCCAGCTCCTCCGCATAGGCCTTCAGATTGGCCTCCAGCGCCTCGATTGTCCAGTCCGTTTCCGCCTGCAACCGGCTTGAAATCGCCGCCAGGCGCTCGCGCGCCTCGTCGTCGAGCAGGGCCGCCGCCTTTTCAGTCATTTCCAGCGGGCGCTGCTTGAACAGGAAGGCTGCGCCATCGGCCAGTTCGTTCATGTCGCGAGCGCGGGTCTTGAGCACCGGCATGGCCTGTTCGAGCAGTTTCTCGTCCGCTTCGGGGCCGATCAGTTCCGCTGCCAGCCTGGCCAGGCGAGCATCGTTGGCGGCGCGAATGTAATTGCCGTTCATGTTCAGCAGCTTCTTCATGTCGAAGCGGCTCGGGCCCTTGTTCACGGCGTCGATATCGAACAGCGCGATGGCCTCTTCGCGGCTGAATTCCTCCTGGTCGCCATGACCCCAGCCAAGGCGCAGCAGGTAGTTGAACAGCGCTTCGGGCAGGATGCCCATCTCGCGATAGTCGCGCACACCCAGCGCGCCGTGGCGCTTCGACAGCTTGGCGCCATCGTTGCCGTGGATCAGCGGGACGTGGGCATAGGTAGGCTCGTCCCAGCCTTCCTCGATTCCCTGCATGGCGCGGATCACCTGGATCTGGCGAAAAGCATTGTTGAGGTGGTCGTCGCCGCGGATGATGTGGGTGCACCCCATGTCCATGTCGTCGACCACGACGGCCAGCATGTAGGTGGGCGTGCCGTCGGCACGCAGCAGGATGAAATCGTCGATCTCGCGATTGTCCACCTTCACGCGGCCCTGCACGGCATCCTCGATCACCGTCTCGCCGCCCTCGGGCGTCTTGATGCGCACGGTGAAGGGCGCGCCTTCAGGGGCTTCCGAGGGGTCACGGTCGCGCCAGCGGCCGTCGTAACGCAGCGGTTGCTTGGCGGCGCGCTGCTGTTCGCGCATTTCGGCGAGTTCTTCAGGCGTGGCGAAGCACTTGTAGGCCTGGCCCGCGTCCAGCAGCTTTTGCGCCACTTCCGCGTGCCGCTCGGCCCGCTGACTCTGGAACACCGGCTCACCATCGAATTCGAGGCCGAGCCAGTCCAGCCCGTCGAAGATTACGTCGATCGCTTCCTGGGTGGAACGCTTCTTGTCGGTGTCCTCGATGCGCAGCAGGGCCTTGCCGCCGTGATGGCGGGCATAGAGCCACGAAAAAAGCCCGGTGCGGGCATTGCCGATGTGCAGGAAGCCGGTGGGGCTGGGCGCAAAGCGCGTCACGACCGGACGCTGCACAGAACCATCACCACTCGAACTTGCCATAACCCTCTGTTTCCTGTCCTATATTTGCATGGCGACGCGCCAGCCACCATTGGTCCCGATGGGGGACGAGCAGGGCGATGCTGCGACGCAGCACACGCCTTGGCGAAAGCGCGCGTCTTTGTCCAGCGTGGCTACGTTTGCCGAGCGATTCCTGGCCGATTCCGGCTTCGATCGCGGCCCGTGGATGGCAGTCGCCATGGCAGCCGGGATCGGCGTCTGGTTCGTGCTCGATACGCCGGGCGCGTGGATCGCCAGCATGGCCGTAGGCCTGCTCTGCGCAATCGGTGCGGTGGCCTTGTGGAAGGGGCGGGAGACCCGTGTCCACCTCGTCGGGGCACTGGTCGCTTGCGGCCTCCTGTTGGCCTTCGGGACAGGGCTGGCATGGACCCGCTCGGAGCTGGTCGGCGCCGAGGCTTTCGAGCGACCGGTTTCGGGCACCTTCATGGGCCGCGTGCTGGAGCGTATCGAGCAGCCGGCGCAGGACCGCGTGCGCCTCGTCCTGGCCATCCGCCACCCGGACACCGGCGAGGCAGCCAAGGTCCGCGTGAATGTGCCGTCCGAGGAGGATGATCCGGCTTTCGGCGAAGGCGCATTGCTGCAATTGCAGGCCCGACTGATGCCGCCTGCCGCACCCATGTTGCCCGG
Source organism: Aurantiacibacter sp. MUD11 (assembly GCF_026967575.1). Taxonomy (NCBI): domain Bacteria; kingdom Pseudomonadati; phylum Pseudomonadota; class Alphaproteobacteria; order Sphingomonadales; family Erythrobacteraceae; genus Aurantiacibacter; species Aurantiacibacter sp. MUD11. The sequence goes on along the minus strand of NZ_CP114054.1, from coordinate 479,369 downwards.
TGGCTACGACTTCGCGCGCACGGCCTGGTTCGAAGGATACGCTGCCACGGGCAGCGTGCAGGGCGCGGTGACAGTGATCGAGCCGCCGGACACCGACGAAGCCTTGATTGCCGGATTACAGCGGCGTCTATCGGCCCATGTGCGCGAGCAATTGGGTGGCTCCGCCGGCAGCATTGCCGCCGCCTTCGCCAGCGGAGACCGCGGCGCGATCGGCGAGGCGGACGAAGATGCCATGCGCGATGCCGGGCTGACCCACCTGCTATCCATCAGCGGGCTGCATGTCAGCGCTGTTATCGCGGGAGCATACCTGCTTGCCATCCGCCTGCTGGCCCTGTGGCCATGGCTGGTCCTGAGGGTGCGCTTGCCAGTAGCGGCCGCTGCGATCGCCGCCCTGGCCGGTATCGGCTACACCTTGCTGACCGGAGCGCAGGTGCCGACGGTGCGCAGCTGCATTGCCGCGCTGCTGGTACTGGTTGCGCTTGCCCTTGGGCGTGAACCCTTGTCCTTGCGCATGGTGGCGGTCGCGGCGGCGGCCGTGATGCTGTTGTGGCCGGAAAGCCTGGTCGGGCCGAGCTTCCAGATGAGCTTTGCCGCCGTCATCGCCATCGTCGCACTGCATAATGCGGGGCCGGTAAAACGCTTCCTGGCAACGCGCGAGGAAAGCCGCACGAGGTGGTTTGCCAGACGCGCGACGATGTTGCTGGTGACCGGCCTCGTGATCGAAGTCGCGCTGATGCCGATCGTGCTGTTCCACTTCCACCGGGCGGGCGTTTACGGCGCCTTTGCCAACGTCATCGCCATTCCGCTGGTGACCTTCGTCTCCATGCCGCTGATTGCGCTGGCCCTGGCGCTGGACCTCGTCGGGCTGGGAGCGCCCGCCTGGTGGCTTGCAGGCCAGTCGCTCGACCTCTTGCTGGGCATTGCGCACTTTACCTCCAGCCAGCCCGGCGCCGTGAAGCTGATCCCGCAGATGACCCTGCCGACGATACTGCTGTTTGTTTCCGGCGGGCTCTGGCTGGCACTGTGGCGGGGCAAGGCACGGCTATGGGGCCTGGCACCTGCTGCACTCGCTACGCTGGTATTGCTGCGCACGCCGATCCCTGATGTGCTGGTTTCGAGCGATGGCCGCCATGTCGGCATTACCGGTGAAGGCGAACAGCTGCTGGTGCTGCGCAATTCGCGCAGCAGCTTCACCCGCGACAACCTGCTGGAACTCTCCGGTGTCGAGGGCGAACCTTTACCGCTAACCGAGTGGCCGGGGGCACGGTGCAGTTCCGACTTCTGCGCCATCACCCTGGAACGCGGTGGCCGGGAATGGGAACTGCTGATGAGCCGCAGCCGGAACATTGTTGCCGAACGGGCGCTGGCCGCGGCTTGCGAGCGTGCCGATATCGTCGTGTCCGATCGCTGGCTACCGAGTTCGTGCGCGCCACGCTGGTTGAAGGCGGATGGCCGGATGCTGTCGCAAAGCGGCGGACTGGCAATTGTCCTCGGTGAGGAACCACGGCTAACCAGCGTCGCCCAATCGCAGGGCGAACATGGCTGGTGGCGCGGCCGGCGGAAAGATTAATCGCAGCGCACATGCAAACGGAGGCGAACCCGCCGGGGTCCTCCTCCGCCCAGAATCCCTGCGTCAGGTCAGTGGTAGCGGCGCAGCAGGCCCGCGAGCTTGCCCTGAACCTTCACCTGCCGATCTTCATAGACCTGCGGATCGTAAGCGGCATTGGCCGGATCGAGCCGGATCTTGCCGCCATCGTGGTACAGGTACTTCAGCGTCGCTTCCTCGTCATTGACGAGTGCCACCACGATATCGCCGTCGCGGGCAGTATCGGCCTTCTTCACCAGCGCGAAGTCACCGTCGAAGATGCCCGCTTCGACCATAGAGTCGCCGGAGACTTCGAGCGCATAATGCTCACCCGAGCCGAGCAGCGCGGCAGGGACGGGCAGGGTCTGGCTGTCTTCCAGCGCCTCGATCGGGACACCGGCGGCAATCCGGCCGTGCAGCGGGATTTCGATCACGTCATTGGCAGCCTGAGGCTGGTTGGCAGGAGGCGTGGTCACCTTGGCGACGGCCTCCGCCCCCTTGCCGCCCATGTTCTCCGGCATCTTCACCACTTCAAGCGCGCGCGCGCGGTTGGGCAGCCGGCGGATGAAGCCGCGTTCCTCGAGCGCGGAAATCAGGCGGTGCACGCCCGACTTGCTCTTCAGGTCGAGCGCTTCCTTCATCTCTTCGAAACTCGGAGAAATGCCCGACTCTTCGAGCCGGCGATGGATGAACAGCAGCAATTCGTGTTGCTTGGCAGTCAACATGGGTGAACCCCTTCCGCAATGTTCCACTTCCGCAATGTTCCACATGGGGAACGAATACGGAACAAGTATGAAACAGATTCGCTCAAGTCAAGCGTTACCGCCATTTTGGAGCGGATAGATCGGCACCAGTTGGCCATCCGCGACTGCCGGAGCTGCGATATCGCGCCGGATCAGCGCTTCGGCGGCGGCGAGAGCCCGCAGGGCGCTACTGTCGCGCTCGTCGATGGGTTCGATACCGCCGTTGACGATCCTGCCGCGCAGGAATTCCGTCCGAGAGCCGCCAGCCTCCAGCTGCCCTCTCAAGGGCATCAGCAAGGTTCTTGGCAGCACGTCGCGGGCGCCCGCCAGTTTGCGCAGCAGGGGAAGCAGGAACAGCCAGGCGGTGACGAAGCTTGAAACGGGGTTGCCCGGCAGGCCCAGGATAGTGGTCTGCCCCTTGCGGGCGACCATAAGCGGCTTGCCCGGCTTGATCGCCACGCGCCAGAAATCGATCGCCGCTCCCCATTGTTCGAGCGCCGGCTTCATCAGGTCGTGATCGCCGACTGATGCTCCGCCGCTGGTAACGATGACATCGGCCTCCGATGCCCGTTCGAACGCGTCGACGACATCAGCCAGCTGGTCGCGGACCGGTCCGATCCGGACGATGTTGGAGGTGAGCGACGCGCCGAGGGCGGCAAGGGCGGGGCCGTTGCTCGCCGGGATCTGGTGCGGGCCGCAATTGGCAGGATCGGTGCAGAGTTCGTCGCCGCTGTCGATCACGGCCAGCCCGGGCAGGCTTGGTGCGGAGATCTCTCCGTGACCGGCAGAGATCGCCAGGGCGAGTTGCGCAGGGCCGATACGGGTGCCGGCGGCAAGCACTCGGTCGCCATCAGCGAAGTCGAAGCCCTCGCGTCGGATATGGCGCGGTGTCGGGCCGTCCTCGTTCGAAAGGGTAAGCCTGTCGCCGTCACGGATCGCATTTTCCTGCAACAGCATTGCGCCCGTCCCGGCAGGCATATGCGCACCGGTCGAGATGCGGGCTGCTTCGCCGCGCCTGATCTCGCCTTGGTAGGGATGTCCGGCAGCACTTTCACCGACCACGCGCCACGGACCTGCAAGATCATCCCCGCCGACCGCGTAGCCATCCATCGCCGACAGATCCGCCGGGGGCTGGGTACGGCGGGCGCGCAGGTCTTCCGCGAGGTACCGGCCGATCGCCCGTTCGACAGGCACCTGCTCGACCGGAAGCGGGGACACCAGGTTGCACAGCCGGGCTTGAGCTTCCTCAAGCGGGATCGGTTTGGGCGGTGCCACCTTGCGATTACTCCGCGCGCCAGTCGCCGCTCTTGCCGCCGGTCTTCTCCAGCAGGCGGACGTTCTCGATGACCATGCCTTTCTCCAGCGCCTTGGCCATGTCGTAGAGAGTGAGCAGGGCGACCGAGGCAGCCGTCAGGGCCTCCATCTCGACCCCTGTCTTGCCGGTCAGCGCAGCGCGGGCCGTCACCTCGACCCAGTCTTCGGCGAAGGCGAAATCCACGCTGACGGTGTCCAGCGCCAGCGGATGGCACAGCGGGATCAGTTCGCCGGTCTTCTTCGCCGCCATGATGCCGGCAATGCGCGCGGCGGACAGCACGTCTCCCTTCGGGCCGCTGCCGTCGCGAACGGCGGCCAGCGTGGCAGGCGACATGAGGATACGGCCTGCAGCGGTTGCGCTGCGAGCCGTTTCGGGCTTGCCGCCGACATTCACCATACGGGCAGCGCCCTTGTCGTCGAGATGGGTGAGCTTGCTCATGCGGGAAGCCTATCGCAGCCCGTCGCTAGCCTTGCAACAAACGCCGCGTGGCAGCTTCGACATCGTCCTGTCGCATCAGGCTCTCTCCGACCAGGAAGCAGCGTACGCCGGACTGCGCCAGACGTTGGCAATCGGCATGGCTGTTGATGCCGCTTTCGCCCACCAGCAGGCTGCCTTCCGGCGCCAGCGGTGCAAGCCGCTCAGTGGTGGCGAGATCGGTGGTGAAGGTCTTCAGGTCGCGATTGTTCACACCGATCAGGCGCGAGCGGAGATAGGCCGCGGCGCGTTCCATCTCCTCTTCGTCATGCACTTCGACCAGCACGTCCATGCCCATGGCGAGGGCCGCAGCCTCGATTTCCGCCATCAGCGCATCCGACAGGGCGGCAACGATGATCAGGATGGCATCGGCACCGATCGCGCGGCTTTCGGCCACCTGCCAGGGATCGACCATGAAATCCTTGCGCAGCACCGGCAGCGCGCAGCTGGCGCGGGCATCGAGCAGGTAATCCTCGTGACCCTGGAAATAGGGCGCGTCGGTCAGCACCGAAAGGCAGGCAGCACCGCCGGCGGCATAGTCCATGGCGTGCTGGTGAGGGCGGAAATCGTCGCGAATCAAGCCTTTGGAAGGAGAGGCCTTCTTGATCTCCGCGATGAGCCCGAAGCCATCGCGGGACTTCTCTTCCAGCGCTGCCCGGAAACCGCGCGGCGCCGAAGCCTCGCTCGCTAGCAGTTCGAGATCGGCCAGCGTCCGTTCCGCCTTGCGGGCAAGCACTTCCTCGCGCTTGGTGGCGCAGATTTCTTCCAGCTTGTTCACTTGGCGGCCGCAATCCAGCAATCGAGCAGCGCCTTGGCGAGGCCCTTGTCGAGCGCCTCGGCGGCCTCTTCCACGCCTTCCTTCCAGGTCTCGACTTCGCCGGCCACGATCAGCGCGCCGGCGGCGTTGAACAGAACGGCGTCGCGATAGGGGCCGGGCATGCCCATCAGCAGCGCCTGCAGCGCCTTGGCGTTGTGCTCCGGATCGCCGCCGCGAATGGCCTCGACCGGCGCGTGCGGCAGGCCGGCATCCTCGGCAGAGACGCGGCGCATCGTCACCTCGTTACCCCGAACATCGGCAACCTCGTTGCCTTCGTCGAGGCTGAGCTCGTCGAGCCCCTCGTCACCGGAGACGATGAAGGTCCGCTCGGTGCCGAGGCGGGCCATGGCATCGGCATAGATCGGGACATAGGCCGGGCGGGCGATGCCGATCAGCTGGCGACGCACGCGGGCCGGGTTCGACAGCGGTCCCATCAGGTTGAAAATGGTGCGCTTGGCCAGCTTTTGCCGAATGGGCTGGATGCGGGCCATGGCCGGGTGGTGGTTCTTGGCGAAGAGGAAGCAGATGCCGATCTCGCGCAGGGTGTGCTCGGCAGTGCGACCGGCCGCGTCCATGTCGAGGCCCAGAGCCTCCAGCGTATCCGCTGCCCCGGCCTTGGAACTGGCTGCGCGGTTTCCGTGCTTGGCCACCGGTACGCCGCAAGCCGCCACCACCAGCGATACCGCGGTAGACACGTTGAGCGTGTGGTGGCCATCGCCGCCCGTGCCGCAAACGTCGATGGCGTTCGCTGGAGCGTCGATCGGGATCAGGCGTGCGCGCATTGCGCGGGCCGCGCCGGTGATTTCCTCGGCGCATTCGCCGCGATCCGACAGGTCGGACAGGAACTTTGCGATCTCCTCGTCAGACGGCTTGCCGTCCAGCATGTCGGCAAAGGCCTGTTCGGCCTCGGCCTCGGTCAGCGGGTGTTCGACGGAAGGTAGCACGCTCATGCCATCATCCTTTCCGGCACCTTGGCCTCCAGCCCGCAGATCCGCAGGAAATTGGCGAGCAGGTCATGCCCGTATTCGGTCGCAATGCTCTCCGGGTGGAACTGCACACCGTGGATCGGCAGGTCCACGTGGCGGAAGCCCATCACGCAGGTGCCGTCGAGGCCGGGAGTCTCGCTGGTGGCATTGACCACCAGGCAATCGGGAATGTCCTCGACGATCAGCGAGTGATAGCGGGTGGCGGTGAAGGGCGAGGGGATACCCGCGAACACGCCCGTGGAATCGTGATCCACGGGTGAGGTCTTGCCGTGCATCAGGCCGCCGCGCGCCACGCGTCCGCCGAAGTGCTGGCCGATTGACTGGTGGCCCAGGCACACGCCCAGCAGCGGACGCTCCGCATCGGCGCAGGCCGCCACCAGGTCCAGGCTGACGCCCGCCTCGTTCGGGGTACAGGGGCCGGGCGAGATCAGGATACCCGCAGCATCACTGGCGATCGCCTCGCGCGCGGTGATCGCATCGTTGCGCACCACGTCCACCTTCGCCCCCAGTTCCATCAGGTAATGGACGAGGTTGAAAGTGAAGCTGTCGTAGTTGTCGATGACCAGAATGCCGCTCATGTGACGCCCATTGCCTGCCTGACGCTCATGTTCAAGCCGATTTGCCTGCCAATTCGTCCGTCGCGCGGACGAGACCGTCGATAATGCCCGGTTCGCCGGCGCTATGCCCGGCATCGTGCACGATGCGTAGATCGACTTCGGGCCATGCCTTTTTCAGCTCCCAAGCCGAAACCGGCGGGGTGCAGATATCGTGGCGACCCTGCACGATAATGCCGGGAATGCCCTTCAACTTGTCCGCATCCCTGAGCAGCTGCGCTTCCTCGAGGAAGAAGTCCTTGAGGAAGAACAGCGCGCAAATCCGGGCGAAGGGCATGGCCTTGGCCGGATCGGCGAAGCTGTCGAGCAGTTCGGGGTCGGGCAGCAGGGTGGCGACATTGCCTTCCCACAGCGACCATTCGCGCGCGGCTGCCAGGCGGATTTGCTCGTCGTCGCTGGTAAGGCGATCATAATAGGCCTGCACCAGGTTGCCGCGCTCGGCCTCCGGGATCAGGCCGCTGAAGGAATCCCACTGCTCGGCCATGATCTCGCTGGCGCCATAGGTGTAGAGCCAGTCCTTTTCCTTCTGGCGGCCGAGGAAAATGCCACGCAGCACCAGTTCGCTGACGCGCTCGGGATATTTCTGCGCATAGGCGAGGGCGAGGGTGGATCCCCAGCTGCCGCCGAACACCTGCCAAGTCTCGAACCCGCACATCTCGCGCAGACGCTCCATGTCCTCGACGATGCGCCAGGTATCGTTGTGCTCGATCTCCGCAAAGGGCAGCGACTTGCCGCAGCCGCGCTGATCGAACAGCACCACGTCGTACAGTTCCGGGTCCCACTGGCCGCGATGCGAGGTGCTGATCCCGCCACCAGGGCCGCCGTGCAGCATGACGGCAGGCTTGGCCCCTTTGGTGCCGACCCGTTCCCAGTAAAGCGAATGGCCTTCGCCAACGTCCAGCATGCCGCTGTCGAAGGGTTCGGTGACGGGATAGAGCGAACGGTATTCGGGCATCAGGGTTCTCTTTCGGTAACGACGATCAGCGGCCCGATTTCCGGTCCGGTGTCGAGCCGGCCATTGGGAGGGTCCCACATCTGGGAAACGCTGCCGTCGAGGAACAGGGCGTTGTCGATTTCCAGCACATCGCGATAGAGCCGCGCCAGCTTGCCGAAGCTTACGGGGGCCTCGCTGATGACGAAATGGGCGCGTCCGGCGAGGTCGACACCCACGGCATTGCGGGTCTTGCGACTGCTGCCATCGGGCGCAAAGCGGCCATGCAGCTCGCCATCGATCACCAGCATCGGGCCGGACTGGGTAGCGAAATGGGGTCGATCCTCCACGTCGCGGGCGAAGCGGCGGGTGTCCCACACCCGCCATGGCCCGGCAGGCGTCTCGCCGAAAAAGACGCCGTTCGGGAGCATGTGGAAGTTGCCAGGCCCATCATTCTCGTTGAGCACCGTCAGGCGCAGGCCATCCTCGACATAGTAGCCGATGGGCTGGCCTTCGGGATCGAACATGCCGCCGTTCATCACCAGCGCGATCACATCCGCCCGATCGCCCATCTCGTCGGCATAGATCTCCAGCGAGCGATAGGGCTTGTCGCTTTCCTCCGGCGAGAGATCCATGGCGATCTCGTGGTCACCGGGCTCCGCCACGCAATGCGTGAAGGGCGAGTCCTCGAAACGCAGCGGTTCGCAGATCGAAATGCGCTCGGGCTTTTCGTCGCCCTCGCTGCGGATGGAGCAGGCGGCCAGCACCAGCAGCAGGGCAAGGGCGGGCAGACCCTTCACTGGCCGAAGCCCGGCTCGCTGGCGACCTCCACGGCTTCACGTGCGGCGGCGATCAGCGCACCGGCCTTGTGGCGGCATTCGGCGGCTTCGTAGGCGGGGTCGCTGTCCGCGACGATACCGGCGCCAGCCTGCACATGCATCACGCCATCCTTAAGCACCGCAGTGCGCAGCACGATACAGCTGTCGACCGAGCCATCGGGAGCGAAATAGCCGACGCCGCCCGCGTAGGGGCCGCGCGTCTCCGGCTCCAGCTCGGCGATGATCTCGCAAGCGCGGATCTTCGGCGCGCCGCTGACGGTTCCCGCGGGGAAGCCCGCGAACAGCGCGTCGAGTGCGTCCTTGTCGTCCGCCAGTTGGCCGACGACATTGCTGACGATGTGCATCACGTGACTGTAGCGCTCGATGGTGAAACTGTCGGTGACGGTCACGCTGTCCGACGCCGCCACGCGGCCCACGTCGTTCCGGCCAAGGTCGAGCAGCATCAGGTGCTCGGCACATTCCTTGGGATCGGCCAGCAGACTCTTCTCGTTCGCCTTGTCCTCGCTCTCCGTCGCGCCGCGCGGACGGGTGCCGGCAATGGGACGGATGGTGACTTCGCCATCGCGCACACGCACCAGGATTTCCGGGCTGGAGCCGACCACGGCGAAGCCGGGCAGGTCGAGGAAATAGAGGAAGGGCGAGGGGTTCACCCGCCGCAAGGCGCGATAGAGCGCGATCGGCGGCAACGGGAAGTCGCAGGTGAAGCGCTGTGCCAGCACCACCTGGAAGATGTCGCCGGCGGTAATGTAGTCCTTGGCCTTGAGCACGATGCGCTCGTAGTCGGCCGGGTCTATCACCGCTTGCAGTTCGAGTTCGGGCGCGCTGGCGAGGCGCTCTGCTTCGGGCACCTTCTCGCCAAGGCGACGCAGCGCCTCGTCGATCCGGTCGGTGGCGCGTCCGATCTTGCCTGCGGGCTCGGCATCGTCGGCCCACAGCGGCGCGATCAGGTAGAGGCCGTCAGTCAGTCGATCGAACACCAGCACCAGCGCCGGGCGGGCAAACAGCATGTCCGGCAGGTCGAGGTCACTCTCGGGTGCGCGCGGCAGGGTCTCAACGAGACCGATGGTCTCGTAACCGAAATAGCCGACCAGGCAGGCGAGGGCGGGCGGCAGGCCCGCGGGCATGTCGATCCTGCATGCCTGTGCCAGCGCGCGGAGCTCAGACAGGCTGTCGGCGGGCAGCGGCTCGAAGGCCTCCCGGTCATGCCGCCACTGGCGATTGATCTCCGCGGCAGCGCCGGTGGCACGGAACATCAGGTCCGGATCGAGGCCGAGCAGGCTGTAGCGCCCGCGAATTTCCCCGCCTTCCACCGATTCCAGCAGGAAGTCGCCGCGCCCCTGCTGCATCAGCTTCAGTGCCGCGCCGATAGGCGTTTCGGTATCCGCGACCACGCGCCGCCAGACGAGGGTGTTGCGCCCCGCGTTCAGCGCTTCGAGCGCTGCTTCGGCATTGTGCGGAGCGGCTGTCACACCTCGTTGCCCATTATTGGGTGAGGCCGAGCAGCTGCGAACGAACGGCGTCGATCGCGGGCTGGTTGGTCTCGACCTCCAGCGCTTCCTGCGCACCGGCGATGAACTGGGTGACATATTCCTCGCCCACCATGCCGCCGAGCTGCTGCCTGGCCTGCGCCAGCAGCGGATCGTCGGCGGCAAGTTCCGGCGCCTGGATCTCGTCGAGCTGGACGACGAACCAGGTGTTGGCTTCGTCCATTTCCACCCGCTTGGTGGTGCCTTCGGCCATCGAGAAGAACAGGATGCTGGCGCGCGAGAGCTGTCCCTGGGCCGCCAGTTCGCGGCGGCTGAGATTGAGGGGCTCCGGTGCGGGCAGGCGAACATCTTCCTCGGCCAGGGCCTCGGCCAGGGTCGCGCCGCCCTCGACGCGCTCCAGCACCCGGCCAGCGGCCGCGCCAGCCTCGGCCATGCCGCGTTCGCGGCGCCAATCGAGCGTCACCTGCTCTTTGATTTCGGCCAGCGGCGCAGTCGCGCTGCGGGTGATCTGCGAGACTTCGAACAGCAGGAACTGCTGCCCCGGCACGATCTCCGCCAGTTGCGGCTGACCTTCGTCCATCTGGAAAGCGAAATCGAGCACGCGGGCCAGTTCCTCGGGTGCGCGTTCCGGGCGTTCGTAGACCTGACCCGTGGCGATCAGCGGCTGCGTCGTAGCGAGGTCCAGGCCAAGTTCGGCAGCGGCCTCGGACAGGCTGCGGCCATCGGCGAATTCGTCTTCGAGACGCACCGTCAGCTCGTTCAGGGCGAGGCGGCGACGCTCTTCCTGCAATTGCTGGCGGATGTCGGGGGTGGCCTGCGCCAGCGTCTGGCCGGCGATCTGGTTTACCTCATCCACGCGCAGCACGTACCAGCCCAGCTCGCCGCGCTGCGGACCGACAAGGGCACCTTCCGATCCAGCGAAAGCGGCTGCTGCCACCTCGGCGGAAGTCTGCGACTGGAACGCGGCGCGGTCGATGGCTTCGATACTGACCGTATCCAGCCCCTTGGACCGGGCCGAAGCCTCCAGCGCCATGCCGCCGTTCACCTCGTCGATAACCGCCTGGGCTGCTGCCTCGGTCGGCACCACGAGCTGGGTAAAGCTGCGCTCTTCGCTGGCGGCATAGATCGCCGCATCGCGCTCATAGCGACGGGCAACCTGCTCGTCCGTCACCGGAGCCAGGTCACCAAGCGCGGAGTCGTCGAAGGTGACGTAGCGCAGCACGCGGCGCTCCGGGCGAATGTAGCTGCCGCGATTGGCCTGGTAGTAGCCCTGCAGTTCTTCCTCGCTGGGATCGCCTTCTGGCGCGAAGGCGGCCGCAGGGATCGGGACGGCGCTGCCGATTCGCCGCTCGTTGTTCAGCGCGGCATAACGGCGGGTGATGCTTTCGGGCAGCGTCGCGGAATAGGCGATGGGCAGCACCAGCTGCCGGGCCAGCAAGCCCATGCCGAGGTCGTCGCGCACCGTGGCTTCGGACAGGCCCTGCTGCTGCAGCGCCTGGCGGAAGCTGTCGGCGCTGAAATTGCCGTCGATCCCGCGGAAGGCCGGGATGGTCACGATCTCGCTATCGATCAGGCGCGGCCCGGCGCGCAGGCCCAGCATCTCGGCAAAGCCGCCGATCGCGGCGCGGCTGATCATCTGGTCGAGCACATCCTCCATGCCGCCCTGCGAGACGAAGGCTTCCATCGTGATCGTGGGGTTGTTGGCCCGCTCCTGCGTCACGGCGCTGTTCACGCCGGTAATCAGGTCCGAGGTCGAAATCCGGCGATCGCCCACCACGGCGACACGGTCACCGCCGGTGACACCGCCGAACATGCCGGTGTTGGCGACATCGGAACTGGCGAAGGCAATGGCGATCACGCCAAGGAATGCCAGGGTGACGCCGATACCGAGTTTCGACTGGAAAAACTTGCGGAAGAGCTGGATCATCGATCTGTCGTTTTCTGTATTGCTGGGCAGGCGGACGGGATGCCGCTGCGCGGGATTGCGGCCGCTTTATCCGCCATGCGACTCTCCCGCAACAGCAAGACGCGGCTTTCCGTCAAAGTGGAAAACCTGCTTTGACAAGCAAGTGGTGGCGGACTAGCGCGCAACTCACTATTTATGCGATCCAACCACGCGTTGGGTGCGCAGCATATTGAAATCACGGAAATCGAACGAAAAATGTCCAATCGACCCTATATTGTCGGCAACTGGAAGATGCACGGAACCCGCGCCATGCTGGCCGAAGCGCGCGCAATTGACCGAGCAGCAGAGCGGCTGATCAAGGTTGAAGTTGCCCTGGCACCGCCGTTCACGCTGATTCACGCCTGTCGCAAGGAAGCGACGCTGATCGGCATCGGCGCGCAGGACGTGCACCCCGCCGATGGCGGCGCGCACACCGGTGACGTGTCGGCGGCCATGGTCAAGGATGCCGGTGCCGGCTTCACCATCGTCGGCCACAGCGAACGCCGCGCGGACCACAAGGAATCGAACGCGCTGGTCAAGCAAAAGGCCGAAGCCGCGATCGAGGCAGGCATGAACGTCATCGTCTGCGTCGGCGAGACCGAGGAAGAGCGCGATGCCGGCAAGGCCGAAGCCGTCGTCGGCCGCCAGCTGACCGGCTCGCTGCCGACCGGCGAAGGCGTGGCCGAGAAGGTGACCGTGGCGTACGAACCGGTCTGGGCCATCGGCACGGGCCGTACGCCCACCGTGGACGATATCGGTGCCATGCACCGTCACATTCGCGAGAAGCTCGTTTCCATCTTCGGCGAAGCCGGAACGGAAATCCGCATTCTCTATGGCGGTTCGGTGAAGCCGGACAACGCTGCCGAACTGCTGGCTGCCGATGAAGTCGGCGGCGCACTGGTAGGCGGTGCCAGCCTGACGGCCGAAAGTTTCCTCGGCATCATCATCGCCGCTGCCGAAGGCGAGGGCGACTGAGCGCCGGCGCCCTGTCCCTTGTGGGGCGGGGCGAGGGCGACTACATGACGCTGCAACTCAAGACACAGCAAGAATTGCCATGACCCTGTTTATCTTCCTCACCGTCATCCAGGCCTTCATCGCGGCAGGCCTCGTTATCCTGGTGCTGATGCAGCGCTCCGAAGGTGGCGGCCTCGGCATCGGTGGCGGTGGCAGCCCGGGCGGCATGCTGTCGGCCCGCGGCGCGGCGGACTTCCTGAGCCGCGCGACCAAGTGGTTCGCGATTCTGTTCGTTGCCCTGTCGATCGTGCTGGCCGCGGTGGCGGTGGACGCTTCGGGACAGCGCGACTTCGACGAAACCCTCGATCGCACGACCACTTCGGCTGCGGATACCGCTGGTGATGATGCCTCGGCCGCGGAAGTTCCCGCCGAAGACCCGCTTGCCGATCTGGGCGAATAACTTTTTCCGCAGGTGATCTGCTCGCAGCGGTGAAAATCTTCACCAAAGCGCTTGCGCCGAATCCGTTACGGGCCTTAAGGCCCGACTCCCATGGCGCGGTACATTTTCATCACCGGCGGCGTGGTCTCATCGCTCGGCAAAGGTCTCATGGCGGCATCGCTTGCCGCCCTGTTGCAGGCGCGCGGCTACAAGGTCCGCATCCGCAAGTTCGACCCCTATCTGAATGTCGATCCCGGGACCATGAGCCCCTACCAGCACGGCGAGGTCTACGTCACTGACGACGGGGCCGAAACCGATCTCGATCTCGGCCACTACGAGCGGTTCACGGGCGTCTCGGCGCACCAGAACGACAACATTACCTCGGGCCGCGTCTATCGCGACATCATCGCCAAGGAGCGCCGCGGCGACTACCTGGGCGCCACGGTGCAGGTGATCCCGCACGTCACCGACGCGATCAAGGAATTCGCGCTCGCCGACCAGGGCGACCACGATTTCATCCTGTGCGAGATCGGCGGCACGGTGGGCGACATCGAAAGCCTGCCGTTCATGGAAGCCATCCGGCAGCTGCGCAACGAGCTGGAGCCGGACCAGACGGTGTCGGTCCATGTCACGCTGGTGCCCTATATCGCGGCCGCAGGCGAACTGAAGACGAAGCCCACGCAGCACTCGGTGCGCGAACTGGCCTCGCTCGGCATCAAGCCCGACGTGCTGCTTTGCCGCTGCGAGCACCCATTGCCCGATGGCGAACGCCAGAAGATCGCCAACTTCTGCAACGTGCGCAAGGAATCGGTGATTCCGGCGCTCGATGCCAGCAGCATCTACGCGGTGCCGCAGCAGTACCATGCAGAGGGCCTCGACAGCGAAGTGCTGCGTGCTTTCGGCATCACCGATGCACCTGCGCCCGACCTCACGCGCTGGGCCGACGTGGTCGACCGCTACGAGAACTACGAGGGCGAAGTCACTATCGGCGTGGTCGGCAAGTATGTCGGCCTGCCCGATGCCTACAAGTCGCTGAACGAGGCGCTGGTGCATGGCGGCATGGCCAATCGCACCAAGGTCAACATCAAGTGGATCGACGCCGAAATCTTCGAGCAGGACGATGCCGAGATCGCCGCCGCGCTGGAGCCGATGCACGGGATCCTAGTGCCGGGCGGCTTCGGAGAACGCGGTTCGGAAGGCAAGATTGCGGCGGTACGCTTCGCCCGCGAGCGGAAGGTGCCTTTCTTCGGCATCTGCCTCGGCATGCAAATGGCCTGCATCGAGGGCGCCCGGAACACCGCCGGCATCGCCGAAGCTTCATCCACCGAGTTCGGCGAGACCTCGGAGCCGGTGGTGGGCATCATCACCGAATGGATGAGCAAGGAAGGCCTGCAGCAGCGTTCGGCAAGTACCGACCTGGGCGGCACCATGCGACTGGGGGCCTATGACGCCAAGCTGGCCGGCAACAGCCACGTCTCCGGCATCTACGGCGGCGCGACCGAAATTTCGGAGCGCCACCGCCACCGTTACGAGGTCAATTCGGCCTATATCGATGTGCTGGAAGAGGGTGGATTGATCTTCTCCGGCATGTCGCCGGACGGCCTGCTTCCCGAAATCGTCGAACGGCCCGATCACCCGTGGTTCGTCGGCGTGCAGTTCCACCCGGAATTGAAGAGCCGACCGTTCGATCCGCACCCCTTGTTCAGCGGTTTTATTGCGGCTGCTCTCGAGCAATCACGACTTGTTTAGAATACCTTACTCGGCATAGTTGCCCGTGCTTTAACACTTTGCCGGATTCTTGGGAAAAACATCTTGCCATGGCCTGTGGGCAGGGCGTACCCCGTGCCCATGGGTCAGACGGGGCGTAATTTGATGCCTGACCTTGAGGTTTGGCGAACGTTCACATACTGATGACTCAATAAGTTCAGACCGGCCCCACGAGGGCAGCAGGGAGTCTCCCGCGTGTAGTCGGCTCGGTCTTGCTTTGTGAGGCAGGCTGTCTCTTGCGACCCGGACAGCCAGTTTCAGAAGCGAGTCGGCGCTGATGCGTCGAGGGGGCGAGGCTTTAGCGGGCCTCGCCCCCGATCATTTCCGGATCAGGTGAAGACTTGGCGATCAGGCGGCGTCGGCCTGGTCGTCGCTGTCGTCCTTGTTCTCGATGACTTCGAGCTTGTTGCCGCCGACCTTGATCTTCTTCGGCTTCATCGCTTCCGGCACTTCGCGCACCAGGTCGATCACCAGCAGGCCATCGGCCAGGTCGGCATTCTCGACACGGACATAGTCGGCCAGTTCGAAGCGGCGTTCGAAGCCACGGTTGGCGATGCCCATATGCAGCATCTCGCCCTCGGACACCTCGTCACGCTTCTTGCCCTGGACGGTGAGCAGGTTCTGCTGCGCGGTGATGTCGAGGTCGCCAGGCTTGAAGCCGGCAACGGCGATGGTGATGCGGTAGGCATCCTCGTCGCGGCGCTCGATGTTGAACGGGGGATAGTTGTCGCCGGTATTGCGGGCGTTGTTTTCGAGCAGGTCGAACAGACGGTCGAAACCCACGGTGGAACGGCGATAGGGGGAGAAATCAAAACGGTTCATTTGCAACAAATCCTCTTTTGAGCAATTTGACATGTATGCGGACCCGCATTCGGCATCCGCAGTACTTGAGATAGGTCGGCTCAAGGCGGTTTCAAGCATCGCCGGAGCCCCGAAGACGAAGGAAGTTTCGTGAGCGCGCCCAAGGTCGAAATCTACACCAAGATGTATTGCGGCTACTGCCACCGCGCCAAACGCTTGCTGGACCAGAAAGGCGTCGAATACAGCGAGTACGACATCACGCTGGGCGGCCCCAAGCGCGAGGAAATGCTCGAGCGCAATCCCGATGCCCGCACCGTTCCGCAGATCTTCATCAATGACCAGATCATCGGCGGCTCGGACGACCTCGCGGCGCTCGACCGCGAGGGCAAGCTGGACGCCCTGCTGGGTCTGTAAGGCTCACTGACCGATGCCGCGCATTGCCATCCTGCAGATGACCTCGGGCGTCGATCCGGCGGACAACGCCGACCGGATCGTGACGGCGGCGCGGGAAGCGGCGGGGGCGGGGGCGGAGATGCTCTTTACCCCGGAGATGGCGGGCCTGCTGGACAAGGATCGCAAGCGCGCAGCCGCCAATATCGTGCCGGAAAGTGAAAATCGTCAGGTCGAAAGGATTGCCGATGCGGCCGCGCAGGGTGGCATCTGGATAGCCTTTGGCCTCCCCGTGGCGCGCGAGGACGGGCGCTGGGCCAACCGCACGCTGTTGTTCGATGCACAAGGCAATGTGGCCGCCCGCTATGACAAGATCCACATGTTCGATGTGGAGCTGGATACCGGGGAGGCCTGGCGCGAATCTTCGGCCTATATGCCCGGCGAGCAGGTAGTGACCGTACCCGATACACCGCTCGGCCGGCTCGGACTGACCATCTGTTATGATATCCGTTTTCCCGCGCTTTTCGAAGAACTTGGACGGCGCGCTTGCGATGCCATCGCAATTCCCGCAGCCTTCACCGTTCCCACTGGCCAGGCCCATTGGCACCTGCTGCAGCGGGCCCGGGCGGTGGAAGCCAGCGCCTTCGTCATCGCCGCCGCACAGGTTGGCGAACATGCCGACGGACGGCGAACCTATGGCCACTCGCTGATCGTCGATCCCTGGGGCGAGGTATTGCTGGACATGGATGGCGAAAATGCCGGCTTGGGGATCTGCGAGGTGTCGCTCGATCGCATCACCGAGGTTCGTCGACAGCTTCCCAGCCTTGCCAACAAGCGCGATATCCCTAAATCGCAGTCGCAATGATCGTATTCGACCTCTCCTGTGACAACGGCCACCGTTTCGAGGGCTGGTTCGGCTCGTCCGAAGACTTCGTCTCCCAGAAGGAGCGTGGACTGGTGAGCTGTCCGCAATGCGGTTCCGATGCCGTCAGCAAGGCGCCGATGGCCCCGGCCGTGGGCAAGAAGGGCAACCAGCAGCCCGCCATGCCGAATGCCAAGGGCAAGAATGTCTCCAACGCGCCGATGACGCCGGAAGTGGCGGAAGCGCTGGAGCAGCTGGCCAAGGCACAGGCAAAGGCGCTGGAGAACAGCACCTGGGTGGGCAAGGACTTCGCCGAGCAATCGCGCGCCATGCACTATGGCGAACGCGAGCATGAAGCGATCCATGGCGAGGCCAGCCTGGAGGAAGCCAGGGAACTGCTGGACGAAGGCGTACCCGTCGCGCCGCTGCCCCTGCCGGTGGCACCGCCTGACGACGTCAATTGATTGTCAGCGGCTATTCTCCCTCTTAGAGAAAACAGCGAAGCGCCCGTAGCTCAGTTGGATAGAGCATCGGATTCCTAATCCGGGGGCCACAGGTTCGAATCCTGTCGGGCGCACCAAAGGGCAGCATCCTGCGAAGGGTGCTGCCCTTTGGTTTATCCGGGGCAGATCTGCAGCGCCCAAAAGAAAAGGGCCCCTCCCGAAGGAGAGGCCCCGTTCTCTTGAGCTGTCGCTCTTCGATTAGAACCGGAGGTTCGCACCGAAGTAGAAGCGACGGCCGTTGGTGTCGTAGAACAGCGAGTTGAACGAACCACCCGGCAGACCCGGTCCCGTGCCCGGCTCGTTGGCCAGGTTGCGGTTACCCAGCGGCGGAGCCTTGTTGAACAGGTTCTGCACACCGAAGCGCAGGTTGATGTCGTCCGTCACAGCGTAGGTGCCGTTCAGGTCGAAGATGTTGTAGCTCGGGAAGCCGGTGGTCTGGTTCGGACCAAACTGAGCTTCCGAAGCGTCTTCGATCGAGGGCAGGTGCTGCCACTGGACGCCGAGGTAAGCCGGACCCCAGTTGTAGCCGAGCGTCGTGAGGACACGATACTCGTACACACCGGTGTTCAGGCCGTTCTCGCCCGTACCCTGCGTACCGACATAGTCGACGATCGGCACAACGCCGGCCAGCGCGGTCGATTCAAAGTGCAGCAGGTAGTTTGCCAGCACGTTGAGGTTGACCGAGCCCGGACCGACATCGAAGCCCCAGTCGAGCTGGACGTCGATACCCGACACGCTGAACTCACCGTTGTTCACATAGGTGCGGCTCACGTTGCCGAGGCCACCGTTCTGCGCGTTACGCGGAACCAGCTGACAGAACTGCGAGTTGGCGATCGTGGTCGGATCGTTGCTCGCCCATGCGGGGTTCAGGGCCGGGTCGTAGCACTGCTGCAGTGCCACAGCCACGGTCTGTTCACCGATGGCGTCTTCAACCGAGATGTCGAACCAGTCGACCGACAAGCGGAAGCGGTTGAACAGCGGGTTGTCGAGCGGCGAGGTGATCACCACACCGGCAGTCCAGGTATCGGCGGTTTCCGGAACCAGGTTTGGGTTACCAATGGTCGTCGGGAAGGCAAAGCCGAAGGTACCGGAAGCCGATGCGCCATTGACGTAAGTGCCATCTGGGGCTTGCTGATAGAAGAAGTCATCAGCGGTCAGGTCTCCGGACTGGTTCATCTGCACACGGCAGACGGCTTCGACGCCGGCACCGTTGGCATTGGCATTGTTCGCCGAGAACGACAGCGGGTTCAACTTCGAGCAGGGGTCACCAGCAGTGTTCACACCGAAGGTCTGCTGCGCCGCAAGGAACAGCTCGCCGATGTTCGGTGCGCGTTCCGCGCGGTTGTAACCGCCACGGAAACGCAGCCAGTCGGTGACTTCCCAGTCGCCCAGGATCTTGTAGGTGTAGCTCGTACCCGTGGTCGAGTAATCCGAGATACGACCGCCAAGCTCCAGATTGAACTGCTGGATGCCCGGAACGTCGGAAAGAAGCGGGATCAGCAATTCGCCGTACACTTCCTTCACGTCGAACATGGCGTCGACGTTGCCGCTCGGGTAGATGCCCAGCGCCTGGTCCTGGAACGAGCGGCCCTGAGTGGTCAGGGTATCGTTGTCGAACTGGAACTGCAGCTCGCGATAGCTGGCACCGATCGCGGCACCGACTTCACCGGCAGGCAGGTCGAACAGGCCGCCGGCGATGTTCGCTTCGACGATGGTCTGCGTGACTTCCGAACGGTTCTTCAGGTCGGCACGAACGGCTTCGAGACAGTCCTCGGAAATACCGCCAGCCGGCTCGATGTAGAAGTTCAGGCCAGAAGTACACCGGCCGGTCGAAGCACCGAAGCCACCCGAAGTCGAGTTACCCTGGACTTCGAAGCCTTCACCGAAGTTCGGTGCACCCAGCACAGCGCGCATACGCTCGAGCGAGTACACACCGGTCTGCTTGGCGTAGGTCGACGAGATACCGTGGCTGACGAACAGTTCCCACGACAGGCTGGTGGAGGGGATATAGCCCTCGAGGCCGGCCGTCAGGTTGTAGGTCGTCACGTCCGTGAAGGTTTCACGATCGTCCGGCAGCAGCGCCTGAATGGTGAACGGAGCGTCCGGATTCGGACGGCTGTCGAGCAGCGTCCAGAGGTCGTCCGGCAGCTGGTCACGATCAAGCTGGGTCGGGTCTGCGGTTGCCCCCCAACCGGCGAAGATCGGGCCCGGCTCGTTACGCGTGTAGGTCTCGACGTGGCTGAAGAGGCCCTGTGCGAACACACCGACCCAGTCGTTGATCTCGTAGTTGCCGCGGGCGAACAGGTTGTAACGCGTCAGCGGCAGGATCAGGTACAGGTTGGTGTTGTTCTGCGAAATGGTGCCGTTCGAGCTTACCTGGTACGGGCGACCACCATTGGCCAGCGTAAAGTTGCTATTGCCAAAGCCACCAAAGTTGGTGGTGAACGGCGTACCATCCGGCTGCACGAACACGGTCTGGCCGAACCGCGGCCCTGCGGCCGCCGGGCCAAATACAGTGCTGAAGTCCGGCAGGTTGCCGAAGCCGAAGTTGATACCCGGCGTGTCGATGAAGAACTGGGTACCGCCGATGGTCGGGTCGGCCCACAGTTCCTGGTACCATTCGCGATCACGCAGGTAGTTGGCTTCGCGAGTGTTCATCGACATGGCGATCGACACGTTGCCGCGGCCATCGTCGAAGTCGGAACCCATGATGCCCGACAGCTGGTATTCGAAGTTGTCGCCTTCCTGGGTGATGCCGAAGTTGGCGTCCAGTTCGAGACCTTCGAAATCCTTCTTCAGGATGAAGTTGGTAACACCAGCCACAGCGTCGGCACCGTAGGTAGCCGAGGCGCCGCCCGAAATCACTTCGATGCGCTCGATGGCAGCCGACGGGATGGTCGAGATGTCAACCACGCCCGAGGCGTTGCCCGGCGTACCGCGGCGACCGTCGATCAGGACGAGATTACGGTTGGAACCGACACCGCGCAGCGACACGGTCGCAGCACCCGGCGTGTTGGTTGCCGTCGGCTGGATGTCGCCACCCTGCGTCGGCGTCTGGGCCGGAACGAACTGCGGCAGACGGTTCAGGTTGGATTCGATGGCAGCCGTGGCCGAGTTGGCCAGGAAACCTTCATCGATGGTCGTCATCGGGCTGTTGGCCTCGAAGTCGCCGGCAATACGCGAACCGGTAACGACGATGCGCTCGCCTGTCGTACAGGCGGGGGCATTGGCGTTAGCAGGATCGTTACAATCGACGTCCTGTGCCATAGCCGGTGCCGCCAAGCCGAGCGTGCTGGCACCACCGGCCAGCAGCAGCGCCTTGAAGACCTGCTGATTGTTAAAGCTCCTCACTTTGTGCTCCCTTCACAGTGGTGGCAGGAACGCACTGTGCGAACCTGCCGGGTTTCATCGTCCCACAGAAAATGCCCGGGCCATGGCCGGCAAGCACCCTGGTTGCCGACGCATGTCTGCGGGAACTGCAAAACTGACGGTTGAGTTCGGAGGACAGATGCAAAGAGGCCAGAGCCGGGGAAACCGGTCCTGTGTTGGCGCTGTAGCGCGCTGCCTGCATGCATTCCTCCCCCGGTGGACCAACCGTTGAATCGGTCACTTTCTCACCGGTTCCAAGACATATTCGTGCTCGTTGATAGTGTCTAGTCAGGTCTGGCCAGGCGCTGTGGACCTATGCGCCATTGGGTC
The DNA here is from genome assembly GCF_026967575.1 of Aurantiacibacter sp. MUD11. Lineage (NCBI taxonomy): Bacteria > Pseudomonadati > Pseudomonadota > Alphaproteobacteria > Sphingomonadales > Erythrobacteraceae > Aurantiacibacter > Aurantiacibacter sp. MUD11. The sequence goes on along the minus strand of NZ_CP114054.1, from coordinate 458,218 downwards.
CCGTTTCGCTCATCCGAAGGTTTGAAACGCGGCATGCTTTCGCAATTGTGAAATTAATTTCCCGCTATTAATCAATGCTCTAGAGCGTGCGCGGGTCATTCCGCGCTCCGATGCGCAATAAAGTGTTGCTAACCTGCATCGCATTGAAACTTCGTGGCGCACCGATCTTGTTGACCGTGTCCGAAATGCCGTGAACGGCGCAGACTCGCGTCATTTGTGGACGAAGCCGCCGCTCAAGGCCCGCTTCGCTGTTCAAACCGGCCAAAGTCAATTATGCCGCGTCCAAGCAACAAAAGTGCATGATGATGAACACGTCTCGGGAGAACAGGCAGGTCAAGGCTGGCGACAGGGCCGTACCGCAGTGGCGGGCTGTCCTGATGGATCGCGCGAAGGCGGTCTATGCCGACGGACCGGAAGCGGCGAGCGATGGCAAGGCCGTCGAGGAACTGACCGGCTTGCTCGGTCCGATGGCCGAAGAGGCAACGCGGATCGTCGAGGCCTTCGCTCTCGGTGCCCGTTCCAGCGACGGGGTCACGGGGGCGGGCAACACTGTCCCGCCGGAGTTTTCCACCCGGCTGTCGATCATTCTCAACGGTTTGGCGCCAGAGGCGGAAACCCACCGGGCAGGGCGCGACGATCCGCCCAATGTCATCCAGCAGGACCTGTGGCAGCTGCTCTACAAGGTGCGCGAGAGCGCGGAACTCTCCTACGCCCGCGAGATCGACCTGGTCGAACTCGATCGGCGTATCCTGTTCCTGTTGCGGAGCCAGGGCGCGCTGGTGCCGGCCGACATTTCCAGTGCGGTCGGCGTCGACAAGGCGCAGGTGAGCCGCTCGGTGAAGCGGCTGCTGGAACTGAAGATGGTCGAGCGCGACCAGATCCGCGCTCCCGTCAGCCTGACCCGCAAGGGCACCGCATTAAGCGATCGCCTGTTGCGCCTGGCCGAGCTGCGCAACCGCGAGCTGACTTTCGATATCGGCGACGAGGAGCTGGCACAGTTCTTCGCGGTGATTGAAAAGCTGCTGCACCGCGCGGTCATGCTCTACGAGCAGGAGCGGGCGCTGAGCCAGGGCGAGGTGAAGTCGCTCAATCCGTTCGCCATCGATCCGGCCTATGAGCCAAGTTCGGGTCATCCCATCGTGATCGAGCGCGGACGGATCATCTCACCGCTGATGACGCTTTCCGCCTACTTCAGCCGCAGTGGAGCTTTGACCTTCAAGCGCCTGACGAACCTGTCGAATTTCGAGAGTTGGGTGCTGAACGAAATCGCCCTCGACGCGCCGATCGACTGGAACACGCTGGTCTCCAGGCTGGACCGCGACCACAGTCAGGCGGGACGCACGGTCCGCGCCTTGGTCGAGCGTGGTCTGATCGAGCGCGCTGGTCAGCCAGGCCGCCGTCACGGCAAGTTCAGCCCGACGGCCGAGGGGCAGCGCCTTTTCGAAATCATCCAGGAGGCCAGTCGCCAGCGCAGCGCCTTCCTGATGGCCCCGCTGTCCATGCCGGAACGCGAACAGTTCCTGGCAACCTTTGAAAAAGTCAGGCGAAATGCCGTCGTGCAGCTCGAGCGCGAGCGCACCTTCGACGAACTCGACCAGAAATAACTGGGACTGGATCTGCTAGTAGGTCGGCAGCGTCCTAGCGGACGCGGCGGACGCGCACCGATGCCTGGCTGTCGTAGGTCAGCAGGAAGCTGCCCAGCGAAGCACGGTCGATCTCGACACGATCACCCACGCGCGGCGGGCGATAGGAGAAGGGCACGCCTTCGGTGAAGATCCACTGCGCGCCGTCTTCCAGCGTGATGAGGTAAATCCCGCGTTGCTGCTGGCTGACCGCGCTGACGCGGGCGGTCAGCTCGTCCAGCTGACCGGCGGGCGTTTCGAAGCGTTCCGGCGTGCGAATGTCCTCACGGCCGAAGCCCGAGGGCCCCTGGGTGTTGAGCGGAGCGCCCGCACCACCCGTCGGCGCCGCCATCGAACCAGGAACCGAGTTGCGGGGCTGGCCGCCGGCGGAGCGGATATTGTTGTCGTAGCAGGCGAGACGCGCGGTCGGATCGTCGATCTGCGCACAGTTGCGCAGGATGTTCAGCACGATCTCGTCGCTCACCTGCGCAGCGGCCGGGGCGGCCAGCAGGGTGAGCGGGATCGATGCGGCGGCAAGCGTAAGTGCGCGAAACGCGGTCATGGTGTCGAAAAACTCCTCTCGTCGCGCGAGTGATGGCGTGGAAGGAGTTTCGGTGCAAGGGGATTGCGCCGCGCTGAACAATTCAATGCGGCGCTTTTCCCCATGCATTGCCTTGGAAATCAGGCGTCGACCGTCTTGGCATCCTCAACATCGAGCACGCCGCGGCGAATCTGGTCGCGCTCCATGCTCTCGAACAGGGCCTTGAAGTTGCCTTCGCCGAAGCCCTCGTCACCCTTGCGCTGGATGAATTCGAAGAACACCGGGCCGACCTGCGCCTCAGCGAATATCTGCAGCAGCAGGCGAGGGCTGCCGCCTTCGGTCGTACCATCCAGCAGGATGCCGCGCATCTTGAGCGCTTCGACGTCCTCGCCATGGCCGGGCAGGCGTTCGTCGAGCATCTCGTAATAGGTCGCGGGCGGGGCGGTCATGAAGGGCACGCCGAAGTCCTTCAGCTTGTCCCATGCCGTCACGAGGTCGTCGCAGATCAGCGCGATATGCTGGATGCCTTCGCCGTTGAATTCGCGCAGGAATTCCTCGATCTGGCCCTTGCCGCCTTCGCCTTCCTCGTTGAGCGGGATGCGGATCTTGCCGTCGGGCGCGGTCAGCGCCTTGGACGTCAGGCCGGTGTATTCGCCCTTGATGTCGAAGAAGCGGATTTCGCGGAAGTTGAACAGCCGCTCGTAGTAATCCGCCCAGTAGGACATGCGGCCGGTATAGACGTTGTGCGTCAGGTGATCGATGACATTGAAGCCGGCGCCTTCCGGGTACTTCTCCACACCGTCGAGGTATTCGAAGTCGATGTCGTAGATGGACAGGCCGTTGCCTGCGTCATCCTGATAGCGGTCGATCAGGTAGACGATCGCGCCGCCGATGCCGCGGATGGCGGGGATGCGCAGTTCCATCGGACCGGTTTCGACCTGCACCGGCTCCGCGCCGCGCGCGAGCAGTTCGGAATAGGCCTTGGCGGCGTCCTTCACACGGAAGCCCATGCCGCAGGCCGACGGGCCGTGTTCGCGGGCGAAGAACCAGGCCGCACTACGCGGCTCGTAATTGGCGATCAGGTTGATCTGCCCCTGTCGCCACAGCTGCACGTCCTTGGACCGGTGGTTGGCCACATGGGTGAAGCCCATGGCCTGGAACACGGGTTCGATGACGCCCTTTTCGGGAGCGCAGAATTCGACGAATTCAAAGCCGTCGAGGCCGATGGGGTTTTCGAAGAGATCAGTCATAGTTTCATATGTAACCTGTTTGCGATTTTCACGCAACAGCCAATCGGCCTGTCGACTGTTCGGAAGCTTTCCACCGAATCCGCTTGAATCGGCAGGGGCTTTGTGATTCAAGGTTAACCATGAACGCACTCGCTCACCGCAGGGACATCATTCGCGAAAGGATCGTGAATACTGTCGCCCTGCTGGTGCTGATGTTGATCGGCGGTCTCGCCCTGATCGGCCCTTCCGGAATCCTCGCCTGGGGCGAACACTCGTCGCGCCTCGAAGAGCACGAGGCGCGCATCGCCCAATTGCAGGAGCGCCGGGCGGAACTGGCCAACCGCGTCGCACTGCTCGATCCGCAGAATGTCGATGCCGACTATGCCGACGAACTGGTGCGCCATAACCTCAATGTGGCCCACCCGGACGAGTTCGTCGTCGAGCTCGAACCGATCGACTGAGCTGCCTCTGCGGCACGCCGCATAATCAAATTTCACCGCATAGGTAAATTGCCCAAAAGTCGCGTTGCCACCGCGCTGCAACCGCGCCTATAGGCGGTTCGCAAGCACGAACCGCGCCGCAAAGGCGCCAGAATTGGGGATGACATCTTGGCCAAAGCCTCCAGCTCCACCAGCGGAAAAAGCAAGCGCGCACCCGCGAAAAACCCTGCAACTTCGGGCGATAACGGCGAGGAATTCGCGCTCCGCTCGCTGCAGGACGCACTGGAGAAGAGCAAACGCTACAAGGCCAGCGCTGAAGAGCTGATGCACTTCTACGAGCAGATGCTGCTCATCCGTCGATTCGAGGAGAAAGCCGGCCAGCTTTACGGCCTCGGCCTGATCGGCGGTTTCTGCCACCTCTACATCGGCCAGGAAGCCGTCGCCATCGGCCTGCAGTCCGCGCTCGACAACGACCGCGACAGCGTCATCACCGGCTACCGCGACCATGGCCACATGCTGGCCTACGGTATCGACCCGAAGGTCATCATGGCCGAGCTGACCGGCCGCGCTGCCGGCATCTCCAAGGGCAAGGGCGGCTCGATGCACATGTTCAGCACCGAGCATAAGTTCTACGGCGGCCACGGCATCGTCGGCGCGCAGGTCGCGCTGGGTGGCGGCCTTGCCCTCGCGCACCAGTATAACGAGGACGGGGGCCTGTGCCTCGCCTACTTCGGTGACGGTGCGGCCAACCAGGGCCAGGTCTACGAGACCTTCAACATGGCCGCGCTGTGGAACCTGCCGATCGTCTTCGTGGTGGAGAACAACCAGTACGCCATGGGCACGGCGGTGAAGCGCTCCAGCGCGGAGACCGAGTTCTACCGCCGCGGCACGGCCTTCCGCATCCCCGGCATGGACGTGAACGGGATGGACGTGCTGGAAGTGCGCCAGGCTGCCGAAATCGCCTTCAAGCACGTGCGCGACGGCAACGGCCCGGTGCTGATGGAATGCAACACCTATCGCTATCGCGGTCACTCCATGTCCGATCCGGCCAAGTACCGGACGCGCGAGGAAGTGCAGGACCAGCGTGAGAAGAACGACCCGATCGAGCGCGTGAAGAAGGATCTTGGCGCCGCCGGTATTGACGAGGACAAGTTGAAAGAGATCGACAAGGCCATTCGCGCCCAGGTTTCCGAAGCCGCCGACTTCGCCGAAAGCTCTCCCGAGCCCGATGCGAGCGAACTCTACACCGAAGTCCTGGTCGGGGAGTATTGATCGATGGCTATCGAACTCAAGATGCCCGCCCTCTCGCCCACCATGGAAGAGGGCACGCTGGCCAAGTGGCTGGTGAAGGAAGGCGATACGGTTTCCGCCGGCGACGTGCTGGCCGAGATCGAGACCGACAAGGCGACGATGGAATTCGAATCCATCGACGAAGGCACCGTCGGCAAGATCCTGGTTCCCGAGGGAACCGAAGAGGTGAAGGTCGGCACGGTCATCGCCATCCTGGCAGGTGAGGGGGAGGACGTGTCCGACGCAGCCCCCGCGGCTGCCCCGGAAGCTGCCGAAGCCGCGCCGGAAGCACCTGCTGCCGCTGCAGCCGAGAAGCCCGCCGCGAAGGAACGCGCTGCAGACCCGGATATCCCCGCAGGCACCAATATGGTGAAGCTGACGGTGCGCGAGGCCCTGCGCGACGGCATGGCCGAAGAAATGCGCCGCGACGAACGCGTGTTCGTGATGGGTGAGGAAGTTGCCGAGTACCAAGGCGCCTACAAGGTGACCCAGGGCCTGCTCGACGAATTCGGCCCGAAGCGCGTGATCGACACGCCGATTACCGAGTACGGCTTTGCCGGCATCGGCACTGGCGCGGCCATGGGCGGCCTGCGTCCGATCGTCGAGTTCATGACCTTCAACTTCGCCATGCAGGCGATCGACCACATCATCAACTCGGCGGCCAAGACCAATTACATGTCTGGCGGCCAGATGCGTTGCCCGGTAGTGTTCCGCGGCCCCAACGGCGCGGCCAGCCGTGTCGGCGCACAGCACAGCCAGAACTACGGTCCGTGGTACGCCAGCGTGCCGGGCCTTATCGTGATCGCCCCCTATGACGCGTCTGACGCGAAGGGCCTGATGAAAGCCGCCATCCGTTCGGACGATCCGGTGGTCTTCCTCGAGAACGAGCTGGTCTACGGCCAGAGCTTCGAAGTGGCCCAGCTCGACGACCATGTCCTGCCGATCGGCAAGGCGCGCATCATGCGCGAGGGTTCCGACGTCACCATCGTGGCCTATTCCATCGCCGTGGGCGTGGCCCTGGAAGCCGCCGAGGAACTGGCGGAACAGGGTATCGACGCCGAGGTGATCGACCTGCGCACGCTGCGTCCGCTCGACACCGCGACGATCCTCGAAAGCCTGGCCAAGACCAACCGCCTGGTCATTGCCGAAGAGGGCTGGCCGACCTGTTCGATCGCTTCCGAAGTGATCGCCGTGTGCATGGAGGAAGGCTTCGACCACCTCGACGCACCGGTGCTGCGCGTGTGCAACGAGGACGTGCCGCTGCCCTATGCGGCGAACCTCGAAAAGCTGGCGCTGATCGACAAGGACAAGGTCGTCGTCGCCTGCCGCAAGGTGACCTACAAGGATTGATGCAGTTGCGCGGCCGGCTCAGCCGGTCGCGTAGTTGATGCCGCCGTAGGCGCTGCACTCCGCCATCGGGTCGGGGTTCGACTGGTCGTGCTGGTAGATCTGCGTCAGGTCCCGATCGGCACGCACGGGATAGCTGGCGATGACGTGGATGGTGCCGTCATTGAAGGTGAATGGCGCACCGATCAGCGACTGGTAGTCGTAGCTGATCTCCACGAACATCACTGCCTCGTCATCGAAGGCGATAACCTCCTCTCCGGCTGGTCCCATGCCGGGGAAGTCATCTGTATTCCTGCCATCCCCTTCGACGCCGTAGGAGCTGTTGACTTCCTTGTTGCCCACGCAGCGTTGCCAATGGATGTATTGCTGGCCGTCGGTGCCGGGGACCACTTCGAGACTGCTCAGGATGACGCGGCCATGTTCGTAAAGATCGATGCTCTGGCCGCCCTGCAGGTGCGCACCGTAGAACAGGTCGTTGATGTCGCCTTCGTAGATCTTGCGGTCTTCCAGCATCGACTGTTCACCGATCCGTGCCGCGTTGTCGGCAATCTGGCTGGCGAGCTGCGACACCTTCATCTGCACCAGCACGCGATTGGCCGTTTCCATGCCCATCAGGCCGAGGCCGAGCAGGAACGGGAACACCAGCGCGAACTCGGTCATCGCCACGCCGGAGCTATGCCGGGCAAGACGGCGCAGCATGCGGGGGAGGGCGAGCATCATAGGCAATTCCCCACGCGCACCGAGGTGTCCTGCAGGCTGTAGGGCTGGTTACGCAAGACCGTGGTCGCCCGCACCGTCACTTCCGGGTCCATGGCCAACAGGCTCGGGAGGGGGAAGGCGCGGTCGAAAGTCGCCGAAACCTCGTACAGCACCGCATCGCGGGCGCCGCTGCTGCCGGACTTGGACCGGTCCTGGTCCCACTGGCCATTGCCGTTGGAATCCTCGAACGGCTCGTTGTCGTTGCAGGTGCCGTCGCTGTTTGTGTCGGTGAACTCCTCCGGTTCGCCGATGTCGATGTAGTTGGTGTAGGCCTTGCGGCTGAAGCTGAGCGTCGCGCCGGGCACAACGTTATGCACCGCGCGCTCCACCGCCCGGTCCAGCGCGGCAGGATTGGTGGCATAGCCTTCGATGGTGGAATCGCGGGCGGCTTCCTGCACTGCGCCTTCGATCATCGTATCGGCGTAGAAATTGTAGGTCAGGTCGAACAGCCCCATCAGCGTCATGCACAGCACCGGGGCCAGCAGCGCGAACTCGGCTACCGTCACGCCCTCGTCGTCGCGGACCAATTGGAGAGCCAGCGCGCGCATCAGTTCGAAATCCTCAGCTCGCTGATCGACCTGGCAATTGCCTCGAAAGCCGCGTTCAGCTCTGCGGCATTGGATGCCTGGAAATAATGCCCTTCACCCGCACACTGGGTCATCAGATCGGTCAGCGACGTGCCGAAGGCAACCACCCAGACCGTGACATTGCGGTTCTTCACCTGGTCGCAAGCCACGGAAAAGCGGTTCTCGATCGTTTCCGTCAGCGTGATGCTGGAATCATCAGGATCCCACCGACGCTGGTCGAGGCCATCGACCCCGTAGGTGCCATAGGAAAGATCGTAAGGCTCGGTCTGCCCATCGGTCATCCAGATCAGGTGACGGCTGCGCGCGCCGGTGGCCGGGTCGGCATTCTCGGAGGCGAAGATGCCCGTGGGGGAGATCAGCCGCCCACCCCAGATCATGCCGATATCGTGATAGGTTGCCCCATTGGCGTGCAGCGTAGCGAGATAGGAGTCGAGTTCGTCGGCATCCATTTCGTCCAGCTTGCGCGCGGCGGGAGGACAATCCGAGAACCAGTAGTTGCCCGGCGCCACATACTCCTTGGTGGTGCGATGGTCGCGCGTGTCGAAATCGCCGCTGCCGTTGGTCTCGATCCGGCGGATGTAGATCTCGTCAGGATAGCGCGGGCGCCACTGGGTCGAGGGGTTGCCGGCCTGCGGCACCAGGTCGATATCCAGGTCCAGCGCGCGGCTGAAATCGACATTCGCATAGTCGGTGATCTGGTAGGTATCGCGTTCCTCGATGCAGCCGCCAACTTCCGAACGCCAGTTGCTGACGTCGCGCGTCACGGGGGTGTAGAGCCACATCGGCCGGTCGAAGTTCGGCACTTCGCGGACCTGTTCGTAAGTTTGCACGTAATTCGTGTCGGTCTGCGCCTGCACCTGGCAGGTGGTGCCGCTACGCGTTGTGCGATAGCGCGTGCCGTTCATCACCCGCTCCATCGGCGTGATGAACAGCACGGCCTCCGGATCGCCCTGGACTTCCTGCCGGGGATCCCCGGTCTCGCTCTCAGTATAGGACCACTGGTTCTGAGGTTGTCCGCCCGCGCACCGATAGTACCCGGAGCTATCGACACTGCTCGATTCCACCCAGGTGGCGGCATATGTGCTGACCGTCGTCCAGTTCGAGCGTTGACCCGAAACGTAGCGCCAGTTGCGCGTGTAGGTGCGCCCCAACTCCTCGTTCGGGATCGTGACGCCCGTGTCCTCGCGGCCCTGGTAGGTCCAGCTGTCCACCATCCATTCGTCGCGCAGCAGCCCGCCCACGTTGACGTTGGCGGCATAGGGCACGAAGCCGTAGCGGATCTCTGTCCCTGCGGCCTTGCTGGCCTCGATCTGCGCGTGGAACCGGCGGATAACCGCCTTCACGGAGTCGAGCCGCGACAGGCTGTCGCCCGGATTTCTGCGGCGCATGGAGCCGGTAACGTCCAGCACCATCATCACGTCGAGGTCGCTGAAGTTCAGGATCGCCTCGCAGTCGACGACAATGTCCATTGTCTCGTGCCCGAACACCTGCATCAGCGTGGTCGGCACGTCGACACGGGCTTCACCGGAAATCGCGAAGTTCTCCTCCAGCGTCATCTGGAACGCGCGGTTCTCCGTACCGTAAACGCCGTTGCGGAAATTGATGTTGAAGAAGCGCTGGCCGGTGGCTGCGACGTCCTCTGGCACCACTCCGTCCACGGCGACGCTGGAACCCAGCCGTTGGCGGGCGGCCAGCACGCCGGCATCGCAGGCCTGCTGGAGCCGTGAATGAGCGAGATATCCGCGCCCCATGTCCACCCCGCCGCCAATCAGCGCCAGCAACGGAAACAGCGCCGCGGCCAGCATGGCAGCGACGTTACCCGCACTGTTACGCGCGAGGCGTTTCAGGAAACGCGAGGCAGGCTCGCGCAGCGAGGGAATCAGGGCGCTCACGTATCCTGCCATAGAGGCTTCCCCTAAGGCCGGCGTTACCAGCCAGGGTTAAGATATTCATGATTCCCGGCAAGCCGCGCATTGGCGGTGCCCGGCCTATTCCTCGAGCAGGAAGATCGGCCGGGTGTAGCGAACGAAGGGAAATTCGATCCCGGCGAAGCTGAGCAGGCTGTCGATCTGGTACGAAACCGTAATCGACAACTCGCGGGCGCCGTTCACGCGCTGGTTGGTGGCCGTGTCCACGTCGGCATTGAAGCGGTTCTGGTCGAGCAGGTAGGGCGCGCCCAGCGCATGGTTCTCGGCAAAGGTCTCGATCTGCGAGTTCGTCAGGTCGTTGCCGGTCTGGTATTGCACCATGGCATAACGCGCGACGTCAGCCGAAAGGCTGCGCAGCGCATTGTAGTTCTGCATGGCAATGCCGACCTGCAGCACACCCATCAGCATCAGCAGCAGGGCCGGGCCCAGCAGGCCGAATTCGATCGCCATTGCTCCGGTTTCGTCACGGCGCAATTGCTGGAGGAGGGTAGGGATACGCTGCATGGCGGTTATCCGATCTGCACGGTGCGGCTGACGTAGTAGTCGAAACCGGCGCCGACGCCCCATTCGGTCCAGATCGGGTCGTAGCGGTCTTCGATTTCGAGCAGGATGAACTTGTATTCGGTCACGCTGCCGCAGCTGTCGGCGGTATTGGTGTAAGCGGTCGAGGTGCCGCAGCGATAGGTCGGCGTAACCGCGACGGACACCGTGCCACAGGTTGCGGCCCCCTCGACGATGGTGGGATCCGTGCTGCCGCAAAGCGAAGTCGCCAGGATATCACGCACCGTGTTGCGCTCGTTGGAGGTTTCCGGCGCGGCGGCGCGCACGACTGCCGCAGCTTCGGCGGCCGCGCTCTGCAGTTCGGTCTGGCGGGCAACCATGGTGCTGACCTCGAACCCGCCGAGGGCCAGGATCAGCAGGACCGGCGCGACAAAGGCGGTCTCGATGGCCATCGAGCCACGGTCGTCGCCACGGATGCGGCAGAAACGGGCGAGGGCGTTCATCATGCGACCAGCCTCACTTTCGCAGCCGTGCTGACGACGGTGGTTTCCTCACTGGAATCCGCCGGGCAGAAGGTTTCCATGTCGGTCGTGCCGGTGATGGTAATCCTGGCCGATGCAATCATCAGGCACTGGCTGGTGACCGTCGCGGTGCCGGCGAAGAACACTTCGCTGTTCGGGAAGTACATGGTGCCGTTCAACACCGTGGCGGCGTTGCCGTTGATGCTGTGGCCGTTGGTGCCTGCACCCGGACCGTCACGATCCTCGAACACCAGCATGCCGGCCAGTTCGTTGGCGTCGCTGGGCGAGAGGCCGGCAGCGATCAGGTCCGAAGCGGTCATCGCTGTCAGGTTGATGTCGGCCCCGCCGTTGATCTGGATCGAGGCGCCATCATACAGGACGAACATCACGCCCGCGCCGGTCACTTCGTGCTGACCGTTGATGATCAGCGAGCCGCCCACGATGTTGTAAACGCCCGGCGCGAAAGCGGTGTCGCAGCCGATATGGATATTGGTGTAGGTGCCCGGACGGACGTTGCCTGCCTGGCCACCATCGACCACGGTCACGTCCGAATAGGTCGTCGTGCGCTCGAAGTCACGGCGACGCCATTTCTTGTTCTGGCCAGTGCCGCCAAGGTCGCTCCAGGTCGTCTCGGATTCAACCGTCGTTCCTTCGACCGTGCCATTGGGCACGACGATGTCGTTGTCACTGGAGGTAACGTCGCTGTCCTCCAAGGGACTGGCAGGGCCGGCCCAGGGCGTGACATTGTTGCGGTTCGGACCTTCCCAATAGGAATAGTCGATGACCGTGTGGATCTCCACGTCGGCATAGGTCGTGTCGCTTTCGGCCGTACAGCTGTAGGTACGCGAAATCTGCGATTCCGTGGGGTTGGGCGGGCTGAGGCTTGCAAACGGATCGTAGAGACCGTCCATGTACTCCATGATCACGTCGTCGGTGTTCAGCTCGAACCATTCGTCCACACCGCCGGCGGAAAGGATCCAGCCTGCGTCGACGGTCGGGCTGCCGTTCACCTTGATCGACAGGTCGTCGGTCGACAGCGCGGCAAGGCCGCAGCTGGCGGTCAGCACCGAGCTGCCGCCGATGGTGATGGCGCCTTCGTCGTCTTCGTCGATGGCGATCAGGCAGCTGGTAAAGGTCACGCCTTCCTCGAAGGTAGCCTGCGCATAGGCGTAGATCGTCGCCGTGCGGCCGGTGAGGAAGCTGGTGAAGGGCAATTCCTTCGTCGCCGTGGCGGACACGGCGACCGAGTTGTTGCTGCCGCCGGCGAAGTTCGCCAGCTGGATGGTCGGCGCGGCGTTGAAATCGTCGGTGACCGACAGGTTCGCCTGAAATTCCTGGGCGGCGCGGGTCTGATAGGTGTCTTCGGTCTCGGCTTCGGCGCGAGCCCAGGCACCGGCCACGGCCGCCTGGTCGACGGCGAACTGCAATTCACGCTTCCACATGTACCATTGGGTCATATCGACACCGAGCCCGGCACCGCCGATGAGGACCGGCATGCCAAGCGCCACCAGCAGGGTGGCGTTGCCGCTGGAGCACCCGGCGAGTTGCCCGAACTTGTCGCGCATGAATTTACGGATCATCGATCACACCTGCAATTTATCTGCGAACCGCGGATATTTACGGCTAGCGTGGTTTCGCGGATGTAACGCAGGGGAGTTAACAAGCCGTTGGTATTAAGTCGGTGGTGACCAAGGCGTGGCGGACTTGTGTTCGGGGTTTTCAGCCGCTGGCGGATAGCACTTTGACTTACCGGGAGAATTCGTATCAAGCGCGCCGCGACCATGACTGACGAATTGATCGAAACACTGCCGTTGGCGCAGCGACTGGCGCTGTCCTACGCCCCCCGGGAATCGCGCTCCGCGACGCTTTCGCTGCTCGCGCTCGATGCCCGGCTGGCGGGAATCGTCCGCGGCGGGGGCGAGGCTGTCATCGCGCAGATGAAGCTGGCCTGGTGGCGAGAGCGACTGGTGCAGCGTCCCCGCGATTGGCCCGAGGGCGAGCCGTTGCTGGCGGCCATGCGCGACAGCTTGCCGGAACCGCTGGGCCTCGTCTCGCTGGTCGATGGCTGGGAGCAACTGCTGGCCGACAGCCTGGACGAAGCGGCCATCAACGAGTTCGCCACGGGACGAACGGTCGCTTGGCAACTGGTCGGGCGCGGTCCTGCCGTGGTCCAGGCCGCGCGCGAATGGGCCTTGGTCGACCTGGCGCTCAACCTTGGCCAGCAGGCCGAGCGCGAAGCAGTCCTGGCCGTGGCAAGCGCGGAGCCGTGGGAGCGAGCGTCCCTCCCGCGCGACATGCGGACCCTGGCGGTGCTGCACGGACTGGCGCGGCGCGCCTTGCGCAAGGGCAGCGACGAACTGCTCGATGGTCCCGGCGCCATGGCCACGGCGTTCCGCCTTGGCATTGCCGGGCGATAGCGTAAACTACCCAAAGCTAAGGGGATTTACGCATGAATCGAGTCATCCTCGGGGGATTCCTAGCCCTGGTCATGGTCGGGTTGGGACTGTTCTGGATGCAGGGCAGGGCGCAAGTTGAACGCGGCGCCCCACCTCCTGATCCGGCTGCCGAGGAGATCGGGGATCCCGATGCCCTGCCGCTGGCCGATGCCGGTGACCTGACCGGCCCCGAACCGCCCGAAGCCAGCGAGCTGACGCGCGAACAGCGCCGCTTCTTCCGCTACGATCGCAATCGCGATCTGAAGATCACGCGGAACGAAATGCTCTCGACCCGCACCGACGCCTTCCGGCGGCTCGATACCGACGGCAACAACCTGCTGACCTTCGAGGAATGGGCCATCACCACCAGCGACCGGTTCGCGGAAATGGACGCCAACGAGGACAACGAGCTGACGCAGGCCGAATTCGCCACCAGCGCGCCGGCGCCGCGTGCTTCGTCTCGCCCCAGCTGCGACTGTTAGGCAATCAGGCGGGGACGGTTTCCAGCCCCGCAAGCCACTCGCCGAAATCCGCCTTGGCGCGATCGGTATAGGCTTCCTTGCGCTGCTTCTTCGGCACGTGGTCGAGCGTGGGGAACAGGCCGAAATTGACGTTCATCGGCTGGAAGTGGCTCGCTTCGGCATCGCCCGTGATGTGGCTCAGCAGCGCGCCCATGGCGGTCGTGGCCGGGGGCGGCGTCCATGCTTCGCCCGCCAGCTCGGCAGCCGCCATCATGCCTGCCAGCAGGCCGACTGCGCTGCTTTCGACATAGCCCTCGCACCCGGTCACCTGTCCGGCAAAACGGATGTGCGGCGCGCTCTTCAGGCGCAGCTGGCGGTCGAGCAGTTCGGGCGAATTGATGAAGGTGTTGCGGTGCATCCCGCCAAGCCGGGCGAACTCGGCGTTTTCCAGCCCCGGAATGGTGCGGAACAGTTCCACCTGCGCGCCGTATTTCATCTTGGTCTGGAAGCCGACCATGTTCCATAGCGTGCCCAGCTTATTGTCCTGCCGCAGCTGCACCACGGCATAGGGCCAACGGCCCTGCGGGTGCTCTTCCGTGCGGTCATGCGGATTGTCGAGGCCGACGCCCTTCATCGGGCCGTAGCGCAGGGTTTCGAGACCGCGCTCGGCCATCACCTCGATCGGCATGCAGCCGTCGAAATAGGGGGTGTCGGCCTCCCATTCCTTGAAGTCGCCCTTTTCGGCATCGAGCAGGCCCTGGACGAAGGTTTCGTACTGTTCCTTCGTCATCGGGCAGTTGATGTAGTCGCCATCCTCGTTGGAGGCGGAGGTCGTCTTGTTCCAGCGCGACTGGATCCACGCCTTCGACATGTCGATGCTGTCGCGATAGACGATCGGGGCGATGGCATCGAAAAAGGCGAGGCGATCCTCGCCGGTCGCCTTGACGATCGACTGCGCCAGGCTGGCCGCGGTCAGCGGGCCGGTGGCGACGATGGTCAGGCCCTCGGCGGGCAGTTCGTCCACCTTCTCGCGCACGATCTCGATGTTCGGGTGCGCTTCGAGAGCCCTCTGTACCTCTTCGGAGAACACGTCGCGGTCCACCGCCATGGCGCTGCCGGCGGGCACGCGGGCCTTCTCGCCGGCGGCCATAATGATGCTGTCGAGCCGCCGCATCTCGTGGTGCAAGAGGCCGACCGCGTTCTTGGTGTCGTCGTCGGAACGGAAGGAATTGGAGCAGACGAGTTCGGCCAGCCCGTCGGTCTGGTGGGCAGGGGTTTCCCCGCCGCCGCCACGCATCTCGCTCAGTCGCACGCGAATGCCGCGCTGCGCCAGCTGCCATGCTGCTTCGCTGCCGGCCAGTCCGCCGCCGATAATGTGTACCTGGTGAGTCATTGTAGGCGCAGATAAGCTGGTTGACGCCGAATTTCGAGGGCCTATCCCGGCATCCATGAAAATTGGTTTCTTGCGAAAGCTTCTCCCCCTCCCAATTGCGTTCCTTGCTGCACTGGTCGCCTCTCCGGCTCTGGCGCAGGCAGACTGCCCGGATGCCTGCTACACGATGGCGCAAGCGCGTGAGGATCTCACCTTCGCCTATGAGCAGCTGCAGGCCGAGCACGTCGACCTCTATGGCCGTCGTCCCAAGGCCGAATACGACGCGCATTTCACGCGCCTCCTGCAGTCCATCGACGGACCGGTAGCGCGCCCGGAATTCCACCTGATTCTGCATGACTTGCTGGCCTACGGAAACGTCGCGCACGCCAAGGTGGAGGCGGCGATCTACGACCAGATTGCGCGCATCCAGGCCGGGGAAGCGATCATTCCTCTGTCGGTCGTCTACCATGGCGAGGCGATGCTGACCGATCGCTGGGCCGCGGAAGGCAACGCCCTGCCGCCGGGTTCGCGCATTACCGCGCTGGGCGACCTGACAATTGCCGAGTTCGAGGCCGAAGCGCGCCGCATCCTCTCGGCCGACACGGACCGGCTGCTGCGTGCGCAGCTCGAGTTGACGCTGCCCGCCATCTTGCCGCTGGTCTTTGGCGAGGTTGAGGCGCTGGAAGTCGCCTATGTCGATCCTGCTGGACAGGCACGCACCTTCGCCCTGCCATCGGTGAGCTACGGCGAGATGGCGGCCATCCAGGATGCCCGCCCGGTTCCCGGACCGGATCGCAATTCGTCCGCACGTGTGGCTCGTGATCTGGGTGACGGCGTATTCTACCTGCAACCCGGTCCATTCTTCGCCTTGCCCGAGGAGCAGGGCGAAGGCGGTGAATCCTACGACATCGACGTGTACGACGACTTTGTCCGTCAGGCCTTTGCCGATGCCAACGCAAGCGGCGCGCAGGACCTGATCGTGGACCTGCGCGGCAATCCCGGTGGCGACGTTAGCTTTTCGGATCTCATCGTCCGACGACTGGTGCAGGAGCCCTACCGCTTTGCTTCACGCTACGAAGTGCGCGCCGGCGCCAACACGCTTGCCAATTGGCAGGATATGGACCCGACGCGCCCGGATCTGACCGGCCGTGTGGCAGCCGCGCTGGCCGAGGCTCAGGAAGGTGAAGTCGTCGCCATCGATCTGCCGCTCATACAGCCCCTACACGACCATCGTTTCGACGGCCGCGTGTGGTGGCTTACAGACCGCCATTCCTACTCCAACGCGGCGGTACTGGCCGCGATGGTGCAGGATCTCGAAATCGGGACGGTAATCGGCGAGGCCACCTCGGACCTGCCTTCCACCTATGGGGCGACCGAGAGCTTCACCCTTCCGCATTCGCAGCAGCCGGTGACCTATCCGAAGTCGTACATGGTGCGTCTGTCGGGCGATGAACGCGCACGCGGTGTGATCCCCGATTTCGTGATCGCCCCGAACCCCGTCGGGGAAGAACGCGACCTGATGCTGGATACCGTGCTGGTGCAAATACGGCTTACGCGATAACGCTGTGTAACTATGCCGCGTCGCGCCCTCGTCCAGAAACGCCCGTACCTGCTGCTCAGCCTGCTGGCGGCCATTGCCTACTTCTATCTGCAGGCGAGCGAGCTGCCGGAACTGTACCTCTGGCCGATCAAGGGCAGCGCCTGCGCCTTCCTGGCGATCTACTGCTGGCTACGGCACCAGAGCGACGATGCGCGGCTGATGGCGGGGGCCATGGCCATGGCCAGTATTGCCGACATGGCGATAGAGTTCAGCCTGGAGGTGGGCGCGGGGATCTTCATCCTGTTCCACATCCTCGCCATCAGGGTGTTCACGCGCAACAACCAGGGGCCGCTGTCGAAGCGCGACAACTGGGTGTTCCTGCTGATCCTGATCGGCACGCCAATCGCCGCCTACCTGCTGCCCTATGATCGCTCCACGGCCTGGCTGGTGGCGCTCTATGCCGCCGTCCTCGCGATCATGGCCGCCTCTGCTTGGGCGAGCAATTTCCCGCGCGCCAAGGTGGCGGCTGGTGCGATCCTATTCGTGATTTCCGACCTGCTGATCTTTTCCGGCATGGGGCCGCTGTCGGGCAGCCCGATCCCGCAATACCTCGTCTGGCCGATCTACTATCTCGGCCAGTTCCTGATCACTGTCGGCGTGATCACCACCTTGCGCAAGCGCGATCCCGAATTGCGGGTGGTGCAGGGCGGGGGGCACTAGTCGCGAGCGACGTACCGCTCCAGCCTGTCGATGATCGATCCCTGCGCCTCGGGACGCCATTGCAGCCGGACGTGTCGCTCGGTCCCGTCTTCAGACTCGACGAACAGGGACAGTCCATCCTCGTAAGGCAGGAAGTTGTGGCCGCGGAAGGTCCAGCACTCGCCCACCGAGTGGGCAATTTCGTCAAAGTCCTCGAATTCGGCGATGACGCGATAGCGCTCGCCAACGACAAGGTGCTTGAAGCTGCTTTGCTGCATCGATGCTGTCCCGCTGGCCGATCAGGCGTACCAGCGGGACCGTAGCATCAATCCTCGCCGGTATCCTCGTCGAGGTTGTCGTCCGAATGCAGCGTGGTGTGCGGCTCGGTCTCGTCACCGCCGCCGCGACGTTCGAGCATTTCCTCGACCACGGCTTCTTCGGCATCGTTCTCCGGACCTTCTTCCTCGTCGATGCGCGCGGCGCCGACGATCTTCTCGCCCTTCGAGACGTTGAAAATGCGGACGCCGGAGGAGCCGCGCCCGATAATCGAGAAGCCTTCATGGCTTTCGAAACCGCCGGGAATCAGGTGGCGGAAGTTGACCGGCAGGCGGATCAGCTTGGCCTGGTCGGTCACCAGCATCAGCTGCATGCCGTGGCGCACGGGGAAGCTGGCGACCACCGGGCCGTTGCGATCCACCTTGCTGGGCGTGCCGATGTTGGTGAGTCCCTGGCCGCCGCGACCGATGGTGCGGTACTCGTAAGCCGAGGAGATCTTGCCATAGCCGTTGGCGGTGATGGTGAGAATGAACTCCTCTTCCTCCGCCATCTTGGCCATCTCGTCGGCCGACAGCGTCGGCTCCACGTCGTTGTTCTTCCACGCCGCTGCGCGCAGGTAAGCCTCGCGCTTCTCCATGTCGGCTTCGAGCTTTTCCAGCACGGCCAGCGAAACGACCTTGGCGTCGTCCTTCAGCGCCATCCCGCGAACGCCGATGCCGGTGCGGCTCTTCGTCTCGCGGGCGTCGGTGGCGGCGAAGCGGATGGCCTTGCCCGCGTCGGAGGCGAGGAAGATTTCCTGGTCCTCGGTGAGCAGGCGCACGCCGATCAGGCGGTCGCCGCTGCCCTCGACAAAGCCCATCGCGTACTTGCCGTTCGACGGCACGTTGGTGAAGGCATCCATCGAGTTGCGACGGACCATGCCCTGTTCGGTGGCGAAGACGATGTTGAGCGCAGCCCAGTCCTCTTCGTCCTCCGGCAGGGGCAGCACGTTGGTGACCCGTTCGTCGTCGCCCAGCGGCAGCAGGTTCACCATCGGGCGACCCTTGGTCTGCGGCCCGCCTTCGGGCAGCTTCCACACCTTCAGGCGATAGACGCGGCCCGTATTGGTGAAGAACAACACCGGGTTATGCGTCGAAGTTACGAACATTTCGACGACAGCGTCCTCGTCCTTCGTCGCCATGCCGCTGCGGCCCTTGCCGCCGTGGCGCTGGGCGCGGAAGGTGTCGAGTGGGGTGCGCTTGATGTAACCGCCGTGGGTCACGGTGACGACCATGTCCTCGCGCTCGATCAGGTCCTCGTCGTCGATGCCATCCCATGCCGGCGCGATTTCGGACACGCGCGGCGTGGCGAACTGGTCGCGCACTTCCTGCAGCTCTTCGCGCATCACGCCGTACAGCTTGGCCCGGTCGGCCAGGATCGAGAGATACCATTCGATCTTGTCGGCCAGTTCCTTCAGCTCGTCGCCAATCTCGTCGCGGCCGAGCGCCGTCAGGCGGTGCAGGCGCAAGTCGAGGATGGCCTTCACCTGCCGTTCTGACAGGCGATAGGTGCCGCCGGCTTCGTCCTTGCTCGGCTCGATGGCTTCCACCAGCGCGATATACTGGGCGATGTCGCCGATCGGCCATTCCTTGGCCAGCAGCTTCTCACGGGCAATCTGCGGGTTCGACGACCCACGGATCATCGCTACCACCTCGTCGAGGTTGGAGACGGCGACCACGAGGCCCAGCAAGACGTGCGCCCGGTCACGCGCCTTGTTCAGTTCGAACTTGGTGCGGCGGGTGATGACCTGCTCGCGGAAGGCGATGAAGCTGGAGATGATGTCGCGCAGGTCCAGCGTTTCGGGGCGACCGCCGCGAATGGCCAGCATGTTGGCCGGGAAGCTTGCCTGCGCCGGCGTATGGCGCCACAGCTGGTTCAGGACCACTTCGGGCGTGGCATCGCGCTTGAGGTCGATCACCACGCGCACGCCGGCGCGGCTGCTCTCGTCGCGGATGTCTGAAATGCCCTCGATCCGCTTGTCCTTCGCCGCCTCGGCAATCTTCTCCACCAGCCCGGCCTTGCCGACCTGGTAGGGGATGGAGGTGAGCACGATGGACTGGCGATCGCCGCGTCCGGTCTCGATCTCGTGCCGGCTGCGCTGCAGGATGCTGCCGCGACCGGTGGTGTAGGCAGACCGCGCGCCGGACTTGCCGAGGATCAGCGGCGCCGTGGGGAAGTCAGGCCCCGGAATGATCTCGTGCAGCTGCTCGGCCGTGATGCCCGGATCGTCCATGTAGGCGAAACAGCCGTCGATTACCTCGCCAAGGTTATGCGGCGGGATGTTGGTGGCCATGCCCACCGCGATGCCGCCCGCGCCATTGACCAGCAGGTTGGGGAAGCGAGCGGGCAGGACCGAGGGCTCCTGCCGGGAACCGTCGTAGTTGTCGACGAAATCGACCGTGTCCTTGTCGAGGTCTTCCAGCAGCGAGTTGGTGACCTTGGCCAGACGGCTTTCGGTGTAACGCATGGCCGCGGGGGGATCCGGGTCCATGCTGCCGAAGTTGCCCTGGCCGTCGATCAGCGGCACACGCAGCGACCACGGCTGCACCATGCGGGCGAGGGCATCGTAGATCGCGCTGTCGCCGTGGGGGTGGTACTTGCCCATCACGTCGCCGACGATCAGCGCCGACTTGCGGTACGGACGCCCGGCAACATAACCGCCTTCCTGCGAGGCGAAGAGAATACGCCGGTGGACCGGCTTCAGGCCGTCGCGCACGTCGGGCAGCGCTCGGCTGACGATCACGCTCATCGCGTAATCGAGGTAGCTGGTCTTCATCTCCTCGACGATGTCGATGCGTTCGAATTCGCCGGGAGATTCGGGCGGTGTGAGGGTGTCGGATTCGTCGCTCACGAAATATGCGGTCCATTATCGTTCTGGTTGGCCCCAAATGTAGGGATTGGGGGGCGCCAGCACCATAGGAGGGCAGGGCAAAAGCCTAGCAAAACTGCCCTTTTTCCACATCTGGGGGCCGCTTTCCTGAATTTGCGGCCAGAGCTGCGTTAAATCGCCATTCAGCGCGCAATCTGTAGGACACATTTGCAATCTCGGACGCCCATGTGCATGAGGCCAGCGCCGAGAAAGACGGGCAGGACGAAAAGCCTGCCTGACATGAATTTACCAGGAGAGAATACCATAATGCTTCGCGCTTTCCGCACCACTCGCCGCAAGTCCGTTCGTTCGACGGTTGCCGGTTTCGCTCTTGCCATCGCCCTGGCCGGCGGCGTTGCCGTTGGTTCGACTGCCATCACCTCCGAAACTGCCCAGGCGCAGAACTCGCGCGGCTTTGCCGACGCGTTCGGCCCGGTCGCCGAAATGGTGCAGCCCGACGTCGGTAATTTCGAAGGCGCTCGCGCCGCGATCCCGACCGTCATCGCCGCCATCGAGAACGAGAACGACCGTCAGGTGGCGGGCAACCTCATCCTCAACATCGGCAACAACCTGAATGACGCCTCGCTGCAGATCCAGGGTCTGCAGATGATGGTCGACAGCGGCCTGCTGCCGCCGGAGCAGGTTGCCCAGTACAACTCGTTCATCGGCCGCCTGGCCTTCCAGAACGAAGACTGGCCGACCGCCCGTGCCGGTTTCGCCGCGGCCCAGGCCGCCGGTTTCAGCGATCCGGAAGTCGACCTGGTCGCACTGACGGCCGAGACCTACGCCCGCGAAGACGACATTGCCGGTGCGGTGAGCTACACCATGAGCCAGGTCGAGGCGCGCGAGGCTGCCGGCCAGACCGTGCCCGAAGCATGGCTGCTGAGCCGCCTGCAGGACACCTACGACTTCGACATGTCCGCCGAGGCGCTGGCCATCTCCGAAGCGCTGATCCGCAACCACCCGACCCAGCGCAACTGGCAGAACACGCTGCGCATCGTGAACCAGCTGTTCGAGCTGGAACCGGAAGTGCGTATCGACCTGTTCCGCCTGATGCGGCTGAACGACGCCATCGTCGATCGTTCGGAATATGTGCGCTACATCGAGGATCTCGATCCCCGCGTGATGTCCAACGAAGTGCAGCAGGTGCTGGCGCAGGGCCTGGACAATGGCGTGTTCGAAGCCGGTGACGTCTACTACACCGAAGTGAAGGCCATTGCCGACCAGCGCGCGCCGCAGGATCGTAACGGTATCGATCGCATCGTTGCCGAAGGCGAGAACGGCGATGCCCTCGACGCCATCGGCGCCGGTGACGTGCTCTACTCGATCAGCGACTTCGCCCGTGCCGAAACCATGTATCGCACCGCGCTGGAACGCGGCTACGACGCCGACACGGCCAACACCCGTATCGGCATCACCCAGGCGCAGCAGGGCAACTACGCTGCGGCGGTCGAGACCTTCGGCCAGGTGCAGGGCCAGCGTGAGCCGGTGGCCCGCATGTGGACGGCCTACGCCAACTACATGATGGCTGAGGGCGCCTAAGCCCTAACCGTCCAGTGACAGAGTAACGGCGCGGAAGCTTCGGTTTCCGCGCCGTTTTCTTTGTCTCAGACGTTGAACTTGAACAGCAGGATGTCGCCGTCCTGGACGACGTAATCCTTGCCTTCCTGGCGCAGCTTCCCGGCCTCGCGCGCGGCACTTTCCCCGCCGAGAGTGACGTAATCTTCGTAGGAAATCGTCTCGGCGCGGATGAAGCCCTTCTCGAAATCGGTGTGGATTTCACCGGCAGCCTGCGGCGCCTTGGCCTCGGCCGGCGTGGTCCACGCGCGGGCTTCCTTCGGGCCGGCGGTGAAGAAGGTCTTCAGGTCCAGCAGTGCGTAGCCGGCGCGGATCACGCGGGCGAGGCCGCTTTCCTCGAGGCCCAGCTCAGCGAGGTATTCCTTGCGGTCTTCCGGGTCCATGCCGACCAGCTCGGCCTCGATCGCGGCCGACACGACCACGGCTTCGGCACCTTCGGCCTTGGCCTTCTCGAACACCTTCTCGGACAGCGCATTGCCGGTCGCCGCCTCGTCTTCGGCGACGTTGCAGACGTAGAGCACAGGCTTGGCCGTGAGCAGCTGGGCCTGTTCGAACAGGCGTGCTTCCTCGTCGTCCTTCGGTTCCGTCAGGCGCGCGGGCTTGCCATCGCGCAGCAGGTCCAGCGCCTGGCCCAGCACGCTGGCGAGCGCCTTGGCTTCCTTGTCCCCGCTGGTGGCCCGGCGCTTGGCGTTCTCGACACGCTTTTCCAGGCTTTCGAGGTCCGCCAGCATCAGCTCGGTCTCGACCACCTCGGCATCGGCGATCGGGTCCACCTTGTTGGCGACGTGCTGGATGTCGTCGTCCTCGAAGCAGCGCAGCACGTGGACGATGGCGTCCACCTCGCGGATGTTGCCGAGGAACTGGTTGCCCAGGCCTTCGCCCGCGCTGGCGCCTTTCACCAGGCCGGCGATGTCGACGAAGCTCAGCTGGGTGTGGATCACCTTCGCGCTCTTGGCGATCTCGGCAATCTTCTCGAGCCGCGCATCGGGCACGGCGACCTGCCCGACATTGGGCTCGATCGTGCAGAACGGATAGTTCGCGGCCTGTGCGGCCTGCGTTTCGGTAAGAGCGTTGAACAGGGTCGACTTGCCGACGTTGGGCAGGCCGACGATCCCGCAGCGGAATCCCATGGGTTTCGTGCCTTTGTGCGAATTGGATGTCAGTTGCGCGCGCCTTAGCCGCCACGCGGGCACAATACCAGCATTGCCGTGGTGAAGGGGTTCTCAACCATTTCGGCCTATGGCGGTTGCCATGAAGACACTCCGCAATTCCACCATCGGCGCGTTGGCACTGGTCCTGGCAGCCTGTGGTGTTTCACCTGAAGAACGCCTTGACCGTGCCGAGCAGGCCTATGCCGAGCATCGCTTCAACGAAGCCCGGCTGGACCTTGGTGCGCTGTTGCAGGAAGACGAGGCCAACCCCGTCGTACTGGAACTGATGGCACGCACGCAATTGCAGATGGGCAATGGCGAGGCCGCCCGCGCCACACTCGACCGCCTGGCCGCGACAGGGCAGCGCCCCGACGATTTCAACCTGCTGCTGGCCGAGGCCATGGTGTTGCAGGGCGAGTGGGAAAGCGCGCTCGCCGCCGGGGAATCGGTTGGCAGCGCCGAGGGCCTGCGGATCGCCGCCTTGGCGCATCTGGGCCTGGGAGGCGCCGAGGCCGCGGCGGAGGCTTTTGCCCGCGGGGCAGCGGCCAGCGGCAACCGCTCACGACTCTACGCGGACTATGCCCGTTTCGAATATCAGCGCGGCAATGCCGGGCGCGCAGTGGAACTGGCGCGGCAGGCGCGCGAAGCCGATCCCGAAGGTCTCGATGCGCTGCTTGCCAGTGCCCAGATCGCCCAGTTCCGTGGCGCAACTGGCGAAGCCTTGCGCTTCTTCGAACGGGCCCATGAAGCCTGGCCGGAGTCGCGCGCTGCCCTGTTGGGTCGCATCGGCGTGCTGGGCGACAGTGGCCGGCTGGCCGAGGCGCGTCCGCTGATCGAGGATGCCACGAAGCGCAACCCCGAAGACCCGGACCTTCGCTATCTCACGGCACGCCTGGCGGCCGAAGAGGGTGACTGGCGCGAGGTACGCGAAATCCTGCAGGCGGACGAGGATCGCGACGACGCGCGCCAGCAGTTGCTCTATTCACGCGCGCTGGTGGAGCTGGACCTCCCCGAACTGGCCCTTCCGCGCCTGACCGCGCTGTCGCGGCAGGCTCCGGCGAGCGCGGAGGCGCGTCGCCTGCTGGCACGGGCGCAGCTGGCGACCGGCAATGCCGCAGCCGCCTATGACACCATTCGTCCGCTGGCGAACAGCGCACAGGGCACCCCGCGCGACCTCGCCCTGTTTGCCGAAGCCGCGCGCGCAGCGGGACGCACGGACGATATTGGCGCCGCGCTTGCCAGTGCGCCGCCCGAGGAACGCGTGGCCAACCTGCTGGCGCAGGCAGACGGGCACCTTCGCAACGGTCGCTGGCGCGCTGCCATCGCCGCCTATGAGGACCTGCGGGGCTGGACCGGCGATTCCAACGCCATGGTCCTGAACAACCTGGCCTATGCCAAGAGCCGGGTAGGGGAGGCCGAGGAGGCCCTGGAAATCGCGCAGCGGGCCCTGCAGCTGGCACCGGACCAGCCCAACATCATGGACACCGCCGGATGGCTGATGGTGCAGACCGGCACCGATCGCGCCCGGGGCATCGAGCTGCTCGAACGTGCCGCCCGGCTGGCGCCGGACAACAGCACCATCGCCGAGCACCTGGCGGCCGCGCGCAGCGGATAGGCACGGCCCAAAAGGAAAAGGCGCCGCCCCGCGAGGAACGGCGCCTTTCTGATCATTTCACCCGAAGATCAGGCGTAGGCCGGTTGCAGGCCGCCTTCGCTTTCTTCGTCGCGGCGGCGACGGCGCAGCAGGCCGAGACCGGCGAGGGCGAGGGCGAACAGGCCCATCATGCCCGGAGCCGGAACCTGCGTGCCGCTGGTGCTGCCGGAAGTCGTAGTGCCCTGGCCGCTGGCCGAGGTCACGTCGCCGGCACCGGTGATGCCCTGGTAACGCACGTAGAAGTCATCGAGCGTGATCGACGATGCGTCCGGATCGAAGTTGAGCGTCAGCGTGCCCGATCCGCTCTGGCCCTCGGCAACGCCGCCGCTGTTGGAGCAGGAACCGCTGTTGGCCGCCTTGAAGCAAACGTCCACCGCACCGATCTGGTTCGGATAGCTGGGATCGTTGGCGGCGCCATCGGTGACGAAGGCAAAGCTGTAAGCACCATCGACACTCGCGCCGGAAATGTCCGGATCGACGTTGAAGGCGAAGCTCGAAAGGTTCGATGTCAGCCCGCTGTCGGTGGTGTTGTTGACCTGGTAGCTGAACGAATAGCTGTCGCCGGTCACTTCATCGAGAGTGAAGGTGATCGAGCTCGACAGGCCGTCAACGGTGTTGCCGGCACTGTCGACGAAGCCATCGAAATCAATGGTGAAGCTGCTGCCGATATCACTGCTGTCCAACGTGATTGGATCGGCCAGAGCCGGCGAGGCGACGCCGACCGTGGCGAAGGCCAGAACAGCCGCGAAAAGTCGTTTCAACATCCGAATACCCCCTAGGAATGTGGTTGACGCATGCGAAGCAATTGCCGTGCCATGTCGCGGAATCCGGGGCTGACGATGGTTAACGGCCTTCCCGGAGAGTCGCATTTGTAAGAATTCTCGACGGTTCACCGAAAATTTGAACTTCGCGCCTAATGAGACTGGCGATGAAAACGGTGCGTCATTTCCTGACAATTTGCGCGGCAATTGGCCTCGGCAGTTGTTCCTTTCTGGGGAGCGATGCGCTGACTGACGCGCAACAAGCATTCGACGCGCAGGACTATATCGCCGCGCGCGACCTCGCGCTGGCGGCGCTGGTCGACGACGGCGACAATATCGAGGCGCTCGAGCTGTTGGCGCGCGCGCAGCTGGCCATGGGGCAGGGCGAAGAGGTGCTGGCGACGATCGAACGCATCCGGCAAGCCGGCGGCAATCCCGGCGAACAGACATTGATCGCGGCCGAAGGACGGCTGCAGGCAGGCGACGTCACCGGCGCTCGGGAACTGATCGGTGACGATGCCAGTGCCGAAGCCTGGCGCCTGCGGGGCTTGCTGGCAGCGCTGGAGAATGACGAAGCCGGGGCCATGGAAGCCTTCCTGCGAGGCCGCAGGGCTACCGGCGAAAAGGCCAAGCTCTACAGCGCGGAGGCCAGCTTCCATCTCAATCGTGACAACCTCCAGGCAGCGGAAGAAGCCGTTGCCCTGGCACAGGATGCCGCGCCCGATCGGGTCGAGACGCTGTTCGTTGCCGCCCGCCTTGCCGACGCGCGAGGCGAGCATTTCCAGGCGATGTCGCAGTACCTGCGGATCATCGAGATCGTGCCGCTCGACCGGCCGGCGCTGCTGGCCGCCATCGGGGCTGCGGAAGCAGCCGGTGAGCGCGACGTCACGCGTCACCTGATCGCCTATGGTGCGCAGACCCGTCCGCTGGATCGCGAATTCGTCTACCAGCAGGCGCGGGTCGAGGCTTGGGATGGAGACTGGGAGGCGGTCCGCCAGCGACTGCAAGCGAGTGAGGCGGAACTGCAGGACCACGACCCCGCGCGCCTGCTCTACGCCGAGGCGCTGCTGAACCTGGGACAAGTGGAAACGGCGCGGGCGATAGCCGGTCCGATCATTGCCCGGCGTCAGGGGGATGCCGCAGCCATGCGCCTGCAGAGTGCCATCGAGGCCGCCAGCTGAGCGAGCGGTCGCTCAGTCCTGCATCTTCAGCGCATATTCGCTCATGAAACGCGGGTCGTCGCCCGCTGCCAGCCATTCTGCACAGCTGCCGATGGCGCCGAGCATCTGGACCAGGTCGTCCTGCTCCGCCTTGGCGTAGTTGCCGAGCACGTGGCCGGTCACCCGGTCCTTGCTACCGGGATGGCCGATGCCGATCCGTACCCGGCGGAAATCGGGGCCGAGGTGGGCGTCGATCGAACGCAGGCCATTATGGCCGGCGGTGCCACCTCCTTGCTTCACCTTGACCTTGAACGGGGCGAGATCCAGCTCGTCGTGGAAGACCGTCAGTGCCTCCACCGGCAGCTTGTAGAAGCGCAATGCCTCGGCGACGCTGCGGCCGCTTTCGTTCATGAAGGTGGCGGGCTTCAGCAGCAGGATCTTCTCGCCGCCGATGCGACCTTCCTGCAGCCAGCCCTGGAACTTCTTCTGCGTGGGCCCGAAATCGTAGATGTCGGCAATGACGTCGCACGCCATGAAGCCGACATTGTGCCGGTGCATGGCGTAACGCGGTCCGGGATTGCCGAGGCCTACCCAGAGTTGCATGGGGTTGTTCCCCTTTAACGCTGACCCTGCGGAATGCCCGTCTGCGGGACCTGCTGCACGGTGTTGGCCTGACGCGAGGTGTTGTCGAGGATCTGCATCACCGACAGGTAGAAGTTCGCGCAGACGTTGGCGAATTCATCCAGCTGCGCGGGCGAGGCACCGTTGATGGCCTGCTGCGCGCTGCGGAACTGGGCCACGGCATCGGCCGAGGAATAGTGGCTGATGCGCCCGGCATAGAAGGCCGAGATGATCGTCAGGTTGTTGAGGATATCGACCCGCTGGGCAGCGGGCAGGGTAGTGTTCGCCATCAGCAGCGAGCGGCGCTGCTGCATCAGCACGAAGCACTGGAAATCCTGCGGGTCACTGGGCAGCACGCCAGCCTGCTGGGCAGCGGCCGGGGCCGGCGCAAGGGTCGAAACCCCGGCCAGCCCCATGCTCAATGCTGCGAGCGAGGCGAGCGTGCTGCGCAGCATCACTCGCTCTTCTCTTCCTGCTCTTCGGCAGCGTCGGCGTCTTCGCCCTGCTCGGTGGCAGGCACGGCATCCGCTTCGACCTCTTCGCCTTCCTCGGCTTCGCTCTCGGCGCGCTTGAGCGCGGACGGAGCAACCACGGTGGCGATGGTGAAGTCACGATCGGTGATCGCGCTTTCGGAACCCTCGGGCAGGGTCAGGGCGCTGATGTGGATGGAGTCGCCAACTTCCAGGCCGGTAACGTCGATCTGGATCTCGCTGGGGATCTTGTCCGCTTCGCAGACCAGTTCCAGTTCGTGACGGACAA
Organism: Aurantiacibacter sp. MUD11; assembly: GCF_026967575.1. Taxonomy (NCBI): domain Bacteria; kingdom Pseudomonadati; phylum Pseudomonadota; class Alphaproteobacteria; order Sphingomonadales; family Erythrobacteraceae; genus Aurantiacibacter; species Aurantiacibacter sp. MUD11. The sequence continues at coordinate 430,078 of NZ_CP114054.1, read as the reverse complement.
CGTTGAGCACGCCGCCCTTCTTGAGGCCGGGGCTGTCTTCTTCGTTGACGAAGACGACCGGGATGGCGACCTCGATCTTCGCATCCTTCGAAAGGCGCAGGAAATCGACATGGACGGGACGATCGGTGACCGGGTGCAGGGACACATCCTTGGGCAGGGTGCGGACCTTCTTGCCGTCGGCTTCGATCATCACGATGGAATTCATGAAGTGACCCGTCATCAACTGCTGGACCAGCAGCTTTTCCTCCACGTGGATGGGAGTGGGTTCTTCCTTGCCGCCATAAATGACAGCGGGTACGCGGCCTTCGCGTCGCAACGCACGGGAGGCTCCCTTGCCAGCCCGTTCGCGCAACTCGGCCGGCAGGTTCAGAGCGTCGCTCATCAGTAATGCCTTTCGATTGCGGTAATGTACTTCCGCCGCGCCTCCAGGGATGACATCGGCAGGAAGGGCGCGCGTTTAGCAGGATTGCGGCTTATTGCAACTACTGGATGCGCCTGACGGTGAAGCCCTGCTCACCCAGCATCTCGACCACGCTTTCGCTGCCGACCAGGTGTCCGGTGCCCACGGCGACGAAAGGCGCGCGCCCTTCGTCGATCAGCGCGGAAATCTGCGCCGTCCAGCGGCGGTTGCGATCGGTCAGCAGCACGCGGCGCAGTTCGGGCGAGAAATCCAGCGCGGAATTGACATGCTCGCCCATGGTCTCCGCATCTCCGCTGACCCAGGCCGAGAGCATGGCATCGCTTCCGCCCTGGGCGTGGACGCGGGCGACGCCGTAAAGCAGGTCGCTCTGCGCAGCCTCGCTCAGCGTGTCGAACATGTTCATCTGCCGACCGTAGCTCTCCAGCCCGACGATCTCGTCGGCGGCAGCAATCATCGCGCGGTCGACACCGTTGCGCGGATCGCCGGTGCGCACCGCACCCGACAGGGTGAGGGCCGCGGCCCAGGTCTCGATGTCGGTAAAATCGTCATCGTCCATGTCGGCCGCCTGCATCAGCGCGCGCAGCTCGTCACGCTCGGCCGGCTCGACACGAGTGGACAGGGGTGGCTGGCCCGGCGTGCGGGACAGCGTCTCGATCAGCGTCTGGCCGTACTCGGCGTCGAGATTGGTCACCTCCACCACCAGCACGCCCGACTGCGAGAAGGCATCGTCGAGCATCGGGGTGCCCCAGATCAGGTCAGGCGGCAGGGCGTGGACCGTGCCGAACAGCCAGCCCTTTTCGCCTTGAGCGTTGCTGACTTCCCAGATGGCCGGGGAAGCCTCGGGCCACTCGCTTTCGGGCACGAACTGGTCGGCACAGCCTGCCAGCCACAGCGTCCCGGCCAGAGCCAGGGATTTGAGCAGCCTGCCGATCAATGCCCGACCCGCTCCGCCGCGAAGCCGCGCTCTGCCAGGTAAGCCTGCACGCTGCCGTCGCCGGCCAGGTGACCAGCGCCGACGGCGATGAAGACGGTTCCGGGCTGGTCCATGCGGTTATCGATCCATTCTGCCCAATTCGCGTTCCGGCTCGTAAGCAGCGTTTCGACCACCGCCGGATCGGTCATTTCCTCGTTGATGATGGCGGCGAGGCCTTCCGCATCACCAGCCATCCACCTGTCGACCATCGTGCGTAGGCCGTTGCCGAGTTCAGGCAGGTTTTCGACCGTCTCGTCAAGCAGGTCGAGCTGCGATTCCACCGGCAGGCTGTCGAGGAAGAGGAACTGCTGCTCCAGTGTCTCGAACGCGGCGCGATCCTTGCCTTCGATATAGGCATCCAGCGTCCGCTCGACGCCCAACGAGGGATCCAGACCCTGTTGCACCAGGCCAATCTGCAGGATGTTCATGTAGGCGAACCACGGCTCGAACTGGTCGAGCGGTTCCAACGGCAGACCGATGGCCTCTACGACGGCTTCGTATTCGGCCCGGTCTTCCTCGCTCATCAGGTCGCGCAGTGTGCCACCGGTGGTGAGCTGGGCCAGCTGCATCTGCATCTGCGCGATCGCCAGCGCCTCGGGCGGCGGAGCTTCACCGGGGACGACCTCCGGAATGGCGCTGGTATCGACTTCGGAAACGAACTGGCCGGCGCTGACCAGCGCCTGCTCGATCTGCGGGGTGAACCAGTCAATGCCCTCGGGCAGGAAGTGGACGGTGCCGAACAGGTAGACCGTGGTATCCTCGTCAGCCACACGCCACAGCGCCGGACCGGAGGGGCCGGACGCCTCTTCCGCTGCTGCCTCGTGCTCCTGCGTTGTCACCGCGTCGGGATAACCGGCACAGGCCGCCAGGCTGAGGGCGGCAAGCGCGGCGAGGGGGGCGAACAGCTGCTTCATCATTGGCTCCGAGGCAGGATTTGGAGGGTGCGGCGCATGCCTAGCGCCTGACCGGTTTCCGCAAGGTGTATGCGGCCTGTTTTCCGTGATTATAGAGGCTTCGGCATGACTGCTGACAGCCGTCAATTGATCCGCTCGGCCGCAAGCCCGCGTTCTTCAAGCTTCGCCAGCACCGAATCCGAACCTTCGAAATGTCCGGCGCCAACCGCCAGCAACACCGTGCCGGGCTGGTCGAGCCGATCTTCCAGCCACTGCGCCCACCGGGCATTCCGGCGATTGAGCAGCACCTCGTGGAAGGTCTCGCCGATCGTGCCGACACCGAAGCCGAGATCGAAGTCTTCTGCCACCTCACCGCGTGCCCAGGCATGCTCCATCGCCCAGTAGGCATCGCCGGTCAGGTTGTTTGCATGCGCGTCGTAAAGCCCATGCAGCGTCTTGCCGCCCCATGCGCGCAACTGCATGTCGAGCTCACGCACGACCTCGGTATCGTTGACGCGGAACAGTCCGTACATCACGCGTCCGAAGTCCTCGATGGACTCGATCGGGCGGCCGCTGGCGGTAAATTCCCGCTCCAGCACGGTCTCGACACCATATTCGTAGCTGGAGGGATCGCTTTCCAGGCCCGCCTGCCCGAAGCCGAGCAGGGCCACCATGACCGGCAGGGAATCGACATATTCGAAGGGCATTCCGGACATCGCCACCAGTTCCCGCCAGCGCGTGCGTCCGAGCGGGGACAGCTGGCGTGAAGTGGGCGTGCGCGAGGTGAGGACGTTGGCCAGCTTCGGGCTGATCGCCTCCATCATGCCGTCGCTTTCCTCTTCGGTGGTTTCCACCACCAGCACGTCCGCCTCGTCGATGATCGCGTCGAGCTGCGGATTGCGCCAGCGGAACCCCTCCGGAAGCAGATGGATGGTGCCGAGCATGTAGATGGTGGTGTCCTCGTCCGACAGCTTCCAGATCGCCGGGGCGGGTTCGTAATCCTGCGTGAAGGCGTAAGGATTTGCCTGCTGCGCCGCCAAAGGTGCGGCAAAGGCCGTTGCCAGCAGTGCGAACGGGGCCAGCAATCGGCTGAGAATACTCGTGCTCATGCGGGGTTTTCGTCCATGCTTCGCGGGCCAAGTCAAGCAGTCTTCGCGCCTGCGGCATTGACGCTCGACAGGCGTTGAGCCATTGCGCGCGGCGAAATGAGTAGGCCCATGGACCGCAACCCGCAAAAGAGCTTCCAGGACATGATCCTCGCCCTCCATGATTTCTGGAGCGCGCAGGGCTGCCTGATCCTGCAACCCTATGACATGCGCATGGGTGCGGGCACCTTCCACACGGCGACCACGCTGCGGGCGCTGGGGCCGGAACCGTGGAACGCCGCCTTCGTGCAGCCGTGCCGTCGCCCGACCGATGGCCGCTATGGCGAGAACCCGAACCGGTTGCAGCACTATTACCAGTACCAGGTGATCCTGAAGCCGAGCCCGTCGGACATCCAGGAGCTTTACCTGAAGTCGCTGGAAGTGATCGGCATCGATCCGCTGAAACACGATATCCGCTTCGTCGAGGACGACTGGGAAAGCCCGACGCTGGGCGCCTGGGGCCTGGGCTGGGAAGTCTGGTGCGACGGGATGGAAGTCACCCAGTTCACCTATTTCCAGCAGATGGGCGGGTTCGACTGCAAGCCGGTGGCGGGCGAGCTGACCTACGGTCTGGAACGCCTCGCCATGTACATCCAGGGCGTCGACAACGTCTACGACCTCGATTTCAACGGGCAGGGCGTCTCCTACGGCGAAGTCTTCCTCGAAAACGAGAAGCAGATGTCGAAGTGGAACTTCGAGGTCGCCGACACCGATGCCCTGTTCGACCTGTTCAACAAGGCCGAGGCGGAGTGCCGCAACTCGCTGGAAGCCGACGTTCCGATCGCCGCCTACGAGCAGGCGGTGGAAGCCAGCCACCTTTTTAACCTGCTGCAGGCACGCGGCGTGATTTCCGTGCAGGAACGCGCCAGCTACATGGCCCGCGTGCGCGACCTGGCGCGCGGTTCCTGCGAGAAGTACGCGGAGAAGATGACGCCCGAGTGGCAGGCCAGGTATCCGGAGTGGTCGCTATGAGTGATTTCCTCCTCGAACTGCGCTCCGAAGAAATCCCCGCCCGCATGCAGGCCGGTGCCCGCGCGGAGCTGGAAAAGCTGTTCCGTCGCGAGATGGATGCTGCCGGTGTCGCCGTGGGCGAGGTCGCCGTCTGGTCGACCCCGCGCCGGCTGGCGCTGATCGCACGCAACCTGCCCGAAGCGACCAAGGCCGTGTCCGAAGAGGCCAAGGGCCCGCCCGTCGGCGCGCCGGACCAGGCCGTGGACGGCTTCTGCCGCAAGAACGGCGTGACCCGCGACGAGCTGGAAGTGCGCGACCTGAAAGGGCGCGAGACCTACTTTGCCGTCAAGAGCATTCCCGGTCGCGCCACGGCGGACCTGCTGGCCGAAGCCATCCCCGCCATCGTGCGCGATTTCAGCTGGCCCAAGTCCATGCGCTGGGGCGCGGCATCGCTCTCCACCGAAAGCCTGCGCTGGGTGCGTCCGCTGTCGGGCATCGTGGCGCTGCTGGGCGACGACGTGGTCGAGTGCGAGGTGCATGGGGTCGCGTCCGGCGCGGTGACGCTGGGTCACCGCTTCCACCATTCGGGCGACATCACCATCGGCAATGCCGACGACTACGCGATGAAGCTGCGTGCCGGCCATGTGATCGTGGATCACGAGGAACGGCAGGACCTGATCCGCGAACACGCGGCCCAGGTCGCCTCCGAAGCCGGCCTCAAGCTGGTCGAGGACGAGGGACTGGTAATCGAGAACGCTGGCCTGACCGAATGGCCGGTGCCGCTGCTGGGCCGTTTCGACGAGGACTACCTCGACGTGCCGCCAGAGGTCATCCAGCTCACCGCTCGCGTGAACCAGAAGTATTTCGTCTGCGAAGACGGGCAGGGCAACCTGGCCAACGCCTTCGTCTGCACCGCGAACATCGCAGCCGCCGACGGCGGCGCGGCGATTGTCGACGGCAACCGCAAGGTGCTGGCAGCCCGCCTTTCCGACGCGCGCTTCTTCTGGGAACTGGACCAGAAAACCCCGCTGGCCGACCATGCCAGGAAGCTGGAGCGGATCACTTTCCACGAGAAGCTGGGCACCGTCGCCGACAAGGTCGAGCGCGTGGCCAAGCTTGCGGAATGGCTGGCCACCGAAGGCATCGTGCCGAACTGCGATCCGGCGTTGGCTCGACAGGCCGCGCGCCTCGCCAAGGCCGACCTCGTCACCGAGATGGTCGGCGAATTCCCCGAACTGCAGGGCCTGATGGGCGGGTATTACGCCGAGAAGCAAGGCCTGCCGCAGGAAGTTTCCGAGGCCATTCGCGATCACTACAAACCGGTGGGGCAGGGCGATGACGTGCCGACGGCGCCGGTTACCGTGGCGGTGTCGCTGGCGGACAAGCTGGATACTTTGGTCGGTTTCTTCGCCCATGACATGCGACCAAGCGGATCAAAGGATCCATTCGCTCTCCGTCGGGCAGCTCTTGGTGTAATCGCAATAATTGTCGAAAACGGGCTCCGAGCAAGCATTAGGCAAACCGAGTTCGAAAAGGCGACCGGAGCCCGAAATCCTCGGTTGGTCGACTTGGATATCGCGCTCGAAAACTCGCTCAATGACCTCATCGGGCTGACAGATCAGGCCGTCATCGAAGAAGTCACACGGCGAGAACGTGCTTCATATGAGGCGGAGATCAAGGCGCGCGTCAAAGAGATTAATTGGTCGCTCCTCGACTTCTTCGCCGACCGCCTCAAGGTCCAGCAACGCGAAGCGGGCGTTCGCCACGATCTGATCGACGCGGTCTTCGCACTTGGCGGGGAGGACGATCTTGTTCGCCTGCTCGCCCGCGTCCACGCGCTGCAAAGCTTCGTCGAAACCGACAACGGCACCAACCTGCTCGCCGGGTACAAGCGTGCCGCCAATATCCTCAAGAAGGAGGAATGGCTCGGCGTCGAGGGCGAGATTGCGCAGACCGGCGAGGAAGACCCGCTGGCGCAGGTCGACGATCCGGACCTGAAGGCCGTGGTCGACGCCAAGATGGCCGAGCGCCATGACCGCGAACTGTCCTACACGCCCGAACCCGCCGAAAAGGCCCTGATCGACGCGCTGGATGCCGCGGAACCGCAGGCCGCGCAGGCCATCGAACGGGAGGACTTCGCAGCCGCCATGTCGGCGCTGGCTTCCCTGCGCGCGCCGATCGATGCGTTTTTCGACGAAGTGACCGTGAACGACGAAGATGGGGACAAGCGCGCGGCCCGGCTCGACCTGCTTGCACGTTTTCGTGCTGCAGTGCACAACGTCGCGGATTTCTCGAAGATCGAGGGATGAGAATTGCTACCTAGAACACTGTTCCATGTGTTCCACATTGCAGGAAACACGAAGCGCAAATGACGCAGACGGTCTACACTTTCGGCGGCAACGCACCGCACGACGATCCCCGCCAGAAGGACAAGACCGTGACCGGCGGCAAGGGCGCCAACCTGGCCGAGATGGCCAGCATCGGCCTGCCGGTGCCTCCGGGCTTCACCATCACCACCGAGGAATCGGTCCGCTACCTGAACCAGGGCGAGGACTTCTCCGCCAAGCTGCGCGCCGACGTTACCACGGCGCTGGCGCATATCGAGAAGAGCGTGGGCAAGACCTTCGGCGATCCCGCCGATCCGCTGCTCGTCTCGGTCCGCTCGGGCGCGCGCGTTTCGATGCCGGGGATGATGGACACCGTCCTCAACCTCGGCCTCAACGACAAGACCGTCGAAGGCCTGCTGGCCACCAGCGGCCACCCGCGCTTCGCCTGGGACTCCTATCGCCGCTTCATCCAGATGTATTCGGACGTCGTGCTCGGCCTCGACCACGGCCTGTTCGAGGAAGCGCTGGAAATCGCCAAGGAAGACCGCGGCTACTTCTCCGATACGGAGATGAGCGCGGAAGACTGGCAGGAGCTGGTCGGCGAGTTCAAGCAGATCGTGCTGGCCGAACGCGGCGAACCGTTCCCGCAGGACGTGCAGGAGCAGCTGTGGGGCGCGATCAAGGCCGTGTTCGACAGCTGGGATTCGGACCGCGCCAAGGTCTATCGCCGCCTGAACTCCATTCCGGGCGACTGGGGCACGGCCGTCAACGTCCAGGCCATGGTGTTCGGCAACATGGGCGAGACCAGCGCCACCGGCGTCGCCTTCACTCGCGATCCCTCGACCGGCGAACGTTCCTACTACGGCGAGTGGCTGGTGAACGCACAGGGCGAGGACGTGGTGGCAGGCATCCGCACTCCGCAGTACCTCACCAAGGCCCGCCGCGAAGCTGCCGGTGCCGAACTGCCGAGCATGGAAGAAGCCATGCCCGAGGCTTACGCCGAGCTCGCCCGCGTGTTCGACCTGCTGGAACGTCACTACAAGGACATGCAGGACATCGAGTTCACCGTGCAGCAGGGCAAGCTGTGGATGCTGCAGACCCGTTCGGGCAAGCGCACCGCCAAGGCCGCGCTGAAGATGGCGGTGGACATGGTGGGCGAGGGCCTGATCGACGAGGAAACCGCGATCCTGCGCGTCGATCCGATGGCGCTCGACCAGCTACTGCACCCGACGCTCGATCCCGATGCGGAACGTGACGAGTTGGCCAAGGGCCTGCCCGCGTCGCCGGGTGCCGCATCCGGCAAGATCGTGCTTGACGCCGATACCGCCGAACTGTGGGCCGGGCGCGAGGAGGACGTGATCCTCGTCCGCGTCGAGACTTCGCCCGAAGACATTCACGGCATGCATGCAGCGCGCGGCATCCTGACCGCGCGTGGCGGCATGACCAGCCACGCCGCCGTCGTTGCCCGCGGCATGGGCCGCCCCTGCGTCTCCGGCGCCTCGGCCGTGTCGATCAACCTCGATAACCGCACCCTGCGCATCGGCAGCCGCGAACTGAAGGAGGGCGATGTCATCACCCTCGACGGCGCGACCGGACAGATCATGGCGGGCCGCGTGCCGACCATCGAACCGGAACTCGCCGGCGACTTCGGCGTGCTGATGGACTGGGCGGACAAGCATCGCCGCATGAAGGTGCGCACCAACGCCGAAACGCCCGAAGACTGCCGCACCGCGCGCGGTTTCGGCGCGGAAGGCATCGGCCTGTGCCGCACCGAGCACATGTTCTTCGATGCAAGCCGCATCAGCGCCGTGCGCGCGATGATCCTGGCCGAGAGCGAGGAAGGCCGCCGTGCCGCGCTCGCCCGCCTGCTGCCCGAACAGCGCAGCGACTTTGCCGAGATCTTCCGCACCATGGCGGGCCTGCCGTGCACGATCCGCCTGCTCGATCCGCCGCTGCACGAATTCCTCCCCACGCGGGACGAGGAATTCGCGGAATTGTCGGATAGCCTTGGCCTGGGTGTCGACCACCTGAAGCGCCGCGCAAACGAGCTGCACGAGTTCAACCCGATGCTCGGCCATCGCGGCTGCCGCCTCGGCATTACCTTTCCCGAAATCTACGAGATGCAGGCGCGCGCAATCTTCGAGGCGGCTTGCGAAGTCACCGCTGAGGGCGGCGAGCCGGTCGTCCCCGAAGTGATGATCCCGCTGGTTGCCACCCGCAAGGAGTTGGAAATCCTGCGCGCACTGGTCGAACGCGTGGCCGAGGAAGTCTTCGCCGAGAAGGGCGCCAAGGTGGATTACCTCGTCGGCACCATGATCGAGCTGCCGCGCGCCGCGCTGATGGCGCATGAAATCGCGCATGAGGCGCGGTTCTTCTCCTTCGGCACCAACGACCTGACGCAGACCGCGCTGGGCGTGAGCCGCGACGATGCCGGCCGCTTCCTTGCACCCTACGTCGACAAGGGCATCTACGAGCGCGATCCCTTCGTCAGCCTCGATGTCGATGGCGTCGGCCAGCTGGTCGAACTGGCTGCCGAGCGTGGCCGCTCGACCCGCGAGGACATCAAGCTGGGCATCTGCGGCGAGCACGGCGGCGACCCGGAAAGCATCGCCTTCTGCGAGAAGGTGGGCCTCGATTACGTCAGCGCCTCGCCCTACCGCGTGCCGATTGCCCGACTGGCGGCGGCACAGGCAGCCTTGCGCGCCGCGAAGGCCTAACGCCGCCCGGTCAGGGTGATGATCTCGAAGGTCTCGCTGACCTTCCCGTCCTCGTCCGCCTGAGCGAGGAAGGCCGCGCGGGCACGCTGCAAAGCATCGCGACCGAGTGGAGGCGCCGGCTTGGCGAGGGCGCTGCCCAGGCCATGGGCGCGCAGGTCCTGCACGAGCCGGTCGAGCGAGCCGTAACGGACGGTCAGAACGAAGCTGTCGACCACCGGATCGCGCCATCCGGCACGACCCAGCAGGGCCGGAGCAGAACGCGGATCGACGAGCGGATGCATCCGTGCTGCCGGACGGTCCGGCTCGGCATCTATCATTGCCCGCCGCAGCTTGCCGAGGCTCGCGCCGCCGACGAAGCTGGCGATGGCAAGGCCCTCGGGCGTCAGCAGCTCGCGCATCTGGATCAGCGCGCCTGGCAGGTCGTTGACGGTGTCGAGCGAGCCAATGCTGGCGACGAGATCGAAGCTCTGCGATGTCGCCGCGACCGGGGTGTCGAAGTCGCCGGCAAGGAACGTGGCTTCGCAACCGACTGCCTCGGCCAGCGCCTTGCTGCCGAGGCCTTGCAAAGCCGCTGTCTTGGACGTGTGCCGCACGAAGGCCAGACGTTCGAGAATATCCTCGATCATCGTCTCGAACAGGAAGTGATCGCCACCCAGTCGCCGGGCGCGATCGTACCGCGCCTGCTTGCGGACGGGAGAGAAGATTGCCGGTGGTGCCGTTGCCATGCGCGCTTGCCTACCGACACCGGCGCGGGCAGCATAGCCCGAATGGCATTGAAACACGCTTTCGCACCGCTGGTAGACCTGATTTATCCTCCGCGCTGCCCGCTTTGCGGTGATGCCATCGCGGCACAGGAAGGACTGTGCACCGATTGCTGGTCCACGCTGGAAATTCCGCCGCGAGAAGACGGCGTAACTGCCGCAACGCTCTACAACGACACGGCGCGCCGGCTGGTCCTGAATTTCAAGCACGGGCGCAAGATCGCGCTGGCAGGGATGATGGCGCGGCAGATTGCGGCCCGCCTACCCGAACTGGACGGCGAGTGGCTGGCGGTGCCCGTGCCGCTCCATCGCGTGCGGCTTTGGCAACGCGGTTACAACCAGTCGGCCCTGATCGCGGGCGAGCTGTGCAAGCACGGGCACACCACGCTGCTGGTCGACGGGCTGTTGCGGCCCAAACGCACCCCGAGCCTTGGTGGGCTGGGGCGGGCAGAGCGCGCCAAGGTGTTGCAGGGCGCGATCACCGTGAATCCGGCCCGGCGAGAGCGAATCGCCAGTGCGCAAATCCTGCTTGTGGACGACGTGCTGACCAGTGGCGCGACCAGCAAGGCCTGCCGCGCCGCACTGAAGCAGGCTGGCGCGCGCAAGGTGCACGTGGCCTGCTTCTCCCGCGTGCTGGATCACCAGGGCTGAAAGCAAAACACCCGGGGTGTTAGCCCGGGTGTTCGCGTGACGATTTCGCTGGAACCTTCGCGCGAGCCCCCCAGCAGGCGCGTCGGCTCCAAACCCTCATGACCTGATGCCCCCGTTCGTTCAGTAGGCACCAGGACCCCCCATTCCCTGGCCGGAATGGCAGTCGGCTCGTCAAGCCGAACCGCATTCATCCCATTGAAAGGTTCAAAGGCAAACCGCTTTTGTCTCAGATGATAGTATTTGGGACAGGATTGTGATTATCGTGCAACAAACGAGTATGTAGACTGCAACTTGTTGTGCATTTGCGAAAGGACAGAAGCGATTTCCGACCCTGAGACGAATCGAGAATCCGGGCGCACCTTCATGCCCAAGTTTGACGCGGCAGGGTTGCTGAGCGCGGTGGTGCAGCATGCCGAGACAGGCGAAGTCCTGATGGTCGCCTTCATGGATGCCGAAGCGCTGGCCATGACGCGCCAGACCGGCGTGGCGCACTTCCATTCGCGCAGCCGGGGCAAGCTGTGGAAGAAGGGCGAGACGTCCGGTCACGTGCTTAACGTCCGGCAGGTGCTGGTCGACTGCGACCAGGACGCGCTGGTGATCAAGGCATTGCCTGCCGGGCCCACCTGCCATACCGGCGCACGCAGTTGCTTCTATCGCCAGCTCGATGGCGAATGGCTTTCGCAGGTGGAGAATACCGAATGACCGGCTGGAGCGCGCCCACGCGCGATACGCTCTTCGTACTGAACGACGTGCTCGGCGTGACCGATTGCGAACTTCCCGGCTACGATGCACTGGACGAGGACACCGTGCAGGCGGTCGTCGAAGGCATGGGCAAGTTCTGCACCGAGGTGCTGGCGCCGCTAAACCCCGTGGCCGATGCCCAGGGGTGCACGCGTCACGACGATGGCAGCGTGACCACGCCCGAAGGTTTCAAGGAAGCCTACGCGCAGCTTGTCGAATCCGGCTGGAACACGCTGGCCGCGGCAGAGGAATACGGCGGGCAAGGCATGCCCCACGTGCTGGGCACGGTCTTTGAAGAGTACATGAATTCCGCCTGCCCGGGCTTCATGATGTATCCCGGCATTGTCGGCGGGGCGACATCGACCATCATCGCCTCCGGCTCCGACCATCTGAAGGACAGCTACGTCCCCAAGATCATCAGCGGCGAGTGGCTCGCCACCATGGCACTGACCGAAGGCCATGCCGGCACCGACCTCGGCCTGATGCGCACCAAGGCGGAGCCGCGCGGCAACGGCACCTATGCGCTGAGCGGGGAAAAGATCTTCATCTCCGGCGGCGAGCACGACCTGACCGACAACATCGTCCACCTGGTGCTGGCCCGCGTTCCCGACGCGCCCGCCGGGTCGCGCGGTATCTCGCTGTTCCTCGTGCCCAAGATCCTGCCCGACGGCGAGCGCAACACGCTCTCCTGCGCGGCGATCGAACACAAGATGGGCCTCAACGGTTCGGCCACCTGCGTGATGAATTTCGACGGTGCGACAGGCTGGCTGCTAGGCGAAGAGAATGCCGGCCTCGCCGCGATGTTCATCATGATGAATGCCGCGCGGCTTGGCGTGGGTGTGCAGGGCCTCGCCCATGCCGAACACGCCTACCAGCGCGCCGCTGCCTATGCGCTGGAGCGCATGCAGGGCAGGGCGATGGGCGAACGGCCCGATCCGTCCGCCCCGGCGGATTCGCTGCTGGTCCACCCCGACGTGCGCCGCCTGCTGCTGGACGCGCGTGCCTTTGCCGAGGGTTTCCGGGCGCTGGTGCTATGGACGGCGATGCAGATCGATCGCTCGCACACCGCGCCGAGCAAGGAAGAGCGGCAGGAAGCGGACGCGCTGGTGTCCTTCCTCACTCCGGTCATCAAGGCCTATGGCACCGATCGTGGCTTCGAGACGGCGGTGGACATGCAGCAGGTCTTCGGCGGGCACGGCTACGTCAAGGAATGGGGCATGGAACAGATCGTGCGGGATGCCCGCATCGGCATGATCTACGAAGGCGCCAACGGCGTGCAGGCGATGGACCTTGCCGGACGCAAGCTGGCCAAGGACGGCGGCCAGGTCGCCACCCGCTTCGCGCAGATGGTGGAGGCCGAGCTCGCCGATGCCCCGGAGTGGATCGCTGCTCCGATGGGCGCGGCGCTGGCCGACACGGCGGCCTCCGCGCGCTGGATCCTCGAACATGCCGCCGAAGACCCGAACAACCTTGGCGCCGCCTCCTATGCCTTCATGGAAATGATCGGCGTGGTCGCCATCGGCTGGATGTGGGTGCGCATGGTCAAGGCGGTCGATGGACGGGACGACGATTTCGCGACGGCCAAGCGCGTCACCGCGCGTCACTATGTCCAGCAGGCCCTGCCGGAAACGGCAGCCTTGCGGCGGCGGATCGAAGCGGGGGCGGAGAACCTCATGGCACTGCCGGCCGAGGAGTTCGTGCGACAGGTCTAGGCGTCGGTCTCGGCCTTGCGATAGGCGTCGTCCCACACGGCGAGTTCGCGCTTGGCTTCGGTCACGAAGGGACTGTGCTTGATGTAGGCCATGAAGGCGCGGGCGACCCAGCTGGCCGGCCAGCGTAGCGGACGTCCGACCTGGCACAGCAGGATGATGCGCGGCTGGTCCGTGCGGTTCCACACCTCGTGTTCGCAGGTATCGTCGAAAATCGTCCACTCGCCGTCGCGCCAGTGCAGGTCCTGGTCCTCGACCTGGATCGTGCAGTCCTGCCACTTGTCTGGCACGGACAGCCCGAGGTGCGCGGTGAAGAAACTCTTGCTCACACCGCGATGGCGAACGATGTGCGCTCCGGGCGCCAGGATCGAGAAGAAGGCCGAGTTGAGCTGCGGAATGCGATTCGCCAGGGCAAAGGTCCTGGGCGCGCGGGCGATGTTTTCCGGCACCTCGTTGCCGTAGCCGATCAGGAAGAAGCTGCGCCAGCTGTCGTCCTGCGCGATGCGGCGATGGTCCGGCGAAATGCGCCGGAGCGGCGGAATGGCGTCGACCTGGCGATATATCGCCAGCGCCTCGTCGCGAATGTCCGTCCAGTGCGCGGCGATTTCCGCCGTCCAGTCGAACAGGGCAGGGTCGAGCACAGGTTCGTCGGGAATCTTCGAATACTTGGCGCCCCACGCGTTCAGCGCGTGCCGCCGCTGCTTCAGCCAGCGGTACAGAAACGAGCGTTTGCCATCACTGGCGTTTTCAAGCGATTCCACTTTCCCTTTCCCCCGGAAAAGCGACCCACCCCATCAGCTTATGGCGCAGTGCAGCATGGTTCAACCCCTTGGGGTCAGGAGGACATGCACTCGTCGAAAAGCGAATGCATCGCCGCCCAGCTTTGCTGGTCGGCACTGGCATCGTAGGCCGTGGCGGGATTTTCCGTCGGGGCGGGATTGGTGAACCCGTGTTTCACGCCAGAATAGGAGTGGAAATGCCAGTTGGCCCCGGCGCGGTCCATTTCCTGCCAGAATTTCAGCACCTGTTCGCGTGGCACCATCGGATCGGCATCACCATGGCAGACGAGGATGCGCGCGCTCACGCTGTCCCGCTGGGCCGGGACCTGCGTGTCGAGCAGGCCGTGGAAACTGACCGCGGCATCGACCGGGGCACCTTCGCGGGCGAGTTCCAGCGCCGCCTGTCCGCCCATGCAGAAGCCGATGACGAAGAAGGGCAGGTCCTTCACTTCCTCGATCCGGGCGAGCGCCCGCAGCGATGCCCGCAACCGCTGGCGATAGAGTTCCGGCGCTTCGCGGATTTCGCCGGCGAACAGGCGAGCCTCGTCGAAACTGGCCGGCGTCTTGCCGTAGAAATCGGCGACCAGTGCCAGGTAACCGTCTTCCGCCAGCGAGCGGGCCTTGGCCTCCACCGCAGCGGTAGGATTCATGATGGTCGGAAACACCAGCACGGCAGCGCGAGGCGAACCTTCAGGGCGTGCCAGCAGGCCGGTCAGCGCCGTACCCGCGTCCTCGTAAGCGACCTTTTCGAAGCCGCTCATTCGGTCGGCAGGAAATCGGGCACGGAGAGATAACGCTCGCCGGTATCGTAGTTGAAGCCCAGCACGCGGGTGCCCGCTTCGAGCTCCGCCAGCTTGCTCTCGATTGCCGCCAGCGTCGCGCCCGAACTGATGCCCACCAGCAGGCCTTCCTCGCGGGCGCAGCGACGCGCCATGTCCTTGGCTGCCTCGGCATCCACGGCAATCGCGCCGTCGATGGCGTTGGTGTGGAGGTTCTCGGGGATGAAGCCGGCGCCGATGCCCTGGATCGGGTGCGGGCCGGGCTGGCCTCCGGAAATCACCGGAGAGAGCTCCGGCTCCACGGCAAAGGCCTTCATGCTCGGCCAGGCCTTCTTCAACTCCTCCGCGCAACCGGTCAGGTGGCCGCCGGTACCGACGCCGGTGATGAGGTAGGCGGGCGGGGCGTCCTTGAAGTCGGCGATGATCTCCTGCGCGGTCGTGCGCGCATGCACATCGACATTGGCCGGATTCTCGAACTGCTGCGGCATCCACGCGTTCCCGGTAGACTCGACCAGTTCGGCAGCGCGTTCCAGCGCGCCCTTCATGCCCTTTTCCTTGGGCGTCAGGTCGAAGCTGGCGCCATAGGCCAGCATCAGGCGGCGACGCTCCAGGCTCATGCTTTCGGGCATGACCAGGATCAGCTTGTAGCCCTTTACCGCGGCCACCATGGCAAGGCCGATACCGGTGTTGCCGCTGGTCGGTTCGACGATCGTCCCACCTGGCTTCAGCGCGCCGGACTTCTCCGCATCCTCTACCATCGCCAGCGCGATGCGATCCTTGATCGAGCCGCCGGGATTGGCCCGCTCGCTCTTCACCCAGACCTCGTGATTGGGGAACAGGCGCGACAGGCGGATGTGCGGGGTGTTGCCGATCGATTGCAGGACGTTGTCGAACTTCATGTGTCAGCTTCCCTGTTTTGCAGGCTCGGAATGCGGGTCGTCGTCGCCTTCTAGCAGATTATCGGGCGGATCGAAGGTCTTGGTAGTGCGTAGCACCGGAAACAGTACGGCCCACAGGCCGACGGTAATGATTGCCCCGGTTCCGCCCAGCGCCACCGCTGCGACCGGGCCGATCAGGAACGCGAGGCTGCCGGAGAAGAAGTCGCCGAACTCGTTCGATGCACCGATAGTGAGCAACGACACGGCTGAGACGCGGCCACGCTTGTCATCGGGCGTGTGCAGCTGGATCAACGACTGCCGGATGTAGACCGAGATCATGTCCGCCGCGCCGACGATGAACAGCATGGCCAGGCTCAGCGCCATATTCGTCGAGAAGGCGAAGACGACGGTCGCCAGGCCGAACACGGCGACGGACCACAGCATCTTCGGGCCGACATTGTTCTTCAGCGGCCGGAACGAGAACCACAGCGCCGTCAGCGCGGCGCCGATAGCGGGGGCCATGGCCAGCTGGCTGAGGCCGCTGGCGCCGACCTGCAGGATGTCGCGCGCATAGACCGGGAACAGCGCGGTCGCGCCGGCCAGGAAGACGGCGAACAGGTCCAGCGTGATGGAGCCGAGCACCATCTTGTTCTGCCAGACATAGACCAGCCCTTCGCGGACCTGCTGGATGGGCTTGGCCGGAGCCTTCTTCTTGCCGCGCGGCACTTCGCCGATGAAGGAAAGCGAGGTGATCGCCACGGCGAACAGCATCGCAGCCACGGCATAGGGCAGGAAGGGTTCGACCTCGTACAGCACTCCGCCCACTGCCGGACCGACGATCATCCCGGTCTGCCAGGCAATCGAAGACAGGGCGATGGCATTCGGCAGGATGGCCGGCGGCACCAGGTTCGGCGCCAGGGCCGACAGGGCCGGGCCGGCAAAGGCGCGGGCGATGCCCAGGAACACGGCGATGGTGAACAGCACCGGCAGGCCGATAGCCTCCTGCCAGGTAAAGGTGGCCAAAGTCGCCGCGCAGAGCAATTGCAGCAGCACCGTGATGCGACCGAGGTTGCGACGGTCGAAATGGTCTGCCGCCAGACCGGTGAACGGCGTCAGCAGGAACAGCGGCACAAATTGCAGCAGGCCGATCAGCGCCAGCTGGCCGGACGCTTCGGCCACGCTCATCCCGCCATCGCGCGCCAGGTTGTAGGTCTGCCACCCGATGATCAGCAGCATCGCATATTGCGCCAGTGTCATGCACAGGCGCGCGACCCAGTAGGCGCGGTAATTGGCGATGCGGAAGGGAGAGTTTGCGGTGCTCACCCGCGCGCAATGGCAGCGTGAATGGCGCTTGCCAAGCTAGTCAATGTAGCAGGAGCTAAAGTCTGTCGCTGGAGTCAGCCGCGACGACGCAGCGCCGGGTTCGGCTGCATCTCGGCAATCATGCCCTGGAAGTCGTCGAATCGGATGATCCGTTCGAACTGGAAGCCGGCGCGATCTTCGGTCACCCAGATGCAGTAAGCTTCGATCCGGCCTACGGAGGGAAGGCGGATGATCATGCGGTCGCCACGGTTAACGCCCTCCGCACCGTCGATCATGAAGCCATGAGCGGAGATGTTGCAGATGTGCATGGTGACATCGCCGTGCTGCAAATGCTCGGCGATGACCGAATAGTCGACCGGATGGCGCGTGGAGCGCCGCATATCGGTGACGGAGAGCTGAGCGCCGCCTGCCATAGGATGCCACTTCCTTCCGAGTTAATGGACGGGAATGTTACTGGCACCCAATGGTGGATTTTTGGTAAAGTCAGGCTCCGCGAAGGATACCGTGGCGTTTCTTACCTAGGCTGATGCGGGCCTCGTCTCCGGGCGCCAACTCGACCAGGAAGCCGGGGTCGGATACGGTTTCATCTTCAAGCTTAACCGCGCCTTCGGCCACTTTGCGCTTGGCCTCGCCATTGGACTTTGTGAAGCCAAGTTCGGTTAATGCAGCGCCGATCCGAATTCCCCCCGCAGCCACTTCCAGCACCGGCAAGTCATCGCCCTTGCCGCCGCCGGCAAAGGTCTGCTCGGCGGTGGCGCGAGCCGAGGCCGCAGCCTCTTCGCCGCGCACCAGCTTGGTGACTTCGTCGGCCAGGACGATCTTCGCCTGGTTGATCTCGCTGCCTTCGAGCGCTTCGAGCCGGGCGATCTCTTCCAGCGGCAGGTCGGTGAACAGCTTCAGGAAGCGGCCGACGTCGCGGTCGTCGGTGTTGCGCCAGTACTGCCAGAAGTCGTAGCTCGGCAGCTGGGCCTCGTTCAGCCACACGGCACCTGCGGCGGTTTTGCCCATCTTCGAACCGTCGGCCGTGGTCAGCAGCGGTGTCGTCAGACCGAACAGTTCGGTACCGTCCTTGCGGCGGGCCAGTTCCATGCCGTTGACGATATTGCCCCACTGGTCGCTGCCGCCCATCTGCAACCGGCAGCCGTAGCGGCGGGCCAGTTCCATGAAGTCGTAGGCCTGCAGGATCATGTAGTTGAATTCGAGGAAGGTCAGCGGCTGCTCGCGCTCGAGCCGCAGCTTCACCGAGTCGAAGGTGAGCATGCGATTGATGGTAAAATGGGGTCCCACGTCACGCAGCAGCTCGATATAGCCGAGGTCCGCCAGCCATTCGTCATTGTTGACCATCACCGCGTCGGTCGGCCCGTCACCGAATGTCAGCAGCCGTTCGAACACCGTGCGGATGCCGGCAATGTTCTCGTCGATGAGTTCGGGCGTGAGCATCTTGCGGCTCTCGTCCTTGCCCGAAGGGTCTCCGATCTTTGTAGTGCCGCCACCCATCACGACGATCGGTTTGTGCCCAGTCTGCTGCAGGCGGCGCAGCATCATGATCTGCACCAGCGAGCCGACGTGCAGCGAAGGCGCAGTGGCGTCGAAACCGATATAGCCGGGAACGGTTTGTCGCGCTGCGAGGGCATCCAGTCCCGCAGCGTCCGTCACCTGATGGACATAGCCCCGCTCGTTGAGCAATCGCAGCAAATCGGATTCGTAAGTCGTCATTTCGGGGGATTTGGCGCCTTGATTTGTAATGGACGGGGGCGACTAGCACGGGGAACTTCTCTTGCAAACGCATGATCTGGTCGCACATGCTGCGCATCCGCCACTCGCTGTCCGCCGGGTGGAAGCGCGGGTACTCTCTCTCACGGATAACTGGATGCGCGTGCGCTGGCGCATCGACGGGGTGGACAAGCTGGTCCTGCCGTCATTCGCGGGGAAAGGCCGGGCGGACAACCTCTGGCAGACCACCTGCTTCGAGCTGTTCATGATGGAGAAGGACGGCACGCCGTCCTACAGCGAATTCAACCTTTCGCCGTCGGAGCGCTGGGCCGCCTACGATTTCGCCGACTATCGCGAGGGCATGAGCGAACGCCCGTTTGCGCGGGAACCAGACTGCACCATGCGGGTGGGCAATTCGATGGCGATCTTCGACGCTTCGCTGCCGCGCGCACAGATGCCGGAACCGCCTGCTGCCATCGGCCTTTCTGCGGTGATCGAGGAGCAGGGCGGGGTGAAGAGCTACTGGGCGCTGTCGCACCACAACGAAAAGCCGGATTTCCACGATCCCGCTTGCTTCTCGGCCTGTCTTGCGCGAACCCGCGCTGCATGAAATTCGGAATAGACCGGCTGCTGGCCGAAGCTGAGTTACGCAAACCGCTGGAAGGCAAGCGGGTGGCGCTGGTCGCGCACCCAGCTTCCGTCACCGCTGACCTGACCCACAGCCTCGACGCGCTGATCGCAGCGGGCGTGAACGTCACCAGCGCCTTTGGCCCGCAGCACGGGCTGAAGGGCGACAAGCAGGACAACATGGTGGAGACCGCGGACGAGATGGACCCGGTCTACAACATCCCGGTCTATTCGCTCTACGGCGAGGTGCGGCGTCCCACCCCGGCGATGATGGACAGCGCCGACGTGTTCCTGTTCGACCTGCAGGACCTCGGCTGCCGCATCTACACCTTCGTCACCACGCTGCTCTACCTGCTGGAAGAGGCAGCGAAGACCGGCAAGAGCGTATGGGTGCTCGATCGCCCGAACCCGGCAGGGCGGCCTGTCGAGGGCACCAGGTTGCTGCCCGGGCACGAAAGCTTCGTCGGTGCCGCCCCCATGCCGATGCGCCACGGGCTGACCATGGGCGAAATGGGTCACTGGTTCGTCCGCCACTTCGGGCTCGACGTCGATTACCGCGTCGTCTCCATGCACTACTGGCTGCCCGAAGGCCCCGGCTTCGGCTGGCCGGAAAATCGCATCTGGATCAATCCGAGTCCCAACGCCGCCAACCTGAACATGGCCCGCGCCTATGCCGGGACGGTGATGATCGAGGGTGCGACGCTGAGCGAGGGGCGGGGCACTACCCGCCCGCTCGAAGTGCTGTTCGGCGCGCCCGATGTCGATGCCAAGGCCGTTCTGGCCGAGATGCAGCGTCTGGCGCCCGACTGGCTGGCCGGCTGTGCGCTGCGGGATTGCTGGTTCGAACCCACCTTCCACAAGCACGTCGGCAAGCTCTGCAACGCGCTGATGGTGCATGCAGAGGGCGCGTTCTACGATCACAACGCCTTCCGCCCGTGGCGCCTGCAAGCACTGGCCTTCAAGGCGATCCGCAATCTCTATCCGGACTACCCGATCTGGCGCGGCAAGGACTTCAAGTACGAATACACGGATGACGTCCTCGCCATCGACGTGATCAACGGCGGGCCGGCCTTGCGCGAATGGGTCGATGACCCCGCCGCGCAGCCGGGCGATCTCGACCAGCTGGCGGGCCGCGATGAAGCGGAGTGGCGCGAAGAAGTGGCGGAACTGCTGCTTTACTGAAGCGGGCGCAGCAGCAGCGCGTCGCGTTCCTCTCGCGGCACATCACGTACATCGCCGTTCCTGCTGACCAGCAGCACGTCGCAGCGGTCGATATCGTAGTCGACGGCGTAGTACATCAGCGGCTCTTCGGGACTGGCAGTGCCACGCTGGAACAGCGGCGGTTGGCCGCTTTCCTCACGCACCTGCTGGACCGTGTCGAAACACGCCTGCTCACGGTCTGCCGGCTCGACAGCAAGCGCGGGAGGGGTGGAGTCCATGTCCGGTGCGCGCTCCTGCTGGGGTGCGAGGCCGAGCAGCGGGACGGCAATGACGGGCAATATCAGTTTCATGGCCAAGTCTCCGTTGCGCTCAATCTAACATTGCGGAACAAGGGAGACAAACGACAGGAGAGGCCATGCTCACGCTCTACAGTTTCGGACCCGGCGCCAATTCGATGAAGCCCACGCTCGCGCTTTACGAGAAAGGGCTGGAATTTGAGCACAAGCTGCTCAACCCGGCGAAGTTCGAACACCATTCGGAATGGTACAAGGCGATCAATCCGCGCGGGCAGGTTCCGGCGCTGGCGGACGACGGCAAGATCATCACCGAGAGCACGGTCATCTGCGAATACCTGGAAGATGCGCACCCGACCGAGGTGAAGCTGCGCCCGGCCAGCCATTACGACACCGCGATGATGCGCATCTGGACCAAGTGGGTGGACGAGTATTTCTGCTGGTGCGTCTCCACCATCGGCTGGGAACGGCACGTTAGCAAGATGGCCCGCGCCCTGTCCGACGAGGAGTTCGAGGCGCATGTTCAGAAGATCCCGATTCCCGAACAGCAGGTGAAGTGGCGCCGCGCGCGCGACGGCTTCCCACAGGAGGAACTGGACGATGCTATGGCCAAGATTCGAATCTCGGTGAAGCGGCTGGACGACCACCTGCGCGACAACGAGTGGCTGGCGGGCGGGGTCTATTCGCTGGCCGACATCTGCAACTTCGCCATCGCCAACGGCATGCAGCACGGCTTTGCCGAACAGGTGAATGAAGCCGACACGCCGGGCCTGGTCCGCTGGATCGATCAGATCAACGCAAGGCCCGCGGTGAAGGCAATGTTCGCCAATGTGCCACGGGAATTTTGAACGATTTCGGCACCGGCTGCATTTTGTGAGACTTGCGTTAAATCGGCAGTAACCATGGAAGCGTAGGCCCGATCCCAACACCTAGAACGGGGACCGCGCTTTTATGAAACACCAGGCTATTTCGCAGCCTCAATTCACCGATATCGACGGCATCTCGCGCCTTTGCGGGGATGTCACCGTCGGCTGCTCCGACGTGGCCGGCGTCGTGCAACGCGTCATCGACAGCTTCGGCAAGCTCCATCGCGAACACGAATCGCTCAAGACCACCGTCAACGAGCTCGAAGAAGACCAGAAGCTGGTCACCGACGCTTGTGACGAATCCCGCCTGCTGTCCGAACGCGCGCTGGAGCGCCTCGAAGCCGGCCGTTCGCACATCGGCGCCTCGCTTTCGCAGATCAGCAACCTGCTGGAAGCCGTACAGGCCCTCACCATGCACGTCACCGGCTTTGCCGCGGCCATGGAGCAGGTGAAGCGGACCTCGCAGGAAATCGAGGAAATTGCCGACAACACCAACATCCTCGCGCTGAATGCCACGATCGAGGCGCACCGTGCGGGCGAGGCCGGTCGTACCTTCTCCATCGTTGCGAACGAGGTGAAGAGCCTGGCCGGCGACGCACACCGCGCCAGCAAGGAAATCACCCGCACGATCGAAGCGCTGGAAGGTGAGGCCGAGCAGGTCATTGCCAAGATTAGCAGCGGTGCCGAAGACAGCGCCGCGGCCCGCAAACAGGTCAGCCAGATCGAACAGACGATCAACGAGGTTTGCGACCTCATCGGCGAAGTCGATGGCCAGAACGACCAGATCGTCCGCAATTCCTCCAAGATCGGCGAACATGTGCACAAGGTGCAGGGTGTGCTGGGAGGCTTCTCCAACGTCGTGTTCGACAACGAGGAGCACCTGCAGAAGGCCCACGATCGTATCGAATCGCTGGAGATGACCGCCAGCGGCATGTTCGACGCGCTGGTGAAGGCCGGCCTGTCGCCGGTCGACAGCGCCATGGTGGAAAAGGCCCAGGCAAACGCCATCGAGATCATCTCCGCCACCGAAAAGGCCATTGCCAATGGCGAGATCTCTCCGGCGGCGCTGTTCGACACCGACTATCGCGAGATCCCCGGCAGCAATCCCAAGCGCTATCGCACCGCGCTCAACGATTGGGCAGACAAGGTCTGGCAGCCGATGCTGGATCGTTTTGCCGCTGCCGATGGCCGGGTGGTCGCCTCCGCCTGCACCGACATGAACGGCTTCCTACCGACTCACCTGTCGAAGCATTCGAAGAAGCCGACAGGTGACGTTGCCTACGATACCGAGCATTGCCGCAATGGCCGCATGATGCTGGGCCCGATCGACCAGCACGCCAAGCTCAGCGCCGATCCCTACATGATGGCGGTCTATCGTCACGAGGGCGACGGCAAGGCCTACCGCGTGGTACGCAACGTCTACGTGCCGATTACCATCGATGGCCGTCGCTGGGGCGACCTGGAACTGGCCTACTGCCTCGAATGACCATGGCGGCGGCCCGCTAGTCGGTGCCGCCTGCCAGCGCGATGGCGCGCATGGCCAGCAGGTTGAACGCCTGCTGGTCGACCGCGCTCGCGGGATCGTTCCAGCTCATCGTGACGGCGATGTGATGGCCATCCGCAGCCTGCAGCAGCCAGGTCAGGTTGAGCACGCCAGGCTCAGACCCGCCCTTGTAGCCCGCATATTGCCAGTCCGCGCGCACGCTGTCCGACATGGCCGGGTTCACCGCCATGATTTCCAGCGCCGTGCGATCTTCCAGCTCGGCCAGCCGCACAAGCAGGCCCGCGATATCCGCGGGTGTGGCAATCCATTCAACATCGATGGCATTGGGCACGCCGGCAAAGGCCGCCATGATCTCGCCCTCGCTGCGCTCGATCGCCGAAATGCCTTGCAGCACGGCGAGCCGCTCGGCCGTTCCGGCAGCCGCATATTCGCCCAGGTTCACGTCATCGCCGGACTTGAGGACGAACATCTCGCGGGTGGTGAGGAAGGGGAAGGTGGCGTCCGGGTTGCTGTGCCCGGAGGCAACGACTTCCGCCTCCACCGCATCGCGCCCCAGCACGGCCATCAGCTGGTCGGTGGCTGTATTGTCGCTGATGGAGATCATCAGCGTCGCCAGCGTATGCAGCGTCACCGGCGCGCCTTCGGGCCAGTCCTGCAATTGCCCGCTGGGATAACTGCGCTCGGTCAGCGGCACGACATCGTCCCAGTCGCGCTCTCCCGCGGCGATCGAACGGGCGAGGGCAGAGAGGACGTAGAGCTTGAAGGTGGAACCGATGGCGAAGGGCCGGTCAATGTTGTGCCCGGCGATGACTTCGCCGCCGGCGGTCAGTTCGCTGACGAGGATGCCCGTCGCGCCGGGAAGGGCGGCCAGGTCCGCCAGCACCTGTTCCACGCTGTCGTCAATGGGGCGAACGTCGGTGATGCGAAAGCCGGTAATCTCGAAAGGTTCGCTGCCTTCGATGACGAAGGTCCCATTGGCCAGACCCCGTTCGAACCGGATGGCGATATTGGCAGCCGAGGGACCGAGAGCATCTACGGTTTCAATCCCGATCAGCGGCCCGAACTGCGCCTCTAGCTGCTGCTGGATCGCTGCGAACTGCGCCTCGGGCACGGCGTTGACGAACGGATCGGCGAAGACCTCGTCATAGACCGCAGCTCCACCCATGGCCGCAACGATGTCTTCCGCGCGCTGCTCGAGGCGCTCGGAGTCCTCGGCGGTCTGGCCGAGGGCGGGGCTGGCTGCCAGCAACAGCGCCGCGAATGCGGTATGAAAGGCTTTCATTGCAGTCACTCCGTCGCATCGGATCGGTGTATTGCAATGATAAGACGCTTGCGCGTCAGGCGTCAATCAGGTCCCGGTCCAGCTCGCCCGCGCGGTTCTGGATGAAGTTGAAGCGGTGTTCCGGATTGCGGCCCATCAGCTGGTCGACCAGTTCCTTTACCGCGAAACGCTGTTCGTGCTGTTCGGGAAGGGTGATGCGCACCAGTGACCGGGTTTCCGGGTTCATGGTAGTTTCGCGCAGCTGCTGCGGGTTCATCTCGCCAAGGCCCTTGAACCGGCTGACTTCGACCTTCTTGCCCTTGAACACGGTCTCTTCGAGTTCCGCGCGGTGGGCGTCGTCGCGGGCGTAGGCGCTCTCCTTGCCCGCGGTCAGGCGATAGAGCGGCGGCTGCGCGAGATAGAGATGCCCCTTGCGCACCAGC
Organism: Aurantiacibacter sp. MUD11; assembly: GCF_026967575.1. NCBI lineage: Bacteria > Pseudomonadati > Pseudomonadota > Alphaproteobacteria > Sphingomonadales > Erythrobacteraceae > Aurantiacibacter > Aurantiacibacter sp. MUD11. The sequence goes on along the minus strand of NZ_CP114054.1, from coordinate 405,162 downwards.
TCCGGCATTTCCTGGAAGAAGAACGTCATCAGCAGCGTGGCGATATGCGCGCCGTCGACGTCGGCGTCGGTCATGATGACGATGCGGTCGTAACGCAGGTTCTCCGGGTCGCATTCCTTGCGGGTGCCGCAGCCCAGCGCCAGCGTCAGGTCGGCGATTTCCGAGTTCGCGCGGATCTTGTCGGCGGTGGCGCTGGCGACATTCAGGATCTTGCCGCGAATGGGCAGGATTGCCTGCGTCTTGCGCTCGCGCGCCTGCTTGGCGCTTCCGCCTGCCGAATCGCCCTCGACGATAAACAGCTCGGTCTCGGCATCGGTCTCGCCGCTGCAATCGGTCAGCTTGCCGGGCAGGCGCAGCTTCTTCGCATTGGTGGCAGTCTTGCGCTTGATCTCGCGTTCCTGCTTGCGCTTCAGCCGCTCTTCCATCCGTTCCATGACCGAACCCAACAGCGCGCGACCGCGCTCCATGTTGTCGGACAGGAAGTGATCGAAGTGGTCTCGCACCGCGTTCTCGACCAGGCGCGCCGCCTCGGGCGAGGTCAGGCGGTCCTTGGTCTGGCTCTGGAACTGCGGGTCGCGGATGAACACGCTGAGCATGATCTCGGCGCCGGTCATCACGTCGTCAGCGGTAATGTCCTTGGCCTTCTTGGTGCCGGTCAGCTCGCCGAAGGCGCGCAGGCCCTTGGTCAGTGCGGCGCGCAGGCCCTGTTCGTGGGTGCCGCCATCGGGCGTGGGCACGGTGTTGCAGTACCAGCTGGACGAACCGTCGGACCACAGCGGCCAGGCCACGGCCCACTCGACCCGGCCCTGCTGCACGCCGTCGCTTTCCGGGAAGTCCTGCGTTCCGGCGAAGAAATCGGCGGTGACGCATTCGCGCGCGCCCACTTCCTCGCGCAGGTGGTCTGCCAGGCCGCCGGGGAACTGGAAGGTCGCCTCCTGCGGCACCTCTTCGGAGGCGAGCGAGGGCGCGCATTTCCAGCGGATTTCCACGCCCGCGAACAGGTAGGCCTTGGAGCGCGCCAGCTTGAACAGCCGCTTTGGGTTGAACTTGCGGTCACCGAAAATCTCGGTGTCGGGCACGAAGGTGACGCTGGTGCCGCGCCGGTTCGGCGTATCGCCGACCTTGGCGATCTTGCCTTGCGGCATGCCTTTGGAAAATTCCTGTGCGAAGACCTGCTTGTTGCGCGCCACTTCCACCCGCGTGTGGCTGGACAGCGCATTGACCACCGAAACGCCAACGCCATGCAGGCCCCCGCTGGTGGCATAGGCCTTGCCCGAGAACTTGCCGCCAGAGTGCAACGTGGTGAGGATTACCTCCAGCGTGGACTTGCCGGGAAACTTGGGATGCTCGTCAACCGGGATACCGCGACCGTTGTCGGTGATGGTCAGCTTGTTGCCTTCCTCCAGCACCATTTCGATGCGGTTGGCGTGGCCCGCGACGGCTTCGTCCATGGCATTGTCGAGCACCTCGGCGGCGAGGTGGTGCAGCGCGCGGTCGTCGGTGCCACCGATATACATGCCGGGGCGGCGGCGGACGGGCTCCAGCCCCTCCAGCACCTCGATCGAGGAGGAATCGTAGTCGCCCCCGCCTTGCGGGAGCTTGGCGTCGAAAAGGTCGTCACTCATGCCATGGCTATAGGCGCGGGGAATCCCGCGAAACAAGCGGCCTGGGCGAAGTTATCCGGCGATCAGAAGCCTGTGGGCGCCGGGCTGACGACGGAGAAGGCGCCGTTGTCCACCTGGCGGACCTCCATCGTCCGTTCGCCGATGCCGTTGCTCTGGAAGCGGATCGGGCCGTCGAGGCCAAGGAAACCGCCTTCCTGCAGCAGCAGGCCCGCCGGCAGGTCGGTTCCGGCACGCCAGTCGCGGGTCAGGCGCAGCGTCAGCAGGACGGCGTCATAACCAAGCGTGGCGATGCGGAAGGGCTGCTCGCCGAAACGCGATTCATAGCTGTCGGCGAACTGGCGGTAACGATCGTCCGACACGGCCGAGAACCACGCCCCGCGCATGGCACCTGCACTCAGCAGGCCCTCCTGGCGGCTCCACAGCTCGGTACCGAGGATCGAGGGCAGGGCATCGCCCACTTCCTTCAGGCGCGGCGCGGCCAGGGCGGCCAGGCGCGCACTGTCGGCGATCAGCACGGTGTCGAAACCGCCGGTCTCCGCCAGGCGCTCCGCCGCGCTGATGATCGAGGTATTGCCGCGATCGTAGCGCTGCACGTCGACGATGGTGACATTGCGCGCCAGCGCCGCCTGTTCCGCCGCGGCCGTGGTGCGGTTGCCATAGTCCCCGCGCGGGGCGAGGATGGCGATGCGCCGTGCACCCTGATCGACGGCGAAGTTCACCGTGCGGAAAACCGACTGTTCGGGAATGTGCCCCATCACGAAGACGTCGGCGCGGGCGACGGTGGTGTCGTTGGAGAAGGTAATCAGCGGCACGTCGGCAGCGCGGGCCTGCGCCAGGACCGCACCGACATTGTCGCGCTGGAGCGGGCCGAGGATCAGCTTGTTGCCATCGGCAATCGCGCGGCTGGCCGCGTCGCCGGCCCCGGATCCGGTATCGTAGGTGGTGATGCGCAGGTTCTCGGCGCCCGTATCGAGCAGGGCCATCGTGGTGGCGTTGGCGATCGACTGGCCGACGTCGGCATTGCTGCCGCTCAGCGGCACCAGCAGGGCGACGCGGTGGCGGCCTTCGTCATCGGGCAGCACGGCCTCGGCAGGCCCGGTCGGCTGCGTCACCACGGGGCCGGAGCGATCCGGTGCGGTGGTGTCGCCGCCGGGGATAACCTGGCACGCTGCGAGCAAAATCGTGCCCGTCACCACCAACAGAATACGCTGCAATTTACCGAACATGCTTGCTGTCTCCGCTCAAGATGGTCCATGCGCATCGCGTGAGCGAGCAAGACGGACCCCTTTCTCCCGGCCTCTATATAGTCGCGACCCCGATTGGCAATCTCGGCGACATCACCATGCGCGCAGCCGACGTGCTGGCACGGTGCGACGGGATCGCCTGCGAGGATACGCGGGTCACGCAGAAGCTGATCCGCCACCTCGGGATTTCGAAGCCCTTGTGGCGCTATGATGACCACTCCGCCCTGAACGACCGGCAACGGCTGGTGGAATCGATGCAGACGCGCGCCGTGGCGCTGGTAAGCGATGCGGGAATGCCGCTGGTCTCCGACCCCGGCTTCCGCCTGGTGCACGATGCGCGGGAGGCAGGGGTACCCGTCACCGTGCTGCCGGGCGCCAATGCCCCGCTAGCGGCGCTGGCGCTGTCCGGCCTGCCCAACGACCGTTTCCTGTTCGCCGGCTTCCTGCCGCCCAAGGACAAGGCCCGGCGCGACGTGCTGGAGGAACTTGCCCCGGTCCGCACGACGCTGATCTTCTTCGAGACCGCGCCGCGCCTGACCAAGAGTCTTGCCGCCATCGCCGAGGTACTGCCGGGCCGCGAGGTGGCGGTCGCGCGCGAACTGACCAAGCTGTACGAGGAATGCCGCAGCGGCTCCGCCAAGGACGTGCTGGCGCATTACGAGGCGCATCCTCCCAAGGGGGAGATCGTGCTGCTGGTCGGCCCTCCCGTGGAGGTCGAAGCCAGCGCCGAGGATGCCGACGCCATGCTGCGCGAAGCGCTGAAGACCGAAAAGGCCTCCAAGGCCGCTGCGCAAGTCGCCAAGGCCACCGGGCTCGATCGCAAGCTGCTCTACGCCCGCGCCATGGAGTTGAAGGGCCAGTGAAGCGCCAGCTTGCCGAAGCCAGCGGCCGCAAGGCCGAGGACGAGGCTGCCGCATGGCTGGAAGCGCAAGGCTGGGAAATCGCCGCCCGCCGCCGCAAGACCAAGGTCGGCGAGATCGACCTGATCGCACGGCAAGAGGGGCTGGTTGCCTTCATCGAAGTCAAGTGGCGCAAACGCGTGGCAGACCTCGATCTCGCCATTGACGAGTACCGCCTGCGCCGTGTCGCCGCCGCCGCCGAAAGCGTGGCGCATGAATATGCTACAGGCGGGGAAGACCTGCGCGTCGACGTCATCCTGCTTGCGCCGGGGGCCGAGCCACGCCACATCGTCAACGCCTGGCAACCCTAGGAGTACCCATGAGCCTGCGTGTCGCTGTCCAGATGGACCCAATGGAAAGCATCAACATCGCTGGCGATTCCAGCTTCGCCCTGATGCTGGAAGCGCAGGCGCGCGGCCACAAGGTCTGGCATTACGACGTCAGCACGCTGGCCTATCGTGACGGCCGGATCACCGCCTGGGCCAAGCCGGTGACGGTGCAGCGGGTGGAGGGCGATCACTTCACCGCCGGCGAATTGCAGCGGATCGACCTCGCCACCGATATCGACGTGGTGCTGATGCGGCAGGACCCGCCCTTTCACCTCGGCTACATCAGCTCCGCGCTGCTGCTAGACCGGCTGAAAGGCACCACGTTGGTCAGCAACGATCCGCGCGAAGTCGTGAACGCGCCGGAGAAGATGTACGTCCTCGAATATGCGCAGTTCATGCCGCCAACGCTGATCACGCGCACGCTCGAAGATGTGACGGAATTCCAGCGCGACCACGGCGCCGTCGTGGTCAAGCCTCTCCACGGGAATGCCGGCAAGGCGATCTTCAAGATCGATGCCGATGGCACCAACACCAGCGCCCTGCTGGAAGTGTTCAACCAGACCTGGCCGGAACCGCACATGGTGCAGCCCTTCCTTCCCAGCGTGGCCAAGGGCGACAAGCGGATCGTCCTGGTGGATGGCGAAGTCGCGGGCGCGATCAACCGCCGGCCGGGGGAGGGCGAATTCCGCTCCAACCTGGCGCGAGGGGGCTCTTCCGAAGCCAGCCAGCTGACGCCGCGCGAGGAGGAAATCTGCGCTGCCATGGGGCCGGACCTGAAGCGCCGCGGCCTCACCTTCGTCGGCATCGACGTGATCGGCGGCGAATGGCTGACCGAGATCAACGTGACCTCGCCCACCGGCATCGTCGCCATCGACAAGTACAACGGCACCAACACGCCCGGCATGATTTGGGACGCGATGGAACGCCGCCACGCGGCGATGTAATCCGGACCGATCGGCCGCTGCGGCGGTTATTCCACCATGGACACCCTCATCATCGACCTGATCGGACGGGGCGGATACCTCGGCATCTTCCTGCTGATGGTGCTGGAAAACGTCATCCCGCCAGTGCCCAGCGAGGTCATCATGGGCGTGGGCGGACTGCTGGTGCAGCGCGGCGAGATGCAGTTCTGGCCGCTGCTGCTGATCGGCACGGCTGGCACCGTTGCCGGCAACTACTGCTGGTACTGGCTGGGCGACAGCGTCGGCTATCAGCGGCTGGAGCCCTTCGTCGATCGCTGGGGCCGCTGGCTGACCGTGGACTGGGACCACATCGCCAAGGCGCAGATATTCTTCGTCCGGCACGGTCACTGGGTCGTGTTCTTCCTGCGCTTCTCGCCCTTCCTGAGGACGATCATCTCGTTGCCTGCGGGGCTGGCGCATATGCCCAAGCTGAAGTTCCTCGCCTTCACCTTTGCCGGCTCGCTGGTGTGGAACGCGCTGCTGATCAAGGGCGGCGAGTGGCTGGGTCACTGGCTGGAGGATTCGCAGAACGTCCTCGGCTGGATCATCCTCGGCATGATCGGCGTGACCGTGGTCGCCTATGTCTGGCGGCTGCTGACCTGGGTGCCGCGGCCAAAGCGGCAGCGGCAGGACTAGTCGTTCTCGCGCGGATGGGCGGAGCGATAGGCTTCCAGCATCTTCGCCGCATCCACCTTGGTATAGATCTGCGTCGACCCGAGGCTGGCATGGCCGAGCAGTTCCTGCAGGCTACGCAGGTCCGCGCCCGAACCGAGCAGGTGCGTGGCGAAAGAGTGGCGCAGGGCATGCGGCGTGGCGGTGGAGGGCAGGCCGAGCGCCTTGCGCGCCCGCGCCATCGCCTTCTGCACCATGCCCTGTCCCAGTGGTCCACCCTTGGCCCCGCGAAACAGCGCTGTCCCGCTTTCCAACGAGTATGGGCAGACCTTGGCATAGGCCGCCACCGCCTCGCGGACGATCGGCAGCATGGGGACGACGCGTTGCTTGTTGCCCTTGCCGGTGACGACAAGTGTCTCACCCAGTGGCAGGTCATCGGCCTTCAGCGACAGTGCCTCGGCAATGCGCAGGCCGGCGCCGTACATCAGCAGCAGCACGGCGGCGTCGCGCCGGCCGGTCCAGCTTTCACTGGCCGTGGCTTCGACCATCTCGGCAAGGCCGGCAGCCTCGTCCGGCGTGACCGGGCGGGGTAGGCCCTTCTTGATGCGCGGACCGCGCAGGCGCGGGGCCGTGCCTGGCTCGGCCCCCACCTGTTCGCGGGCAAAGGCGATGAACCCCTTGAGCGCGGACAGTTCCCGTGCCGCCGAGGCATTGCCGATCCCCTCCGCCCGGCGCGAGGCGAGATGCCCTCGCAGGTCGCGCATGGTGACGGCGGCGACGGCAGGCCAATCAGCCAGGTCGAGACCGTCGAGCAAGCGCGCCGCCGTCGCGACATAGGCGCGCACCGTGTGCGGGCTGCGGCGGCGTCCGGTGGCGAGGTGGCCATGCCATTCCTCGAGGAGGTCGGCGCGGCTCATGCGGTCACCAGTTCGTCTGGCACCAGTTCCGCCAGCAGGGCATCGAGCAGCGGCATGCCGGCAGGCGTGACGCCGATCCGATTTTCGTCCTGCCAGGCGAGGCCGAGCCCCGCGTAATGCGCCAGCTTGTCGCTTGCGACGAGGCGCTCGACCGGGATGGCAAAGCGCTGCGAAAGGGCTTCGAGGTCGACGCCCTCGGCAAGCCGCAGCCCCATCAGCAGAGCCTCGGACAGCTGCTCCCCGACTCCGAGCGCACGCTCCTCCTTCAAGCCATGGCCATTGCGGGCAACGGCATCGAGCCAGTTCTCCGGCTTGCGATGGCGCATGGTGGCCGTCCCGCCACGCCGCCCGTGCGCGCCGGGGCCCACGCCGCAATAGTCCTGGTAGCGCCAGTAGGTGAGGTTGTGCCGGCTCTCCTCTCCGGGGCGGGCGTGGTTGCTGATCTCGTAGGCTGGCAGGCCGGCGGCAGAGGTCATCTCCTGCGTCAGTTCGAACAGGTCCGCCGCCCGGTCATCGTCGAGCGGCGTAAAGCCGCCGCGCCGAACATCGGTGGCGAAGCGCGTGCCGGGCTCGATGGTCAACTGGTAGAGCGAAAGGTGTCCGGTGCCGTGGCCCAACGCGCGCGCCAGCTGCTCGCGCCATTCGGACTCCGTCTGGTCCGGCAAGGCGTAGATCAGGTCGAACGAAACGCGCTCGAATGCCTTCTGTGCCGTTTCCAGCGCGTTCAGTCCCTCTTGAGCATTGTGCAATCGGCCAAGGAACCTGAGCGCCGCATCGTCGAGCGATTGCAGCCCCAGAGAAACGCGATTGACCCCGGCGCTGGCAAGGCTGGCAAAGTTCGCGGCCTCTACCGAGGACGGATTGGCCTCCAGCGTGATTTCGATGTTCGGGGCAAAGCCCCACAAGGCCTCCGCCTCGCGCAGCAATGTCTCGACCAGTGCGGGCGGCATCAGCGAGGGCGTGCCGCCACCAAAGAAGACCGAGGTCAGCGCCTCGCCACCCGCGACCTGCGCTTCATGCCGCATGTCCGCCAGCAGGGCCTCCTGCCACACGTCCACCTCCACGCTTTCGCGCACGTGCGAGTTGAAGTCGCAGTACGGGCACTTGGCGAGGCAGAAGGGCCAGTGGATGTAGAGCGCTTTGGCCATGGGCGTTTCAGGCTCCGTTAACCGCCGCAAGTCAAGGTTGCGGCATGGGAAATGGACGGGTCTTTGCAGCCGCGTTGGCGGTTCTTGCGGGCGTTCTGGCTGTCGCCGCGCCGCTTTCGGCGCAGCAGCGCGATGCCATCAACCCTTTCGCCGTGGAGCTGCTGGAAGCGCACAACGATGCCCGCGAGGACGTGGGCGTGCCGCCGCTGGCCTGGAGCAGCCGACTGGCGCAGGAGGCTCATGACTGGGCGCAGCACCTCGCTCGGCAAGGCCGCATGGTCCATGCTGAACGCAGCCTGCGCAACGGATCGGGCGAGAACCTGTGGATGGGCCATGCGGGATATTACAGCGCCGGGACCATGGTGGACGGCTTCATCGCCGAGCGTCGCCACTTCCGGAACGGCACCTTTCCGCAGGTGTCGACCACCGGCGACTGGCGCGATGTCGGGCACTACACGCAGGTGATCTGGCGCGACACCCGCGAACTTGGCTGCGCCGTGGCGCGCGGCGAGACCTACGATTTCCTCGTCTGCCGCTATTTCCCCGCCGGGAATGTCTACAACCGTCGCGCCTATTGACCGAACTGGTCTGCCACCAGCTTGGCGAAGGCATCGGCGCGGTGGCTGATGGCGTGCTTTTCCTCGGGTTGCAGCTCGGCGAAAGTCACCTCGCGGCCAACGGGCACGAAGACCGGGTCGTATCCGAACCCCATGGTGCCGCGTGGCGGCCAGGTCAGGGTGCCGTCGGCGCGGCCTTCGTAGACCGCGTATTCGCCGTCCGGCCAGGCGAGGGCGAGGACGCAGGAGAACCAGCAGTCCCGCGGGGCATCCGGCCCCTTGGCCTGCAGCATCCCTTCGACCTTGCCCATGGCCATGTACCAGTCACGGCCCGGCTCGCCCTCGAACCACTGCTTCTCCGCCCAGTCGGCGGTGTAGACGCCGGGGCGACCATCCAACGCCGCCACGGATAGGCCGCTGTCGTCGGCGAGGGCGGGGAGGCCCGAAGCCTCGGCCGCCGCCCGCGCCTTGATCAGCGCGTTCTCGACGAAAGTCTTGCCGGTCTCCGGTGGCTCCGGCAGGCCCAGCGAGCCTGCCGAAATGCACTCCAGCCCATAGGGATCGAGCAGCTTGCCGATCTCCTTCAGCTTGCCCGCGTTGTGCGTGGCAATGACCAGTTTCCCGCCGCCGAGCTTCCGCGTCACTTGGTTGCCTCGTCCTGTGCCTTGAAGATCTGTGCACAGCCCATCTGCGCCAGGCGCAACAGGCGCAACAGCCCTTCCTCGTCATAGGTCGCGCCTTCGGCAGTCGCCTGCACCTCGGCGATCTGGCCGCCTTCGATCAGGACGAAGTTGGCGTCGGCATCGGCACCCGAATCCTCGTCATAGTCGAGGTCCAGCACCGGGGTGCCCTGGTGGATGCCGCAGGAAATCGCGGCAATCTTGGCGGTGAGCGGGTCTTCCTTGATCTCGCCCGCCTTCATCAGCTCGTTGACGGCCAGGCGCAGCGCCACCCAGGCGCCGGAAATCGAAGCCGTGCGGGTGCCGCCATCGGCCTGGATCACGTCGCAATCGAGCGTGATCTGCCGTTCGCCGAGCTTTTCCATGTCGCAGACAGCGCGCAAGGAACGGCCGATAAGTCGCTGAATTTCCTGCGTGCGGCCGCTCTGCTTGCCCTTGGCCGCTTCGCGCGAACCACGGGTGTGCGTGGCGCGGGGCAGCATCGAATATTCGCCGGTGACCCAGCCCTGGCCCTTGCCGCGCAGCCACGGCGGGATCCGTTCTTCGATGGAAGCGGTGCACAGCACGCGCGTATCGCCAAAGCTGATCAGGCAAGAGCCCTCGGCATGCTTGGTGAAGCCGGTTTCGATGGTGATGGCGCGCATTTCGTCGGGCGCGCGGCCGGAAGGTCGCATGAGATTCTCCAGTGAGGTTTGCGCGAGTGGCACTAGCGACTAGATAGGGCGCTGTCATGGCTTCTCCACCGATCTCCGAATTGACCAACCGCGCACGGGAGATTTTCCGCCTGGTGGTGGAGGATTACCTCGCCAGCGGACAGCCGGTCGGCTCCAAGACCTTGGCGCAGCGCGGGGAAGTGAACCTGTCTCCTGCTTCCATCCGCTCGGTGCTGAGCGAGCTGGAGAGCTTCGGGCTGCTCGCCGCGCCACATACCAGCGCCGGACGGATGCCGACCGACCTTGGTCTGCGGCTGTTCGTCGACGGCATCATGCAGGTGGCCGAGCCGACGCGCGAGGAGCGCGCCGCGATCGAGAAGCAGCTTGCCGAACCCGGCCCGATCGAGGAGGCGCTGGAGAACACCAGCGCGCTGCTCTCCAGCCTGTCCGGCGCAGCAGGCATGGTAATGGTGCCCCAGCGCGAGCAGCGGCTGGCGCAGATCAACCTCGTGCCACTGGATGAACGCCGCGCCCTCGCGGTGCTGGTGGGCGAGGATGGCAATGTCGAGAACCGCGTTCTCCAGCTTGCCGAACCCGCTTCCGCCAGCGCCTTGCAGGAGGCCAGCAACTACATCTCGGCCAAGCTGGGCGGACGCACGCTGAACGAGGCTGCCAAGGCGATGCAGGCGGAAATCGCCAGCGGTCGCAGCGCGCTGGACGAAGCCAGCAGGCAACTGGTCGAAACCGGGATTGCCACCTGGAGCACCGATGCTTCCAAGCGTCCGGTGCTGATCGTGCGGGGCGCCTCGAACCTGCTGGACGAGAGCGCCGTGAGCGATCTCGACCGTGTCCGACAGCTGCTGGATGACCTTGAAAACAAGCAGTCGGTTGCACAACTTCTGGACAGCGCACGCGAAGCTGAATCGACGCGCATCTTTATCGGCGCGGAAAATCGGCTATTCGCCCTTTCCGGTTCGTCGGTCATCGCCGCCCCCTATCGCGACCGCGAGGGCAGGGTGGTTGGTGTACTCGGCGTGATTGGTCCGACACGGTTGAATTACGCCCGTGTCGTTCCAATGGTAGACTTCACCGCCCACTCGCTGGGCAAGAGAATTGGTTAGCAGGACAGATGAGCGACAACGATACGAACCGTGACGAAGCGGTTGAAAAGGAACTCGAGGGCGTGCCCGAGGAATTTCTCGAGAAGAGCGATGCCGAGACTGTCGAGGAAGACACCAGCAGCCTCGACCAGGCGCTCGACCGCCTTCGCGACGATCTGGAAACTGCCAAGCAGGAAGTTCTCTACGCCAAGGCAGAGACGCAGAACGTTCGCCGCCGCCTGGAAAAGGACATCCAGGATGCCCGCAACTATGGCGCCACCGGCTTTGCCCGCGACGTGCTGAGCGTGGCCGATAACCTGGCGCGCGCCATCGACGCGGTGCCGGAAGACCTGCGCGAGGACAGCAAGTTCAAGGGTCTCGTCACCGGCATCCAGGCGACGCAACGCGAGCTGGACAAGGTGTTCAGCCAGCACGGCATCAGCCGCATCGCAGCCATGGGCCTGCCGCTGGATCCGAACCAGCACCAGGCGATGATGGAAGTGCCCACGAATGACGCCGAGCCCGGCACCATCGTGCAGGAAATGCAGGCCGGCTACATGATCAAGGACCGCCTGCTGCGTCCCGCCATGGTGGGCGTGGCCAAGAAGCCGGACTAACTCAGGCCGGGGCCTTCGCTGCCTCGATCAACGCGACCAGCTCGTCGCTCGACCACAGGTCGGCGAAGATCCGCCCCATGGTATGCAGGGTGGCGGCATGCTCGTGCTCGGTCGAGGCACCATTGGCATCGGGCGCGAAGATCACCCGGTAATTCGCCTGCATGGCATCGCGCGCGGTGCTTTCGCAGCAGCAATTGGTCATGGTGCCGGTGACGATCACCGTGTCGATGCCGCGTTCCTGCAGGATTTCGTGGAGGTTGGACGCGCCGGGGAAGAAGGCGCTGAAGCGCTGCTTCTCCACCGCGATATCGCCATCCTCCACCTCCAGCGCGGGCCATAGCTGCCAGTAGTGCGAACCGCGCTGGAAGGCGGCCTTGTGCGTGCCTGCCGCAGGACCGAACCGCTCGTAGAAAGTCGACCAGCTGGGATCGTCCGGTCCCGGCGTGGTGTACTGGACGAAGACGTTCAGCCCGCCCGCTTCGCGCAGGGCTTTCGAGATGCGATTGATCGGTTCGGCCACGTCGCGGGCCGCAGGCACTTCTACCGGCGCGCCTTCCTCGACGAAGCCGTTCTGCATGTCGATGACCAGCTGCGCCGTGCGGCGCGGGTCTATCGCCAGGCGGACATTGCGCGTTCCGCCGCGTTCCTCGGACACGCGATCGAGGATTTCGTGGTGATCGGTGGTGTGTGGCATCGGCAGCTCTCCCTGGCGGTGTTATCCGTCGGGAGTGCTGCCGATGCAAGCAGCCTCAGGCCACCACCTGCGATCGGTTCTCGTCGCGGTGCTTTTTCAGGTACTTCATGAAAGGCGTCCCGCCGGTGCCGACATCGGGGTCGTTTCCGGCAATGCTGCCCGCCTGCTTGTTGATGTAGCTGGCCGCGTACTCGAGGTGCCGCGTGCGGAAGCGCGCGCCCTGTTCGAGACAGGCGTTGAACGCATCCTTCAAACTCTGGCTGCCCGATGTGCCCACGAATTCACGCAGCGTCGATTGCACGGCCAGGTCTTCGATGAAGCGGCGGTGCTGCACGGGGCGATACTGGTGCAGTTCGGTCAGGAAGTGCTTCAACGGATCGTCGCTGTGGCCGACGCCCAGCAGCGCATCCATCGCCGGGACGATGGAGCTTTGCGAGCCGGTCTGTCCGCGCAGCGCCTGCGGCTTGCCTTCGAAACGGTCGACGCCCTCGTAAACGAGGCCGCCGTCCTTCAGCGCCGGATTGTTGGCCCAGCCATGGATATAGGGGCGCACGCGGTGGAAGTAGCAATAGGGATCGCACTTCTCCGGCATCCGCGCGAAGTGACCATAGATCCGCTCCCACGCGGCATCCATTTCCACCAGCAGGCGCTCGGCCTCGGCGGTGTCGCCCTGCTTGGCCACCGTCACCAGCCTGGCGGCATTGTCCAGCAGCACGCCGGCCTCTGCCTCGATGGCGACGTGGACCAGCACGAACCAGTTCTCATCGACACCGCCGAGGAAGTTCTGGTGCATGGCGATGTTGTCGAGCGTGATGCCGCCCGACTTGTCGAGGCGGTACCAGTTGTCCAGCACATAGCCGGAATAGGGCAGCAGAGGCGCTTGGCCGAGGCGATCCGCGATCGCCACCATCGGGCGGGCAAGATTGGCTGGAAGGTGAATGGGCGGCTCGTCTTCGCCCCAGACATAAGCCTGCACCAGGAAGGAATAGTGCACCATCGAGGTGCGGACCTCTTCCTCGGCGGCTTCGCGGGCCCATTCCTCCAGGCCGGGATCGGCCAGCTGGTTCAGGAAATGGCGGATGCGACCGGAAGTCATCAGGGCGGAAAGGTTGCCTGCCGCCTGCAGGACGCCCTCGAATTGCGAGGGCAGGGTGATTTCGTCGATCTCGTAATGCGAAAGGTAGCCCCGCTCGCGCGACAGGCCGTAGTCAGATAGCTCCATGTGAAAAACCACTGCGCCGGGCGCGGGTTGGGCCGCCCGGACAATGGTGGAGGTGGTATCAATTGAAACCTTCTGGAGCAAGCGAGCTAGCGGGTTGCCCCCGGAAAGTTCACCAGCACATCATAGGCCGACGGATCGCCAACGCCTGCCAGTTTGAAACCGTTGCGCAGCATGAAGGCATGTTCGACGATGCGCGCCTGCTGCTCGATGCCGTACTTCTCCAGCGGCCAACCGGGCTTGAGCGTGTAGTCGTATTTCGCCCAGGGCATGCGGTTGAAGATCAGGTACCAGTCGCCTCGTGTCTGGGTCTGCCAGACATGCGTCATCTCGTGGATGAAGAGCGCCTGTCGCTGGGTCGGCTCGAAGGCGAAGTCGTCACAATAGGCGCTGCCGAGCGGGTGAAAGTGGATGTGCCCGCGCGGCGCCATGGTGACGCGCTTGGGCTGGAAGAAGGCCCACTTCCGCCGCCTGATGCGGACCTTGGAATAGTCCACCGCGTCACCGAAAATGCTGCGTGCCAGGGTGACCTCGCCAGCCGTCAGCGGCCGTTCGCCGCCGATGGGGCAAGAGGCCGCCGCCGGTTCGCTCATTCGGGAGCGTCACCCGGGGCGCGGATTTCCACCGGGAAGCTGCACTTGTCGCCGCCCACGAAGGTGAGCGTGACCTCGGTCTCGCCGCCGACTTCCTGCGTGCCGTCCGGTGCCATGGCCATGACGTGCACGGTCTCCGGCTCGAACACGATGGTTTCCCCCGCCGGAACGTCCAGCTGCATCAGCTCGTCCATCGACGGTTGCAGGTTCCATTCGCCCATCTGGTGCAGTGCCGCGCTGCCGTAGCCCAGCACGTCCGCGGCGCGGATCATGTAGTTGCGCTCTGCCGAATTCTCGATGCTGAAATAGACCGCCGACGGGTTCCCCTCGACTGCCGCCAGCGCCATCCAGCCACCGGTCACGGAAACGCCGGGCGGGCAATCGGGCGCTTCGGCAACCGGCTCTTCCGCCGGCTCGCTGCCGCATGCTGCCAGGCCAAGGATTGCCGCACCGGCCAGAATGAACTTCGATTTCATCGGATTCCCCTCTCAAAATCTCAGGCAATTTCTAGGCACCTCGCTCCCTTGTGCCAAGCAAAAGCGCACCTATATCCGGCCTCGATACACAGCTTTTACCGAGCTGCCGAACGGCTTCGCCACGGGATAGGGAAGCCAAAAGTGCAGCGTCCAACACTAAGAGAGATGGGAAATCCATGAGCAAGATTATCGGTATCGACCTTGGCACCACCAACAGCTGCGTCGCTGTGATGGAAGGCGGCAAGCCCAAGGTAATCGAAAATTCCGAAGGCGCGCGCACCACGCCGTCGATCGTGGCCTTCACCAAGGATGGCGAGCGCCTGATCGGCCAGCCGGCCAAGCGCCAGGCCGTCACCAACCCCGACAATACCCTTTTCGCGATCAAGCGCCTCATCGGCCGCCGCTTCGACGACCCCACCACCAAGAAGGACATGGACCTCGTCCCCTATGACATCGTCAAGGGCAAGAACGGCGATGCCTGGGTGGAAGCGGGCGGCGAAGAATACTCGCCCAGCCAGATTTCCGCCTTCATCCTGCAGAAGATGAAGGAAACCGCCGAGAGCTATCTCGGCGAAACCGTCACCAAGGCGGTCATCACCGTTCCCGCGTACTTCAATGACGCGCAGCGCCAGGCGACCAAGGACGCCGGCCAGATCGCCGGTCTCGAAGTCGAACGCATCATCAACGAACCGACTGCGGCCGCGCTCGCCTATGGCATGGACAAGGAAGACGGCAAGACCATCGCCGTCTATGACCTTGGCGGCGGCACCTTCGACGTGTCCGTCCTCGAAATCGGTGACGGCGTGTTCGAAGTGAAGTCGACCAACGGCGACACGTTCCTCGGCGGCGAAGACTTCGACAACGTGATCGTCGATTACCTCGCCGAAGCTTTCCAGAAGAAGGAAAACATGGACCTGAAGAGCGACAAGCTCGCTCTGCAGCGCCTGAAGGAAGCTGCCGAAAAGGCCAAGATCGAGCTGTCCAGCTCGCAGTCGACCGAAGTGAACCTGCCCTTCATCACCGCGCGCATGGAAGGTGGTTCCTCCACCCCGCTGCACCTGGTGGAAACGCTGTCGCGCTCCAAGCTGGAACAGCTGGTGGGCGACCTGATCAAGCGTACGCTGGATCCGTGCAAGAAAGCGCTGGAAGATGCCGGCGTCACCAAGGACGGTATCGACGAAGTGATCCTGGTCGGCGGCATGACCCGCATGCCCAAGGTGCGCGAAGTTGTGGAAGAGTTCTTCGGTTCCAAGCCGCACACCGGCGTGAACCCGGACGAAGTGGTCGCCATGGGCGCCGCCATCCAGGCCGGCGTGCTGCAGGGCGACGTGAAGGACGTGCTGCTGCTCGACGTGACCCCGCTGTCGCTGGGCATCGAGACGCTGGGTGGCGTGTTCACCCGCATGATCGACCGCAACACCACCATCCCGACCAAGAAGACGCAGGTCTATTCCACCGCCGAGGACAACCAGGGCGCGGTGACGATCCGCGTGTTCCAGGGTGAACGCGAAATGGCGGCCGACAACAAGCTGCTCGGCCAGTTCGACCTGGTCGGCATCCCGCCCGCTCCGCGCGGCGTGCCGCAGATCGAGGTCACCTTCGACATCGACGCCAACGGCATCGTCAACGTGTCCGCCAAGGACAAGGGCACCGGCAAGGAACAGCAGATCCGCATCCAGGCCTCGGGTGGTCTCAACGAGGCCGACATCGAGCAGATGGTGCAGGATGCCGAGAAGTTCGCCGAAGAGGACAAGAAGCGCCGCGAGGCTGCCGAAGTCCGCAACAATCTTGACAGCCTGGTCCACGCGACCGAAAAGCAGCTGGAAGAGAACGGCGACAAGGTCGACGCTGGCCTGAAGGGCGAGATCGAGACCGCCGTCAAGGAAGCCAAGGAATCCCTCGAAGGCGACGATATCGACGCCATGAAGGCCAAGAGCGAAGCCCTGACGCAGGTCGCCATGAAGATGGGCCAGGCCATCTATGAAAAGGAACAGGCCGCTGGTGCCGAGGCTGCTGCCGACGAAGCCGCCAGCGAAGACGCTTCCAAGCCTTCGGAAGAAGAGGAAGTGGTCGAAGCCGAGTTCACCGAAGTGGACGACGAGAACAAGTCCTGAGGCTAACGATGGACAAGCCAGCCGCCACCGACGCTTCCCGCGCCGGTGGCGGTGCGGTTTGGGGGTTCACGAATGTCCGCGACTGAGATCGATTTTTACGAACTGCTCGGCGTGTCCCGTGATGCGGATGGCGCGACGATCAAGTCCGCCTATCGCAAGATGGCGATGAAGTATCACCCGGACCGCAATCCGGGCGATGCCGACGCGGAAGCCCAGTTCAAAGCCTGCGGCGCCGCTTACGAGGTGCTGAAGGACCCGCAGAAACGCGCCGCCTACGACCGCTATGGTCATGCCGCCTTCCAAAACGGCGGCCCCGGCGGTGGCGGCATGGGTGGTGCCGATTTCGGCGACCTTGGCGATATTTTCGAAACGATTTTCGGCAGTGCCTTCGGCGGTGGCGGCGGTGGCGGCCGTGCACGCCCGCGGCGCGGTGCTGACCTGCGCTATGACCTGCGCGTCTCGCTGGAAGAAGCCTTCCACGGCAAGACCGATGAAATCACCGTGGAGATCGCCGCGCAGTGCGACACCTGCGAAGGTTCCGGCGCCGAGCCGGGCACCGGTCGTCGTCGCTGCGAACTGTGCGGCGGCCACGGCAAGGTCCGTGCGCAACAGGGCCTGTTCGTAATCGAACGTCCGTGCCCGACCTGCAGCGGTCGTGGCGAAGTGCTGGAGCAGCCCTGCTCCGGCTGCCGCGGCGAGGGCCGGGTGGACAAGGAACAGACGCTCCAGGTGGAGGTGCCGCCGGGCGTCGACAACGGCACCCGCATCCGCCTCTCGGGCAAGGGCGAGGCCGGGCCGCAGGGCGCGCCTCCGGGCGATCTCTACATCTTCGTGCACGTGCAGCCTCACTCGGTCTTCGAACGCGAAGGCACGGCGCTGTTCACGCGCGTACCGGTCAGCTTCACGGTTGCAGCGCTGGGCGACACGATCGAGATTCCCGGTCTCGACGGCGAAATGCACGCCATCGACATTCCCGCCGGCATCCAGTCGGGCAAGCAGCTGCGCAAGCGCGGTGCGGGCATGCCCGTGTTGCAGGGCCGTGGACGCGGTGACCTGGTGGTCGAAGTCATGGTCGAAACGCCGACCAAGCTCACCTCGCGCCAGAAGGAACTGCTGCGCGAATTCCGCGAGACCGAGACGGGCGAGGAATGCCCCGAAAGCCGCGGCTTCTTCAACAAGCTGAAGGATGCGTTCGGGGGTTAGTCCCCGCCCATCCTGGCGATAATCTCTGCCCGCAGGGATTCGACCAGTTTCCGGTCGCAGGTCCCGCGCTCCAGCTCCTCGTCGCAGATGGCCAGGAAGGCATCGCGCTGGCACGCCAGTAGCGAGGCATGGTCGATGCTGCCGGGCACCGTCGAGCAGATCAGGTCGATCATCCGCTCCGCCCCGTGGAAACGGCCCCAGAGGTAATCGTTCTCGCGGTAGGCGCGGCTGAAGAAGGCGCCAAAGTTGAAGAACTCGGTCCCGCGTAGCGTGGCCGCCGTGCCGCCGTCGCGAATGGCCGATGCATCCTCCGGGCTGATGCGGTCGACCTTGACCGGGTCGTATTCGGTCAGGCCCTCGTTCCGCAGCAGGGGCAGGGTGGCGACGTCATAGTAGGGGAAGCCGAGATAGGCGAGCAGGACACGCCGGCGCAGTTCCTTGGGCATGGCGTCCAGCGCCTCCGCCAGCAGGACTTCGGCCGCCTCGTCCGTCTCGCGCAACCGACGCCGGTCAGCCAGGGCATCGAGGAATTCGCCCGGGGCCTCCATCGCCCTTGCGGCAATGTCTCCGAAGTCCTCTCCCAGTCCCTCGATGTCCTCCTTGGCAAAATAGAGCGCCAGCACCTTGTAGATGGCATCGCGGGCATCCTGCAGGCCGTCGTCGGGAATCGCGGGGTCGATTTCCCAATCGCGCGACAACCGGCGGGCGATCAGGCGCAGGCGGCGGATGCGATAGGCCAGGTCATGGTCGCGGAAGAAGACGATGGCTTCGTCGCTGGCGCCGCCACCCTTGCCACCGGCCAGAGACGCCATGCCACGCATTTCGATTTCACGCCGCAGTCGCGCCGCGATGACATGCGCCATCGGGCGATCCGGGCTGTTGGATGCCGTGCGTGCCAGTTCCGCCAGGCGATCGATAATCCCGGTCAGCTTCGCCTGGGCGTAGGAATGGAAGGCATAGCCCGACCGTTCGGCCGCAGCCTGCTGCGCACGGCTGCGCCAGTTGGCGAGGCGTTTCACGTTGGGGCGGTCGAGGAACAGCGTGCGGCCGAACAGCTTGTCCACCGCCGCCTCCACCTCGGGGCGCAGTGCGGCGACCATCTTGCGCAGCTTTTCCGCTTCGCGCGTCTGCCGCTCCAGCACGTCGAGGTTGTCACGGATCGGTTGTTCGCGCGGAATGGCGGAGAGCGAACCGGCGATGGCAGCGAAGAAGCCAACCGGCTTGATCTCGTCGCCGGCTTCGGGCCGCTGGCGGCGCGGCGACGGGTCGATATAGACGAAGCGCCGGTCGACCTCGCGCTGGGCGGGCCGGGAGGTGAGGGCGGCGATTGCCCCTTCGAAGGGCGCATTCACCAGCACCGACCCATCCACCAGCGCCACATGTTCCGTCGTGCCCTGCTTCACATGGGTCGGCATGATCCGCCGCAGAAATTCCGCACGCCCCGGCCAGTCGCCGTTGCAGAGCTCGTCGATCTCCGACAGCCGCACCGGCGGGAAGGCCCCGGGGAAGCTGGCTGTGGCGCGGGCCGCAAGCGTCAGCTCGCACAATTGCGCCAGGTCGTGGCCCCCGACAGCCGGTGTCTGCGCGCGAAAGCCGATCGGCATGCGGTGCTCGGGTTCTTCCACCTGGGCCGGGCTGTGCAGGCGCAAGGTCTCGTTGCGCCCACGGAAATCGGTGGCCGTCACCATCAGGTCCAGCGGATGGCGCGGCGGCAGCAGCGGCGCTTCGGCAGGTCCCGCGCTCATCGCCTGCAAGGCATCGTGGATCAGCTGGCTGAAGCCGGGGCCGGAGAACGGCGGTTCGAACCAGCGTCCGCGAACCAGGTTGGAGATCTTCCGGCGCACCTCGCGCTGCGACTCTACCGCCACGGTTTCTTCCACCGTATTGCCGGGGCCGCGGGTCAGGTACCAGACGATGGGTCGCATGTAGGCGCGCGCCAGGGGCGACCACGGCCTGGCTTCGGGCGCTACCAGTCTTTCGACGTCGGCGGTCTCCAGCCACAGCTCGGTCAGCGGTTCGAGGCTGCGTCCGGAATGGATCGCCTGCGCCAGGAAGACGGCATTGATACCGCCCGCGCTGGCGCCGGTGATGATGTCGGGCAACATGCGCAGGCGCAGGTCGTGCTCGGCCTCCACCCGTTCCAGCATGGAATGGTAGACATATTCCACGCCGGTCGGGCGTTGTTCGTCCGGATCGTGGAAGGCGCGGCTGGCGCGGGCTAGCTTCCAGATCTCCTTGGTCACGCCGTGCATGTAGACGGCGAGGCTGACACCGCCGTAGCACACCAGCGCAATCCGGAGTTCTTTCTGCCGCATGGACGCCTTGATGGCAGATGGTGAAGCCGCTGGCCAGCACACTTGCGTTCCACTTCTGTTCCGGTTAGCAACCGCGCATGGCAAAGCCCAAGAAGCGTTTCATCTGTACCGAATGCGGCAGCGTCGCATCGCGTTGGCAGGGCCAATGTACGGACTGTTCCGAATGGAACACGCTGGTGGAAGATGCTCCCGACACCAAGTTCGCCGCCAAGCACGATTTGTCGAGCGGGGGCAGGGCGATAGCCTTCGAATCGCTCGATGCGCCCACCCGCCCGCTGGAACGCAATTCCACCGGCATCGGAGAGTTCGACCGCGCGCTGGGCGGCGGACTGGTTCCGGGCGCGGCCATCCTGATGGGCGGCGAGCCGGGCATCGGGAAATCCACCCTGCTGCTGCAGGCAGCGGCGAAGATCGCGCAGGACGGCGGATCGGCGGTCTATGTCAGCGGGGAGGAGGCGACCGGGCAGGTGCGCATGCGTGCGGCTCGGCTCGGCCTGTCGAAAGCTCCGCTCAAGCTGGCCGCGGCCACCTCGGTCCGCGACATCCTGACCACGCTGGGGCAGGACGATGCGCCGGACCTGCTGGTGGTCGATTCTATCCAGACCATGCACTCCGACATGATCGAAGGGGCACCGGGCACCGTCAGCCAGGTGCGCGCCAGCGCCTTCGAGCTGATCCGCTACGCCAAGGAAAAGGGCACCGCACTGGTGCTGGTCGGGCATGTGACGAAGGATGGCAATATCGCCGGCCCGCGCGTGCTGGAGCACATGGTAGATACCGTGATGAGCTTCGAGGGGGAGCGCAGCCACCAGTATCGCATCCTGCGGTGCCTCAAGAACCGCTTCGGCGCAGTGGACGAGATCGGCGTCTTCGCGATGGAAGGCCACGGCCTGGACGAGGTGGGCAATCCCTCCTCGCTGTTCCTCTCCGGCCGGGACGAACCCATCGCCGGCGCCGCCGTGTTCCCCGCGCTGGAGGGCACGCGGCCGGTACTGGTCGAAATCCAGGCACTGATCGTCCGCCTGCAATCCGGGGCCACCCCGCGGCGGGCCGTGGTCGGCTGGGACAATGGCCGGCTGGCCATGCTGCTGGCAGTGCTGGAATCGCGCTGCGGGCTGAACTTCTCGACGGCAGAGGTCTATCTCAACGTGGCCGGCGGCTATCGCCTGTCCGACCCTGCAGCCGATATCGCCGTGGCGGCGGCACTCATCAGTGCCCTGGCCGACAGGCCGCTGCCCGCCAGCGCCGTCTGGTTCGGCGAGGTAGCCCTTTCCGGCGAAGTCCGCCCGGTCGCGCACGGAACCGTCAGGCAGAAAGAATCGGCAAAGCTCGGATTCAAAACGGCATTTGGTCCACAGGATGGGGGACAAGACGTGGCTGGCTTACGATATACGGATGTAGCATCGGTCGCGTCGCTCGTTGACCGGGTCATGGCATCGGCATAAGTTCCGCGCCCGATGACGGGCTTTGATATCATTGTGCTGCTGATCGTTGCGGTCAGCGCCATCGGCGGCTTCATGCGCGGCTTCGTGCAAGAAGTTCTTTCCCTAGCAGCATGGGTATTGGCGATTTTCGCCATCCGTTACCTGCACACGGACCTCACGGCCGCGATCCTGGAGTTCATGGGCTCGCCCGTTACCGCCTCGATACTTGCCTTCGCGCTGCTGCTGTTGATCCCTTATGCGGCCATGAAGCTGATTGCCCGTGTCGCCGGTCGCAGCGCCCGCCAGTCCATCCTCAGCCCGATCGACCGTGTACTCGGCTTTGGCTTCGGCGCACTCAAGGGCGTCGTCATCGTCGTCGTCGCTTTCTCGCTGCTGGTGCTCGGCTACGACACGGTCTGGGGCGCCAAGGGCCGACCAGTTTGGATCGCCGAGGCGCGAACCTATCAGCTGGTCGACGCCGGCTCGCGCGCGATGGTGCAGATCATCGCCGAGCGCCGGGCGCGCCTGCAAAGCGATGAAGAGGGCTGATGAGCGCGGAGAAGCTCTACACGCCTGAAATGCTCGCCGCCGCGGTCGAGCTGGCAAAGTACCCACCCGTCGAATCCGCAGCCCTGCATGGCGCGGCACGATCTCCTGCTTGCGGGTCTACGCTCGCCGTGGACCTGTCGCTGGATGCGCAGCAAAGCATTGACCGCATTGGGCTGAAGGTGCGCGCCTGCGCCGTCGGACAAGCCGCCGCCGCCGTTTTCGCGCGGCATGCTGCCGGCCGCAGCATCGCAGAGGTGTGCCAGGCGCACGACGCGCTCGCAGCATGGCTGGAAGGGGCGAGTGACGCCCCCGACTGGCCGGATATCGACCTGATCGTCCCGGCCCGCGATTATCGCGGCCGGCACGGCGCCATGCTGCTGCCGTGGAAGGCGGCGATGGAGGCCCTTTCCAGCGCTGCTGCGGCAAGCTAATCCCGTCCACCTGACTATCGGGGGACCGCATGGCGAGCACAGCCGCAACGACCGTACACCAGCCCACCCAGAAGGAAATCCGCCTCGTCATCGGCGCGAGTTCGGCGGGCACCATCTTCGAATGGTATGACTTCTTCATCTACGGCACGCTGTTCACGCTTATCGGGCGCGCCTTCTTCCCCAGCGATAACGAAACGCTGCAGGTCCTGCTCGTCTGGGCCGGTTTCGCGATCGGCTTCGGCTTCCGCCCGCTGGGTGCGATCATGTTCGGGTACCTGGGGGACAAGCTCGGCCGCAAGTACACCTTCCTCGTCACCGTCACGCTGATGGGCATTGCCACCGCCGGTGTCGGATTGGTGCCCAGCGCCGAGAGCATCGGCCTGTGGGCGCCAGCCATCGTGATCGTACTGCGCATCCTGCAGGGCCTCGCCCTCGGTGGGGAATATGGCGGTGCGGCGATCTATGTCGCCGAACATGCGCCTCCCGAGAAGCGCGGCTTCTACACCAGTTTCATCCAGGCGAGCGTGGTCGGCGGCTTCGTCCTCTCGATCGTCGTGGTCCTGCTGTGCCGCGCAATCATTCCCGAAGCAGCCTTCGAGGAATGGGGCTGGCGCGTACCTTTCCTGCTCAGCGTCGTGCTGCTCGGCATCTCCTTGTGGATGCGCCTGAAGCTCAATGAAAGCCCGGTCTTCCGCGCCATGAAGGAAGAAGGGAAGATGTCGGGCAACCCCTTCGTCGAGAGCTTCACCTATCCCGGCAACAAGAAGCGCATCTTCATCGCGCTGTTCGGCATCACCGGAATCCTCACTACGATCTGGTACACGGCCTTCTTTTCCAGCCTCTCGTTCCTCCAGCGCGACATGCGGCTCGATCCATCGCTGGTGGAGATGATCCTGCTGGTGGCGGGCCTGATCTCGATGAGCTTCTTCGTCGTGGTCGGCAAATGGTCGGACAGGGTGGGGCGCAAGAAGCCGATCCTGGTCGGGGCGATCATGACGCTGCTGCTGGTGTTCCCGATGTTCTGGATGATGGGCAAGCTCGCCAATCCCGGCATCGAGGAAGCGGCGGCTGCCAATCCGGTGGTGGTGACGGGCACCCAGTGCACCACCGATCCCTTTGCCGACCTGTTCGACCGCGAACAGACCGATTGCGGCAAGGTCCTCGAAACGCTCACCGCCAGCGGCGTGCCCTACGAGCGGGTGGAGGCCGACACGCTCGGCGTTACCGTCGGCGGCGAGGCGATTGCGCTGGGGGACGACTGGCTGGACGATGGCGCTGCACGCCGTGCCGGCCTGCAGGAAGCCTTGTCGGCACGTGGCTATGACTTCTCGGTGCAGCAGCCGCCCTTCATCAACATCGTCGGTATCGTGGCGATCCTGCTGGTAATCTCGGCTTTCTCGGCGCTGACCTACGGTTCCGTCGCCGCCCTGCTGACCGAGATGTTCCCGCCGCAAATCCGCTATTCCTCGATGTCGATCCCCTATCACATCGGGGCGGGCTACCTTGGTGGTTTCCTGCCGCTGATTGCGGGCTTCATCGTGGCGCGAACCGGCGATGTCTATGCCGGCCTATGGTACACGTGGGTAGTCGTCGCCTTCGGCGTGATCGTGGCATGGTGGGGCATTCCCTCCGGCCCGCCGAAGGATTTCGAGGACGCCGAATCCACATGAAGCAGGCCCTGCTTGCCGCGGTCATGGCAATCGTCCTGGCAGCCGTTCCGGCAAGCGCGCAGGACAAGCCGGCACAGGCTCCGCCGCCGCCCGTAACAGTTCGGCAGGCGGCGCCGCCAATGCCGCAGGCCCTTCGCGACGCCTATCGCGATTTCTGCGGTGACGACCATGCCTCGGTGTCGCTGGAAGGCTTCGGCAATTTCAGGGTGACCCTCACGCCGCAGCGGCGAGGGCCGGACATGCTGGCCGAATGCGCCGACACGCTCGAAGCCGCGCGCCTGACGCCCGTCCAGAATATCGACACCGCCCTGATGGCGCTGTCGTTCCGGCCATTCGCGCCGTTCTGGCCGACCATGGAAGAGCGCTGGGGAAGCGATCTCCAACGCCTGCGAGACCAGCTGGAGGAAGAGGCTCGCGACGCACGGGATATTGGCCTCGGCCTGTCGATGGCATCCTTCGTGCGCCGCGATATCGCCCGTGCCGCAGGCCTGCGCGATCTCGGCTATGTCGAGGAGGCACTGGCCATCCTCGATGCCACGCGCGACGAGCTGGAGCAGGGCAGCGAGCGGAGCCGGCAGCGCCAGGAATTCGAGCGCACCATGATCGCGGCCTATCGTGCCAGCACGGTCACCCTGATGCGCGGCGATCTCGCTGCGGCAGGAGTGCTGGCGGACTTCCTCGAAGGCTTTCCGGAAGAAAGCGAATACCGCCTCAACCCGCTGATCAACTACGCGGCCTATCTGGCGGAGGGCGGTGACCATGATGCCTCGTACCGTATCATCCGGCCGGCCTATGACGATTTCCGCGGACGGGGCTACAGCCCGGAATCCTATCAGCTGGGTGGGGCGGACCGTGAGTTTGCCTGGATCCTCGCCTGCAACCGCTGGCACATGGACAAGGCCGAAGCCGCGCAGCCATTCATCGACATCGTGCGCAACGCGCCCGAACAGCCGCGGGACGAGTATTTCGCCTACATCAAGCGCTCCACCACCATCCAGCGGCGCATGTATCGCTGCATGGGCGATGCAGAGGGATGGTTTGCGCAATATGCGGATGGTTCGCTGCCCGCGCTTGATCCGGCATGGGTCCTGCTGCAGCCGGCTTCCACGGACGACAACGGCCCGCTGGCGGACTGGACGATGCCGGAGGACATAGCCGAGCGATTTGCGCGAATGTACCGCGTATTGCCGGAAAGCTTCACGCCCGCCCTGCAAAGATGGCAGGGTTCCGCGCGGACCGCCTCGTGAGCCTTCCCGCACCCCCACCGGCGAGCTTGCGCCTGCGCATCGACCGTGATGCACTGGCAGGCAACTGGCGTACGCTGGATCGGCTATCGGGCACCGCCACGGCCGGTGCAGCGGTCAAGGCCGATGCCTATGGACTGGGGGTGGAACACGTGGTGCCGGTGCTGCGCGAAGCGGGCGCGCGGCAGTTCTTCGTCGCACACTGGAGCGAGGTCGCCGACGTGCTGGCGCACACTTCGGGCGAGAGCACTGCGGTCCTGCACGGCGTCGCCAATGCCGAAGAGGCTGCCTATGCCAAGGCGACGGGCGCGATCCCCGTGATAAACTCGCTCGCCCAGGCGCAGGTCTGGCATGCAGCAGGTGGCGGCACATGCCACGTCATGGTGGATACGGGGATCAATCGCCTCGGTCTGTCTCCGGACGAGATCGGCAGCGCCGAGGTTCAGTCGCTCGAAGTCGACACCTTGTTGTCCCATCTCGCCTCGGCCGACGAGGATAGCCCGAAGAACGACCAACAGCTGCGTAGCTTCCGCGAGGTCGTCGCGACATTGCCGGCCCGCCAGGCCAGCCTCGCCAACAGTGCGGGAATCGCCCTGGGACCGGACTACCACTTCGATCTGACACGTCCCGGACTCGCGCTGTACGGAGGCGTTCCCCGGCCCGAGCTTGACGGCGAGATCAAGTCGGTGGCCGAGATCGAGGCTGCGGTGCTGCAAGTGCGGAATCTCGCGGCTGGCGACACGGTCGGTTACAATGCAAAGTGGACGGCGAAAGAACCGACAAGGATCGCAATAATTTCACTTGGTTATGCCGACGGAATATTGCGCAGTTGGGGGAATTCGGGTGCATTGCACCATGCTGGGACGGTCCTGCCGATCCTTGGCAGGATCTCGATGGACATGATTGCCGTAGACTGCACCAAATCGGACGTCACGGAAGGTGATTTCTGTAGTCTTTTCTATGGCTTGCCGCAGGCTGCTGAGAAATCGGGACTTTCGCAATACGAGTTGCTGACGGTCCTCGGCCAGCGATTTGATCGGACCTCCTGACACGCCTGATTGCAAATTCGATGTTGCAAGTGCTAAGTTGGCTCCAGTCGCGCGTTCCAGGGAGCCATAAATGGCCGAAAAGAATAAATCGGGCGAAGAGCCCATCATCATCAAGAAGTACGCCAACCGGCGCCTCTACAACACCCAGTCCTCGAGCTACATCACGCTCGACGACCTCGCGCGGATGGTGCGCACGGGCGTGGACTTCCAGGTGCTCGACGCCAAGACTGGGGCCGACATTACCCATGCAATCCTGACGCAGATCATCATGGAAGAGGAAGCCAGCGGCGAACAGATGCTGCCGATCAGCTTCCTGCGCCAGCTGATCGCAATGTACGGCAATTCGATGCAGGCGATGATGCCGCCTTACCTCGAAGCGGCGATGGCCAACTTCCAGACCAACCAGTCGGCGCTGCAGGAAGCCTTCCAGTCGAACATGGGGGCCGATGCCCTGTCGAAGATGGCGGAATCGAACATGGCCATGTTCAATGCCGCGGCGAGCGCCTTCATGCCCGGCGCGGCAACAGCTCCGGCCCCGACTGCTGCCCCCGCGGAGGATACGGACGATATCGATACGCTGCGCAAGCAGATGGCGGAAATGCAGCGCAAGCTGGACAAGCTCGGCAAGTAGCTTTCACAAGATCTCGGTCGCTCGCCCCTCGACTTGCAACGCGCAGGTCGGCATGGGGGCGGGCACCTTGAACAGCATATTCGGATTCACAAGATGTCTGCCATTCGCCATGCCCTGAACACCAAGCGCGAGGACGATTTCGCCGCCTGGTACCAGGAAGTCATTTCTGCTGCCGACATGGCCGAGGAATCGGGCGTGCGCGGGTGCATGGTCATCAAGCCGTGGGGCTATGGCATCTGGGAGCGCATGCAGCGCCTGCTGGATGACCGCATCAAGGCGGCCGGCGTGCAGAACGCCTATTTCCCGCTGTTCATCCCGCTCGCCAATTTCGAGCGCGAGGCGGCGCACGTCGACGGCTTCGCCAAGGAAATGGCCGTGGTCACCCATCACCGCCTGATCGCTGACGGGAAGGGCGGGCTGATCCCCGATCCCGAAGCCAAGCTGGAAGAACCGCTGGTGGTTCGTCCGACATCCGAGACGATCATCGGCGATGCCATGAGCCGCTGGATCCAGTCGTGGCGCGACCTGCCGCTGATGCTGAACCAGTGGGCCAATGTCGTGCGCTGGGAAATGCGCACCCGCATGTTCCTGCGCACCAGCGAGTTTCTCTGGCAGGAAGGCCACACCGCCCACGCGACGCAGGAAGACGCCAAGGCCGAAACCATGCGCGCGCTGGAGATGTACCGCGCCTTTGCCGAGGAAGACCTCTCGCTGCCCGTGATCGCGGGCGAGAAGCCGGAGAACGAACGCTTCCCCGGCGCTGTCGAGACCTGGTCGATCGAAGCCATGATGCAGGACGGCAAGGCGCTGCAGGCGGGCACCAGCCACTACCTCGGTACCAATTTCGCCGAAGCCGCCAACATCCGCTACCAGGACAAGGAAGGCGGCCAGGCGCTGGCGCATACCACCAGCTGGGGCGTTTCCACCCGCATGGTGGGCGGTGTCATCATGACCCACGGCGACGACGACGGCCTGCGCGTGCCGCCTGCCATCGCGCCGTTCCAGGTCGTGATCCTGCCGATGCTGCGCGACAAGCCCGAGGACGAGGCCGTCATCGACTATTGCGAAGGCCTGCGCGCTGCCATCGCCGGCCAGCAGGTGCTGGGCGAGCCGGTGCGCGTGTTGCTCGACACCCGTCCGGGCAAGGCGGCGGCCAAGCGCTGGGACTGGGTTCGCAAGGGCGCCCCCATCATCATCGAGGTTGGCGGCCGTGACATGGAAGGCGGCGTCGTCAGCCTGCTGCGCCGCGATGCGCTATGGGATTTGGAAACCGGCAAACCTGCCTTCCAGAACCCCACCAAGGATGCAGCGGCGCAGGCCGTCCCGGCTCTTCTCGCGGAAATCCAGACCGGCCTGTTCGAGGAAGCCCGCGAGCGCCGCGAGGCGAATATCGTGCGCGATATCGACACGATGGAGGCGCTGGCCGAATTCTTCGGTGCGGACCGCAAGTATCCCGGCTGGGTCGAGGTGCAATGGTCCAAGCCCACGGGTGAGGGGCTGGCCAAAGTGGAAGAGCAGCTGAAGGCGCTCCGCCTCACCTTGCGCAACGTGCCGATGAACGCGCCGCCCGCAGACGGCACCTGCATTTTCACCGGCGAACCGGCCGTCGAACGCGTCTACGTCGCGCGCGCCTACTGAGGCAGACGCGCGCGGCGCATCGCGTCAGTCTTCGGGCAGGCCGCGTTCCAGTTCTTCGCGGAAGGCGTCGAACGAGATTTCCCGGCCCACGAATTCACGCACCAGCTCTGCTGCCGGACGCGTGCCGCCCGGCTCCAGCACGAGGCGGCGATAGGCGTTTGCGGTTTCGGGATTGGTCATGCCCTCGGCCTTGAAACGGCTGAACATGTCGGCCGCGATGACCCGCGACCAGCCATAGGTGTAGTAAGCCGCGCCATAGCCATCGAGGTGGCCGAAGGCGGCCTGCATCTGGCCGTTCGGGTTGAGCGGCACCAGCGAATAGTCCTGCTGCCATTCGCGCGTCGCCGCGCCCAGGTCGTCCGGCACAGGCTGAGTGTAGAAGTTGTACGAAGTCGCGGTCAGCCCCAACTGGCGCATTTCCCAGGTGCCCTGATTGAAATAGCGCACGCGGTTCATCCGCTCGACCAGGTCGCGCGGGATCGTTTCGCCAGCCTCGTTCACGGCGAAGGTGGCCAGGGTGTCATAGTCGTAGACC
Organism: Aurantiacibacter sp. MUD11; assembly: GCF_026967575.1. Classification (NCBI taxonomy): domain Bacteria; kingdom Pseudomonadati; phylum Pseudomonadota; class Alphaproteobacteria; order Sphingomonadales; family Erythrobacteraceae; genus Aurantiacibacter; species Aurantiacibacter sp. MUD11. Next base: position 376,034 of record NZ_CP114054.1, on the reverse strand, counting down.
CAGTTTTCCAGGATCTGCGAGGGCGCCTCGATGAAGTCCCACTCGACATTGATCATCCCCATGCCGGCATACCGGTTACGGCTGCCGAAGACGAAATGCAGGATGTGTCCGAATTCGTGCAGGAAAGTGGTGACCTGCCCGTGCTCCATCAGACCATCGGGCATGTTCTGCACCAGCGCGGCCACCGGCACGCCGCCATCGGGCGAACCGAGATAGAGCGGCACCACGTTGGCGTGGGTATACTTGCCGGGGCGCGGATGGGAGTCGAGGTAGAAGTAGCCGATCACCTCACCGTCCTCGACGAGCTGGTAAGGCTCCACGTCCTCGTGCCAGACCGGCGTATCCCAGGGTTGCACCTCGACCCCGAACAGGCGTTCGGTCAGCGCCCAGATGCCGTCACGCACGTTGTCGTGCTGAAAGTACTGCCGTGCTTCCTGCGGGTCGTAATCGTAATTGGCCTGCTGCACCTTGGGCGTCAGCCACGACAGCTGGTAGGATTCGATCTGCTCCGCCCCGGGGCGCAGTTCCTGCAGCATGGCGAACAGCTGGGCATAGTCCGCCTCGGCCACCGGGCGCGCAGCCTCGTCGGTCTGCTGGATCAGGTCCTCCACCTTGTCGGTGGTGTCGAGCATGCGGTCGGCAAATTGCAGTTCCGCATAGTTGTTGAAGCCGACCAGCTCGGCCAGTTCCTGCCGCAGCGTGAAGATTTCGCGCAGCACTTCGTCATTCTGCGGCCAGGCACGCTGGCCATAGACGTCGGCATAGCGGCGACGCAGGTCGTCGCTTTCCGCATAGGTCATCACCGGCGCATAGTCGGGCGTGGCGGAGGTGAGGGTGATCATCCCGTTCTCACCCACCGGGTGCGCATCGATGTAGTCCTGCGGCAGCCCGGCCAGTTCCTCCGGCGCGACTTCGATCGTGCGCACGTCCTCGGCGATATTGCGCGAGAATTCAGCGCTCAGTTCGGCCAGGCGATCGTTGATTTCCTGCACGCGGGCGCGACCATCCTCGTCCAGTGCGACACCGCTGCGGCGGAAGCCGTCGAGGATGCTTTCCATGTAGGTCTGCGTGGTCTCGTCAGCTTCGGAAACGTCGAGCGCAGCCAGACGCTCGTAGATCGGGCGCGACAGGCTGATTTCGCTGCTCAGGCCCGCAATGCGCACCGAACAGGCGCCGCCGGCATCGCGGGTTTCCGCCGTGCCCATCACCTGCTGGTACAGGCTCGCCTCGAACGAACCCGTCAGCAGGAAGGACTGGATCGCGTCGTACCGCTCCAGCGTGTTGTCGATGGTCGGCTCGGCGGTGTCGCCCAGCATGGCATCGCGGCGGAGGTCCACCTGTTCGACGTAGTACTGGCAGCGCTCGGCGATCTCCTCGACGGTCGGATCATGCATGAACGGGCCGACAAGGTTGCTGACATCGGCAGCCTGGGCCGGAGCGGAAAGGGCGGTGGTGGCGACCAGCGCCAGCGTGAACTTCTTCATCGAAAACTTCCCCCAAATGCCCGAGACGGGCAGGAATGCGCGCTGGCGTAGCGGCAAGCGGTTGCAGCTGCAATCATGTGTCTTGCCAAGCGCGGGCAATTGCGCGAATTCTCGACAAATGCGTTACCTGATCCTGCCAGCGGCAATCTGCGCCGCCTTCGCCACCCCTGCAATCGCCCAAGACGACGTCGCCGCACCGGTATCTGCAGATCGCCTGCAAGCCGATGTCGAGCGCATGGTCGCTTTCGGCACACGCCATACGCTGTCCGGCCTCGATGGCACGGATCGCGGCATCGGGGCGGCGCTGGCCTGGGGCAGGACCGAATTCGAGGAAACCAGCGCGGCTTGCGGCGGTTGCCTGGAAACGCGCTATGTCGAGGCGGAAATGGGCGGACGGCGCATTCCCGAGCCGGTACTGATCCGCAATTCCATCGCCATCCAGTGGGGCACCGAACGGCCGAACGAGGTCGTGATCATCCAGGGCCATATCGACAGCCGCGTCTCCGACGTCATGGACGCGGAAAGCGAAGCTCCGGGGGCCAACGACAATGCCAGCGGCAGTGCGCTGGTGCTGGAAGCGGCGCGGGCGCTGAGCCAGCGGCAATATCCGACGACCATCGTCTTTGCCCTGCTGATGGGCGAGGAGCAGGGCCTCTACGGCGGGAACCTGCTGGCCGATTACGCCACCGAGCAGGGCTGGACCGTCAAGGCCGTGCTCAACAACGACGTCGTCGGCGGCTCCTGCGGGTCCGACGGCACCTGCGATGCCGATCACGTGCGTGTCTTCTCCGAAGGCGTGCGCGCCGATGCCGACGAGGCAACACGCGCCCGGATGCGCAGCATGGGCGGTGCCAACGACAGCCCGAGCCGCAACCTCTCGCGCTTCCTCGATCGCCTGGCCGAAACCGATGCCGAGGGACTCGATGTGCGCCAGACCTGGCGGTCGGACCGCATGGGGAGGGGTGGGGACCACCTGCCCTTCCTCGACCGGGGTTATCCCGCCATCCGCTTCTCGGTCGCCATCGAGGACTACGAACACCAGCACCAGGACCTGCGCGTCGAGGACGGCGTGACCTATGGCGACACCGTGGACGAGATGGACTTTCCCTATCTCGCGCTCGTCACCCGCCTGAACGTGCGCGCTGCCGATGTGCTGGCCCGCGCGCCGATGCCGCCGGTGGTGCAGGGCGACGGGATTGTCCGTCCCGACGTGCTGCTGGAATGGGAGCCGGTGGCAGGCGCCACGCGCTACAACGTCTACCGCCGCCGCACCGACGAGCGCGACTGGACGCTGCGCACCACGCTCGAAAGCGATGAAGCGGCGGATCTCAATTCCATCATCCTTGCACCCGATCGCGGCGATGACTGGATCTTCGGCGTCAGTTCGGTCGCGGCTGATGGTGCGGAAAGCCCGGTCTCCAGCGCCGTGCCGGGTGGGGGTTTCTATCCGCTGCCGGTCGACAGCGAAGGCTAGCGTCCCCATATGGCGGGTAAATGAGCAAACGCCCCAATACCCGCAAGTTCCAGGGCCTGCCCAGCAAGGAGCAGGTTCTTGAATTCATTCGCGAATCCACCAACGTCGTCGGCAAGCGCGAGATCGCCAAGCATTTCCGCCTGAAAGGGCAGGAAAAGATCGCCCTGAAAGCGCTGCTGAAAGACATGGCCGAGGAAGGCCTGATCGACGGCAAGAAGAGCGCCTTTCACCGCATGGGCGGCGTGCCCAAGGTCACGGTCCTGCGGGTGGTCGATATTGAGGATGGCGAGCCGATTGCCATCCCCGACAGCTGGCAGCCGGACGATGCCTCTCCGCCGCCGCGCCTGCGGGTGATCGAGCGCAAGAAGCAGGCCGCGCTGCGCACTGGCGACCGCATCCTTGCGCGCACCGAAGAGGCCGGGAAGGGCTGGCTCGCCCACCCGATGAAGAAGCTGCCGTCCAGCGAGATGGCCATGCTTGGCGTGATCGAGATCGACGGCAGCGGGCAGGCCTGGCTCGCCCCGGTCGACAAGCGCATCCGCAGTTCCGCCAAGGTCTCCGATGTGGGTCAGGCCGAAGAGGGACAGCTGGTGCTGGCCGAACCGGCCGGGCGCGGGCGCAACAGCTCGATGAAGGTGACGGAGGTCCTCGGCGACCCGCTGGCGCCGCGCAGCTATTCGCTGATTGCCATCCACAAGTACGGCATCCCGCATATCTTCCCGCAAGAGGTGCTGGCCGAGGCGCAGCAGGCCGCGAAACTGACGCTCAGCGAGGAGAAGCGGGAAGACCTGCGGCACCTGCCCATCGTCGCCATCGACCCCGCCGACGCGCGCGACCACGACGACGCGATCTGGGCCGAGCCGGACGGCAAGGGCGGCTTCAACGCCGTCGTGGCGATTGCCGACGTGTCCTACTACGTCCGCCCCGACAGCAAGCTGGATCGCGAGGCGCGCAAGCGCGGCAATTCGGTCTATTTCCCGGATCGCGTCGTACCGATGCTGCCCGAAGTGCTCTCCGCCGATGTCTGCTCGCTCAAGCAGGGGCAGGACCGCGCGGCCATGGTCTGCCACCTCGCCATCGACAAGGACGGCAACGTCACCGGCTGGCGCTTCACCCGCGCCATCGTGCGGCTGGCCGAGAACATTGCCTACGACGATGCCCAGGCCGCCATCGACAGTGGCAAGGCTCCAGAGCACCTGCAGCACCTGTGGGAAGCATGGAAGCTGCTTGCCTCTGCCCGGACGGCGCGCGATCCGCTGGAACTGGAGCTGCCTGAACGCCGCGTGATCCTGGATGAGCAGGGCAAGATCGTCGAAATCGCCGTGCGTGAGCGACTGGACGCCCACCGCGTGGTCGAGGACTTCATGATCGCCGCCAACGTCGCCGCGGCGAAGGCGCTGGAAAGCAAGGCCAGCCCGGTCGTCTACCGCATCCACGAGCCGCCGACGCGCGAAAAGCTGATCGCCCTGCGCGAGTATTTCGACAGCATCGGCAAGAAGCTGGCGCTGGGACAGGTCGTCACGCCCGGACTGTTCAACCGCATGATCCGCGACATCGGCGACGAGGGCGAGAAGGCGCTGGTGATGGAGGCCGTGCTGCGCAGCCAGACGCAGGCCTACTACGGCCCGAAGAATGTCGGTCACTTCGGCCTGGCGCTGGGCAGCTATGCCCACTTCACCTCGCCCATCCGCCGCTATTCGGACCTGCTCGTCCACCGCGCGCTGGTCGATGCCTATGGCCTGGAACAGCCCAAGCCCAAGGGCGGGGCGATTCCCGCGCATTCGGGCCTGTGCCAGCGCGATCGCGAGGACCTTGCCAAGATCACCGACGCTATCAGCATCACCGAACGGCGGGCGATGGAGGCCGAGCGCGACACCATCGACCGCTATGTTGCGGCCTGGCTTTCCGCCCGCGTCGGCGAGGTGTTCCAGACGCGCATCACCGGCGTGCAGAAATTCGGCTTCTTCGCCACCATCGTGAACCTTGGCGGCGACGGGCTGGTGCCGATTTCCACCTTGGGCCGCGAATACTTCCGCCACGACGAAGGCGCCCATGCGCTGATCGGCGAGGAGACCGGCACCCGCTACACCGTCGGCGACGTGCTCGAACTGCGACTGGCAGAGGCAAATCCGCTCACCGGCGCACTGAAATTCGAGCTTCCCGAAGGCAACGGCGGCCAGCGGATCGAACCGCGCGGACGCCGTCCAGAGAAGAAGCCCCGCCGCGACAGGAAGGGCAAGCACCTGGTCGGCAAGCGCGGTCGCCCCGGAAACATCCGCCATCAGGGGCGCAAGAAACGCTGAATCGGAACCTCCCGATGCCTCCCCATGTTGGTGAGGCAAAGGAGATTTCGATCATGCTCAAGCCCGGCGATACCGCCCCTGACCTCGACCTGCCGCTGACCATCGACGCGCGCATCAAGCTGTCCGACCAGACGCCGGACAACTTCACCATGCTGGTGTTCTATCGCGGCAAGCACTGCCCGATCTGCCGTAAGCAGCTGGAGGAAATCGGCAACCGGCTGGACGATTTCACCAGTCGCGGCATCAATGTCTTCGCCATCTCGATGGACAGCCCGGAACGCGCGGCGGTCTCGCACGAGGAATGGGACACGCACGACCTGCCGCTGGCGCACAGCCTGAGCGAGGAGCAGGCCCGCGAATGGGGCCTCTACATCTCGCAAAAGCGCGAAGGCAGCCAGGAGCCTGAAGTGTTCAGCGAACCCGGCATGTTCCTGCTCTACCCCGACCGCAAGCTGTACTTCGCGGTAACACAGAACGCCCCGTTCACCCGCCCGCCGATCAACGACCTGCTGAGCGGAATCGATTTCATCACCAAGAACGATTACCCTACGCGCGGCACGCTAACTTAAGCGGTCGATTTCCTCGGTCGTCAGGCCACCGGGAACGATGAACAGCGGACATTGCAGGCCGCCGGCATGGGTGGAAAAGTGCGTCACGAGCGGCCCCGGCGGGCCTTCGGATGCGGCCCCCAGCACCAGCGCAGCCACCTCCGGATGGTCGGACAGGTATTCATTGATAACGGTCTTGCCGTCCCCCACGCGCACGGCGATCTGCGGCATCTTGCCGCTTTCGTACATCAGCTCGCCAGCGGCGGAATTGGCAAGGACTTCAGCACGATCGCGGGCCTCTTCCTCGATCGTCGCCTGCACCCCGCCAAAGGCATTGAACGCCTGGCGCGGGACGAGGGCCAGCAGATGCACGACGCCGCCGGTCTTCGCCGCACGGCGCGCGGCGAAGCGCAGGGCGACGTGCGACTCCTCCGTCTCGTCGATAATGGTGAGATAGACCCGCATGCTTTGTTCTCCCGTAGACTTGGTATCGGGCGAAACCTAGAATTCCGCAAGATAGCTTGCCCCTCGCGGCCAAATTGGCCAATGAGCGCACGACACGACATCCAAGCAGCCAGGGAGCCTCCGCTTCAATGCCGATTGCCATCAAGATGCCCGCACTTTCACCGACGATGGAGGAGGGCACACTCGCCAAATGGCTGGTCAAGGTTGGTGACCAGGTATCCGCCGGCGACATCATGGCCGAAATCGAGACCGACAAGGCCACGATGGAGTTCGAAGCGGTAGACGAGGGCACCATTGCCCATATCCAGGTGGAAGAAGGTACCGAGGGCGTTTCCGTCGGCACCGTGATCGCCACGCTCGCCGAAGACGGCGAAGACGTGGGCGACGTGCAGCCGATGGGCGACGGCGCCGCCGCGCCGGCTCCGGCACCCGCTGCCGCCGAAGAAAAGGCCGAGGCCGCACCCGCCGCCGCACCGGCTCCTGCACCCACTCCCGCTCCTGCACCGGCCGCCGCCTCGGGCGACCGCATCATCGCCTCGCCGCTGGCGAAGCGCATTGCCGAGCAGAAGGGTATCGACCTTGCCACCGTGAAGGGCACCGGCCCCAACGGTCGCATCGTCAAGGCCGACGTCGAAAGCGCCAAGCCCGGTGCCGCCGCGCCTGCCGCTGCGCCCGCTGCCGCTCCGGCCCCGGCTGCCGCTCCGGCGGAAGCGCAGGATTTCGGCATCCCGCACGAGGTCGAAAAGCTTTCCGGCATGCGCAAGACGATCGCGCGCCGCCTGACCGAGTCCAAGCAGCAGGTGCCGCACATCTACCTGACGGTGGATATCCGCCTCGATGCTCTGCTGAAGCTGCGCAGCGAGCTGAACGCGGCGCTGGAGCCGCAAGGCGTGAAGCTGTCGGTCAACGACATGCTGATCAAGGCGCTGGCCAAGTCGCTGGAACAGGTGCCAGAGTGCAACGTGCAGTTTGCAGGCGATTCCATGCTGAAGTTCAAGCGCGCCGACATCTCGGTGGCGGTCAGCATCCCGAACGGCCTGATCACCCCCATCGTCACCGATGCGGGCAGCAAGGCGATGAGCAAGATCAGCACCGAGATGAAGGACCTTGCCACCCGTGCGAAGGACGGCAAGCTGGCCCCGGAAGAATACCAGGGCGGCACCGCCAGCCTGTCCAACATGGGCATGTTCGGCATCAAGCAGTTCGAAGCCGTCATCAACCCGCCGCAGGGCATGATCATGGCCATCGGCGCGGGCGAGAAGCGCCCCTATGTGGTCGATGACAGCCTGCAGATCGCCACGGTGATGAGCGCCACGGGCAGCTTCGACCACCGCGCCATCGACGGTGCCGACGGCGCCCAGCTGATGAAGGCCTTCAAGGAACTGTGCGAGGCGCCGCTGGGGCTGGTGGCTTGAGCGGAGCCGCGGAACACCGCGATCCCGCCATCCGCGTCACCGCCATGCCGGCCGACGCCAATGCCTATGGCGACATTTTCGGCGGCTGGCTGATGAGCCTGATGGATTCCGGCGCGGGGCTGGTCGCCGCGCGGCGGGCGAAGGGCCGGGCGGTTACCGTCGCGATGGACGCGGTGGAGTTCCACAAGCCGGTGAAGGTGGGAGACGAGGTCTCCGTCTATGCCGATATCGTCAAGGTCGGCCGCACCAGCATGGTGATCGCCACCGACGCCTATCGCCGCGATCGCCATTCGGAAGACGAGGAGCTGGTCACCTGTGCCAAGTTCACCTTCGTCGCCATCGACGATGCCGGCAAACCGCGTCCGGTCGATGCGGAGGGCGCGGCATGATTGGCGTTGCCTACAGCGCGTTCCAGCCGGCAGGCGAGAGGCAATGCCTCGCCATGCTTCCCGCCTTGCCGACCGTCAATTTCAACACGGGATCGGGCCCGGAGTTTTCCTCTCCAGGACAGTGTTCCAAGTGTTCCACATTAGCTCATCCGATCTGAAGTCAGGACAGTAAAATGGCCAACAATTACGACGTCATCGTTCTCGGTTCCGGCCCCGGCGGCTATGTCGCGGCAATCCGCTGCGCGCAGCTGGGCCTGAAGACCGCCATCGTCGAACGGGAACTGCTGGGCGGCATCTGCCTCAACTGGGGCTGCATCCCCACCAAGGCGCTGCTCCGGTCTGCGGAAATCCTGCATTACGCCCAGCACGCCAAGGATTACGGCCTGAAGATCGCGGGCGAGATCGAGGCAGACCTGGAAGCCGTGGTGAAGCGCAGCCGCGGCGTCGCCAAGCAGCTGAACCAGGGCGTCACCCACCTGATGAAGAAGAACAAGATCACCGTCCACATGGGCGAGGGCACGCTGACCGGCCCCACCAGCCTGACGGTGAAGGGCGAGAAGGGCGAGGAGAAGCTCACCGCCAAGCACGTGATCGTGGCTACCGGTGCGCGGGCACGCGACCTGCCGTTCGCTCCGGCTGACGGCAAGCGCATCTGGACCTATCGCACCGCCATGACCCCGCCGGAAATGCCGAAGAAGCTGCTGGTGATCGGTTCGGGTGCCATCGGCATCGAATTTGCCAGCTTCTACAACGACATGGGCTGCGATGTTACCGTGGTCGAGATGCTCGACCGGATCGTGCCGGTGGAGGACAAGGACGTCTCCGCCTTCCTTGAAAAGAGCCTCACCAAGCAGGGCATGACCATCATGACCGGCGCCGGCGTGGAGGACATCAAGGCCACCGACAAGGGCGTGATCGCCAAGATCAAGGGCAAGGACGGCAAGGTTGCGACCACCGAGTTCACCCATTGCATCGTCGCCATCGGCATCGTGCCCAACACCGAGAACATCGGTATCGAGAAGCTGGCCGAGCTGGATCGCGGCTTCATCCAGATCGATCCCTATGGCCGCACCAAGTCGAAGGGCCTGTGGGCCATCGGCGACTGCACGCCGGGTCCGTGGCTGGCGCACAAGGCAAGCCACGAGGGCGTAACCACCGCCGAAGCCATCGCGCAGGAGCTGGGCAACAAGGATGTCCACCCGCACCCGCTGGATCGCGGCAACATCCCGGGCTGCACCTACTGCCACCCGCAAATCGCCAGTGTCGGCCTGACCGAGGAGAAGGCGAAGGAAGCCGGCTACAAGGTGAAGGCGGGCACTTTCCCCTTCATCGGCAACGGCAAGGCCATCGCTCTGGGCGAGGCCGAGGGTTTCGTGAAGACCGTGTTCGATGCCGCCACGGGCGAACTGCTGGGGGCGCACATGGTGGGCGCGGAAGTCACCGAGATGATCCAGGGCTTCGTCGTCGGAAAGACACTGGAAACGACTGAGGCCGAGCTGATGCAGACGGTGTTCCCGCACCCGACCATCTCGGAATCGATGCACGAAAGCGTGCTCGCCTCCTACGGACGCGCGCTGCACATCTAAGCCGCGTGACAAGGCGCGGCTTTGCGGCTAGCTGGCACGCGCTCGGTCGGATGGGTGGCAGAGCGGTTGAATGCACCGGTCTTGAAAACCGGCAAGGGTGCAAGCCCTTCGTGGGTTCGAATCCCACCCCATCCGCCAGCTTCAGGGCCAGACGGTTTCCTTGCTGCCGGCGAATTTGGCGATCACGCCGGCCAGCGCCTGCAGCGAAATCGGCTTTGCCAGGTGGTCCTGCATTCCCGCATCCAGCACCCGTTCCCGGTCCTCGGGAAAGGCATTGGCGGTGAGGGCGACAATCGGCAACCTGTGCAAGTCGAACCCGCTTCCGCGCAGTAGCCGCGTCGCTTCGTAACCGTCGACTTCGGGCATCTGGATATCCATCAGCACGAGATCGTAGGGCTTGCCGGCACCCTCTGCCGACCTGACCTGCTCAACCGCCGCAGCACCGTTGCCGGCAATGCCATGCTCGACCCCGAGCTTGTCGAGCATGGCCGTCATCAGCAGCTGGTTGACGTCGTTGTCTTCCGCCACCAGCACCCGCGCACCCTGGACGAGCGGCGTCAGCTGGGTTCCCTCGTCGCGCGCCGCGGCAGAGGCGCTGGTCGTGACCAAGGGGACGGAAAGCGTGAAGCAGGAACCTTCCTGCAGCTCGCTTTCCACGGTCAAGGTGCCGCCCATCAGCAGCGCAAGCTCACGCGAGATGGCAAGCCCGAGGCCGGTGCCGCCAAATCGCCCGTGGATGTCGGGGGTAGCCTGTTCGAAGTGACCAAAGATAGCGTCGAGCTTCCCGCCAGCGATGCCGATGCCGGTGTCCCTGACGGCCAGGTTCAACAGCGGGCCATCCACCCCCTCGGCGACTTCGGCGACGAGGGTAACCGTGCCGCTGTCGGTAAATTTCACGGCATTGCTCAGCAGGTTGAGAATGATCTGCCGCAGACGCAGCTTGTCCGCCCTTATCCAGCGCGGGACATCCGAGGCCACGACCAGCTCGCAGCGGACACCCTTTGCCTCTGCATCCGGTTCGACCAGTGCACGCGAGCCGCGCAACAAGTGGGGCAGGTCGGTCGCCTTCTCCCGCAGTTCCAGCCGTCCGGCTTCCACCTTGGAGAAGTCCAGCAAGTCGTTGAGCAGCGGCATCATGCTGTGGCTGGACTCGATGATCTGCCGCGCCTGCCCCTGCTGATCACGGTTCAGCCCGGAATTCGCCAGCAATTCGGCAAACCGGATAACGCTGTTCATCGGCGTACGGATCTCGTGGCTCATATTCGCCAGAAAGGCGCTTTTCGCCGCGACCGCAGCCTCGGCCTTGTCGCGCGCTTCCTGCAGTTCCCGTGCCGCCGCGAAGGTGTCGGTGATGTCCTTGAACACTCCGACGACGCCAACGACCTCTCCCGCAACCGATTCCTCACACTGCCCCACCGAAACGACATGGCGAAGGGTGCCGTCCGGCCGGACGATACGAGCCTGGAACGAGAAGTCTTCCATCTGGTCGATGGCGCGTTCGAGCGCCCTCTGCACGATTTCGCGATCCTCGGGGTGGTAGAATTCGACCGCCTTCTCGAGACTGGGAATGAAGTTGGCCGGTACGCCGTGAATCTTGTACACCTCATGTGACCAGAACAGGCTGCCGCTGACCAGGTCCACCTTCCAGTGGCCGACATTCGCCATGGCTTCCGCCATCTGCAGCAGGCGAGTGCTTTCGCGCAGGCGTGCGCGCTCTTCTTCGGACCGCAGTTCGTCGTTGGTTCGGTCGGAGATGTCGCGCACGGTGCCGACGAATTCCTTCACCAGGCCCGTCTCGCTATCGGTAATCGTCCGGAAGTTCGCTTCGAGCCAAACGTAGTGGCCATCCTTGTGCAGGTGCCGGTACCGGGCAATCCGCGCCTTGGCACCGCGCAGCAGGCTCTCGCTCACTTCCAGCGTGTGCGCCCGATCATCCGGATGAATGCCGGCCAGCGGCGACTGGCCGACCATCTCTTCGACGTCGAACCCGAGGATTTGCTTACAGGCCGGGGACACATACCGGCGCACCCTGTCGGAACCGATGATCACCCGCATGACGCCCGGGTCATCCGGGAACCCGTCGAATTTCGCACGACGATCCGCTGCAATGGCAAGGCCGGCGGGCGAATCAGCCTGCCATCGCCCCCACATGAAGCGCGCGAAAGTGACTGCGATTCCCCCTGCCAAGAAGGCCAGTACGGGGTAGACCACGGTGGACAATCGATGAACTCCCTGAATTCATTCGCGGGCGATTGGGAACGTTGCCATTCGCGCCCACCCGGTCCATGTTCGTTGCATGACACAACCCATTTCGTTTGCCCATCTGGACCTGATCGAACAGGGTGAGCTGGAGCGCATGATGGACTCGGTTGGTGCAAAAGCTCTGAGCGCCATCATGCGTAGATTTGCCCAAAGCAGCACAACCCAGGCTGGCAGGATCGCAGGGTTCATCGAGTCAGGCGACCACGGAGCGGCTTGCGCAGAGGCGCGTTCGCTGAAGGGGGCAGCTGCTGTTGTAGGGGCCTCCAGACTGGAAGCGATTGCTGCTGTCATCGAGGCCGCACCGGACACAGCTGGCCGAAACGAGATATGGGAATTGCAGGGGATCGTTGCCGAAACGAAGGCATGGATCGAGGCGAACCTGCAGCCGACGAACCCCGATTAGCTTGCGGTGCCTGTACCTGCTCCGTCAATCGCGAGGAAAACCTCGCACAGATTGGTCGCGGCCTCTCCATTCCCCCTCGTGACAGCCGTTAAACGGCGCGCTAGGAATTGTACAAAGTCAACGATGGGCCGCGTAACGGCCACGGGACAAGAGAGAGGACCGACAGACAATGACCCGCAAGATTTGCGCCTTGCTTGCCGCAACCGCTGCCATGACTACCGCCACGCCTGCATTCGCCCAAGGCGCCTGCACGCGCGACCAGCTGCAGGAAATGGCCGACAGCTGGGTTGCCGCCATCGAGCAGGGCACGATGATGACCATGCAGCTGGGCGAGTGGGTCGACTACAATGAGAACTTCGGTCGCGCCTCGCTCGGCGGCTTCCTGAGCCCGGCAAGGGAGGTGAACTGGCATCTGGCACTGCTCGACACGACCACCTGCCAGGTGTTCGTCGAAGCCGTGATGAAGGATGCGGAAAACCCCATCGTCACCGCCACGCAGTTTGGTCAGGGGTTTTTCGGCGTCGGCCCGTTCGACAACATCGTCACCGACGAGGGGGACTGGCTGTTCGACGCGGAAGCCACCTATGAATACGCCCGGCGCGAGGACTGGGGCATCATTCCCGAAGGCGAGCGCGCCAGCCGGGAAGAGCTGATCGCTGCTGCCGACGCCTATCTCGACCTGTTCAACGATCCCACGGTCGAGGTGCCATGGGGCGAGCCCTGCGCGCGGCTGGAAGGCGGCATCTACTCCGGTCGCGGTGAGCCGACCGACACCTGCAATGTCGGCGTGCCCGAGGGCGTGGAACTGGTGAACCGTCGCTATGTCGTCGACGTGGACAAGGGGGCGGTGAACGTCTTCCTCGAATTCGGTGAGAACCGCCGTCCCGACAGCCACACGTTCCGGGTCGAGAATGGCAAGCTCCGTTACGTGCACACGGTAACCTATTGCGAGGAAGAGAATTGCGGCTTCGGGCCGTTCTCCGAAATGCTGGAGCGCAACCCGAACATGCAGCCGCCTTACGCCCCGCTCGACGAATAGGCGTACGCCAGCGGCACTTGGCCGCATTGCGCATTTCCGGGGATTCCATCGGCAGGCAGCCTGCATTAGGCTGCCTGCCATGATGTTTCCCAGACTGCGCCGCATCGGCGCTCTTGCCGCCGCGATCGTGCTGACAGTCACTCCTGCTACCGCGCAGGAGGAGCCTTTCGACGAGTATCTCGCCACCGTCGCGCAAAAGGCGCGGGGGGAGGGCGTCAGCCAGGCGACCATCGACAGGGTCTTCACCGGTCTCACGCCGCACTCGCGCGTGCTGGAACTGGACCGCGACAACGTGTCCTCGGGTGGCTCGGTCAATCCGGCAACGGGCTTCGCCTGGATGTCCAGCTACCTTCGCCGTCACAATACGCCCTCACGGATCTCCGGCGGAGTGCGCAAGCTCGCCGAAGTGCGTCCATTGGCCGCAGAGGTGGAGCGGCAATATGGCGTCCCGGCCGAGATACTCGTCGCCATTTGGGGACATGAGACGGCCTATGGCGCGGTGATGGGCAGCTTCGACCTGCCGCGCTCGCTGGCCACCTTGGCTTGGGATGGGCGCCGCCGCACGCTGTTCGAACGCGAACTGATCGACGTGCTCAAGATGGTCGACCAGGGTGTCCCGCGTGACCAGCTTACGGGCAGTTGGGCAGGAGCCTTCGGCAACGGCCAGTTCCTGCCGAGCGTCTACCTCCGGCTGGCCGTCGATGGCGACGGCGATGGCGACCGCGACGTGTGGACCAGCGACGTCGACACACTGCATTCGATCGCCAACTATTTCCGCGATGCCGGATGGCGCACGGGGGAACCATGGGCGGTACGCGCCTACGTGCCGAATTCCGCCAACCTTGCCGGGATCGAGAACCGCGTCACATCGCCCGTGTGTCCGCGCGTGCACGAGCGCCACAGCCGCTGGCTGACCGTCCGCGAGTGGCGCGAACGCGGCGTGGAACCGCGCGCACCCATCGGCGATGACGTTATGGCTGCCCTGTTCGAACCCGATGGCCGGGCCGAGCCGGGCTACCTCTTAACGCAGAATTATAAGGTTATCCTCGAATATAACTGCTCGAACTATTACGCGATGAGCGTGGGGTTGCTTGCAGATGAGATTGCCCGATAGCCAGAAAGTTCGCGCATTTGCGCGCCTTACGGTAACCATGTCGTTTGCCGCTGCACTGGCGGCTTGCGGCTCGTCGCGCGATGCCGGGCTGGCTTCGGTTGCCGCCACGCCCGCCGCCAACGGCCCGCAGGCGGACTACCCGATCACCGTAGGCGCGCCCTATACCGTGGACGGCATCACCTACACGCCGGTCGACGTCTTCAACTATGACGAGGTCGGCTACCTGACCGCCGAAACGGGCACCATGGGTTATACCGGCGCGCATCATACGCTGCCCGTTCCCAGCTATGCCGAAGTGACCTCGCTGGAGAGCGGACGGACAGTGCTGGTGCGGCTGGAACGCCGCGGTCCGATGGATTCCACCCACCTCGTCGCCCTGTCGCCGGCAGCCATGGCGCAGCTGGGCGCCACGGCGGAAACCCCGGTCCGCCTGCGCCGCGTCAATCCGCCGGAGGAGCAGCGCGCCATGCTGCGATCAGGCAATGCCGCGCCCTTGCGCATGGATACCCCGATGTCGCTGGTTTCGGTTCTGCGCCGCCGTTTGCCGGCCAGCGGCTCGGCCTCGCTGAGCGCCGACGCGGCAATTCCCCAGCCGATCGAGACGGTCGAGGTTGCCGCTTCAACTGCAACACCGGCTCCTGCCGCGGAGCTCCCGTCCGCCGATGGGCCGGCGGAGTATGTCGCTGCGGTCGAAGTGCTGGTGCCAGCGCCGGTGGAGCTGGAAACCAGCGTAGCCGAAGCCCCAGTGGAAACCGCGACCGTGGCCGAAGCCGCCGTCGAACCCGCACCGGAAGTGGCGGAGGCGGAGGTCGAAGCTGAAGCGCAGCCCGCTGCCGACGGCCGATTCATGGTTCAGGCCGCGACCTTTTCCACCATCGAGCGGGCGCGCAGCGCTGCCAACGTGCTGGGCGGCGAAGTATCGCAAGCCGGACGCTACTTCCGTGTTCGAACCGGCCCCTTCGCAACCCGTGGAGAAGCCGAGGCGTCGCTCGCCAATGTCCATCGCGCGGGCTATACCGACGCTCGAATCCTGACCAGCGGCTGAGCCTGCATCTCCGCCGCTTTCGTGTGGTGGAGTGCGTGTGCGTTATCTGAGAGGACTGGCAATCGCGGCAGCAGCGCTTGGCCTGGCCGCCACTCCTGCCAATTCCGCCCCGTCTCCCGCTC
This sequence comes from Aurantiacibacter sp. MUD11, assembly GCF_026967575.1. NCBI lineage: Bacteria > Pseudomonadati > Pseudomonadota > Alphaproteobacteria > Sphingomonadales > Erythrobacteraceae > Aurantiacibacter > Aurantiacibacter sp. MUD11. The sequence goes on along the minus strand of NZ_CP114054.1, from coordinate 360,385 downwards.
CGGTGCCGCAGGAAATACCGGTCGGGCTGCTGGTCGACCTGTCGACCGGGCAGACGCTGTTCTCGCGCGAGGCGGAACGCCGCTTTGTGCCCGCTTCGGTCACCAAGGTGATGACCGCCTACACCGCCTTCAAGTTGATCGAGGATGGCGAACTGCACCCCGGCATGACTTTCGCCTATTCGGAAGAGCTGGAGGAAGCCTGGTACAACGAAGGCTCCAACATGTTCCTGCGGGCGGGGGATCAGCCGACCATCGGCCAGCTGCTGCTGGGCATCACCACCGTATCCGGCAATGACGCGAGCGTGGCACTGGCCGTGGCTGCCACCGGTTCGCTGGAGGCATGGCTGGACCTGATGAACGCGAATGCGCGCGAACTGGGCATGCGCAACACGCATTTCGGCTCTGCCAATGGCTATCCCGACGGCGGGCAGACCTACACCACGGCAGAAGACCTGGTGACCCTCGCGCGGGCTATCACGCAGGATTACCCGATTCTCTACCGTCGCTATTTTGGTCATCGTACCCTGCGCTGGGGCGACATCACGCAGGCCAATCACGATCCGGTCACCGGCCGGGTGAACGGCGCTGACGGCATGAAGACCGGTTACACGCGCGAGGCCGGCTTCACCTTCCTGGGCTCGGCAGAGCGAGAGGGCAGGCGACTGGTCATGGTCCTGGCGGGGGCGCCTGACGGACCGCTGCGTGACCGGACCGCGCGGGCCTTGCTGGAATGGGGGTTCGACGAGTTCGAACAGCGCACCGTGGTGCCCGGCGGCTTCGAGGTCGGCAGCGCGCAAGTACAGGACGGTGCCGCGCCGCAGGTGCCGCTTCGCACACCGCACAATGTCACGGCGGCAATCCCGCGAGAGGCGCAGGAGCAAGCCAACTGGACGATGGAAGTCGTCTATCGCGGTCCGATCCAGGCGCCGATCATGGAAGGTGACCGGATTGCCCGCTTGCGCCTCAGCGTCGATGGCGAGATAGCCATGGAAGTGCCGCTTGAAGCGGCCCAGTCGGTGCCGCAGGCCAATGTCCTGCAACGGATTGCCAATGCATGGAGGAAGTGGACGGCGTGAGCAGCGGGCGTTTCATCAGCCTTGAAGGTGGGGAAGGTGTGGGCAAGTCGACCCAGGCCGCCATGCTGGCCGATGCCTTGCGCGCCCGTGGCATCGAGGTTGTGCTGACGCGCGAACCAGGCGGCACGCCCGGAGCGGAGGCTATCCGCAAGCTCCTGCTCGACAGCGAACTTGAAATCGGCGGCCGCACCGAAGCACTGCTGTTCGCCGCCGCACGCGCGGACCATGTCGAGAAGACCATCGCTCCGGCGCTCGATCGCGGCGCCTGGGTGGTGTGCGATCGCTTCGTCGATTCGTCACGCGCCTACCAGGGCGGCGGGGATGACCTGTTCGACGATGCCATCATGGCGCTGCACAATATCGGTTCGTGGGGGCTGATGCCGGACCTGACATTCCTGCTGCAGGCCGACAGCGAGGAGGTGGCACAGCGCCTGGCGGAACGCGATGGCGACAATTCGGATCGCATCGGTGGCCGGTCTGCCGCCTATCACGCAGGTGTCGCCGAACGCTTCCGCACGCTGGCCGCGAGCGATCCCGAACGCTTCGTCGCCATCTCCGCCGAAGGCACGCCCAGCGAGGTGCACGAGAGGATCATGCGCGCGATGGCGCCGCTGACAGGTGAGGGCGGGTGAGCTACATTGGCCATGACGAGGCCTGGGCCGAGTGGCGCCGCGCCTTGTCCGGCGAGCGGATGCACCACGGCTGGATCCTCTCTGGCCGCAAGGGCGTGGGGAAATCCGCCTTCGCACTGGCCGCCGCGCGCGAACTGGTAGCGGAAGACGGCATCCCCCAGCCCGAAGGCGACCATCCGGACATCCGCTATCTTACCCATCCGCCCAAGAACGATGCCGAGGCGCGCAAGCAGGCGGACGGCAAGCCATACGAGCTGGCGCGCAACATCAAGATCGACCAGATCCGCGAACTCCAGCGCCGGCTGACGACGCGGCCCACGCTGGGCAGCCGTCGGGCGGTCATCATCGACCCGGCCGACGACCTAGAACCGGGCGCGGCCAACGCGCTGCTCAAGAGCCTGGAGGAACCGCCACAAGGCACTTTCTTCCTGCTGATCGCCCATCGGCTGGGCAGGTTGCTGCCGACGATCCGTTCGCGTTGCCCGGTGCTGACGTTTCCGCGCGTGTCCGATGCCGACATGGACGCCATCCTCGCGCGCGAAAGTCCGCAGGCCAGCGCCGATATGCGCGAGGCTGCAATTGCAGCTGCCAGCGGCTCTCCCGGTGCAGCCATCGATTTCGTCGAACTGGACCTGGGCAAGATCCACCAGCTGATGCGCGAAGTCGTCGATCGCGGCGATCCCGACTTTGCCCTGCGCGGCCAGCTGGCGGCCGCCATGGGCGCCCGTCCGAGCCGGGAAAAGCAGCTTGCCGCCATCGAACTGGCGCGCGCAGTCGTGGCTGATCGCATGCATGGCGTCACCGGGCGGCAAATCCCGGCACTGGTCGAAACCCACGGTGCGCTGGTGCGGCTTGCCGGGCAGGCACCGACCTACAATTTCGACCCCGGATTGCTGGTGATGGAAATCGGCACCTTGCTCGCCAACCTTGCGGCTTCTAGTGAAGCCGCCAATGCCTGACACATTCTACCTCACCACCGCGATTCACTATCCCAATGGCAAGCCGCATATCGGCCATGCCTACGAGACGATTGCCGCTGACGTGCTCGCCCGCTTCCATCGCCAGATGGGGCGTGAAGTGCGCTTCCAGACCGGAACGGACGAGCATGGCCTGAAAATGGCGCAGAAAGCGCGCGAACTCGGCATGACGCCGCGCGCGCTGGCGGACGAGATGTCCGGCTATTTCCGCGAACTCTTCGACCGGTTGGACATAAGCTACGATCGCTTCATCCGCACGACGGAGGAAGAACACTATCGTGCCAGCCAGGCGATCTGGCAGGCGATGGAGGCCAATGGCGACCTCTATCTCGACCGTTACGAGGGATGGTACTCGGTCCGCGACGAAGCCTATTACGACGAGAGCGAACTGGTCGAAGGCGAGGGTGGGGAGAAGCTTTCCCCGCAGGGCACCCCGGTGGAGTGGACCGCCGAGGAGACCTGGTTCTTCCGCCTGTCGAACTACGCCGACAAGTTGCTGGCATTCTACCGCGAGAATCCCGACTTCATCCGTCCCGAAAGCCGCCGCAACGAGGTGATGCGTTTCGTCGAGGGCGGCCTGCGCGACCTTTCGGTCAGCCGCACCAGCTTCGACTGGGGTGTGCCGGTGCCGAACAGTGAAGGCCACGTGATGTATGTCTGGGTGGATGCGCTCACCAACTACCTCACCGGTCTCGGCTATCCTGACGAAACGGAAGAGATGGCCAAGTTCTGGCCCGCCGACCTGCACCTGATCGGCAAGGACATCGTGCGCTTCCACACGGTCTACTGGCCGGCCTTCCTGATGAGCGCCAATATCGCACTGCCCAGGCAGGTGTTCGGCCACGGCTTCCTGCTCAATCGCGGGCAGAAGGAGAGCAAGTCGCTCGGCAATGTCACCGATCCGGGCGAACTGGTCGATGCCTATGGCGTGGACACACTGCGCTATTTCCTGCTGCGCGAGTTCACCTTCGGACAGGATGGCAGCTATTCACAGGAAGCCATTGTAAACCGAGCAAATTCGGAACTCGCCAACAGCTTTGGAAACCTCGCGCAGCGCACGCTGTCGCTGCTGTTCAAGAATTGCGAGGGCAACCTGCCGCCGATCAGCGGGCACACTGCTGAGGACAACGAGCTGTTCGCCCATATCGATCGGGTGATCCACGAGGAAATGCCCGCTGCCTATGCGGACCTCGCCTTTGCGCAGGCATTGGAGGCGTGGATGGGCGCCGTATTCGCCTGTAACGCCTACATCGACGCGCAGGCGCCCTGGGCGCTGAAGAAGACCGATTTCGAAAGGATGAAGACCGTGCTCGCCACGCTCTACATCTGCATCGCGCAATTGGCCGTGGCGGTCATCCCGGTCATGCCGGGGTCGATGGCGAAGCTGCTCGATGCCATGGGTATCGATCCCGAACTGCGTACGCCCGAGGGTATTCGTTCGCACTGGTACTCGCCGCTCGCCGAGAGCGATTACCGGATCGAGAAGCCGCAGGGCATTTTCCCGCGGCTGGAACTGCCTGAAAGCGAGGGGGAGGGCGCGCAATGACCGTTCACGCCCCGCTGATCGACAGTCATTGCCACCTCAATTACGAGGGGCTGGTGGAACGCCAGCAGGACGTGCTCGCCAATGCGCGCGCCGCCGGTATCACCGGATTCCTCAATATTTCGACCCGCGAACGCGAATGGCGCGACATTGTCGCCACGGCGGAGCGGGAACCCGATGTATGGGCCACGGTGGGCATCCATCCGCACGAGGCTGACAAGCATGCCGACCTCGGCCGCCAGGTACTGCTCGACGCGACGAACCACGAGCGGGTGATCGGCATCGGCGAAAGCGGGCTGGATTACTATTACGACAAGTCCGATCGCGCCGTGCAGCGCGACCTGTTCCGCATGCATATCGGGGTAGCGCGCGAAACCAGGCTGCCGATCGTCATCCACACGCGCGACGCGGAAGAGGACACTATCGAGATCCTGCGGGACGAGATGGAGAAGGGCGCCTTTCCGGCGCTCATTCACTGCTTCACCGCCTCGGCCGACTTCGGCCGCAAGGTACTGGAACTGGGCCTGACGATTTCGCTCTCGGGCATCGTGACCTTCAAGAACGCCCGCGAAATCCAGGAATTCGTGCCCGAAATCCCGCCGGAGCGACTGCTCGTCGAGACTGATAGCCCGTTCCTGGCACCGGTCCCGCACCGCGGGAAGACCTGCGAGCCGGCATTCGTTCGGCATACCGCCGAATTCGTGGCCGAACTCCGTGGTCAGCCAGTCGAGGAAATCGCGGCAATCACGTCCGCCAACTTCTTCAACTTGTTCACGAAAGCCGAGGCCCCTTCGTGAAACTGATCGTCCTTGGTTGCGGTACGTCAACCGGGGTTCCGCGCATCGGTAACGACTGGGGTGAATGCGATCCGGCGGAGCCGAAGAACCGGCGGAGCCGGGTTTCGATTATCGTCGAAAGCAACGAGGGTTCGCGCCTGCTGGTGGATACGTCGCCGGACCTGCGCTCCCAACTGCTCGCCAACAATATCGACAAGGTCGATGGCGTATTCTGGACGCATGACCACGCCGATCATTGCCACGGTATCGACGACCTGCGCCCGATGCGCTTCGGCAGGACCGCCGGCATTCCCGGTTTTGCCTCAAACGAGACCTGCCACAGGCTGCGCAATCGCTTTGGCTACGTGTTTGCCGGCCAATATGGATATCCGACAATAGTCGAGCTGAAATCGCTCGATACCTTGCGGATCCATGCCGGATTTGGCGTCGAGAGCGTGGAAATGCCGCACGGACCGATCACGACAACCGCATATCGCTTTGAAGCTGACGGGAAATCAATCGGTTATGCGACGGACTTCAGTGAGATTACCGACGATATGGTCGATCTGTTCTACGAGATCGACATTCTGGTGACCGATTGCCTGCGCCGTGAGCCGCACCCGACGCATGCCAGCCTGGCAGAGGCGCTGGAACTGGCCGAACGAACGCGCGCCGGCACGACGGTGCTGTCGCATCTCGACAAGAGCATGGACTATGCGACGCTGAGCAGCGAAATTCCCGACAATGTCCTGGTGGGATACGACGGAATGGAGCTGGTCGCATGAATGATGGAGCCATCGTTTCAATCGTCGCCTTGGTCGGCTGGCTGGTGCTCGCGCTCGGCGCATACCGGTCGCATCGCATCAATGCGTCAAGAACGGTGCGCATGGCTCTGATTTGGCTGTGTATCTTCACGGGTATCGCGCTGGTGTTCGGAATGGTGATCTGACCGAAAGCCCCCCTCGCAGCCTCTAATATATTTTACATAATATATATTATCATCCCAAGGTAGCTTTCCGCATGGCCGACCAGATTTCCCGCCTCCTCTCGATCATGGCCCGGCTGCGTGATCCCGAGCATGGCTGCGAATGGGATGTCGCGCAAAACTTCAAGACGATCGCGCCGTACACGATCGAGGAAGCATACGAAGTCGCCGACGCCATCGAGCGCAACGACATGGCTGACCTGCGTGGCGAACTTGGCGACCTCCTGCTGCAAGTCGTCTTTCACGCGCGCATGGCTGAGGAAGCCGGTCATTTCACCTTCGACGATGTTGCGCGCGCCATTTCGGACAAGATGGAAGCCCGCCATCCGCATATCTTCGGCGACGAAGGCGGCGTCATGGACGGCCAGCGCTGGGAAGACATAAAGGCCGCAGAACGGGCGGACAGCGGCGCTGAGAGCGCGATGGACGGCGTGGCGCCGGCGCTACCGGCCCTCATGCGTTCCGAGAAGCTGCAAAAGCGTGCCGCGCGGGTCGGGTTCGAGTGGCATGACGTCAAAGGGCCCCGAGACAAGCTGCTCGAGGAGATCGACGAGCTCGAATCCGCTTCGGACGAAGAGAAACTTGTCGAGGCTGGCGATGTCCTCTTCGTCGCCGTGAACATCATTCGGCGCTACGGCGTCGATGCCGAAGAGGCCTTGCGCGCTTCAAACGCCAAGTTCGAACGCCGTTTCCGGGCCATGGAGCAAATGGCGACTGCCGACGGGAAGGATTTCGCCAGCCTCTCGCTCGATGAGCAGGAGGAATACTGGCAGCGCGTCAAACGGGCGGAGGGCTAGGCGCCCAGCGCCTCGAACCGGCCGAGTTCCTTCTCGGTCAGCCGCACCTCGATGCGGCGCAGCGGACCGCCCTCTCCCTCGCCTGCATCCTCGTCTGACAGCACTTCGCCATGCGCGTGCAGCCAGGCAATGCGCTGGCCGTCGGCCGCCGGCAGGACCAGCGAGTGCAGTCGCGCACCCTGCGTCAGCAACGCGCCCAGCTTCTCGCGCAATTCCTCGACGCCTTCGCCGGTGACGGCGGAAATCGCCATGACCTTGTCGTCTTGCGCGGCAACCTCGCCCAGTGCCTCGCGCTGTTCGTCGCTCAGCAGGTCCCACTTGTTCCAGACCTCGAGGATCGGCGTGGCCTCCCCTTCCCCAGCGTCTTCGACCACGCCCAGTTCGCCCAGCACGTGCAGCACCTGCTTCTTCTGCGAGGCGCTGTCCGGGTTGGCGATGTCGCGCACGTGCAGCACGATGTCAGCCGCGGTGACCTCTTCCAGCGTCGCGCGGAAGGCGGCGACAAGCTGGGTCGGCAGGTCGGAGATGAAGCCCACAGTGTCCGACAGGATCGCCTTTTCGACGCCCGGCAGGGTGATGGCGCGCATGGTCGGGTCCAGCGTGGCGAAGAGCAGGTCCTCGGCCATGACGTCAGCCCCGGTCATGCGATTGAACAGGGTCGACTTGCCGGCATTGGTATAGCCCACCAGGGCGATGACCGGCCAGGGTGCCCTGCCCCGCCGCTTGCGGTGCAGTTCGCGCGTCTTGCGCACCTGTTCCAGTTCCCGGCGCAGCTTGGCCATCCGGTCGCGGATCATCCGGCGGTCGGCCTCGATCTGCGTTTCACCGGGTCCGCCGAGGAAGCCGAAGCCGCCACGCTGGCGCTCGAGGTGAGTCCAGCTGCGGACCAGGCGGCTCTGCTGGTAGTCGAGATGCGCCAGCTCGACCTGCAAGCGACCTTCAGCCGTCGATGCCCGCTCCCCGAAAATCTCGAGGATCAGGCCGGTACGGTCGATCACCTTGCGGCCGATCTTGTCTTCCAGGTTGCGCTGCTGGATTGGCGTCAGTGCACCATCGACGATGACCAGTTCGGCCTCATGCAGCTCACAGTCGGTGGCGATGCGCTGCACCTGCCCTTCACCGAACAGGGTGTTCGGCCTCACCATGCGCACGGGCAGGACATAGCTGTGCGCCACGACTATGCCGATGGCGAGCGCAAGCCCCTCGGCCTCGGCCAGGCGGGCATCGGGATCGTCGTCGCGCCGCTGCGCGCGAATATCGGGGCATATGACGAGGGCGCGCGCACCGCGCGTCACCTCGCCTTCAATGTCGTCGTCGAAAATCAGTCGTCGCTTTCGTCGTCATCCAGGTCATCGGTCAGGTCGACCGGGCTGGCGGGCTGGATGGTCGACACCGCGTGCTTGTAGGCGAGCTGGACGTATCCGTCACGTTCCAGCAGCATGCAGAACAGGTCGAAGCTGGCGATGCGTCCCTGCAGCATGACGCCATTCACGAGGAACATCGTTACCTGCACCTCGGCATCGCGCACGCGGGAGAGGAAGATGTCCTGCAACAGGCGCTGCTTGCGACCGGCCAGCGGTCCAGGGCCGAACTGGTCGGCATCCATCGGCTGGCCGGGCATGATCGTGGAGATCGCGTGCTTGTAGACCAGCTGGGACTGCCCGTCGCGACGCAGCAGGATGGAGAAATTGTCGAACCAGGTGACGATACCCTGCAGCTTCACGCCCTTGACGAGGAACATAGTCACCGGGATTTTCTCCCGACGCAGGTGATTGAGGAAAACGTCCTGGAGATTGGCGCCCTTGCCGGAATTGGCAGGCTTGGCGCTCGCCTCGGGCTCAGCCGCTGCTCGCGGGCGTGCCGAAAGTGTACCTTTGGTCATTTACCTGACTCCATTTTCTTGGCGGCGCATGGCCGCAGTCTGGTGGCCCGGTATGACAAAACCGTGACTCACCGCTACACATCGTTGTGCGGTGCAGCATATCAAGAAGTGGAATGCACAAGCAAGGCGAATTGTTCCACCTCGCCTGCAAGAAGTTCTATTCCTTGTCGCCGTTCCCGTTCCGCTCGTTCATTCCAAGCAGCTTCAACTTACGGTGCAAAGCCGACCGTTCCATGCCGATAAAGCCGGCGGTCTTGGAGATATTGCCAGAAAAACGGCGGATCTGGATGCGCAGGTATTCACGCTCAAAGCTCTCGCGCGCCTCGCGCAGGGGAACACCCATCAGCGTTGACATTCCACCACCGCTTTCGTCGGAACCTCCGGTCACTTCGGGTGGCAACATGTCCGGCGTGATGGTGCCGAATTCCTCGCGCGGGGCGAGGATAACGGTGCGTTCGATTACGTTGCGCAGCTGGCGCACGTTGCCGGGCCAGTCGTAGGCTTGCAGGGCGGCCAGCGCTTCGGGCGCGATGGTCGGCGGCTCCAGCCCCTGCTCGCGGGCATAGCGAGTGAAGAAATGCTCGGCCAATGCGGGAATGTCGTCGCGGCGCTCGCTCAGCGGCGGGATGGCGATCGGCACCACGTTGAGGCGGTAGAACAGGTCCTCGCGGAAACGCTTTTCCTCGATCTCCGCCAGCAGGTCGCGCGCAGTGGAGGACACCACGCGAACGTCCACGCCAACCTGCCGGTTGCCGCCGACGCGCACGAAGCTCTGGTCGGTCAGCACGCGCAGGATGCGCGCCTGCGTGCTCTCCGGCATGTCCGCCACCTCGTCGAGGTAGAGCGTGCCACCGTCGGCGAGTTCGAGGAGGCCGGGCCGCACCAGCTTGCCGTCAGCCTCTTCGCCGAACAGTTCGGACTCGAACCGCTCCGGCGTGATGCGAGCCGAATTGACGGTGACGAAGGCCTTGTCGGCACGCGGGCTCCAGGCATGGAGCAAGCGCGCGGCAACTTCCTTGCCCGCCCCAGCCGGGCCGCTCACCAACACGCGGCTGCCGGTATTGGCAACCCGCTTCAGCGTGGCGCGCACGGCGTTGATGGCGCTGGAATTGCCCGTGAACTCGTCGGGCGAGGCCATGCCCTCGCGCAGCCGCTCGTTCTCGCGGCGCAGGCGCTCGGTCTCGGTCGCGCGTTCGACGAGGTGCAGCAGCTTTTCCGCTTCGAACGGCTTTTCGATGAAGTCCATCGCCCCGCGGCTGACAGCGGAAACCGCCGTATCGACGTTGCCGTGTCCGGAGAAAATGATCACCGGCAGGTTCGGTTCGCGCGCCTTGATCGCATCGAGCACTTCCAGCCCGTCCATCGGGCTGCCGTGCAGCCATACGTCCAGCAGCACGAGGCTGGGACGCCGCTCGTCCACCATTGCCAGCGCCGTATTGCTGTCGCCAGCGGTGCGGCATTCGTAGCCTTCGTCGCTGAGGACACCGGCCACGAGATCGCGAATATCGCGTTCATCGTCCACGACCAGGATATCGAGTGCCATTCAATGCTCTCCTGCAATACTCATTCGGCTGCTTCGCTGCGTTCGCCCGGTTCCTCCGGGTGGATTGCAAAGCGCAAGGTTGCGCGGGTGCCGCCTTCGGGCAGCGAAGCGAATTCGAGGTCACCGGAGTGCTCCTCGACAATCTTCTTCACGATCGCGAGGCCGAGGCCGGTGCCCTTCTCCCGCGTGGTGACATAGGGTTCGATGACATTAACCCCGCCTTGCGGCAGGCCGACGCCATTATCGGTGACGTCGATGTGCATGTGCTCACCGTGGATCGACATGGCCACGTTGATCCTGGCTCGCCAGTCTGCCTCGGCATCGGGGATCAGCGATTCCACTGCTTCGGCGGCGTTCTTGAGAACATTGGTCATCGCCTGCCCCAATTGGTGCCGATCACATTCGATGGGCGGGATCTCGCCCTCGACGGAGAAGCCGTAGCTGATTTCCGGATGTGCGACTTCCTGCAGGAACAAGGCTTGCCGGACCAGGTCGACGGCGTCCTCCTGGCGGAAGACAGGCTTGGGCAGGCGTGCGAAGCTGGAGAATTCGTCGACCATCTTCCTGAGGTCGCCAACCTGCCGGATGATGGTGCCGGTGAGCTCATCGAACAGCTCGGTATCCTTCTCGATCAGCTTGGAATAGCGCCGCTTGAGGCGCTCGGTGGCGAGCTGGATCGGCGTCAGCGGGTTCTTGATTTCGTGCGCGATGCGCCGGGCGACGTCGGACCATGCGGCCTGGCGCTGGTCGAGCAGCTGTCGGGTAATGTCCTCAAAAGTGATGACGTGACCTTCGGTCGCCGGCGCCAGTTGCACGGCCAGGGTCAGCAGTTCCCCGCCGCGGCTGATCTGGATGATCTCGCTTTTGGCACCTTCGTCCACCAGTGTGGCAAGCTGCGGCGCAACCTCTGCCAACGGCATTTCCACCGGCACCGGTCCTTCGCTATCGAGCAACAGGCGCTGGGCCGAGCTGTTCATCAGCAGGATCCGCCCTTCCCCGTCGATGGAGACGATACCGGCGGTGATGGATTGCAGCACCGCCTCGATGAAGGCCCGGCGCTCATCCAGCTGCTGGTTGGCGCCGATCAGGGCATCTGTTTGCCGTTCAATCTGCGCCGACATGCGGTTGAAGGCGCGGTTGAGCAGACCGATCTCGTCCGGCCCGGTGCGCCCCTCGACGCGCATGGCATAGTTGCCGGCACCGATTTCCTGCGCCGCGTCGGCCAGGTCCGCCAATGGCTTCACCTGTCGGTCGGCAAAGCGCAACGCCGCCCACACCGCCAGGGCAACCAGCGCGAGCGAGACCCCGAACAGCGCGAAGTTGAACTGCAGCTGCAATACCCGCGCCCGCTGGGCCAGAGCTTCGTAACTTTCCACCACGTTCTGCGCGCGCTGGTACTGCGAAAGCGCTTCAGCATCGGAATCCCGCGCAGCATAGAGGTAGAGGCCGAGTGGACGATCCAGCACCACCACCGCCTCTGTGCGTTCCTCGGTCGCCCGCACAAACACGGCTTCACCGCCCTGCAGCCCTTCCACCGCATCGGCCGTGATGCGCTGGCGTTCCATATCCTCGTCCGGATCGGCGATGACGATGACGCGGAATTCGCCATCCTCGGCCTGTTGCAGGATAGCGCTCTCGCTCAGCTCGCGATTGAATACCTGGAGGAAATACTGCTCCTGGAATTCGACACTGGCCATGTTCATGAATTGCAGGAAGAAGCGCAGATCGCTGGCCATCGCCAACGTGTTGTCACCCACGGCGCGCTGGTTCTGATCGTAATAGCCACGCGCAAGGTCATTCGCATTGTCGAGGATTCCGCGAGAATCGTCACTGAACCAGAATTGCACGCCCGACTGGAACAGGATCGACGCGAACACCGCCACGAAAAGCGTCGGGATCGCCGCCAGCAGAGAGAAGAAGAACACCAGGTTCACGTGCAGGCGACCGGTGGTACCCCCTGCCCTGCGCTTGGCAATTCGGCGACCCCAGAGGACGATCAGCCCAAGCGCCGGCAACAGAGTGCCGACCAACATTGCCGCAGCCTGCCATGACGGCACCGGCTCGCCGTCGCTCGGCCTGCCTGACAAGGTGAGCCAGACGGTCAGCACCATGATGGCAAGCGCAACGTAACAGGTAATTTCGAGCCAGAAGAACAGGTTGATCCGGCGCGCGGTGACGGCCGCCTGGCGCAGCAGGCGCGAGCGTTTCGGCGTTACCGATACCGCGTCAGGAAGTGGCTCAGAAGACACGTTGCAAGCTTACAACAGTGCTGTTGCACTTCCGCAAGAGAAAACTGCCAGCCATCCACCAACAGGTGCTTAGCCGCGCGCGAAACCTTCCGGATCGATGTCCAGCTCGGACAATCGCTTGCGCAGGGTATTCCGATTGATTCCAAGCAATTGGGCCGCTCTCACCTGATTGCCGGAGGTCTTCGCCAAGGCATGGCGGAAAACCGGCTTTTCCAGCTCGGCAAGAGCGCCATGGTAGAGGTCGCCATCGGCAAATTCTGACCGTTCAAGCCAGCGAGTGATTGCCCCGCCGAGGTCCATTCCGCTTTCGTCGGGCTGGGCCCTTTCGCCCTCGTCCAGCAACGAACAGACGGTTTCGGCATCGATCACGTCCTCGCGCGCCAGTAGCGCGGCGCGAAACACGAGGTTGCGAAGTTCACGCACGTTTCCGCGCCAATACTGCTCCGCCAGCAGTTTCGCAGCATCGTTGCCGAGCGTGCGTTTCGGCAACCCCTCCGCCGCCGCCAAAGTGAGAAAATGCCGGGCAAGCGGTGCAATGTCGTCGGCCCGATCCCGCAGCGGCGGCAGCTTTATGGGCACGACATTGAGGCGATAGTAGAGGTCCTCACGAAAGCCACCTTCCGCGATCAGCGGCATCAGGTCACGATTGGTCGCGGCGATGATCCGCACGTCGACCGCGATTTCCTCGCTGCCGCCCACGCGCCGGATGCGGCCCGACTGCAATGCGCGCAGCAGGCGGGTCTGCGCTTCCGGCGGCATGTCGCCGATTTCGTCGAGGAACAGCGTGCCCCCCTGTGCCTGTTCGAACTTGCCGATGCTGCGCGAAGTCGCGCCAGTGAAGGCGCCCTTCTCGTGCCCGAACAACTCGCTCTCGATCAGCTCGCGCGGGATGGCGGCGGTGTTGACCGGCACGAACGGACCGGACTTGCGCTTGCCGAGCTGGTGGATCGCCTCGGCCACCAGTTCCTTGCCGGTGCCGCTTTCGCCCAGCACCAGCACCGTCAGGTCGTTATGCAGCACGCGGGTGATGAGGCGATAGACCTCCTGCATGGCCTGACTGCGACCGATCAGCGGCAAACCGTCGGGCGGCTCGCTATCCTCGCCCGTCTTTGCCTTGCGCGATTCCGCCGCCTGACAGGTGGCGCGAACCAGTTCGTCGAGGTCGAACGGCTTGGGAAAGTATTCGAAGGCGCCGCGATCGGTGGCGCGTACAGCAGTGTCGAGCGTGTTTTGCGCGGAGAGGATGATCACCGGCATGTCCGGGTAGGTGTCGCGGACGACTCCCAGCGTCTCGATACCGTCGCCGTCCAGCAGCATCACGTCGGTCAGCATCACGCTGTATTCGTGTTCGGCCAGCGATTCATCGCGGCAGGCGACGGTATCGCAAGTATCTACGGTGAAGCCCTCATCCTCCAGCGCCGCACGGATCACCGTGGCGATGGCGTTATCGTCTTCGACCAGCAAGGCGCGGCGGCTCATGCTCTTCCCTCCTTATCGCGCCATCGGCAGGTGGACGCGGAAATGCGTCAAGCCTGCCGCTTCGTCGCGTTCGTGGCTCACGCGTCCGTCCATGTCGCGCACCAGCTTCTGCACCAGGGCAAGGCCAAGGCCCTGCCCGTTGGTCTTGCTCGACACGAACGGCTCAAAAATCTCGTCGCGAATGGCGGGGTCGATGCCCGGCCCATTGTCGCTGACGGTAATCTCGATCGGCAGTTTCACCGGTCGGCCGAGACGAATGACATTCATCACCAGCCCGCTGACAAAGCGCGTCTGGATGGTGACCTGCGGGGCCACGCTTTCAGCGCAGGCATCGCGGGCATTGGCCATCAGGTTGACCAGCACCTGCACCAGCGCGCCTTCGTTGGCGAGCACCGGCGGTAGCGAGGGATCGAATTCCTCTTGCCAGGCGATAGCATCGTCGCTGGCGATCTTCACGGTCTCGTAGGCACGATGGATCGCCGCGTGCAGGTTGACCGGCTGCACCGGCTCCGCCCGTTCCCGGCCAAGGCGCTGCATACGGTCGATCAGCTGGGCGATGCGATCGACCTCGTCCGCGATCAGGTCGGTCAGCGGTTTCTGAACCTCACTCGCCTTGCGGGCGAGCAGTTGTGCCGCACCGCGGATGGCGGCCAGCGGGTTCTTGATCTCGTGCGCCAATACCGCCGGGCCACGTAGCGTGCCGCGACGCTCGTAATCCTCAAACCGCTCGCCCTGCATGGCATCCGACAAGGTCAGCACGCGCCAACCAGACTGACCCTGCACGGTCGAGACCGTCAGGTTGAGACGCAGGTCACGATTGCCGACCCTGGCGTCGATCCCGCGCGCGTAGAGCTGGGTATCAGGCACGCTGAGGCGGCCGGCCAGGTCAGCCTGATTGAAGGCAATCACCTCCAGCAGCTGCTTGTTCAGCAGACGCCGGGCACTGAGACCCAGCAGGTTTTCGGCCGCCGGGTTTACTTCGCGAATTTCGAGATCAGGAGAGAGCAGCAGCAGCGCAAAGCTCAGCCCGTTGATCTGTTCGCGCGCGGCGGGGAGCGTGCGATCGACCTCGTTCACGCGGCCCGTCGCCGCAGAAACGGCTCGTAGAACCGCTCCAGCTCACCCAGCACCTGCTTCGGATCGTCGATGAAGTTCACCTTGTTGCGGAACTCCGCCGAGCCATGCATGCCCTTGGTATACCAACCCAGGTGCTTGCGGGCGATCTTCACGCCAACGTCCGCGCCGTAGTGCTCAAGCATCTCGTTGTAGTGCTCGGTGACGGTTTCGTACTGGTCGTCGAAAGTGGGGCTCTCCAGCTTCTCGCCGGTGCGCCACCAGTGCATCACCTGGCCCAGCAGCCACGGCTTGCCATAGGCACCGCGACCGATCATGAGCCCGTCCGCGCCGGACTGCTCCAGGGCCTTTGCAGCGTCGGGGATCGAACAGATATCGCCGTTGACGATAACCGGGATCGACACTGCCTCCTTCACCTTGCGGATGTAGCTCCAGTCGGCGCTGCCCTTGTACATCTGGTTGCGCGTGCGGCCGTGGACGGTGATCATCTTCACGCCCAGGTCCTCGGCAATGCGACTGAGTTCGGGGGCGTTGAGGCTGGCATGGTCCCAGCCCATGCGCATCTTCACCGTCACCGGCACGTTGACCGCCTTCACCGTCGCTTCCATCAGCTTGGTCGCCAGCGGCACTTCGCGCATCAGTGCAGAGCCAGCCAGCTGGCCCACCACCTTGCGCACCGGGCAACCGAAATTGATGTCGATGACGGCCGCGCCGTTGTCCTCCTGCAGCTTGGCCGCTTCGGCCATGCTCTCCGGATCGCAGCCGACCAACTGCATCGACACCGGCTCTTCGGTTGGGTGCCACTCTGCCTTCTGCACCGACTGGCGCGTTTCGCGGATGGCCGCCTCGCTGGCGATCATCTCGGTGACGTTGAGGCCCGAGCCATAGCGGCGCACCAGCGTGCGGAAGGGGCGATCTGTCACCCCCGTCATCGGCGCGAGCACGACCGGACAGTCGATCCGCACGGGACCGATATCGATCGGCTTGATCGCCGGAGGGGTGGGAAGTTCGCTCATTCTCGTAAACCGTGCCTAAAATATAGGCAGGCGCATAGTGGATTGCGAGGGGCGGCTCAAGCCGCTAGCGCGCCTGTCGCAATATGAGTGACCAGCTCCCTCCCCCTGCCCCGTCCATTGCCGCTGTCATCGTGGCCGCCGGCAAGGGCCTGCGTGCGGGACAGCCGTTGCCAAAGCAATTCGCGCCTTATGGTGACAGCACCGTGCTTCGCACCGCAGCCGAGCACCTGCGCGCAGGCGGCGTCGGCCTGATCTGTGTGGCGATCCCGGAGGGCGCAGACGACCTTGTGCGCGGCATGTTGCGAGGGTTGGAACCTTTTGTCCTCGTAACGGGAGGCGAGACGCGGCAGGAATCGGTCTACAAGGCACTTAACAGTGCATTTGCAGACCCTTACCCCGACATTGTCCTGATCCATGACGCTGCGCGTCCCGACTGTCCGCCTGACGTGATCGAACGGCTGGTTGCGGCTTGCGGCGACCGCGTCGGTGCCATTCCCGTCCTGCCCGTCGTCGATTCCATGATCGTAGCCGAAGACGGCAAGATGGCTGACAAGGCGGATCGCGAGAGCCTGCGCCGAGTGCAGACCCCGCAGGCCTTCACTTTCCTCGACGCCGTCTTGGCGCATAATGGATGGGAGGGCGCGAAGACTGCCGGAGACGATGCCCAGGTCGCCCGGGCTATCGGTATCGAGATTGCTCTCGTCGACGGCGACGAACGGCTGCGCAAACTGACATTTGCAGAGGATTTCATGAACGATACTGCCCCTGCCCTGCCCGTGCGGATCGGCTCGGGCTACGACGTGCACCGGCTGGCCGCTGGCGAGGAACTGTGGCTGTGCGGAATCAAGATCGACCATGACAAGGGGCTCGCCGGACACTCCGATGCGGATGTCGGCCTGCACGCGGTAGTCGATGCCGTGCTCGGTGCGATTGCCGCTGGAGATATTGGGCAGCATTTTCCGCCCAGCGACCCGCAATGGCGCGGCGCGCCGTCTGCACGGTTCGTCGAACATGCCGTGAAACTGGCCGATCAAGCCGGGTATGCCGTGGGCAATGTCGACCTTACCCTTATTTGCGAAGCTCCCAAGATCGGCCCCCACCGCGAAGCCATGCGCGCGAAGCTGGCGGAACTGCTGGGGGTCGCCGTGAGTTCTGTCAGCGTGAAGGCGACGACGACAGAGAAGCTCGGATTCACCGGGCGCGGCGAAGGCATCGCGGCACAGGCCGTGGCAACGCTGGTGGCGCGGCCATGACCGACGCACTGCTTCCTGAAGATATCCTCGTACTCGCCCGCAAGGTAGTCGAGGAAAACAAGGCCGCCGGCCGCAAGATTGCCTTGGCGGAAAGTTGCACCGGTGGACTGGTCGCCTCCGCGCTTACCGAAGTCCCTGGCAGCTCCAAGGTGTTCGATCGCAGCTTCGTCACCTATTCCAACGAGGCCAAGCAGGACATGCTTGGCGTCGAAAGCGACATCCTTGAGACCTTCGGCGCTGTCTCCGTCGCCTGTGTCTACGCCATGGCGCGCGGTGCGCTGGAGCGCAGCGATGCGGACGTGGCCGTGGCGATCAGCGGCATTGCCGGACCTGGCGGCGGGTCGGATATCAAGCCAGTTGGCACGGTCGTTTTCGCCCGCATGGTGCGCGGTGAAGAGGAACCGACTGCCGAAGAGAAGCTGTTCGACGACAACGGCCGCTCGGGCGTGCGTCGTCAGGCGACGCTTTGTGCGCTGGAGCTCTTGTTGCCGTAAAGCTCTTCCGCTCGCGCTTCGAAGGCGGTTACCATCTTGCGGAAGGCGCGGTCGATATACTGGCCCGCCAGCGTTTCGAACATGATGTTCTTGAAACTGAAATCGACCGCGAATTCGATCTCGCAGCAATTCTCGCCGCAGGACCGGAAAGTCCAGTTGTTGTCGAGGTCGCGCAGCGGCCCGTCGATATAGTGGACATTGATCGAGTTCGGACGATCCTTCACCACCTTGGAGGTGAACTTCTCGCGCAGGGCCTTGAAGCCGACCAGCATGTCCGCCGTCATTTCCGTGTCGCTGTCGCGCCGTACGCGGGTGGCGACGACCCACGGCAGGAACTCCGGGTACTTGTCGACGTCGGCCACAAGGTCGAACATCTGCTCTGCCGTGTAAGGCAGGCGGTGCGTTTCGCGGATCGAGGGCATCAGGCTTTCGCCTGCTTCGCCAGTTTCGCCTCCCGCGCAGCCTTCATCTCGGCGAAGTCGTCACCGGCGTGGTAGCTCGAACGAGTCAGCGGGCTGGAGGCAACCTGCAGGAAACCCTTGGCGCGGGCGATGGAACCGAAGGCGTCGAAAGCCTGCGGCGTAACGAAGTCTTCCACCTTGGCGTGCTTCGGCGTCGGCTGCAGGTACTGGCCCATGGTGATGAAATCGACATCGGCGCTGCGCATGTCGTCCATCACCTGATGCACTTCCAGGCGCTGCTCGCCCAGACCCAGCATGATGCCGGACTTGGTGAAGATCATCGGGTCGTGCCGCTTCACCTCTTCCAGCAGGCGCAGCGACGCGTAGTAGCGCGCACCCGGCCGGATGGTCGGGTAAAGCCGCGGCACGGTTTCCAGGTTGTGGTTGTAGACGTCGGGCCCGGCCTCGCAGATGGCTTCGACAGCCTCGCGCATCTTGCCGCGGAAGTCCGGCGTGAGGATTTCGATGGTAGTATTCGGCGTCTCGCGGCGCAGCGCCTGGATCACTTTGACGAACTGGCCGGCGCCGCCATCGGGCAGGTCATCGCGGTCGACGCTGGTGATGACGATGTGCTCCAGCCCCATCTGCGCGGCGGCGATGGCGGTGTTCTCCGGCTCTAGCGGGTCGACCATGCGGGGCATGCCGGTCTTCACGTTGCAGAAAGCACAGGCGCGCGTGCAGACGTCGCCAAGGATCATTACCGTGGCGTGCTTCTTCGTCCAGCATTCGCCGATGTTGGGACAGGCCGCCTCTTCGCAAACCGTGTTCAGCTTCAGGTCGCGCATCAGCTTGCGCGTCTCGTGATAGCCCTTGCTGACCGGGGCCTTCACGCGGATCCAGTCGGGCTTGCGCTGGCGCTGCGGGCGCTCGCCTTCGGGCTGCGGCGTATTGGAGAGGTCTGTCATTTCGCCGCCCACTTAGGCAAGCAAGGGGGATGGCGCAATGGTGTGTCTTGCAGGTCATAGACCGTTAGCCTAAGCGCCGCTGCATGGACTCGACCGCACTCCAGGCGCTGACCTCACCCGTCGTCTTGTTCTTCGTCTTGGGATTGCTGGCCGCTTTCGCCCGATCCGATCTCGCCATCCCCGAAGCCATAGCCAAAGGCATGTCGCTCTACCTAATGGCCGCCATCGGCCTGAAGGGCGGTATCGAGGTCGCTGAATCGGGTCTGGACGGTACCGTTCTTGCCGCCCTGGCGGCGGGCATCGGGGCCGGCTTCATCATGCCGATCTACGCCTACTGGGTGCTCAAGGGCTTCGGAAAGCTCGACAGGACCAACGCCGGCGCGGTCGCCGCGCATTACGGTTCGATCAGCGTCGTCACCTTCGTTACCGCAGTGGAAATCCTCAGCGCGCAGGGCCAGCCGCCCGCCGGCTTCATGGTCGCGGTGATGGCCTCCATGGAAAGCCCGGCCATCCTTGCCGGTCTGCTACTTGCCCGAGGTCTTGGCTCCAAGGACGGGCGCAGCGGCAAGGAAATGCTGCACGAGGTGCTGTTCAACGCCTCGGTCGTGTTGCTGCTTGGTGCCTTCGTGATCGGCATGATCGCCGGGCCGACCGGTTTTGCCGACGTTCGTCCGTTCTTCGATGGACTGTTCAAGGGCATCCTCTGCCTGTTCCTGCTCGACATGGGCCTGATTGCGGCGCGCCGCATCATGGACAATCGCGCCGTTACCTGGCGCCTGGCGCTGATCGCCATTGCCCTGCCGCTGGTGAATGGCGCGATCGGCACGGTCCTTGGTGTCGGCATCGGTCTCGACACCGGCTCTGCCGCGGCACTGGGCGTGCTCTGCGCCAGTGCGAGCTACATCGCCGTGCCTGCCGCCATGCGCCTCGCCCTGCCGGAAGCCGACCCCGGCATCTACCTGACCATGTCGCTGAGCATCACGTTTCCCTTCAACGTGCTCGTCAACATCAGCCTGATCAGCATGCTGGCCGCGGCATTGACCGGCGCAGGAGGCTAATCGCCATGATCGAAACCGTTATTCGCAAGCGCATCGAGATCCTCGCCGACGCCGTGCAGGCGCGGAAGGTCACTGACGCGATCGACAAGGTCGGCATCACCGGCTGGACGATCACGCCCGTCACTTCGGGCAAGGGCCGCGAGGGGCGCTGGCGCGAAGAGCGCGTGATGGGCACGGACAAGGTCTTCGTGTTGACCGTCGCATCGCAGGAAAAGGCCACCGCCCTTGCGGAACTGCTCGCACCGATCCTGACCAGCCATGGCCTGCTGCTGACGATGTGGGATGTCGAAGTCATTCGGGGTGAGCGCTTCTAGTGCCGGAGTTCAGCGAACTGCTGAAGGGCTATCGCCGCTTCCGGGCAGAAGGGTACCCCCGCCAGCGGGCCCGTTACGATCGGCTCGTGGCGGAGGGTCAGAGCCCCAAGCTGATGATCATCGCCTGTTCCGACAGCCGCGTCGATCCGGCGCAGATCTTCGACGTCGATCCGGGCGAGATCTTCGTGGTCCGCAATGTCGCCGCGCTCGTCCCGCCGTTCGAGACCTCGCCGGGCCAGCACGGGGTTTCCGCCGCGCTGGAATTTGCAGTGAACTTTCTGGAGGTGCGCCAGATCGTCGTCATGGGACACGGCATGTGCGGCGGCTGCAAGGCTGCCTTGACGCAGGAAATGCACGGCTGCCGTCCCGGCGAAGGCGGCTTCGTGGCGGACTGGATCAGCCTGCTGGACGAGGCCCGCGAGCCGGTGGCGAAGCAATTCGGCACCGAAGGTCGTGAAGCCGAACGGGCGATGGAGCTTGCGGCGGTGCGCGAGAGCCTGAAGAACCTGCGCACTTTCCCTTGCGTGCAGCAACGCGTCGCCGACGGTTCACTGAAGCTGCGCGGCACCTTTTTCGCGATTTCGGAAGGCGTGCTCTACCATCTGGAGAACGAGAGCGACGAGTTCGAACCGATTGAATAGGCCAGCCCTGCCCTTGCGCTCCAACAAGCGCAGCGCCATGTGTTGAGCCATGCCTGAAGCCGCACTCAAGAACATCGCCCTGCTGATCGACGCCGACAACGCCAGCCATGCTGGTATCGACCCGGTGCTGACGGTGCTCGCCGAACTGGGGCAAGTGAACATCCGCCGCGCCTACGGCAACTGGGCCAAGCCGGCGCTGTCCAACTGGAACAAGATTTCCCATCGCTACGGCTTGCAGCCGGTGCAGCAGTTCGACCTGACCAAGGGCAAGAACGCCACCGACATCGCCATGACTATCGATGCGATCGACCTGCTAAATGCCGGCAAGGTCGATGGCTTCGGCATCATGAGCAGTGACAGCGATTTCACCCCGCTGGTCACCCGCCTGCGACAGGACGGGCTGATCGTCTACGGCTTCGGCAGCGACAAGGCCCCCGAAGCCTTCCGCACGGCATGCACCCGGTACATCGATGTCGATAAGCTGATCCGCACCTCTTCCGACGAGAGCGGCGGCAAGCAGTCCGAGGCGATCGACGCCGAACTGATCGAACTGCTGGGTGCGGCATGGAAGGCCGCCAGCCGCGACGACGAAGGGTACGCACGCCTGCACGAGGTCGGCCAGATCGCCGGCAACCGTTCCAGCTTCGACGTGCGCAACCACGGCTTCAAGCGCCTGTCGGACCTGATCCGCGCCGCTGACGACAACTTCAAGCTGGAACGCCGCGAGGACCAGCAGCTCTACGTCAAGCGGCTGCGCTGACGGGCACGAATTGCGGCGTCGGACATTGCTATCCCTGAGACAGACAGGGAGCAGGCCGCGCGATGGTCGACAAGTCCGAGAAGTTCAGCCAGCTCGTGCGAGTTGGCTATTTCAGCCGCGCCATCCTCTATTCGGTGGTCGGCCTGATCGCCCTCACCAGTGCGGGAAAGATTGCCGCGGGTACTGACGGCGCCTTCCGCGCCATCGAGGATTTCCCTGCCGGATCGCTGGTGCTGTGGCTGATGGTGGTGGGCCTCAGCGCCTACGGCCTGTTCCGCCTCGCCAGTTTCGCTTTCGATATCGAAAACCAGGGCGCCGACACCGTCGGTTGGGCCAAGCGCATCGGCCATGCCGGCAGCGGCATCGGCCATTTTGCTCTCGCCTATGCCGCCTTCGAATTCGCCACCACCGAGGGAAGCTCAGGCCAAGACAGCGCGCAGGCAGCTGCTTCCGGTTTGCTCTCGATGGAATTTGGCGGACTTGTGTTGGGACTGCTGGGCTTGGCTTTCTTCCTTGCCGCGCTCGACCAGGCAAAGAAGGGCATCACCGGAAATTTTATGCATCGCATCCTGTCCGGGGCCCCGCGCTACACGCGGCAGCTTGGCACGGTGGGCTACCTCGCCCGCACTATCGTCTTCGCGATTATCGGCTGGTCGCTGGTCAATGCCGGCATGATGTCCGGCGGCAGCGAACAGGTGCTTACCCTTGGCGATGCTGTCGCCACGCTGGCGGGCAATGGCGCGGTGTTCACCCTGGTTGCTATCGGCATGATTGCTTTCGGCCTGCTGAGCCTGATCCTGGCCCGCTACCGGTGCATTCCCGATCTCGATCCGGAAGGCCGGATTCCCTCCTTCAGGGCGTAGGTTGAAATATACCCCCTAGGGGTATAAGTCTGCGCTGATGCAAAAGGTTGCCCGACTATACCGAATGGTGATGCCGAAGCACGTGTGTCCCTACGGACTCAAGGCCAAGTGGCTGCTTGAGCGCAAAGGGTTCACGGTGGAAGATCACCCGCTGACGACGCGTGAGGAAACCGACGCGTTCAAGGCGGAGCACGATGTCGCCACGACGCCGCAAGTCTTCATCGCTGGCGAACGCATCGGGGGATACGACGCATTGCGCACGCATTTCGGCAATCCGCCGAAAGCCGATGGTGAAACCAGTTACACGCCCGTCATCGCGGTATTCGCCGTCGGGCTCGGCCTTGCCCTCTCGCTCAGTTGGTGGAGCCTTGGCACCCCGATGACAATCCGCGCGGCAGAGTGGTTCGTGGCCTTCAGCATGGCCATGCTCGCCATGCTCAAGTTGCAGGACGTGGAGAAATTCTCCAGCATGTTCGTCGGGTACGATCTGCTGGCGCGGCGCTGGGTGCCCTACTCCTATCTCTACCCGTTCCTGGAAGCGCTGGCGGCGATCCTGATGGCGGGTCACCTGCTGCCCTGGCTGTCGATTCCCGTCGCCTTCAGCATCGGCACGATCGGGGCGGTCAGCGTGTTCTACGCGGTGTACATCCAGAAGCGGGATATCAAGTGCGCCTGTGTGGGCGGCAGCGGAAACGTACCGCTGGGTTTCGTCTCGCTGACGGAGAACCTGGCGATGATGGCAATGGCCATCTGGATGCTGGCCCGGTACGCGCTGGCGTGATCAGGCGCCGCAGTTGACCGTGCCGGAACCCTGGTAGACGACCCGGTCCCAGCGATCGCGCAGCCAGATCGTGCCCTCGTAATTGATAGCGCCGCCGTCGCCCACCTGCTCGCCGCTCGCCTTGTCCTCGATATTCAGACGCAGTGAGTATTCGCGCGCGTTGTAGAGTGACCAGGTCTTGGCAGGCAGTTCGCGCGCCCCGGGATCGGCGGCGAAGCGCATCATCTCGCCATTGATCTTCATATAGGCATCAACCTCGCGGGCGATTACCCGCGCGCCCATGCTGGTGCCGGGCGCATAGGCGCAGGACAGCCCGAACAGGTCGTTGGCCTCCAGGTCCGGGTAGAGGATCGCGTCGGGCACCACTTCGACCAGCGGCGGCTCGACACTGTTGGCCTCGCGCACGCGCTCAGCAATGCGTTCGTTTTCCGCAGCCTGCTCTTCCGGCGTCAGCTCCCTTTCGCAGGCGGTCAATGCCAGTGCCGCGCAGATTACGATCGGCCAGCGCATCAATGTCTCCCGAACAGCTTTTCGACGTCTTCCATCGACAGTTTTACCCAGGTTGGACGTCCGTGATTGCACTGCCCTGAACGCGGCGTGCTTTCCATCTCGCGCAGAAGGGCATTCATCTCTGCGACGTTCAGCGGCCGCCCTGCCCGTACGGACCCGTGGCAGGCCATGGTGGCAAGGACGTGCTCGATCTTCTCGCCAAGCAGTAGCGAGGAACCGTGCTTGGCCAGGTCGTCGGCAAGGTCGGTCAGCAAGGCCTCGGGATCGGCACGTTTCAGCGTGCCGGGCACGGCGCGCACCAGCATGGCGCCGGGGCCGAAGCGTTCGATCACCAGCCCGAGCGGGGCAAAATGGTCGATCTGCTCTTCCAGGCGGTCGCAGGAAGGCTCGTCCATTTCGACGACCTCGGGCATCAGCAAGGCCTGGCTGGCGGCGACCTTGTCGGCTGCCCCTGCTGCGCGCAGGCGCTCGAGCACGATCCGTTCATGGGCAGCGTGCTGGTCGACGATGACCAATCCATCCTTGGCTTCGGCAACAATGTAGGTGTTGGCGACCTGGCCGCGGGCGATGCCCAGCGGATAGTCCTCGGCTTCCTCTGGCAAGGCCTCGGCGGCTTCTGCCCGGCCCTGCGGCGCAGCCAGCGTGTCCGCCATGGTATCCCAGGCAGTGCGGGCCTCGGCAACGCGCGTCGGCGACGGCTGCGACCAGTCCCGTCCGGAGGAGATCGAGCGCATTGCCGGGGCCGGCTCGTCGCGCGTCGGCTCGACTTGCCAGCGGCTCATCGCGCCACTGTCAGGCGCCTGTGCGCTGCGGCGGTCCCCGGTGGAGAGCGCCTGCCGCAGCCCGCTGACGATGAAGCCGCGTACGGCCTGCGCGTCGCGGAAGCGCACTTCGGTCTTGGCGGGATGCACGTTCACGTCGACATCGGCGAAAGGAATCTCGAGGAACAGCGCCAGCACCGCATGGCGATCGCGTGCCAGCATGTCGGCATAGGCGCCGCGCACCGCACCAGTCAGCAGACGGTCCTTCACCGGGCGACCGTTGACGAACAGGTACTGGTGATCGGCAATCCCGCGGTTGTAGGTCGGCAGGCCCGCGACACCGCTCAGGCGCATGACGCCCTCGCCCGAGGGCCGCTCCAGCTCGATTTCGACGCCGTTGTCGGCCAGTTCGCGGGCGACGATCTGGGCAACGCGTGCGGTCACCTCTTCGCCGGGCTGAACCTGGAAGATGCGGCGGCCCCCATGCTCGAGGGTGAAGCCGATATCAGGCCGCGCCATGGCGAGGCGTTTTACCACATCCTGGCAGGCGGCGTACTCACTGCGCGGCGTGCGCAGGAACTTCCGACGCGCGGGGATCTTGCCGAACAGGTTCTCCACCCGCACCCGCGTTCCCGGGGGCAGTGCGGCCGGACCTTCCTCGACCAGTGCGCCGTGGTCGACAACGCGTTTCCAGCCCTGTTCCGCACCCTGCGGGCGGCTTTCGAGCGTCAGCCTCGAAACGCTGGCAATCGAGGGAAGCGCCTCGCCCCGGAAGCCAAGCGTCGCCACCTGCTCGATAGCCTCATCCGGCAGTTTCGAGGTCGCGTGCCGTTCCAGCGCGAGCGACATCTCCTCCGGTGACATGCCGCAGCCGTTATCGGTAATCTCGATGGACCCCAGCCCGCCGTCGACAATCGAAACGCTGATCCGCGTCGCCCCAGCATCGATGGCATTCTCCACCAGTTCCTTGAGCGCGGAGGCCGGACGCTCCACCACTTCACCCGCGGCGATGCGGTTAACGAGGGTTTCGGGAAGGCGGCGAATTTGGGGCATCCGGCCATACTATCGACCGCTTGTCGTATTTTCGAGGCGAACCGGGGCAAAAGCGCCCCTTTGTCGACAAATTTTTTGGCCTTTCGCGGCATGTCAGGTTACAGAGCGCCACCTTTCGTAAAACCTTGGGTTGCTACGCGGAGTCCCTGCAGCAGCACGCTTATCTAAAATACGGATTTCCCGATGAGTTCTTTCTTTTCAAATCTCTTCAAATTCGGTTCGCAGAACATGGCCATCGACCTTGGGACGGCCAACACGCTGGTTTACGTGCAGGACCGCGGCATCGTGCTCAACGAGCCCTCCGTCGTCGCGATCGAGACGATCAACGGCGTGAAGCGCGTCAAGGCAGTGGGCGATGATGCAAAGCTGATGATGGGCAAGACGCCCGACACGATCGAGGCCATCCGCCCGCTGCGCGACGGCGTGATCGCCGACATCGAGATCGCCGAAGAGATGATCAAGCACTTCATCCGCAAGGTGCACGGCAAGCGCACGCTGCTGCGTTATCCGGAGATCGTGATCTGCGTTCCCTCGGGTTCGACCTCGGTCGAAAAGCGCGCTATCCGCGACGCCGCCAGCAATGCCGGCGCATCGGAAGTCTTCCTGATCCTCGAACCGATGGCCGCTGCCATCGGCGCCGACATGCCGGTGACCGAGCCGGTCGGCTCGATGGTGGTCGACATCGGTGGTGGCACGACCGAGGTGGCGGTGCTGTCGCTGCGCGGCCTGGCCTATGCCACGTCCGTGCGCACGGGCGGTGACAAGATGGACGAAGCCATCGTTTCCTACGTCCGTCGCCACCACAACCTTTTGATCGGTGATTCCACCGCAGAGCGCATCAAGAAGGACTACGGTGTCGCCACCGTGCCCGAAGACGGCGTTGGCGAATCCATCATCATCAAGGGCCGCGACCTGGTGAACGGCGTCCCCAAGGAAATCACCATCAACCAGGCACATATCGCCGAGGCCCTGTCCGAACCGATCGGTGCCATCGTCGAAGGCGTGCGCATCGCGCTGGAGAACACCGCGCCCGAACTGGCAGCCGACATCGTCGACCAGGGCATCGTGCTGACCGGTGGCGGCGCGCTGATCCGCGGCCTGGACGATCACATCAAGGAAGAAACCGGCCTGCCGGTCAGCATCGCCGAAGATCCGCTCTCCTGCGTTGCCATCGGTACCGGCAAGGCGATGGAAGACCCGATCTACCGCGGCGTTCTGATGTCGGCATAAACGAGGGATAGCAGGAGGAGCCGGCGGTTATGGCACCGCCCTCGGGACAACAGCGATCGGGATCGAACAAGAAGGCACAGCTGGGGCTGTTTGCCGGCTACGTCGCTGCGGGTCTTGGCGCCATCCTGGGCATCCTGCTGCTGGCCATTTCACTGTGGCGGCCGGAGACCTTCTACGGTCTCCGCTCCATGGCCGCCGATGCCGCAGCGCCAGTTGGCGAAGTCGGCGCCGCGGGCCGCGTGGGATCGCGCAACTTCTTCGAAGCCATCGCCGGCTATTACGACGCGGGCAGCAAGAACGCCGAGCTTGAACGCGAGATCGAGATCGCCCGTGTGCGCCTGGCCGAGGCGCGCGCGCTGGAACAGGAGAACGAGCGGCTCAAGGCCGTGCTCGGCATTGTAGAGGAAGGTGCCGAGCCGGTTGCCGTCGCCAGGTTGATCGGCTCCACCGCCTCCAGCACGCGGCGTTTCGCCTACCTTTCCGCCGGCAGCAGCGACGGCGTGACAACGGGCATGCCGGTGACCTCCCCGATGGGACTGGTCGGCCGCGTGCTCGAAGCGGGCCGGTCGACTTCCCGCGTGCTGCTGCTGACCGACATCGAAAGCGTCGTGCCGGTGCGGCGCGCGACGGACAACGTGGTGGCATTTGCCCAGGGGCGTTCGGATGGATCGCTGCGCATCCGCCTGATCAACCTCGGCATCAACCCGCTCGAGATCGGCGACATCTTCGTCACCTCCGGCGCGGGTGGCCTGTTCCACCCGGGCACCGCAGTTGCCATGGTCACCGAGATTACCGACGACGGCGCGATTGCGCAGTTGCTTAGCAACCCGGCCGCCACCGACGTCGTCATCGTGCAGCCGATCTGGCAGGGCGAGGTCCTCGACGCCATCGAAGAGCCGTTGCAGACGGAACAGCCGGTCGACTGATGGAGCGGCTCAACCCTACAGCGCGCAGTGACGTTTTCGGTCGCAAGATCAATCGAGACCACTCCCCCGTTCTTGCCAACGGGATGCCTTGGCTCACGATCGTCCTCGGGTCGCTGGCGCCGCTCATGCCGATCATTGCGGCGGCCCCCCTGCTGCCCCCGATCGGCTACATGCTGCTGCTGGCCTGGCGACTGGCGCGCCCCGGCCTGATGCCGATGTGGTCAGGCATCCTTCTCGGTTTCTTGGATGACCTGTTTTCCGGCCAGCCACTGGGCAGCGCTGTCCTGCTGTTCTCGCTGACGATGATTGCCATCGAACTGCTCGAACTGCGCTTTCCGTGGCGCAACTTCATGCAGGACTGGCTGACGGCTTCGGTCATGCTGACCGCCTACCTCGTCGCAGCAGCGCTGGTCTCCGGCGCCGACATCACATTTTCGCACATGGTCCTGCTGCTGCCGCAGCTCTTGCTCTCAATCATCCTCTATCCCATCATTGCGAAGATGGTTGCTCTGCTGGACAGGTTACGTTTGACGCGCGTGAGGCGCATCGGCTGAGCATGGAACGCAAACTTACCTCGAATACGCTGAGGCAGACGTTCGAGCGACGCAGTTTCATAGTGGGATCGGTGCAGGGTGGCATCGGCCTGCTGCTGGCCGCGCGCATGGGCTACATCGCCGTTGCCGAGAACGAGAAATACGAGATGGAGGCGGAGAGCAACCGGGTGAACCTCACCCTGATCCCGCCGCGTCGTGGCTGGATCCTCGATCGCAACGGCTCCCCCCTCGCCTCGAACCGTGCCGACTTCCGCGTCGACATCATTCCCGAGCGAGTACACAACCCGGACCGGACCGTCGAAGTGCTGGGCGAACTGCTCGATTTCGGGGAAGCCGAGAAGGCCGACTTGCGCGACAGGCTGGAAGATTCCGCCGGCTTTGCCGCGGTGCCGGTTGCCAGCGGCCTCGACTACGAGAAATTCGCCGCGATCAGCGTGCGCATCCCCGAACTGCCCGGTGTCATCCCGCAGCGCGGCTTCTCGCGTTTCTACCCCACCGGCCCTTCGGTAGGGCACCTGATCGGCTATGTCGGCGCGCCCAGCCGCGAGGAATACGAGGAAGACCCGCAGCCGCTGCTACTGACGCCGGGCTTCAAGCTGGGCAAGGACGGCATCGAAAAACAGTTCGAACAGGAATTGCGCGGACAACCGGGCGCGCGGCGCGTGGAAGTGACCGCCGCGGGCCGCATCGTGCGCGACCTGGAGACGCGCGACGACGTGCAGGGCAACCCTGTCCAGCTGACTATCGATGGCCCCTTGCAGGACTACGCCGCACGGCGGCTGGGCCTCGAATCCGGCTCCGTCGTCGTGATGGACTGCAATTCGGGCGACCTCTTGTGCATGGCCTCCATGCCCAGCTTCGATCCCAACAGCTTTTCCGACGGGATCGGCCGCCTCGAATACTCCATGCTGCGCGAGAACGAGCGCGTTCCGCTGCGCAACAAGGTGTTGCAGGGCCTTTACCCACCCGGCTCCACGGTGAAACCGACCGTCGGCATGGCCTTGCTGGGACAAGGGGTGGATCCGGACGAGACCGTGTTCTGTGGTGGTGGCCTGCGGGTCGGAAATCGCGTGTTCCGTTGCTGGAACCGTCGCGGCCACGGGCAGACCGATCTGGCCAAGGCGATCTACCAGAGTTGCGACGTCTACTTCTACGCCATGGCGCAGCGAATCGGCATGCAGCCGATTGCCGAAACCTGCCGCCGTTATGGCATGCAGGAGCAGTTCGACCTGCCGGTGGTCAACCAGTTCTACGGCACCGTGCCCGACCCCGAGTGGAAGATGGAGAAATACGGCCGCGAATGGCAGGCCTTCGACACGGTAAATGCCACCATCGGCCAGGGCTACATGCTCGCCAGCCCCTTGCAGCTTGCCGTCATGGCATCGCGCCTAGCCACGGCGAACATGGTGAACCCTCGCCTGCTGCTGCGCAACGAGACGCCGCAGTTCCAGTCGATGGGGCTGAGCGCCGACTACAAGGCCTATGTCCGACAGGCGATGAGCGATGTTGTGAATGGCCCCGGCACCGCCGGGCGCGCACGCCTTCCGGTCGACGATATTCTGATGGCCGGCAAGACCGGTACCGCGCAGGTCGTTGGCCTCAATCTGTCCGATGGCCGGTCCGGCCCGTGGCGTTATCGCGACCATGGCCTGTTCATCTTCTTCGCCCCCTTCGACAATCCGCGATATGCGGGTGCGGTCGTAATCGAACACGGCGGCGGCTCCGGCGCGGCCTACCCGGTGGCGCGCGACGTCATGACCTTCCTGTTCGACCCGCAAAAGGGCCTCGACGCCCTGCACGCGCTGGAAGCGCAATGGGGCGGCACCGCGCAGGAACGGCTCGACGCCCAATATGCCGCCTATGCGGCTGCAGCGGGTGTCGACCTGCCCGCAGCCCCGCCCCCGCTCACGCTGGCAGAACAGGTGGATGCGGAAGCGCGTGCAGCGGTTGCAGAGCCAACCGAAGCCGCGACGAGCGCCATCACGCCGCGTGACGAGGCCAACCCGCGCGCCGACGGAGCGAGCACGTGAGGGGCGAACTCAGCCTTCCCGCGCCAATTGCGGAATTCCCCTGGCGCGTCGTCATCCCGCTCACCCTGCTCGTGGCTTTCGGGGCCATGGTGCTGCACTCGGCAGCGGGCGGCTCGATGTCGCCCTATGCGTCGTCCCACCTCGTCCGTTACGGCGTCTTCCTCGTGGCGGCTCTCGTCATGGCGCGCTTCCCGGAAGACTGGGCACGCATGGCGGCAGTCCCCGTCTACGTCGTCGTCTTGCTGCTGCTAATTGCAGTGGAGGCGGTGGGCCAACTGGGCGGTGGCAGCCAGCGCTGGCTGGAACTGGGATTCATGCGCCTGCAGCCGTCCGAGCTGATGAAGCCGGGTATCGTGCTGATCATCGCGGCATTCTACCACTCGCTGCCCTCGGCGATGATCGCCAGTTGGCGCGCGCTGCTGGTGCCGCTGGGCCTGATCGCAATGCCCATGGGGCTGGTACTGTTGCAGCCCGACCTCGGTACGTCGCTAGCCATCGCCTTTGGCGGGATCGTGGTGATGTTCCTGGCCGGCATTCCGCAGAAATGGTTCATCGGCGGCGGCATCGCCGGCGTGATCGCCGCGCCGATCGCCTTTTTCTTCGGCCTCCAGCCGTACCAGCAGCAGCGCGTGCTGACCTTCCTCGACCCGGAGAGCGACCCGCTGGGCACCGGCTACCATATCACCCAGTCGAAGATTGCCATCGGTTCGGGAGGCATTACCGGCAAGGGCTTCGGCCACGGCTCGCAAAGCCAGCTCGACTACCTGCCCGAACCGCACACCGACTTCGTCTTCGCCACCATGGCGGAGGAGTGGGGTCTGCTGGGTGGGCTGTTCGTGCTGCTGGTGTTTGGCATCGTCCTGCGTTGGGGCCTGCTGGTGGCCCGCGATGCCCACACCCGTTTTGCCCGGCTGCTGGCCGGCGGCATGACGGCGACCATTTTCTTCTACGTGGCCGTCAACCTGATGATGGTGATGGGCCTCGCACCAGTGGTCGGAATCCCGCTGCCGTTCATGAGCCACGGCGGCTCTTCGATGATGACCAACATGATCTGCGTGGGCGCGCTGATGATGGTCGAAAGGTGGAACCGGCAGTCGGCCAGATCGGCTTTCTGACAGAAGGCCTTTTCACGCGCGAAACATTCGCTATATGAGCGCCTCCCGGCGATTCGTCGGGCCAGCGAAAATTCGCCTGTGTGGACGCATAGCTCAGTTGGTAGAGCAGCTGACTCTTAATCAGCGGGTCCTAGGTTCGAGCCCTAGTGCGTCCACCACCTCCCCCACATCACCAGTACTTCTTCGAAGCGATGGCTGCGCCTTCGGCCAGTGCCGCAAGCTTTGCCCAGACGACTTCGGCATCGACCGAGTTGCTGCCGGCATGGACCGAGAAGCCGCAGTCAACACCGGCCAGCACGCGCTCCCGACCGAGCAGGTCGGCATAGCGACCGATCCGTTGGGCGATCAGGTCCGGGTGCTCGATATAGGGGCTTTGCGGCTCCACCATGCCGGGGCAGAGGATCTTCCCTTCGGGTAACGGGTGCTGCTCGAAATAGGCGAACTCGTGCGCGTGGCGCGGGTTGGCGCCTTCCAGCAGCACGGTCTGCGGCTTGGCCTGCCAGACGATGTCGGCGATCTCGGCCAAGTCCACGTCGCAGTGGTGCGGCCCCGGGTAGTTGCCCCAGCAAAGATGCATGCGCAATTGCTCGGCCGGGATGTTCTGCAAGGCGTGGTTGAGCGCGGCGATGTTCATGCCGATGCGCTTGCGGAAGTCCTCCAGCGACAGGTGCGTGAACTGCACGTGGCGACCCATGGCCAGGTCCGGACAATCGACCTGCAGGGTGATCCCGGCATTGGCGATGGTCTCGTATTCGTGCCGCAGTCCCTCCGCCAGGGCGAAGACGTATTCCTCGTCGCTGGCGTAGTACTGGTTCGGGAAGAACAGCGCAGTCACGCCGGGAGAGGCGGCAGACATGAAGGTCGCGTGCCCTTCGGCCAGCCTGGTCAACCGTTCGGCATCCAGCCTCGGCGCATCCATGTCGATCACTTCGATCGGACCGGTGCAGGCCGGCGCCGATCGCTTCGCCCTGCCCTTGTTACCGAACACCTGCGCCTTGGCGCCGGGAAAGTCCTCCAGGTCCTGGAACTCGTACTGCCCCGCCTCTCCGCCGAAGCCCGACAGGCGGTGCTTGATGTAGGTGGCGTAGCTGGGCTTCGACATCTCGCCGTCGTTGA
This sequence comes from Aurantiacibacter sp. MUD11, assembly GCF_026967575.1. Classification (NCBI taxonomy): domain Bacteria; kingdom Pseudomonadati; phylum Pseudomonadota; class Alphaproteobacteria; order Sphingomonadales; family Erythrobacteraceae; genus Aurantiacibacter; species Aurantiacibacter sp. MUD11. The sequence goes on along the minus strand of NZ_CP114054.1, from coordinate 327,531 downwards.
CGATGTCGATGCCCGCCTGCTTCTGGCGCTGGACGATCTCGGCGGTGGCACGTTCCACTGCCTCATCGAAAGCTTCTTGCGAGACCTCTTCCCCACCCTCCCGGGCGAAGACCATGTCGAGCAGGTAGTCGGGACGCGGCAGGCTGCCGGTGTGCGTGGTGCGAAAGCTCACGAAAGCTCCTCGCGCACGATCCGCGCACCGTCCGCCATGGCCTTCATCTTCCCGAAGGCGACGTCGCGCGGCAGGTACTTGAGGCCGCAATCGGGAGCGACGATCACGCGTTCCACATCGACATGCGGCAATGCCTTGCGGATGCGCGCCGCGACAATCTCGGGCGTTTCCACCTCATGCGTCGACAGGTCCAGCACGCCGAGGATGATGGTCTTGTCCGGCAGCTTCTCGAGGATGGCGCAATCGAGGTTCTGCTGCGCTGTCTCGATACTGATCTGCTTGACGCCTGACCCGGCAAGTTCCGGAAGGAAGGAGTAGCCCTCGGGCCGCTCATGGATCAGCGCGGCATAGCCGAAGCAGATGTGCAGCGCGGTCGTGCCCTCGACACCCTCCAGTGCGCGGGCCAGCGCCTTGAGGCCGAACTGGCGGGCGGCCTCGGGCCGGGCCTGCATATAGGGTTCATCCAGCTGGACGACGTCTGCGCCAGCGGCGTGGAGATCCTTGATCTCCTCGTTCACCGCCGCAGCATAGGCCAGCGCCAGTGCTTCGGGATCGCCATAGTGATCGTCCTGCGCCTGCTGCCCCATGGTGAACGGCCCCGGCACGGTGATCTTGATCGGCTTGTCGGTGAAGCGCCGCATGAATTCCACATCACGCACCTGCACCGGGTGCTTGCGGCTGATGTCCCCCGCCACGCGCGGCACCGGTACCGGCTCCCCGCTGCGGTCGAGCGCGGTGCCGTGGTTCTCCATGTCGATACCGTTGAGCGCAGTGGCAAAGCGGTTGGAGTAGCTTTCGCGCCGCATCTCGCCATCGGTGATGATGTCGAGACCGGCGACCTCCTGCTCGCGGATGGCGACAATGGTCGCATCGTCCCAGGCCTGCTCCAGCAGGTCGGGCTCGACCTTCCACAATTCCATGGCGCGCGTACGCGGCGGAAAACGTCCCGCCAGCTTGGCGCGATCGATCAGCCAGTCGGGCTGCGAATAGGACCCGACCAGCGAACTGGGCAGCAGCATCAGCCCGCCTTCGCCAGTTCGGACGGACGCACGTCGTTGTTCGGGCGGTGATCGCCGGCCAGCCAGCGCTTCAGTTCGGAATGGGCATCCTTGGCGCGGATCGAATTGATCTGGTCGGCATGCGGCGCGTCACAGGTGAACTCCACGATCATGCCATCGGGATCGACGACATAGACCGAACGGCAATAGCCGTGTTCAAGCGTATAGGTCTGCGGCGGCTCGATCCCGGCTGCGGCAATGCGCTTCTCGAGATCGGCCTGCGCCTCTTCATCGACATGCAGGGCAATGTGGCGGAACGGCGACGGCGGCACCGGCTGGTTGAATTCCTTGTCGTCGTCCTCGTGCGCGAACTGGAAGAAGGCCAGCGCACTGCCGTCGGCCAGGCCGAAGAAGCAGTGGCAATAGGTCCGCTCCTTGCCGAACAGCTCTTCCTGCTCGCACCAGGTGGCGACGAGCGGGAAGCCCAGCACGTCCTCGTAAAAGGCGCGCGTCTTCTCCAGATCCTTCGAAACGTAGGCCGTGTGATGCAGGCGGGCAGGCAACGAATTCGCCATGACAATGTCCTCTCTCTTATTCGATCCCCCGGGCGTCTGACCGCGCCCTTTGTTGATCATGTCTAACGCGACTCCACGGACGCGGTCTAGCCCTTCGCGCGCTTGCGCAATTGCTCGCCCTGCTGGTCGAGCACGGGCGGTGCGGCGACCTCGGTCATCCGTTCGCCATCGAAGCTGAGCGGATTGCGGACCGTGCTGAACGGCCCCATCGGCCCGTCCGGATCGTCGACCTGGATGCCGAGCGCCTTGGCCTGCGCGCTGGCGAGCACCTCTTCCGAGGTGCGCACCGGCGAATTGGGCACTTCGCGGCGGGTGAGCTCGTCGGTCCAGTAATCGCGATCCTTGGTCGCGAAGATCGGCGCGAGGAAGGCGATGACGTCGTCGTAATGCGCGATGCGGGCCTCGCGCGTGGCAAACTGTTCCATCTCCAGCATGTCGGGCCGGCCGACGGTCGCCGCGAGGTTTTCCCAGAACTTCGGTGGCGATGACATGTGCAGCGCCAGCCACTTCCCGTCGGCACACTCGAAGACATAGCTTTGCGACACATGCGGGCGGCTCCACGGCCCCATCACCTCATCCACCGAAAGCAGGTGCGTGAAATCGTCGAGGTTGAAGTGGCACATGGCCTCGAACATCGAGCATTCGACCAGCCTGCCCTTGCCCGTCTCGTGCCGCTCGTTCAGCGCGGCAAGGATGCCCAGCGCGGTGTAGAAGCCGGTCATGGCATCGGCGATGGCCGGGCCGACGACGCGCGGATGTCCGGGGTTCACCAGCAGCCGCAGGAAGCCGCTGGCAGCCTGTGCCACCGTGTCGAAGGCCGGACGATCACGATCCGGCCCCTCACTGCCGAAACCGGAAATCGAGGCGTAGATCAGGCGCGGGTTCAATTCGCGCAGGCGCTCTGCATGGACATTCAAGCGCTCGGTCACGCCGGGGCGAAAGTTCTCGATGAAGACGTCGGCCTGCTTCACCAGCCCATCGAGCACCTCGAGATCGTCCGGATTCTTCGGATCGAGCGCTATCGACTGCTTGTTGCGGTTGTAGGTCTGGAAATGCGGCGAATAGAGCCCGCCCTTGAAGCTGCGAAAGGGGTCACCGGCACCGGGCTGTTCCACCTTGATGACCTCCGCCCCAAGGTCGGCCAGCATCATCCCGGCAGCAGGGCCGGTGATGAATGTGCCCATTTCGATAACGGTAATATTCGCAAGCGGCCTGGCCGTCATATTGACATTGTCCTCTCTTCTCGTGTTCGGCACAGTGCGCGAAGCAGCAGCAAAACGAAAGCCTGAAGCGGCACCGGGAGAATATTCGCAATGCGCACCAGCAAGCACGACAAGGGATATTCGGCCATCTGCACTTCGGATGCGGACAGCATCACGGTGCGCGGGCGCGACCTGTGCGAAGACCTGATGGGGAAGATCGACTTCTCCAGCTACTTCTGGCTGCTGGTGACGGGCGAGGAGCCGGACGAGAACCAGAGCTTCTTCCTCAATGCCGTGCTGGTGGCCCTTGCCGAACACGGCATGGTCCCGTCGGTCGCGGCTGCCCGCATGACACTGGCGGCCGCGCCGGAAGCAGTCCAGGGCGCGGTGGCGGCAGGCATCCTCGGCTGCGGCTCGGTGGCGCTGGGCAGCGCCGAGATCGCCGGCAAGTTCTACGCCTCCTGCGTGGAAGAGCAGCGCAAAAGTGGCGACCCGGTGGACGAGGTCGCAGGGCGCTGCATCGAGCAGTGGCGCCAGCATACCAAGGCCGTGCCCGGCTTCGGCCACTGGCAGCATACAGAGGGGGACCCACGGGCCCTCAAGCTGCTGCAACTGGCGGACGAGCGCGGCGCGGCCGGCGAGCATGTCGCGATGATGCGCGCGTTGCAGGCGGCCTTGCCCAAGACCATCGGGCGCGAACTGCCGGTAAACGTCAACGGCCCGATCCCCGCCATCATGCTGGACCTCGGCTGGCCGCTCGCGGCGTTGAAGGGCATCGGCCTGCTGTGCCGCACCGGCAGCCTGATCGGCCACCTGACCGAAGAGGCCGAACGCCCCGTGGGCTTCATCATGAGCGGGGCCGCATCGGCCGCAATCGAATACGACGGGGACTAGTCATTGACGGGCCGTGCGCCCCGGCATCAAGAATTGACCAGAGAGGAAATTTTGAAATGAGCATTCTGGAAGGCCGCGTTGCGGTGGTTACCGGCGCGAGTTCGGGCATCGGCGAGGCCTGTGCTGTCGAGTTCGTCAACAAGGGCGCCAAGGTGGTGCTGGCCGCGCGGCGGCAGGAACGGCTCGACGCGCTGGTGGATAAACTGGAAGCCATGGGCGGCCAGGCGCTGGCCGTCGTCACCGACGTCACCAGCGAGGACGCCATGGCCAACCTCTTCGCCAAGGCCGTGGAGCGCTTCGGCACGGTCGACGTGCTGATCAACAATGCCGGGATCGCCGAGAACACCCCGGTGGCCGAAGCCTCGCTGGAGCACTGGCACAACGTGCTCGACACCAACCTGACCAGCGCCTTCCTCGGCGCCAAGCACGCCTGGCCGATCTTCCTGAAGGGCGGCCACGGACGCATCGTGAATGTCGGCTCGATCTCGGCCAAGGTGCCGCGCAGCGAGTGCCCGTCCTACACCGCCAGCAAGTTCGGCCTGCAGGGCCTGACCCATGCGCTGGCCGTGGATGGCCGCGACCACAATATCGCCGTGTCGATCTTCCACCCCGGCATCGTGGCCACGGAAATCATGCCCGGCTCGGTCAAGCTGCCCGAGAACTTTGCCGCCACGCCGGAGGAAATCGCCGAGGTGATCGTGCACATGTGCGACCTGCCCGACCACCTGAACTTCTACGAAGCGCTGGTGGTGCAGAACAAGCTGCCCTTCCTCGGACGCGGCTGATGGGCATGGACACGCTCGGCTGTTTCAACATCGCCGACCTGCGCGAGAAGGCGCGGCGTCGGCTGCCGCTGGGCGTATGGGAATACCTGGAACGCGGGGTTGAGGACGAGACGGGGATGGACCGCAACCGGTCCGCCTTCGATGGCCTCACTTTCCGCCCGCGCGTGCTGCGCAAGGTCGACGCAATCGACACGCGCACCACGATCTTCGGGCAGGAAAGCGCCCTGCCTTTCGCCATCGCGCCCACGGGTGCCGCTGGCATCATGTGGTATCGCGGCGACCATGACCTGGCGCGCGCGGCCGCGGCGGCCGGCATCCCCTTCACCATTTCCAGCGCGAGCACGATGGACGTTGAGGAATTCGCCGACCTGGGTGGCAACCGCTGGTTCCAGCTCTACCTGTGGGAGAACCGTGAACTGTCGCATGACGTGGTGCGGCGCGCGCACGAGGTCGGCTGCGAGGCTTTGTTCGTCACGCTGGACCTGCCGGTACCGCCAAACCGCGAATACCTGGCACACAATGGCTTCGGCATGCCCTTTGCCCTCAACCGTCGCAACCTGCCCGACATCCTGGCGCACCCGCGCTGGCTGACCGGAGTCATCGGTCGCTACATGCTGAGCGGCGGAATTCCCAAGCAGGCCAACCTGCCAAAGGCGATGAAGCACTCAGTCATCCGCGGCGCGAAGCCGGGGGCGCTGTTCAAGCAGGACGACCTCGACTGGGACGGGATCAAGCGCCTGCGCGACATCTGGCAGGGCGCCTTCGTGCTCAAGGGCATCCTGCATCCTGACGATGCCCGTATGGCGCTGGAAGTCGGGGCCGACGGAGTGGTCGTGTCCAACCACGGTGCCCGCGCACTGGACCATTCCGTCGCGGCGATCGACGCCTTGCCCGAAGTGGTCGAGGCCGTGAGCGGCAAGATGACCGTGCTGCTCGACAGCGGCATCCGGCGCGGCAGCGACATCGTGAAGGCTTTGGCCCTGGGCGCGGATGGCGCGATGGTCGGGCGCGCGACGCTGTATGGCCTTGCCGCGGCGGGCGAACCCGGCGTGGCCCGGGCGATTGACCTGCTGGGCGACGAGGTGTCGCGCACCATGGCCATGCTCGGCCTCTCCAGCATCGACCAGATTGATCGCGCCGCCCTTGGTTGAGGGCTTGATTGCCGCGCCCCGAACACGCAAGTCCACCGCATGCGCTTCCTGATCGCCTTGCTTTCCTTCCTTTTCGCCGTGCCCGCTGCCGCGCAGGATTGGCAACAACTGGAGCAACAGGACCTGCGCCTCGCACGCATTGCCGAACACATCATGATCACCAACGAGGCGCTGTGCCGCTCGACCATGCCGGTGACGGGGATGATCCTGCACAGCATGGACCAGTACAGCTCCGGCGCTGCTGCCGATCGGTTCGCCAACGGGGAACTGGCCATTGCCGCCGTGCTGCCGGGTTCCGCTGCGGAATTGGCCGGGCTGGAACGCGACGATGGCATTCTTGCCATCAACGGCCGGCGCGTGGCCGACCTGCAACCGGAAGGGGAAGGCCACGTCCGCGAAGCCGCCTTCGCCTTGCTGGCGGAAACACCGGCGGAGCAATCGACAACGCTGGTGATTGCGCGCGGAGAGCGTCAGTTCAGCGTTGCCCTACCCGCCCCGCGCGGTTGCCGTTCGCTGGTTGAGATCATGGTCGGCGGGGACTCCAATGCCCGGTCGGATGGCAAGGTGATCCAGCTACGCTACGATTTCGCCGCCGGGCTGAGCGACGACCAACTCGCCATCATCTTCGCGCATGAACTGGCGCATACCGTGCTGGAACACCGCCGCCGCAAGACCGACTCGGGCATCGACAACAGCGCCGTGATGGGCCTTGTCGGCCGCAACCAGCAAGCCAACCGCCAGGCCGAGGTCGAGGCGGATCGCCTCTCCGTGCACCTGCTGGCCAATGCGGGCTACGATCCGGCAGTCATCGCCACCTTCTGGCGCAGCCCGGAAGGGCGCGAGGCTGGCGGCGGCACCATGCCGAGCTGGATCTATCCGGCGCAATCGGCCCGCGCCGACATCGCCCTGCAGGAAATCGAACAGTACCTGCCGCTACGTCGCGGCCCGACCTGGCCGGGACACCTGCTGGCATTGCGGGACCGGCGTTTCTAGTCGTCGTTCCGCCGTAGCGGCGCCTGGCTGATATCGATGTAATCGCGATCGAAGTAGGTCAGCGGGGTCGCATCTTCGCGATGGCTGGCTGCGAGCAGTTCACCGATAAAGATCGTATGCGTGCCGTAAGTATGGCGATGGGCCGTGCGACAGATCAGGCTCGACTGCGCGCTGCTGAGCACCGGCACGCCGTGCTCCTCCACCCAGTCGCCAACCTCGAAGCGATCGTCCCGCGGCAGCATGAAGTGTTCGGCCACGTCGCGATTGCCCATGCCCAGCACGTTGACACAGAAGCGCTCCGCGCGCTCCAGCGGATCGTGCAGCGAGGCCGAGCGATTAACGCAGACGAGCAGCGAAGGCGGTTCGAAACTGAGCGAGCTGACGGCCGTTGCCAGGATTCCATACCGCTTGCCCGCGTCCAGCGTGGTTACCGCGTAGACCGTTGAAGCGACGTGGCGCATCGATTCACGGAACGCTTCGACAAGTTCCGCGTGGCTCTGTCCTACATCGCTCATGCTGGCTATTTGCGGCCTGTCGAGTAGCGGCGCAAGGGGGAATTTCCCCTGTGAATGTGATATTCGCAACTTGTCATCACATTATAATGTGATTATCAGGCGCCGCCATGAGTGATCTGACAATAGCCCGAGTCCGCGAGATGATCGCGGCAGGAAAAATGACCCGCGCCGGCCTTGCCCGCGCTGCCGGTCTCCACGCCAACACCCTTCGCGACTGCACCGAGGACGGCTGGAACCCCACCGTCGAAACCCTCGGCAAACTCGACCGCTTCCTGACCGAGAACGACGAGACCCCCGTGCTCGTCGGGATCGAGGAAATCATCGAGGAAGCGCGCAACGGCCGCATGTTCATCCTGGTGGATGACGAGGACCGCGAGAACGAGGGCGACCTCATCATCCCCGGCCAGATGGCCACGCCCGATGCCATCAACTTCATGGCGACCCATGGCCGCGGCCTGATCTGCCTCGCCCTCACCCGCCAGCGGGTCGAGGCGCTGGGGCTGGAGCTGATGAGCCGCAAGAACCGTACCCGGCACGAAACCGCCTTCACCGTCGCCATCGAGGCGCGCACTGGCGTCACCACCGGCATTTCCGCGGCAGACCGGGCGCGCACCGTCTCCGTCGCCATCGATGCCTCGAAAGGGGCGGACGACATCGTCACCCCCGGCCACGTGTTCCCGCTGGTCGCCCGCGAGGGCGGCGTGCTGGTGCGTGCCGGCCATACCGAGGCTGCCGTCGACATCTCCCGCCTCGCCGGCCTCAACCCCAGCGGCGTGATCTGCGAGATCATGAACGAGGACGGGTCCATGGCGCGGCTGGAGGACCTGATCGGCTTCGCCCGCAAGCACAGCCTGAAGATCGGCACGATCCGCGACCTGATCGCCTATCGCCGCCAGAACGACCATCTGGTGGAGAAGCGCGAAGAGGAACGCTTCGCCAGCAAGTGGGGCGACGACTGGCGCGCCATCAGCTTCTACAACACCGCCACCAAGGGCGAGACACTAGCGCTGGTGAAGGGCCATATCGACCCGAGCACTCCCACCCTGGTGCGCATGCATGCCTTGTCGCTGTTCGACGATGTCTTCGCCCGCAAGGGCGGACGCAGCAACCTGCTCGAAGGCGCGATGCGCGCGATTGCCGAGGAAGGCTCCGGCGTCGTCGTACTGATCAACCGCGCCACCGATGGGTTCGTCTCGCGCGCCGTGCGTCGCCTTGCCAAGAAGCCGCCGGTGGACGACGACATGCCGCCGGAGGAGCAGCGCGACTATGGCGTCGGAGCGCAGATCCTTACCGAACTCGGCGTGCGCGACATGGTGCTGCTCACCAACACCAGCCATTCGCTCGTCGGGCTGGACGGATACGGCCTCTCCATCGTAGGCGAACGGCCCATCGAACTTGAGGAGAATGCCTGATGGCCCGCTTTTTGATCGTGGAAGCCCGCTTCTACGGCCATCTGAACGACATGCTGATCGACGGCGCGCGCAATGCCCTGCGTGATGCGGGGCACGAGGTCGACGTGATCACCGTGCCCGGCGCGCTGGAAGTGCCCGGCGCCATCGCGCTGGCGGCCGAAAGCGGCCAGTATGACGGCTTCGTCGCCATCGGCGTGGTCATCCGGGGGGAGACCTATCACTTCGAGATCGTCGCCGGCGAAAGCGCCCGCGCGATCATGGCGCTGACCATGGACGGCATTCCCATCGGCAATGGCATCCTCACAACGGAGAACGAGGAACAGGCGCTGGTCCGCGCGGACCCGGCGCAGAAGAACAAGGGCGGCGAAGCGGCACAGGCCGCGATCCGCCTGCTGGAATTGAGGGAGCAATTCGCATGAGTGACCATCCCGCAATCGCCGGAATTCCGCTGGTCCTGGGTGGCAACGTCTTCGGCTGGACCGCCAAGGGCGACGAAGGCTTTGCCGTGCTCGACGCCTTTTACGAGGCCGGTGGCCGCATGATCGACACCGCCGATGTCTACTCGGCGTGGATTCCCGGCCATGTCGGCGGCGAATCCGAAAGCTACCTTGGCGAATGGCTGTCCTCGCGCGGTGTGCGCAGCGAGATGCGCATCCACACCAAGACCGGGATGCTCACCAAGAAGCAGCCGACCACACCCGGTTCGATGGGCGATCCCGACCTGTACCAGCCGCAGGCCGTGCTCGATCACCTCACAGCCTCGCTGGAGCGGCTGCAGACCGACTACATCGATCTCTACTACGCGCACCGCGATTACGAGGAGCTCGACATCGCGCAGATCGTCGAGGTCTTCGATGCGACCACCAAGGACGGCAAGGTCCGGTCGCTGGGCGCGTCCAACTTCAATGCCGATCGCCTGACGGCGGCGCTGGCCGTGGCGGACAAGACCGGGGCGGAGCCGTTCCGGGCACTGCAGAACGAGTACAACCTTGTTTCGCGCAAGGCCTACGGTCCGGAATTGCAGGCGCTCTGCACCTCGCGCGGGATTGCCATGCTGCCGTTCTTCGGCCTCGCTGCGGGTTACCTGACGGGCAAGTACCGAACCCCAGAGGATTTCGAGAACAACGTCCGCGGCTACCGCACGAAGGACTACGCCGAAGTCGGCGCGCCTGTGCTGGCGGCGATGGACGATATCTCGGCCGAGACCGGCGCCAGCCTGCCTGCCATCGCGCTCGCGTGGCTGGTGCACCAGCCGGGCATCCCCGCCCCCATCGCCAGCGCGCGGAACGTCGAACAGCTCGAACAGCTGCTCGAATTCACCCGCGTGGAGCTCGGCAAGGAGCAAATGGAGCGGCTGACTGCCGCCCTCGCCTGACCGTCACATCACCGCACATCACGGTGTGATGGCGTTGGATTCGGCCGGAAAACCAGGCGGTACTGAAAAGCCCTGAGCGGCACCTACAGGAACCGAAAGGCGTCTTCGCGCGCTCATTCGGCCATGAACGGACCGCTTGAATGGATCGCTGCCATCGGCACGATGATCGCCGCCTCGCTGATCGCCTTCGACCTCGGTCGACGCGCGACGGCATGGGGCTTCGTCCTCTTCTGCCTGGTCTCGATCACGTGGATCGTTTCCGGCCTGACAAGCGACGCCATCCCCATCGCGGCGATGAACTTCGTGCTGCTGCTGATCAACGCCTGGGGCGTCTGGCAGTACTGGTTTCACCCGAAGAACCGGGCGAGCGACTAGTCCTCGCTCCACCCGCTCAGACGGCCGAAGCAGCCGCGACCGGCATAGTGCGCCGAATCACCCAGCTCTTCCTCGATGCGGATCAGCTGGTTGTACTTGGCGAGGCGGTCCGAACGCGCCAGCGAGCCGGTCTTGATCTGCCCGCAATTGGTGGCGACGGCGAGGTCGGCGATGGTCGCGTCCTCGGTTTCGCCCGAGCGGTGGCTCATCACGCTGGTGTAGCCGGCGCGGTGGGCGATATCGACCGCCTGCAGGGTTTCGGTGAGCGTGCCGATCTGGTTGACCTTCACCAGCAGCGAATTGGCGAGACCCTGCTCGATACCCATCGACAGGCGAGTCGGGTTGGTGACGAACAGGTCGTCGCCCACCAGCTGCACGCGGTCGCCGATCAGGTCGGTCAGCGCCTTCCAGCCTTCGAAGTCGTCTTCGGCCATGCCGTCCTCAATCGACTTGATCGGGTAGTCGTCGCACAGCTTGGCGAGGTAATCGGCCATCTCGCCCGGCGTGAGCGAGATCTGCTCGCCGGCAAGGTCGTAGCGTCCGTCGGCGTAGAATTCGGTCGAAGCGCAATCCAGCGCCAGCACCACGTCATCGCCCGGCGTGAAGCCGGCCTTCTCGATGCTGGCCATGATGAAATCCAGCGCATCGCGGGTGCTGGCTAGGTTCGGCGCAAAGCCGCCCTCGTCCCCCACCGAAGTGGCCAGGCCCTTTTCCGAGAGGCCCTTCTTCAGCGTGTGGAAGATCTCGCTGCCCCAGCGCACCGCTTCGGCAATGCTGCCGGCGCCCACCGGCATGACCATGAATTCCTGCACGTCGATCGGGTTGTCGGCGTGTTCGCCGCCGTTGACGATGTTCATCATCGGCACCGGCAGCACGTGCGCCTGCACCCCGCCGACATAGGCCCACAGCGGCAGCCCGCGCGCATTCGCCGCCGCCTTGGCCACCGCCATGGAGACGCCGAGAATGGCGTTCGCGCCGAGCTTGCCCTTGTTGGGCGTGCCGTCGAGATCGATCAGCGCCATGTCGATGTCGCGCTGGTTTTCCGCATCAGGCCCCAGCACTAGCAGTTCCGAGATCGGGCCGTTCACCGCGTCGACCGCTTTCTGCACCCCCTTGCCGAGGTAGCGATCCTTGTCGCCATCGCGCAATTCCACGGCCTCGTGCGCGCCGGTGGAAGCACCCGAGGGCACCGCGGCACGGCCGAAGCTGCCATCTTCCAGCAGGATGTCGACCTCGACCGTCGGATTGCCTCGTGAATCGAGGATTTCGCGGCCGTGGATGTCGATGATGGCGGTCATGGAATTGCTCCTGTAAGAGAGGTTTCGGGCCTCCTAGAATGAGGAACTTTGCACTGCAACAAGCGTTGATATCTTGAACGGGGGTGTCTTAACCCCATAATACAATATTGAGGGACGTTTCCTCTAAACCGGAAAGGGATCTGACTATGGCCGCAAAGAAGCCCGCCACCACGAAAAAGACCGCGTCGACGAAGGCTGACGAAGCCGCCGCCGCGGAAACCCCTGAACTGACTGCCAGCAACACTGCCGAAGCCAAGTCGCGCTTCAACGCCGCGCTCGACGAAGCGAAGGCCGGTGCCGCCTTGCTCGGCGATGAGGCCAAGCAGCGCGCCACGCAGTACCGCGACGAAGCCAAGGCCCGCGGTTCCGACTGGGCCGACGATGCCCAGGCCCGCGCCGGCGAACTGGCCGTCGAAGGCAAGCAGAAGGCTAGCGAGGCGCTGACCGGCCTGTCGCGCATGATCGACGAGAATGCCGTCGCGCTGGATGAGCGTTTCGGCCCGAAGTACGGCGACTACGCCCGCTCGGCCTCGCGCTCGCTGCAGGAAAACGCCCGCAAGCTGGAAGAAAAGAGCTTCGACGAGCTGGCCGAGGATTCGCGCGAAGCGATCCGCAAGAGCCCGGCAACCGCCGTCGGCCTTGCCGCACTGGTCGGCTTCTTCTTCGCTCGCCTGTTCCGCTAAGCACAGGTGCAGGTTCGGGACGACGCATCCGGCGACGCGTCGGCGCCTCTTGCGCATGACGAAGCGCCCGTAACGCAATCCCCGCAGGACGATGCGGCCGCTCCGGCCGATGCTTCTGCGGGGACGCGTTCGCTTATGGACGATATCGAGGCGCTGTTCGAAGACGTGCGCCTCTATTTCGATGCCGAGCTTTCCTACCAGAAATCGCGGGCGGGCTTTGTCGCCAACCAGCTGAAGAAGGTGATCGCCTTCGGCGCGGTCGCCGCTTTCTTTGCCGTGCTCGCCACCATCGGCCTCACCGTGGGCCTGATCATCGCGCTGACGCCGCACCTGACGGCCTGGGGGGCAACGGCCTTTGTCGTGCTGGCCTGGCTGGTCGTCGCCTTCCTGCTGGTGCGCCGCGCCGGCGCCGAATGGCAGAAGGTGGCGGAGGTGATGCAGAGTGCTGCGGAGGAGGAACAGGACGATGCCTGATCCCCAAAGCCAGCTGCAGGAAGACCTGGCAATGCGCAACGCGGCAAAGCGGCTGGTGAAGACCAGCATCGCGAACGTGAAGGGCGATTTCGGCAGCCGCAGCCTTGGCCAGCGGGCCGCCCTGCGGGTCAAGGACGGTTCGGCGGAAATGGCCGATAACGCCAGGGAATATGCCAGCGAGCATCGCGTGGAGCTGGGCGTGGGCGTGGTGGCAGCTGTCATCGCCGGCCTGGGCTGGCTGTTCCGCGACCAGTTGGGCGATGCCGTCTACAACCTCGTCCACCGCAATGACGGGCCGGTCGAGAAGCTGGCCCACGAGGCGGAGGAAACGGCGGAACAACTGGCCGAGGACGCCCGTTCTCTTATCGAGTAGAAATTCCAACTGGAGGTCCACCCATGAACGATCCCAAACGCGCTGAAATCAAGGCCCGCATCTCTGCCGCACAGGCACGTGAGCGCGCCCTCGCCGAACCCACCACGACGCAGAAGGTCGCCAATGCCGCATCCGATGCCGGCAGCGCCTTCACCAGCTTCGTGAAGGAACGCCCGCTCACCGCCGCTGCCGGCGGCATCGTGCTGGGCGTGCTGGTGGCCAGCATGTTCAAGGGCCCGCGCCGCGCGGCCGCCCGCGGCGGCGCCAAGGCCATCGGCCTCGCCACGCTGGGCGCGGAAATGGCTTCGGCCTTCGCCAACGAACTGATGGACGATGCGAAGTCGGCTGCCCGCACCGGGGCGCACAAGGCAGAAGACCTTGGCGATGCCGTGGGCGACCGGGCGCGCTCGCTGCGCCGTGACGCCACCTACCAGGCGGAACGCACCGGCGACCTGGCCCGCATCGCCAGCCGCGAAACCGGCAAGCGTATCGCCCGGGTATTCGGCCGCCGCTGACACGCGGCTCCCCGGCAGCTTGGCCCTTGCGATTAATGCCCGATGCCTTAGAGGCGTCGGTAACAACAGCAACCACTCCAGGGAAAGCCGACAGCATGTCCGATAAACCGCAGCTCCTCCACCTCGTCATGGGCGGCCGGGTCAACGATCCGCGCAGCGTGGAATTCCAGGACCTGAAGGATATCCATGTCGTCGGCTTCTATCCGGACTATGCCAGCGCCGAAGAAGCCTGGCGCGGCTGGGCGCAGCGCACCGTGGACGATGCGGAAATGAAGTACGTCATCGTTCACCTGCACAAGCTGCTGGAGCCTTCGCTGCCCGGCGCCTGACGCCACTGGACAGCAGACACAAAAAAGCCCCGCTTCGGCGGGGCTTTTCGTATCCGGCGATGACGCCCGATCAGATGAACTCGATCTTCTCGATCAGGTAGAACTTGTCGCCCGAAGGAACGGTGACTTCCACCTCTTCGCCCACGCTCTTGCCGATCAGGGCGCGTGCCAGCGGGCTTTCGTAGGAGATGCGGCCAACCTTGGCATCGCTCTCCGCCTGGCCGACGATCTGGTACTTCAGCGGCTTGTCGTCCTCGTCCAGCACGGTGACGGTGGCACCGAACACCACCTTGTCGCCGCTCAGCGTGGCGGGATCGATGATCTGCGCCCGGCTGGTCTTGTCCTCCAGCTCGGCAATCTGCGCTTCCACCTGGCCCTGGCGTTCCTTGGCGGCGTGGTATTCGGCATTTTCCGAAAGGTCGCCATGGGCGCGCGCCTCTTCGATCGCCTCGACGATCCGGGGGCGCTCCTCGCGCAATGCCTTCAGGTCGGCAGTGAGCTTTTCATAGCCCTCCGCAAGCATCGGCACTTTCTGCATCGTATACCCTGTCTTTCTAAGTACCCGTCAAAACGACCCTGCCCCGCCCACGAAGGCGGCTGTAAGGATCAAATTGCGGGAGGAAGTGTGTCTAGGTTCTATCCATAATAGTCCTGCAAGCTGCGCACTTCAAGTTCGCTTGCATTTACGGACGCAATGGCCTGTGCCGCGGCCGCCGAAGCGGCGGCAGTGGTGTAATAGGGAACCTTCATTTCCAGCGCACTTGCACGGATCGACTGGCTGTCCTTGTGGCTCTGCCAACCCTCGGTGGTGTTGAACACCAACGCGATCTCGCCATCGACGATCTTGTCGACGATGTGCGGACGTCCCTCGGCCACCTTGTTGACCCGTTCGATCGGCAGGCCCTGCTCGGCCAGGTAGGTGGCGGTGCCGCCGGTGGCGACCACGCTGAAACCGAGGTCCACCAGCTGCTTCACCGGGGCCACGATATGCGCCTTGTCGCTGTCCTTCACCGAGACGAACAGGCAGCCTTCCTTGGGCAGCATGGTGCCTGCGGCGATCTGCGACTTGGTGTAGGCAGTGGCAAAATCCCTATCGATTCCCATGACTTCGCCGGTAGACTTCATCTCCGGTGTCAACACGGGGTCAGAGCCGGGGAAGCGCGCGAAGGGGAAT
The DNA here is from genome assembly GCF_026967575.1 of Aurantiacibacter sp. MUD11. NCBI lineage: Bacteria > Pseudomonadati > Pseudomonadota > Alphaproteobacteria > Sphingomonadales > Erythrobacteraceae > Aurantiacibacter > Aurantiacibacter sp. MUD11. The sequence goes on along the minus strand of NZ_CP114054.1, from coordinate 312,238 downwards.
ACCGCCTCCTTCACCGCCACATAGTCCAGCTCACGCTTGATCTTCGGCATGTCGGCCAGCTTCTCGCCTGCCATCACGCGCGCGGCGATCTTGGCGATCTGGCTGCCGGTGGCCTTGGCGACGAAGGGCACGGTGCGGCTGGCACGCGGGTTCACCTCGATCAGGTAGACCTCGCCGTCCTTCACCGCGAACTGCACGTTCATCAGCCCGCGCACGCCCAGCGACATGGCCAGCGCCTCGGCCTGACGCTCCATTTCCTGCACGATCTCGTCGGACAGGCTGTAGGGCGGCAGCGAGCAGGCACTGTCGCCGGAGTGGACACCGGCTTCCTCGATGTGCTGCATGACGCCTGCGATCACGACCTGTTCGCCGTCGCACAGCGCATCGACGTCGCATTCCACGGCGTCGCGCAGGTACTGGTCGACCAGCACCGGGCTGTCGCCCGACACGTCCACGGCGGTCTTGATGTAGTTTTCCAGCTGCGCATCGCTGTCGACGATTTCCATCGCCCGGCCGCCCAGCACGTAGGACGGGCGCAGCAGCACCGGGTAACCGATGCGGTGGGCCACGGCGAGCGCCTCTTCGTGGCTGTAGGCGATGCCGTTGTCGGGCTGCTTCAGCTTCAGCTTGTTGACAAGCTTGGCGAACCGCTCGCGGTCCTCGGCAAGGTCGATGGCATCGGGGCTGGTGCCGAGGATCGGGATGCCCGCCTCTTCCAGCGCACCCGCCAGCTTCAGCGGGGTCTGCCCGCCGAACTGCACGATCACGCCCTTCAGCGTGCCCTTGGAGTGCTCGACGCGCAGGATTTCCAGCACGTCCTCGGCCGTCAGCGGCTCGAAATAGAGGCGGTCGGAGGTGTCGTAGTCGGTCGAGACCGTCTCCGGGTTGCAGTTGACCATGATCGTCTCATAGCCCGCGTCGGCCAGCGCGAAGCAGGCGTGGACGCAGCAATAGTCGAACTCGATGCCCTGCCCGATGCGGTTCGGGCCACCGCCGAGGATGACGATCTTCTCGCGGTCGGACGGCCAGGCCTCGTTCTCCGGCTCGCCGAAGCTGGGCGCTTCGTAGGTGGAGTACATGTAGGGCGTGATCGCCTCGAACTCGGCGGCGCAGCTGTCGATCCGCTTGAACACCGGCAGCACGCCCAGCTTCTGGCGCAGTTCGCGCACTTCCTGTTCGCTGGTGGCGCCCGCCATGGCGCGCAGGGCGTCATGCAGAAGGCCCGAACGCTTGGCCTGCGTTTCCCCCAGGCCGCCCGCGACACCGACCGAACGCACGGCCAGCGTGGCGAGGCGCTTGTCGGAGAAGCCCATGGCCTTCAGGCGGCGCAGTTCGTCGGCCTGGTTGGGCAGGCCTTCCTGCGCGATCATCTGCTCTTCGTAGATGATCTCCTCGATATGCCGCAGGAACCACGGGTCGTAGTGGGTGATCGTGTTGATCTCTTCCACCGTGAAGCCTTCGCGGAAGGCCTGTGCGATCTTGAGGATTCGGTCCGGCGTCGCCTGCGACAGGGCAGCGGTGATGAAATCGCGGCTCTTGCCTTCCAGCTCGGGCACGCGGTTGAAGCCGTCGAGCCCGGTTTCGAGGCCGCGCAGCGCCTTCTGCATCGATTCCTTGAAGTTGCGGCCGATGGCCATGACCTCGCCGACCGACTTCATCGCGGTGGAGAGCAGCGGCTCGGCGCCCTTGAACTTCTCGAAGGCGAAGCGCGGGATCTTGGTGACGACATAGTCGATGGTCGGCTCGAACGAGGCCGGCGTCGCGCCGGTGATCTCGTTGGTGATCTCGTCCAGCGTGTAGCCCACGGCCAGCTTGGCGGCGACGCGGGCAATGGGAAAGCCGGTGGCCTTCGACGCGAGGGCCGAGGACCGCGACACGCGCGGGTTCATCTCGATCACGATCAGGCGGCCGTCCTTCGGGTTGACTGCGAACTGCACGTTCGAACCGCCCGTCTCCACGCCGATCTCGCGCAGCACATTGATGCTGGCGGTGCGCATGATCTGGTATTCCTTGTCGGTCAGCGTCAGCGCCGGCGCGACGGTGATGGAATCGCCCGTGTGGACGCCCATCGGATCGACGTTCTCGATCGAGCAGATGATGATGGCGTTGTCGTGCTTGTCGCGCACGACTTCCATCTCGTATTCCTTCCAGCCGAGCAGGCTTTCCTCGATCAGCACCTCGGTGGTCGGGCTGGCATCGAGGCCGGAACGGACGATGCGCTCGAATTCCTGCTTGTTGTAGGCCACGCCGCCGCCGGTGCCGCCCAGCGTGAAGCTCGGGCGGATGATGGCGGGAAGACCGGTGCGCTCCAGCACCTCGTATGCCTCGTCCATGTTGTGCGCGACGCCGGAGCGCGCGCTTTCGAGGCCGATCTTGTCCATCGCCGCGCGGAAACGCTGGCGGTTCTCGGCCTTGTCGATGGCATCGGCCTTGGCGCCGATCATCTCCACACCGTACTTCTCCAGCACGCCCTGCTCTTCCAGCTTCAGCGCGCAGTTGAGCGCCGTCTGCCCGCCCATGGTGGGCAGCAGCGCATCGGGCCTTTCCTTGGCGATGATCTTGGCGACGATTTCCGGCGTGATCGGCTCGACGTAGGTCGCGTCGGCGAACTCCGGGTCGGTCATGATCGTGGCCGGGTTGGAATTGACCAGGACGACGCGGTAGCCATCCTCCTTCAGCGCCTTGATCGCCTGCGTGCCGGAATAGTCGAACTCGCAAGCCTGGCCGATGATGATCGGACCGGCGCCAATGACGAGGATGGAGGAGATGTCGGTACGTTTGGGCATTTTAGTCGAGCATCCCCACGAACTTTTCAAAGAGGTAGAAACTGTCTTGCGGCCCCGGTGACGCTTCCGGGTGGTACTGCACCCCGAAGGCCTTCTTGCCGCTGATCGAAATGCCGCAGTTGCTGCCGTCGAACAGCGAGACGTGGGTCTGCTCCACACCTGCGGGCAGGGTGTCGGCATCGACCGCGAAGCCGTGGTTCATGCTGGTGATCTCCACCAGGCCGGCGGTGTCGCCCCAGCCCTCGCCCACGCGCTGGACGGGGTGGTTCGCGCCGCGGTGGCCCTGGTGCATCTTGGTGGTCTTCGCGCCCGCTGCCAGCGCCAGCATCTGGTGGCCAAGGCAGATGCCGAACAGCGGCACGTCCTTGTCGAGCAGCGCCTTGATCACCGGCACGGCATATTCGCCGGTCGCCGCCGGGTCGCCCGGGCCGTTGGAGAGGAACACGCCGGCAGGCTCCAGCGCGAGGATTTCCTCCAGCGGGGTGCGTGCGGGAACCACCGTCACCCGCGCCCCCGCCTTCACCAGGTTGCGGAAGATGTTGTCCTTGGCACCGTAGTCGATGGCGACGACGTGCGGACGGCTGCCGTTCTCGGCCGAGCCGTAGCCATGGCCCAGCTGCCAGAAACTGCCCTGCCAGTCTTCCTGCTTTTCGCGGGTCACGCGCTGGGCGAGGTCCATGCCTTCCAGCCCCGGCCATTCCTGCGCCTGCTGCAGCAGCGCATCGAGGTCGAACTCACCATTCGGATCATGCGCGATCACGGCATTAGGCGCGCCCGACAGCCGGATGCGGCGAGTCAGCGCCCGGGTATCCACGCCCGACAGGCCGATCTTGCCGTGCTTCACCATCCAGTCGGTGAACTCGCCCTCGGCGCGGAAGTTGGAGGAGCGGGTGATGTCCTCTCGCACCACGCAGCCCACGGCGCTTTCGACCGCGCTCTCGACATCCTCAGCATTGGTGCCGACGTTGCCGATATGCGGGAAGGTGAAGGTGACGATCTGCGCCGCGTAGCTGGGATCGGTCATCACCTCCTGGTAACCGGTCATCGCGGTGTTGAAGCAGACTTCGCCCACCGCGCTGCCGGTGGCGCCGAAGCCGCGGCCCCAGACGACGGTTCCGTCTGCCAGAACGAGGACTCCTGTCGCTCCTTTGGGTTGCGCGCGCGAAGAAGCGAGAAAGGCCATGGAGGCTCCCGTGAATCAGGTGGACCGACAATGTGTGCTAAGTCCCAGCCGCTAGGGTGTGGCGGCACACTCGTCAAGCACAAGACTTGGCTTTGCGACGGCTTCCATTAAGTGGGGGGCGAAACTTCCACAGGAAAGAAATCGAAAGCGCCATGCTGAGGGACCAGATCAAGACCGAAACCGTCGCCGCCATGAAGGCCGGCAACAAGGAACGCACCGCCGCGCTGCGCCTGATCGCCGCCAAGGTGAAGGACCGCGACATCGAACTGCGGACCAAGGAATCGGCGGGCGATGACGACGCGCTGGTGATCGACGTGCTGCAGAAGATGGCCAAGCAGCGCCGCGAATCGATCCAGATGTACGAGGACGGCGGCCGCACCGAACTGGCCGAGCAGGAAAAGGCCGAGCTGGCCGTGATCGAGGAATTCCTCCCCAAGCAGATGAGCGAGGAGGAAACCAAGGCCGTGATCGAGGCGATCAAGGGCGAACTCGGCGCTGAAGGCATGAAGGACATGGGCCGCGTGATGGGCGAGCTGAAGAAGCGCCACGCCACCGTGCTCGACATGGGCCGGGCCAGCGGCTGGGTGAAGGAAGCGCTCTCTTGAGGACACCTGCCCTCGCCCTGCCCCTGCTGCTGGTGCTTGGCGGCTGCCAGGCCGAGATCGAACCTGCTCCCACACCGACGCCGACCAACACCGGCCCGCGCACGCTGGTGTCCGCCGGGCTGAACGACCAGCAGCTTGGCCCGCGCATCGTCGGTCCGCAGGGGCCGGAAGTGGTGAGCACGGTGACCTTCGAGGGAAGCGTGGTCGCGGAGATCACGTCTTTCGTCACCTGCCCCGCTACGCCCGAAGGCGAGACTGCACCGGAAGAATGCGTGCCCGAGGACCAGCCAGAGGGCACCGTCTACACCTATGTGCACCGCGTGGTGCCCGCTGAAGGCGCAGGACCGGTTGCTTCCTTCCGCACCTCGCGCCGCGCGACGGGCTTCGCCAATGTCATCGGCTTCAACCGCGTGCAGGCCACCGGCGCGCTGGGCGAAGACTATTCGATCGGCGTGCAGATCGACAACGGCGCACTGATCTGGCGGATCGAGGCCGGCGACGGCTGGGACGCGGGCGAGGAAATCACCCTGTTCTGGCAGAGCACCCTGCCGCCTGCCGGACCGGAAGAGGCCTACCTTGTCGAGACAGCGGACGGCATGGTCGCGGCTACCGGCCCCTTCCCGCCGGAACCCGAAGAAAGCGCCGGAGAAGCGCCCGCGGGCGACTAGCCGAATCGGGCGCATGTGTGACACAGTCGCGCGATGGCGCTGTCTCCCCAATGGCTGGATGAACTCAAAGGCCGGATCACGCTGTCCGCGCTGATCCAGCGCACGGTGAAACTGCAGCGCGCCGGGCGCGAGTGGAAGGCCTGTTGCCCGTTCCATTCGGAGAAGACGCCCAGCTTCTACGTCAACGACCAGAAGGGCTTCTATCACTGCTTCGGCTGCCAGCAGCACGGCGGCGCGATCGACTGGATGATGGAGCAGCACGGCCTGCCCTTCATGGACGCGGTGAAGGAACTGGCGGCCGAAGCCGGGATGGAAGTGCCCGCCCCCGATCCGCGCGCGGCCAGGCAGGCCGAACGCCGCGCCACCTTGCACGACGTGATGGCAGCCGCGCAGCAGTGGTTCGTCAGCGAACTTGCCGGGCCCGGTGGCGCACAGGCGCGCGCCTACCTCGAACGGCGCGGCCTGTCCGACCACACCATTCGGCAGTTCGGCTTCGGCTGGGCGCCCGATGACAAGCAGGCGCTGAAAAAGGCGCTCTCCGATTTCGACGAACGACTGCTGATCGAGGCGGGCCTGCTGATCGAGGTCGAGGACAAGATCCCCTACTCGCGTTTCCGCGGCCGCGTGATGCTGCCGATCCAGGACGCGCGCGAGCGGGTGATCGCCTTTGGTGGCCGCATCCTGCAGGACCGCGACGGCGTCGCGAAATATCTCAACAGCCCGGATACGCCGCTCTTCGACAAGGGCCGCACGCTCTACAACATCCACCGCGCCGCCGCCGCCAGCCGCAAGACCGGGCGCGTCATCGTGGCCGAGGGTTACATGGACGTCATCGCCCTCGCCGCCGCCGGGTTCGAGGATGCCGTGGCGCCGATGGGTACCGCGCTCACCGAACAGCAGGTGGAACTGCTGTGGCGCATGGCCGACAAGCCCGTGCTCTGCTTCGACGGCGACAAGGCCGGCCAGCGCGCTGCCATGCGCGCCGCCGAACGCTCGCTGCCGCTGCTGCGTCCCGGCCATTCCCTGCAGATCGTGCAGCTGCCCACCGGCCTCGACCCGGACGACCTGATCAAGCGCGACGGACCGAAGGCGATGGAAAAGCTGCTGGCCGAACCCAAGTCGCTGCTCGACCTGGTGTGGCAGCACGAACGTGACGTCGCCCCGCTGCATTCGCCGGAGGACAAGGCCGGGCTCAAGGCGCGGCTGCTTGGTCATGTCGATGCCATCCAGCACCCCGACATCCGCTCGCTCTATCGCCGCGAACTGCTCGACCGTTACGGCAGCTTCGCCTTCCCGCCGCGCCCGCAGCGCGAGTTCCGGGGGCGTGGCGGCTTCCAGCGCGATGTTCCGCAGCGCACGTCGCCGCAGGTCGTCAGCGCCCTGCGCCAGGCCAGCGGAACGGCTTTTCGCGACATGCTGACCACCGCCGTCCTGCACGGACTGGCGCGCCACCCGTCGGAGATTCATCGCCACGCCGATGCCATGCTGGGCCTTGCCAAGGGTGATGCGCAATTGGCGCAGGCGGTCGATTTTCTGCTCGATAGTTCACAAGAGCTTGAACCTGCCGCCAATTCGCCCATATCTGTCGGTGACAACCTGCCGCCGCCGCCGGATAAAGCCCGTTTCTCCTTCCTGATGGAAGGCTCCGATCCGGACGACGCGAGGGAGGACCTGGCCGAAGCCGTTGCCTTGCTGGTCGAAAGGCCAGCACTGGAAGCGGCGATTGTCGCGGCCACACGTCGTTTCGATTCCGACCCCGAAGGTGCATTTGCTGAACAGCAGCGCTTGCGCAAACGAAAGCTGGAAATCGATTCGCGACTGGGGCAGATGACACGCAAACGCGCCGCAGCTGAGGCGCAGGAAGACAATGATGCGGCCACCGGCGATGCCGAAGTGGCCGAACAGGAAACGGATTGACGGTACCCTATGGCGACCAAGGCCAAGAAGTCCAAGCAGAACGAAGACGCTCCGCTGATCGACCTCAACGAGGCATCGATCAAGAAGATGATCGCGAAGGCGAAGCGCAAGGGCTACATCACCTATGACGAGCTGAACGAGGCGCTGCCCTCGGACCAGATGTCCGCCGACCAGATCGAGGACATCCAGACCGCTCTGTCTGACATGGGCGTGCAGATCGTCGAGAGTGCCGAAGAGGCGGAGGACGATGACGACGACGGTCCGGAGGAAATCGCCCCGACCGGTTCGGAGTCGCAGGACGAGAACGCCAAGCAGAACGTCCCCGAGAAGAAGAAGAGCACGGCATCCGAAGGCCGCACCGATGACCCGGTGCGCATGTACCTGCGCGAAATGGGCGCAGTGGAACTCCTCAGCCGCGAAGGCGAAATCGCCATCGCCAAGCGTATCGAGGCCGGTCGCGACACCATGATCATGGGGCTGTGCGAAAGCCCGATCACCTTCCACGCCATCATCACCTGGTCCGAGGCGCTGAACTCGGAGGAAATGCAGCTGCGCGAGATCCTCGACCTCGACGCCATGCTGTCGAAGGAGCCGCCCGTCGACAAGATGGAGGAAGGCGCCGAGGACGATGACGACGGCGAGATCTCCGAGGAAACCGCCGGCCCCACCATCCGCGACGACGACGATGACGTGGAAGACGAATCCGACGACGACGAGGACGGCGAAGAGGGTTCGGGCCGCAAGCGCGACGACGAAGAGGAAGAGGACAACACCATGTCCCTCGCCCAGATGGAAGCCGCGCTGAAGCCGGATGCCATCGAGCGTTTCGACCGCATCACCAAGCTGTTCAAGAAGTTCGAGAAGCTGCAGGCAGAGCGCGTGGACGTGCTCTCCGGCGGCGAGGAATTCCCGAAGGCGAAGGAAAACAAGTACGAGAAGCTGCGCGAGGAGCTGACCGCCGAGGTCGAGTCCGTGCAGTTCCACGCGACCAAGATCGAATACCTGGTCGACAACCTCTATGCTTTCAACCGCCGCCTGACCGCTCTGGGCGGCCAAATGCTGCGCCTGGCCGAGCGCCACAAGGTGAAGCGCAAGGACTTCCTCGACGTCTATGTCGGCAACGAGCTGGACGAGAACTGGCTGAAGGAAAAGGCCAAGAAGGACAAGAAGTGGGCGGCCTTCGCCGAGAAGGAAGCCGACGCCATCGAGCGCATCCGCGCAGAAATCGCCGACATCGCCAGCCAGACCGGCATGAGCCTGGTCGAATTCCGCCGCATCGTGAACATGGTGCAGAAGGGCGAGCGCGAGGCGCGTATCGCCAAGAAGGAAATGGTCGAGGCGAACCTGCGCCTGGTGATATCCATCGCCAAGAAATACACCAACCGCGGCCTGCAATTCCTCGACCTGATCCAGGAAGGCAACATCGGCCTGATGAAGGCCGTCGACAAGTTCGAATACCGCCGCGGCTACAAGTTCAGCACCTATGCCACCTGGTGGATCCGGCAGGCGATCACCCGCTCGATCGCAGACCAGGCGCGCACCATCCGTATCCCGGTGCACATGATCGAGACGATCAACAAGCTGGTGCGCACCAGCCGCCAGTTCCTGCACGAACAGGGCCGCGAACCGACCCCGGAAGAGATGGCCGAACGCCTCTCCATGCCGCTGGAGAAGGTGCGCAAGGTGATGAAGATCGCCAAGGAACCGATCAGCCTCGAAACGCCGATTGGCGACGAAGAGGACTCGCATCTGGGCGATTTCATCGAGGACAAGAACGCCGTCATCCCGGTGGATGCGGCGATCCAGTCCAACCTCAAGGAAACCGTCACCCGCGTGCTGGCATCGCTCACGCCGCGTGAAGAACGCGTGCTGCGCATGCGCTTCGGCATCGGCATGAATACCGATCACACGCTGGAAGAAGTCGGCCAGCAGTTCAGCGTGACGCGCGAACGTATCCGCCAGATCGAGGCCAAGGCGCTGCGCAAGCTGAAGCACCCGAGCCGCTCGCGGAAGATGCGCTCGTTCCTCGATCAGTAGGAAAATAGACAGCCGTCAGAGACGGTGGCATAAGTCGTCACAAGGAGAGGACAGACCCGTTTTCGAGGGAGCCTCTTCGCGTGCCCAAGATCGTTGCAATTGTCAGCCAGAAGGGCGGCTCGGGCAAGACCACGCTCGCGCTGCATCTCGCCACCTGTGCCGCCTACGCCAAGCAGGACACCTGCGTGATCGACACCGATCCGCAGGCGACGGCGGCCGCCTGGGGTGACTGGCGCGGCGATTTCCTGCCCGCCGTCGTCACCAGCCCCCCTGCCCGCCTCGCCCGCACCATCGAGAATGCCGGCAAGCAAGGCATCGGGCTGGTCGTCATCGATACCCCGCCCCATGCTGAGGCCGCCATGCGCGAGGCGATCAAGGTGGCGGACCTCGTGCTCATCCCCACGCGTCCGCGTGCCTTCGACCTGCACGCGCTGGAAGGCATTGCGGACCTGGTGAACTTCACCGGCACGCCCGCGCACGTTGTGCTGAACGGCGTCCCCGCGAACGCGACCCGCATGGTGGAGGATGCCAAGGCGGCGGCCAAGGAACTCGGCCTCGAAACCTGCCCCGTCACCTTCGGCGACCGCGCCGACTTCCACCGCTCTTCGGCCAGGGGCGAAGTCGCCAGCGAGATCGACGACAACGGCAAGGCCGCTGGCGAAGTGAAAGCCATGTGGAAGTGGGTAAAGAAGGCGCTCGCCTAGCCATCGGTTTACGAACGCCGCGCACAGCGGCAATGTCCCCCGCATGGGGAGAGGGTTCGACTACATCGTTATCGGTGCCGGTTCATCCGGCGCGGTGATTGCCTCGCGGCTGAGCGAGGATCCTGCCGTTTCGGTGCTGCTGGTGGAGGCCGGCGGCCCCAACCGCCATCCGCTGCAGTTGATGCCGCTCGCCTTCCCGCGCGTCGCACTGGGCAATATCGGCACCTGGCAATTCGAAAGCGAGCCGGAACCCGCGCTCAACAACCGGCGTCTGGGCCTGCCGCGTGGGCGAACGCTGGGCGGCACCTCCTCGATCAACGCGATGATTGCCGTGCGCGGCAACCGCCGCGATTTCGACGACTGGGCAGCGGCAGGGATGGACGGCTGGGCCTTCGACGACGTGCTGCCCTACTTCAAGCGGCTCGAAAGCCATTGGCGGGGCGAGAGTGAATGGCATGGCGGCGACGGCCCTGTCGGCATCAGCAGGATGCAGGGGCCGGAACTGCTGTTCGAAGCCCACCGGGCCGCGGCCGAACTGGCGGGCATCCCCTATTGCGAAGACCCCAATGCCGCCGAACAGGACGGCATCTCCTACATGGAATCGACCGTTTTCGAGGGGCGCCGATCCAGCACCGCCCGCGCCTATCTCGATCCCGCGAAAGACCGTCCCAACCTGACCATGATGACGGGTGCGCTCGTCACCCGCATCATTGTCGAGAACGGGCGCGCGCAAGGCATCGAGGTCGTGAATGGCGGCAGTGCCGAGCGCATCGACGCGGCTTCAGAAGTCATCCTGAGCGCGGGCGCCTACGGCTCGCCGCAAGTGCTGATGCTGTCGGGCATCGGCAATCCCAACGAACTGCGCACGCTCGGCATCGAGCCGGTCCATGCGCTGCCCGGTGTCGGCAGCGACCTTGCCGATCACCCGGTCGTCATCAATGAGTACGAACTGAAGGAAGACCTCGGCCTGACGCGCCACCTGCGGCTCGACCGGGCGGCCATTGCTGCGGCGCGCTGGTTCCTCGATGGCTCCGGCCCCTTCGCCTATACCGGCACGCTGGCCAACGTGTTCATGCGCTCCGAACCGGGTATCGACCGGCCCGACATGCAGCTGATGTGCCTGCCGCTGAGCGGCGATGCGCGGCTGTGGGTGCCCGGCCTGCACCGCAAGCCGACCTCGCACCTCTCGGTGCGGACCGGCTACCTGCCGCTCAAATCGCGCGGCTGGGTGAAGCTGCGCAGCGCCGACCCGCGCGATCCGCCGCGTATCTTCCTCAACATGTTCTCGGCCGCCGGCGACATGGAAGGCATGGTCCGCTCGATCCGCCTGACGCGCGAAATCTATGCGCAGGAACCGCTGCGCAAGCTGATCGCACGCGAGAACATGCCGGGCGACGACGTGCGCAGCGACGCCGAACTGGAGGCTTTCGTCCGCAACCATGCCACGCACCGCGCGCACCCGGCCTGCTCGTGCCGCATGGGCCTGGACGAGCAGGCCGTGGTCGATGCGCAATTGCGCGTGCACGGGATCGAGGGGCTGCGCATTGCCGATGCCTCGGTGATGCCCGCCCTGCCCCGCGGCAACCCCAACCTCGCCTGCATGATGATCGGAGAGAAGACGGCGGACCTTATCCTTGGGCGGCAGGCTCCGGCACCCAGACCGCGCCCTTGATGTAGCGGATCAGGCCGTGCTCGTTCAGCAGGTAGTGAATGTAGAACTCCACCGGCACGCTGACGCCGACAGGCACCGGCGTCATCCCGGGATAGCCGCGTGCATCCAGTTCCTCCTGCGACAGGTCCTTCAGCCCGGTGAAGGTGATCACGACATTGGCGACGAAGCCCTGCTTGCCGGGGAAGAATTCGCGGAAGGCCACTTCCTCGCGGCAGTATTCGTGGAAGAAGCGATAGAATTCGCGGAAGGCATGCTTGCCGCGCACCGCGAAGCCGGCGTTCTCCAGCACGAAATCGTCGGCGAAGAAGGTCTCCAGCGTGTCGTAGTCGCGCGCATTGAAGGCTTCGATGTAGCGATGGTAGTCGGCTTCGTTCATGGGCGGGCACGCTACAGGCGCGCTTGTCGGGGACAAAGGCTTTTTAGTCCGGTTTTCGGGTAGCGGAGGCCCGCCGCGATGCCTATGTGGGGCGCATGAAAATCGCCATCGCCTCCGACCACGCCGCAATCGACATGAAGGCCGAACTGCGGGACTGGCTGATCGAGCAGGGCCACGAGGTTGCGGACCTCGGCCCGGACAGCACCGACAGCGTCGACTATCCCGATTACGGATACCTGCTGGCGGGCGTCGTCGCCGATGGCACGGCCGAACGCGGGATCGCCCTGTGCGGTTCGGGCATCGGCATTTCGATTGCAGTCAACCGCAACCCCCAAGTGCGTTGCGCGCTGGTGTCGGAGCCTCTATCGGCCAGCCTCGCGCGTGAGCACAACGATGCCAACATCATCGCCATGGGTGCGCGCATCATCGGCCCGGAATTGGCCAAAGCCTGTATTGCCGCCTTCCTCGAAACCGGCTTTGCGGGTGGACGTCACCAGCGCCGCGTCGACAAGCTTACAAATCCGTCCTGAGAGTCTTCGAAATGTCCGCTTCCCAGTCCGCCAGCACCGCCAACCCGCTAGACCGCTTCTGGAGCGAGAGCCTCGAGGAGGCCGATCCGCTGGTCTACGGCATCATCCGCAAGGAACTGGGGCGTCAGCGTGACGGTATCGAGCTGATTGCCAGCGAGAACATCGCCAGCCCCGCCGTCCTGGAAGCGGGCGGCAGCGTGTTCACCAACAAGTACGCCGAAGGCTATCCGGGCAAGCGCTACTACGGCGGCTGCGATTTCGCCGACGAGGTGGAAACGCTCGCCATCGAACGCGCCAAGCAGCTGTTCGGCTGCAATTTCGCCAACGTCCAGCCCAACTCCGGCAGCCAGATGAACCAAGCGGTGTTCCTGGCGCTGCTCAATCCGGGCGACACCTTCATGGGGCTGGACCTCGCCAGCGGCGGGCACCTGACCCACGGCTCGCCCGTGAACATGAGTGGCAAGTGGTTCAACTGCGTGCCCTATGGCGTGCGCCGCGAGGACAGCCGCATCGACATGGAAGAGGTCCGCCGCCTCGCCCACGAGAGCAAGCCCAAGCTGATCATCTGCGGCGGCACCGCCTATCCGCGCATCTGGGACTTCGCCGAATTCCGCAAGATTGCCGACGAGGTAGGCGCCTACCTGCTGGCCGACATCTCGCATTTCTCCGGCCTGGTGGTGGGCGGTGCCCACCCGTCGCCCTTCCCGCATGCGCACGTCGTCACCAGCACCACCCACAAGAGCCTGCGCGGCCCGCGTTCGGGCATCATCCTGTGGAACGACGAGGAACTGTCGAAGCCGCTCAACATGGCGGTGTTCCCCGGCCTGCAGGGCGGCCCGCTGATGCACACCATCGCCGCCAAGGCCGTGGCCTTCGGCGAAGCGCTGCGTCCCGAGTTCCGCACCTATGCCGCCTCGATCGCCGAGAACGCCAAGGCGCTCGCCTCCAGCCTTTCCGAAGCGGGCATTTCGATCGTCTCCGGGGGTACGGACAACCACCTGATGCTGGTTGACCTGACCACCAAGGACGTGACCGGCAAGGCGGCCGAGAAGGGTCTCGACCGCGCGCTGATCACCTGCAACAAGAACGCCATCCCGTTCGAGCCGCGCTCGCCCTTCGTGACCAGCGGCGTCCGCCTCGGCACCCCGGCGGGCACCACCCGCGGCTTCGGCCCGGCAGAGTTCCGCAAGGTCGGCGCGCTGATCGCCGAAGTGGTCGACGGCATGGCTCGCAACGGGGAAGAAGGCGACGCGCAGATCGAAGAGCGCGTGCGCCGCGAAGTGGGCGAAATGTGCCGGGCATTCCCGGTCTATCCCGGAAGGTAAGATCATGACCGATCCGCGCAGGGACGACGACGATATCGACCGTTTCATCCTCAAGGATGCGATGGAAGAGGCCAAGGCCATGGGCCGTGAAGGCATGGCGCACCCCTCCACCAAGCCGGTGCTGACCGGTGCGGCCGTGGGCGCTGTGGCCGGTGCGGTACTGCCGGTCATTTCCCTGCCGGTCGGGCTCGCCGCTGGCGCTGCCTTCATGCTCTACAAGCGGATCCGGCCCTGATCGATGCGCTGCCCGTTCTGCGCGCATGACGACAGCCAGGTAAAGGATTCGCGCCCCACCGAAGACAACACCGCGATCCGCCGCCGGCGCCAGTGCGAGGGCTGCGGGGCGCGCTTCACCACCTTCGAGCGGGTGCAGCTGCGCGACGTCACGGTGGTGAAATCGGGTGACCGGCGCGAGACCTTCGACCGCTCCAAGATCGAACAGTCCGTCGCTCTTGCCTGCCGCAAGCGCAGCGTCGACCAGGAACGCATCGATCAGCTCGTCTCCGGCATCCAGCGGCAGGTGGAGACCGCCGGCGAAAGCGAAATTCCCTCGGCACGCATCGGCGAAATGGTGATGGAAGGCCTCCGGCAGATCGACTCGGTGGCCTACATCCGCTTTGCCAGCGTCTATCGCGATTTCTCCGAAGCCCGCGATTTCGAGGAATTTGCCAGCACGGTGAAGGATGCGGCGTCCAATGGCGACGGCTGACACCCCCTCTCCCGTTATCGTGCTGGTGCGCCCGCAGCTGGGCGAGAATATCGGCAAGGCGGCACGCGCCATGCTCAACTTCGGCCTCACCGAAATGCGGCTGGTCGCTCCGCGCGACGGCTGGCCCAACCCCTCCGCCGGCCCGGCGGCGGCCGGGGCCGACGTGGTGCTGGAACGGGCGCAGGTCTTCGACACCACGGCAGCGGCCGTGGCCGACTGCGCACATGTCTATGCCACCACGGTCCGCAAGCGCGGCGTGACCAAGCCGGTGCAGACACCCGAGGAAGCCGCACGCGACATTCCCCGCCAGGCCGGACGCAGCGCCATCCTGTTCGGGCCGGAGCGGTCCGGGCTGGAGACGGAGGACGTTGCCCTCGCCCGCACCATCATCACCGCGCCGATTAATCCCGAATTCGGATCGCTGAACCTCGCGCAGGCCGTCATCCTCGTCGCCTACGAGCTGTCCAAGCATCGCGACCTGGTGATGCCGACCGAGGAGGAGCTGCTGCCCCCGGCGCCGCAGGAAGAACTCGACGGGCTGATCGCACACCTCGAAGGCATGCTCGAACCCAAGGGCTATTTCCTTCCCGAAACCCGCGCCGAGGCGACCCGCCGCACCTTGCGCGGCGTGCTGACCAAGCCGGGCTGGAACCACCTGGAGGTGCGCACCTTGCGCGGCGTACTCTCCTCGCTCCAGCGTCCTCCCCGCGAGGATTAACCGCAGGTTCAGGCGGCGAGGCGATTTTTCCCCTTGGAAATCAAGGGAAGACTCCCATGAGCCTGTTGCTGGCGACCGCCGCCGTCGTGCTGACGCCCGTGGCGCTGGACGACCCGCAGCTGGAGCATGAAGGCACCTTCATCTCCGCAACGGCGCAGGCCGCACGCAGCGATGGCTCGGTCGACGAACTGCTTTGCCTCGCCCTTCCCGCAGATCACCCGGAAGGCACCCGCGCCTGCCTTACCGCCGCCGAGTGGCAGGCGGTTTTCGACCGTGTGGCGCATGACGAATCCATCCGCTGGCGCGAGCGCGCGATGCACATCGCCCATTGGTACAGCGGAGCAAGCGACTAGGCCGGCAGTGCGGTACAACCTGTTACATTTTTTAGACCCGAAGGGGGCAGAGTTGTGTTACGGGAGCAGTCGAGAGGGAGAGTAACACTATGAAATTCCATATTCTGGCAGCGGCAACGATCATTGTCGGCAGTTCTGTCGCATGGGCGCAGGACACCGGTGACGAGGACCAGCGCCAGGAAGCCACCACGGTCGCCCAGAACCAGGAAGAAGAGGCCGAGGAAGACGATCCGAGCCAGGAAGTGGTGTGCCGCACCGAGCGCGTAACCGGCTCGCTGACCCGTCGTCGGCGCATCTGCATGACTCGTTCGGAGTGGGACGACGTCGAAGCTGCTACGCGGCAGGGCCTTAGCCAGATGCGCGGCAGTGGTGCCAAGCAGTGCCCGCCGGGTGACCCGATGGGCGGCTGCTGACCACTTGACTTATGCCCGCGCGCAGCTAAATGCGCGCCTTCGCGACAAATTGGTCCCGCACCCCGGTGAAGCGGTGACCGCGTCTGGCTGATGGCCAGGCGGTGCGATGCCGGGTTGAATGGCCACCACAGGGGTGGTCCAGCAGATTGAAGGATACGACTTATGTCGAAGCGCACGCGCGCCAAGCACAAACTCGACCGCCGCATGGGCGAAAACATCTGGGGTCGCCCGAATTCCCCGGTCAACAAGCGCTCCTACGGTCCCGGCCAGCACGGCCAGCGCCGCAAGGGCAAGATGTCCGACTTCGGCCTGCAGCTTCGCGCCAAGCAGAAGCTGAAGGGCTACTACGGCGACGTCACCGAAAAGCAGTTCAAGGCGACCTACAAGGACGCGAGCCGCATGAAGGGCGACACTGGTATGAACCTGATCGGTCTGCTGGAACGCCGCCTGGACATGATCGTCTACCGCGCCAAGTTCGCGCCGACGATCTTCGCTGCTCGTCAGCTCGTTTCGCACGGCCACATCAAGGTCAACGGCGTGAAGTGCAACGTTGCCAGCCGTCGTTGCGACGTGGGCGACGAAATCTCGCTGGGTGAGAAGGCCAAGGAAATGGCACTGGTCATCGAAGCGCAGAGCCTGCCCGAGCGTGAAATTCCCGACTACGTCGCCGTCGACGGCAACGACAAGGTGAGCTTCACGCGCGTGCCGTCGCTCGACGAAGTGCCCTACCCGGTGCAGATGGAACCGAACCTGGTGGTCGAGTTCTACTCGCGCTGATCCGGTTTCCGGCTACGAATGCAAAAGGGCGGTCCCGCGGGGCCGCCCTTTTTCGTTTCAACAAAGCGTGTTGATTCAGCCTAGGTAATCGGCGCGGAACTTCGCAGCGAAGGCGGCGAAGGTTCCGCCAGCGATTGCCTCGCGCATCCCCTGCATCAGCTGCTGATAGAAGCTGAGGTTGTGCTCCGTCACCAGCATGGCACCCAGGATCTCACCCGACTTCTGCAGGTGGTGCAGGTAGGCGCGCGAATAGCTGGTGCAGGTCGGGCACGGGCAGCGGGCATCCAGCGGCGACTTGTCTTCCGCATGGCGGGCATTGCGCAGATTGACCGGGCCATCCCAGGTGAAGGCCTGCCCGTTGCGGCCGGAACGCGTCGGCAGCACGCAGTCGAACATGTCGACCCCGCGCTCGACCGCGCCGACCAGGTCGTCCGGCTTGCCCACTCCCATCAGGTAGCGCGGTGCATCCTCGGGCAGCATGTCGGGCGCATAGTCGAGCACGCCGAACATCGCCTCCTGCCCCTCGCCCACGGCAAGTCCGCCGATGGCATAACCATCGAAGCCGATCTCGCGCAGCGCCTTGGCGGACCGCTCGCGCAACCCCTTGTCGAGCGCGCCCTGCTGGATGCCGAACAGTGCCGCATTGGCGGCATGTTCGCCGCCGGCGTCGAAGGCATCCCGGCTGCGCTTTGCCCAGCGCATCGACAATTCCATGCTTGCCTCGATCTCTGCCAGCGGCCGGTCGGCGCGCGGGCATTCGTCGAAGGCCATGACGATGTCGGAGCCAAGGAGGCGCTGGATTTCCATCGAGCGTTCGGGCGTCAGCATGTGCCTGGAGCCATCGAGGTGGCTGCGGAACTCCACGCCTTCCTCGGTCAGCTTGCGCAGGTCGGACAGGCTCATCACCTGGTAGCCGCCACTGTCGGTAAGGATCGGCCGCTTCCAGCGCATGAATTCGTGCAGGCCGCCCAGCCGCGCCACCCGCTCCGCGCCAGGGCGCAGCATCAGGTGGTAGGTGTTGCCGAGGATGATATCCGCCCCCGTCGCGCGAACGGCCTCCGGCTTCATCGCCTTTACAGTGGCGGCGGTGCCCACCGGCATGAAGGCCGGCGTGCGGATATTCCCGCGGCGCATGGCGATGGTGCCGGTGCGCGCCTTGCCGTCGGTCGCCGCGACGGTGAATTCGAAGCGGGGCCGCTCAGAAGCCATAGACGAGCGTGAACCGCGTCAGCGTATCGGTGCTGACAGCCCCGGCGGGCGGGTTGCTGTCATACTCGACGGCCCATGAAAGGCGGGCGCGCAGCGCATCGCTGACGCCCACTTCGAGGCCGGTCGTGGCGGTCAGGCTGGTGTTCGCGCCATCGACGATCAGCAGCGCCTCGCCGCCGGTTTCCGCCGTGCCGTTGGCATCCTGCGTAAACTTGATGCTGTCGGAAATCTGCCAGTCAAAATCGAGCCCGACGAGACCGGCAACGCGGCTGGTTTCGGTGCCGTCGATGAACTGGGTGACACGGTAGGCCGGGCCAGCCTTGACCGACAGTTCCATGGTGTCGGTATCGATCACCTTGTAGCCTAGGCCGCCGGAGAGCGAATAGCGCCCGGAAAAGCCCTGCCGCCGGTCGCGCTCGTACTGGGCAAGGCCGAAGGCGAACAGCCCGTCGTTGATCTGGTAGCGCGGTTCGTAGCGGGCGAGGAATTGCTCGCGCGAGGTCGTGCCGTCCTGCCGGCGATAGTCGGCGGTAAACTTCAGCCGGTGCTCCCAGTCGATGCCCTCGCGCTGGAGATCAAGCGCCGCGCTGAGGCCGATTTCGTCGGTGTTGCCGGAGGACTGGAAGGCGCCGATCTGCCCTTCCCCGCTCCAGTTGTCGAACAGGCCCGCCTGGCGAATCTGCTCGACCTCGGCAGCGGCCTCGGCGGCGGCCAGTTCGCGTTGCTCGGCCTGGTAGGCAGTCCAGATGGCGTCGATTTCGGCGCTGTCGTCCGGAAAGGCAGTGCGCGCAGTGGCGATCACCGCCTCCACCTGCTCGGCATCGCCTGAAGCAATCGCGGCGTCGATCATGGCGCGCGCGGCGGTGGGCAATTCGGCGGCTGCGGGCGCGGCAATCAGCGCCAGCGGAGTGGCAAGGATGGCAAGTTTTCTCATGGCCGCACCCGCTAGCGGGTCATTCGCGCAGGCGCCACCCCGTCTTGAAGATCCACGTGATTATGCCGACGCAGATCAGCAGGAAGGCAAAGGTCGCACCCAGCGAGATGCCGATGGGGAAATCGGAGGTGCCGAGGAAGGTCCAGCGCAGCCCGTTTACGAGATAGACCACCGGGTTGATCAGCGCGACACTCCGCCACGGTTCGCCGAGCATGTCGATCGAATAGAAGGTGCCGCCCAGGAAGGTGAGCGGCATCAGGATCAGTAGCGGTACGATCTGCAGCTTCTCGAAGCCGTCCGCCCACAGGCCGATGATGAAGCCCAGCAGCGAGAAGGTCGCAGCGATCAGCAGGATGTAGAAGAAGGCGAGGATCGGATGAGCGATCTGGTAATCGACGATCAGCGCCGCCGTGCCGAGGATGACCGCCGCGAGGATCAGCGATTTGACCGCCGCCGCGCCGACGAACCCGATCAGCGTCTCGACCACGCCGACCGGTGCCGACAGCAGTTCGTAGATCGCCCCGGTGAACTTGGGCATGTAGATACCGAAGCTGGCGTTGCTGGTGCTCTCGGTCAGCAGGGTCAGCATCAGGAGGCCGGGCACGATGAAGGAGGCGTAGTCGACCCCGCCCGGCAGCTCCATCCGGCTGCCGATCGCGGCACCGAACACGACGAGGTAGAGCGAGGTGGTGATCACCGGCGAGGCGATCGAGCCGAAGGCGGTGCGGAACATGCGCATCACCTCGTTCTTGAAGATGGCGAAGGCGCCGCGGGCGTTGAAGGCCATGCTCATTACGCGCCCTCCCGCTCTGCCAGCAGGTCGACGAAGATTTCCTCCAGCGTGCTCTCGCGCGTCTCGATACCGGCAAAACCGATGTTCTCGCGCGTCATCGCCTGCGCCAGTTCGGCAACCTCGCGCTTGCCGAGACCGGTGCCATCGCCGCCGCGATAGACCAGCCGCGCGCCGTCGTCCTCCAGGTGTACCGGGTATTTCTCCAGCGAGGGCGGCAGGGCGGCGAGCGCAGGCTCCATGGTGAAGTGCGCCTCCGTCCGGCCCAGCTGCGCCATGATGGCATCCTTGTCGTCGACCAGCAGGATCTTGCCCTTGTTGATCACGCCCACACGGTCGGCCATTTCCTCGGCCTCCTCGATGTAGTGCGTGGTGAGGATAATGGTGGTGCCGCGTTCGCGCAGGGCATCGATCTGCCGCCACATGTCGCGGCGCAGTTCGACATCGACGCCCGCCGTCGGCTCATCGAGGAACAGCAGCTGCGGATCGTGGCTCAGCGCCTTGGCGATCATCACGCGGCGCTTCATCCCGCCCGACAGTTCGCGGATGGAAACGTCGCGCTTGTCCCACAGGCTGAGGCTCTTCAGCACCTCCTCGATGCGCTGCTCGTCCGGCGCGTAGCCGAACATGCCGCGCGAATAGCGCACCTGCCGGATCACCTTGTCGAACATATCGAAGCTGAGTTCCTGCGGCACCAGCCCGATATCGCGGCGCACTTCTTTCCAGTGCCTGGCGATGTCCTTGCCGAACGCGCGGATCGTGCCGCCGGTGGGGCGTACCATGCCGCAGACCGAGCCGATAAGCGTGGTCTTGCCCGCGCCGTTCGGCCCCAGCAGCGCGAAAATCTCGCCGCGCTTGATGGAAAGATCGACGCCGCCCAGCGCCGTCACACCGCCCTTGTAGGTTTTCTCAAGGCCGGAAATTTCGAGGATGGTGTCGGTCACGCTGGCAGCCAATTTCCGTGAAAACCGGGAGGGATACGGTGGGGTATGTGGACCGCCGCGACAGTGTCAAGCGTCATGGCGTCGCAGATTTCCAGGGTGGTCTCGTCCTTGGCGGGGTCGACCACGTAGCCCATCACCCAGCCATCGCCTTCGGGGGCATCGGCCTCGCGCGGGACGAAGACGAATTCGCCCGGCACGCGGCCTCCGCCGAACTCGCGAGTGATCGTCTCACCCGAGGTAAGGTCATGCCGCAGCAGCGGCAATGTTTCGTGGAAGTCGAGCTTGCCATCGCCCGGAATCCCGATGCACCAGAGGTAACGGTAATCGGAGCAGAAGCGGCGCTCGTCCGGGCGCGGGAATTCCTGCGCGCGGCCATCCAGCGTCTCGCAGCGGACCGTGCGGCCTGCCGGATCGATGATCCACCGCTCCAGCCCCCTGCCCTTGCCGAATGGTCCGACCATCGGGCCATCGAACATGGTCTCGTAGGCGCAGACATCCACCGCGACCTTGCCGTCGGCCATGTCGAAGCTGTTGCCGATGTGGAAGACGAAGGCCGGGTCGACGTCGCACCAGACGATCTGGTCGCCCGTTCCTTCGCGCGGCAGCAGCCCCACACGCGCCTGGTGGTCGGGCTTCCAGCGATAGGGAAAGCGGTGGCCTTCGATCAGCGCCTTCATCGAGAAGCAGACCGGCAGGTCGAAGACCAGCACGTAGCGGTCGGTCAGCCCGCAATCGTGCACCGAAGGGCCATGCCGGACGGGTACGGGAGTCTCGCGCAGCACCTTGCCCGTCTTGTCGATGACCACATGGCGCAAGGTGTCGGCGATGGCACCGTCGTAGCAAATGGCATGCAGTTCGCCGGTCCTGGGGTCCTCATGCGGATGCGCGGTGTAGGAGCCGGTAAGCCCGCCGGAAAAGTCCGAATAGGCACGCGTCTCCAGGTCGTCGTCGAGCGCGACGGGAAAGGAACCCGCCTCCACCAGCGCCATGACATCTCCGCCGATACGCAGGACATTGGTGTTCACCGTATCGCTGAAACCCCGACGTGGCCCACCTGCCGCATCCGGACCTCCCCGCCGGGCAAGGTCGCGCGAACGGATGAAGCGGTTGCGATACCATTGCACGTGGCCGCCCTGCAGCTTCACGCCGTGAACCATGCCGTCGCCGACAAACCAGTGGTGGCCCCTCTCGTGCTCCCCGAAGGGGTTCGGGCCGATGCGGACATATTGCCCGTCGAGCTGTGGCGGAATGGTGCCGGTCACCTTGAGGTTGGTGAAGGTCTGCTCGGCTTCCAGCGGCGCGTGAATGCCGTGCAGGAAGGGGTTCCGGTCGGGGGACGGCAAACGGCGTCGGTTGAAACTGGCAAGACCGGTGAGAACCGGCGTGAGTGCCGCGCGCGCCGCGCTTTCGAAAACCGATGCCATCACCCACCTCCAGTTGCTGATTGCAACCTGCCTAGCGGGCGAACGGTCACGGAAGCAACAGGGACGAATCTCCGTAGCTGTAGAAGCGATAGCCCTCGCCGATGGCGTGGGCGTAGGCCGCCTGCATCCGCTCGGTGCCCATCAGTGCCGATACCAGCATCATCAGCGTCGACTTGGGCAAGTGGAAATTGGTCATCAACCCGTCGACCGCACGGAAACGATAACCGGGTGTGATGAAGATATCCGTGTCGGCGGCGAAGGGCCGGATCGTACCGTCCTCGTCTGCCGCGCTTTCGAGCAGGCGCAGGCTGGTGGTGCCCACGGCGATCAGGCGACCGCCCGCTGCCCGCGCGGCATTCAGGCGATCCGCCGTGGCGGCATCGATCGTGCCCCATTCGGAGTGCATCTGGTGGTCGTCGGTGTCCTCTGCCTTGACCGGCAGGAAGGTGCCCGCGCCCACATGCAGCGTCAGCGTCTCGCGCTTGATGCCCGCCTCGTCCAGCGCCGCCACCAGACGGTCCGTGAAGTGGAGCGCGGCCGTCGGCGCGGCAACGGCGCCGTCCTTCTGCGCAAACATGGTCTGGTAGTCCTCGCGGTCCTGCGCGTCGGTATCGCGCTTGCCCGCGATATAGGGCGGCAGCGGCATGCGCCCTGCCCGCTCCAGCAGTAGCTCGACCGGCTCGTCACCCTCGAAGGCCAGGGTGAAACTGCCATCGTTGTGGCGCTTTTCCGCAATCGCCGTCACGCCCGCGCCGAATTCCACCACGTCGCCTTCGCGCAGTCGTTTGGCGTTGCGGATGAAAGCTTGCCACCGGCGCAGGTCGAGCCGCTTGTGCAGCGTCGCACCGATCTTCGCCTCGCCCCGCCGACCCTCGAGCTGCGCCGGAATCACGCGGGTATCGTTGAACACTAGGACGTCACCCGGGTTCAGCAGCTTCGGCAGGTCGAGCACACCGCAATCGGCAAAGGGTTCGTCCCCCTTCACTACCAGCATGCGCGCAGCATCGCGCGGCCGCGCGGGACGCAGCGCGATAAGTTCCTGCGGTAGGTCGAAATCGAAAAGATCAACCCGCATGGGCTGGCAGCGTCACTCTTCCAGCGGCGCGTTGAGCATGTCGAGCGTGATTTCCTCGTCGCGCGGCGCATTGGGCGCGGTCGGCATCATCTGCGGCACGTTGTCGGCGGCGATGGAAGCCTGCAGGATCCGCGTCGGATTGGCCGGCGGCTCGCCGCGCTGGATGGCGTCGACGGCGGCCATGTTGTCGATCACGCGGCCGAAGTTGGTATAGCGGCGATCCAGCGCGAAGCGCGGGTAGAAGACGATGAAGAACTGGCTGTTGGCGCTGTCCTCTTCATTCGCGCGCGCCATCGACACGGTGCCGCGCACGTGCGGAAGGAAGTTGAACTCCTCTTCCAGGTCAGGAAGGGTGGAGCCGCCCTGGCCGGTGCCGGTCGGGTCACCCGTCTGCGCCATGAAGCCGTCGATCACGCGGTGAAAGGGCACGCCATTGTAGAAGCCGTCGCGCGTCAACGTCTTGATCCGCTCGACATGGTTGGGCGCCCATTCGGGGACCAGGCGGATGGCGACACGCTCTCCGGTGGACAGGTCAAGCAGGAGGATGTTCTCGGGATCCTCCTCCATGTCGAAATTCACGCGGATCGGCAGCGCGCGGTTTTCCACGTTGGTGGAATCAGTGCTCTCAACGGCCGGCGACAGGCTGATGTCCTGCGCGGCGGCGGGCGCGGCGGTGAAGGTAAGAGCGGCAGCGATGGCCGACAACGCGATGTGGCGGATCATAATCCTGTCCAGATATGTGTGATTTCTTGGCATGCGCTCTATCGGCTGCGGCATGACAGTTCAATGAACATGTTGGCGGTTACAGTTCCCCGCGCCGACCGATATCGGCCACGCGCGCAGTCACCAGCTCCTTCACCGCCGGGCTCACGAACGGCGCGATGTCGCCGCCGTAGATGGCGATTTCCTTCACCAGCTTGGACGCGATGGGCTGCAAGGAGATATCGGCCATGAGGAACACCGTCTCGATCGACGCATCGAGTTGCTGGTTCATGCCCGCCATCTGGTATTCGTATTCGAAGTCCGCCACCGCACGCAGGCCGCGGATGATGACGCCCGCACCAACATGGTCGGCGAACTTCATCAGCAGCGCGTCGAACCCGCGCACTTCGACATTTGTCAGGCCCAGCCGGTCGATCTCGGCGCGCATCATGTCCATCCGCTCTGCGGGAGAGAACATGGGGTTCTTGCTGGGGTTGGTGGTGACACCGATCACCAGCCGGTCGACCAGCTTGGCTCCGCGCCGGATGATGTCGGCATGACCCAGCGTGACCGGGTCGAAAGTGCCGGGATATAGGCCGATGCGCTCCGCCATCAGCGGTCCCTTTCGACGATGAACCGCGCCAGCGCGCGCAGCAGGTCAGCCTCGCTACCGTGTCCGGAAAGGTGGCCAATGGCCTGTTCGGACAGCGCGCGGGCCTGTTCGCGGG
The DNA here is from genome assembly GCF_026967575.1 of Aurantiacibacter sp. MUD11. Classification (NCBI taxonomy): domain Bacteria; kingdom Pseudomonadati; phylum Pseudomonadota; class Alphaproteobacteria; order Sphingomonadales; family Erythrobacteraceae; genus Aurantiacibacter; species Aurantiacibacter sp. MUD11. The sequence goes on along the minus strand of NZ_CP114054.1, from coordinate 287,659 downwards.
CCTTGTCCGCGCCCATCAGGCTGACGAAGGTGGCCTTGCCCTGCTCTGCGTCCTTGCGCAGCGCCTTGCCGGCCTTCTCCTCGTCGCCTTCCTCGTCCAGCAGGTCGTCGGCAATCTGGAAGGCGAGGCCGATATCGCGGGCATAGGCGCGCAGGTGCGCCCTGCCTTCTTCCGGCACCTTGCCGAGGATCGCGCCCATCTCCACCGCCGCGCCCAGCAGGGCGCCGGTCTTGAGCTGCTGCAGGCGAGTGACGCCGCGCAGGTCGAAGTCCTCTTCCTCCGCCGCCATATCCATCACCTGGCCACCGGCCATGCCGTTGTGGCCGCTGGCGCTGGCCAACGCGTGGACCAGTTCGGCGCGGATGAAGGGATCGTTGCTGACATGGGTACCGCCCAGCACCTCGAAGGCGAGCGCGTGGAGCGAATCCCCGGCCAGCACTGCGGTTGCCTCGTCATACTTGCGGTGCAGCGTCGGCTTGCCGTGGCGCAGGTCGTCATCGTCCATGCACGGCAGGTCGTCGTGGATCAGCGAGTAGACGTGGATCGCCTCGATCGCCGCACCGGCGCGCACCGCCGCTTCGCGGCTGGCGCCGTACATCTCAGCCACCGTCACCAGCAGCATCGGGCGCACCCGCTTGCCGCCATCGATGGTGGCATAACGCATGGCCTCGACCAGCCGCGCGCGGGCATCGTCGGGCACCGGCAGCAGCGCGTCGAAGGCAGCATCGATCTCGCGCTGGATGCGCTGCAGGCCTGTCGCGAGGATATCGTCAGCGAGGACCAGACCCATGGCGCTTACCCTGCGTCGAAGGGCGCGGTGCCCTGCGGCTTGCCATCGGGACCGGCGACGATCTTCTCGATCCGCTCCTGCGCCGCGTCGAGCCGCGCCTGGCAATGCCGCCGCAGCGCCTCGCCGCGCTCGTACAGCGCAATCGATTCGTCGAGCGGCACTTCGCCCCCTTCGAGGCGGCGAACCACCTCTTCCAGCGAACGCAGCGCGTCCTCGAAGCTCATCTCGGCAATCGGCGGGCTTGTTTCACTCATGCGCGGGACCATTGACCGCCCCATCGCGCAGGGTCAAGCTGCACCACCTGTGGGAGAGCGAACATGAAGTGGATTGTGGCCTATATTGCCGCCGCCGTGGCCTTTGGCGCGCTGGATGCCGTCTGGCTACGCTGGGCGGCAGACAATCTCTATCGCCCGGTCATCGGCAGCATCATGGCGGAGGAGTTCCGCATGGGCGCAGCGGCGGCCTTCTACCTCATCTACATCGCCGGCATGGTCTGGTTCGCTATCCGCCCCGGGGTGGAATCGGGCAGCGTGGGCACGGCCCTGCTCAACGGTGCGCTGCTGGGCGGGCTGTGCTACGCCACCTTCGACCTGACCAGCCAGGCAGTGATGAAGGTGTGGGCAACCCATGTCAGCCTGGCCGATATCGCTTGGGGCACCTTCGCCACGGCAGTCGCTGCCGGGGTGGCGACCTGGGTCACTTTGCGCTTCGCCAGCTGAACCTCTCCAGCTGAACTGGGCAAAATTGCCCCCTTGGGGACTGGCGGAGTTTCAAAGCCGGGGCTAAGGCGCTGCGCATGTCAGAAATCACGCCCGAAATCGTCGAACAGCACGGCCTCAGCCCCGAGGAATACGAACGCGTCCTGCATGCGCTTGGCCGCGAGCCCAACCTTGTCGAGCTGGGCATCTTCTCGGTCATGTGGTCGGAGCACTGCTCCTACAAGTCGAGCCGCCTGCACCTGAAGAAGCTGCCCACCGAAGCACCGTGGGTGATCTGCGGTCCGGGCGAGAACGCCGGTGTGATCGACATCGGTGACGGGCAGGCCGCCATCTTCAAGATGGAGAGCCACAACCACCCCAGCTACATCGAGCCCTACCAGGGCGCGGCTACTGGCGTCGGCGGCATCCTGCGCGACGTTTTCACGATGGGCGCACGCCCGGTGGCGAACGCCAATGCGCTGCGGTTCGGTCGGCCCGATCACCCGAAGATGAAGCACCTGGTGCAGGGCGTGGTCGCGGGCATCGGCGGTTATGGCAACTGCGTGGGCGTGCCGACCGTCGCGGGCGAGACGAACTTCCACCCGGCCTATGACGGCAACATCCTGGTCAACGCGATGACCGTGGGTGTCGCCGACGCGGACAAGATCTTCTACTCGGCGGCAACCGGCGTGGGTAACCCCATCGTCTATGTCGGTTCCAAGACCGGACGCGACGGCATTCACGGCGCGACCATGGCGAGCGCCGATTTCGCCGAGGATGCCGAGGAAAAGCGCCCCACCGTGCAGGTCGGCGACCCCTTCACCGAAAAGCTGCTGATCGAAGCATGCCTCGAACTGATGGCCACCGATGCCATCGTCGCCATCCAGGACATGGGTGCAGCGGGCCTGACCAGTTCGTCGGTCGAAATGGCCACCAACGGCAAGGCCGGCATCCGCCTCGACATGGACAAGGTGCCCTGCCGCGAAGAAGGCATGACGCCTTACGAAATGATGCTGAGCGAGAGCCAGGAGCGCATGCTCATGGTTCTCAAGCCCGGCAAGGAAGAAATGGCGGCGGCCATCTTCGAGAAGTGGGAACTGGATTTCGCGGTCATCGGCGAAGTCACCGACACCCGGCACATGGTGCTGGAATGGGGCGGCGAAGTCGTCTGCGACATTCCGCTCGGCCCGCTTGCCGCCGATGCGCCGGAATACGACCGCCCGTATCTCTCGCGCGAAGACTACACCGCCTGGGCCGGCATCAAGCCGATGACCAACAAGCCCGACAGCGACAATGTCGGCGCGGACCTGCTCAAACTGCTGGCCTCGCCCAACCTCGCGTCCAAGAGCTGGATTTCGGAACAGTACGACAGCCAGGTGGGTGCGGACACGCTGCAGACCGGCGGTGATGCCGGCGTGGTGCGCGTGCACGGCACCAAGAAGGCCCTTGCGATCAGCACCGATTGCACGCCGCGCTATGTCCATGCGGACCCCTATGAAGGTGGCAAGCAGGCGATTGCCGAGGCCTATCGCAACCTGTGCGCCGTCGGTGCGCGTCCGCTGGCCGTCACCAACTGTCTCAACTTCGCCAACCCGCAGCGGCCGGAAATCATGGCCCAGTTCGTCCACGCGCTGGACGGCATGGGCGAGGCTTGCCGCGAGCTCGACTTCCCGATCGTGAGCGGCAACGTGTCGCTCTACAACGAAAGCAAGGCGACCGGCGGCGGGAGTGCGATCCTTCCTACCCCCGCCATCGGCGGGGTCGGGATCATCGACGATTATGACTCGATGATGACAATGAATTTCAAGGCCGAGGGCGAGACGATCTACCTGGTCGGTTCCGAGGCATGGGCCACGCCCGATCCCGAACGCTCGCACCTTGGCAAGTCGCTCTGGCTGCAGGTCGTGCATGACCGCGACGAAGGCCGTGCGCCCCCGGTCGACCTGGCGCTGGAAAAGAACGCGGGCAAGATCGTGCGGCAGCTGATCGCCGACGGTCTCGTCAGCGCGGTGCATGACGTGTCCGACGGCGGCATCGCCGTTGCACTGGCCGAAATGGCCATGGCTGGCGGCATCGGCGCCGAAGTCGAAGGAAATCCGCTCTACACCGATGCGCAGTGGTGGTTCGGCGAGGATCAGGGCCGTTACATCGTCACCGTTCCCGATCCCGACGCGCTCAACCGTGCGCTGGCCGCGGGCACCGAGGACGAGGACACCGCCCGGGTCGGCTTCCGCCGCCTCGGCACCACCGGTGGCGACAGCCTACTGGGCGTCTCGCTCGGCGACCTGCGCAACGCGCACAAGAGCTTCTTCAAGGACTGGATGGAGGCATGAGCGAAGGGCACCAGCCCTTCCCGCCCCTGCCCGAATATTCGGACGAAGAACGCGTGAAGCGCGCCAGGGCCGCGTTCGAGCGGCTCCGCACGCGCCATTCGTGCCGTGCCTTCACCGACGAGCCCGTGCCGCGCGAGGTGATCGAATACGCCATCCGCGCCGCCGGCACCGCTCCGAACGGCGCCAACCATCAGCCCTGGCATTTCGCCGTCATCGGCTCACCCGAAAGGAAGCGCGCGATTCGCGAAGCGGCCGAGGCGGAAGAGCGCAAGTTCTACGGCGCCGATGGCGACAAACCCAAGGCCAGCGAGGAGTGGCTCGACGCCCTCGCCCCGATCGGCACGGACGAGAACAAACCCTATCTCGAGACCGCCCCGTGGCTGATCGCCTGCTTTGCCCAGCGCACCGGCGGCATCGACGAGGACGGGCAGACGCAGAACTACTACGTCAACGAAAGCGTCGGCATTGCCTGCGGCATGCTGATCGCCACCTTGCACGAAGCGGGGCTGGCTACGCTGACGCACACACCCTCGCCCATGGGCTTTCTGCGCGACCTCTGCGGCAGGCCCAGCAATGAAAAGCCGCTGATGATCGTGGTGGTCGGGCACCCTGCGAAAGACGCGACCGTTCCAGACCACGCCGTGAAGAAGAAGCCGCTGGAACAGATTGCCAGCTGGCTCTAGGTTTCCCCCGGTCCGGGGGGAGTGAACATGGGAAAATACTGGCCAACCTGGCTCGGCGCATTCGTCGGTGCCGCCGCGATTGTCGCTGGCCTTGCCAGCGGGTCGGACGCTCAGGAAGGCTGGAACCTTGCCGCACGCTGGACGGCCCGGGCATCGTTCCCGCTATTCATCATCACCTTCGCCGCATCGGCCCTCGCCCGGCTCTGGCCAACGCGCTGGACCAAGGCCCTGCTGCGCGATCGCCGCTGGTGGGGCCTGGGTTTTGCGGCCGCCTTCGCCATGCACCTGGCGGCCCTGCTGGTGAACAACTGGCTGCGCGACAACTTCCCCCGGCCGACCTGGGGGACCCCGGCACCTATGTCTACCTGTTGCTGCTGGCGATGGTGCTCACCTCGACGGACAGCGCCCGCAAACGGCTGGGCAGGTGGTGGAAGCTCCTCCATCGCATCGGCATGTGGGCTTTCTGGACAATCTTTTCGGTCAGCCCGTACCTCGGCGCGATCCACACCATGGAGTGGCCTGACGCCAATCCGCTGCTCGACCCCTATTTCGTGGTAGGCGTGGCCGCCGCCCTGTTGAAACTGGCGGCGTGGCAGAAGGCGCGAGCCAAGCGCCGCCGAACCTAGCCGGTTACCCAGTCCGTTTCGCGGATTTCCAGCAGCTTGAGCAGCGCGGTCAAGTCACCGCGCTCGATCCAGCCGTCCGAAGCCTCACGCGCCTTGGGCTTGGCGCGATAGGCGATGCCGAAGGTGGAGGCCTGCAGCATCGGAATGTCGTTCGCGCCGTCGCCGGCGGCCATGCTGACAGCCCCCTCGCTCAGCTTGCCCACTTCCTCGCGCAGGACGGCCTCCTTGGTGGAGCTGTCGGTGATCGCGCCGACCAGTTGCCCGGTCAGCTTGCCGCCCGCCACTTCCAGACGGTTACCTGCCACGCGTTCGAAACCGATCTGCTCGGCCACGACGTCGGCGAAGTGATGGAAACCGCCGGTCACCAGCACGGTGCGGCAACCCTTGCTCTTCAGCGTCTCCACCAGCACGCGCGCGCCGGGATTGGGACGGATGCGTTCGGTAAGGCAGCGCTCGATGGCGCCTTCTTCCAGCCCTTCCAGCAGGCCGACGCGTTCGCGCAGGGCAGCCTCGAAATCGAGTTCGCCCTGCATGGCGCGTTCGGTGATCTCGGCGACCTGCGCCTTGAGGTTGGCGAAGTCGGCCAGTTCGTCGATGCATTCCTGCCCGATCATGGTCGAATCCATGTCCGACACGAAGACATCCGGCACGCGGATCACGTCCCGGGCAATAATCGCGTCGCTGGGGGCGAAATGCTCGTCGATAACCTTGCGCAGCACGGCCATGTCGTCGCCGGGCAGCTCCAGCTGCAGCACGTCACCGCAGAAATCGAGCATGGCCGCATGGGCCAGCGGCAGGCCAGCCTTGTCCAGCGCCGCAGTGGCGGCGGCAAGGCGTTGGTCCAGTGTCTGCGGGTCTGCTATCAGCCGCGCGATGAGCAAGGTTGGATCTCCTGAAAAATTGGTGGCGCTCATTGCAGGGCCGACAGCCAGCGGCAAGAGCGATTGTGCCGTGAAACTGGCACTTTCACTGCGGGATGTGGGTACGCCGGCGGTGGTTATCAATGCCGACAGCGCGCAGGTCTATCGCGACCTGCACGTGCTGAGCGCTCGGCCGACCGAGGAAGAGATGCAGGGCGTGCCGCATCACCTGTTCGGCGCCTGGGACGCAGCCGAGGCCTGCTCGGCAGCGGACTGGGCCGCAGCAGCCAAGCGCGAGATCGAGAATGCCCACCTTGCGGGCGCAGTGCCGATCCTGGTGGGCGGCACCGGCCTCTATATCCGCACGCTGCTGGACGGCATCGCGCCCATCCCGGAAATCGACCCCGAGGTGCGCGAACAGGTGCGCGCCATGCCCGTCGCCGAAGCCTATGCCGCATTGGCGCAGGAAGACCCGGCCAGCGCCGAGGCTCTTGCCCCCGGTGACAGCCAGCGCATCGCCCGCGCGCTGGAGGTGGTGCGCGCCACGGGGCGCACGCTCGGCACCTGGCAGCGCGAGAAGGTCGGCGGGATCGGCGATGCCATCACCCTCGCTCCGCTGGTGCTGCTGCCCGATCGCGAGTGGCTGTACGAAAGGTGTGACCGGCGCTTCGTGCAGATGCTCGATCAGGGCGCGGTGGAGGAGGTCGAGGCGTTGCTGGCGCGCGACCTCTCGCCCGACCTCCCGGCCATGCGCGCCATCGGCGTGCCGCAAATCGCCGCGATGCTGCGCGGCGAACTCTCTCGCGAGGAGACAATCGAGCTCGGCCAGCGCGCCACGCGGCAATATGCGAAACGGCAATATACCTGGCTGCGCCACCAGCCACCGACCGATTGGCCGCGAGTTCAGCCTGAAAATGTCTCAATCAAGTCACATTTTGGAATTTTATTCTCAAATTAGCGGTTGACAGGATAGATTCGTATACATATTGGGGGCGGCGGAGAGTTGGAGAAATTCGGCCCGGCGCAAGCGATTGCGCCGGGTTGTCTTTTTAGCAAACGACGGAGGTTGATGTGTCGGACGAACGCAGCGGTGCTGCGATACTGGTTGAAAGCCTGGTGCGGCAGGGTGTCGAATTCGTATTCGGCTATCCCGGCGGTGCCGTGCTGCCGATCTACGACGAACTGTTTTCCGACAATCGCATCCGCCACATCCTCGTCCGGCACGAGGCCGGCGCGGCGCACGCGGCGGAAGGCTATGCCCGCTCCACTGGCAAGCCCGGCGTGGTGCTCGTCACCTCCGGTCCCGGCGCAACCAATGCCATCACCGGCATTGCCGACGCTTTCCTCGATTCCATCCCGATGGTGGTGATCACCGGGCAGGTGCCCACCAACCTGATCGGCACGGACGCCTTCCAGGAAGCGGACACGGTGGGCCTCACCCGCCACTGCTCCAAGCACAATTACCTGGTGAAGGACCCGGAAGACCTCGCCGCGACCATCGAGGAAGCCTTCGAAATCGCTTCCAGCGGCCGCCCTGGCCCGGTGGTGGTGGACGTTCCCAAGAACGTGCAGATCGCCACGGCCAGCATGCCCGACGGCCCCGCCGAGCGGAAGAAGCGCTACCAGCCGCGCATGGTCGCCGCGGCGGACGAAATCGCCGAAGCGATCGAGATGATCGCCAATGCCGAGCGGCCGATCCTCTACACCGGCGGCGGCGTAATCAACGCCGGCTCGCGCGCCAGCGAACTGCTGCGCCAGTTCCAGCAGTTGACGGGTGCGCCGCTCACCTCGACCTTGATGGGCCTCGGTGCCTTCCCTGCGAACCATCCGGACTGGCTGGGCATGCTGGGCATGCACGGCACTTACGAAGCCAACATGGCGATGAACCAGTGCGACGTGATGGTCTGCGTCGGCGCCCGCTTCGACGACCGCGTGACCGGGCGACTGGACGCCTTCTCGCCGGGTTCGAAGAAGATCCACATCGATATCGACCGCTCCAGCATCAACAAGGTGGTGCCGGTGGACCTGGGCATCGTCGGCGATTGCGGCACCGTGCTGGAGCAGCTGATCGAAGCCTGGGGCAACCGCAAGGCGGCCGACCTCGGCGAGTGGAAGGCGCGCATCGCCGGCTGGCGCGCGCGGGACAGCCTCGCCTACCCGGCCCGCGAGGATTCGCTGATGCCGCAAAAGGCGGTCGAAACGCTGTTCGAGATGACCAAGGATCGCGATCCGATCATCACGACGGAAGTTGGCCAGCACCAGATGTGGGCGGCGCAGTATTTCGGCTTCATGGGACCGAACAAGTGGCTCACCAGCGGCGGCCTCGGCACCATGGGTTACGGTCTGCCTGCAGCCATCGGCGCGCAGCTGGGCAATCCCGATAACCTGGTGATCGACATTGCCGGTGAAGCCAGCATCCAGATGAACATCCAGGAACTGGGTACCGCCAGCCAGTTCCGCCTGCCGGTGAAGGTGTTCATCCTCAACAACGAATACATGGGCATGGTCCGCCAGTGGCAGGAACTGACCTATGAAAGCCGCTATTCGAATTCCTATTCCGACAGCCTGCCCGACTTCGTCGCGCTGGCGGAAGCCTATGGCTGGAAGGGCATTCGCATCCACGACGAAAGTGAGCTGGAAGCGGGCATTGCCGCCATGCTGGAGCACGACGGACCCGTGATGGTAGATTGCCTTGTGTCCAAGGAAGCAAATTGCTTCCCGATGATCCCCTCGGGGGCTGCACACACCGAAATGCTGCTCTATGGCGACATGGTGGATGGCACGATGGATGACGAAGCGAAGGCCTTGGTGTGATGAAGATTCAGCATCGCCAGCACGAGCGGCACGTTCTCACCGTGGTCGTGGATAACGAGCCGGGCATCCTCGCCAAGATCACCGGCCTGTTCACCGCGCGCGGCTACAACATCGACAGCCTGACCGTGGCCGACATCTCGGAAGACCATGCGATCAGCCGCATCACCATCGTCACCAACGGTCCGCCCAACGTGATCGACCAGATCCAGGCACAGCTGGACCGGCTGGTGCCCGTGCACCGCGTGGTCGACCTGTCGGAAGAAGGTCCGCACGTCGAGCGCGAGCTGGCGCTGGTGAAGGTACGCGGCAAGGGTGACGACCGCGTGGAGGCGCTGCGCATCGCCGAGGTGTTCCGCGCCAGCGTGATCGACACCACCACCGAAAGCTTCGTCTTCGAACTGACCGGCGCGACCGACAAGATCGACAATTTCGTCGCCCTCATGCGTGAACTCGGCCTCGTCGAGGTTGGCCGCTCCGGCGTAGTCGGCATGATGCGCGGCACGGAAGGTTCCTGATGGAATATCTCAACCCCACCTTCATGCTGCTGATGGCGGCCGCCCTCGCCGCGATAACGGCCGGTTTGCATTCGGTGCTGGGCGAACAGCGCCTGCTGGCTCCCTTGCTGGCCAGCGACGCCCCGCCGATGCAGTCCGAATTTGCCCGCAACGTCACCCGTTTCGCCTGGCATTGGACCAGCGTGCTGTGGCTGTGCGTCGGCGCCGTGCTGGCACTGACCGCCTATGGCGAGATCGACGCGCCATGGCTCGTCTTCGGCATTGGCGCCGTGCATTTCATCATGGGCGTGGCGGACGCCATTCTCACCCGCGGGCAGCATATCGGCTGGCCGCTCATCACTCTCATCGGGGGGCTGACGCTCCTCGCCTTCTATACGATCCAGACGCAGTAGGACCCGACATGAAAGTCTATTACGACGCCGACGCCGACATGAACCTCATCACCGACAAGAAGATCGTCGTGCTCGGCTATGGCAGCCAGGGCCATGCCCATGCGCAGAACCTGCGCGATTCCGGCGTGAAGGACGTCGCGATTGCCCTGCGCGAAGGCTCCGCCACCGCGAAGAAGGCCGAAGCCGCCGGGTTCGAGGTGCTGAGCAACGAGGAAGCAGCCAAGCAGGCCGACATCCTCATGATCCTCGCGCCGGACGAATACCAGGCCGCGATCTGGGCCAACGACCTGAAGGGCAAGATGAAGAAGGGCGCCGCGCTTGCCTTCGCCCACGGCCTCAACATCCATTTCGGCCTGATCGAGCCGACCGACGACATCGACGTCATCATGATCGCGCCCAAGGGCCCCGGCCACACCGTGCGCAGCGAATACCAGCGCGGCGGCGGCGTGCCCTGCCTGATCGCCATCCACCAGGACGTGACCGGCAATGCCCATGACGTTGCCCTCGCCTACGCCAGCGGCGTTGGCGGCGGTCGTTCGGGCATCATTGAGACCAACTTCAAGGAAGAGTGCGAGACCGACCTGTTCGGCGAACAGGCCGTGCTGTGCGGCGGCATCAGCCACCTGATCATGGCCGGTTTCGAAACGCTGGTGGAAGCCGGTTACGCGCCGGAAATGGCCTATTTCGAGTGCCTGCACGAGACCAAGCTGATCGTCGACCTGCTGTATGAAGGCGGCATCGCCAACATGCGCTACTCGATTTCCAACACTGCCGAATACGGCGACTATCACACCGGCCCGCGCGTCATCACCGAAGAGACCAAGGCCGAGATGAAGCGCGTCCTCGACGACATCCAGAAGGGCAAGTTCGTGCAGCGCTTCATGCTTGACAACGCCATCGGCAACCCGGAAATGAAGGCCGCCCGCAAGCGCCAGGCCGAACATCCCATCGAGCAGACCGGTGCCCAGCTGCGCGCGATGATGCCGTGGATTACCGCCAACAAGCTGGTGGACAAGGAAAAGAACTAAGGCCCCGAGAGGCTAGACTTTAGTCCGGGCAAGCTAATCCCGGTGGACATTGTCAACGCGCCACGCCATTTTGCGCGTCACATATTCCACCGGGAGACTTTTCACATGCGTAAGACCATCCTTGCTTCGACCGCCGCCATCGGCCTTGCCGCGCTTTCCGTAACCGCCCTCAACGCGCAGGGCGCGCCCGAGGCGGAGATGGACACCAGCGCCATCACCTCCGGCAGCTATTCCACCGATCCGGCGCATACGCTGGTCGGCTGGCGTCTCGATCACCTGGGCTTCAACGACTACTTCGGCATCTACGGCGACATCACCGGCACGCTGGAACTGGATACGGAAAACCTCGCCAACTCCAGCGTCGACGTGACCATCCCGCTCGCCACGCCGACCGTCGCCAGCGCCGGCCTGCGCGATCACCTGCTGCGTGACGGTGCCGATGGTGCCGCGCCCGACTTCTTCGGTTCCGACCCGGCGCCGGCTCGCTTCGTGTCCACCGCTGTCCACCAGACCGGTGACACGACCGCGCACATCATGGGTGACCTGACCTTCAACGGCGTCACCAAGCCGGTGACCATCCAGGCCGAACTGGCCGGCATGGGCACCAACATGATGAGCCAGAAGGAAACCGTCGGCTTCCACGGTACCACCACGATCAACCGTTCGGAGTGGAACCTTGGCTGGGGCATCCCCTTCGGCCTGGGTGACGAGGTCGAACTGGACATCACGGTCGCCTTCGAAAAGAACTAAGGCAATCAGCAACATGAATGCGGGTGTGCCGCCCTTGCGCGGCACACCCGCATTTGTTTCTGGACCTGTTAACCAATCGTCCCTAGATACCTTCGCATGACGCAGGCTTACAGCCTACTCCTGCTTCGACTTACACGCCCTTAGGCGTGCCATTTCCCCTGCGCGACGCGCAGGACCCGCCTAAGGGCTTCCAAATCCAACGTTGAAACCGGCGCCGCGCCACTTGAGACGCGCGGCCAAGTCGAACAAGGCTGTTCCCGAAATGCCCATGCTCCGCGATCCGAGCGCGAAATACCGCCCCTTTCCGCAGGTCGATTTGCCCGACCGGCAATGGCCCACGCGCACCATCACCGCTCCGCCCCGCTGGCTCAGCACCGACCTGCGCGACGGCAACCAGTCGATCATCGACCCGATGGACCGCGCCAAGAAGACGCGTTTCTTCGACCTGCTGCTGGAAGTCGGGGTGAAGGAGATCGAGGTCGGCTTCCCCGCTGCCGGGCAGACCGAGTTCGATTTCATCAGCTGGCTGGTGCAGTCCGGCCGCGTACCGGAAGACGTGGTGATCCAGGTGCTCACCCAGTCCCGTGAAGACCTGATCAAGCGCAGCTTCGAAAGCCTTGAAGGCGCACATTCGGCCATCGTGCACCTCTACAACGCGGTGAGCCCGGCGTGGCGTGACATCGTCTTCCGCATGAGCAAGCAGGAAGTGCGCGACATCGCCGTGCGCGGGGCACAGCTGCTGGTGGACGAGGCAGCGAAGCGCCCGGACACCAAGTGGCACTTCGAATATTCGCCCGAGACCTTCTCCACCGCCGAACTCGATTTCAGCCTGGAGGTCTGCGAGGCGGTGATGAACGTGGTTGGCCCGACGAAGGAATGGCCGATCATCCTCAACCTGCCGGCCACGGTCGAGGCGGCGACGCCCAACATCTATGCCGACCAGATCGAGTATTTCTGCCGCAACCTGCCCAACCGCGAAGCGGCAGTGATCAGCCTGCACACGCATAACGACCGCGGCACCGGTGTAGCGGCAGCCGAACTGGGCCTGATGGCCGGCGCCGACCGTGTCGAGGGATGCCTGTTCGGCAATGGCGAGCGCACCGGCAACTGCTGCCTCGTGACGGTTGCCCTCAACATGTACACGCAGGGCGTCGATCCCGGCCTCGACTTTTCCGACATCGACAAGGTGATCGAGACGGTCGAGTACTGCAACGAACTACCCGTCCACCAGCGCCATCCCTACGGCGGCGACCTGGTGTTCACCGCCTTCTCCGGCAGCCATCAGGATGCCATCAAGAAGGGCTTCGAGGCGCACGAGCAGCAGAACGACCAGCAGTGGCGCGTACCTTACCTGCCGATCGACCCAGCGGACCTTGGTCGCGACTACGAAGCGGTAATCCGCGTCAACTCGCAGTCCGGCAAGGGCGGCTTTGCCTGGGTACTGCAGCAGACGCAGGGCCTGAAACTCCCCAAGAAGCTGCAGGCGGATTTCTCCAAGCACGTGCAGTTCATGGCCGACGACACCGGCCGCGAACTCAATTCCGACGACATCTGGGAATGCTTCCGCAAGACCTATTACCTCAAGGTCGAGAAGCGGAAGTTCCGCCTGGTCGACTATGACGAGGCCCGCACCGCCGATGGCGACCGCGTGTTCACCGGCACGATCGAGGTCGATGGCGAGGAACAGCGCGTATCGGGCCGCGGCAAGGGCCTGATCTCCAGCGTGCTGGCAACCATCCGTGAGACCTACGGCCTCGACTTCGAGGTGCTCGACTATTCGGAGCATGCGCTGGGTACCGGCGTCGATGCGCGCGCGGCTGCCTATGTCGAATGGGCGCTGCCCGATGGCCGCAGCGGCTGGGGCGTGGGGATCGACGAGGACGTGGCAACGGCCAGCGTGCGGGCGATCCTTTCGGCGGCCAACGGTGCCGCCCATGGCCCCGGCACGCAGCGCTTCTGATTGGCGGAACCTAGGTAATCCTGCGGATGGCCCCGCTCGGGCCACGCTAGGCCGCGTTCGTTCATGCTCGCTCCACTGGAACGAGCTGGACGGATTGCATGGCCGACAAAGTACCCATCTGCACGCGGACGCAGGAACCGGAACCCGAAACTTTCCGGCCCCTCGGAGATCCCTCCTACAGGGCGCTGGTCATCCGCTATCGCGCACGGCGCGATGAGCTGCTTGACGCGCTACGCCTTGCCCTGGCTGCCGATGCGCAGGCAAGCGACTGGATCATGCTGGCGGGCGAATTGCACAAGCTGGCGGGCGTCGCCGCCAATTTCGGGGAAGAGCAGCTGGGCAATGCCGCCAGGGCCCTCGAATGCATGCTGAAAGAAGCTGGCGACCCGCGCAACTGCAAAGCCGCCCTGCAACAGGCATGGCCCCATGCAACTAACCGAGACTAGGTCCCCATCGCCGTACCCGCCCAAAGCTGGTCGGCCATGGCATCGAGCTCGGTAAAGTCCTGGCCGGACCGGAAGGGATCCTTGCTGTTGAGACGCAGCTTCTTCGGGCCGGATGAAAGCAGCCGCCGACGCAAGCCGGCCTGCAGCAGGTCCAGCCGCATGATGGCCGCACATGTCGCCTCATGCGGCTTGCGCAGCACCTCGCGGGACCAGACCGCCTCGATCTGCCCCACCCGTTCCGCGACCATCGCGTTGTAACCGGCGTGTGGCCCCCGATGCAGCGGCAGGCCGACGCGCAAGGCCGCGGAAGTCGTCGCGGGCAATAGCAGGCCGTTGCGACGAAAATCGTCGAACCCGATGCGATCCCGCCCAAGCTGCTGCATCATCCCGCAAAGCCCGCTGCTTTCGACCAGCTGGCAAGGTACCAGGTGATGGCGTTGCATATCCGGCTGGTGGCCAGGCTTACCCGGCTGATTGACCGCCCTGAACGGCAGCTTGCGACGGTCGCCGATCCGGCGCCGTCTAAAGTCCCCATCCTTGGCGTGGACTAGTGCGACCCTCTCCACACCTCGACAATGCCGAGGTTCTCTACGGGTTCAAGCCTTAATGTCTCTCCGGAAGGTCCTGTAAAACCGTAACTTTCGGTGATTCGACCATGTTCGACAAGCCAGTTGAGCAGGCGCAGGGCGATCTTCGAACCTTCAGCCCGGTCGTTGGCGACATCGGGCGACAGCCGCAGCTCCTGCCCGGTGAACAGGCTGAGCCCCTCGCTCTGCAACCCGCCATCGCTGGTCGGCACCAGTGCGGCCAGCCCCAGGCCCGGAAAGGCCCCGCCCTCGATCCAGCGCAGCACGCTGCGGCGGAAATAGTCGGCATCGCTCAGCGCGCGTGCCGGGTGCCAGGCTATCGCCTCCACCCCGTCCAGTTCGCTGAGATAGGCGGCGATGGTCGCCAGGGTGCGAACCACCGGGAACATCGCCCCGCCCGCGGCCAGGTGGGGCCCCGGAGTAATGGTCAGCGCCTGGTACTGGGTGATGTCCCGATCGGGCCCGATGCCGAAGGAATGGACCGTCTCCGGCACCTCTATCGCGGGCTGCGGCGCCAGCCCCACGAGATCGAAGGTCATGCCGTTTGCCAGCAGCTCCAGCCAGCCGCTTTCCTCTCCGTCATCCTCGGACGTATCGAGGCTGATGGAGAACCTGGTGTCGTCTTGGGCAAGCGCACGCACGTCGGCCGCCCGCGGTCGCTTTCCCGGCGCAAACAGCAGTGAGACTGCCGAAACATTGCCATTGTGTTCAAGGCGTTGCGCGCTTGCGATCAGCTGGTCCCTTTTTGTCCAACACCGGATTTGTGACGACAAACCCCCGCAAGGTCGAGTCCTTGCACGCCGTATTCAGCCAAACTGTTTAAAGCACTACGGCGCAAGAACGCACGCCGCGGCTGTCGAGATTAGTGGGCAACCAGTTGGAAGCCAACGACAACACCGCTAGAGGCAATTCATGGCCACAAGACCTACAGTTCTTGGTGTAGAAAGATCACTAACCGGCAAGGCGTGGCTTTGGCGCGGTGGCAACATGCAGATCGAAGGCGAGGCGCATGGGCTGGGTGACGACATCACCACGCAGCTCCTGCTCTCTCGTGGCGTGGAGCGCGACGATCTCGATCGCCACCGCAATCCCTCCTTGCGGGAATTCCTGCCGGACCCGTCGCAGTTCAACGACATGGATCGGGCTGCCGAGCGGCTCGCCGAAGCCGTCCTCGCCCGCGAGACGATCACGATCTACGGCGACTACGATGTCGATGGCGCCACCAGTTCGGCCCTGCTGATCCGGCTGCTGCGGATGCTGGGCCACGATGCCCGGCACTACATCCCGGATCGCCTGCTCGAAGGCTACGGCCCCAGCGGCGAAGCCCTGCTGAAGATCGGCGAGGAAGGCTCCAGCCTGATCGTTACCGTCGATTGCGGCGCCATGGCGCATGAGGCGCTGGGCATGGCGCATGACGCAGGCATCGACGTCATCGTGGTCGATCACCACAAGTGCGCCCCGGACCTGCCGCGCAGCTATGCCCTGGTGAACCCGAATCGGCTCGACGAGAATGACCTGGCGGCCGCGCACGGGCATCTGGCTGCGGTCGGGGTCGCCTTCCTGCTGGCCATTGCAGTGGTCCGCACCCTGCGCGAGCGCGGCTACTTCGCCGAGCGGGCTGAGCCGGACCTGTTCTCCTTGCTCGACCTGGTCGCGCTGGGGACCGTTGCCGATGTCGCGGCGATCCGCGGGCTGAACCGCGCCTTCGTGGCGCAAGGCCTCAAGGTGATGGGCAAACGTGCAAACACCGGCATGGCGGCGCTGATCGACGCCAGCCGTCTGAAGGCAGCGCCGAAATGCAGCGACTGCGGTTTCGCGCTCGGCCCGCGAATCAATGCCGGTGGCCGCGTGGGCGAAGCGACGCTGGGCGTGCGCCTGCTGACGACCGAGGATCCGGACGAGGCGCGCGCCATTGCCGAACAGCTTTCCACGCTCAACGAGGAACGCCGCGCCATCGAGGCCGCTGTGCAGGAAGAAGCCGAAGCGCAGCTCGCTGCCCAGCACAATCGCGCCGTGGTTTGCCTGGCGGGCAGTGGCTGGCACCCTGGCGTCATCGGCATCGTGGCCGGGCGAATCAAGGAAAAGACCGGCAAGCCCAGCCTGGTGATCGCGGTGGACGCGGAAGCGGGACAGGGCAAGGGCTCGGGCCGCTCAATTGCGGGTGTCGATCTTGGCGCCGCGATCATCGGCGCGCGAGAGGCGGGCCTGCTGGTGGCTGGCGGCGGCCACGCCATGGCCGCTGGCCTGACGGTGGAAGCGGACAAGCTCGACGCCTTGAGCGACTGGCTGGACGAAAGGTTGGCGGCTGCCGTGGCGAAGGCCAGCGCCGAACAGACCATGTTGCTCGACCTGTCGGTGGCCCCCGGCGGACTGACGCCCGACCTTGTCGAGACGCTGGAGAACGCCGGGCCCTACGGCGTCGGCTGGCCGGGGCCGCGCATCGCGGTCGGCCCGGTGCATGTCATCAAGGCGGATATCGTCGGTAACGACCACCTGCGCGTGATCGCCGCCGGGCAGGATGGCCGCAGCCTGAAGGCCATCGCCTTCCGCGCCGCTTCCAGCGAGATGGGGCAATCGATTCTGCATGGTTCCAAGGGCCGCCGACTGTGGCTGGCAGGCCGCGCAAAGATCGACGATTGGGGCGCGCGCCCTGCGGCGGAATTGCATCTGGAAGACGCTGCCTGGGCGGACTGACGGGCTTGTTCGAAGAAATTGCCAAAAGGGCACTTGACCGTTTCGGCGGACACCCCTAAGTGCGCCGCTCCATCGCAGGATGGCCCCTTCGTCTAGCGGTTAGGACGCGGCCCTTTCACGGCTGAAACACGGGTTCGAGTCCCGTAGGGGTCACCAGCGATGGCATTGCCTTCCCACCATTATCGGCACGGCCCCTTCGTCTAGCGGTCAGGACGCGGCCCTCTCACGGCTGAAACACGGGTTCGAGTCCCGTAGGGGTCACCATTCCCGCAACCCTGTCGAACACTGCTCCGCAGCCATGCGGGGAAGTTTGCGCATTCGTGGTGGAAACCGTCACAATTCTATCGCATGAGGCACTCCCATGGAGGGCCGTCGTATCCCCTTTGCCGGCATCGTGCTGGCTGTCGTGTCCGGCATCATCGTGGCCGTGTCCGACCTCGGAATCGCCTCCATCTTCGCGATGGTCGGCGTGTGGATCCTGTCCTTCTGGCTGGTCGTCCCCCTGCCCCCGCCGCCGAAGAAGGAGGTTGTCGAAGGCGTCCAGCTCACCCGCTCCGGGATGCGCGACCTGATCGAACACTCGGGCCTGCCGATGCTGATGATCGACGGGAACCGCATCATCGTCGCCAACAAGGCGGCGCGAGAAGCGATCGGCGCCCATGTCACCGGACAGGACGCCCGCGTCGCCTTGCGCCATCCCGCGGCGGTGGACCTGCTGTCCCGCAAGGAAGGCGGCAGCGTGACCGTGCAGGGCCTCACCGGCCCGCGCAGCAACTGGCAGATGACCCGCCAGCCGATCGACGACCGCTATGCGCTGGTGGAACTGATCAACCGCACCTCCGAAGCCGACGTCAGCCGCGCCCACACCGATTTCGTCGCCAATGCCAGCCACGAACTGCGCACGCCGCTCGCCTCAATCATCGGCTACATGGAAACGCTGGAGGACGAAGGCGAGAACATCGACCCCAAGCGCGCCGCCAAGTTCTACGGCACGGTGCTGCGCGAGGCGCGGCGCCTGCAATCGCTGGTGGAAGACCTGATGTCGCTGAGCCGGGTCGAGGCCGAGAAACACGACCAGCCGCGCGAACCGCTCGACCTTGCCCCGCTCGTCCGCCAGTCCGCCCGCGATGGCGCCGGCCTGGAGCGGGAGCAGCGCCTCATGCTCGACATCGAGGATGGCAAACTGGAGATTCGCGGTGACCGCAACCAGCTGGAGCAACTGGTCCGCAACCTCGTCGACAATGCGCTGAAGTATGGCGGGCAGGATCAGTCTGTCGAGGTCGGCCTGCGCCGTGGCGCGCGTGACATGGTTGTCCTGACCGTCCGCGATCACGGCGAAGGCATTGCGCCAGAGCACCTGCCGCACCTGACCCGCCGCTTCTATCGTACCGATCCGGGGCGCAGCCGGGCGGCAGGCGGCACCGGCCTGGGCCTCGCCATCGTCAAGCACATCGTCGAGCGCCACCGCGGCCGACTCGACATTGCCAGCAAGCAGGGCGAAGGCACCACGGTGACCGTACGCCTGCCGCTGATGCCCGCAGACTGACAGTTCTCCACAGGTTGTGACCCGAAAAACGGCTGCCGCGCGCAGACTGTAACAATAGCGTCATATTGCAGTCATAGCGGGCGCACATTCCAGTCACAGAAGTGAAACAGAATTGTCATGAAAAAACTCTTCGCCGCCTCGCTCCTCGCAGCCAGCGCCCTCACCCCCGCCGCCGCGTCGGCGCAGGAAAACATGACCGAGGTCATGGAAGAGCTCGCCGCCATGCGCGCCGAGATCGCCCGCCTCAACGCCCGCGTGCAGGAGCTCGAAGCCGAGCAGGCACAGCAGGAAGCCGAAGTCGCCACGCAGGTGGCCGCCGCGGTCGAAGCCGCCGTGCCCCCGCCCGCCCCGGCCCCGACCGTAACCTCTGGTTCCCCGGTCGAGATCAGCTGGGCCGGCGCCCCTGAAATCGAAGGCGAAGGTGGCTGGTCGTTCAAGCCGCGCGGTCGCCTCAACCTCGATGCCGGCACCTTCAGCGCGCCCGATTCGACAGGCCGCGAAGACGGCTTCAACAGCGAGATCCGCCGCGCCCGCCTAGGCGTCGAAGGCGATATTCCCGGCGGCTTCGGCTACAAGTTCGAAATCGATTTCGAAGGCAATGCGGTGACCGTTACGGACGCCATCCTGTCCTACGAAGACGGCCCGGTCACGGTGAACGTTGGCCAGCACAACAACTTCCAGTCGCTGGAAGAGCTGACCAGCAGCCGCTGGTCCTCCTTCATCGAGCGCGCTGCCTTCACCGATGCCTTTGGCTTCGAACGTCGCCTTGGCGTCTCGGTCGAGCTGGAGCCGACTGACACCGTGCTGATCCAGGGCGGCCTGTTCTCCGACAATATCGGCGACCTGCCGGGCAAGGCGATGAGCGCCGACGGCCGCGTGGTCTTCATGCCGGAAATCGGCGACAACCAGCTGCACCTGGGTGCCTCGGTCCACTACACCGACGTGCCGCAGGGCGACACGGTCCGCTATCGCCAGCGCCCGCTGGTGCACTTCACCAGTGAACGCTTCATCAACACCGGCAACATGGCCGCCTCCAGCGAATTCGGCGCCGGTGTCGAAGCCGCCTTCATCAGCGGTCCGTTCCACGCCGTGGCCGAAGGCTTCTGGCAGAGCACCGACATGATCGGCACGATGAACGACCCGACCTTCTTCGGCGGCTATGTCGAAGCGGGCGTGTTCCTGACCGGTGGCGACAGCCGTGGTTATCGTGGCGGTACCTGGAACCGCACCCGTCCGGCCAATCCGGTCGACGAAGGCGGCATGGGCGCGTTCCAGCTCAACGTCCGCTACGATTATCTCGACCTGAGTGACGAGACGGTCATCGGCGGTACGCAGAACGGTTACATGGCCAGCCTCGTCTGGGTGCCGACCGACTACACCCGCTTCCTGGTCAACTATGCCCGCCTCGAATACGACGATGCCGTTCACGCGGCAGCCGGCGGCCTGGTGGACTACGCCGTCGACGTGATCGGCGTTCGTGCACAAATCGACTTCTGAGGACCGTAACCTGACGACAGCGCGGCGCGAATATGGCATGGAGACACCTGGTGGACCCATGCCTGTCGCAAAGCCGTCATACTCTTTACCTAGCGATCTGGCATCCAAACCGAATGGGGATCATCATGAACTTTAATTTCCGCATTACCGCCGCCGCGCTCAGCGTAACCATGCTCTCCGCCTGTGGCGGTTCGGGTGGTGGCGACACGCCCGACGCCATCAGCGTCGTCGGCTCGTCCACCGTCTATCCGTTCGCAACCCGCGTTGCCGAAAGCTTCGCCCGCAACACCGGCATGCCCAGCCCGATCATCGAATCGACCGGCACCGGCGGCGGCATGCAGCTGTTCTGCAGCAGCGCCGGCGGCGACACGCCGTCGATCGCCAACGCCTCGCGCCGCATGAAGGCGAGCGAGTTCGAAACCTGCCAGGCCAATGGCGTGGCTGAAGTCACCGAAATCCAGGTCGGCATGGACGGCATCGCCTTTGCCAGCGCCGTGGGTGGCATCGACTTCAACCTGACGCCCGAAATTATCTACCGCGCGATTGCCGCCAACCCCTATGGCGAAGCGCAGACGGCCGAGAACTGGAGCGACCTTGACCCGTCGCTGCCGAACAAGCCGATCCTGGTCTACGGCCCGCCGTCCACCTCGGGCACGCGCGACGCGCTGAACGAACTGGTGCTGATGGTCGGCTGCGAAGCCGGTGAAGGCATGGCCGAACTGGAAGAGCAGGACGAGGATCGTTTCGAAGACGTCTGCCTCGAGCTGCGCAATGACGGTGCCTATGTCGAGCAGGGCGAGCAGGACAACCTGATCGTGCAGAAGATCGAAGGCAACGCCGACGCCATCGGCATCTTCGGATTCTCCTATCTCGATGCGAACTCCGACCGCGTCCACGGCCTGACCGTGAACGGTGTCGAGCCGACCTACGAGAACATTTCCAGCTTCAGCTACATTGGCGCGCGCCCGCTGTTCATCTACGTGAAGAACGCGCACGTCGATGCCGTTCCGGGCCTGCGCGAATTCGTCGCCGAGTGGGCATCCAGCTGGGGAGCAGGTGGTCCGCTTGCCGCGGTGGGGCTTGTGCCCAATCCGGAAGACGTTATGGCGCGGAGCAACACGGCGGCGAGCGAGTTCACGCCGCTGACCGCTGCTGACTTCGAATAGGAGCAATCCAACCCGCCATGTCCGCCAGTACCTTGCTCCTTGTAGTCCTTGGACTAGGGCTGGCCGGCTGGCTGGTCGCTCGGTCGCGCGCCGCCATGTTCCGGCGCGCGGCCAGCGACAACCGCATTGCCTCCCTGCCAAATTACCACGGCTGGTACGCTGCCCTGTGGATCGCCGGCCCGGCAATGCTGTTCGCCCTGATCTGGGGCCCGATTTCCGATGCGCTGGTGATGCAGACCGTCCTCGCGCATCCTGCCGCAGCAGACCTGCCGCCCTTCGGCCTGCAGCGCGAGAACATCATCCAGGAAGCCGAAGCCGTCGCCCGTGGCACGGCACAGGCCGTTTTCATTCCCGATGCCGCCGGACTGGTCGAACCGTTCGAGCAGGCAATCACCAGATACACCATCATCGGCGTCGTGGTGACGCTGCTGATCGCGGGTGTCGGTGCCGCCTTCGCGTTCCTGCGGCTGAAGCCCGATTTCCGCGCCCGCAACCGGGTGGAAAAGGTAGTGCTCGGCACGCTGCTGCTGGCATCGCTGGTCGCCATCCTCACCACGCTGGGCATCGTCGCCAGCCTCGTGTTCGAGACGATTCGCTTCTTCGGCATGATCTCGCCGCTCGACTTCCTGTTCGGCACGAACTGGTCGCCCAACCCGATGAGCAGTGCCGAGAACCCGGATCCGACTCGCTACGGCGCGATTCCGCTGTTCTGGGGCACGCTGTTCATCGGTGCGATCATCGCCATGATCGTTGCCATCCCGCTGGGGATGATGAGCGCGATCTACCTGAACCAGTATGCCGCGCCCAAGGTGCGCACCTGGCTGAAGCCCGCGCTGGAGATCCTCGCCGGTGTGCCGACGGTGGTCTACGGCTATTTCGCCGCGCTCACCATTGCCCCGGCCATTCGCGACATCGCCATGTCGGTGGGAATCTCCAACCCGTCGAGCGAAAGCGCGCTGGCCGCGGGCCTCGTCATGGGCGTGATGATCATTCCCTTCGTCTCCTCCATGGCCGACGATTCGATCGGCGCCGTGCCGCAGGCAATGAAGGACGGCTCGCTCGCCATGGGCGCGACGCAGAACGAGACGATCAAGAAGGTGCTGGTGCCCGCCGCCCTGCCCGGCATCGTCGCCGGCATCATGCTCGCCATCAGCCGCGCCATCGGTGAAACCATGATCGTGGTGATGGCCGCCAGCTTTGCCGCCAACCTGTCCGCCAACCCGCTGGAAGCGATGACCACGGTGACCGTGCAGATCGTTGCCCTGCTGACCGGCGAAGGCAGTTTCGACCATCCCGCCACGCTGGCTGCTTTCGCCCTCGGCTTCGTGCTGTTCCTGGTGACGCTGGCGCTCAACGTGATCGCGCTGCGCGTGGTGAAGAGGTTCCGCGAAGCCTATGAGTGAGAACGCCCAGACCTTGCGCCCCACGCGCACGCCCGAGTTCGAGGCGCGGCTGAAGAAGCGCTACGCCGCAGAGCGACGGTTCAAGGCCGTCGGCCTGTCCGCCATCCTGTTCTCGGTTGCCGTGCTCGTGTTCCTGCTGGTCAACATGACCATCAACGGCATCGGCGGCTTCCAGCGCGCCGAGCTGCGCGTGCCCGTCGATTTCACCCAGGCCGCGCTGACGGTGAACCCGTCGCTGGAGGAAGAGCGCGCCATCGTGCAGTCGCTGCAGAGTCAGGGGCTTGGCGAAGTGATCGAACTCGCCGCCGTAGAGGCGCTAGGCGAAGAAGGCGCGGCGCAGGTCAATCGCGAGGCCTGGCGCCTTGTCGCGCAGGATATCGCCGCCGATCCGTCCATGCTGCGCCAGCAAGTGGAGCTCTGGCTCCCGACCTCGGAAAGCCTTGCCAGCGCCTATGCGGGTGATGGCAACGTAGACCTGCAGCCGCTGGCCCGGCAACTCGCCGACCAGGGCCTGCTGGAGGATCGCTTCGACACCGGCTTCCTCGAGCGAGCCGACGCAACCGATCCGCAGCTGGTGGGCATCTGGGGCGCGCTCAAGGGCTCCATGCTGACCATGCTGGTCACGCTGCTGCTGGCCTTCCCGATCGGGGTGCTGGCGGCGCTCTACCTTGAGGAATATGCGCCGAAGAACCGCTGGACGGACCTGATCGAGGTGTCGATCAACAACCTCGCCGCGGTGCCGTCGATCATCTTCGGCCTGCTCGGCCTCGCGGTCTTCCTGACGATCTTCCCCGGTTATCGCTCCGCCCCGCTGATCGGCGGGATGACGCTGGCGCTGATGACCATGCCGGTGATCGTCATTTCCGGCCGCAACGCGATCAAGGCCGTGCCGCCTTCGATCCGTGACGGTGCGCTCGCCATTGGCGCTTCGCCGGTGCAGGTGGTGTTCCACCACGTGCTGCCGCTGGCCCTGCCGGGCATCCTCACCGGCACAATTATCGGCATGGCACGCGCGCTGGGCGAAACCGCGCCGCTGCTGCTGATCGGCATGCGCGCCTTCGTCGCCACGCCGCCCGAGGGTTTTACCGACAATGCCACGGTGCTGCCGATGCAGATCTTCCTGTGGTCCGACGAAATCGATCGCGGATTCGTCGAGCGCACCAGCGCGGCGATTATCGTGCTATTGATATTCCTACTGCTGATGAATGGCCTCGCCATTTACCTGCGTAACCGCTTCGAGAAGAGATGGTGATGGCCGAGACCACCCAGCAAGATGCCGAAATGACCAATGAAACCGGAGGCGGCTCTGCGCTCGCCAACCCGGCGCAGAAGTCGCTGGAACACGAGAACGTCGAAGTTGGCGAGCCGAAGATGCGCGCCACGGGCGTGGACGTCTATTATGGCGAGAAGAAAGCCATCGATAACGTCTCGATCGACATCCACACGGAATTCGTGACCGCCTTCATCGGCCCGTCGGGCTGCGGCAAGTCCACCTTCCTGCGCGCGCTCAACCGGATGAACGACACCATCCCCACCGCCCGCGTTACCGGCTGCATCGAGCTGGACGGCGAGGACATCTACGCCAGCGGGATGGACGTGGTGCAGCTGCGCGCCCGCGTCGGCATGGTGTTCCAGAAACCCAATCCGTTTCCCAAGTCGATTTACGAAAACATCGCCTACGGCCCCAAGATCCACGGCCTGGCCGAGGACAAGGCCGATCTCGACGCGATCGTCGAAAGCAGCCTGCGCCGCGCCGGCCTGTGGGAAGAGGTCAAGGATCGCCTGGAGGACTCCGGCACCGCGTTGTCGGGCGGCCAGCAGCAGCGCCTGTGCATCGCCCGCGCCATCGCCGTCGATCCGGAAGTGATCCTGATGGACGAGCCGTGCTCCGCGCTCGATCCCATCGCCACCGCGAAGATCGAGGAACTGATCGACGAATTGCGCGGCCGCTATGGCATCGTGATCGTGACGCACTCGATGCAGCAGGCGGCCCGCGTGTCGCAGCGCACCGCCTTTTTCCACCTTGGAACGATGGTGGAATACGGACATACTTCGGACATTTTCACCAATCCGCGTGAAAAGCGCACGCAGGATTACATCACCGGAAGGTACGGCTAATGGCCGAACATACAGTCAAGGCATTCGACGAAGACATCACTCGCCTGCGCGGCCTGATCGCCGAGATGGGTGGCCTGGCGGAAGTCTCCATCCAGCAAGCGCTCGACGCGCTGGTGCGCGGCGACGCGGACCTGGCCGCCGAAGTGGTGGAACGTGACGCCAAGCTCGACGCGCTGGAAACCGAGGTGGACGCCATGGCCGTTCGCGTGCTCGCCCTGCGCGCGCCGATGGCGGACGACCTGCGCGAAATCGTCGCGGCGCTGAAGATCGGCGGCGTGGTGGAGCGTATCGGCGACTATGCCAAGAACATCGCCAAGCGCGTGGGCCGCATCGAAGGCCGCAGCCGGTTCGAGCCGCTCACCCTGCTGCCGGCGATGGGCGAAATGGCCGCCGAGATGGTGCACGACGTGCTGACCGCCTATGCTGCGCGCGACCCCGTGCTGGCGCGCGAAGTGATCGAGCGGGACGACAAGGTCGACGCCTTTTACGACAGCATTTTCCGCAACCTTGTCAGCCACATGGTGGAAAATCCTTCGACGATTTCGAGTGCCGCACAGCTGCTGTTCGTGGCCCGCAACCTCGAACGTATCGGCGATCATGCCACCAATGTAGCGGAGATGGTGCACTACGCGGCGACCGGTTCCTATCCGAACGACATCGAGCGCTAATCGAAACCGCCCGCCTGCCTCGTCGGCAGTGCAACAATTCTGACACAGAAGTGACATAATGGCCTAGTGCAGGCGCGAGAGCCTGTGTGTTGCAACAAGCGGGGCCAATTGCCGATGTCGACGCCAAAACTGCTGCTGGTGGAAGACGATACCGCCCTGGCGGAACTGCTGGAATATCGCTTCGAGAGCGAAGGCTATGACGTTCGCGCCACCTCCGACGGGGACGAGGCGATCATGCTCGCAGCCGAAGATCCGCCCGACCTCGTCATTCTCGACTGGATGATCGAAGGGACCAGCGGGATCGAAGTCTGCCGCCGCCTGCGCCGCGACAAGGCGACGGCGCACGTACCGATCATCATGCTGACTGCACGCGAAGCGGAAGACGACCGAGTCCGTGGGCTTGAGACGGGTGCCGACGATTACGTCACCAAGCCCTTCTCCCCGCGCGAATTGCTGGCGCGCGTGTCAGCCGTGCTCCGCCGCGTGCGCCCCGCCCTTGCCGGTGAGACCATCGAGGTTGGCGACATCAAGCTCGATCCGGTCGCCCACCGGGTGGAGCGGCGCGGCCGCCCCCTGCAGATCGGACCAACCGAATACCGCCTGATCAAGTTCTTCATGGAGCACCCGCGCCGGGTGTTTTCGCGCAGCCAGCTGCTCGATGCTGTCTGGGGAACGGGAAGCGAGATCGAGGAGCGCACGGTCGACGTGCACATTCGCCGTCTGCGCAAGGCCATCGCGGTGGATAACGCCCGCGATCCGATCCGCACGGTTCGCTCCGCCGGTTACGCCCTCGAACCGGTCTAAAACGGCGCAATATGCTGCGGTGCGGAAAATTACGGGCTCGCCCTTAGCCAAAAGCTATGTTGCTTAAAGTTATGGATTTTCGTTGTTCAAATGCAACGGTTCGTCGCAAAGCAGGCTCGATCGGGAACAAACAATCACATTGAACCTTCACTTTATGACGCACCTGCGTTAAGCAAAACGCAACTGAACACGCCCCGAACTTGTGAGGGAAGCATGATGAAGAAGATTATCGCCAGCACCCTGGCAGCCGGATTGATCGCCGGTACCACCATGACTGCTGCCGCGCAGACCAATGGTCTCCGTGACGCGGCTCCTGTCGCTCAGGCTGAAGAAGCTGGTGGCGAAGGTGACGCAGGCACCATTCTCCTCATCCTTCTCGCCGCAGCTGCTGTTGCAGGCGTGATCATCGCGATCGAGGATGGTCAGGACGAGCCGGCTCCGACCAGCCCGTAGTCGGGTTGCCCATACGAATTCGAAGGCCCCCGCTTCGGCGGGGGTTTTTGTTTGTGCAGGCGTTTTTTCACCGGCAGGCGCCAAAGCCCGGACGTCGCCCCTGGTCGAAGTGGAAATGATCGGCGTGGGCAGCATTGTAGTCGGGTGACAACACCGTTCCGAAGCTGCGGCACGCCGCGTCGCGGACCTTCTCGAGGAAGCGTCCCTCCGCATCGTCCCCGTCCCAGTCGCGCAGCAGCCTGATTCGCCTGCCGTCCTGCAGGACAAACCCCGCGATATCGATGGCATTGCCAGTGGCATGCTCGCTCCAGCGTCCCGTCTCCCCGCCATACATCCGGCGGCAGCTGAATGTGCCGAGCTGTTCGACCCGTGCCACACGGCTGCCCAGCAGTTCTTCGGCCAGCGGCTGCACATCCTGCTCCAGCCACATTTCCATCCCCGCAGCGACCGAACAGGTCATCTCCGGAAAGCGCGGTGCAAAGGGCATGGTGCCGAGCGTGAGCCGGTCCTGCCGTTGACATTCACCCTCGCCGGTCGCCGGCAGGGCCGTGAAGGCAACGTCGCTGCGAGCGAGCACCGCCTGACAAGCCGCCGGATCGCCGCGAAGGGCGTCGAGCTTGGTCGAGGTTGCCCAGCCACGCGGATCGTTCAGGTCCAACGGCGCCCACGGGTTGTGTTGCGGGTTCTCCACCATGAAGACGCGTCCCGCGAGCAGCATGGCAAGCACCAGCAGCGCGAGCGTCAGCTTGCGGTCGTCCTGCGGCACCTTTGGCCTTTTCCATTCCAGCCGGGGCATCAATGGAAGTCTCGCGACTTGGGGATGATGCGCACGTTGCGGGGATGTCCGCGCGTATTGGGCAACTGGTCGATCAGGTCGCGCGGGCGGATGACGGTATCCTGCCCCACATCCTCCCGCAGGTTGTCGCGGGGATTGATCTTGCCCGGCGGCAGCGGGCTGTTGACGTGATCGGCGCGCGCCACGGGTGCATTGAGCAGATCGTCCGACAGGCGGTGCAGTTCCAGCGTCGCATCGGTCATGTGGTGGGCGATGACGTGTATCACCTCGTCGTCATACTCCACCCTGCCTCGCACCTCCATTAACCGCGATCCCATCACCACGGTGCGCTGCTTCTCCTTCAGGTCCGGCCAGACGACGAGGTTGATGACCCCGGTCTCGTCCTCCAGCGTGATGAAGCACACCCCCTTGGCGCTGCCGGGACGCTGGCGGATCAGCACCACGCCCGCCACCTGCACCATGGAGCGGAACTTGCGGTTGCGCAGGTCGCAGGCGCGCACGAAGCCGCGCTCGGCAAGGCTGGCCCGCAGGAAGGCCATCGGATGCGCCTTCAGGCTCAGCCGCGTGGTCTGGTAATCCGCCACCACTTCCTCGGAGAGCGGCATTTTCGGCAGCACGGCCCTGCCCTGCTCGGCGCCCTCGTCACGCTCATCGGCATGGGTGAACAGCGGCAGGTCCGCCGCGCCCACCAAGCTGCGCGCATCCCACAAGGCCTGCCGCCGCGAGAGACCCAGCGAGCCGAAGGCATCGGCGCTGGCGAGCCGCTCCACATGCGCGACGGGTATCCGCGCCCGCTCGCGCAGTTCGGCGACGTCGGCGAAGGGACCGTCCTCCGCGCGCGCCGTCACCAGTGCAGCGGCGACATGTTCGGGCATGCCATCGACCTGTCGCAGGCCCAGCCGCAGGCCGACATGCCGATCCTGCCGCCCGCCACGGCCGCGCCCGTCCGCCTTGCCGATTACCTCCAGCGTGCAGTCCCAGTCGGAATGGTTCACGTCCACCGGCAGCACCTCCACCCCGTGCTCGCGGGCATCGCGCACGATCTGCGCCGGGGCGTAGAAGCCCATCGGTTGCGAGTTGAGCAGCGCGCAGGCGAAGGCGGCGGGAAAATGGCACTTCAGCCAGCTGCTGACGTAGACGAGGTGGGCAAAGCTGGCGGCGTGGCTTTCGGGAAAGCCGTATTCGCCAAAGCCCTTGATCTGGTTGAAGCAGCGCACCGCGAAATCGGGATCGTAGCCGCGCGCCACCATGCGCCCGACCATCAGCTCCTCCAGCTCGTGCACCATGCCCTTGCTGCGGAAGGTGGCCATGGCCTTGCGCAGGCGATTGGCCTCCGCGCCTGTAAACTTGGCAGCATCGAGCGCGATCTTCATCGCCTGCTCCTGGAAGATCGGCACACCCAGCGTGCGCTCGAGGATGCTGGAAAGCTCATCCGGCGGACCGTGCTCCGGTGCAGGCGCGGGCAGCACCACCTGCTCCGCCCCGCGCCGCCGTTTCAGGTAGGGATGAACCATGTCGCCCTGGATCGGACCGGGGCGCACGATGGCGACCTGGATCACCAGGTCATAGAACTCTCGCGGGCGCAGGCGCGGCAGCATGTTCATCTGCGCGCGGCTTTCCACCTGGAACACGCCCAACGAATCGCCCTTGCGCAGCATCTCGTAAGTCTCGGGGTCCTCGCGCGGGACAGTGGCCAGTGTCAGCGGGCGGTCGTGATGCTCCTCCAGCAGGTCCAGGCACTTCTTGATGCAGGTGAGCATGCCCAGCGCCAGCACGTCGACTTTCAGGATGCCCAGCGTCTCGATATCGTCCTTGTCCCACTCGATGAAACTGCGATCGGGCATGGCGCCGTTGCCGATCGGCACGGTCTGCGTCAGCGGACCGTCCGTCAGGATGAACCCGCCGACATGCTGCGATAAATGGCGCGGCATTCCAATCATCTGCTCGGTCAGCTTGAGAACCCGCCTGAGGTGTGGATCGTTGATATCCATGCCCGTTTCGGCGACGTGGTCTTCGCCGATTTCCTTGCCCCACCCGCCCCACACGGTGCGCGCCAGCGCAGAGGTGACATCTTCCGACAGGCCCATCGCCTTGCCCACTTCGCGGATCGCCATGCGCGGACGATAGTGGATGACGGTGGCGGTCAGCCCCGCGCGGTGGCGGCCGTATTTGCGATAGATGTGCTGGATCACCTCCTCGCGCCGTTCGTGCTCGAAATCGACGTCGATATCGGGCGGCTCCTTGCGTTCCTCGGAGATGAAGCGATCGAACAGCAGCTGGTGCCTGGCCGGGTCGACGCTGGTGATCTCCAGGCAATAGCAGACCGCCGAATTGGCCGCGCTGCCACGCCCCTGACACAGGATCGGCGGCTCCACCGAACGGGCGAAATCGACGATGTCCTTGATGGTGAGGAAATAGCGCGCCAGTTCCAGCTTGCCGATCAGCGCCAGTTCGCGCTGCAAGGTGCTACGCACCGAATCCGGCACGCCCGATGGATACCGCCGTGCCGCGCCCTTCCAGGTCTCGCTTTCGAGATAGGCCTGCGGACTCATCCCGTCGGGGTAGATTTCCTCCGGATATTCGTAGCGCAATTCATCGAGGCTGAACTTGCAGGCATCGGCCACCTCGCGCGCGGCCGTGATGGCGTGCGGCCAGCGCTCGAACAGCCGCTGCATCGCTTCGGGGCTTTTCAGGTGCCGCTCGGCATTGGCGTGCAGCAGGTGTCCGGCGCGCGCGACGGTGGTCTTGTGGCGGATCGCCGTCATCACGTCCTGCAAGGGGCGCCGGTCGGGCGCATGGTAGTGCACGTCGTTGGTGGCCAGCAGCTTCAGGCCGTTGGCACGGGCCAGCGCGTCGAGACGGTCGATGCGCGCAATATCGTCCCCGGCATAGAGGTAGCTCGCGGCAAGATGCTGGAGCGTAGGCAGGCCGGCGGCAAGATGCGGCAGGATATCGGAGAGCGTGCCGGTGACATCGCCCTCGCGCACCGAGCCATCCAGCGCGACGACATTGCTAGCCCAGCCGGGCACGGTGAAGGTTTTTCCGAGATCGCGCGGCGGCAGCAGGATCAGCTGCACGCCCTCGCTGTGCCCAGCCAGCATGGGCAGCGAGATTTCGCACACGCCCTTCTCCTGCCACTCGCCATCCAGCGTGTTCATCCGCCCGGCGGAGATCAGCGCGGTCAGACGGCCATAGGCGGCGCGGTCCTTCGGATAGGCGAGGAAGGCCAGCCCCTCGACCGTCTCGATCCGGCAGCCGATGACGGGCCGCAGCTTGAGCGTCTTTGCCTCGGTGTGCACGCGCACCACGCCCGCCATGGAGTTGGCATCGGCAATGCCCACGGCATCGTAGCCCAGCGCGCGGGCGGTGAGCACGAGGTCCACCGCGTCGGACGCGCCGCGCAGGAAACTGAAGCAGGAGACCAGGCCCAGTTCGACGAAGGCCGCGCGCTGCGGCGGCGCAATCTCGTCAGGGTCGAGCTGGATGGTGCGCTTGTCAGGAGTGAGCGGAGCGTCGGGCACGTCACCCCTCCAGCTCGGCCAGCCGCTCCTTCACCGCCGCCAGGTCAGCCGTGAACAGGCGCTGCTGTTCTGCGCGCGCTTCGCCGTCGAGGCGCAGCAGGTAGGAGGGGTGCACCGTCACCCATAGCTCGCTGCCATCGTCGAGCGGGATCGGCGCGCTGCGCGCTTTCGATATGCTTACCGTCCTGCCCAGCAAGGCGCGCGCGGCCGAGGCACCCAGCGCCAGCACCACCTTCGGTTTGACGATGGCGCGCTCGGCCTCGTGCCACCAGCGGCATACGTCGATTTCCTTGGCGGTGGGCGACTGGTGCAGCCGCCGCTTGCCGCGCGTCACGTATTTGAAGTGCTTCACCGCATTGGTGACATAGGCGGAGGAACGCTCGATCCCCGCCATGGCCAGCCCTTCGTCCAGCACCTGTCCGGCAGGGCCAACGAAGGGACGTCCGACAAGGTCTTCCTGCTCGCCTGGCTGCTCACCCACGATCATCAGCGCGGCATCTTCCGGCCCCTCGCCCATCACCGCCCGGTTATCCAGGTCGCCGATCGGGCACTTGCGACAGGCGTGGATGGCCTTGTCGAGGGCGGCCAGCGTATCGGGCCGTTCCTCGAACTCCAGCGCCCCTGCATCCACCATCGCCGCCTCCCGCTTCTGCGCGCCCGCCACCAGCTCCGGGATGAGCGCGGCCTCGGGCATGTTCTTCCAGTACTTGCGCGGCATCTCCTTCAACATCGCGCCGATCTTCAAACGCGCGGGGTTGAAGATGGATGCATAATACTTGCGCCACAGGTCCTCCGCCGGGTCACCGCCGGGCGCGTCGCTCTTCTGCGCAGGCGGACCTTCGCACAGCGTCTCGCCATCCCAGTGCAGGCTGCCCTGCGGCGTGAGGATGGACCAGCGCATGTTGGCGAAGCGGCGCACGAAGAAGCCCGCCTCGCGCCGCAGGATGTGATGCTCCGGCTCGAACCAGGCGACGTAATGTTCATGCCCTTCCGCATCCTCCACCATGCGGAAGCGGACGAAGGCGTGCATCTTGTGCGCGTCGCGGCGCACGGCCTTGTCCATGTCCTCCAGCCGGCGGACCTGCGGATCGGCCTTGTCCTCCAGCAGCCGCGAGTTCGATTGCAGCCGCCACAGCACGTCATAGAGCAGCGCGAAGCGTTCCGGATCGGAATGCAGCGCGACATTCTTCGCCAGCGTGACGAAGCGCTTGCTGGCGCGCACCGGCCTCGCAGGATCTTCGGGCACCGGCAGGCGGCGGTCGCCATGGCTGAACAGCGAGCCATTGCCGCCCGGCTCCACCCAGGCGACGCAATCTGGCGGCACGTCGCACTGCACCAGCAGGCGTGCCCGCTCGCGCCAGAAGGCGAAATCGTCCGCCTCCGGCAGCTGCACGACGTAATAGGTGCCAAGCCGCTTTTCGCTGAGCGCGCTCATGCCGCGAACAGCTCCAGCTGCACCTGCCTGGGGGCGAGCATCGTGCGCAGGTCCGCCCGGTCGGTCAGCAGCGTGGGCCGCCAGTCGGCGGTGACGATGAAGGGGCGCACCTTGGTGATGGAGACGGTCAACTTGGCCACGTCGTCCAGCCGCAGCCTGCGGTGGCGGCGGCTCGCCAGGATCTTCCCGACCGCGCGCGTACCCAGCCCCGGCACACGCAGCAATTGCTCTTTCGCGGCGCGGTTGACGTCGACCGGGAAGCTGTTGCGGAACTTCAGCGCCCAGGCCAGCTTGGGATCGATGTCGAGCGGCAGGTTGCCGTCCGCCTCGGTCGCCTGCTGCACCTCTTGCGGCGCGAAACCATAGAACCGCATCAGCCAGTCCGACTGGTAGAGCCGGTGCTCGCGCATCAGCGGCGGACGCTTCAGCGGCAGCACGGCGCTGGCATCGGGAATGGGCGAGAAGGCGCTGTAATAGACGCGGCGGAGCTTGAAGCTGTCGTAGAGGCGACTGGCCTTGCCCACGATATCGGCATCGGTCGCAGCATCAGCCCCGACGATCATCTGCGTCGACTGGCCACCCGGCGCGAACCGCGGCGCGTGGCGGAAGCGCTTGCGCTCGTCCTTCGCTTGCCGGATCGCCATCTTCATGCCGTCCATCGCCCCTTCGATCTGGCGCGAATCCTTGTCCGGCGCGAGGCGCGTCAGCCCGGCATCGGTAGGCAGTTCGACATTGATGGACACACGGTCGGCATAGAGGCCTGCCTGGTACACCAGCTCCGGATCCGCCTCCGGAATGGTCTTCAGGTGGATGTAGCCGCGAAAGTCGTGCTCCTCGCGCAGGATCCGCGCGGCTTCCACCAGTTGCTCCATCGTGTGGTTGGAGCTCTTGATGATGCCGGAAGAGAGGAACAGCCCCTCAATGTAATTGCGCTTGTAGAAGGTAAGCGTGAGGTCTGCGACTTCGCGCGGAGTGAACCTGGCGCGGCGGACGTTGCTGCTCTTGCGATTGACGCAATAGTGGCAATCGAAGATGCAATGGTTGGTCAGCAGGATTTTCAGCAGCGAAATGCAACGGCCATCCGGGGCATAGGCGTGGCAGATGCCCATGCCCTCTGTCGAACCCACCCCCTTCCCCCCTTTGGAGTTGCGTTTGGCCGTTCCCGACGAGGCGCAGGAAGCGTCGTATTTTGCTGCATCGGCAAGGATTTCCAGCTTCTGGATGGTATCGAGGGAGGACATGTGTTCCTTATATGTTCTCATGCCGGATTCGCCAAGCGAAAGCGGGGCCGACGTCACCATCCATCCGAAAATCGCGCCTTGCAGCGGCATCCACCAGGGGCGGTAAAATCCATGTTCACCATTCTCCTTGGAACAGGCTTAACCAACCGAGGCGCAGGCGGGACTGGA
The DNA here is from genome assembly GCF_026967575.1 of Aurantiacibacter sp. MUD11. Classification (NCBI taxonomy): domain Bacteria; kingdom Pseudomonadati; phylum Pseudomonadota; class Alphaproteobacteria; order Sphingomonadales; family Erythrobacteraceae; genus Aurantiacibacter; species Aurantiacibacter sp. MUD11. Next base: position 253,667 of record NZ_CP114054.1, on the reverse strand, counting down.
TAACAACAAGGGGTCAGTCACCATGAAGCTGTTCACACGCGCCAAGCCGGATCCGTTCCCCGAACGCCGGACCGGTCCGCGAACGCGTGTCGACTGCCTCGCCACCATGCTGATGCCCAGCGGCGACCGACCCGGCCGCCTGTTCGATATCTCCACCACCGGCGCCCGCTTCACTACCGAGTGCCCGCCCGCCAAGGGTGTCAGCGCCATCCTCGACTGGTCCATGTACGAGGCCTACTGCATGGTGGTGTGGAGCAAACCGGGCATGTGCGGCGTGGAGTTCGACAAGCCGATCCCGCAAAAGGTGATTGACGACCTGGTGGAAGCCGCCCCTGCCGGCCCGCGCCTGGTGCACTCGGCCGACGACAATGCGGGCGAAGGCCCCCAGCCCAGCGCCCCGCCCCGGCGCTTCGTCTGCTAGCGTCCCACAAAGACCGCTCTTGAGCGATTCTCCTTGCTGCGGCATCACCCGCGCATGGATATCATTGCCCTGCTTTCGGATCCGGCCACCTGGCTGGCCCTGCTCACCCTTATCGCGCTGGAGGTGGTGCTGGGGGTCGACAACCTCATCTTCATTGCCATCCTGTCGAACAAGCTGCCGGAACACCAACAGCAGCGCGCGCGGCGCATCGGGCTGGCTCTGGCACTGGTCATGCGGATCGGCATGCTGCTGCTGATTGGCTGGCTGGTAACCTTGCAGACGCCACTGTTCGACCTGGGGATCGAGGGCACGCCGGGACCCTATGGCGAACCGACCTTCGAAACGGCCTTTTCGGGACGCGACCTGATCCTCTTGGCCGGTGGGCTTTTCCTGTTGTGGAAGGCCACCAAGGAAATCCACCACTCGATGGAGCCGGAGGATGATTCCGGCCATCTGCTGGACAAGACACCGGGGGCCGCCAGCGTGGCAAAAGCCAGCTTCGGTGCGGTTATCGCCCAGATTGTGGCGGTCGACCTCGTCTTCTCCGTCGACTCCATCCTCACCGCCGTGGGCATGACCGATATCATTCCCATCATGGTCACCGCCGTCGTCATTACCGTCGGCATCATGCTGGTGGCAGCAGACCCGTTGGCACGCTTTATTGAGAAGAACCCGACGCTGGTGATGCTCGCGCTCGCCTTCCTGGTAATGATCGGGCTGGTACTGATTGCGGACGGTTTCGGATTCCACGTGCCCAAGGGTTACATCTACGCAGCCATGGGCTTCTCGGTGATGGTGGAACTGCTCAACATGATGCAGCGCAACCGCCGCGAGAAGCTGCGGGCAACCAAGGCTGGGTAAGGGTAAGGCTCAGGCAAACAGTCCCTGCAGGTACCAGTCGGGCATGCCGCCGCGGCCATCGTCGGGCAGGCCGTTGCGGTAGATCCAGTAACGCCGCCCCTGCTCGTCCTCGATGCGGTAATAGTCGCGCAGGCGGGTGCTGCCGCGTTCGCGCCACCATTCGGGGGCAATGCGTTCGGGACCTTCGACGCGCGCCACCTCGCACACCTGCCCGCGCCAGCTGAAGCGGCGCGGATAGCCTTCGGGCGCGGCGTAGAGCACCGCTATGCGCTCTGCCCGATCGAGCAGCTTCAACGGTCGGGTGTGAAAGGCGAGTTCTCCCTGTGAGGCAGGCTGCGGCTCCAGCGGCGGCTGCCAGCGCTGCGCGCGTTCGGGGATGTGGCTGGCATGGGGAACGGGGCGCTGCACCGCTTCCCGGCCCAACCGTGTGGTGAGCCGGTCGATACAGGCGGCAAGGCTGGTGCCGTGCTGCTCCGCCGCCGCGTCGAGATCGGCCTGTGCCAGCCCCAGTGGCTCTGCCCAACTGGCGCGTAGGCGCAGCATCTCGATCCCGAAGCCGGCATCGATATCGTCGAGCCGGTCCGCGAACAGGCGGCAGATATGCGCCGGGTCGCGGGTGGCGGCGGCCAGTTCCAGCTCGCGCAGCAGCACTTCGCCATCGACCCGCCACAGGCCCAGTTGCAGCCGGCGCGCCCCCTCCCCCCGCGCTTCCAGTGCGCGGGCCATGTCCTCGGCCAGGTCCTCCACCACCTTGTCCAGCAGCGGGCGGTGGCGGATCGGCTCGAGCAGGCGGCGCTGCACCAGCGGGGCGGTGACGGGGACGACCGGCAGCAACGGCTCGGGCACGCGGCCCAGCAACTGGTCCATGCGGACGAGCGGGTTGGCCGACGGCGACTTGCGGTTGCGGAACCGGCGCTGCAGCTTGTCGCGACCAGCGGTGCCGCCCTCGATCCCGACAAGGTCGCCGAGCCGTTTCAACCCCAGTCGCCGCAGCACCAGCAGCACGTCGTTGTCGAGCCGCAGCGCGGCCACCGGCAGCTGCGCCAGGCGGGCGGCGACATCGTCGTCCGGCGCGAGGATGGTGCCACTGGGGGCATGGTGCGCCAGCGCCCAGGCGGCCCCGGCGGTGGGCGCGATGGCGGCGCGGGTGGCAAGGCCGCGGGCATCGCAGCGCGCCGCGACATCGGCCAGCAACCGTGCCTCCCCGCCGAACAGGTGAGCGACGGCGGTGACGTCCACCAGCAGGCCGTCAGACGGGTCGAGCGCGCTCCACGGCCCCCAGCGCTGCGCCCACACGGCCAGCCGTTCGAGGAAGGCAAGGTCGCCCGCCGGATCGCTGGGACGCACCTCCAGCGCGGGGCACAGCGTGCGGGCATCGGCCAGCATCACCCCGCGCGCCACGCCCTGCGCCTGCGCGGCAGCATTGGGCGCGGCGATGCGGGGGCCGTGCGCGGTCTCGGTAATCAGCGCCAGCGGCGCGGCGTCCGCGCCCTTGCCGCGCTGGTAGCCTTCAGAGTGCCGCCAGCGATCGAGCGCCAGGTCCGCGCACCAGATCGCCATGATCCGGCGCGGGAGTGGCGACACGCTGGGCGGTGAGGCGTTCTGGCTCATCGCGCAGGATCCATTCTCCGGGCAGGTGGGCACGGGCGCGGAACAGTTCGGCACGCCAGGCCGGGCGGCCGGGCGCGGCGGTGTTCCAGCGCGGCGGGGAGGACGGCGCGCTCGCCAGCCGCCAGCGCATCCGGGCGGAGCTGAGGTCCGCCGTCGCATCGAGGCGCACCAGCAACAGCGGTACGCCATGCTTCTCGGCCGTCAGGCTGAGGCGGCGTGAGGCGGTGAAATCGAGCGCGCGGGGATTGCCCGCCAGCTCTCCCACCACCACCGCCATGTCGCGGCAGCGCAGCCCCTCCTCCAGCGCGAACAGTGCATCCTCCGGCGACTTGGCGGCAACGTGGACAAGGCGGTGACGCAAGGCTTCGGGCAAGCCGGCGCGATAGGGGCGTCCGGCCAGCTTGATGGCGCGGGCATCCTGCACCCACAGCACGCTGCGCTGGTCGAGCGCGGTTTCGCCGCAATTCCGGCGCAGGTCGTCGAAAGCCAGGGCAAGCGCCGCCCCTACCCCGCTCGCCTCTCCGGCGGGGGCAAAGATTTCGCTGTGCAGCGGCAGTGGCAGGCCCGGCTGCCAGCGGGGCCCGCGGGCAGCACGTCCGGCCAGCTCCACCGCCTTTGGCAGGGCACTGGTATCCATCGCCGAATCGACTCCTATGTTCTTCTTATGTTCCAGTATGGACCTTAGGGCAATATCGGAACTTCACCCGGGCCCAACCCGTTGAACGGGCAAAGGAGAATGTGACATGAGCACCCCCGACGAACTGAAAACCGGGTTCTGGAAGGCCCTCGACGACAGCCCCTTCCTGTTCCTGCAACTCGACAGCGCACCCGAAAATGCCGTGCCGATGACCGCACAGCTGGACAAGGACGCCGACAGCGCGATCTGGTTCTTCACCACGAAGGATCACTGCCTGGCCAATGGCGGTCCCGCCACCGCGACATTCGCCGGCAAGGGGCACGAGATGTTCGCCCGCTTTTCCGGCACCCTGCGCGAGGAAACCAGCCGCGAACGGCTCGACAAGCAGTGGAGCAAGGTGGTGGAGGCGTGGTTCCCCGGCGGCAAGGACGATCCCAACCTGCTGATGCTGCGCATGGACCTGGGCCAGGCCGAAATCTGGAACAGCGACCTCGGCTTCATCGACAACGCGAAGATGCTGATGGGCTTCGACATGCGCGAAGATGCCAAGGAAGAACGCGCCGAAATGGCGCTGTAAGCACCGGCATTCCGGCAACAGAAAAGGGCCGCCGCTCGTACCGAGCGGCGGCCCTCTTGCTATCCTGCAGAAACTACTCGGTCAGGCTGGGGAAGATGCCCACGATCAGGATCGCGGTCAGCGCGATCGGGCACAGCCAGCAGACCAGGAAGCGCCAGAACAGGTGCAGCGCACCGCCCAGCCCGTTCTCGCTGTCGATCAGCCGCTTGTTGGCGATCCAGCCGACAAAGATCGAGGTCAGCAGCGCACCGATGGGCATGGTCAGCTTGCCGGTGAAGGTGTCGAGCGTGTCGAGCACGCCCATGCCTTCGAACAGCGGCAGGAAGCCCAGCGGGTGGAAGCCCGACATCACGCCGGTCGAGAGCGCCGAGAGCACGCCGAGGATCGTGGCGCCGAAGGCAACCATGATGACCGAGACGACACGCGTGAAACGGAAGCGGTCGATCACCCAGGCCGTCGGCACCTCCAGCAGGGCAACCGAGCTGGTCAGCGCGGCAAAGCCCACCATGATGAAGAAGGCGAAGCCGATCAGCGAGCCGCCGGGAATTTCCTGGAAGGCGTGCGGCAGGGTCTGGAACATCAGACCGAGGCCGCCATTGGGCGCCAGGCCGGCAGCAAACACGATGGGGAAGATGCACAGGCCGGCCAGCAGCGCGACCGAGGTATCCGCCGTGGCAATGATGCCCGAAGTCACGCCAAGATTGACGTTGCGACCGACATAGGCGCCGTAGGTCACCATGCCCGCGACACCCAGCGACAGCGAGAAGAACGCCTGCCCCACGGCTGCCAGCATGACCGGGCCGGTCAGCTTCTCCGGCTCGAAAGTGAAGAGGTATTCCACGGTTTGCGACATCGCGCCGCCGAACATGCCATAGATGGTGATGCCCACCAGCAGGGCGAAGAAGGCCGGCATCAGGTAGACGGCGACCTTTTCGATACCGCCGGAAACGCCGCGCGCCACGAACAGCATGGTAATGCCGAGGAACACGGCCGTGAGGATCGAGGTCACCAGGCCATTGGAAATCATCGCGGGGAAGATCCCCTCGACCTCTTCCACGCTCACCCCGGCGAACGCGCCGCCGGAAATGCCGGTGTTGAAGATGTCGAAGAAGAAGGTGCCGATGTAATAGAGCACCCAGCCCCCCAGCACGCAGTAGAAGCTGAGAATGAGGAAGGCCGACAGCACGCCGAGGCTGGCCACGCCCTCCCACGCGGTAGAGGCGCCGGACTGTTCCGCCATGCGGCGATAGCTTTCAGGCGCCGCGGCCTGGCCATGCCGACCGATCAGCGTTTCGGACAGCAGGACCGGCAAGCCGATCAGGATCACGCACCCGATGTAGAACAGCACGAAAGCGCCGCCGCCGTTGGCACCGGCTTCCGCCGGAAAGCGGACGAGATTGCCGAGACCAACTGCCGAACCGATCGCTGCGAGTATGAATGCAGTTCGCGAAGACCACCCGTCCCGCGCAGACCCCGACTGGGTTAAAGCCATTATTTCTGTCCTCTTGATCCCGAAGTGGCCTCGTCATGCAATGAAATTGCCCTCGCGTCGAGGGGTCTGTCTGCTAAAGGGGGCCCATGTCCACGACCTTCCAACTCGACACCTCCACCAGCCGCGCGAATCCGACGCCGCAACCGATGCGGCGGCTGACGGTCCCCAAGATCCGCGATCGCAAGATCGATGGCGTAACCGCCGAACCCATCGTCATGCTGACCGCCTACACGGCACGGCAGGCGCAATTGCTCGATCCGCACTGCGACCTGCTGCTGGTCGGGGATTCGCTCGGCCAGGTGATCTACGGCCTGCCCTCCACCATCCCGGTGACGATGGACATGATGGCCAGCCATGCCGCCGCCGTCGTGCGCGGCAGCTACCATTCGGTGGTGGTCGTCGACATGCCCTTCGGTGCGTATGAGGCCTCTCCGCAGGCGGCATTCGAAGCGGCCGCCACGCTGCTGAAGGCCAGCGGCGCCGCCGCGGTGAAGCTGGAAGGTGGAGAGGTCATGGCCGAGACGGTGGAATTCCTCGTCAAGCGCGGCATCCCCGTGATGGGCCATGTCGGCCTCACCCCGCAGGCGGTCAACGTGCTGGGCGGCTATGCCGCGCGCGGCCGCAGCGATGCCGAAGCCGACAAGATCGTCACCGATGCCAAGGCGCTGGAACAAGCCGGCGCCTTCGCCATTGTGGTGGAAGGCGTGGTCGAGCCGATTGCCATCGCGGTCACCGAGGCCGTCGCCTGCCCGACCATCGGTATCGGCGCGTCTGCCAAGTGCGATGGGCAGGTGCTGGTGACCGAAGACATGCTCGGCATGTTCGAACGCGTCCCACGCTTCGTGAAACGTTACGAGGACATCGCCACCACCATCTCGGAGACAGCCGCCAAGTATGCCGCCGAGGTGCGCGAGCGCAGCTTCCCCGGACCTGACCAGCTCTACCAACCGAAGTAATTCCCGACATGCAGACCATTCGCCAGTTCTACGGCTTCTCACTCATCTTCACGCTTATCTGCCTCGGCCTGGGAGGCTGGTATGGCTGGTCCAGCACCGGGACCGTTTCCGGCACGGCATCGATGCTGTGGATCATCATCGTGCTGTCGGTGCTCGAAATCTCGCTCAGCTTCGACAACGCGGTAGTGAACGCCTCCGTGCTGAAGGACATGGACAAGATCTGGCAGCGCCGCTTCCTCACCTGGGGCATCGCCTTTGCCGTGTTCGGCATGCGCATCGTCTTCCCGCTCGCCATCGTGGCGATTGCAGCGGGTCTTGGCCCGGTGGAGACAATCGACCTGTCGCTCAATGATCCGCAGGAATACGAACGCATCGTCAGCTCTGCCCACGTCGGCATTGCCGGGTTCGGCGGCGCCTTCCTGGCGATGGTCGGCCTGAAATTCTTCTTCGACCTCGACAAGGACGTGCACTGGATCTTCAAGATCGAGGAATGGCTGTCGAAATTCGCCGCCCTTCCCGCTGCCGAAATCGCTATCCTGCTGCTGGTGCTGTGGGGCATTTCCGGTCTGCTGCCGCCGGAAGAGGCGCTGACCTTCCTGATCGCGGGCATCCTTGGCCTCATCACCTTCATCGCGGTGGAAGGGATCAACACGATCCTCGAACTGCATGAAGAAAAGAAGCGCCTGCAGGGTGCTGTCGTGAAGAGCGGCCTAGGCGGGTTCCTCTACCTCAACGTGCTCGATGCCAGCTTCAGCTTCGACGGCGTGATCGGTGCCTTCGCCCTTTCGAACAACATGATCGTGATCGCGCTGGGCCTGTCGATCGGCGCCATGTTCGTGCGTTCGATGACCATTCACCTGGTCGAGAAGGGCACCCTGGCGCAGTACCGGTTCCTGGAGAACGGCGCGTTCTGGGCGATCATCGTGCTGGGCGGCATCATGCTCGCCTCTGCCAAGTTCCACATTCCCGAGACGATCACCGGCCTTATCGGCGCTGCATTGATCGGCCTGTCGCTGTGGTGGTCTGTCCGCCACAACCGGGAGAACCCGGAACCTACCCGGATGCCCCACGGCTGAGCCGCGCCGCCACCGGCGCGGAGATGACCAGCTGCAACAGGTGGTAGATCAGCACGGGCAGCAGCACGAGACCGGCCGTCGCGGGCGGGAACAGCACGCTGGCTAGCGGTGCACCCATGGCGATGCTCTTCTGCGCCCCGGCGAAGAGGAACGATACCCGATCTGCGGGGTCGAGCCGCAGCAGTGCTGCTAGCCACCATGCTCCGAAGAAGCCGAATGCCAGCATGAAGCCGACAAGGCTCATCAGCACACCCCACTCCGGCAGCGAGATGAGGCTCCACAGGCCCTGCTGCACCGCGCCGGAGAAAGCGACATAGACAGCAATCGCAATGGCGATCCGGTCCATCCAGGAAACCAGCTTGCGGTTGTCTGCCACCAGGCCGCCCAGCCAGCCCTGCAGGACTTGTCCGATCACGAAGGGCAACAGCAGGATCAAGGCGATACGCTGCAGGCCGCCAAGGTCGATGCCCGGCATGCCGCTGCTCGCCAGGATACCGATCAGCGGCGCGGTGATGAATACGCCGAGGATGTTGAGCACCGCCGCCGCCACCACCGACGCCGCAACATTGCCGCCGGCGATCGAGCTATAAGCCGTCGCCGACTGCACCGTGGAGGGCAGCACGCCGAGGAAGACAAACCCCAGCGCCACGCTGGCTGGTAGTTGCAGCGAGGCCATGCCCGCTGCCGCCAGTCCTGCGAAAGCCATCAGGCCGAAGACCCAGACGACCAGCGGTAACAGGAAGCGCAGGTTGCGCATGCCTTCTGCCACCTGTCGGCGCGGCAGGCGCAGGCCGTTGAGCAGGAACAGCAGGAAGATCGCTCCATCCGACACGATGCGTGCAATCGCCCGACCCTCGCCCGTCACCGGCAGCACGCTGGCCAGCAGGATCGCCAGCAGCAGCAGGCGAACCAGCGGATCGAACAGGATGGCGAGGCGAGCGATCATTGCGCGGCGATGTGCCTGCGCACCGCGCGGCTGTCCAGCGTCAGCTCTGCTGCAGGTCGTACTGCTTGAGCAGGTCGTACAGCGTCGGGCGGCTGATCCCCAGCATCTTGGCGGTGCTGGAAATGTTGCCTTCGGTCCGGGCCAGCGCATGGCGGATCACCTTGCGGTCGGACTGTTCGCGCGCGCTCTTCAGGTTGAGCACTTCGGGATCTTCCTCCTCGCTGTCGCCAAGATCGAGATCCTCCGCGCTCACCAGCTTGCCGTCGGCCATGATCACCGCCCGCTTCACGCGGTTCTCCAGCTCGCGCACGTTGCCGGGCCAGTTCCAGGCATCGATGGCAGCCAGCGCATCCGGCGCGAAGCCGGTGACGGAGGGGTTCATCTCCTCCGCAAAGCGCTTCAGGAACACCTTGGCGAGCAGCACGGCATCGCCGGGGCGCTCCGCCAGTGAAGGGATCTTCACCACCACTTCGGCCAGGCGATAGAACAGGTCTTCGCGGAAACGCCCGTCGGCGATCATGCCCTCCAGATCCTGGTGCGTGGCGCAGACAATGCGCGTGTCGACCGGGATGGAGCTGCGTCCGCCGATGCGTTCGATGGTACGTTCCTGCAGGAAGCGCAGCAGCTTCACCTGCAGGGGCAGCGGAATGTCGCCCACCTCGTCGAGAAACAGCGTACCGCCATCGGCCAGCTCGATCTTGCCCTCAGTGGTCTTCACCGCGCCGGTAAAGGCGCCCTTCTCGTGCCCGAACAGCTCGCTTTCGAGCAGGTTTTCGGGGATCGCCGCGCAGTTGATTGCAACGAAATTGCCGCCCTTGCGACTGCTTGCCTCGTGCACGCCACGCGCCAGCAGCTCCTTGCCGGTGCCGCTCGCACCCAGCAGCATGACGGAGACATTGGTATTCGCCACGCGCTCGATCGTACGCGCCACCTTCACCATCTCCGGCGCCGAGGTGATCAGCCCGCCCAGCACCGTATTGCCCTCGTCAGCCTTGTTGGCGAGGCGACGATTTTCCGCCTCGATGCGATGCAGGTTGAGCGCACGCCGCACGATCAGCCCGAGCTGCTCGATATCGACCGGCTTCTGGTAGAAATCGTAGGCCCCGCGCTCGATGGCATTGAGCGCGCTTTCGCGCGCGCCATGGCCCGATGCGACCACGACCTTGGTATCGGGCTTGAGCGCCATGATGGCATCGAGCACGGCGAAACCCTCGGTCGTGCCGTCAGGATCGGGCGGCAGGCCAAGGTCCAGCGTCACCACCGGCGGTTCTTCCGAGCGCAGCGCGGCAATGGCGCTCTCGCGGTCGCCCGCGATGATCACCTCGAAATCCTCGTAGGCCCATTTGAGCTGGGCCTGCAGACCCTCGTCGTCCTCGACGATGAGTAGCTTCGGTTTGCTCTCGGCCATCATAGCACCTCACTCGGTTCCTTGTTCTCGTTCATGGCATTGATCAGGCTCGCCCGCTCGCCCAGCGGCAGCCGTATTGAAAAGCGGGTGCCCAGCCCCTCGCGCGATTCCACGTCCAGCCGCCCGCCCATCGACCGCACCAGTTCGCGGGCCTCGAAAGCGCCGATGCCGAAGCCGCCCGGCTTGGACGAATGGAAAGGCTTGAACAGCCGGGTCCGGATGAATTCCGGGGACATGCCCTCGCCCGAATCCTGCACCTCGACGACGGCAGTGCCCGCCTCGCGGTGCAGGTCGAGGAAGACCGGAGACGTCTCGTTGCTGGCCTCCACCGCGTTGTGGATCAGGTGGACCAGGGCCTGTTCCAGCCCCTCGGCATCGGCCCGCACCTCGCAGGGCTCGCTTTGCAGGAAGATCACTTCGTGCTTGCCCTTGTACTGCTCGGCCACTCGCCGCAGCAGCGCTTCGAGGTCGATCAATTCGCGTTCCTTGCCTCCATGGCTGCCATAGCGTCCAAGTCGTGCCAGCAGGGCCTGCAACTTGTCCGTGGAGTTGCGCAGCGTAAGGATCATGTCAGCACGGAATTCCGGCTTCTCCGCATGCTTTTCGGCATTCTTGGCCAGCAGCGAAAGCTGGCTGGCAAGGTTCTTGATATCGTGCATGACGAAGGCGATGCGGCGATTGAATTCGTCGAACTGCTGCGCCTCGCCAAGGGCCAGCTGGCTCTGGCGCTCGGCCATGTAGCTGGCCAGCTGACGCCCGACGACTCGCAACAGGTCGAAGTCTTCCCAGTCGAGCTTGCGCGCGATGGCAGGCCGCGCCAGCACCACCACGCCCAGCAAGCGCTCGTAGTGCAACAGCGGGATCAGTGCCCAGCTGCGCTCGTCCTCAAGCAGCCACTTCGGCGCGGCAACTTCCGGCACGTCACGCTGCTCACCCGCGCGCAGCTCGTCGAGATCGACGATGAACTGGCTGTCGGCGAGAAATTTGGCGCCCAGCGTGTCGATCGCCTCTGCCGGAACCTCCAGCTCCGGCCACTGCCAGCGTGCCGCCAGCGCCAGCCCGCCTTCTTCGCGGGGCGTCAGCAGCAGCCCGGCGGGACTGTCGGTGATGTCGGCCACGGCCTGTACCGCGCGTTCGGGCAATGGCGGGGCCTGCGGGCCTGCACGGCCGATGGTGGCAGTGAAGCGCAGCCACTCTGCCCGATAGTCGTAGCGATGCTGGAACAGGTTCTTCGACAGTGTCACCCGCAGCCATCCGCGCAGCTTGGCGGATGGCAGCACGGTCAGCGCCACGACGCTGGCCAGCAGCACGAACCCGGTCTGTAGCATGCGCCCGTAATCGCTGCCGAAATAGGCAAGGCCCTGCGCGATCACCACCATCACCATCAGGTAGGCCCCGATCAGCAGCAGCGAGAAGGACTGGAAAGCAAAGCTGCGCGAAGGGCTGAGCCGCAGTTCGCTGTCATTGCGAAAGCTCCCGATCACGAGCAGGATGACTGCAACGCCCAGCGCCGCGATGCGCAGGCTGTCGAGCAGCGTCGGCAAGCCGTCGTCGAGATAGGCAATGGTGTAGAAGTTGAGATCGTAGAGCCACACCACGCCCAGTGCCGCAGCCGGCCAGCGCAGCCCCTGCCGCGCCTGCACCGCCGCGCCGGCATAGAGATTGTGCACCAGCACCAGCGCGCCGATGCAGAACAGCAGGCGGAAGGTTATCGCGAAGCGCACGACCAGGAGATCGATTTCCACCGGACCGCCGTACCGCAGCCGCACGCCCACCAGCGCGACCTGCATCAATTCCACGAAGCCGAGCGCGAATACCACCGGCCGGATCGGTCCAAGGTTCTTGTCGCGACCATCGTGCGCGAACAGGCGGTAAAGCATCCACAGCCAGGCCAGGTTGCTGACGATCAGGACCAGTTCGGTCACGACATTGCGCTCGCCCAGGCCAATCACCGCATAGCCCCACATGGCCGCGCCGAAGAGCGCCGCTGCACTGGCGCGGATGGCCGGTCCCTGCGCCCGCTCGCTGGTAACCAGCCACAACCCCAGCGCCACCGCGCCAGAGGCGATGACGAGATAGGCAATAAAGCCGACGATATCCCAACCCGTGGCCATCAGCGCGCCCCCTCGGGCCACAGCACGACGCGCAGCGTCTGCAGCATGATCAGCAGGTCCAGGAAGGGAGTGTAATTCTTGGCGTAGTAGAGGTCGTACTCCAGCTTCTGCCGGGCGTCCTCGATACTGGCGCCATAGGGATAGTTGATTTGCGCCCAGCCGGTGATCCCGGGCTTCACCATGTGCCGTTCGGCGTAATAGGGCAGCTTGTCTTCCAGGTCGTCGACGAACTGCGGCACTTCGGGACGGGGGCCGACAAAGCTCATGCGGCCGGTCAGCACAGTCCACACTTGCGGCAACTCATCAATCCGCACCTTGCGGATGAACGAGCCAATGCGGGTGATACGCGGATCGTCCTTGTCCGCCCACTTGGCCCCGTCCTTTTCGGCATCGGTGCGCATGGAACGCAACTTGATGATCTCGAAGGTCTGGCCATAGAGCCCGACACGCTTCTGGCGGAAGAAGGCCGGTCCCTTGCTGTCCAATTTCACCAGCAGCGCAAACACGGCGATCACCGGGAAGGTCACCAGCAGCAACAGACCGCTGGCGCAGATATCGAACGCCCGTTTCGCGAAGGAGGAAATCGCGCGACCCGAGGAAAACCCGTCGGAAAAGATCAGCCAGCTGGGATTGAGCGTGTCGAGGTCGACGCGTCCGGTCTCCCGCTCCAGGAAGCTGGAGAATTCGTTCACGTGGACGCCAGCGGTCTTCACCCGCAGCAAGTCCTTCAGCGGCAAGGCGTTGCGGCGCTCCTCCAGCGCCAGGACCACTTCGCTCGCGCCAAGGTTGGCGACATGGCCGGAAAGGTCGGCAATGGCAGAGCGCGGTACCGCTTCGGGGACCAGGGCATTGCTGCCGGTCATGTCGATGAAGCCGACCACCGCGAAACCGCTGCCGGGTTTGGCGGCAAGCTCCTTCAGTCGCTGCGCCCGCAGGCCCGCACCGAGCACGAGGATGCGGCGGCGGAAGGCCGTAGTGCCCAGCAGCCCACCGACGATGGCGCGGTTGAGCACCAGCAGGACGATGGCCAGCGCCATCGCGTAGAGTAGCGTGGAGCGCCAGTAGGTGTGCCCCGGCAGCACGAAGTCGAGCAGCGCCAATGCCAGGATCGCCAGGCTGATCGCCACCAGCAGCCGCGCGCAGGCAAAGCGCATCGAGCGCAGCGCATCGGGACCGTAGACGCCCACCGCGATCATCGCCGACAGCGTGGTCACGGCATAGCCGCCCAATGGGAGCAGGCGCTCGCCCAGCGTGCCCGGATCGGTGCCGATCTGTGCCGCGCGCAAGGTCCACGCGAGATCGGCCGCGATCAGCAGCAGGGCGAGGTCAAGCAGGCCCAGCAGCAGGACGGCATGCGGAATATAGTGCTTGAAGAGACGGACCATCGCTCCAACCGAACCACTCCGGAGGGATTTCCGGATGAGGTTCGGTTAACAGCGAGGTATGAACTGTCGGTAAACTTTACACCTCGGCGGGTGCAGAGTGTAAAATTGTTCGGAAATGCTCTCGGCGGTGTCCTGCGCGGCATCGCCCACCTGTCCGGCCGCCTCACACCCATGCTCTCGGCCGCATCGGCAACGGCATCATCCTTGGTAATCTCGGCACCCTCAACCTGGACGAAGCCCCGATAGTTCCACATAACATCCTGAAAAAAGGGGGATAATCGGCTGTTAACCATGTCGAGGTCCTGAGCCTTAACGCCTGCGGCCTAAGGGGCGCTTCATGGCCCGTATTTCGAAGCCCCCGGTACCTGCCAAGATGTACAAGCACTTCGCCGTCGTGACGGTGATGCTGACATTCATGATTGCCCTGTTCGCCGACGGCGAGACGCAGCAAACTATCGCGGAGCACCAGCGGCAGGCCGAACTACAGGCAGCCAGCCGGCAAGTCACGGCTCCCCCGACGCTGGCCAGGCGAGGCGAGCAAGTGGTGGGTTCGTTCGGTGACGAGGGCCTGGACGGCTTCGGCAACCCGACGGACGAGACGGGCGCAAGCGCTGGCACGACATTCACGCGCCAGTCTTCGCGCAATGATCGCCAGCTTTTGCCCAACATGACGCGCGAGGAAGTGGCCGCACTGAGCCAGGAGGAATACGAACGCCTGCGCGCCCTCTACGTTGCCGCGGGGGCAATCGAGGATATCGACCAGAGCGCGCACCTCAGCGCGGCAGAGGATGCTTCGGCCCGGCGCATGGGTCATCGCGGCAGCGACAGCTGATCGGATTGGCCGGCAGGCCGGCTACATCCCGTAGGAAACCGCCAGCAGGAAGCTGAGCGTGGTGACCATGATGATTACCAACGGCACGCCGGTCTTCACGTAGTCGCCGAAGGAATAGTCGCCCTCCGCCATGATCAGCATGTTGGTCTGGTAGGCGATCGGTGTGGCGTAGCAGAGGTTGCAGCCGAACAGCACTGCCAGGATCAGCGGTTCCTGCGGCAAGCCCAGTTCTGTCGCGATGGCAAAGGCAATGGGCGTGCCCACCGTCGCCGCCGTGGCGTTGGACGCGAAGTTCGTCAGCACGGTGACGAACAGCATGATGGCTGCCAGTACGCCCGCGGGCGGCAGGAATTGCAGGCCCAGCGCCAGCGCCTCGCCCAGCCAGGCAGCCGCGCCGCTGTCGAGCACGAAACGACCGATGGTGATGCTGGCAGCCACCAGCACGATCACCTGCCCCGACAGCGCGCGCCCGACGCGGTCGAACTTCACGCAGCCGGTCAGGAACATGACGATCGCCCCGGCAAGCGAGGCAATTGCGATCGGCAGCAGGCCGACGGACGCCATGCCGACCGAAACCGCCATGATCGTGGCGGCGAGCCAGGCCTTGGACCGGCGTGGGATCTCGCGCGCGCCTTCCAGCTGCAACAGGCTGTCCAGGCGGGCGAACTCGTCGATCTGCTTGCTCAGTCCGCGCACCAGCAGCACATCGCCTTCGCGGAAGCGGATGTCGCCGTACGGATCTTCCGGCTCATTATGCAGCAGCCGTTGCGGCCGATGGATACCGAGCACGGCAACGCCGTAGCGGTCGGCAATGCCCGAGGTCGGCAGCGTGCGACCGATCAGGCGCGAGTCGGCGGTGACCACCATCTCCACGACCTTGATGTCCTCGCGCTTCGCCTTTGCCTCACGATCGACCTGGTCAACCACCCAGCCCGGCGCGATCTGGCCCTGCAGCACACGGATGGCGTCTTCCAGCGCATCGTGCGTGCCTGACACGCGCAGCCGCTGGCCGGTTTCGAACGGACCAGCGGGACGCTCTTCAAAGCGGAAGTCGGCAGGCAGCATGTCGACCACCTCGTCGAAATGCTTGCCGATCAGGTTGCTGGTCGGCGGCACCCGCAGCCGGGTGTGGAACCAGCGCTGCGCAACGCTCGAATCCGGACTGTTGTCCTTCAGCATGCGCGGCATCACCAGCCAGATATAGGGCAAGGCGATCAGCGAAGCGGCCAGCACGATGGGCGTGAAGTGGAACACCCCCATCGGGCGCATGCCAAGGTCTACGGCGATCGACACGACGAGGATGTTGGTCGAAGTGCCGATGGTGGTGGCAAGCCCGCCCAGCAGCGAACTGGCATTGAGCGGCATCAGCGTCTTCGAAGCGGGCATGGCTCCGCGTGCAGCGAGCGTCACGAAGATCGGGATCAGCAGCACCAGCACGGGCGTGTTGTTGACGCCCATCGACAGAGCGAAGGCCAGTCCCAGCGACAGCAACAAGCCAAGCTGGAGGTTGATCTTGAAGATCCGCTGCAGGAAGCGGGCGGCGGGCTCCAGCGCGCCGGTCACCACCAGTCCCCTGCCCATCACCATCAGTGCGCAGATGGTGATCAGCGCGTAGTGGCCGAACCCGGAAAAGGCCAAGGCCAGCCCGTCCGTCGGCTGGGTATGCGGCATGGGATAGAAATACAGGCCGACCGCGATGATCGCGATGGTCAGCAGCGAAATGATTTCCACCGACATCCGCCCGCGAACGAACAGGAAGAAGACCACCACGGTCAGCACCATCGCCGCTATGGCATGGAAGGACGGTACGTCGATCATCTAGGCAAGTATCAGCATGGCGCGGGACGCTGCGCAAGCAATTCGCTTGCCAATGCGGCCAATGGATGAGTTGTCGGGTGGCCGGCGTAGGGTCGATGCGCAGTGCCGAATGCTGCCTGGTACCTCTGGCCGGACTCGAACCGGCACTTCCGAAGAAACTCGATTTTGAGTCGAGCGCGTCTACCAATTCCGCCACAGAGGCAGGCCAGACAGGGGTGCGCGCTTAGCGCCCATCGCGCGCTACGGCAAACCTTTATCCGCGCTACCGCTTCGCCACTTGAGCGCGAAGTTATCCGCGCTATCGCTTCACTACTTGAGCGCGAAGTTATCCGCGCTATCGCTTCACTACTTGAGCGCTTCGGCAATCTGCTTGTGCAGGCGCGAGTGGAGCTGGTCGTTCGCCGCGATCACCTGCGCATCGCAGATCGGCTGCGAACGGCCGCGATAGTCCGAAACGAAGCCGCCGGCCTCACGCACCAGCAGGCAGCCTGCGGCGGTATCCCAGGGCGACAGGTCGCTTTCCCAGAAGCCGTCGAAACGCCCGGCGGCAACCCATGCCATGTCGAGCGAAGCCGCACCGAAGCGACGGACGCCGGCGACATTCGGGCCGACGTGACCGTAGATCTTGCTCCACTCGGCGAAGTTGCCGTGCCCCTGGTAGGGCATGCCGGTGGCGATCAGCGATTCGCCCAGTTTGCGGCGCCCCGATACGCGCAGGCGCGCATCGTGCAGCCACGCGCCGCGGGATTTCTCGGCCCAGAAGGTCTCGTCCGTGATCGGCTGGTAGATGACGCCGGCGATCACATCGCCCCAGCCACCACCGCCGAGCTTGGGTTCCTGCACCGCGATCGAGATCGCGAAATGCGGAATGCCGTGGAGGAAATTGCTGGTGCCGTCGAGCGGGTCGACGATGAAGCGCGGCTGGTCGGGATCCATGTCGATTTCGCCCGACTCTTCCAGCAGGAATCCCCAATCGGGACGCGCCTGCTTGAGCTCGTCGTAGATGGTGCGCTCTGCCGCGCGGTCAGCCTTGGACACGAAATCGGACGGTCCCTTGTGGCTCACTTGCAGGTGTTCGACTTCGCCGAAGTCGCGACGCAACCGGCCACCCGCCTTGCGGGCAGCCTTTTCCATCACGCGGATAAGTCCGGAAATTGCAGCCAATGCCTTGTCTTTCTCAGTCGACAACGACGCGGATCGATTGCGCCGTCAATTCGATTTCACCCCAGCTGCTGTCGATGAAGGCATAATCGCCTTCGATCGTGGCAGACGAAACCGGGAACTTGTTGCCTGCGCCAGCCTTGGCCGATTCCGAGTTCTTGATCCGCAGGTCATCGACCTCGGAAAACTGGATGAAGCCGGGGCGCAAACCCCCGCTGGCTGCCGCTAATTCGTGGCGCGGATGACCGGGCAGAACGCTGAATTCCATCTCGAGCGTCACAGAGACGTCGTCGTAAATCACGTCGAGGACGAAACTGTCCTCGAGCGAGATGTTATCAAGCTTTGGATGCGACCCACCCGTCATTGCGTTCTCCCCTTAACTGGCCTTCCCCACGTAGGCCTGCTCGTAAACGTCTACCACGATACGCGTGCCGCTTTCGATATGCGGCGGCACCATGATGCGAACGCCATTGTCGAGCACGGCCGGCTTGTAGCTGGACGAGGCGGTCTGCCCCTTCACCACAGCGTCGGCCTCGACGATCTCGGCTTCGACCTGCTGCGGCAGCTGCACGCTGATGGGTTTTTCCTCCCACAGCTCCAGCTGTACCTGCATGCCATCCTGCAGGAACGGGCGAGCATCGCCCAGCAGGTCGGACGGCAGGTTGATCTGCTCGTAGGTGTCGGCGTCCATGAACACCAACATATCGCCATCCTCGTAAAGGAACTGATAGTCCTTTGTATCCAGACGAACTTTTTCGACAGTATCGGCACTGCGGAAGCGCACATTGGTCTTGCGACCGTCCATCAGGTTCTTCATTTCGACCTGCATGTAGGCGCCGCCCTTCCCGGGCTGGGTGTGCTGGATCTTCGCGACTTTCCAGATGCCGCCTTCATATTCGATGATGTTGCCGGGACGAATGTCCACGCCGCTGATCTTCATGGGGATTGCCTTAATGAGAATGAGTTGCGCGCGCCCTACAGCGAGACGCCAATTTCGGCAAGGCAAGAGCGTATCTCGCCCCTGCAGATATTCATGACGGGCTAAGCCACAGGTGCTAAAGGCCGCGCCATGTACAAGGTCGCCCTTACCCTCGCCGCTGCCACCAGTCTCGTGGCCACCAATGCCCAGGCACAGGGGCAGCTCGGCACTATCGAGCGCGGCACCTATGTCTGCGAACTGCCGGGCGATGCGGCCGGAGCGGTTGGGATCCCGCAACCTGACGAGGGCTTCACCATCGAAAGCGCGTCGCGATACTCCTCCCCGCAGGGTGACGGCACCTACCTGCGCCGTGGCGACCGGCTGATCATGACCAGCGGCCCACGCAATGGCGATGCCTACGAAGTGGTCGGGAACGGTTTCCTGCGCAAGCTCTCGAATGGCGAGCCGAGCCGACTGCGCTGCATTCGCAGCGGTCGTTGATTCCTAGCGCTGGCTGCGCACCAGCAGCGGATAGGGGTTGATCGAGGTCGACGGCTCCCACCATTCGGCATCCCCCGACGTCCGCATGATCTCGAAATGCAGGTGCGGCGCCGCAGGATCAGCGGCACCGCTTGAGCCGACCGTGCCCAGGCGCTGTCCGCGCCGGACCTGCTGGCCCTCGTTCAAGCCCGGCGCATATTCGTCGAGGTGGGCATAGTAGTAGATCGTCTCGCGATCCTCGGAGCGCACGTAGACCGTGTTGCCGCCCGTAGCCGACTGGAACATGCGTTCCACCGTACCGGGCGCCGCCGCGACCACCGATGTGCCTTCCGGCGCCATGATGTCGATCGCCTCGTGCAACCGCACCCCGCCGCCGCGCTCGTCGGTGAAGTTATCGACCAGGTCCGTCGCCGCAACATTGAGCACGGGGATCATCAGGCTGGCCGTCTGGTTTTCAGGCGGGGTGGAGACCTCCAGCCTTTCGGGAGCCGCGTCCCGCTCGGCCGTCGCCGCCTCGGTCGAGACTTCCGGCAAGGGGCTCTGCTTCAGCGCCAGCTGCTGCTCGATGCCCGCCGATTCCTGCCTGTCGAGCACGAAGGCGCCCGCGACGATCCAGCCCGCGGAGACGAGCGTGGCGGTGATCGCGGCCACCTGGACCTTTTCAACGAATGCACTTGCCATCGGCCTCGAAATTACACCTCGATTACGGTTCTGACCAGCCAACGGCTGGGAGCCGTCAGGTTTCCGAGCCGATCACCTCGGCGAAGGCCTTTATCGCTGCCACCTCGTCGCCTCCCCAGATCGCGTGCGACACTGCAAGGAAGTCGGCTCCGGCCTCGACCAGCGGCGCGCAATTATCCGGCGTGATTCCGCCAATGGCCACACAGGGAATTTCGAACAGGCTGGACCACCAGCTTAGCAGCGCCGGTTCCGGACGGTGTTCGCTGGCCTTGGTCTCGCTTGGGAAGAAGGCGCCGAAAGCGACGTAGTCCGCCCCGGCGTCGCCCGCTTCCATCGCCAGGTGGCGGCTGGCGTGGCAGGTGACACCGATCTGCACGTCGCGGCCGAGTTCCTCGCGCGCTTCGCGCACGTCGCCGTCGCTTTGGCCGAGGTGCACACCGTCTGCCTTCAGCCGCTTGGCCAGGGCGACACTGTCGTTGACGATGAAGCCGACATCGTGCGCGGCGCAGATTTCCTGCAGCGGCGCCGCCAGCCGTGCGGCCTCGTGCTGGTCGACATCCTTCACGCGGAACTGGAAGGCCGTCGCCAGCCCCATCCCTGCCGCCAACGCGCGGTCGAGCCGGTCAGGAAAATCACCGCCCACGTCGAGCGGCGAGATCAGGTAGAGCTGGCAGGTGGGTTCGGTCATGGTTGCGGAAGATTACCTCAGGCTACGCTGGCTGCGTGGATCTTGTCGATCGCCTGGCCCAGCGCAGCGTCGAATTCCGCATCGCTCTGGTCCACCCGCAGGTCCTGCAGGGTGGCGCGGCTGAAGCTGGCGATCATGCCGGGGTTCTTGGCCAGTTCGGCGCAAGCCTCGTCGGTGGTGTAGCCGCCCGACAGGGCCACCACACTCAGCACCATGGGATGGTCCACCAGCTCCTGGTAATGGCCCGGCTTCACCGGGATCGAGAGCTTGAGCATCACCGGGCTTTCCTGCGCATCGAGGTGCTTGAGGATTTCCGCCTTGAGGATGTCCTCACCCGCTTCGCGATCCTCGGCGGTGATGTCGAATTCGGGTTCCAGGATCGGCATCAGGCCGGCAGCGATGATGCGATTGCCCACCTCGAACTGCTGCGCGACGATGGCGGCGATGCCCTTGGCATTGGCGGACTTGATGACCGAGCGCATCTTGGTGCCGTACATGCCCTTGGCGACGGACTTCTCCAGCAGCGCATCCAGCTTGTCGAGCGGCTTCATCAGCTGCACTCCGTCAGCCTCTTCGGCCAGGCCCTGGTCCACCTTGATGAAGGGAGCGATGCCGCGTTCCTTCAGCGCCTCCGGAGCCGGTTTGCCATCGACGGCGCCGTCCATGGTCTTCTCGAACAGGATCGCGCCGATGACCTTGCCGTTACCGAAGCAGGGCGAGGTGATCACCCGGCTGCGCATCTTGTGGATCTCGGCGAACATCTCGTCATCGCCCGACCACTGATCGTCGCTGATGCCGTAGCCGCGGAGCGCCTTCGGAGTGGATCCGCCCGACTGGTCGAGAGCGGCGATGAAGCCGTTTCCGGCGGCGAACTTGGCGGCAAAATCCTGGGTGGTCATCGGAAGCTCCTCAACTCCGTGGCGGGCTGACGCTGGCTCCTATGCTGCGCTGCGAGGGAGTGCAAGTTGAGGAAATACATCCGTGCACAAGCATTGCAGGAGCAGGTGCCGCAAGCACGGCTGGCACCCTGTAGGAAACCCCCTAGTGCGGCTTTTTCAGCGCCGGGATCAGGTTGATGGCGATGGAAATGCGCGTCCCCTCCCCGTGGAACGGCCGCACGGCATGTTGCAGCCACGAGGGGAACATCACGATCATGCCCGTGCGCGGACGGATCGACACCTCGCTGGGCATCGGCTGGCCGCTGCCGTCGCGCAGGCGCAGGTCGGGCGCGGTCATGCGGATCATCGGCATGCGCGGATCGAGCAGTTGCAGCTCCCCGCCCAGCGCCGGATCGTCGTCCCCCTCGTAGCCATCGTCGACATAGGCGACCGCGGACCAGAAGCTGCCCGGATGGGTGTGATACTGGTTGGCGTGGCCCTTGCGGTTCACATTGGCCCACAGTTCGGGGATCCAGCCGAACCGGCTGCCTTCCGGGCTCTTGGCGTCGACCGTCTGCTCATCGGCCATGGTCATGGCCTTGAACACCAGCGCCTTGGCTGCCTCCCCACCCCAGTCGAGCATGCGGGTGTTGGAATGCCAGCCGCCGATATTGCTGACCGAAATGCCGGCCGTATCGCGCACCCTTTCCGCCTCGATGGCCTGGCGCAAGGCGGCAATGCCGGCCTCGCTCTGCAACTGGTCGATGACGAAGGGGGTCGAGAAGAGCTGTCTGGTGTCGGTCATGTTGCGGCGATGATAGTCGCAAGGTCGGGGAAGTCGATACGCAGGTTGGGCAGCATGGAACCGCCGACCAGCTTTTCCTTCACGCCGCCCGGAATGCCGCCCAGCCGCTGGTAGAAGGCAATCGCCCGCGCGTTGGTGGTGAGCACGTCGAGATAGGCGCCCTGCCGCCCCTGCTCGCGGAAATGGCGGGCGGCAGTCGCCATCAGCTGGGCACCCACGCCGCCGGACCGGTGGCCGGGCCGCACGTGCAGCGTGTTGATGAACACCGGCTCTCCATCGCGGGCGAAGAGGAAGCCGACAGCCTCGCCCTGCTCCTCCGCCAGCAGCAGCAGGTCCTGCTCGCCGATCTCGACCTGCGCCCAGTGCGCGCCGAGCCGCTGGTGGATTTCGCCGAGGAACTCCTCCGACAGCAACTCGCGATAGCTGTCCAGCCAGCTGGCCGCGTGCAGTTCAGCGATGGCCGTCCGGTCTGCATCGACCGCGCGGCGTATGCTCACGCGGAAAGTGCCGCCACGCCCGGAAGCTCCTTGCCTTCCATCCATTCGAGGAAGGCACCGCCCGCGGTGGAGATGTAGGTGACATCGTCGGCAACACCGGCATGGGCCAGCGCCGCCACCGTGTCGCCGCCACCGGCGACCGAGGTGAGCGAGCCGTCCTGCGTCAATGCCGCAGCCGTCCGCGCCAGCGCCACCGTCGCTTCGTCGAAGGGCGGCGTTTCGAAGGCACCCAGCGGGCCGTTCCAGACGACCGTACGGCAGGTTTTGAGGACGTCGCCCAGCGCCTCGACCGCCTGCGGGCCGACGTCGAGGATCATCTCGTCAGCGGCCACTTCGTGCACGTTGCAGGTGCGCAGGCTTGGCGGATTGGCGGCAAATTCCTTCGCCACCACGACGTCATAGGGCAGGTGCACGGTGCAATCGGCCTTGTCGGCGGCATCGAGGATGGCGCGCGCCGTATCGGTCAGGTCGTGCTCGCACAGGCTCTTGCCCACATCCACGCCGTTGGCGGCGAGGAAGGTGTTGGCCATGCCGCCACCGATGATCAGGTGCTGCACCTTGGTGACGAGGTTTTCGAGCACGGCCAGCTTGGTGCTGACCTTGGCACCGCCCACCACGGCGGCGACCGGCGGGTTGGGCGTGCCCAGCGCCGCGTCGAGCGCTTCCAGTTCCTTCTGCATGGCGCGCCCGGCATAGGCCGGCAGCAGGTGCGCCAGCCCCTCGGTCGTGGCATGGGCGCGGTGCGCGGCGGAGAAGGCATCGTTGACGTAGAAATCGCCGTTGGCGGCAATCGCCTTGGCGAATTCGGGATCGTTGGCTTCCTCGCCCGGCCAGAAGCGGGTGTTTTCCATCAGGCCGATATCGCCGGGGCCAAGGATATCCACCGCTTGCGCGGCGACCGGACCGGCCACCTCGGGGATGAACATCACTTCCTTGTCCAGCACCTCTTCGATGGCGCCCTGCACATAGCTCATCGACAGGGTCGAGTGACGCTCCCCCTTGGGCCGCCCGAAATGGGCGAGCAGCAGCACCTTCGCGCCGCGCCCGGCCAGTTCGAGGATGGTCGGGGCGACGGCGCGGGCGCGGGTCAGGTCGGTCGCCCGCCCTTCGGCCATCGGCAGGTTGAGATCGACGCGCACGAGCGCACGCTTGCCGGAGAGGTCCTCCGGCAAGTCGTCGAGGGTCTTGAAATCGGCCATGCCGGCCTCCCTTAGAGGAACTTCGCCATCACTCCGGCGGTGTCGATCATGCGGTTGGAGAAGCCCCACTCGTTGTCGTACCAGCTCACCACGCGGGCCAGCTTGCCTTCGAGCACGGCGGTTTCCAGGCTGTCGACGGTGGAGGATGCCGGGTGGTGGTTGAAGTCGCTGCTGACCAGCGGCTTGTCCGTGTAGTCCAGCACGCCCTTCATCGGGCCTTCGGCGGCGGCCTTCAGCGCTTCGTTCATCTCCTCGGCGGTGGTGTCGCGCTTGGGCTGGAACACCAGGTCGATCAGCGAGACGTTCGGCGTCGGCACGCGGACCGAGGAACCGTCCAGCTTGCCGGCCAGTTCGGGCAGCACCAGGCCGACGGCGCGGGCGGCGCCGGTGGTGGTCGGGATCATGTTCTGCGCACCGCCACGGGCACGGCGCATGTCGCTGTGCATCTGGTCGAGCATGCGCTGGTCGTTGGTGTAGCTGTGGATCGTGGTCATGAAGCCGCGCTCGATACCCACGGTATCGTGCAGCACCTTGGCGACCGGCGACAGGCAGTTGGTGGTGCAGCTGGCGTTGGAAACGATCACGTCCTCGGCGGTCAGCACGTCGTGGTTCACGCCGTAGACGACGGTGGCGGAAACGTTCTTGGCCGGGGCCGAGATCAGCACGCGCTTGGCGCCGGCGTCGAGGTGCGGCTTGGATGCCTCGTGGCTCTGGAAGAAGCCGGTGCACTCCAGCACGATGTCGACGCCCATCTCGCCGTGCGGCAGGTTGCCGGGGTCGCGCTCGCTGGTGACGGCGATGCGCTTGCCGTTCACCACCAGGTCGCTGCCGTCCACTTCCACCGTGCCGGGGAAGCGACCGTGCGTGCTGTCGAAACCGAACAGCAGGGCGTTGGCGTTGGTGTCGGCCAGATCGTTGATCGCCACGAGTTCGAAATCGTGATCGTCACGCTCCAGCAGGGCGCGCGCAACAAGTCGGCCGATACGTCCGAAACCGTTGATCGAAACCTTGGTCGCCATTGTCTAAAACTCCTGCTTAGTCGTTCAATTTGTTGATGATTGCCGGGACGATGGCATCGGCGGTGAGGCCGAACTTCTTGAACAGCTCGCCCGCCGGGGCGGAGGCGCCGAAGCGGTCGAGCCCGAAGTTGAGGCCATCGGTGCCGGTGTAGCGTTCCCAGCCGAAGGTGGTGCCCGCCTCGATGCTGACCTTCAGCGCGTCGGCCGGCAGGATATCGGCGCGATAGGCCGCGTCCTGCTCGTCGAACAGCTCGGTGCAGACCATCGACACGACGTCCGCGCCCACGCCTTCCTTCTCCAGCCGCTCGGCGCAGTCGAGCGCCAGCGAGACTTCGGAACCGGTGGCGACCAGCACCACGCGGCGCTTGTTGCCGGCGCGCTTCAGGCGATAGCCGCCATGCGCGCACATGTCGGTCTCGTCGGGCGCGTTGCGGACCTGCGGCAGGCCCTGGCGGCTGAGCGCGATGACCGAGGGACGATCCGGCTGGGCGAT
The DNA here is from genome assembly GCF_026967575.1 of Aurantiacibacter sp. MUD11. Lineage (NCBI taxonomy): Bacteria > Pseudomonadati > Pseudomonadota > Alphaproteobacteria > Sphingomonadales > Erythrobacteraceae > Aurantiacibacter > Aurantiacibacter sp. MUD11. The sequence goes on along the minus strand of NZ_CP114054.1, from coordinate 228,692 downwards.
GGCAAGCTGCCAGCACTCGGCCGTCTCGACCCGGTCGGCGGGGCGCATCACCAGCAGGTTGGGCATGGCGCGCAGGGACTGCAGGTGCTCCACCGGCTGGTGGGTCGGGCCGTCTTCGCCCAGGCCGATGCTGTCATGCGTCATCACGTAGATCACGCGGACCTGCTGCAAGGCCGACAGGCGGATCGCGCCGCGGGCGTAGTCGGTGAAGATCAGGAAGGTGCCGCCATAGGGGATCACGCCCCCGTGCAGCGCCATGCCGTTCATCGCCGCCGACATGCCGAATTCGCGGATGCCGTAATAGACGTAGCGGCCGGAATAATCGTCCGCGCTGAAGGGGCCGATGCCGCCCGCCTTGGTGTTGTTCGAACCGGTCAGGTCGGCGCTGCCGCCCAGCAGTTCGGGAACCAGCGGGTTGAGCACGTCGAGCGCGTTCTCGCTGGCCTTGCGGGTGGCGACCTTCTCGGCGCTCTCCAGCCACTTGTGGAAGGCCTTGGCGACCTTGTCGCCCGACGGCAGTTCACCTGCCATGCGGCGCGAGAATTCGGCCTTGTCGGCGGACGCGTCGAAGCGGGTCTGCCATTCGGCGCGCGCGGTGGCGCCGCGGGTGCCGGTTGCCAGCCAGTTGGCGCGAATGTCGTCCGGCACGACGAAGGGCGGGTGGTCCCAGCCCAGCGTATTGCGGGCGGCGGCGACCTCGTCCTCGCCCAGCGGCGACCCGTGGGTGGCGCTGGTGCCCTGCTTGTTGGGCGCGCCCTTGCCGATGACGGTGGTGCAACGGACCAGCGTCGGCTTGTCCGTTTCGGCCACGGCCTCGTTCAGCGCGCGGCGAATGTCGGCATAGTCATGTCCGTCGCAGGCGACGACGTGCCAGCCGGTCGCCTCGTAGCGCGCCGGAATGTCTTCGGAAGAGGACAGCGAGACCTTGCCGTCGATGGTGATGTCGTTGTCGTCCCACAGCACGATCAGGCGGCCCAGCTTCAGGTGCCCGGCAAGGCCGATCGCCTCGTGGTTCACGCCTTCCATCAGGCAACCGTCGCCGGCGATCACCCAGGTGCGATGGTCGACCAGGTCATCCCCGAAGGTGGCATTGAGGTGGCGTTCCGCCATGGCCATGCCCACGGCCATGGCCAGGCCTTGGCCCAGCGGGCCGGTGGTGGCTTCGACGCCCGGCAGCAGGAAGTTTTCCGGGTGGCCGGCACAGGGGCTGCCGAGCTGGCGGAAGTTCTTGATGTCTTCCAGCGTCGGCGCTTCGTAGCCCGACAGGTGCAGCAGCGAGTAGATCAACATCGAGCCGTGGCCCGCGCTCAGCACGAAGCGGTCGCGGTCGGCCCAGTCGGGCGCCTTGGGGTCGAACTTGAGGAAGTCGCTCCACAGCACGGTGGCCACGTCGGCCATGCCCATCGGCATGCCGGGGTGCCCCGAATTTGCAGCCTGCACCGCGTCCATCGAAAGGGCGCGGACGGCATTGGCCATGTTGGTGAAACGGGCGGTGTCGTCGCTCATGCGTATCGCTCCATTGGCACCCCGCTCCGTCGCAGGGCGATTCGGTTGTGGGCTGTGTGGTGGGGGCAGGCCCTAAGGTCAAGCAAGACCCCCTTGCTCGGCCAAAAGGCGCAATAACCCGGCCGAGAGTTATTCACAGCTTGGGGGCGCAAACCTTTGCCGTCCCCCGATTTGCGGGTAATTCCTCGGAAATGGAGGGTGAGCGCACCGCGCGGGCAATGGCCCGGATCGAAGCGGCCTCGGCACGGATCGAGGCGGCCGTGCGTCAGCGCGCGGCATCCGCCGTGTCCGCCACCCCTGCTTCGGACCCCGAATTGCAGCGCCGTTTCGACCACCTGCAGCAGGAAGCCCGCGTCGCGCTGGAACAGATCGACCAGCTGATCGAGGAGCTGGAGGGATGAGCAGCAACGTCACCCTGCAGATCGCCGGACGCCGCTACACCATCGCCTGCGCGCCGGGCGAGGAAGCCCATATCGAGCAGCTGGGCGCATCGATCGATGCCAAGCTGGCGGCGCTGGACAGCCTGGCCGGCCAGTCACCCGAACGCACCCTGCTCTACGCCTCGCTGCTGCTGGCGGACGAGCTGCACGAGGCCAAGGCCAGCCAGCCCGCACCGGCGCCCGCGCCTGCCGCCGCCAATGACGACAAAAGCGCCGAAGCGCTCGAAAACCTCGCCGACCGGCTGGAATCGCTCGCATCGCAGCTTGAGAGTGGCGCGGACAACACCTAGATAGCCCCTTGGCGGGACTGCCCGGCACGAGCCGTTTGTGAATATCCCTGAGGCTATAAGCAATCCAAGGGAGCTGTCCCTGCCCGGCCCACCGGTTCGGCCGTGGGGTCGGTGCATTACGGCGCCCACCTGACGTTTAGGCGTCAGAGGATTTCCCGGAAAACGACCCATGGTGGTTCCGCCACTCCTTACTTGATGCGCTACCGCTGCGCTGCTTGAGCGCGGGCACAGGTTCCGATACCGGAGCGAGCGTGACTGACATTACCCAACAGAAAGCCGCCATCCGCAAGGCGCTGCGCAAGGCGCGGGGCGAACACGCTGCGAACCTGCCGGCAGAGGTGAGCGCACTGGTGTTCCGCGCCCCGCCCGCACCCGTGCGCGAACTGGTGCCCGAAGGGGCCGTCATCGGCCTCTACCGCGCCGACACCGGCGAAGCGCCTGCCGGCAGCTATGCCCGGCACTTCATGGAAGCGGGCCACACCATCGCCCTGCCCCGGATCGAGGGGCTGGATTCCCCGATGACCTTCCATGTCCACACCGATCCCTACGGCGAGGGTGATCTGGTCGAAGGGCCGATGGGCCTGATGCAACCTGCGGCCAGCGCCGAACAGGTCATTCCGGACGTATTGTTCATGCCGCTGGTCGGCTTTACCCAAAGCGGCGACCGCATCGGCCAGGGCGGCGGTTTCTACGACCGCTGGCTGGAAGCCCATCCCGATACGCTGGCCTTCGGCCTCGCCTGGGACGTGCAGCTGGTGGAAGAACTGCCGGTAGAGGACCATGACATGCCGCTGACCGCCATCATCACCCCCACCCGCATCTACGGGCCGTTCTGATGCGCACCGAGCCGACCTGGCGCATACCCGTGGGCATCCTGGCGCTGGTGGCGGCGCTGATCGTCTATGCCGTGGTGATCGCGCGTTATGCCCCTTCGGTGATCGGCGAATGGCCGGTCTGGGCGCAGACGCTGGTCTACATCCTGCTGGGCGTGATCTGGATCCGCCCGTTGCGACGCTTCCTCATCTGGATGGAAACCGGCCGCTGGGGCTGAGCTAGGACAGGCTGCTCAGCACTTCCCGCCAGTCTGCGGGCAGCGGCACCGGGCGGCGCGTGTCCCTGTCCACGTAGACATGGATGAAGTGCCCTTCGGCGGCAGCTTCATCGCTACCCTGCGCAAAGATGCCGACCTCGTAGCGCACGCTGGAGGTGCCCAGCTTGGCCACCCGCACCCCGGCCTCGACCACCTGCGGGAAAGCTAGCGGCGCGAAGTACCGGCAAGAGGTTTCCACCACGAGGCCGATCATCCCGCCATGCTCGATGTCCAGCAGTCCGCGCTCCACCAGTTCGGCGTTCACCGCCGTGTCGAACCAGGCGTAATAGGTCACGTTGTTGACGTGGCCGTAGACGTCGTTGTCCGCCCAGCGCGTGGGGATCTCGCGCCAGGCGCGGTAGGCGCTGCGCGGACGGGCTGGATCGCGGCTCATCTCTTCATCCTCACAGGGCAGCCTCGTACATGCGCCGCGCATCCTCGCGGGTAATCGGGACGGGATTGTTCACCAGCAATCGCTCCTGCTTCATCGCCTCGTCCGCCAGCAGGTCGAGGTGCCCGGCTTCGATGCCGACATCGGCCAGCTTCGGGCTGAGCCCGATATCGGCGGCAATGCTCACCAGCGCCTCGACGAAGCACTGCGCCCGGGCCTGCGTGCCCAGCGAGGCAAGATCAGGCGCGATCTCCACTGCCAGTTCGGCATACATTTCACGCGCGACGGGCATGTTGTGCGCCAGCACATGCGGCAGCATCAGGGCGTTCGACAGCCCGTGCGGCACGTGGAAGTGTCCGCCCAGCGGATAGGCCAGCGCATGAACGCCGGCGCAGGGCGCATTGGCGAAGGCGACACCGGCAAGGTAGGAACCGCGCAGCATGGCATCGCGCACTGCCAGGTCGTTGGGCGTGTCACAGGCGGCGCGGATATTCGCCGAGAGCAGCCGCAACGCCTCTTTCGCCAGTGCGTCGGACACCGGGTTCTTGAGCCGCTTGGTCGTGAACGCCTCGATCGCGTGGACCATGGCATCGACGCCGGTCGCGGCGGTGACATGGCGCGGCAGGCCGGTGGTGAGGCCGGCGTCGAGCACGGCCCAGTCGGCATAGAGCGCGGGCGCGACGATGCCTTTCTTGCTCGTCTCCCCCACCGTCAGGATGGAGATCGGCGTCGCTTCGGAACCGGTGCCCGCCGTGGTCGGCACCAGCACCAGTGGCAGGCCCTCGCCGGTTGCTGCGCCGACGCCGTAAATGTCCTCGATCGGCTCGCCGCTGCCGAGCAGGTAAGCGGCCGCCTTGGCGACATCCATCGGGCTGCCGCCGCCGAAGCCGATGACGGCCTTTGCGCCGATGCTCCTGCCCAGTTCGACCGCACCCAGCGCGCTGGCTTCGCTGGGGTCTTCCTGCACTTCGTCGAACACCGCCAGCTCGCGCCCGGCGAAACCGCTGAGCGCAGCGTCGGTCAGGCCCAGCGCACGCAGGTTGGCATCGGTGACGAACAGCACCGGCCCATCGGGCAGCAGGGGCGCAAGGTTCGCGCTCGCGCCGATGCCGGAGACCAGTTGCGGACCGTAATGGAAGGTGAAATCATCGCTCACGCGCAATGCTGTGCAGCGCGGTGCGCGCGGAGGCAAGTGCGCGGTTCTGGCGGGCGGCGATGGAAGGGAACCCCAAGTGGCGCGAGTGACGGGACTCGAACCCGCGACCTCCGGCGTGACAGGCCGGCGCTCTAACCAACTGAGCTACACCCGCGCAATCTTTGGGTTGCGCCAAGGGCGTTGCACCGCTTGGGGAAGCGCGCCTCTAGGGCAGGCTTGAGGGGCTGTCAACTGGCCGATCGCGCTTTTCGCGATAGCCTTCCCGCGGGCCTGCCGAAGCGGCGGATTACCCGGCCAGAATCGTGGCCGGAGCCTCCAGTTTCTGCTTCAATTCCTGCACGAATGCAGCCGCATCGTAGCCATCCACGACACGGTGATCGCAGCTGATCGAAATGTTCATCAGCTTGCGCTTTTCGATTCGTTCGACGCCGTCCGCGCCGGTCACGAACATGGGCCGTTCGACGATGCGATTCGGACCGATGATCGCCACTTCCGGACGGTTGATCACCGGGGTCGTCGCCACGCCGCCGAGCGGGCCGAGCGAGGTGATCGTCAGGGTCGAGCCGGACAGTTCCTCCGACTTGGCCGTGCCGTTGCGAGCCGCCTCCGCCAGGCGCCCGATTTCGCGGGCGAGCTGCCACAGGTTCTGCGACTGCGCGTTGCGGATGACGGGCACCATCAGGCCGTTGTCGGTCATGGTCGCCATGCCCAGGTGCACGGCGCCGTGGCGGGTGACGACCTTGGCCTCGTCATCGAAACGGGCATTGATCATCGGGAAGTCGGGCAGCGTCTTGCAGATCGCGGTGATCAGCAGCGGCAGCATGGTCAGCTTGGGCCGATCGCCGCGATTGGCGTTCAGCTGCGCGCGCGTCTCTTCCAGCGCGGTGACGTCGGTTTCCTCGACATAGGTGAAGTGCGGAATGTGGCGCTTCGACGCGGCCATGTTCTCGGCAATCCGCTTGCGCAGGCCGATTACCTTAATCTGCTCGTCAGCACGCGCGGGGGCCGCGCCGGAGAAGCCGCCAGTGTAGGACACATAGGCGTCGAGATCGGCGTGGCGGATACGGCCGTCCTCGGCTGCCTTCACGTCAGCCAGGTCGATGCCGAGGTCAGCCGCGCGCTTGCGCACCGCTGGGCTGGCGAGAACCTTGGCGGCGGCAGGTGCCGGGGCCGGGGGCGGAGCAGGAGCGGGAGCGGGAGCGGGAGCCGGTGCTTCCTCGACCACTTCGGGTTCGGGTGCCGACGCAGGAGCGGGTGTCGGTTCCGGAGCCGGAGCAGGCGCAGCCTCGGCCGCCGCCTCGTTCTCTTCCAGCACGTCCTCGGGCACTTCGCCTTCGGTCTCGATCACCACCAGCATGCCGCCGATGGCCACCACGTCGCCCACTTCGCCGGCGACTTCGAGCACGGTGCCCGCCACCGGGCTTTCCATCTCGACCGTCGCCTTGTCGGTCATCATGTCGGCCAGCTGGCCGTCTTCCTCGATGCGGTCACCCGGCTTCACGTGCCAGGCAACGATCTCGGCCTCGGCAATGCCTTCGCCGATATCGGGCAGGTTGAAGGTGAATTTCGCCATGGCGGTTACTCGCTCAGAAGCTTGTCGATGGCCTCGCCGATGCGGACCGGACCGGGGAAATAGGCCCATTCGAGGCTGTGGGGATAGGGGGTGTCGAAGCCCGTGACGCGTTCGATCGGGGCTTCGAGGTGGTAGAAGCAGCGTTCCTGCACCAGCGCGGACAATTCCGCACCGAAGCCGGAGGTCCGCGTCGCCTCGTGCACGATCATGCACTTGCCAGTCTTCTCGATGGAGGCCTCGATCGCCTCGATGTCGAGCGGCACCAGCGTGCGCAGGTCGAGGATTTCAGCTTCAACGCCCTTCTCGCGGCAGACCGCCTCGGCCACGTGGACCATGGTGCCATAGGCCAGCACCGTCAGCGCATCGCCCTCGGTAACTTTGCGCGCCTTGCCCAAAGGGATCTTGTAATAGCCTTCGGGCACCTGCGCCTCGGCAAAGCCCTTCCAGCTCTTGGCGGGCTTGTCGTAATAGCCGTCGAACGGGCCGTTGTAGATGCGCTTCGGCTCGAAGAAGATGACCGGGTCGTTGTCCTCGATGCAGGAGATCAGCAGGCCCTTGGCATCGTAGGGCGTCGCCGGGATCACCGTCTTCAGACCGGACACGTGGGTGAAGATGGCTTCCGGGCTCTGCGAGTGCGTCTGGCCGCCGAAGATGCCGCCGCCGAACGGGCTGCGTACCGTCATCGGGGCGATGAACTCTGCCGCCGAACGGTAACGCAGACGCGCCGCTTCGGAGATCAGCTGGTCGAGGCCGGGATAGATGTAATCGGCGAACTGGATTTCGGGTACCGGACGCAGGCCATAGGCGCCCATCCCCACCGCGACACCGATGATGCCGCATTCGGAGATCGGCGTGTCGAACACGCGGGTCTTGCCGTACTTTTCCTGCAGGCCGGCGGTGCAGCGGAACACGCCGCCGAAATAGCCGATATCCTCGCCCAGCAGGATCACGTCGTCGTCGCGCTGGAGCATGACGTCGAGGGCGGAGTTGATCGCCTCGATCATGTTCATCTGACGGGTCTCGCCAGCTTCGGTCGCGCCTGCCTCTGTGGTGGTCATGTCGTTCATTCCGCCGGGTCCTCCGGCCACTTGATCTGGCGCTCGCGGATGGCCTGCTCGCTCTGTTCCTTGAGGTGCCAGGGCAGTTCCTCGAACACGTCCTCGAACATGGTGCCGAACGGATGGTGCAGGCCGTGGCCGAGGATGCCGTTCTTCTCGGCTTCCTTCATCGCGGTGCGCACTTCGGCATCCAGTTCGGCGTCCATCGCCTCCTGCTGCTCTTCGGTCCATTCGCCCAGCGCGATGAGGTGGTTCTTCAGCCGGTTGACCGGATCGCCCAGCGGCCATTCCTCGCGCTCCTCGGCCGAGCGGTAGGCGCTCGGATCGTCCGAGGTGGAGTGCCCCTCGGCGCGGTAGGTGAAGTGCTCGATCAGCGTCGGGCCGGCATTGGCGCGGGCGCGATCGGCCGCCCAGCGTTCGGCCGCGAAGACGGCCAGCGGATCGTTGCCGTCCACCCGCAGGCCGGCCATGCCATAGCCGATGGCGCGCGCGGCGAAGGTGGCGCGCTCGGCCCCGGCGAAACCGGAGAACGACGAAATCGCCCACTGGTTGTTGATGACGTTGAAGATGACCGGCGCATTGTAGACGGTCGCAAAGGTCAGCGCGGAGTGGAAGTCGCCTTCCGCCGTGCTGCCCTCGCCCACCCAGGTCGCGGCGATGCGGCTGTCGCCCTTGCTGGCGCTGGCCATGGCGAAGCCGGTCGCCTGCGGCAGCTGCGTGGCGAGGTTGCCCGAGATGGAGAAGAAGTTCAGCCGCTTCGAGCAGTACATGATCGGCAGCTGGCGGCCCTTCAGCTTGTCACCCTTGTTCGAGTAGATCTGGTTGATCATCTCGACCAGCTTGTAACCGCGCGCGATCAGGCAGCCCTGCTGGCGGTAAGAGGGGAAGATCATGTCGTCCCCGGCCAGCGCATGGGTGGCGCAGACGGAAGTCGCCTCCTCGCCCGTACACTTCATGTAGAAGCTGGTCTTGCCCTGTCGCTGGGCGCGATACATGCGATTGTCGAAGGCGCGCACCAGCGCCATTTCGCGCAGCATGGAGCGCAGCGTCTCGGCGTCGAGGCGCGGGTCCCACGGACCGTGCGCCTTGTTGTCGTCACCCAGCACCCGGATCAGGTCGTCGCAGAGCGGGAAGGTTTCCTTCGCCGGGGCGCTTTCGTCCGGACGCGGCTGCGCGCCGGCTTCGCTGATGTTCAGGTGGCTGAAATCGACCGCGTCGCCGGGGCGGTAGCGCGGCTCGGGCACGTGCAATGCGAGCTTGGGGCGATTGCTCCCCTTCTCGGCGCTGGCATCAGCCATCAGCTGCTCCCACAATTTTATTCCAGTAGAGCGGAATTATATTAGTTACATATGTAACGGTCAATCCGCTCTACCATAGGCGGGGCTAGACCGCCACAGGTGCACGCAGGACTCCCTGCGGTTCGTAATCACGCACCTCGAAATCCTCGAAACGGTAGTCGAAAATTGTCGGCGGCACCCGGGTGAGAGCAAGTTTCGGTTCGCCGGCCGGTTCGCGTTCCAGCTGCGCTTCCACCAGATCGGTGTGATTCAGGTACAAATGCGTGTCCCCGCCGCTCCACACCAGCTCGCCGGGGAGCAGATTCGTCTGCGCCGCCATCATCCGCGTCAGCAGCGCCGCGCCGAACAGGTTGAACGGCAGGCCCAGCGCCACGTCGCAGCTGCGCTGGTAGAGCAGGCAGTTCAGCCGCGCCTCGTCCCCCTCGCCGGCGACGTGGAACTGATAGGTCTTGTGGCACGGCGGCAGGGCCATCCGGTCCAGCTCGGCCACGTTCCAGCCTTCGATGATGTGGCGGCGGCTGCCGGGATTGGTCTTCAGGCTCTGCACCACCTGCGCCACCTGGTTGATGCCGGGCCCCTTCTGATACTTGCCGTCCGGCCCGTATTCGTAGGTCGGCCAGTCGACCCATTGCTTGCCGTAGACCGGACCAAGATCGCCCCAATTCTTCGCGAATACTTCATCGGCGACTATGCGCGCTTCGAAGTCCTTCTGCGAAATGTCCTCACCTGTAGCTTGCCGATACTTGGCCAGCGGCCAGTCGGACCAGATGGTGACGCCCACCTGCAGCAGGGGCCGGATATTGGTCTCCCCGGTCAGGAACCACAGCATCTCTTTCGCCGCGGCCTTCCAGTAGACGCGCTTGGTGGTCAGCAGCGGCACCCGGTCGTTCGCCAGGTCGAAGCGCAACATGGTGCCGAAGACGGAGCGCGTGCCGACGCCGGTGCGGTCCATGCGCTCGTCGCCGTGCTCCCAGATGTGGCGCATCAGGTCGAGGTATTGCCATTCGGGGTGGCGGTCCGGAGTCGTGGTCATGCCCGGTGGCTACCACCGGGGGCGGCGCGAGGCCAAGCTTACACGCCGTGATATTCCCGATACCATTCGACGAAGCGCGGCAGCCCCTCGGCAATCGTGGTGGTCGGCGTATAGCCAAGGTCGCGGCTGATCGCGTCGATATCGGCATAGGTGCGCACCACGTCGCCCTTCTGCATCGGCTGCCAGTCGATCTGCGCCTTGGTGCCGCAAGCCTGTTCGAGGATAGCGATCAGGTCGGTCAGCTTTTCGGAGCGGTTGTTGCCGATGTTGTAGAGTGCGTGCGGCTTGGTGGAGCCACCCGCCTTCACCGCGTCGTCATCGGCGGGCGCATGATCCAGCGCCGCCACCACGCCGCGGATAATGTCATCGATGTGGGTGAAATCGCGCCACATTTCCCCCTTGTGGAACACCGGGATCGGTTCGCCCGCCAAGATCTTCCGGGTGAAGATCCAGTAGGCCATGTCCGGGCGCCCCCAGGGGCCGTAGACGGTGAAGAAGCGCAGGCCCGTCAGCGGGATGCGGTAGAGATGGGCATAGGTCTCGCTCATCAGCTCGTCGGCGCGCTTGGTGGCGGCGTAGAGGCTGACGGGATGGTCGACGCGGTCGTCGACCGAGAACGGCACCTTGTCGTTGCCGCCATAGACGCTGGACGAGCTGGCATAGACCATGTGCTCCACCTCGCGGTGGCGGGCCAGCTCCAGCATGTTGGCGTGGCCGACGAGGTTGGACTGCACGTAGGCCGCCGGGTTCTCCAGCGAATAGCGCACCCCCGCCTGCGCGCCGAGGTGCACGATGCGGTCGATCTTCGCGCCGTCCACCGATGCTTCCAGCGCAGCCATGTCGGCGAAGTCCAGCTTGTGGAAGCGGAAGCGCGATCCGCCGGCCGCATCCAGCCGCCGCAACCGCGCATGCTTGAGCGCCGGATCGTAATAGGCGTTGAGGTTGTCGATGCCGATCACGCTGTCCCCGCGTGCCAGCAACTGCTCGCTCAGCGCCGCGCCGATGAAGCCTGCTGCCCCGGTGACCAGAACCTGCATCCGAAAAACCCTCGAAACCCGCCAGAATTGCGAGCGCCCTAGTGGCAGGACGAGGCTGTTTGCGCAATGCGGCAAACTCGTGCTTGCATGCCTGTGAAGCTGACCCTATAGGGCCGCCTCTGCCTCGCGGGGGTTCGCCCCCCGCACGCACCGGTCGGGGAGTAGCTCAGCCTGGTAGAGCACTGTCTTCGGGAGGCAGGGGCCGGAGGTTCGAATCCTCTCTCCCCGACCAATTGACACCTTAGGGAAATCAAGTTTTTAGCGGACCTTTCTAGACAGGAAGCGTCCCCAGACCAACGCCCTTGTGCGGCTCCGATCACACTCTGATCACACGGAGCTAAGCATGGCATCAATTACCAAACGAAAAGGCGGCTGGTGCGTCCAAGTTCGCCGCAAGGGCTATGCTGCCCGCAATGCAACTTTCCCCACAAAATCTGCCGCGCTCAAATGGGGGCGCGAGCAGGAAGCGCAGATGGACAATGGCACCCTTCCCGCCACCGTCGCGCCACTGAAGGCAACAAGGCTGGCAGAACTCATCGAACAATATCGCCAGACCGTCACACCCTACAAACGCAGCTCTGAAACGGAGGGCTTAAGGCTCTGCCGCATGGCCAAGGACCCAATTGCTGCCAAGGTGCTCATTGACCTGTCTGCGGGCGATTTCGCGGCATATCGGGACCGAAGGCTGAAGGTAGTCAAACCGGGCACGGTGCGGCGCGAGTTGTATCTGTTTGCCAACATGATCGACAAGGCGACAAAGGAATGGGGTTATCCGTTCTCGGCAAACCCCGTGCGGCAAGTGTCCTTCCCAATCGCCAACGATGCCCGTGACAGGCGCTTGGAGGATGGCGAGGCGACAATCCTGCGCGATGCTATCGCGTCCTGCCGCAATCCCTTCATCGGCCCCATTGTCGAGCTGGCAATCCAGACGGGCTTGCGGAGGCGCGAAGTTCTGGAACTGACTTGGGCCAATGTCGATCAGGTTCGCCGCATCGCCTTCATCCCGACCACAAAGACAGGCCAGCCGCGCACAATCCCGCTGACGGAGCAGGCCGTCGCTATCATCGCTGCCCTGCCCTGCGAGCGCGATGCTGGGGGCCAGCCGGTGAACGAGAGGCTGTTTCCCATCACGCTCAACGCCTTCAAGCAGGCCTGGCAACGTGTGCAGAAGCGTTCCGGCCTAGCAGACCTGCGGTTCCACGATCTGCGCCACGAGGCGCTGTCGCGCTTCTGCGAGCTTGGGCTGTCGGTTCCCGAGTTGTCGGTCATTTCGGGCCACAAGGACCCGAGAATGCTGTTTCGTTATACCCACTTGCGGGCGGACGACCTTGCTCGCAAGCTGTCCGGACTGCGTTGGGAAGAAAGGAAATCCGCGCCAGCACCACAAGCCAGTCAGACAGGGGAGTTTCAGCTATGAGAATGCCGTTCTGGTTCATTCCGTTACTTTTTGTGTCAGTCTCCGCACACGCCCAGCAAATCGAACGGTTCATTTGCCGTGAAGAAAGCGGCGGCTGGTGCGAAAGCAGCAGCGGCTGCCAAATGAACCACCTCCCTCCAGCGGAATTCAGGCTTCTAGGCGTCATCCCTGACGAACTTGGGACGCAGGCAGCCACTTTTACTGAATGCAGAGGCGATTGTGGCGTCGAATGGGAGGCCCAATTCGTGCGCGGTTTGGGCAACCAGCTTCGCATTCTCCGCAACGGCGAGGAACTGGTCCTCGATCTGGAAACGGGTTTCTTCAGTTATGCACTAATCGCTTCCGCCCAATCGGCAGGCCGTGTCACCTACGCATTTGGCCAGTGCGAGCGCTTAAGCGCCTTCTGACAACGTGCAGATTCCAACCAGATTGACACCTCCGTCCGGTTGCAGGTGGCTCAACGAAATGCCCTATGGACCGAGCTTGGGTGGAAAGCAGACAATCCAGCTGAAGCCGGTCAATTCGCTCTAGTCGCTCTATTGTGATATTCAGGTCATGGGTCGCATGCCTGTGGGAGGCAGTGATGCGCCGTGAACTGACACTATCCGCCATCCTCTTGACGACCTTAGCGATTGGGGGCGCGTCGGCGATTGAACCAACGCGGCAACCTTCCGCCGAAACACTTGCCGCCCTTGATCCGACAGCATTGGGTCGCAACGCTTGCCGCGGGTTTTTCATTTCCGGTTCGACGCTTGATGCTCGCCTGCAACTTGCGCAAGCTCTATCTGACGACAGAGGTTACGGTGCACGTCCGATAAACCTTTACCCTGATATTTCCCCATCTGATCTACCGCTGGGAGAAGCTTCTCCCATGGCTCGGCAATACTTCGACCAGGGCCTTGCTCTGGCATATGGATTCAACCATCGAGCGGCCATTCGATCATTCCAAAATGCGAGAGAGATTGATCCTGAATGTGCCATGTGCTGGTGGGGCGAAGCCATGGCCAATGGCCCCAACATCAATGCAGGCATGGATGATGAACAAAATCAGGCCGCATTGCACGCCCTTGAAAGGGCCAGGCAACTCGCCGTTGGTGACGATCCAGCAGTTCTTGAACTGATCGATGCACAAGCGGCTCGCTACTCTGATGACCCCAATGCCGATCGCGCCGCACTGGATTGGGCCTATGCGCAAGCAATGCTTGCGATTGCACGTGAGAATCCCAGTAACGATGACCTAGCCATTCTAGCTGCCGAGGCAGCCATGAATACGTCTCCTTGGGATTATTGGGATCTGGAAACAGGTGAACCTCGTCCACTGCTTGGAGAGGCCGTTTCATTGATTGAAGCGGTGATGAACCGAAGCCCGGCGCATCCACAAGCGTCGCATCTGTATATTCATCTGCTTGAGCTGCCGGACGCCCAGCGAGCCGAAGCTGCGGCGGATCGCCTACGCGAGACTGGCCCGAAAGCCTTGGGCCACCTCGTGCATATGCCGGCCCATATATATTATCGGATCGGTAGGTATCGAGATTCCATGGATGCAAATATCGATGCTGTTGCAGCTGACGAAGCATATCTAAGTGAAGTCGGCGATGATGGCCTGGTGCGGTTCGGCTATTATCCGCATAACGTCCACTTCCTTCTCGCCTCCGCGCAGATGATGGGAGATGTTCGAACTGTCGCTACCCAGACGGCAAGGCTCGAGGCCATTCTCGACATTGAAACTGGAAGGGACCTTTACTGGGTTCAGGCAATCTATGCCGCTCCATATTTTGCCTACGCACAGTATGGATCACCAGCAGCAACACTCTCACTGACTGCTGACCCCCACGAACTTGATTACGTTGAAGCTATGCGCCGCTACGCAAGGGCGGTGGCTCATGCACAGAGCCGAGATGCAGATTCCTTTGCTCTCGAATTGGAGGCACTCCGGAGCTTTGAAGGCTCGGAGGGGGCAAGGCAACTTGAAGCGAGTGGTTTTCCTGCCCCCTTAATCATTCGGTTGGCCACAGAGGTGGCGCAAGGGCGAATGGCCATGGCATTGGACCGGCACCGGAGCGCTATTTCACATTTCTCAAATGCTGCCGAGATGCAGAGGGCAATTCCTTATACCGAACCACCATTTTGGTATTACCCCGTCCACCAATCGCTAGGCGCCGCATATTTCGAAGCTGGCGAATTTGAAGATGCTCAGCGAGCATTCCGAGCTGCTCTCTTCAACGCACCCAACAATGCGCTTGCCCTTTACGGCCTTATTCAAGCGGAGCGCATGCTTGGGCACGAACTTGAAGCACAGGCAGCACAACAGGCTTTCGACAGCGTCTGGCTAGGCGATGACGAATGGCTCTCGATGGACCGGATCTAGAACAAATTCTTGCCGCTTGGCTGTCTAGGTGCCAGCGACCGCTTTTGGGTGGAAAGCGGACGATCTGAGTTATGCATTAGCCTGCGGTTTCTGTCGGTGGTTTTCGAGACCGAATGGCAACCGGGCCCAGATGCGTTCATGAAAGAAATAGAGCACCAGCTTGGTGAACACTTCCAAGCCGCCAATGGAAGCTGCTGTGGCTACGCTTCCGGTGAAGAACCACGCAAGTGCAAATGTGTCCAGGGATGCAATCAGACGCCAAAGCCCGGTCTTGATGGTCGTTCGGCGCATAGTCTCGCGATGGCTCGCATTGCGAAACGCTATTCCCCAGCCGGTGAGTGACCACGCGCGTTCGTGCAAGAAATAGAGGATGAATTTCGTCACGACCTCAGTAATCGCGATATAGCTTGCTGTTTCGAGGGCATCGGCCTGCGCGACAGGTGCGCCAAACATTGGCCCCAGATATGTGATCAAGAGATAGGACAGGATGAGCGTGTCGATTGTGCCCACGACACGCCAAGAAACGGCCTTGGCGACAGAGCGCCATGGCTTGATGTTCGGCCTTTCCGGCGGATCGAGCTTCGGCGTTTCAGGCCCAAAAAACGGTTTTTGTGGGGGTTCCCTCATTGCAGACGACGTCGTGCGGGATCGATCACGCGCTTTCGGAAAGTCCGGTTCGCTTTTGCGATTGGCGGTCATGCTCCGCCAAAGCGTCTTCCAGCCTGAAATAGGAATAGCGCCCCAGACGATAGTGGACCGTTGGCACGGCAATTATCCCTTCCGGGAGCTCGGTTGGAGCTGAAGGCTGCTTTAGGGCGCCGCCTTCACTTTCCCATTCATTGGTTGCAGACTCTTTGGAATCTGCGGCGTTCAACACGGTGCTCATATCAATCATCCTTTCCGGCAGAAGATCGCTCATCCTGCGGCCAGCCAATGTTGGAAAGGTGGTTGTCCTTTCGCCAGTCCGCCATGCGCTCTGCACGCTCTCCCATGAGATTGGCGGCATCCTTGCGCTCTTCAGCCGAACCCGAGCGATCGACCTTCATGGCCGCGAGCTGGTGATCGAAGAGGAATTGATTCATCGGCATGGCAAAATGTCCTTGCGAAGGGGAATTGGCATGAGCCGAGGGCTTTAATCCCCGGCTCTGCTGTCGGCATCAGCCCTGCTGGTTGCTGGCCTGTTCCTTCAGGGTCTGCTCGTAGCCCTGCTGGTGCTGCAGGTTCACGGCGCTCTTCTTGGCGCCGTCAACCTCGCTGGTCTCGTAGCTGTAACGCTGATCGACCTTCGGCATCTGGCCTTCCTGCTGGAGGTCCGCCTTCTTGAAGCGGAGAACGTCTCCGCCCTTCTCAGGGGTGATTGAGCCGGTCCCCGAGCTGCTGTCATAGCTCTTGATCTTGCCGTAATGTGTCATGTGTCATTCCTTCAAACGAGTGTGCAGCGCGCCAGAATTGACCCGACCGCGACTAAGAGGCGAAACTGAAGGAAAGGGCTTCCGATGGTGGAAGCGGTGACCGTCGATTGCGACTGGTAGCTGAGTATTACGTGGCTATGGCGGCCCTCGAATGCAAGCCTTGGGAGAAGCAATTTCTGCGAATTGGGTCTATGTCTGCAATTGGGTCGCTTTCTGCCAGTCCGCTTCCCGCACCACAATGTGTTGAAGCGGACCGATGGCCGCGAGTTATAGCCAAAAGCCACCTAACACAAAACGCATTATTGAGCGGACGCTTATGGTTGTTCCACAGGTCACGCGACCAGTTTCTCGACAAGATCGGCACAGGCTGAAGTCAGCCGCTGACCTCCACCGCGTAGCGTCGGATAACAACAACGGCCTTCGGACTTTAACGGGATTTTTGAAAGACCCTACCCAAGAGGGCGGGGGAACCCAAGATATCCAAAAGGGGACCCCAGACACCAACGACCCGAGTTCACGAAGCTTGGGCTAAGTCCCTCTCAAAGCGTTGGATATCAAGTTACTGTCATCCTATATAAAGGAGAAGACGAAGATAACTTTGGCCCACGCCTTAGTGCTTCAGCCTTCCCCATCTCTGACCGATGAGCCAAGTTTGATGCCTTCACTTTCAGCCTCTGCCTATAGCCTGCTCTCGACCTTTTTCAGCGAGAACGGGTCTTCCCTTCATGGTGATCACGAGCAGGCTCTGAAGTCTTTCCTCAATACCTTGGAGCAAGGTCTGAACGGTGAGTTACCCGCCTCCTATTACCTGCTTTCGCTAGACCCAGGAATGGGCAAGACTGCGGCCTGTGCTGCGTTCCTGCGGGCGTGGCGAGAAGCAGGCTATAAGCCTGCATCAAGCATCCTTGTCGGTGTTTCCACCATCGATGAGCTGAAGTTCTTCGCCGCAGCCTCGGGTCTTCCAAGCTATGACTTTGGTGTCCTCACCAGTGAGGAGGAAGCGAATGCCTTGGGCCAGCCTAGCGACCTGCACGGTGAAGCTAGGGTTCTGTTCACGACGCAGCAGATGATACGCAGCAGGACCAAGGGGAAGGACTTCGCTGACGCTTCGGAGTTCCACTACCAAGAGCGACCTAGGCTCCTTCGTCTGTGGGATGAAGACATACTGCCGAGTGCCGGCGTGGTCCTTCGGCGGGACACACTATTCGGCTTGGTAGCTCCCCTCCGTCCCGAGTTCCCGGAATTTGTTCGGGCATTGGAAGACTTCGCGGCCTCGCTTGGTGAAGGACAGGTCGGACAGGTTATCAAGGTCCCCTTCGACCTCACCCTTTCATCAGGGCAAGCCTACGTTGCATCCCGCCAAATCGCGACCGAGCATGAACGAAACGCACTGGAACACCTTATCCTGATGGCGGGAGCAGATATGCTTCTCCAGCACAGCGACAGGTATGGTCTGGAGCTTGTCGGCTCTACGCCCGCTCTGCCAGCCGACATAGCTCCGCTGGTGGTTATGGACGCTTCAGGAAGGGTCCGCACCACATATCAACTCTGGGAGGAGAACAGGGGTGATCTTGTCCGCCTGCCCGGAGCATCCAACGACTTCCAACAGCTAAACGTCCACCTGTGGAAGCGCCCAGCAGGCAAGGACGCTTTGCGAAGTTCCGGAAGTCGCGATGAAATAGCCGCTGCTATTGCCGACGCCCTCGCAAGGGACCCGGACGGCGAGTGGCTTATTTTGAGCTATAAGGACAGTCTGGACGATCTGGCACGAGCTGTTGAACGGTTCCGCTCTCCTTCCCACACCCCCAAGCTTCATTGGCTCCACTGGGGTAGGCACCGGGCGACCAACGCCTTTCGGGATATCAACAACATCGTCATAGTCGGGCAGAATGCATATCGACCAGCGGACTACCTTGGGCTGACGCTCGCGGCTTCGGGCCTCCCGCTTCGATCTAACAGTCCGCACGATACTGCCGCCACACGGGAGGGAGAGTATCGGCACCATCTGCTTCAGGCGGCGTGTCGGGCGTCCGTGAGGAAAGCCTCAGGCGGTCTTGCCGGCCAGTGTAACGCCTTTGTGATCACGTCGCAGGGCAATGCCGAGCAGATGCTGGAAACGGTCTTTCCCGGTCACAACCTTATCCGTTGGCAGGAAGACGAACCTGCGAATGGGCAAGTGGCGCAGGCAATTGCTTACCTTCAGCAAGTCGTGGACCATGACGAGTTCGAAGAAATGTCCAAGCAGGCCTTAAGGGAAGCCCTAGGCATCCGAGCAGCGTCGAACCTGCGGCAGAACGTCCTCGATACGGAACGCTTTCGGCGCTTCCTCGCTGCAAATGGTCTGGAAATGACCACGCGTACCATCCGCCGTGTCGAATGTGCCTTTGACCCTATCGACTGACTGAACATCGCATTGGCTGGTCCCGTAGTCCCCAACCGTGCTTTTGCGGCGACTAACAAACGCTTTCGATCACACGTTGATCACACTTCTATTGTTATTGCTTTGCTTACCCGATAGTCCTAGGGTCTTCGTGGAGCTGTAAAACGGCGGTTTTCCAAGGGTTTCAAGGCCTCGGAGCATGGGTCCCAACTTCAAGGGGGCTGTCTTCGGGAGGCAGGGGCCGGAGGTTCGAATCCTCTCTCCCCGACCAAATATCTTATTGTGTTTTTCAAAGCTGTGCGAGCTGGTCGAGCCTGTTCCTGTGGCCCAACCAGCTGCGCGATCAGGCCTACTTCAGCGCCGCGACAATCCTTGAAACGGCATCCAGGCCCTTGGGTGTGAGATGAAGATCCCAACGCCTGAAATCACTTGGATTCCGCTCAGCTTTGACTGTGTTGGCAACGCCTGGCTTCCGCTCAGTTTCAACGTGCATCATTGATCGAAGCACTTTGGACGCGGTGCCACTATGTGTGTTTCCCAGTTCGCGATCTATGTCGCGAACCCCGATGGGCTCTTCTCGACGGTTAGCCAGCCCAACGGCGATCAATGCCATGATCTGTCTCACTGTGGTGTTAGCACCCAGCTCATCGACGGCCACGCTTAGCGCCTTGAAGAGTCGCGTCATTTCGCGTGGTGAAAGATCATCGAGACCAGATTGCATTCGAACAATTCCTCCTTTCGTTAGGAATTGCCCGTTCGCTGATTCCTCACGGACAAGGCAAGCCTTCATCCACGCCGGGGGAACTCAAGGTAGTGGAAAAAGCACTCGATAGCAGAGCATCTCTGCAGTCACGCATCTTCTGAAGGACCGTCTCTCCGTGATGGGGAAAAATCCTCTCTTCCCGACCAATTTTCCTCTGCAATTTCGTTAATTTGCATGGCATCCAGCAGGTGCCAAGCCACCGCTGGAACGTTCTCAACGGACAGATCGCGACAATATTCGCGGAAAGTAATGCCGCCATTTTTGGCAGTTTTACATAATAACACGACCCGTCGGGACAGCATTAACCTCTCGCTTAGCATAGTTTTAAGAACCTTTCGCCCACAAGCGTGGCAGATTCGACGTAACTTGAAGGGCTTACGTCACTCGCAGCTTGGGGAGCGAGCAATGAGTATTGGGGACCGGAACGCGGCGGCAGGGCGCCTGCAAGGGCGAATCCTGCCGTGCGCGCGCATTACGCGCGATGAACAAGGCAGCTTGTTGCCGATGGCGGCTGTCGGCTTCCTGGTGCTGGCGGCCATCGTCGGCGGCGGCGTCGACCTGAGCCGCGCCCACAAGGCGGAAAATCGCCTCCAGGCAGCCTGCGACGCCGGCGTGCTGGCCGGTCGCCGTGCCGTGGGCATCAACGGTTTCGACCAGGCCGCGCAGGACGAAGCCGAAGCCTATTTCGACAACAACTTCGATCCCGATCGCCAGGGTGGCAGCAATACGCAGTTCGTCGCCTCCTCCAGCGACAACGGCAATACCATCACCGCCACCGCGGACACCGACGTGGCGACCACCATCATGGCGGTCTTCGGCTTCGACGAGATCAGCATCAGCGTGACCTGCTCGGCCTCGATGGGCGTGGGCAACAGCGACGTGGTGATGGTCCTCGACAGCACCGGCTCGATGGACGATCCAATCGGCTTCAGCGGCCCGACCAAGCTGTCGATGCTGCAAGACGCGATGAAGAGCTTCTACGACACCGTCCAGACCTCGGTCGCGGGCGGCAGCGCCCGCGTGCGTTACGGCTTCGTGCCCTACAGCTCGTCGATCAACGTCGGCCACCTGCTCAATTCGAACTACCTCGTCGACGAGATGACCATCCAGTCGCGCGAGGCGGTTTACGAGACGGTGATCGTGGAAGAGTTCGATCACTGGGATAGCCCGGTGACCTCCACCGCCAGCGGTGAAAGCCAGTCCTGGGTCCATGACGAAGGCGTCTACGGCGGCGACGAATACAGTTCGCGCGATGCTTGCTCGAATGGCCTGCCGAACGACACCAGCTGGTCCAATATCGGCAGTGTCACCACCGACACCTCGACCGACATCAACGGCCAGGGCCAGCAGGTGGTCACCACCACGGACCGGCAGATGCAGACGCGCACCGCCTACACCTGCGTGAGGCGTACACGTGGCTGGGGACGCAGCCGGACGCGCTATTACGTGCCCTACGAAACGACCTATCGCCGGTTCTCCTACGACTATGTCTACGAGACCAGCGATCCGGTGATGTATTCGGTCGAGACGACCGAGTTCAGCCACTATGTCTACAAGCCGGTTACCTACGACGTCAGCAGCTACAAGGGCTTCTCCAGCGTCAGCACGGTAACGGGCTGGAACGGCAGCAACGTCAGTTCCACTTGGCAGGGCTGCATCGAGGAGCGCGAGACGACTCCCGCGGCCAGCTTCAGCTTCAACTCGCTGGTCGGCATCACGCCGGTAAGCGCGAACGACCTCGACATCGATTCCGCGCCGACGTCGGATGACGACACCAAGTGGCGTCCGATGTGGCCCGAGGTGGCCTACTATCGGACCTCCTTCGTCGCCACCGGTCCCGGCCGCGGTCGCTACGACCTGTCGAACAATGCCGAGAGCCTGTCCGGCGGCCAGGCCTATTCCGCCTGCCCGCAGCGCGCCCAGTTGCTGCAGGAAATGAGCGAGACCGCATTCGATGCCTATGCCGACTCGCTGGTTGCCAGGGGCAACACCTACCACGATCTCGGCATGCTCTGGGGCGCGCGCATCAGCTCTCCCGATGGCATCTTCGCGAGCAATGTGAACTCGGCGCCTGCCAACGGCGGCAACGTCGCCCGGCACATCATCTTCATGACCGATGGCCAGATGTACCCGAGCAACGCGATCCAGAGCGCCTATGGCATCGAGTTCCACGACCGGCGCGTGACCGCCAACGGCGTGAACCTGCTGACCGATCGCCACAACTCGCGCTTCGAGGCGATCTGCGAAGCCGTGAAGGCCAAGGGCATCCGCCTGTGGGTGATCGCCTTCGCCACCGGCCTGACCGACGAGCTGGAAGCCTGTTCCTCGGACAACAGCTCGTTCACGGCGGACAATGCCGACGAACTGAACTCGGCCTTCCAGGAAATCGCCAACGAAGTCGGCGAGCTGAGGATCGTGCAGTGATGCGGCGCTTCCGCAACCTTGCCCCGACGCGCAGGCTCGGCGCAGACGAAGACGGCGTGACCATCGTCGAATTCGCCATCATCGCGCCGACCTTCCTGCTGCTGCTGATGGGCACGATGGACATCGGCCAGATGGTCTACGGCCAGTCGGTGCTCAACGGTGCCGTGCAGTCGGCGGCGCGTGATGCCTCGCTGGAAGGCGGCGACACCACCGCGGCCGACCAGCTAGTCTACGACCGCGTCAAGGGCATCATGCCGGGCGTGGAACTGGAATCCAGCCGCACCAGCTACTACGACTTCGCCGATATCGAGCGCGCCGAACAGTGGAACGATGCCGACGACAACGGCACCTGCAACGACGGCGAGGCCTATACCGACGAGAATTCCAACGGCCAGTGGGACGACGACGTCGGCGTTTCTGGCAACGGCGGCGCGAACGACGTGGTGATCTACACCGTGCGCGCCACCTACGATCCGATCTTCTTCGTCCCCTTCATGCCCGAGGCCTGGGAATCGCGGACGCTGGAATCGACCGCGATCAAGAAGAACCAGCCATTCGCCAACCAGGAAGACTATTCCTCTACCGCGGGGACCTGCTGATGCGTCGCTCCATCATCCGAAAAGCCGTCCGGTGGTATCGCCTGCGCGCCGACGAGCGCGGCGTCTCCACCTTGGAATTCGCGCTGATCCTGCCGTTGTTCATCACCATGGGCCTGACCGGCGTCGAATATGCCTACATGGCGACGGTCAACATGCAGGTGAGCCAGACGGCGATTTCGCTGGCCGACAATGCCTCGCGGCTTGGCCAGACCGACAACAGCAGCGTCACGCCCACCGTCACCGAAGCCGATATCGATTCGATCATGTCAGGCGCCATTCGCCAGGGTGAGGGTTTCGACCTGCAAGCGAACGGCCGCATCATCCTCTCCAGCCTGGAATACGACGAGGCGACCGGTCGACAGTACATCCACTGGCAGCGCTGCCGCGGCGATCTCGACCGCGATTCTTCCTATGGCGACGAGAACGAGAACAACGGCCTTGGCTCGAACACGATCACCGGGGTCGGCACGGCCGACAACCAGGTGACTGCCGCCGAAGGCTCTGCGGTGATGGTAGCCGAGGTGTTCTACGAGTACGACGGCATCATCAACGGCGCTTTCGGCGAACCGGCCGAGTTCCGCCAGGAAGCCGTCTTCACCATCCGCGACGATCGCAATCTGACGCCCGGCGTCACCGGTACCGGCGGGGAATCGTCATGCTCGGGATAGTTTTCGCCGCCAAACAGCAGTCTGCAATCGAGGGAGCAACGCAATGAACAAGGGATTGGCCCTCACACTGGCACTGGCCGTCGTGTTCCTGGTGACTGCCGTCGCCGAGGAAGGCGGACCGCTTGACAACTTCACCAACGGTGACGGCGCGGCCGTGGCCGACGATGGCACCCAGCTGGCCCAGGCCGACGAGGATTCCGTGGTGCTGGCCGCCAACGTCCGCCCGACGCCCGAACCGACCGAAGCCCCCGAGGTAGCGGACGACGAGGGAAGCATGTGGGACTGGTTTGCCGAAGAGGATGCTGCTCCGGCTCCGCCGCCCCCGCCCGCACCCGCACGCCCTGCCGTCACCCGCGGCGGCGGTTCGGAAGTGACCGGCGAACTGTCGCGCCACCGGATGAATATCGAGGACTGACGCCCCGAACGCGGGCAAATGCCCGATTGATTCATCGCAAAGACAGCCCCTGCGGCAGGGGGTAGCGTTTCCCGAAACTTGGGAGACGCTGCATGTCGCAGACCTTATCGCAGACGCATGGCGCCGAGCGCCGCGTAATCCCCGGAACGCCGGTGTTCGACGGCGATGCCGCGCGCGCGGGCTATGCGCTCAACGCCATGTGCTATTCCTTCAACAGCGAAGCCAACCGCCAGAAATTCGTCGAGGACGAAGAGGCCTACATGGATCGCTTCAATCTCACCCCGCCGCAGCGCGATGCGGTGCGCAACCGCGACGTCAACGCGATGCTCGCGGCCGGCGGCAACGTCTACTACCTCGCCAAGCTGGCGGGCATCCTGGGCCTCAACGTGCAGGACCTGGGCGCGCTGCAGACGGGCATGGAGCTGGAGGAGTTCAAGGCCGGCCTGATGAGCCACGCGACCACCGAGCGCTACGTCGCCCAGCGGGAGCAGGTGCAATGAGCAATGTCATCGGCGGCCTCTTCACCAGCCACGTCCCGGCCATCGGCAACGCCATCGCCAAGGGCCTGCAGGACGATCCCTACTGGAAGCCGTTCTTCGACGGGTACGACCCGGTGCACCAATTCCTGCGCCGCGAGCAGCCTGACGTCGCGGTGGTGTTCTACAACGACCACGGACTGAACTTCTTCCTCGACAAGATGCCGACCTTCGCCATCGGCGCGGCGCCGGCATACAAGCACGAGGACGAAGGCTGGGGCATCGCCTTCGCCCGTCCCTACCCCGGTCATCCCGAGCTGTCCTGGCACATCATCGAAGAGGTTGTCGGCAGCGACTTCGACCCCGTGACCTGCCAGGCCATGACAGTCGACCACGCGGTCGCCGTGCCGTTCGAATTGTCCTGGCCCGGAGCCGAGGAATTCCCGGTGAAGCTGGTCCCGATCGCCATCAACACGGTGCAGCACCCGCTGCCCAGCCCGCGCCGCTGCTTCGAACTGGGCAAGGCCGTCGGCCGTGCGCTGGAAAGCTGGAGCGGCGACGAGAAGATCGTGGTGATGGGCACCGGCGGCCTGTCGCACCAACTGGAAGGCGGCCGCGCCGGCCACATCAACGTCGATTACGATCGCTTCTGCCTGCGCAACCTGGGCCCCGACCCGGAGGCCCTGTTGCAGCACAGCTCGCTCGACATCGTCGAGCTGGCAGGCAGCCAGGGCGTAGAAATTCTCAACTGGATCGCCGCGCGCGGTGCCTTGCGCGGTTCCATCACGGAACTGGCAAGCAATTATCACGTCCCGATCTCGAATACCGCGGCGGCGACGGTCCTGCTTGAGAATAAGGCGAAGGTAAGCGCCTGACCATACGGCAACCCCTGCCGAGCACCTGGGCCCGCCAAGCGCGGGCCCTTCTTTTTGTCCGATTGTGGGGTTGGCCGCTCAGATGGCCGAACTGAAGATGCGCGGCGAATCCGGGCGATAGGGATCGAAGGCAGCGGCGATGCTGCGGGCATAGGGAAGTGCCGCATCACTGATGGTGAGGATGCCGCCCGAAATCTCGCACAGGCCGCGCTCGATGTAGGGGGACAGGCGCGCCTGCGCTTCCATCATCAGGGCCGCGTCGATGCGCGTGCGGCGGTTGCACAGCAATTGCTCGACCACCTTGCCGCGCCGCTGGTCCTCGGCCGTGCGGCGACGACCAAGCGCCACCGGCAGGTGCCCTTGAGAAAGCAGCATGCGATAGCGGCCCGAATTCTTGTCGTTCTGCGCCAGCAGGCCGGGAAAACCGCTGATGGCCGACGCCCCCAGCCCCAGCAGCACGGGCGCGGTATCCTCGGTAAAGCCCTGAAAATTGCGCCGCAGCGTGCCGGCCTCGGCAGCCTGTGCCAGCGGATCGCCAGGCAAGGCAAAGTGATCGAAGCCCACGGGCACATAGCCTTCGCCCTGCAACTGCTGGTAGCCCAGCCAGGCCATGGCGAAGCGTTCCTCCGCACCCGGCAGCGCGCTGTCGTCGATGCGGCGCTGGCGCGCGATCATGTGCGGCACATGGGCATAACCGAACAGAGCGATGCGGTCGGCACCGAACTGCGCCGCCAGGTCCAGCGAGCGGCTGACGTCGTCCTGGTCCTGTCCGGGCAGGCCGTACATCAGGTCGAAATTGAGCGAAGTGACGCCGCCCTTGCGCAGGATGTCCACCCCGCGCTCAATCATCTCGGTCGGCTGGACGCGCCCGATGGCGGCCTGCAGCTTCGGGGCAAAGGTCTGCACACCCATGCTGGCGTGGCTGGCGCCGATATTCGCCAGCACGTTCGTCCATTCGGCCGTCAGGCTACGCGGGTCCAGCTCGATCGATACGACCGGCTCTTCCAGCGGGAAGCGCGCGGCCAGGTCATCGAACAGGCGCAGGAACTGGTCCGGCGTGATCGCATTCGGACTGCCCCCGCCGAAGGCAATGCGCCGCACCTTCGCACTTCTCGGCAGGCGTTCCGCCATCAGCGCGATTTCGCTGTGCAGCGCATCCATGTAGCTGGCCAGTCGCGACGCGCGATTGGCCGCGGCGGTGTTGCAGCCGCAATACCAGCAGATCTTCTCGCAGAAGGGGATGTGGACGTAGAGCGACACGTGGCCGGTTGCATCCTCGAGAGCATGCAGCAGGTCCGCCTCGCCCACGTCGGTGCCGAACTCGGCAGCCGTCGGGAAGCTCGTGTAGCGGGGCACGGGACGCGCCAGCAGTTCCGGATAGTAGGTCCACATGCCAGCTTGCTTCCCACTGGCCGCGCGCGATTTCATTGTTCTGGATCAATCCGCTTGCGCCGGTCGCGCGAAGGGCAGCCCTTGGCGCAGCAGGGCAGGGTAGCGGGGGCCGGCGCACGATCGCCTCCCAGCGCGATCACGAGGGAGCCGCCATTGCACAGGCTGGCGGTGTAGGTCGCCTCCCCGGCGGGAGCTTCGGCCACGCCAAGCGGGCCGGACATGGCCGGCACCAGCGCGAGGAAGCCGAGCATGGATGCGAAGCCGGTCACTTGTCTTCGTCCTCGAGTTCCTCGTCGTCGATCAGGATGCGCGCGGCGGCGCCGTCGGGATCGTCGAACTGGCCATTGCGCAGGGCCCAGAAGAACGCGGCAAGGCCCAGCAGGCCAAGGAACAGCGCAATCGGCAGCAGGAACAGGACAAGGTTCATTTCGCGGCCCTCGCCAGGCGCAGCGAATTGGCGACCACCACCAGCGAACTGCCCGACATGGCGATGGCGGCGATCAGCGGGGTCACCATGCCGGCAATCGCCAGCGGCACGGCGAAGATGTTGTAGACGATGGCCAGGGTGAAGTTCTGCTTCACCACCCGCATCGTGCGGCGCGAGGCGATTACCGCGCGCGGCACCGCCATCAGCGAGTCCTGCACGAAGACCATGTCCGATGCCTGCAGGCCGACATCGCTGGCAGAACCCGGCGCCATCGAGGCATTGGCGGCGGCCAGTGCCGGTCCGTCGTTCAGGCCATCGCCCACCATCAGCACCTGGTGCCCGGCCTCGCGCAGCTCGCTCACCAGCGCCTGCTTGTCGGCGGGAGTCGCAGCCGCCCTGCCCTCGATCCCGGTTTCCGAGGCGACCCGCTCGACTGCGGATTCCCGGTCGCCAGAGAGGATCGAGCAATTGACGTCTGCCTTTTGCAGCAGGGCCAGCGCTTCCTGCGTATCGGGCCGCAGTTCGTCGCTGAAGGGAATGACGCGCGGCTCAAGCTCGCCGACTTCCAGCAGCACGGCGGTCTGCCCGCTGCCATCGGGGCGGCGCAGCGCTACCGGATGGCCGTGCCAGGTCGCGAACACGCCCTCGCCCGGCCGTTCGCTCACGTCCGTCAGCGGAGCGGGACGATAGTCGGCCAGCGCCTTGGCCATGGAGCGCGAGAGCGGGTGCCGACTGTGCGAGGCGAGTGCCAGCGCCACGGCGGCCTCATCGTCGGAAAGCTCGGCAATTACCTCGGCCTCCGGCTGCGGACGGCCCAGCGTCAGCGTACCGGTCTTGTCGAGCAAGGCGCGGTCGATGCTGGCCATGCGTTCCAGCGCGGAGCCGTCCTTCACCATGATCCCGGCGCGCATCAGCGCCCCGCTGGCGACGACCTGCGCCACCGGCACGGCAAGGCCCAGTGCGCAGGGGCAGGTGATGATCAGCACGGCGACGCCGATCACCAGCGCTTCGTAAAGCGTCGCACCCGCGATCAGCCAGCCGACCACGGTCAGCGCTGCCAGCGAGTGCACGGCAGGCGCATAGAGCCGCGCGGCGCGATCGGCGATGCGGACATAGCGGCTGCGATTCTGGGTGCTCGCCTCCATCAGCCGCGCGATTTCGGCCAGCGTCGTGTCGCGTCCCGCGTGGCTGACGCGGATGTCCACCGGCGCGGAGAGGTTGAGCGTGCCCGCCAGCGCCGCGTCGCCGGTCGCCAGCGGCACCGGCGCGCTTTCGCCCGTCAGCAGCGACTGGTCGAAGCGGCTGTGGCCCGAGACGATCTCGCCGTCGGCGGCCAGCCGTTCGCCGGCGGCAACGCGCATCACCATGCCCGGGCGCAGGTCCTCGGATTCGACGAAGCTGGTGGAGCCGTCCGCGCCGATCACCTGCGCACCTTGCGCGGCCTGGCTTACCAGCGCCTCCACCCCGCTGCGCGCGCGGTCGCGCATCATCGCGTCGAGCACGCGGCCCGCCAGCAGGAAGGCCAGCAGCATGAGCGCCCCGTCGAACCAGGCGTGCTCGCCGCCGACGATCACTTCGTAAAGGCTCAGCCCGCTGGCGATGATCACGCCCAGCGAGATCGGCACATCCATGTTGGTGGTGCCCTTCTTTACCGCGGCCCATGCCGACTTGAAGAACGGACGTCCAGCAAAGCCGATGGCGGGCAGCGCGATCAGCGCGGTGATCCAGTGGAACAGCTCGCGCGTGGAGCCTTCCGCGCCGGACCAGACGCTGACCGACAGCAGCATGACGTTCATCGCCGCGAATGCCGCGACGGCGAGCGGCGCCAGCAGCGGCCTTACCGCGCTGGGCGCCTTGGCACTGGGACTGCGGCGCGGCTGTGCCTCGTAACCGAGGTCCGCCAGCGCAGCCACCAGGCCGCGATCGTCAAGCGTGGCGTCGTGGCTGACCGTGACCATGCGCGAAGACAGGTTCACCCGTGCATCCGCCACGCCGGGCAAGGCGCTCAGCCCGCGCTCGATCTTGCTCATGCAGCCAGCGCAGTGCATCC
Organism: Aurantiacibacter sp. MUD11; assembly: GCF_026967575.1. Classification (NCBI taxonomy): domain Bacteria; kingdom Pseudomonadati; phylum Pseudomonadota; class Alphaproteobacteria; order Sphingomonadales; family Erythrobacteraceae; genus Aurantiacibacter; species Aurantiacibacter sp. MUD11. The sequence continues at coordinate 200,154 of NZ_CP114054.1, read as the reverse complement.
CCGGAACAGCCAGTGTGCTGCTCTGGAGCGCAGGGCTGACAAGCGGCGCGTTCATTGCAGGTGGACCTCGTCACGCCAGGTGTCGGCGCCGCTCTCCAGCTGTAGGCGTACGGTCCAGCGACCATCGGGCAAGGGCTGGTCTGACAGGTACTGCCCCTCCCCGATGGCGCTGAATGCAAGCGACTGGTCAGGCTGGCGGCCCAGCGGGTGACGCGCCGTGGCACTGGCGCGCAGGCCCTGCGGCGCATCGCTGACCGACAGCAGCAGGCGGCCATCGTCGCGCCGTGCAGTGACGACGTTCCAGCCCAGCGCCTTGCTGGCCTCGGCCTGCTCCAGCCAGGTGTTGAATTCCTGGCTGGCAACGTAGCTGTTCTCCACCACCACGCCGCCGAAGGTGCCGGTGGCATAGCGGGCCATGGAGAAGTTGACCGCCGCCACCGTGCCGAAGAAGGCGACGAGGATCGCGGTCATGTGCCAGCCGGTGAATTTGCGTGCCATCAGTTGTCTCCCGGCGTCACGAAGCGGACTTGCACCGCATCGCTTTCCGCCTGTTCGTCGAGCGAAACCACGCCAAAGCTAAAGTCCTGCGCCCCGGTGCCTTGCACGGCGCGGACGTAGAGGCGGACGGTCTGCGTGGCATCCGCCGGCACCTCGACATCGATGGTGCGGGCAGCCGATTCATTGTTCATCGCCTGTGTCCACATGGTAGCATATTCCAGCCCTTCGAGCGAAATGCGCATGGTGCGCGGGCGGCTTTCCATGTTGCGGATCTTCACGGTGAAGTTGTTGCGGACGCTGCCGTCGCTCATCAGCATGTAGGGCGGATTGCGGTCGGCCTCGGCCACGATATCGACGTGGTTGCGCACGCCCAGCGCGAACAGCAGGCCAAGGCCGATGCCGCTCCACACACAGAAATACAGGATGGCGCGCGGGCGCAGCAGCTTCTTCCAGGTGGGGCGCGGCGGTTGGCCGGCGGCCTCGTCCTCGGCGTCCTGCAGGGTGACATAGTCGATCAGCCCGCGCGGCCGGCCGACCTCGTCCATCACCCGGTCGCAGGCATCGATGCACAGCGCGCAGGTGATGCAGGAAATGTCCGGCCCCTTGCGGATGTCCCAGCCGGTGGGACAGACGGCGACACACTGGTTGCAGTCGATGCAGTCGCCGAACTCGCCGGGGTGCTTTTCCGCCTTCTTCACGCTGCCACGCGGTTCGCCGCGCCAGTCCTTGTAGGTCACCAGCAGCGATTTCTCGTCCATCATGGCGGTCTGGATGCGCGGCCAGGGGCACATGTAGATGCACACCTGCTCGCGCATGAAACCGCCGAAGATGAAGGTGGTGGCCGTCAGGATGCCGACTGTGGCATAGGCGACGAAGGGAGCTTCAAGGCTCCAGAACTCGCGCACCAGCGTGGGCGCGTCGGCGAAATACATGATCCACGCGCCGCCGGTCCAGAAGGCGATGACCAGGTAGATCGTCCACTTGAACAGCCGCCGGGCAACCTTCGACGCCGTCCACGGCGCCGCGTCCAGCTTCATGCGCTTGTTGCGGTCTCCGTCCACGAAGCGGTCGACGTGCTGGAACAGGTCGGTCCACACCGTCTGCGGGCAGGCGTAGCCGCACCAGGCGCGGCCCACCACGCTGGTGACGAGGAACAGCCCGATGCCCGCCATGATGAGCAAGCCGGCGACGAAATAGAATTCGTGCGGCCAGATCTCGATGCCGAACATGTAGAACCGGCGGTTGGCCAGGTCGACCAGCACCGCCTGGTCAGGTGCGTAGGGCCCACGGTCCCAGCGGATCCACGGCGTGCCGTAGTAGATCGCCAGGGTGACCAGCATGACCAGCCACTTGAACCGGCGATAGAACCCGTCGATCCGCTTGGGATGGACCTTGGCGCGCTCCTGGTAGGTGCCCAGCAGGCTCTTGTGCAGTTTCGGCTCAGGGCTGTTCATCGACCTCTACCGCCGGGTCTGCGGCGACCTCCACGAAGTCTTCCCCGCCCCCCAGCGAATGGACATAGGCTGCCAGCATCTTGATCGTGGCCTCGTCCAGGCGTCCTTCCCACTTGGGCATCATGCCCATGCGCGGGTTGAGGATCTGCGCGGCGATGGCCTGGCGGTCGCCCCCGCGCAGCCAGATGGCGTCGTTCAGGCGCGGCGCGCCGAATTGGCGATCCCCCTCGCCCGCCGCGCCATGGCACAGCGCGCAGTTGCTCGCGTAAAGTTCTGCTCCGACGGCGTTCGGTTCGGCGAGGCCGCTGAGCGACTGCACGTGGTCCACCAGCGCATCCAGCTGCGCCCGGTCGAAGGCACCCTCATAGGCGGGCATCTGGCTGGTGCGGGTCTCCGGATCGCCGTCCTGGCGAATACCGTGGACCAGCGTATATTCGATAGCCCGGATATCGCCGCCCCACAGCCAGTCGTCATCGTTGAGGTTGGGATAGCCCAGCTCCTGGCTGCCCGCCGCACCGGCACCGTGGCACTGCGTGCAATGGATCTGGAAGGCGGCGCGGCCACCGGCGACGGCCTGCTGCAACAGCGGATCGTCTCCCTGCAGGCGTTCCAGCGGCGTTGCCACCAGCTGTTCGCGGAACGATGCGCGCGCCATGTCGGCAGCGGCCAGTTCCTCGGCCAGTTCGCCGCGGCTCGACCAGCCGAGCACGCCCTCGGTGCCCTTCTCGATCAGCGGCCAGGCCGGATAGAGGATGACATAGACCAGCGCCCAGACGCAGGTGGCGTAGAAGGTCCACAGCCACCAGCGCGGCAGCGGCGTGTTCAGCTCCTCGATGCCGTCCCATTCGTGGCCGACAAATTCGGTGCCGGTAGGTTCGTCGACGCGCTTGTTACCCATCGTTTTCGTCCTTGAAGATCATGTTGGCGGCGTCTTCGTGGTGAGAGCGCGCGCTGGGGCGGAAGGCCCACAGCGCGAAACCGAGCCACAGCAGGACCATCGCCAGAAGTCCCCAGCTGTCGGCCAACTGGCGCAGGAATTCGTAGGTCGAATGATCGGTCATCGGCCTCTCTCCGATGCCAGCACTTCCTGCGCGGCGGCGCTGTCGACATCGACCAGCGTGCCGAGCATCTGCAGGTAGGCGACGAGGGCGTCCATCTCGGTCACCCGCGAAGGATCGCCGTCGAAATCGCGCACCTGCGCGCCGGGATAGCGCTCCACCAGGTCGCCTGCCGGCACGTCCGGGTCCGCCTGCGCGATCAGGTCGGCCTCGGCATTGGCGATGTCCTCTTCGGTGTAGCGGACGCCGACGATCTGCAGCGCTTCCAGCATGGCCGCCGGATCGCTGACCCGCAGCGTGTTCTCGGCCAGGAAGCCGTACTGCGGCATGATCGACTGCGGCACCACGCTTTGCGGATCGACCAGGTGCTGCACGTGCCATTCGTCCGAGTAACGGCCGCCGACGCGCGCCAGGTCCGGCCCGGTGCGCTTGGAGCCCCACTGGAACGGGTGGTCGTACATGGACTCGGCCGCCAGCGAGTAGTGGCCGTAGCGTTCCACCTCGTCCCGGAACGGGCGGATCATCTGGCTGTGACAGGTGTAGCACCCCTCACGCACGTAGATGTCGCGTCCGGCCTGTTCCAGCGGAGTGTAGGGGCGCATGCCCTCCACTTCCTCGATGGTGTTGTCGATCCAGAACAGCGGGGCGATCTCCACGATGCCGCCGATGGCGACGGTGACGAGCGCGGCCGCGCCAAGCAGGGTGACATTGCGTTCGAGCCTTGCGTGGCCCTTCACGGTTTCTTCGACGACAGGGTCGGTCATTGTCTCGCTTCCTTACTCGGCGGGAACGGCCGTGACCGGACGGTCAGCTTCGGCGTCGTATGGGGTTTCGGTCATCGGCGCTTCCTCGCGCAGCTTGCCGGCAATCGTCATCCAGACGTTCCAGACCAGCAGCGCGGCACCGGCGAGGTAGAGCAGTCCGCCCAGCGCACGCAGCGCGTACATCGGGTGGAGTGCGGCCACGGTGTCGACGAAGGACCAGACGAGGTAGCCGTCGAGGCCGTATTCACGCCACATCAGGCCCTGGGTCACACCGGCAACCCACATGGAGGCGGCGTAGAACACGATACCCACGGTCGCGAGCCAGAAGTGCCAGTTGACCATCCGCAGGCTGTAGAGCCGTTCACGACCCCACAGCCGCGGCACCAGGAAGTAGATAACCGAGAAGGTAATCATGCCGTTCCAGCCGAGCGCGCCGGAGTGGACGTGGCCGATGGTCCAGTCGGTGTAGTGCGACAGGCTGTTCACCGCCTTGATCGACAGCATCGGGCCTTCGAAGGTGCTCATGCCGTAGAAGGCCAGCGCCATCACCATCATGCGGATGATCGGGTCAGTGCGGATCTTGTCCCAGGCGCCGTTCAGCGTCATCAGGCCGTTGATCATGCCGCCCCAGCTGGGCATCCACAGCATCACCGAGAACACCATGCCCAGCGTCTGAGCCCAGTCGGGCAGCGCGGTGTAGTGCAGGTGGTGCGGACCGGCCCAGATGTAGAGGAAGATCAGCGACCAGAAGTGGATGATCGACAGGCGGTAGGAATAGACCGGCCGCTCTGCCTGCTTGGGCACGAAGTAGTACATCATGGCGAGGAAGCCGGCGGTGAGGAAGAAGCCCACCGCGTTGTGGCCGTACCACCACTGCACCAGCGCGCCCTGCACGCCGCCGAACACCGGATAGCTGCGCGAGCCGAGCAGGTTGACGGGAATGTCGAGGTTGTTGACCACGTGCAGCATCGCCACGGTCAGGATGAAGGCGAGGTAGAACCAGTTGGCCACATAGATATGCGGCTCCTTGCGCTTCAGGATCGTGCCGACGAAGACGACGAGGTAGGCGACCCAGACGATGGTCAACCACCAGTCGACGTACCATTCCGGCTCGGCATATTCCTTGCCCTGCGAGACGCCGAACAGGTAGCCGGTCGCGGCCAGCACGATGAACAGCTGGTAGCCCCAGAACACGAAGCGGGCGAGGCCGGGAAAGGCGAGCCGCGCGCGGCAGGTGCGCTGCACGACGTAGAAGCTGCTGGCGATCAGCGCGTTGCCGCCAAAGGCGAAGATCACCGCGCTGGTGTGCAGCGGGCGAACGCGGCCGAAGTTGAGATAAGGCTCGAAGTTGAGTTCGGGCCAGACCAGCTGCAAGGCGATGAACAGCCCGGCCAGGAAACCCGCCATGCCCCAGAACACCGTGGCGATGACGCCCCAGCGCACCGTGTCGTCGTCATAACGGGACTCGTCCACCGGGGTTCGCAGCACCGCCTTGGTGACCGCGTCCACCTCGGTCCGCCAGACGGTAACGATAAGCCCGATGAACGCGGCAAGCGCCACGATCGTCATATGGGCGGAGAACGCCCAGTCCTGCGCCCCTGCGATCGCCGCGATCGCGAGGAACAGAATCGCAAACCAGACGCCAGTGCGCGCCAGCACATTTTCCATGATTCCACTCCGCTGAATGCCCAGCCCTCGTAGGCATGATCCACCTTGGCATCTTTGATCGCAATCAAAATATCGTGAAAGCGCGGAGAAATATTCTTCCAAACCTTGCGCTGGATCAAAGCGAAGGCGTGGAGAAACGCGCACTTGCCCTCCCAAGCCCGTGATCCCCTGGCCGCGTTGGGTGGCCGCCACGGCATGAATGGAGAAGTGAGTGATGAAGACCGCGATGATCGCCAAACTGGGTGGAGCCGCACTGGCCGCCGCAATCACGCTGGCCGCCAACCCGGCGGCTGCACAGGAAGCGGGCGATATCCAGGTCAAGCTGCTCGGCACCGCCGTGCTGCCTGACGGCGAGATCGAGCAGGTCAACCTCGACCTCGTGAACCTGCCCGCCGGCACGCAGACCGAAGCCTCCGACAGCTTCGTGCCGACGCTGGCCATTGAATATTTCTTCAGCCCCGAATTCTCGATCGAGACGATCTGCTGCGTGACCGAGCATGACGTCGACGGCGTGGCCGGTGCCGCCGGCACCGAACTGGTGGCCGACGGGCTGCTGCTGCCCGCCACCTTCACCGCCAAGTATCACATCGCCACCGGCTCGGTGCGTCCCTACCTCGGCGCTGGCGTCACCTACTTCATGTGGCTCGACGACGAACCGGGTGCGACCGCCGTTGCCCTGGGCGCGGACGATTTCAGCCTGAGCGACGAATTCGGGTTCGTGCTGCAGGCCGGTGTCGACATTCCGGTCAGCGACAGCGCCGCCGTGTCGCTCGATGCCAAGCGCTATTTCGTCGACACCACGGCAACCTGGTACGCCAATGGCGTGGAAGTGATCCAGACCGAGCACAAGCTCGATCCCTGGGTGCTGAGCGCCGGGGTCGCCTTCCGTTTCTGAACAGCGGGAACGGCGCGTTCCGCTGCGCGCCGGCCGGGCGCCTGACGCCTGGCACACGAAGCCCTCCGGCCCTCGTGGCCGGGGGGCTTTTGCTTGTAGTCAGGCGTTGCGCCGCTGCATTAATCTGACCAACACCGGGACCGGTCGTGGGTTTCCCGACTGCGCCCCTTGTAATCCAGCCGTAACATCGCCATTGGGGCGGTGCGCCAATCACAGCCACGGAAATCGATGAACTTCACCCATCCCTTCTTCGACGCGGACGGTGACAAGCTGCACGAAGAGTGCGGCGTGTTCGGCATTATCGGCACTGCCGACGATGCCGCTGCCGCGACCGCGCTCGGCTTGCATGCCCTGCAGCACCGTGGCCAGGAAGCCGTCGGCATCACCAGCTTCGACGGCAGCGAATTCTTCACCCGTCGCGCGCTCGGCCACGTGGCGGAGAACTTCTCCACCGGCGAATCGATTGCCGAACTGCCCGGCCACATGGCGGCGGGACACGTGCGCTATTCGACCACCGGCGGATCGGGCCTGCGCAACGTGCAGCCGCTCTATGCCGACCTGGCCAGCGGCGGTTTCGCCGTGGCGCACAACGGCAACATCTCCAACGCCATGAAGCTGCGGCAGGAACTGGTGCAGAAGGGCGCCATCTTCCAGTCGACCAGCGATACCGAGGTGATCATCCATCTCGTCGCCACCAGCCGCTATCCCACCATGCTGGACAAGCTGGTGGACGCGCTGCGGCTGGTCGAAGGCGCCTATGCGCTGATCGTGATGACCCCGCGCGGCATGGCCGCCTGCCGCGATCCGATGGGCATCCGCCCGCTGGTGATGGGCAAGCTGGGCGATGCCACCGTCTTCGCCAGCGAGACCGTGGCGCTGGACGTGGTGGGCGCGGAATTCACCCGCCAGGTCGAACCCGGCGAATTCATCGAGGTCGATTTCGACGGCACCGTGCGCAGCCACCGCCCCTTCGGCGAGGTCAAGGCGCGCCCGTGCATCTTCGAGCACGTCTATTTCAGCCGCCCAGATTCGATCTTCAACAAGCGCTCGGTCTACGAGAGCCGCAAGAACATCGGCGCCGAACTGGCGCGCGAGGCCCCGTGCGAGGCTGACTTGGTCGTCCCCGTGCCCGACAGCGGCGTGCCCGCCGCCATCGGCTATGCGCAGGAAAGCGGCATCCCGTTCGAACTGGGCATCATCCGCTCGCACTATGTCGGGCGCACCTTCATCCAGCCGTCGGACGCCAGCCGTCACGCCGGCGTGAAGCGCAAGCACAATGCCAACCGCAAGATCGTGGAAGGCAAGCGCATCGTCCTGATCGACGATTCCATCGTGCGCGGCACCACCTCGATGAAGATCGTGCAGATCATGCGCGATGCCGGCGCTGCCGAAGTGCACTTCCGCGTCGCCAGCCCGCCGACCGGCCACGGCTGCTACTACGGCGTCGACACGCCCGAACGCTCGAAGCTGCTGGCCGGCCGGATGGACCTGGCCGCCATGTGCGAATTCATCCAGGCGGACAGCCTCGCCTTCGTCAGCATCGACGGCCTCTATCGCGCCGTCGGACTGGACGGTCGCGACAATTCCTGCCCGCAATATTGCGATGCGTGCTTCACCGGCGAATATCCCACGCCGCTGACGGACCTCACCAAGAAGAAAGAGGACGAAGCACAGCTTACATTCCCGGTGAACAAGGTCGCCTGAATGACTGAAAATACGAACGAAAAGCCCCTTGCGGGCAAGATCGCGCTCGTCACCGGCGCCAGCCGCGGCATCGGTGCCGCGACGGCCAAGGCGCTGGCTGCCAAGGGGGCGCATGTAGTACTCACAGCGCGCAAGGTGAAAGACCTCGAAGCGGTCGAGGATGACATCCACGATGCCGGTGGCACTTCCACCATCGCCCCGCTCGACCTGACCGACGGCGAGAGCATCGGCCGCCTGGCGCAGGCCATTGCCGAGCGCTGGGACAAGCTCGACATCCTCGTGATCTGTGCGGCCCAGCTGCCCACCCTCACCCCGGTCACGCAGATCGAAGGCAAGCAGTTCAACCAGGCGCTGACGCTGAACGTGCTCGCCACGCAGGCGCTGCTGGCCGCTTTCGATCCGCTGCTGAAGCGGGCCGAGGCCGGCCGCATCATCGGCCTCACCAGCTCGGTCGGCGCCGAACCGCGCGCTTTCTGGGGCGCCTATGGCGCCACCAAGGCCGCCTTCGACAACCTGCTGGAATCGCACGGCAAGGAAATCGAGCGAATTTCCGAAACCCGCGTGGCCATCGTCGATCCGGGCGCGACTCGCACGGCGATGCGCGCCCGCGCCTATCCGGGCGAAGACCCCGATTCGGTGAAGCCGCCAGAGGTGGTTGGCGACCGGATCGCGGACATGCTGGTGGCGGACTTCCCCAATTTGCACCGCGAACGAGTGGAAACACCGCGTTAACCACGCCCCTTTAATCCCGTTTAAGGCTGCTCGGACAGACTGCGCAAAGCAAGGCGCGTAGGGCCTTGTCCGGTCAGACACATTTCAACGGGATTTGCCGCCATGACGATGCAGAATACGCTGGGACGCTACGATATCGCCGCGCAGGAAGATCGCAGCGCACCGCGTACCAAGATCATGATCCCTGCCCAGCTTCGCGGCTCGGGCATGCGCGCCTTCCAGACGGTCGTGAACGACCTGTCGCTGAGCGGCTTTTCCGCCACCGCCGTCAATCGCATGCACCCGGGCTCGGTGTGCTGGCTGACGCTGCCGGGCCTGGAATCGCTCCAGGCGGAGGTTGTCTGGTGGGAAAACGGCATGGCCGGCTGCGCCTTCACCAACCTGCTTTCACCGATCGTGCACGACAACATCCTCGCCCGCTATCGCGGCGACGGGACATTCCGGGGCTGATTCCAGGCCAGGGTCGCAAGGAAAAGGGTGCTTCGGCACCCTTTTCCTTTTGCCTTGGGCAGCGCGACGACTGACCTTCGCGCGGCCTGGAGGTTCAGGAAACCGTCACCGCACCATCGGCTCTGCCGGACCACCCACACGCACCCCTTCGACGCCGCGACGCTCGTCCACGGCGGCCTGCACGGCGGCGTAGAAGCGGTTGCGCTCCTCCCCCGCCCCGTCATTGCCGGTGGAGACGCGCCAGTTGGAATTGGTGGCAATCACCAGGTTGCGTTCCGGGTCGATGAAGATGCCCTGCCCGAACAGCCCGCTGGCGGCATAGGCACCGCCCGGATAGGTCCACCACTGGTAGGCATAGCCGCGATCGAAGCGTCCGGTCTCGAAGGCCGGCGTGGTGGCTTCCTCGAACCAGCCTTCGGGTACCACGCGCTCGCCGCCGGCAATGCCGCCGCCCATGGCGAACAGGCCGAAGCGCGCGGAATCGCGGGTGCTGGCCTGGATGCAGCAACCGGAAATCTCGCTGTCGGTGTTGGAGAGCAGCCAGGTGGCGTCCTGTTCCATGCCGAAGGGTGCCCAGACCTTCTCGGACAGGTAATCCGCCAGGTTCTTGCCCGTGGCCTCGCGCACCAGCACGCCGATCAGGTTGGTCTCGCCGGTGTTGTATTGCCACCGCGTGCCGGGCTCCGCCTCGCGCGGCAGCTTGCGCATGTAGTCGACCAGCGAATCCACGCCCTCCTCCTCGGAGACGTGTTCGTTGAACAGCGCCACGTCGGACTGCGGGTCGGAGTAGTCCTCGCTCCAGCGCACGCCGCTGCTCATGGTCATCAGCTGGCGGATGGTGACATCGTCGTAAGCCGAACCGCGCATGTCGGGCAGGTACTTGCTGACCGGGTCGTCGAGGCTGTCGATATAGCCGTCCAGCAAGGCCGCGCCGACCAGCGTCGAGGTGTAGCTCTTGGCGACGGAGAAGCTGGTCCACTTGCCCTCGGCGCTGAAATCGAGGCCGTAACGCTCCAGCACCACCTCGCCATCGTGCACCACCACCACGGCGGCGGCGTTCTGCGATGCCATGAAGGCGTCGAGATCGAAATCGCCGAGGTCCAGCGGCTCGCCATCGGGCAGCGGGTAGGTCGCCTCGCCCGCCTCGATCACCCGCGCATTGGCGAGCGCGGGAAAGCCGTCGAGGACGCGGAAAAAGGCCGTGCGGGTGTCTTCCTCCCAGAACAGCACGTCGCGGCTGGTGGGAGCATTGGCGATGGCATCGCGCTGGTCCTCGCTGAGCGACAGCCAGTATCCGCCGCCGGCGACTGCGAGCACGGCGACCGCGCCGACTAGCCATTTCTTCATGGGTTTTCCTTGATCAGGGTTACCTGGCTCACCGTGATGCTGCCGCCGCGGAAACCGCCTTCGCAATACATCAGGTAGAAGCGCCAGAGATCGATGAAACGCTGGTCGAAACCGGCGGGCAGGCGATCCTCCGCCACGGCGGCGTCGAACCGCTCGCGCCAGCTTTTCAGCGTTTCGGCATAGTCGAGGCCGAAGTCTTCCTGGTCGGTCCAGGCGAGGCCGCGTTCTTCGGCGAGGCGGCGGAATTCGCTGGTGCGGATCAGCATGCCGCCGGGGAAGACATAGGCCTGGATGAAATCCGCGCTGGCAGCATAGGCATCGAACAGGTCGTCATCCATGGCGATGAACTGGATCGCCGCGCGGCCGCCCGGCTTCAGGTTGCGGGCGACGCAATCCATGAAGGTGGGCCAGTACTCGCGGCCCAGCGCCTCCACCATCTCGACACTGACGATGGCATCGAAGCGCCCGTCCATGTCGCGATAATCGCACTTGAGGAATTCGACGCCGGCATAGCGTTCGCGCGCCCAGGCCAGCTGCTGGTCCGACAGGCTGATGGCGGTGGCGCGGGTGCCCTGCGATGCAAAATGCGCCGAGAGCGCGCCCCAGCCGCAGCCGATTTCCAGCAATGTCCCCGGCTGGCCGAGCCGCTCCGCCAGCCTTTCCCACTTGTGGTGCTGCGCGGCTTCCAGCCCCTCCGCGTCCCAGCGATAGCCGCTGGAATAGGTCATCGTCGGGTCCAGCCAGGCGGCGTAGAAATCGTTGCCGAGGTCGTAGTGCGCGTGGATGTTCTTCTCGGCCTGCGCCTTGGTGTTGCGCTTCAGCCAGTGCATCAGGCGGGCGGCCCAGCGCTGCGGCCCCTTGGCGCGCGCCACGTCGCCCAGTTCGCGGGCGTTGGCGACATACAGCGCCATCATCGCGACCGGGTCGGGACTGCTCCACTCGCCCGCCGCCCAGCCCTCGTAGAGGCCGATCGAGCCGCCGGTGGCCACGCGCAGCAGGCCGCGCCAGTCTTTCAGGTCGATCTCCGCCTCGAAGCCGGGGGCGCGGTCGCCCAGCACCCGGCGTGATCCATCGGGCAGTGTCGCGTCCAGCCGACCCTTGGCCAGCCCTGCATCCATGCGTGCCAGCAGCCGGTCCAGCGCCGGGGCAAACAGGCGCGACAGCAGGCCGGGACGCGCGCCGAAGCGCCGTCCGCTCTCCAACAAGACCTCTCCGCGAGCGCGTCCGTGCATGGGCGGCTTATGGCCGCCCGTGGTCAGACACTCAAGCCGGGGTCAGTCCTTGTGCGCACGATAGTTGGCGAGCGCCCGCTCGCGCGCTTCCTTGTGACCGATGATCTTGGCCGGATAGTCGCCGCGCAGGTGATCGGGCGGGTCGTGGATATAGGGCTCGTCGAGCCTGGCCAGTTCGGGCACCCATTCGCGGATATAGTCCGCCGCGTCGAACTTCTCGCTCTGGCTGAGCGGAGCCATGATGCGCACGAACATGTTGCTGTCCACGCCCGTGCCGCTGACCCACTGCCAGTTGGTGCCGTTGGAAGCATAGTCCGCGTCCACCAGCGTATCCCAGAACCACTTCTCGCCGTGCCGCCAGTCGATCAGCAGGTGTTTGACGAGGAAGCTGGCGGCGATCATCCGCACGCGGTTGTGCATCCAGCCGGTCGCCCATAGCTGGCGCATGCCGGCATCGACGATGGGATAGCCGGTGCGGCCCTGCTGCCAGGCTTCCAGTTCCTCCCGGATCACGTGGCCGCGATTGGGGTTGCGCCAGAAGTCCTCCTCGTACCCGTCGCGATAGGGCTTTTCCGAATAGTCGGGGAACTGGCAGACGAGGTTCTGCGCATAGTCGCGCCAGATCAGCTCGGCCCGGAACATGCGCGCGCCGGCGCTGGTGTGGCGGCTCATCCGGTCCCACAGCATGCGCGGCGAAACCTCGCCGAAATGCAGGTGCGGCGAGAGGCGGCTGGTGGCGTCCTCGCTCGGCAGGTTGCGGTCGTCGGCGTAGGGCGCGACCTTGTCGAGGAACTCGTCGAACCGCTCCATCGCCGCAGCCGTGCCGTGCAGGCCGTCCCATGCCTGGCGCATTCCGCCAGCCCAGTCGGGCTGTGACGGCAACAGGTCGAGATCGTCCAGCGAGAGGCTGGCAGGCCAACTCTCGGGGCTCTCCAGGCTCGGCTCCGGAAGGATGTCGTAACCCTGGATGCGGTCGAACATGGCATCCTTGAACGGGGTGAAGATCTTGTAGGGCGTGCCCGATCCGGTGGTGACGGTTCCCGGCGGCAGCAGGTAGTTGCCGTCGTGCAGTTGCAGGTCGAGCTTGTCCTTCAGCTTGCCCTGCGCACGGCGCCACCACGGCTCGTAATGCCGAATGGCGTGGACGGTCCTGGCGCCGACCTCCTCCGCCAGCTTGCACAGCTCCTCCACCGCGTTGCCGCGCCGCAGGACCAGCCGCGAACGATGACGGCCAAGGTCCTTGCCCAGTTCCTCCAGCGCATGGTGCAGCCACCAGCGGCTGGCGCCACCCAGGCGCCGTTCGCCGGGTGTTTCGTCATCGAGGATGTAGACCGGCACGACCGGCCCCGCAGCCGCCGCAGCCGTAAAGGCCTCGTGGTCGCACAGCCGCAGGTCGCGGCGCAGCCAGACAATCTGTGGTTCGGACACGTCTATTCCCTGCTTTCAGGGGAAGAACGGTATCAGCTTGCGCCCGGTTCCGAACATAGACCATCGGGCAGGTCCACGCTGAAGCGCCCGTCGCGCACTTCGTAATAGCGCGCATCGGAGATTCGCCAGGTGCCGTCTTCCAGCCGGTCGAGCACCGGCGCGCGCGCCCAGAACAGGAAGGCATCGAGCTGGCTGTCCTGCGCCCGCGCGGCATCGAGATCGCAGGCGTGGAGCGGCATGTTGCCCAGCTTCTCGCCATCGATGAAGAAGCTGCCTCCGCCCCCGACACCGATGGTCTCGCGCTGCCAGAAGGCGATGGGAGGGGGTGAGGAAATCGTCTCCGGGAAAGAGGTGTTGGTCAGCTTGTCGTATTGCGTGATGGCAAGATTGGCGACGACATAGAGTCCGCACAGGCCCAGCACGTTGCGCGCCAGCTTCTGCCCGTCGCCGCCGCGCTTTTCCCGCCGTAGCGAAAGCCAGGTGCCAAGGATCAGCGCCAGCCACAACCACAGGTCGATGATGAACAGCACGTCGCCATAGAACCAGCGGCTGGAGAACGGCTCCAGCAGGCGCACGCCGTAGACATTCATCCAGTCGAGCGCCGGATGCGACAGGCAGCCGATCAGCGAGAGCAGGTACAGCCAGCCGAAATGCACCGGCAGCCGCCCCTCGGGCCGCTTGCCGCGCCTGGTCTGCCAGCGGTCCCACCCCCATAACAGTCCCGCCAGCACCAGCGGCAGCAGCACCATGGCGGGCGGGCCGTGGGTGATGCCGCGGCGGAAGCCGAGGTGCTCGGTCCCCTCCAGCCAGAGGAAGCAGGTGGCGTCGATATCGGGCAGGTTCGCGCCGATGATCAGCGCAGGCATGGCCAGCCCGGTCTTCTTCTTCAGTCCGGCCTGCCCCAGCAGGGCACCTGTCAGCGAGTGGGTAAGATTGTCCATCGGCGGGCGAACATAGTGCCGGGCCGCAAAAGGACTAGCCCCACATTCTCTTTATTGCGCGCGTCCTTGCGGGTAACCAGTGTCCATGAGCGGAGTTCACGACGAGGCCGATTACCTGGGTCCTGGCGCACGCGCCGTGCGGCATCGACCGGCATGGCAGCGGCTGGGTCTGCCCATCGTGGCGATCGTCGCCAGCTGTGCGGGCATCGCCGCCGCCATCGGGTTCTCGACCGAGAAGCTCTACGAAGCTGAGGCGCAGGTGGAACTGATCGTTCCGGAGAGCGCCGATCCTGAAACGATGCCGCTGCCGGGAGAGCGCATCGTGGCCGTGCGCACCTCGCCGGTCGCCACCCGGGCCGCGACCGAGCTGGAGCTGGTGACGGACCAGCGCTTCCTCACCGCCCACCCGCAACTCGACAACAGCACCATGGGCGAAGCCGAGCGACTTACGCGCGCGGCGGCGATCCTGCTGCGCGGCAGCGGCGCCAGCCTGGACGACGACGGCCTGTTCGTTTCCATCACCTATCGCGCTGCCGACCCCTGGCTGGCGACCCAGGTCGCCAACGCCATGGCGGACGCTTTCGTGATCGAGGACGCCAACCAGGTGTCCGGCTCACTGGGGGAATCCCGGCAGGAACTGGAAGCCCTGGTGGCCGAGGTGCGCGGCGAACTGGAAACCGCCGAGCGCGCGCTGGCGGAGAACATGTCGGAAGCCGACATCCTCGCCCTCCCCTCGGCGGAGACCGAGCTGGTCGCGCTGGACGGCAGCGACGCCATGTCGAACGAAGCCCGCATGGCGCTGACCACCGAACTCGCCACGGTAAGCGCGGAACTCGATCGGATCGAGGCCGAAATCGCCAGCGGCCAGCTCGATTCCCGCGATCCCGTGATCGCGCGCCTGCAGGACAGTCGTGCGGCGCTGGAGGCCGAATACGAGCGCATCACCGAGCAGTTTCGCGCCGACTATCCGGCCGCGCGCGACTTGCGCGAACGGATCGCCGCCGTCGACCAGAGCCTGTCGCGCGAGGCGGTGCGGCTGGCCGAGGACCGGGCCGAGCAGCAGATGCAGCTGACCATGCGCGAACAGCAGTTGCAGGCGCAGCTCGCGCAACTGGGCGGCGAAGTCGAGGCGCGCGCGGCCGCAGGTGGCGAGCTCGGCACCCTGCAACAGGAAGTGATCGCCAAGCGCGAGCTCTACAGCCTGTTGCTGCAACGCCTGGCGCTGGCGGATACCGATGAGGTTCCGACCACCGCGCGCGTCATCGCTCCGGCAGTCCTGCCTGTGCGTCCGGTGACGCCCGACTGGTATTTGCTGGTCGGGATTGCCGCGGGCGCGGCGTTGCTGCTGTCCCTGCTGCTGCTGGCCTACGACGCGCGGCGACGCCGCCGCTAATCCCTGTTACTTCGCGCCGTGGCCGGTCAGCACGACCTGCGCGGTGCGCATCAGGATCAGGAAATCCAGCCAGTACGAGAAGTTCTTGATGTAATAGAAGTCGTACTGGAGCTTGGCGTCGATGTCCTGCAATTCGGTGACGTGGCCCTGGTTTACCTGTGCCCAGCCGGTGATGCCTGGCCGCACGATGTGGCGGTAGTCGTAGAATGGGATTTCCTGCCGGTACCAGTTGCCCAGTTCCAACGCCTCCGGGCGCGGGCCGATCCAGCTCATGTGTCCCATCAGGATGTTGAGCATCTGCGGCAGTTCGTCGATCCGCGTGCGCCGCAGGAAGGCGCCCAGCTTGGTGATGCGCGGATCGTTTTCGCCGGTCATCGCCTTGGCGCGCCGCTCCTCGACACTTTCGGACAGTTCCTCGCAGCGCATGGTGCGGAACTTGGTGACCATGAAGGGCCGCCCGCGATAACCGACCCGCTCCTGCCGGAACAGCACCGGACCGTGCGAATCCAGCTTCACCAGCACGGCCACCAGCAGCAACGGCAGCACCAGAATCGGCAGCAGCAGCAGCACCAGCGCGATATCGGCCAGGCGCTTCAGCCGCATGAAGCTCATGTTCGGCAGCAGCGATCCGAAGCTGTTTTCCGCGAGGTGTTCGATCCACACCTTGCCGGTGGCTGCCTCGTAAACCTGCTTGAAATGGAACACCGGCACGCCTTCCAGCGCAGCGGTGGCGAGCAGCCGTTCCCAGCTGTCGTCATGGTCCGCGTGCAGGTCGGCCACGATGATCGCCCCGCGGTGGTTGGGCAGCACCGGCTCCAGCAGCTTGCGGGTCTCCAGCCCCAGGTTGCCGAGCCGGGCAATCCGGCCGCCGGGGACGGTGTAGAGGATCTTGGTGTCGGCCTTGGTCGCCAGCCCCATCACGCCGACATAGACGAGCACCGAGGCCATGAAATTGATCAGCAGCACCTGGTTCGAATAGTCGAAGCGGAAGGCAAGGATGAGCAGGGCGACGAAGCCGAAGCTGGCGATAAAGGTGGGCAGCACGGCGCCCAGCTGCTTGACGCCGGGATAGATGTTCACCCGTCGGGCGAAGAAGATCCCCGCGATCAGCGCGATCATCGAGGCGATGACGCTGTTCTGGAACGTGGGGTTCTCGAACGAGGCCATTCGGCCGCCGAAATAGAGGAATGGCGGCAGCAAGGTGCCGAAGACGATACAGGCGAGCACCTGCAAGCCAAACGACCGATAGAGGCTGCGGCCGTCCTGGATCACATCATTGGGAGCTGCCATCAGCACGGTCAGTCGCTCTCCAATTCACCCAATATACCAACGCCTTATGTCCGGGAAATCGCTCCCATCGAAGACACTACAAGACGAAGCCTTAGGCCCGGTGCGGGCCAGTGGCAAGTTCGGTAACTTACGTTGGTGAACTAGGCCGGATCGGCGGCCGTGCCGTCGACGGTCCAGGTCTGGCCGGTGCCGAGCAGCTTGGCGAGGTTGTTCTCCTTGCCCCTGGTCGCCCGCTCACGCTCTTCCGCCACGGCTACCTCGTAGGTCGGCCGCGGATCGTCGTAGAGCACGCCCAGCGCCATCGGGTATTCGCCGAAGGGCATTTCCACCAGCATGTGGGCGATGGACCGGTTGGTGACATTGTGGACGATCACGCCCGCCGCCTGCCAATCGCCATCGACAACGTCGACCACCCTAAGCTCCAGCGCCTCGCGATCGAGCGTGATGCCCTTGGTCCCGCCGGCGAACAGCATCGGCTCGCCGTCCTCCAGCCACAGCTGGAAGTCCTCCGCCCCCTTGGGTGCGGCGAAACCGTCGAACACGTCCTTGTTGTAGACGATGCAGTTCTGGAAGATCTCGATGAAGGCGGCGCCCTGGTGGGCATGGGCGGCCTTCAAGACGTCGGGCAGCTTCTTCGACACGTCGAAGCCGCGCGCCACGAACCGGGCATTGGCGCCCAGCGCAAAGCTGCACGGGTTGATCGGACGGTCGAAGCTGCCGACCGGCGTGGACGGGCTGCGCGTACCGATGCGGCTGGTGGGCGAGAACTGGCCCTTGGTCAGGCCGTAGATCTCGTTGTTGAACAGCATGATCTGCATGTTCACGTTGCGCCGCAGGACATGCATCAGGTGGTTGCCGCCGATCGACAGGCCGTCGCCGTCACCGGTCACCAGCCACACGTCGAGGTCCGGATTGGCCAGCTTGATGCCGGTCGCAAAGGCCGGCGCTCGGCCGTGGATGGTGTGGAAGCCGTAGGTCTCCATGTAATAGGGAAAGCGGCTGGAGCAGCCGATGCCGGACACGAAGACGGTGTTCTTCGGGTCCGCGCCCAGCTGCGGCATGGTGCGCTGCACCGCCTTCAGGATGGCATAGTCCCCGCAACCCGGGCACCAGCGCACCTCCTGGTCGGTTTCCCAGTCCTTCAGGGTGGTTTCGACAGGCGTCATGTCGTTCATGCGAGGCGCTCCCCGATGGCAGCTTCAAGTTCGGCGATCTGGAACGGCTGGCCGCTCGTCTTGGTCAGGCTTTCGGCGTCGACCAGCAGCTGGTCGCGCAGCACGGTCTTGAACTGGCCGGTGTTCATCTCGGGCACCAGCACCTTGTCGAAGCCGCCCAGCAGCTCGCCCAGGTTGCCCGGCAGCGGCCAGATGTTGCGGACATGGATGTGGCTGACCTTGCGGCCCTTCTCGATCCAGCGGCCCACGGCCTGGCGGATCGGGCCATAGGTGCTGCCCCAGCCGACCACGGCCAGCTCGCCCGTATCGTCGCCCAGCGAGACCTGCTGGTCCGGCACGGCAACGCCCAGCACCTTGTCGCGGCGCAGTTCGGTCATCCTCTGGTGGTTGGCCGGCGAGTAATCGATATTGCCGGTCAGCTCGTGCTTCTCGATGCCGCCGACCCGGTGCAGCAGGCCCGGCGTGCCCGGCTTCACCCACGGCCGTGCGCCCTTGGCGTCGCGGGCATAGGGGTGGAATGCGGCGCCTTCGGGCAGCTGTTCGAGGAACTTGGCCGGGAACGGTTCGAACGCGTCCGGATCGGGCACCTTCCACGGCTCTGCCGCATTGGCGATATAGCCGTCGGTCAGCAGCATGACGGGGGTCATGTATTCCACCGCGATACGGCAGGCCTCGATGGCGACTTCGAAGGCATCGGCAGGCGAGCGAGCGGCGATGACGGGCATCGGCGCATCGCCGTTGCGGCCATAGACGGCCTGGTAGAGGTCGCTCTGCTCGGTCTTTGTCGGCAGGCCGGTGGAGGGGCCGCCACGCTGGCTGTTCACGATCACCAGCGGCAGTTCCACCATGATGGCGAGGCCCATCGCCTCGCCCTTCAGCGCAATGCCGGGGCCGGACGAGCTGGTGACGCCCAGTTGGCCGGCATAGCTGGCGCCGATGGCGGCGCAGATCGCGGCAATCTCGTCTTCCGCCTGGAAGGTGGTGACGCCGAATTCCTTCAGCCGCGCGAGGTGGTGCAGGATCGCCGAGGCCGGCGTGATCGGATAGCCGCCGAAGAACATCGGCAGTTCCGCCAGCTGCGCCCCGGCGACAAGGCCCAGCGACACGGCTTCTGCGCCGGTAATGGTGCGGTAGAGGCCCGGCTCGGCGGGCATCGGCGGCATGGTCACCTGCTGCAGCGGCCCGGCCAGCTCGGCAGTCTCGCCATAGGCATGGCCGGCGTCGAGCGCGGCGATGTTGGCGTCGGCAATTTCCGGCTTGGACTTGAACTTGGCCTTCAGCCAGTCGTGGATCGGTTCGCGCGGTCGATCGAACATCCACAGCGCCAGCCCCAGCGTCCACATGTTCTTGGACCGCAGCGCGTCCTTGTTGCCAAGGCCGAAGGGCTTCACCGCTTCGATGGTGCGTTCGGAAATGTCGAAGGCCAGCAGGTCGTATTTCGCCAGGCTGCCGTCTTCCAGCGGGTTGCTCTCGTATTCCGCCTTGTCGAGGTTGCGCTTGGTGAAGGCGCCGGTGTCGGCGATGATCAGGCCGCCGGGCTTCAGCGAGGCGAGGTTCACCTTCAGCGCCGCCGGGTTCATCGCCACCAGCACGTCGGGCGCGTCGCCCGCGGTCGAGATCTGGCGACTGCCGAAGTTGATCTGGAACGCCGACACGCCGAACAGCGTGCCCTGCGGCGCGCGGATCTCGGCGGGGAAATCGGGGAAGGTCGCGAGGTCGTTACCGGCCAGCGCGGTGGACAGGGTGAACTGCCCGCCGGTCAGCTGCATGCCGTCGCCGCTGTCGCCAGCGAAGCGAACGACGATTGCGTCCTGGGTGGAAAGGTCAGGCCTGGTTTCGGCCGTCTGGGTTGCCATCAAAAGAATCTTTCTGCCGCCATCGAGCGTGGACGTGCGACCTAGGTTCCCGTTGCTTCGGAAACAATCAAGTTTTTCTGTTTTGCGCGCAATAGCTGGCTTTCACCTCTCCACCGCCTTAAGCAGCCGCGCCATGAGCAGAGCAGATCGTTACGAATACCGCCCGTGCGTCGGCACGATGATGATCAACGCCCTTGGCGAAGCTTTCGTCGGCAAGCGCATCGACAACAAGGAAGGCGACTGGTGGCAGATGCCCCAGGGCGGCGTCGACGATGGCGAGGACCTGGCCGAGGCCATGGTGCGCGAACTGGCGGAAGAAACCGGCGTGCAGCGCCAGCACCTCGAAATCGTCCACCAGCTGGAGGAAGAGCTCTACTACGACCTGCCCGAAGAGCTGCACGGCAAGCTGTGGGGCGGCAAGTTCAAGGGTCAGCGGCAGGCGTGGTTCCTCGTGCGCTTCAACGGCAGCGACAGCGACATCGACCTGGAGGCGCACAAGCACCCGGAGTTCTGCGAATGGAAATGGGTCGACCCCGACCTGCTGCCGGAGCTGATCGTGCCCTTCAAGCGCGAGGTTTACGAAACCGTGGTTGCCGGTTTCAGAAGCAAACTCAGTTCTGAGTAACCTCGTCGTCGGCGCTGACCGCTTCGGCGGTCATCACCGGCGGGCCGCGATCGATGGCAGCGCTCAGCTGCACGGTCTCGATGCAGGTTTCGCCGCACAGGCTTTCCAGCCGTTCCAGGTTCTGGCGAGCGGCGCTCAGCGCGCCCTTTTCGACCAGTGCCTCACCTTCGCCCGAAATCGCGGCGAGGTTCTCCGGATCGCGCTCCTGCGCTTCGCGGTAATAGTGGATCGCCTTGCCCTGCAGGCCGTCGGCACGCGCGGCATTGGCCAGCTCGAGATAGACCTGCGTGTTGCCCGGATCGACCGCCAGCGCGGCCTCGAACGCGTCGATGGCCGCCTGCGTGTCACCGGCGTCGAGCGAAGCGCGGCCTTCCGCCACCAGCGCGGCAGAGCGCGGATCGACCTGGTATTGCTGCGCGTGGCCAATACTCGCCTGCACGGCGAGGGCGAGCGACAGGGCAGCAGCGACAGGTCCGAAACGCATGACATACTCCTTGAGCCTGGACGGGTAAGATGTGCGGTAAGCGTCCATTGCCGCCAAGTGTTAACACGCCTTAGCTATACGTGCGATGAAAAATCCGTCCGTTCCGTCGCGGGACGGCAGCAGGCGCACACCGGGGCCGCGCGCCGTGCCGAGCGGCAAGCCCGGATCCTGCGCCTGCCAGTCCGGATTGGCGGCGAGGAATTTCTCGACCTGCTGCGCGCCTTCTTCGTCTAGCAGCGAGCAGGTGACGTAGGTTATCGACCCACCCGGCTTGACCAGCTTTGAAGCGATTTCAAGCAGGTGTGACTGGACTTTGACAAGTCGTGACAACTCGCGCTCGTCCAGGCGCCAGCGGGCTTCGGGATTGCGGCGCCAGGTGCCGGTGCCCGAGCACGGGGCATCGACCAGCACCCGATCAGCCTTGCCCTCCCACTCTGCCAGCGCTTCCAGCTCCTTGCCGGGATCGAGCAGCACTTCGGCGGCAATCCGCGCTCCGGCGCGCTCCGCCCGCGGCCCCAGCTGCGAGAGTCGGCGGCGGTCGGTATCGGCGGCGACCAGCGTGCCCTCGTTGGCCATGGCGGCGGCCAGGGCGAGGGTCTTGCCCCCTGCCCCGGCACAGAGATCGATCACCGTCTCGCCTGGCTGCGCGCCGACAGCCATGCAAGCCAATTGGCTACCATGGTCCTGCACTTCGATCAGGCCGTCCTCGTAGGCCTTCCAAGCGGCGATCTGGGTTCCGGTCGGGAAGCGCAGGCCCTTCACGCCCGGCAGCGGCTCTCCCGCTTCGGGAAGGTCGGCGGGCGCAGTGTCGGTCTTGAGCGTGTTGATGCGCACGTCCAGCGGGGCACGGCCAAGCAGCGCCTCGGCATCGTCCTGCGAGTTGTCGGAGGCGATCAGCCGGTCTTCCAGCCATTCGGGCGCGACTCCGCCCTCGGCAGGCTCCTCGCCTTCGCCGATGGCTGCCGGACCGTATTGCGAGCCGTCGAACAGCTCACGCAGTTCGGGCTGTTCCTCGGCAAGGCCCAGCATGGCCGCCCTGCCCGTCTGCGGCACGGGGCCACAGGCGCGGATGGCATCGTAGACGTGCTCGCGAATGGCGCGCTTGTCCTTCGAGCCGGCGAAGCGGTGGGTGCGGAACCACTCCGCCACCAGCCGATCCGCCGGAGCGCCATTGTGGCGGGCAGCGGCGATCACGCCGTCGAGGATCTCGATCGCGGCCTGGACCCGCGCGGCGGGCGTCATGACCTAGCGCGTCGGGTAATTGGGAGCCTCGCGGGTGATGCTCACATCGTGGACATGGCTTTCCGACAGGCCGGCATTGGTGATGCGGATGAACTGGGCACGGGTCTTGAGGTCGGCAATCGTCGCGCTGCCGGTGTAACCCATGGCCGCCTTCACGCCGCCGACCAGCTGGTGCACCACGTCACGCGCCGGACCCTTGTAGGGAACCTGGCCCTCGATGCCTTCGGGGACCAGCTTCATCTGGTCCTTGATGTCAGCCTGGAAATAGCGGTCAGCCGAACCGCGCGCCATGGCACCCACGCTACCCATGCCGCGATAGGCCTTGTAGGCCCGGCCCTGGTACAGGAAGGTCTCGCCCGGAGCTTCTTCGGTACCCGCAAGCAAGCTACCGATCATGACAGTGGAGGCACCGGCCGCCAGCGCCTTGGCCGCGTCGCCAGAGGTGCGCAGACCGCCGTCAGCGATGACGGGCACATCGCCCGCTGCACCGGCAGCATCCATGATTGCCGTCAACTGCGGCACGCCGACACCGGCGACGATCCGCGTGGTGCAGATCGAACCGGGGCCGATACCCACCTTGATCGCATCCGCACCGGCATCAATCAGCGCCTTGGCCGCTTCCGCCGTGGCGATGTTGCCGGCGACGATCTGCACCTTGTCAGAGATCGCCTTGGCCCGCCTCACCGCTTCGCCCACGGCCTTGTTGTGACCGTGCGCCGTATCGATGATCACCACGTCGCATTCGGCGGCGATCAGCGCCTCGGTACGCTCGAAGCCCTTGTCGCCAACGGTGCTAGCCGCAGCCACGCGTAGGCGGCCACCCGCGTCCTTGGTGGCATCGGGATTGAGCACGGCCTTCTCGATGTCCTTCACCGTGATCAGGCCGACGCAGCGGTTGTCGTTATCGACCACCAGCAGCTTCTCGATGCGGCGCTGGTGCAGGATCTTGCGCGCTTCCGCCTGGGTTACCCCCTCGCTGACCGTGGCGAGGTTCTCGCTTGTCATCAGCTCCTTCACCGGCTGGTTCGGGTTGTCGGCAAAGCGCACATCGCGGTTGGTGAGGATGCCCACCAGCTTGCCGCCGTTGTCGGTAACAGGAATGCCGCTGATCTTGTTCTGCGTCATGATCGCCTGCGCCTCGCCCAGCGTGGCGTCAGGGGTGATCGTGATCGGGTTGACCACCATGCCGCTTTCGAAGCGCTTCACCATGCGCACGGCAGCGCACTGCTGCTCGATCGTCAGGTTACGGTGGAGCACGCCGATGCCGCCCAACTGCGCCATGACGATCGCCATCTCGCTCTCGGTGACGGTGTCCATCGCCGCCGACAATACGGGGATGTTGAGCGCGATGCCCTTGGTCAGCTGCGTCTTGGTGGAAGCCTGCGAAGGCAGGATGTCGCTTTCGGCGGGCTTGAGCAGCACGTCGTCGAAAGTCAGTCCGGTTTGAATGTCGGTTGTTTGAGCCATCCGGCCCTCTGTCATAGCAGAGGGTGATTCGCCAAGGGGGTTTTCGACAGGGACCTAGATCAAGCGGCTCATCACCGCTGCTTTCCCGCCATGTCCAGGGCGGCGGACAGGACCTTGTGCGGGACCGCGTTGTTGAAGGTGTTCACCGAAATATCCCCGCCTTCCGGCATCGAGATATCGAACCAGAGCTCTCCGGAGTGAGAGAAGACCTCAAGCCGGATCCCGTCGAATGCGACATCCGAGGCCCATACTGCACGAAATACCTCGTCTCCGGCGCGCAGGCTCGGCATCCTACTCCGCCGTCCAGCCGCCATCGACGGAGAGGTTCGCGCCGTTGATGTTCTGCGCTTCGTCACGGCACAGGAACACGGCCATGGCGCCCACTTCCTCCACCTGGACGAACTTCTTGGTCGGCTGCTTGGCCAGCAGCACGTCGTTCATCACCTGCTCGCGGGTCATGCCGCGGGCGGCCATGGTGTCGGGGATCTGGTTCTCCACCAGCGGGGTCCAGACGTAGCCGGGGCTGATGCAGTTGGCGGTGATGCCGCATTGCGCCAGCTCCAGCGCCAGCGTCTTGGTAAGACCCGCAATCCCGTGCTTGGCGGCGACATAGGCGCTCTTGAACGGGCTGGCCGTCAACGAGTGCGCGCTGGCGACGTTGATGATGCGGCCCCAACCCTGCTCCTTCATCTGCGGCACGGCGAGGCGCGCGGTGTGAAAGGCGGCGGAGAGGTTGAGCGCGATGATCGCGTTCCACTTGTCGACCGGGAATTCCTCCACCGGCGCAACGTGCTGCATCCCGGCATTGTTGACGAGAATGTCGACCTTGCCCGCGCTCGCCATCAGTTCCTCGGCGCCTTCGACGGTGGTGAGGTCGGTGTTGATGCGGCGCGCGTCCAGTTCCTCGCACAGCTTGGCGATTGCCGCCTCGTCGCCGAACCCGTTCAGCACCACGCTGGCGCCTTCGGCCCGCAGCGCCCGCGCGATGCCGAGGCCGATCCCGGAGGTCGAGCCGGTTACCAGTGCAGTCTTGCCGTCAAGGAACATAAGGAACTCCGTAGGATTGCTATGCACGAGGGTCCTAAACGCCTAGATGCGTTGGTCCAGTCCAAAAGGCATCGAGATTTGCGAGGGGAAGCAGCGTGCGGCTCAATCCATTCAATCCCGGCAGCATCAACGTGCGACGCGGCGGCAGCGGAGGCGGCGGGATGCCCGGTGGAAAACTGGGCTGCGGCGGTATCGCCATCGTCGTGATCGCGGCGCTGGTGTTCGGCGTGGACCCGGCACAGATGCTTGGCACGATGGAGCAGATGAACGCAGGCGCGGCACAGCAGCCCGCCTACTCCAGCGAAAGCGCGATGGAGATCTGCGACGACAACCAGTACTCGATGGAAACCTGCAACGCGCTGGGTTCGCTCAACCAGACCTGGGCGCGGCGTTTCCAGGAGGCTGGCGTGGGCAATCGCTTCCAGCAGCCGACCCTGACCTTCATCGAAGGCAATTCGGTCAATTCGGGCTGCGGCACCGCTTCGGCCGGCGTCGGCCCGTTCTACTGCCCGGCTGACCAGGGCATCTACATCCACACCGGCTTCTACGACCAGCTGGCGCAGATGGCCGGCAACGGCGGCGATTTCGCGCGGCTCTATGTCGTGGCGCACGAATACGGCCACCACATCCAGAACATTTCCGGCCTCGCCGGGCAGATCCGCAGCGCGCAGCAGCAAAACCCGCGTGCCAGCAACCAGTTGCAGGTGCGCATGGAACTGCACGCCGACTGCCTTGCCGGGGTCTGGGCCGGCCGGAATCGGAACCTCATCGAGCCTGGGGATTTTGAAGAGGGTATGGAAGCTGCCGCCGCCATCGGCGACGATCGCCTGACCGGCGGACGCGTGAGCAGCGAAAACTTCACTCACGGCACCAGCCGCCAGCGCATGGAAGCGCTACGGATGGGCATGGAGACCGGCGATGACAATCGATGCACCAACACCTATTTCCAGGCCTAGCCTGACGCGGCGGCTGGCCCCGCTGCTGGCCCTTCCGCTGCTGGTGTTCGCGGCTCCTGCCCAGGCGCAGGAAGACGTGACCGATACCAGCGTGGACGCCGCCGACGTGGCGCTGACCCCGCTCAGTGACCTGAACCTGGCGCGCGACCCGATCCCGCCGATCCTCCTGTGGGCACAGGAAAACCCCTATGCCAATCCCGGCGCGGCGGATTGCGAGGCCATCCGCGTGGCCATTGGCGATCTCGATGCCGTGCTGGGCGACGATGTCGACACCGAAACTCCCGAGCAGCGCAAGTTGACGGCGGGCGGCGTGGCGCAAAGCGTGGTCGGCATGCTGATCCCGTTCCGCGGCATCATCCGCGAGATTTCAGGGGCCAACAATCACGAATACGAGTTTCGCCAGGCGATCGTCGCCGGTCTGATGCGTCGCGCCTACTTGAAGGGATTGGGCGAAGAGCGGGGCTGCCCCTATCCGGCGCGCCCGATGCCGGCCGAGATGCTGGCAGACCTCAGCGAGGACGGTCAACTGGGTGAACCGGTTTCGCAGGACGAGGAATTCGTGGCAGCCGACGGGACGCGCTTCCGGTCGCGCCCCGTCGTCCAGTCAACCGATTGATCAGGCCCGGCCGGTTTCGGATTCGCAGTCGGCTTCGCTGACAGGCGGCGTCGGTGCCGCAGGCGGAGCCGGGGGCGCCGGGGGAGCGACTTCCCACACGACAGCCGGAGCCGGCGGTGCAGGCGGTGCAACGGGCGAGACCATCCGGCCCGACCAGCGCATGGCGACCGCCTGAGCGCGGGCATTGGGCGCCCGCTCACGGCGTTCCACCTTGGCCTCGATCCGGTGCAGCGTGTGGCGTTCGCGCTGCAGCTCCTCGATCGCGCGCTCCATTTCGCGCAGCGCTTCCTCGCGCATTTCGTCGGACAGTTCACGGTTGTTGCGCATTTCGCGCATCGCTTCGCGCATGCCTTCGATGGCGCTCTGGTTGATGAAGGACTGGCAAATCACCAGCGCGCGGCGACCGTTGCCAAGGTCGCGTTCGGCCACGCCGCTTTCGCCGACATCGTCGCAGCTCATTTCGATCTGCGGCATGAGGGCGGCCATCTCGCGGGCATGTTCGCCCATTTCCATGGCGTGCTCGGCCTGCTCCATCGCCTGCTCGACGATGATGCGGATCTCGCCTTCGCGAGCCTCCATGTCGGCTTCGAAGCGCTCCATCATGGCTTCGAATTCTTCTTCGTTGAATTCCTCGCCATCGCGCATGATCCGGCGCCGGACGATGCGGTGCTCGCCTTCCTCGCCTTCACCGGCATGGTCGGCATGGACGATGCGCATTTCGACGTGGCGCTCGTGCTCGCCGTCCTCGGTTGCATCGCCGCGCTCGATGCGACGCTCGATGCGGACGCGGCGCTCCCCGGTATCGGGATCGATGGTTTCGATGACCTGTTCGTCTTCCGGCGCGGGCGGCGCTTCGGCCTGCGCATAGGAAATCGACGCGGTCAGCGGCAGCGCCAGCGCGGTGGTGGTAATCGCGGCGATGCCAAGACGGCGTCGACGGCTCGAAACTTCGGACATTGTGAGGCTCCTCAAACGGTGGATTATCGATTTCTCGCCCAGCACCGGACAAGCCATCGGAGCCGCCAGCGCCATGTGCTCACCGGCGGCAAAGCCGGCAATCACCTGCGCGTAGGCAACCCTGTCTGACTGCTCACGGCCAGCGACGACGCGCGCATCGCAAGCCGCCTCCTGGTCCCTGCGCATTGCTCGCCAGCCCCACCAGGCGAGCGGATTGAACCAGTGCAGAGCCAACAGCGGCTGAGCCGCGATATTGGCAACGAGATCGTAGCCGCGATGGTGCGCAAGCTCGTGCGCAATCGCCATGTCGCGGGCGGTAATGTCGTAATGCGCCATGAAGGCGGGCGGCAGCGCGACGACCTTGTCGAACACGCCGAAGGCCACGGGGCCGGAGACGGCGGGTGTTTCCACCAGCCGCACCTTGCCGGCATCGCCGACCGGGATCGATTCCGCCAGCAGCTCGGCCCGCATCCGGTAGTATTCGCGAATGCGCCAGCCGAGGAACACCAGCGCCCCGCCCAGCCACAGCGGCAGCAACAGGTCGGTGACGGCAATGCCCACCACCGGCGCGGCGGCAGCGGTTTCGGCGGCGGCGACTGCCCCGGCCTCTCCCGGGTCGGAAATGATCACCATCAGCGGCTCTGTCGCCGAAGCGGCCAGCCGTTCCGGTTCTGCCGGGGCCATCCATGCGGGCAGCACGATCGGCGGCATGATGAAGCGCAGGAGGGGCAGCGCCCACAGCGCATAGGCCACCTGCGGGCCGCACCAGCGCGATACCGGGCGCCGCAGCAGCAGCACCAGCGCGATCAGCAGGCCGGTGTAGACAAAGGTGTCGACCATCCAGTCCCCAAAGCCGCTCATTTCTTCATCTCCTGCAGGAGGCGCTCGATTTCAGCGATATCGTCCGGCGTCAGGGCCTCGGCCTGAGCCAGGTGTGCCAGCAGCGGTGCGGCGCGACCGCCGAACAGGCGATCGACCAGCCGCCGCGACTCCCCGCCGACATAGGCGGAGCGGGCGATCAACGGGGTGTAGAGGTAACGGCGGCCGTCAGGCTGGGTGGCCAGGACACCCTTCTGCACCAGCCGGCTGAGCAGCGTCTTCACGGTCGGGATCGACCAGCCGCGTTCCTTGCAGACGGTCTCGCACACTTCGGCGGCGGTTTGCGGGCTGCGCTTCCACAGCGCTTCCATCACCGCATGTTCGGCTTCGCTGATGCGTTCCACGCCATCTTCGGATTCGGACTTCGCAGCCAACTCTACCTCCCTGATCGACTACGTTTGTAGCCATTACGATTACGTTTGTAATCTGAACGCTTGGTGAATTCAAGCTGACGGACACGATTGGCTGCGGATTTCCTGCCCTTAGGCCAACGGCGCATTTCGTGTAACCTTGCCGCAGGATGCAACGAATGGACGAGCAGGTGAACACCCCCGACGACTCGCTCGACCGCCTGATGGCGGCAGCGCGCGAGGGGGATTCGGCAGCCTATCGCCAGTTCCTGGGCGAAGCTGCCCAGCGTATCCGCGCCAGGCTGGCCAGCAAGATCGGTGCGAACAGCGAGTTGGAGGACCTGGTGCAGGAAAGCCTGATCGCCATCCATCAGAAGCGGCACACGCTCGACCCCGGTCGACCCGTTGCGCCGTGGATGTACGCGATCGCCAACTACAAGCTGATCGACCACTGGCGAAAACGCGGGCGCAGCCCGATCGTGCTGGATGACGAGGCCGACATGGCCGTCCCCGCCGATACGCTGGCTGGAGTGGACGTGGAGGCGCTGCTTGATCGCCTGCCCGAAGCCCAGGCCGAAGCCATCCGGCTGACCCATGTCGAAGGACTGACCAACCGCGAGGCCGGGGAACGTCTTGGCGTCGGCCTGTCGGCGATGAAGCTGCGCGTGCATCGCGGAATGAACGCGCTCAAGGCCATGGTGGAAGACAACCGCAAATGACCCCGACCGAAACCCTCATCGACCGCCTTTCCGAGAACGGCGCTACGGAGAATGGCCATCCCGTGCGGCAGTTCGTTGCGCCGTTGCTGGCGGTGATCGTGCTCTGCGCACTGGGCGTGGCCCTGGTGCTGGAAGGCGCCTTCGCCCCGGTCGCCGAGTTCGGCATCATGCCGCTGACGGTGAAGTGGGGTTTCTCGATCGCCCTGGTGGTGATGAGCGCCACCACGCTCTGGCTGCTGGGCCAGCCCGGCCGCAAGACCCGCAGCGCCATGGTGACGCTGGCGATCCCCTTCGTGCTCGTCGGCCTGCTGCTGGTGCTGGACCTGCTGGTGGCCAGGTCCACCTTTCCCGGCGCGACCTGGCGCACCTGCCTTGCCGCCATGGCGATCATGAGCCCGCTCGGCTTCGCCGGGGCCGTGGTTGCCACGCGCTGGCTGGCCCCCACCAACCTGCGCCGTGCCGGGCTTGCTGCCGGCATTTTCGGCGGCTCGGTCGCGATGACGGCCTATTCCCCCTACTGCCCGGAACTGGGCATGCTCTACATGGCGGTCTTCTACTGCCTGCCGATCCTTGCCATGGCAGGACTGGGCTGGCTGCTCGGCCCGAGATTGCTGCGCTGGTAAGGGAGCCACCGGGGTGAGGGACAGGAACGATTACAGCGTTCGACGCCTGTCGGACTGCCACAAGATCGCCGACTTTCGCGAGCTGGCGCGCCGTCGCCTGCCCTATCCGGTGTTCAACTATATCGACGGCGCCGCCGACGACGAGGCGACCAAGGACCGCAACACCGCCGCCTTTGCCGACGTGGACCTGGTGCCCGACGTGCTGGTGGGTGCGGACAAGCTGGACCTCTCCACGACCATCATGGGGCGCGAGACCGCCCTGCCCCTGATGCTCAGCCCCACCGCGCTGCAACGCCTGTTCCACTGGCAGGGCGAGCGCGCAGTCGCCGCCGTGGCGGAGAAGTACGGGCTGTGGTTCGGCATCTCCAGCCTCTCCACCGTCAGCATCGAGGAGGTCGGCCAGCGCTGGTCCGGCCCGAAGATGCTGCAATACTACTACCACAAGGATCGCGGCTTGAACGCCGCGCTGGTGGAGCGCGCCAAGGCCGCCAATTTCGATGCCATCACGCTGACCGTCGACACCATCGTCAGCGGCAACCGCGAACGCTGCAAGCGCACCGGCTTCACCACTCCGCCCCGGTTCACGCCGTCGAACGTGCTGTCCTACGCCGTGCATCCCGGCTGGGCGCTCAACTTCATGTTCCGCGAGAAGTTCGACCTGCCCAACCTCTCCACCCACGTGGAAGCGGGCAGCGGCAAGGCGATCTCGATCCAGGACTATTTCAACTCCATGCTCGACCCTGGCCTGAACTGGCAGGCGGCGGAACAGCTGCGCGACGACTGGGGCGGCAAGTTCTGCCTGAAGGGCATCATGTCGGTTGGCGATGCCCGGCGCGCGGCGGACATGGGCGTGGATGCCATCATGATCTCCAACCACGGCGGCCGCCAGCTCGACGGCAGCCGCGCCCCGTTCGACCAGCTGGCCGAGATCGTCGATGCCGTGGGTGACCGCGTGGAGGTGATCCTCGACGGCGGCGTGATGCGCGGCAGCCACGTGGTGAAGGCGCTCAGCATGGGCGCCCGGGCGGCCAGCGGCGGGCGGCTCTATCTCTATGCCCTGGCGGCTGCGGGCGAGGCCGGCGTGGACCGCGCGGTCAGCATCCTGCGCGACGAAATCACCCGCGCGATGCAGCTGATGGGCAAGCAGGACCTGGGCGAACTTTCGCGCGAGAACCTGCGCTTCCGATAGCAAGAGAGCCGGACCCTCGCAGGCCCGGCTCTCCTTGTTCGTCATTTCGAGAGGTCTCAGCTTTCGGCGTAGCCTTCCGCTTCCTCGCTGCGGCCCACGGCGGTCCAGTCGACCGAGCGGGTGGCGTACATGATCCCCGCCAGCGCGGCGAAGAGCAACAGCGAACCGATCACCAGCGAGTAGGTCTCGAGGTTCAGCAGCACGAACAGCAGCGCGTAGAGGCCGGCCAGCATCAGGCCGATGAAGCTGGCCCGGCGCCAGGTGCCCAGCACCGCCGCGCTGTAGGTGGTCAGCAGGCCGATGATCGCGGCCGAAGCGACGACATAGGCCAGAGCAAAGCCCCAGATCTCCGCGAAGGCCAGCAGCATGACGAAGAACAGCACCAGCCCCGCGCCGGTCAGCAGGTACTCGGCCGAGGCCACGCGCGCGCCGCCGACGATGTCGAACATCAGGAAGGCGGCGAAGGTGAAGCCG
Source organism: Aurantiacibacter sp. MUD11 (assembly GCF_026967575.1). Lineage (NCBI taxonomy): Bacteria > Pseudomonadati > Pseudomonadota > Alphaproteobacteria > Sphingomonadales > Erythrobacteraceae > Aurantiacibacter > Aurantiacibacter sp. MUD11. Next base: position 168,641 of record NZ_CP114054.1, on the reverse strand, counting down.
ATGAACAGGAATCCGTATTTCACCGCGCGGTCCACCTGGCTGTAGAGATCGACCGGATCGACCAGCGCGATGGTGGCGACCATGCTGCCCTCGCCCACTGCCGGTGGCTGGACCACGACATCGCTGTCGTAGCGCACGGGTGCAGGCATGGCCGATGGCGGGCCGTCATCGGTCAGCGCCACCAGCCCGCGCCCCAGCGCGAGGTTGGTGATGCCGGGATAGACTGCCGTGAAGCCCTCGCCGCCGGTCTCGGTCGTCGCAGGATCGGGCAGGAAGGAGCCGGTGAAACTGGGGTGCGGCCAGGGCGAGGTGACGCGCCACTCGGTTTCGCCGCCGCGCGGGATCAGCGCCAGCGAGCGCGTGCCGCGCACGCCGTATTCCCAGCTCACCTCGAGCGTGCCCTCGCCATTCCAGTCGACGTTCGCGGAGAAGCCGGAACCACCGGTGGATGCCGGGCCGTTACCCGGTTGGAGTTGCAGCGCTTCGCCGCCCACGGTGACTTGCGCCCCGTCGGTAAGCCCGCGCGGATCGGACACGCCGAAGCGCAGTTCCGCCTGGTCGGTCAACAGTTCCTCCACCTCGACGCCCAGGCGCTCGAGGTCGGTCGGCAGGTCGAAGCTGGCCGTGCCCGCCATGCGCGACTGGTAGACCACGCTTTCGTAGATGGCGTAGCCCTTGCGGTCGGGGTCGATCGAGGTTTCCACCGACTGGCTGGTGGGGGAGACGAACAGCTGGCTGCGCATGGTGCGGGTGCGCTCCACCGCCGTGCCATCGATGATTTCCGCCTCGGTGGAGCGATAGGTGAAGGGCAGCACCAGCACCGGGCCGGTCACGGTCTGCGCCCCGCCCCAGCCCTGGGTGATCTGCGCCTGCGCGCGTTCGGACTGGCTTTCCCGGTCGTAGACCAGCGCGTAGACCAGCATAAGCGGCACGATCAGCACCGCCGCGACAAGGCCGGCCAGCAAGAGCTTCATGCCGGGGCTGCGTTCTCGTTTCATCGACTCGACTCCCTCATGGTGTTGCGATGAACCGTGCATTGTGAGCGACGAACTGAATGATGAGTGAACTCGTGCGCGCGTGCGTTGAAGCCGTCGAAATGTCCGGGCAGGATGGCGCGATGCTGAAACGAATCGCCCTTGCCGCGCTGGTTTGCCTTGCCTCCCCCGTCCAGGCGCAGGAAGTCATCGAAGCGGACGCGGAGGCGCAAGCCGAGTTCGAAACCACCGACGTCGTGCTGCAAACCACCATGGGCGACATCGTCATCGCGCTGGAGACCGAGCGCGCGCCGATCACCGCCGGCAATTTCCTGCGCTATGTCGAGGAGGATCGCTTCGACGGCACGGTGTTCTATCGCGCCATGCGGGTGGAATGGGGCGAGCAGCCCAACGGCCTGATCCAGGGTGGCACGCAATGGGACCCGGAGCGCGTGCTGCCCGGCATCGAGCACGAGCCGACCACCCTCACCGGCCTCAGCCATACGCGCGGCGCGCTGTCGATGGCCATGGGCGAGCCGGGTACGGCCAACGGCGATTTCTCGATCATGCTGGGCGACCAGACCGGCCTCGACGCCAATCCCGAAGCCGACGATCCGGTGTGGCGCAACGGCTATGCCGTGTTCGGCTACGTCAAGGAGGGGATGGACGTTGTGCAAGCGATCCATGCCGCGCCGATCGATCCGGAAAAGGGCGAAGGCTGGATGCAGGGGCAGCTGTTCGCCGAGCCGATCGAAATCGTCGAAGCCCGCGTGGTGGAGACCGAGGCTGCTGCCGAATAGCGCCTATTCGGGCATGATCACGCGGTAGATCTTCACCTCGCCCACGCCCTTCAGCGTCGCCAGTTCGGGTTCGCTGAAGTCCACTTCCTCGTTGGCGCCGTAATAGACGCTTTCGGACACGGCGATGCCGCCCGGATGGGCAATGCCCTCGATCCGGCTGGCGATGTTCATCGTGTCGCCCCAGTAGTCGTAGGCGAGCCGCTGCTGGCCGATTACCCCGCCCACCACCGGGCCGGTATGGATGCCCACCCGCACCTGCACGTCGATCTTGGTGCGGTCGGCATAGCGGCCGATCAAGTCGATCAGTTCGCAACCGAAGCGGATGGCGCAGCTCGCCCCGCTGTCGCCCGAGCCGTGACCGCCAGCCACCGCTAGGTAGGCATCGCCGATGGTCTTCACCTTTTCCACGCAGTGCTTCTCCGCTGCCTCGTCCGCCAGCAGGAAGATCTCGTTGAGCATCTTCACCAGCCGCCCCGGCGAGAGCGCCTTGGCGAGCTGCGAGAAACCGACGATGTCGACGAAGATCACCGATACGTCGGCAAAGGAATCGGCCACCGCCTCACCCTTGCGCAGCCGCTCGGCGACGTCCTGCGGCAGCACGTTGTGGAGCATTTCCTCGACCTTGGCCCGCTCCGCCTCCAGCGCGCGATTGGCCTCCCAGGTCTTCCGCGCGCGGCGGTCGATGTCCCAGTTCACGAAGGTCGCGAAGGTCAGGAAGGTGGTGAAGTTGGTGAAGGTATAGACCTTGGAGACGATCGAGCGGTCCGCCTCCAGCAGGAAGATCAGGTAGAGCGTCACCAGCGCGGCGGCCCAGATGAGGAAATTGCGCAGGGACGCTACAAAGCCAACGCTGGCGAACACCACCAGGATGCCCAGCTGCACGATGGCCATGCCGAAGCGCGAGATGCCGGTAATGTCCGCCTGCGCCGCCAGCGCCTCCAGCAGCATTACCATCGGCACCGCGAGCACGGAGAAGATGATGATATCGACCCACGGCCGTTCGACGTAGAAGCGCGTGTAGGTGGCGGCGAAGGTGGCGCCGAGCACGGCAATCATCAGTCCGGCGGCGATATTGTATTCGATTACCCCGTCGCGCGGGAAATGCATCGGGTTGAAGCCGATGTAGGTAATCAGCGTGGCGACCGCGATGGCGCAGAGGAAACGCGTCGCCGGGATGCGTTGGGTGCGCTCATGCACGACATAGGCCTGCTCGGCCTCTTTATCATCGAACCGGAAAGGCACGGCGCTTCCCCCCTTGGTCACGCGGTTGGGGGGAAGCTATCGAATGCGGCAGGCGTTGGCCAGCGCCGCGGAGCTTAATACTCTTCCTGCGCCAGGCGGCTCATCAGGATGGCCGCGCGCTGCGACTGGCGGGTGAGGCTGGTCAGGTCCAGGCTTTCCCCCGGCGCGTGGGTGCCGCGCCCGCTGGCGCCCATGCCGGCCAGCGCGTCGGTCAGCGGCGCGACGAAGCTGATGTCGGCCGCGCCGCGACGGATCGGGGCGATCGGTTCCTGCACCGCCAGTCCGAGGTCGGCATTCACCGCGTTGAGCCGCGCCAGCAGCGCGGCATTGCCCTCGGTCGGCGACATCGGCGGATAGCGGAATTCGACTTCCAGCGTGGCCTCGGTGCCCGGCAGGCCATCGGCGACGATCTCCTGCATCCGCGCCACCACGCGCTCGGTCTGTTCCTGCGAGATCGTGCGCAGGTCGCCGCGCGCCACGGCGCTGTCGGGGATGATGTTGGTCTTGCCGCTGGTGGTGGCCGAGAGGCCGTCCTCCGCCAGCACGGCGGGCGTGCCGCCGGCCACCAGACCGACGTTGAAGGTGAGGTTCTCCTCCGGCAGCTGGGTGCGGAAGGCATCGAGGATGCGCGCCAGTTCGTAGATCGCGCCGACGCTGCTGGCCGAGTGGAAGATGCCCGAGCTGTGTCCGGAGCCGGCGCTGATCCGCAGTTCCCAGCTGTTCGAAGAACGCCGCGCGGTCACGCCCATGTCACGCCCGTCGACGATGGAAAGCCCCTCGAATCCCAGCGTGACATCGGCCCATTCGCCAGCCGCCAGCAAGTCCGCCCGCGCCTCGGCAATCGGGTCGCCAACGTCTTCCTCGTCGCCGGTCAGCGCGACGACGATATTGGCGTCCTCCAGCGTTCCCGCCGCCTGCATGGCGCGCAGGGCGGAAAGGATGACGATGATGCCGCCCTTGTCGTCCTCGATGCCGGGGCCGGTGGCCACGTTGCCGTCGCGGGTGAAGTCCTGGAACGGGCTGTCCGGCTCGAACACGGTGTCCATGTGCCCGATCAGCAGCATGCGCGTGGAACCGGGCCGTCCCTCGTGCCGTGCGAACAGGTGGCCGGCCCGCCCGACATGCGACTGGTCGATGAACTCGACACTGAAGCCCAGCGCTTCGAACTCGGGCACCAGCATGTCCGCCACGGCGCGCACACCCTCATGGTTATGCGTGCCGGAATTCTGCACCACCAGCCGCTCGAGCAGCGCGACGTCGGTCTCGAAATGCTCCTCGACGGTGGAGACGATGGTCTCCTCGGCTGCGGAAAGCTGTGCGGCGGCAGGGGTGGAAAGGACCAGCGAGGCGGCAAGGCCCATGGTCGCGAGAATGCGGTTCGTCATGCCATCGAGATTGCACGGGTCGAAGGTGCGGGCAAGCCACCTTGCACTTGGAGCGCGCCTGGCGCGAGAACGGGACGGCGAGGCGTCCAGCTTGCCAGTGGCCAAAGCGACCTATACCGCTTGCTCCATGGGTACGCATAGATCAGCTACAGGACTGAATTTCCTGACAGCCGCAGGCGCGCTCGGGGTGGTCACCCACCTCGTGTTCTCGCCGCAACTCGATCCCGGCACCAGCTTCGGCGTGTTTGCCGCTTCCGAAGCCTTCTTCTGGCGTCTCAGCCTCGCCATCGGGGTGACGTTCCTGTTGCTGTGCGGGCTTGCCGCACAGTTCCGCAGCCTGTTCGACAGGATGGGGCGCTGGGGCAAGGCCACGCTGATGCTGGCCTTTGCCGGTACGGCGGTAACCTTCGCCCACGAATGGGGGCAGATCTTCTTCCTGCGAGAAGTGGCGCTGGTGGCACCGCAGGCGCTCGATACGCTGGAAGACCAAGCGGGCTTCAACCTGTTCGATCTCGAGTCCGCGATTGCGGCCTCGCTGTTCATGCTGGGCTGGGTAGCCTTCGTCATCGCCCTCTGGCGCAGCCGTGTGGTCGCAAGACGAGGTCCGCTGCTGGTCCTGGCCGGCTTCGTGCTGATCCCCGTGCTCACCCTGGCCCTTCCGGGCCTTTGGGGAGCAGCGCTCGGCAACGCCGTGCTCTGCGCGGGCTGGATGGTGCTGGGTTACGACCTCACCGGCGTTGCCGAGGAATAGCGGGAACGCGCCCTCAACTCCGCTACCACACCTTCGCCAGCATCCAGCCGGCGACTGCCAGCAAGGCCAGCGCCGAGAACAGGCGTACCGTCTTCTCTTCCGCCTTGCGCGCCACGACCGTGCCAAGATGCTCACCACCCAGCACCAGCAGGACATGGATGATCGTTGCGATCGCCACGTAGATGACGCTCAGCACCGTGTATTGCGGGACGAGGCCGTTATCGAAGTCGACGAAATTCGGCATCACCGTGATGAAGAACAGCGCCGCTTTCAGGTTCAGCACGTTGATGATCAGCCCGCGCCGGAAGAACTTCGCCGGATCGTCCTGTGCACCGCGCACCCAGCGCCCCCGTCGTGACGGCTCCCGCCAGGCATCCCAGGCGAGCCACACCATGAAGGCCACGCCTGCCAGGCAGATGGCCCGGAACAGCACCGGATAGTCGGCTACCAGCCGCGCGAGACCCGTCAAGGCGACAAGCGCCAGCAGGCTCAGCCCCAGCGCGATCCCCAGCGTTGCCGCAAAACCCGCCCGTTGCCCGTAACGGGCGCTGAGCATGGTCAGCCAGACCATGTTCGGCCCCGGCGTCAGCTCTATCAACAGGGCCGTCAGCGCGAAGGAAGCCGTTAGCGTCGACAGCACCGTGGTTAGCCGCCGCTAGTAGACCCGCTTCTTCGGCTTGATGTACTCCGCATCGTCGGTGAGCGTGTACTCGTGGACCGGGCGGTAGTCGATCTTCACCGCGCCGCCATTGCCGCCCCAGCCTTCGAACCATGCCGCGGTGTGCTTCATCCAGTTCGCATCGTCGCGATCCGGATAGTCCTCGTGCGCGTGGGCGCCACGCGATTCCTTGCGGTTCTCGGCGGAGTTCATGGTGACAACGGCCTGGGCCATCAGGTTGTCCAGCTCCAGCGTCTCGATCAGGTCGCTGTTCCAGATCAGCGAGCGGTCGTGGACTTTGATGTCCTGCATCCGCTTGTTGGTCTCGGCCAGCGAGCGCACGCCTTCGGCCATCAGCTCGCTGTCGCGGAACACGGCGGCGTGCTTCTGCATCGTCTGCTGCATTTCCTTGCGCACCTCGGCGGTGGAGGAACCACCATCGGCGTGGCGGAAGTGGTCGAGGCGACCCAACGCGAAATCGGCGCTGTCGGCAGGCAGCTCGTCGTGGCTCTGGCCCGGAGTGATCAGTTCCTTCAGGCGGAAGCCGGTCGCGCGGCCGAACACCACGAGGTCGATCAGCGAGTTGGAACCGAGGCGGTTCGCGCCATGGACCGAGACGCAGGCCGCCTCGCCCACGGCGAACAGGCCGGGCACGACATGGTCCGGATTGCCGTCGGGGCCGATGGTCACGACTTCGCCGTGATAGTTACAGGGGATGCCGCCCATGTTGTAGTGCACTGTCGGCGTGACGGGCAGCGGCTGGCGGGTCAGGTCGACACCGGCGAAGATCTTGCCGCTCTCGGTGATGCCCGGCAGGCGCTCGGCCAGCACCTTGGGATCGATGTGATCGAGGTGCAGGTAGATGTGGTCCTTGTCCGGACCGACACCGCGGCCTTCACGCATTTCCAGCGCCATCGAGCGCGAGACGACGTCGCGGCTGGCGAGGTCCTTCGCGGAAGGCGCGTAGCGTTCCATGAAACGCTCGCCTTCGGAGTTGGTGAGGTAACCGCCCTCGCCGCGCGCGCCCTCTGTAATCAGCACGCCCGCGCCGTAGATGCCGGTGGGGTGGAACTGCACGAATTCCATGTCCTGCAACGGCAGGCCGGCGCGCAGCACCATGCCGCCGCCGTCACCCGTGCAGGTGTGGGCGGACGTGGCGGTAAAGTAGCAGCGGCCATAGCCTCCGGTCGCCAGCACCACGCCGTGCGCGCGGAAGCGGTGGATCGAGCCATCGTCGAGGCACATGGCGATCACGCCGACGCAGCGACGGTTCTCACCCTCGCCCGCCATGATCAGGTCGATGGCGAAATATTCGATGAAGAAGTCCGCGTCGTACTTCAGGCTCTGCTGGTAGAGCGCGTGCAGCATGGCGTGACCGGTACGGTCGGCTGCGGCGCAGGTGCGCTGCACCGGCGGGCCTTCACCCATGTTCTGCATGTGGCCGCCGAAGGGGCGCTGGTAGATCGTGCCGTCCTCGTTGCGGCTGAAGGGCACACCGGCGTGCTCCAGCTCGTAGACCGCGGCGGGAGCTTCGCGCGCGAGATACTCGATTGCGTCCTGGTCGCCCAGCCAGTCGGCGCCCTTCACGGTGTCGTACATGTGCCACGACCAGTGGTCGGGCGAGTTGTTGCCCAGCGAAGCGGCGATGCCGCCCTGCGCCGCCACGGTGTGGCTACGGGTGGGGAACACCTTGGAGATGTTGGCGGTCTTCAGCCCGGCCTCGGCAGCGCCCATGGTGGCGCGCAGGCCCGAGCCGCCGGCACCCACGACGACCACGTCATAGGTGTGGTCGATGATCGGATAGGCGCGACCGTTGATTTCAAAAGTCTCTTTGCGGGCCATCAGGCGGCTCCTCCGGAGAAGGCAAGACGGGCAATGCTGAACAGGCCGAACGCGGCCCCGGCAAATGCAGCGAGGTTGAGGACGAGCATGGCGGCAAACTTGTTGCCCTCTTCATGCACGTAGTCCTCGATCACCACCTGCAGGCCCAGGCGGGCGTGCCAGAAGGTGCTGATCACCAGCATGGCCAGCATGAAGGCAGGCAGCGGCTGCCCGGCCCACTTGGCCATGCCGGCGTAGCTGTAGTCACCGGCGGTCGCCAGCGAGATGCCCAGAAACAGCACCGTCACCAGATTGCCGACGGCGGTGAAGCGCTGCATCACCCAGTGATGCGGCCCCTCGTGAGCCGCGCCCAGGCCGCGCACGCGGCCGATCGAAGTTCCGTTACCCATCGCTCAAGTCCTCAGCGAAGCAGGACGAAGGCCCAGAAGGCCACCGTCAGCACCACGCCCGCGATCATCGAGATCCACGAGAAGGTGCGATTCATGTCGAGTTCGTAACCGGCGCCGATATCCAGCACGAAGTGCCGCAGGCCGCTGCACAGGTGGTTGAAGAAGGCCCAGGTCAGGCCGATCAGCACCGCCATGCCATACCATTCGGTGGCGTGGCCGAGGAAGCTTTCGTAGGCTTCCGGCCCGCTGGCCAGCGCGCCCAGCCACCACAACAGCACGCCCAGGCCGACAATCGCCATCCCGTCGCCGGAAACCCGGTGGAGGATGGAGACGGCCATGTGCGGGCCCCATTTCCAGATTGACAGGTGCGGTGAGAGTGGACGGTTGGCCATGGCATATTCCGTTGGTTACGTTTGTGACGGCTGCTCTAGCGGATCGCGCGACTGAGGCAAGCGGACCTTGGCCCATAATCGCGCATTCCTGCGGCCTTTCCCCGCCTGTGACTGCCCGCTATGACCCCTGTCCATGACCAATATTCTCGTAACCGGCAGCAGCAGGGGCATCGGCCAGGCGATTGCCGACCAACTGGCAGAACGCGGCTGCAACGTCATGGGCCACGCAACGCGGGCCATCGACGCGCGCACCATTGCGGCGGACTTCGCCGATCCCCCCGCCCCGCAGATGCTGTGGGAGGAGGCGATCGAGCGGCTCGACGGGCGGATCGACGTGCTGGTGAACAATGCCGGCCTGTTCGAACAGATCCCCCTGCACGCCAGCGACATCGAATGGCTGGATCGGTGGGAGGACACCCTGCGGATCAACCTCACCTCTGCCGCGCAGCTCAGCCGCTTTGCCGTGCGGCACTGGCAGGACACCGGACGGACGGGCCGCATCGTGCATATCGCCAGCCGCGCGGGTCATCGCGGGGACTCGCCGGGCCACTGGCATTACGCGGCGGCCAAGGGCGGGATGCTGGCCATGCACAAGACCATCGCCCGCGCCTATGCCGCGGAAGGCATCTACAGCTACGCCATCGCGCCCGGTTTCACCGATACCGCCATGGCGGGCGATTACCTGGAAAGTCGCGGCGGCCCCGGCCTGCTGGCGGACATTCCGCTGGGCCGCGTGGCCGAGCCGGAGGAGATTGCCGACATCGCCGTGTTCTGCGCGCTCGACGCCCCGCCCAGCATGACCGGCGCGGTGATCGACGCCAACGGCGCCAGCTATGTCCGCTAGGTGCTGTTCCGTCGCCGCTGCGGCGCTGCTGCTGGGGGCCTGCGTCGCCCCGCAACCACCGGCCCCGCGCGCCAGCTCTTCCGTGCTGGATGCCGCCCGCGCCAACGCGCCTGCCGCCGCAGCCTGGGCCGAACAGTGCAGTGACTGGGACGACTGGGACAAGCGCGCCCAGCCCTTCCGCGTGCACGGCGACACCTATCACGTCGGCACTTGCGGCATATCCGCCGTGCTGGTCGCCGGGCCGGAAGGACACGTGTTGCTGGATACCGGCACGCGCAACGGCTCGCGCGTGGTGCTGAGCAATATCCGCACGCTTGGGTTCCAGCCGGACAACGTCGAATTCATCCTCACCAGCCACGAGCATTTCGACCACGTCGGCGGCATCTGGTGGGTACACCAGAACACCGGCGCGGCGGTGCTTACCTCTGCCGAGGCGGAGGCGGTCATCCGCACGGGGCAGGCCGATCCGGCCGATCCGCAGTTCGGCATGCACGAGCCGATGCATGATTACGAAGGCCGCCTGATGGTGCTCGAGAGTGCGGTAGAGACTGTAGACCTTGCCGGACTGGACTTCACCGCCATAGCCACGCCCGGCCACACGCCGGGCGCTCTGACCTGGCAGTGGCAGAGCTGTGAGGGCAGCGATTGCCGGACCATCGTCTATGCCGACAGCCTGTCCGCCGTCAGCCGCGACGACTACCGTTTCTCCGATCATCCCGCCTACGTGCAGGCCTATCGCGACGGTCTTGCCCGGCTCGCCGCACTCGACTGCGATATCCTGCTCACCCCGCACCCTTCGGCCAGCGGGATGCGCGAAAAGCTGCTGGCCGGCGATATCGGCAGCGGCATGACCTGTGCCGACTACGCCGCCGACCGGCTGCAACGCCTCGATGCGCGCCTAGCGGCAGAGGCCAGGCAATGAGCTGGAAGCTCTCCGCCGTCGCCAGCAAGGATGCCGTCGAGGCTGCCTTGGAAGCGCGCGAATATACCATCGGTTGGGACGAGAACATCGTCCTCACCGGTTTCGAGGTGGACCCGCAGGAACCCGACACCTGGCGGCTCGATGCATATACGCAGGACAAGCCTACCGAAGACGAGCGCGAGGCCGTGCGCGCGCTGTTCGGCGATAACCCGCCTCCCGTGCTGGCAGAGGAACTGCCGGACAAGGACTGGGTCGTCGAAAGCCAGAAGGGCGTCGACCCGATCCGCGCCGGACGCTTCCGCGTGCGCACGCCGGATCACGAGCCCCTCGACGAGCCCGGTGTCACCGAATTCGTCATCCCCGCCGCCCAGGCCTTCGGCACCGGCCAGCATGAGACGACCGCCGGCTGCCTGGAAATGCTCGACGTGATGAAGCAGCAGGGCCTGAACCCGCGCTCCATCGCCGACATTGGCACCGGCACCGGCCTGCTGGCTTTCGCGGCGATGGACCTGTGGCCGACGGCCCAAGCCACCGCCAGCGACATCGACCCGGTCTGCGGCCCCGCCGTGGTGGGCAATTGCGAACTCAACGGCATCCCGCTCGGCACCGCGCGCGGGCAGCTGGCCATGGTCATCGCCGACGGCATGGACGACCCTGCCCTGCAGGCGCGGGCGCCGTATGACCTGCTGATCGCCAATATCCTGGCGGGACCGCTGATCGAGATGTCCTTCGACTTCGCCGAGGCCGTGGCCCCGCGCGGCAGCATCCTGCTGGCGGGCCTGCTCGAACGGCAGGAAGAAGGCGTGCGCGCGGCCTATCACAAGGCCGGGTTCCGCCTGCACCGCCGGATCGTCAACGGCGACTGGAGCATCCTGTGGCTGCGTCACCGCTTCGCCGGGTAACCCGCGTCCTGATCGCCGTGGTGGGCGCGCTGGCGCTGGTGGTGATCGGCTATCCGCTGGCCGCCTGGGTCGGTAGTTCCATCCCGGAAAGTGTCCCTGCCGCGCTGCCGGACGATGCCGACACGATCGAGATCATGGTCGAAACCAACGGCACCCATACCAGCATCGTCGTCCCGGTCGTCTCGGCCACCAAGGACTGGCGCGAGGACTTTCCCAGCGCCGCCATGCCGCGCCCCGACGGCTCGCTGCCGACGCATCTCTCGATTGGCTGGGGCGAGCGCGAGGTTTTCCTCCACGTGCCGACCTGGGGGGACCTGAAGGTTTCCACCGCGCTGCGTATCGCCACTGTCGGCGGGGAGCCGCTGATGCGAGTCAGCCATTACCTGCGGCCACAGCCAAGCCCGAACCACCGCCCCGTGCGCATCACCGTCGCGCAGTACGAGCGACTGGTCGCGGCGATCGAGCGGCCCCTGCCCGAAATGCCCGCCGGCGAAAGCCGGCAAATCCTGCAGGGCACCTATGCGGACGATGCCTATTACGAGGCGGACGGCAGCTACACCATGGCGAACACCTGCAATACATGGGTGGGTGACACGCTGGCGGAAGCCGGAGTCGAGATGGGCATGTGGACGCCGCTTGCCGGCGGCGTGATGAAATGGATTCCCCAGCCCGAGCCCGCCACTTGACGAACGGCTAGGGGATACCGCAGGTTTCCTTGGCGGACCGCGTGGGATACAATGCGGCCGCACTGGAGCGAACACGAGCGCGAGGAGGATTGGCATCGCGCATGACAGGGCCGGACCGCGAAGATCGTTTCGATATCTCCATAACCGGGCAATTGCGCACGGGTACCGGTAAGCGCGACGTGACCATCGTCGACCTGTCCGAGCATGGCTGCCGCATTTTCGACCGCATGGGCTACCTGCAACAGGGCCTCGCGGTCACCATCCGCATAGGCCCCGTCGGCCCGATCGATGCATCGGTTCGCTGGCAGGACCAGCCCTATGCGGGCATTCGCTTCGACAACCCGCTCTACCCTGCCGTGCTCGACCATATCCGCGCGCACTTCGACCTGCGCAGCCTGGGCAGCGGCAACATCGATTCGGCGCCGGAGTAGCGCCTAGCCCGCAGCGGCGACGATTTCCGCCCAGCCGGCCTCGTCGATCACCTCGATGCCCAGTTCCTGCGCCTTCTTCAGCTTGGACCCGGCCCCCGGCCCGGCCACCAGCAGGTCGGTCTTGGCACTGACCGAGCCGGAAGCCTTGGCGCCCAGCCGTTCGGCCTGCGCCTTGGCCTCGTCGCGGCTCATCGTCTCCAGCTTGCCGGTAAAGACCACGGTCTTGCCGGCCACCGGGCTGTCGACGCTTTCGACCTCGTAACGCGGCGGGTCCACCTGGCCGAGCAGGTCTTCCCACACCGCGACATTGTGCTCTTCGTGGAAGAAGTCGCCCAGCGCCTCCACCACCGCGCCACCGATGCCATCGATGGAAGTGAGCAAGCCGGCAGCCTCCTCGTCACCGTCGCGGGCCTTCTCGGCGGCTTCGCGCAGCGCGGGCAGCTCGTGGAAGTACTTGAGCAGGTCGCGCGCGGTCACCGCGCCGACATGGCGGATGCCGAGGCCGAACAGCAGTCGCGCGGCATCCGGTTCGCGCTTCGCCTCGATGGAGGCAAGCAGGTTCTCGACCGATTTCTCCTTCCAGCCGTCCAGCGCGAGGATCTCCGCCTCGCGGTCCTTCAGGCGGAAGATGTCGGCCGGGCTTTCCAGCCAGCCGAGCGCGAAGAACTGGTCGATGGTCTTCTCGCCCAGCCCCTCGATATCCAGCGCGGCGCGGCTGACGAAGTGCTTCAGCCGCTCGGTGCGCTGCGCCGGGCAGATCAGGCCGCCGGTGCAACGCACGTCGACCTCGCCTTCCTCGCTCACCGCTTCGCTGCCGCACTCGGGGCAATGGTCGGGGAAAACGAAGGCCGGGCGATCCTCGTCGCGGGTAAGGTTGTCGACCACCTGCGGGATGACGTCGCCCGCGCGCTGGATCACCACCCGGTCTCCCGGTCGCACGCCCAGTCGCGCGATCTCGTCGCGATTGTGCAGCGTGACGTTGGTAACGGTGACGCCGCCGACCAGTACCGGGGCAAGCCGCCCGACCGGCGTCAGCTTGCCGGTGCGACCGACCTGGATGTCGATATGTTCCAGCACCGTTTCGGCGCGTTCGGCGGGGAACTTGTGCGCCATGGCCCAGCGGGGCGCCTTGGCGACGAAGCCCAGGCGCTTCTGCAGGTCGAGCCGGTCGACCTTGTAGACGACGCCATCGATGTCATAGGGCAGCCCTGCCCGCGCTTCCGAAATGCTGCGGTATTGCTGCAGCATATCCTTGACATCATTACACAATACCAGGTCAGGTGAAATCGGCAGGCCCCACTCAGCCATACGCTGCATCATGCCGTACTGCGTGTCGCACGGCACCTCGCTCGCTGCGCCCCAGCCGTGGGCGAGGAAGCGCAAGGGACGCCTGGCGGTGACGCTGGCATCCTTCTGCCGCAGCGAACCGGCCGCCGCATTGCGCGGATTGGCGAACTGGCGGACCTTGGCCGGATCGAATTCGGTGCCCTTCTCTGCGGCCGCCTTGCGCGCATCCTCCATCAGCTCGGCATTGAGCGCGGCGAAATCGGCCTTTGCCATGTAGACCTCGCCGCGCACCTCGAACAGTTCGGGCACCTCGCCGGACAGTCTCTGCGGAATGTCGGAAATGTGCGCGACATTGGGCGTGACGTTCTCGCCCACCTGCCCGTCCCCGCGGGTCGCCGCCAGCACCAGTTCGCCATTCTCGTAGCGCAGCGAGCAGGACAGCCCGTCAATCTTGTCCTCGGCGGTGAAGGCGACCGTCTCATCCTCGCCCAGCGAGAGGAACCGGCGCACGCGGCCGACGAAGTCCTCCACCTCCTCGTCCGAGAAGGCATTGTCGAGGCTGAGCATGGCCACCTCGTGCTGCACCTTCGACAGCGGCGAGGCGGAGATTTCGTGGCCGACGACCTTGCTGGGCGAATCCTCGCGCACGAGGTGGGGGAATTGCTCTTCCAGCTCCGCATTGCGGCGCACCAGGGCATCGAACTCGGCGTCGGAAATCTCCGGCGCGTCCTCCGCATGGTAGAGCTTGTTGTGCTTGGCGATGGCCTTCGCCAGCCGCATCAGTTCATTGGCGGCTTCGGCTTCGGTGATCTGGTTCATTCGGCGATGATCCGGTTATCCCGGGTGAATTCCCATGCGCTGCCGTTCCACTCGCCGCGATAGAGCGCGCTCATGGAGTTCTCGCCATTGGAGATGTAGCCGCCCCAGGCGCTGCAGCTGTCCTCGCTGGCGCAGGTGAAGTTGTGCAGGGTGAAGACCAGCGCGGGCTGCTGCGTCTCGGTATCGATCCAGCCGTTGCTGCGCCGCGAGCAGCGCGCCAGCGGAGCAAGGTTCGGGAAGCGCTCGATCAGCGCGATTTCCTGCTGCGGCATCAGCGCCTCTTCCTCGCGCCCGTCGTGGATGCTGGCACAGACGGTGGGGCGGTTGGCGATGTCGGAAGAGAAATAGGCGCCAAGGATGTGTTCGAGCATGGCCAGCTGCGGTGCGTCATGGCGCTGTGCCAGCGGTGGCAGCGGGTCCGGCGTGCCAAGGGTTTCCTCGGCAGGATTGGTGCAGGCGGCAAGCGCCAGCGCCGCCAATGGAGCAATTGCCTTCATCATACGCCCTCCAGCAGCCGGTCTGCCTGTGCGCGGGCCTCGGCGGTGATCTCCGCACCCGACAGCATGCGGGCGATCTCTTCCTGTCGCCCGGCCTCGTCGAGCAGCGCGACCGAGGTCTTGGTGACGGTGCCCTCGCTCGACTTGGCGATCATGTAATGCGTGCGCCCGCGCGCGGCGACCTGCGGGCTGTGCGTGACCGCCAGCAGTTGTCCGCCATCGCCGGCCAGCCGTGCCAGCCGTTCGCCGATCGCGCTGGCCACCGCGCCGCCGACACCGCGATCGATCTCGTCGAAGATCACCGTCGCCGCCCCGCCCTGCTCCGCCAGCGCCACTTTCAGCGCGAGGATGAAGCGCGACAGCTCGCCCCCGGAGGCAATCTTGTTGAGCGGAGCGAAATCGGCGCCGGGATTGGTGGCGATGAGGAATTCCACCGCGTCCATGCCGGCCGGGCCCCATTTCTCCTCGTCCTGCGCGGAGACGGCCGTCTTGAACCGCGCAGCGTCCAGCTTGAGCGGAGCAAGCTCGGCCGCAACCGCCTCGTCCAGCTGCATCGCGGACGTCACGCGCTTGCCGTGCAGGGCCTCGGCCCGCGCGCGATAGACTTCATGCGCCTCGCGCTCCGCCTTCTCGAGGTCCGCCAGGTCGGCATCGCCCTGTTCGATGGCGTCCAGCTTGGCGCGCATCACCCGCATCACTTCGGGCAGGTCGTCCACCTGGCAGGAATGCTTGCGCGCCAGCGCCCGCAATTCGAACAGCCGCGTCTCGATCCGGTCCAGCTCGGCAGGATCATGTTGCATCGCTTCGGCTGCGGCCTGCAGCTTTTCTTCCGCCTCGCCCGCCTCGATTACCGCGCGGTCAAGCGCGCCCAGCGCCTCGGCCAGCAGCGGGTGTTCCTCGGCGATGCGATCCAGCTTGCGTGCTGCCACCCGCAGCGAGGCGAGCGGCGAATCCGAACCATCCCACACTTGCCGCAGGTCTTCGAGGTCACCCGCCAGCTTTTCGCCCTTCTGCATGTCGGCCCGGGCATTGGCGAGGCTCTCCTCCTCGCCCTCGACCGGTTCGATGGCAGTGAGTTCCGCAAGGTGCGCCAGCAGCAGGTCCTGGTCGGCCTTGGCCTGTTCGATCTCGGCGCGCGCCCCGTCGAGCCGCGCCTGCGCCTGTCGCCAGGCTTCCCAGGCTGCGCCGACCCCGGCGACATCGGCCCCGGCATAGCGATCCAGCAGCGCCCGGTGTCCGCGCGGGTTCACCAGTCCGCGATCGTCATGCTGGCCATGCAGTTCCACCAGCGAACCGGACAGGCTGCGCAGCAGCGCCACGCCGACGGGCTGATCGTTGACGAAGGCCTTGCTGCCGCCATCGGCCTTCAGCCGGCGGCGCAGGATCAGCGGCTCACCCGGCTCGATCTCCACCTCGGCCTCTTCCAGCGCCTCGACCACGGCGGCGGGAAGCTGCGCGAACTCGAAGGTGGCGGTAACGCTCGCCTGCTCCTCGCCCGCGCGCACCAGCGCCGAATCGGCGCGGTTACCGAGCACCAGGCCCAGCGCATCCAGCAGGATCGACTTGCCCGCGCCGGTCTCGCCGGTCAGCACGCCCAGACCCGGCCCGAAGGTGAGGTCGAGCGCGTCGATCAGCACGATGTTGCGGATGGCTAGCGAGGTCAGCATGGCGGTTCGCCACCGTCATTACGACCCCGCCAGCGGCGGTGCAACGCACGCCGGCCGGCAATGATTCGACTCGTCGTTAATTGTGGACTAGCTGTGGATAAATTGGACGCAAGATCCAGGGGACCGGACTCGCAATGCACAAGATCGAAACGCGGCCACTTCGTCGCTATGCCTTCCGCATGCCGGTGGAACTCGAACGCGGTCGCCGCGCCAAGGCCAGCGGCCTGCTTATCGAACTGTCCCACGACTGCGCCCGAATCAGCCAATTGAGCCGCGGCAAGTACGAAGAAGGCGACAAGGTGGTGATCCTCGCCACTCCGGAACGCCAGCTTTCGGGCACCATCCGCTGGACCAACAACAGCATCGCCGGCATCCGCCTCGACGAACCGCTGCCGACCCCGGAATTGCAGGACCTTGTCGCGATGAATCGTCGGCAACAGGAACAGCCGGAACTGCGCTGCGGCACCTGATCCGGAACCCAAGGCGAGAATTTCTTAACCATTATCTGCGCTTAATCGGTGGGCAACCTCAGGAGGGACCCGCCGCGATGTCGGTGCTCACGATCAGGGCATACAAGCGTTACGCCACGCGCCTGCCGGTGGAGCTGCGTCGCAGCAGCCGCAAGACCGTGCAGGGGCTGCTGATCGAACTCTCCCAGCAAGGCGCTCGGATCAGCAATCTCGACCGCGGCAAGTACGAAGCGGGCGACGAGGTAGTGATCGTAACCCCTACCGGGCTGGAGCTGGAGGGCACCATCCGCTGGGCGCATGATGGCCTCGCCGGCGTGCGGCTCGGCCGCTCGCTGCACCTTCCCGAAATGCGGGACCTGCTGGAAATGAATCGTCGCCAGCAATCCGAAGTGGACTGGCGCTACGGCACCTGAAGCCTAGGTGGCGACGCGTTCCGGCGCGTGCTCTTCCATCAGGTCGAAGGCCTTCAGGTACCATTCCGAACCCGGATAGTTGGCACCCAGCACCGCAGCGTAACGCTGTGCCTCTTCCAGCAAGCCGAGCGACAGGCTGGTTTCGACCAGGCGATAGAGCGCCTCGGGCGTGTGGCTGGTGGTCTGGTAGTCATCCACGACGTTGCGGAAGCGCAGCTGCGCGGCCAGCCACTGACCGGTCCGCTCGTAGAATCGACCGATCTCCATTTCCTTGCCCGCCAGGTGATCGTTGACGAGGTCGATCTTCAGCCGCGCATCGTCGGCATAGGGGCTTTCGGGATAGCGGCGGACGATCTCGGTCAGCGCGGCCAGCGCCAGCTGGGTGATCGCCTGGTCACGCTCCACGTCGCTGATCTGCTCGTAATAGCTGATGGCGATCAGGTAATAGGCATAGGGCGCATCGCGGTTGCCCGGATGGATCGACAGGAAGCGCGAGGCCGACTGGATCGCGCGGTTGTAATCCGCCGCGGCGTAATAGGAGAAGGCACTCATCAGCTGGGCACGGCGCGCCCAGGGCGAATAGGGATGCTGGCGCTCCACTTCGTCGAACAGGCCGGCGGCCAGCACCAGGTCGCCGCGATCGAGCCGGTCCTTCGCCGCGGTGTAGAGCGATTCGACGTCGCGCGCGACGTAAGCGAGATCGTTCGGCTCGGTATCGCGACCGCCTCCACAACCCGCCAGCAGCATGGCACCCGTCGCGCACACCAGCGCGTTTCGAACGAAAAGCTTCGCAGTCATGCGCCGCCTATAACTAGCCGCGCGCTGAACGCCAAGTGAAGTGACGCCGCCAATCCCCTTCATGACCACATTATATAGCCGCCCGACCTGCCGTGGCCGATTGGTTGCACCTGAAAATGCCTCGACGTTTGTCGATGAAAGTTGGCCGGTTGTCGGGTCCAGGCGGCCTTGGTCGAGACCAGCCACGGTCCTGTCGACCTTGTGATGCCCTGACGCAAACCCCTGTCTACACCACAATCATCGCTTCGGCCCGTCCCCCAAATTTGCGGGCCAGAGCAAACAAGTGGAGGTGTAAAATGAAGACGATTTCGATGAAGACTGGCCTGGCCGCCGCGATCGCCGCGAGCGCCATGATTGCAACCCCGGCCCTCGCCGACGCCCGTGACGGCGGCGAGACCGTGTCGGTCCGCTACAGCGACCTCGACCTGTCGACGCAGGAAGGTCAGAGCGCGCTGCAGCGTCGCCTGAACCGCGCGGCAGAGGAAGTCTGCGGCATCGACTACCGCACGTCCGGCCGCGCGCTGCCGAGCAGCGAAGCACGCAGCTGCTACGCCGAGACGATCAAGACTTTCGAGCGGGAAATCGCCGTTCGCGCCGCTGAACAGCAGCGCGGTTGAGACCCGGCATGGTTTCTTAGCGAACCGGGACCAGGCCTCAACCGGGCGTAGGGTAAGATGCGCACGGGCTAGAGCCAACTAGCACCAAAGGCAAGGTCTCAAGCTGACCCGTCTGCGATGGCTTCCTAGAGAGCCTCGCGGCGGGTCTCTTTTTTTGTCCGGGACTGGCGCCGTAGGGACACGCTTTCTATAGGCTGCGGCATGGCCAAAGCCCTGTTCGAACTGAACCCCGATCTCGATCGCGCCAACCTCGCCCGGCGATTCGCTGCCGACAGCAGGTTGCAGATCGAAAACGTCCTCACCGACGAGACCGCACGCGAGCTGCGCAACATCCTGATCCAGGGTACCGAATGGGGTATCGCGCTGCAGGCGGGCACGCATAGCGAGCCGCACAGCTGGCGCGGGCGAGACCTGCGCAACCAGGCCGTGGGACAGGAAATCGTCGAGCTGGTGAAGGCCACCGATCGCAGTGCCGCGAACCGGGACTACGCCTTTCGCTGCAATCGCTACTCGCTGGTCGAAGGCTTGCAGCAACAGTGGGAGCCGGGCGGCCCGCACGAATTGCTGCTGGAATATCTCAACGCGCCTGATTTCCTCGGCCTGATGCGCGATGTCACCGGCATTCCCGAGCTTGCCAAGGCGGACGGGCACGCCAGTTGCTATGGCCCGAACCACTTCCTCGGGAAGCATATCGACAGCCATGTCGAGGAAGGCTGGCGGATCGCCTATGTCCTCAACCTTACCATCGACGACTGGTACCCCGACTGGGGCGGCTACCTGGTCTTCTACGATGACGACGGCAACATCGAAACGGGTCTCATGCCGCGCTTCAACACCTTGAATTTGTTCAGGGTTCCGCAGGCTCATGCGGTCACCTACGTACCCCCGTTCGCGCCGCGCGGGCGCTATGCCATCAGCGGGTGGCTGCGCGACAAGTGAGCGTTCCGCCGGCAGCAGCACAGGCCAACAGCGCCGGCCACGCCGCGATGAAGGCAGGCGATGCTGCCGCTGCGCAGACGCACTTCGCGCAAGCCGTGGCGCTGGCGCCCGAGGTACTCGATTTCCGCCTCAACCACGCCATTGCCCTCAACACCCTCGGTCGATTTGCCGAGGCGAGGACCGAGCTTGAGGCAGTGGAAGCCTTGGGCCGCGGAAACCCGGCCTATTGCTCCACCCGCGCCTCGTCGGAACGCGCGCTCGGTCGCAAACGCGAAGCGGCCGAGTGGTACGACCGGGCACTGGCCATCGAACCGCAGCGGGTACGCGCGCTGCATGGCCGCGCGCGCGTGGCGCTGGAACGTGGCGAGGCGGATGCGCTTGAGCGGTTCGATCGGGCCCTGGCCGTCAATTCAGGTGATGCCGACCTGTGGCTCGGCAAGGCGCAAGCGCTGGACGTGGCGGGCGATGCCGGGGGCGCCCATGCAATCGCCGAGCAACTGGTGGCACAGGCACCGCACTGGACAGAGGGACTGAAGTTCCTGGCGCAGCTGCGCCTGGGCGAAGGCGAGGAGGATTTCACCTCGCATTACGGCACCGCCGCGGAGCGTGTGCCGCAGGACCCGAACATCCTTGCCGAGTGGGCCACGCAACTGGCCGGGCTCGACTACAACGAACAGGCCGCCGAGGTTGCCGCGCGCGCATGCAAGGCCTTCCCGCAAATCGAGCACTTCCGGCTGATGCACGCGATCTATTCGGGCGCGGCCGGGGACGACGAGAAAGCCGAGCGACTGTTCTCCGCGCTGGAGATCGACAGCGAGAACCGCTGGGTGCAGGAAGCCCGGCATTCGTTGCGGCTGGCGCACTACGACCGGGCCGACAAGGCGCTGACGCGCGCACTCGAACTGGCTCCGCTCAGCATCTCGGCATGGGCATTGCGCGATATCCTGTGGCGGCTGACCGACAACCCGCAGGCGGAATGGCTGCACGGGCAGGAGGGTTTCGTGCGCCTGCTGGCGCTGCACGACGCCGACAGCGTCCTCGCTCCGGCCATCGCGGTGCTGCACGAGCTGCATGAAACCGCCCCGATGCCTCTGGGGCAGTCGCTGCGAGGCGGCTCGCAGACGCGCGGCATCCTGTTCGACCGCGAGGAGCCGGAACTGCTCGCCCTGCGCACCGCGATCGAGGACACACTGGAGGAATATCGCCAGGGCCTGCCGCCGCTCGACGAGGCCCATCCGCTGCTCGCGCATCGCGCTGCACCGTGGTGGATCAGCGGATCATGGTCGGTGCGGCTCAGCGGCGGCGGGCACCATCACGCCGCGCATATCCATCCGCAGGGTATCGTCTCCTCCGCCCTCTATTGCGAACTGCCCGAGAGCCTTGGCGACGACGATGATCGCGCAGGCTGGATCGAACTTGGCCGCCCTGCGCGCGACCTGCGCGTGGAGCTTGAACCGCTCTACGCGCTGCGCCCCAAGGCGGGCCACCTCGCGCTGTTTCCCAGCACGCTCTACCACGGCACCCGGCCGTTTGCGGAAGGCCGCCGGATGACGGTTGCATTTGACGTAACCCTCGCCGCATAGTCGCGGCATGAGCGCGAAGAAGGACAGTCGGCAGGCGTGGGACGCCTTTTGGGAAGCCAACACCGATGCCTCCGGCAGCGCCCGCGGCGGCTGCCTGCCCGATGCCTGGCAAGGCATCGACCAGGTGCAGACCGACGTCTGGAGCGCCTTCGCGAACAAGCTGCCTCGCGGCGTGCGGGTGATCGACCTTGGCACGGGTGACGGGCGCGTCATGGCCAAGCTGCTGGCCGCCCGGCGCGACCTGAAGCCGGTCGGGATCGACCAGGCCAGCGAACTGCCGACGCCGCCACGCGGCGCGAAGGTGCGTGCGGGTGTGCTGATGCGCGACTTGCCCTTCCCGGATGAGATCTTCGCCGCGGCCACCAGCCAGTTCGGCTTCGAATACGGCGACATCGCAGGCGCTGCCGCCGAAGTGGCGCGCGTGCTGAAGCCCGGCGGCATCTTCGGCGCGATCACGCATCGCACCGATAGCCCGATCCTCGCGCATAACCGCAAACGCAGGCAGCAGATCGCCTGGGCCATCGAGGAACAGGACCTGCCCGGTATCGCCAAGCGCAGTCTGCAATTGCGGCAGATGGGCATTGCCACCGTCCCGCCCGAGGTGGCGACGGCTCCCGAGGAAGGGGCGCGAAAGTTCGGCCCGGAATCGGCCGCATGGGAAATTGCCGAGGCGCTGCGCCGGACGCTGCATTTCGGCCGCAACGATCCGCCCGCGCATACCGCGGCGGTAATCGACCAGATCGTCGGCCAGGCCCAGAACGAGCTGGGCCGCATCGCCTCCCTGGAAATGGCCGCGGAGGCCGCCGGAACCGGCGAGAAGCTGGTCGCCGTGCTGGAAGCGGCCGGGCTGGAACTCTCTTCCAGCGAGGAACTGCGCGACGGGGCCGCAGCCACGCCGTTCGCGACGTTCCTGACTCTCACCAAGCCCGAATAGGATCAGCGCTTTCGCGCAGCAGGCGACCGCCCTTGGGCTTGGGTCTTGCGCTGCCTGCCGCCTGCACCACGCAAAGAAAAAGGGCGGGAGACCCTAAGGTCCCCCGCCCCTTCTTTAGCGATAACTCGCTTCGATCTGTCGCTTAGAAGCGGAACAGGACCGATGCGAACCAGTCGCGACCCAGCACGTCGTAGGTCGACGGGTAGGTGTTGGCCTGCTCCTGGTTGTCACCAAGCAGCAGCGAGTTCGGACGGTTGGTCACGAAGCCGTTGGCGTCGAACTCAGGCGCACCCGGCAGGGTGTCGAACAGGTTACGAACACCGACCGACAGGGTGATCATGTCGTTCCAGTCGTACGACATGGTCAGGTCGATCAGGTCGTAGGCGTCGATGCGCTCGATACCGTTGAACTGCGTGTAGTCGGTGCTCACGTCGTCATCGTCCACGGCGCTCAGGTGACGCCAGCGGGTCGAGAAGGTGAACGGACCATCAACCCAGGTGAAACGGCTCGTCCACTTGAAGGACGGAGTCGGTTCGCCGCACTCGTTGGCGAATTCGCCGGCGCACTCGATCGTACGCGGCAGCGCGGCGATCGGCACGAAGTACGAGCTCTCGGTCCAGGTACCCAGGAACGAGATGTTGAAGTCGGACACACCACCGCTGGTGAAGACCGAGAACGGCAGGTCCATGCCATAGTTGACCTGGAGGTCGATACCCGACACGCCCAGCTCGGCAATGTTGACCGACGAAACGAGCGGCGGAGCGTTCACGGTGATCGCACCATCGCTGTTACGGATGCCGACGAACGGCTGACAGGCCGCGTTGTTCACGTCCTGAATGTCGCCGTAGCACAGGTCGAACAGACCCTGGAGACTACCACCAGCGATCGAGATGGTGTCCTCGATCACGATGTCGAAGTAGTCAGCCGTGATGGTCAGGCCCGGAATTGCTTCCGGCTGCAGCACGACACCGAAGGTCCACGAGTCCGAGGTTTCTTCCTGCAGGCCCGGGTTACCACCGAACAGCGCCGGGATCTGAGCGTTCAGCTGAACGACAGCGGCGTTGCCGAGGTTGGCCTGCGGCACACCGGTAGCGACACAGATTGCGTCGGCACCCGGGTTGGCCGCCAGGAAGGTAGCGTTACCGCAGGGGTCGGTTGCACCGGGGAAACCGATGGCCTGACCGCCGAACAGCTCGCCCACGTTCGGAGCACGAACAGCACGCTGGTACTGACCACGGAACTTGATGTCCGGGATCGGCGAGAACTCGATACCGCCAGCGTAGGCCCAGACACCGCCGACGTTGGTCAGCGAGTAGTCGGAGTAACGGGCTGCACCGTTGACGTCGAGCGTGAGGCCCGAGTCGGTCTCGATGATCGGGATCTGCAGTTCGCCGAAGATCTCGTGCACGTTGTACGCACCGTCGGTCGGGCTACCGGCGTTGAAGCCGATAACGTCACCCGAGGAGAGCGCCGTGTCCGGGATGAAGCGCGAAGCAACGCGGCGATACTCACCACCCAGTGCGAAGCCGATCGGAGCGGCATTGCCGATCGCGAAGTCACCGAAGGTACCCGAGAGGTAGCCGGTCAGGACTTCGAGAGTCGAAATGTCGCCGTTCTGGGCCTGGATGGTGACAGCGTTCACCATCGCATCGGTCAGGGTGCCAGCACCGAACGGGTTGATCGCAGTGCCGGTGCCATCGAGGCCAGCCTGGAAGGCCGAGCGCGAGATGTTACCCGACTGGACGTTCGCGTTACGCGTGCGTGCGTACATGTAGTACGCGTCCCAGTTGATGTACTGGCCCAGGTCACCACGCAGACCAGCGAGGACACGGAACGCGTTGCGCTCGTCCAGGCTGTTACGCGGGCCGGTTTCCAGCATACGACGCTGGATGAAGGCACGTACAACACCCGGACCCGCCTGGTTCGGCGCGAGGCCGGCCGCGATACGGGCTGCGTTGACGTCTTCTTCACGCTGGTCGAGCGTCTGCAGCTGAGCGAAGGTGGCAGCGTCGAAGAACGGCTGCACCGTGTCCAGATCGATGTTGAAGGTACCGGTCACCGGGGTGGCGGCCAGTTCCTGGGCAACGCGGTTGTTGACGAAGGAAACTTCGGTGTAGGCTTCGACGCCATCGAAGATTTCGTATTCGGCATAACCGCCGATCAGGTAACGTTCCTGCGGGATCTGCAGGTAGTTGACCGGAGCGTAGTTGTAGGTGTCGCCGGCACGAGCGCGAGCAACACCCGGGGTGTCGAACAGCGCGTCGTCGATCGTCAGGCCGGAAGCCAGCGGGTAGCTGACACCGTCAACGGTGGTCGAACCCGGAGCGTTGAAACGGCCCTGCGGAACCGTCGACGAACCGAACTGCAGCAGGTTCAGGCCGAAAGTCTCGCCGCCCAGTGCGAAGAACGAGAAGTCACGGTCGCCCTGGAACACCGACGAACGGTTGTAGTATTCACCGAAGACGGTGGCACGACCACGGCCGTCAGCGAATTCGGTACCGATGGCACCGTGGATCTGATAGCGGTCGCCATCGCCACGGTCGGTGACCGAGTACTGGCCACCAACTTCGACGCCGTCGACGTGACGCAGGCGGAAGTTGACGACGCCGGACATAGCGTCCGAACCGTACACAGCCGAAGCACCACCGGTCACAACGTCAACGCCGTCCAGCAGGAACTGCGGGATGGTGTTCAAGTCGACGATCTGGGCGGTATCGTAGAACATCCAGCGACGGCCGTTGACCAGCACCATGGTGCGGGCCGAACCCAGACCACGCAGGTTCAGCGTGGAGGTACCGGTACCGGGGTTGTTCGAGTTGGAGGTGAAGCCCGGGATGACCTGCGGCAGCTGGTTCACCACGTTTTCGACGTTCACCGTACCCGACAGCGAGAACTCTTCGCTGTCGACGACCGCGATCGGCGCTGCGGTGTCAACGTTCTGACGCGCAATACGGGTACCGGTAACGAGAATCGTACCGTTATCTTCCGATGCGCCTTCGTCCTGCGCGTAGACTGGAGTTGCGACCAGCGACCCGAAGATCACGGTGCTCGCCAGCAGCGAGGCCTTCTTCCTGTTTATCAACATTAAAATGCTCCTGGTAAGTGGGAGAATTCGACGAAAGGAAGGCTGCCAAGGCTTGTTCGTTATGTCCGAACTTCAGCTTTAGGCGTCCATACCCCTCCTTCCTGACCGTGCCTCAAACACCATTGCGGCGCTGCATACAATCACACTGTGAAGAGGTTTCACACGAGATAGTTTCGTGTGACATTTTGGCGACAATTTTGACGGTTTTGCTGCACTGCAACAAAAGTGCGCGCAAGATTATTCCCAGAAGGCGACGCTTCGGCATTCGATACTTTCGCGGACGTTCGGCGCCTTGGCAGAGCCGTCCACAAAGGCCGAATGCGGGCAACGCCAGGTGCGCTCGTGATCGCTGTCGTAGAACTTGAACAGCAGCACGTCGTCGCGTTCCATGCCGGCGAAATACCACCAGCGGTGCGACGGGTGGTAGGAGAAGATCGTGGCGGCGAGCATGTCCTCCTCGCCGGGCACCGGCGCGGTCAGCGCGTCACCTTCGGGGAACTCGTCGACGATCAGCAGGGTATTGTCCTTTTCCTCCCCGCCGAAGCTTGTCCGCCCGTCGCACAGCGCCAGCGGGATATCCTGCGGCGGCGGCGAGAAGGTGCGCCAGTGGCTGGTGATGAGGAACCGCTTGAAACCCGGCCCGTCGGGAAAGCACTGCTCGTAGGTCTGGCGTGCCATGCGCTCGGCCGTACGCGGCGCGGTGTCGACATGCGCCTCACCCGCCGGCGGCTGGAGGCCGCCGTGGTGGGTGTAGCCCTCGCTCTTCTTGCTGGCATGTTCGGTAAGGTCGGCACTGGTCCGCAGCATCCAGCCGCGCGCGGCGCACTTGTCCGCCCCGGTCAGGCGCACGACGTCGGCTTCCACCTCGCGCTCGTAGAGCCGCTCGACCGTGGCCCTATCGTAGAAATCGGTCACCGCGCTGGCGCTCCTGGCGATCATGAAGCCGTGGGTGTCGAGGGTAAAATGGTCGCGGATCGGCATGCCGTCGCGAATGATCACCTCGTGGTCGGAATAGGTGCCGGTGTTGAGTTCCTTGCCCTGGCTGACATAGCGCCGCGTGACGAAGTCGCCCTCGTCGACATAGCGCATCATTGCCCGCACTTGCCGTGCATCGTCCTCGATCGAGGATTTCACCTGCGTTGCCATGGGCCTCTCGTCCTCCTGCTCCTCGCGAATTGCATGACACGAGACGCTGGCAGGCTTCAAGCCTTTCGCTATAGATGGCGCGAAACGCGAGGGGAGACGCTATGGGACCGCTACCGCCCGGCACGGACGATCGTGCCATCTGGGATATCTGGCAATCGCAATTTACGCTGCCCGCCGTGACGGTGGCGGACGAGCTCGGCCTGTTCCGCGCGATCGGCAACGAGGCACTCGATACCGGGGCGCTGGCGGAAGCGCTTTCGGTCGATGCGCGCGCGCTGGGCGTGCTGCTGGGCGCCCTTGCCTCGCTTGGCATGGTCGAGCGACGCAACGGGCGCTGGTCGGCAACCGCCCCTGCCCGCATGTGGCTGCACCCCGATGCGACCGGCTACTGGGGCGGCTTCCTGTTCCGTTTCCGCGAGACCATCCCCCTCCATGCCCAGCTGATCGAGATGGTGCGCACCGGCAAGCGGCCGGAGAACCGCGTGGCCGGCGGCCCGGAATGGGAGCGCGGGACAATGAGCGCCGAGGTGGCCAAACGCATCTCCGATTTCATGCACGCCCACTCCATGGGCCCGGCTCGCGGTGCGGCGATGCAGCCCGCCTTCACCGACGTCACCAGCCTGCTCGACGTGGGATGCGGCTCCGGCGTCTACGGTATCGAACTGGCCCGCGCCCATGAAGGGATGCGCGTGACCCTGCTCGACCTGAAGGAAATGTGCGTCGAGGCGGCCAAGCATGTCGAAGCGGCGAGACTGGCCGACCGGGTATCGACCTGCGGGCTGAACATGTTCGAGGAAGAGTGGCCGGAGGGGCACGATGCGCACTTCTTCGCCAACATCTGGCATGACTGGTCGGAGGAGACCAACGCCATCCTCGCCGCCAAGTCCTACCAGGCACTGGCGCCGGGCGGGCGAATCTTCCTGCACGAGATCCTGATGGATGACGACGGCACCGGCCCCTGGTCCGCCGCCAGCTTCAGCCTGATGATGCTGATGGGCACGCTGGGCAAGCAGTATACCCTGCCCGAGTTCGCCACGCTGCTGGAAACCGCCGGATTCGAGGACGTGCGCGCCTGCAAGACGCCGGGCAGCTACTACTCGCTCGTCTCCGCCCGCAAGCCGGGCTGAGCCGCAACGGCGCAAGCGCGCGCCGAACATGCCCAACACCGGGTTAACGACGCCCCTTCATCGCGTTCGTCAGCGCGCCGCTAACGCCGACTGTTACATGCAGGGCAAGCAGCACGGGGACCGCTGCGCAAAAAGGGAATCACCTGTCCTGGCAGGCCTCCCGAGGAGACTTGGGCAATGACCCACACACTACACGCCCTGCGTGCCGACGAGCGCGGCGCGACGGGTATCGAATACGGCTTTCTGGCCTCGCTGGTCGCGGTCGCCCTGGCGGGCGCCTTCGAGACGCTGGGCAACGAAGTCGACAACACCTTCGGCTACGTCGAGGGGGAGTATGACAGCGCCACACGCTGACCCAAGAGGTGACGGCAGTTCCTGACCGGAGACTGCCACCACCAGCGCCGTCATGCTGACAGGGCGCGGGTCGCTCACGCCGGCCCGCGCCCATTTTTTGTGGAGCTACTCCTCCCCCATCCGGAGGGCAGCGATAAACGCCTCCTGGGGAATGCTCACGTTGCCGTACTCGCGCATGCGGGCCTTGCCCTTTTTCTGCTTTTCCAACAGCTTCTTCTTGCGGGTGATGTCGCCGCCATAGCACTTGGCGGTCACGTCCTTGCGCAGGGCGGGGATGGTTTCGCGGGCGATGATCTTGCCGCCGATCGCGGCCTGGATCGGGATCTTGAACAGGTGGCGCGGGATCAGGTCTTTCAGGCGCTCGCACATGCCGCGGCCGCGTTCCTCGGCCACGGAGCGGTGGACGATCAGTGACAGGGCATCGACCGGCTCGTTGTTCACCAGGATGTTCATCTTCACCAGGTCGCCCTCGCGCAGGCCGATCTGCTCGTAATCGAAGCTGGCATAGCCGCGGCTGATGCTCTTCAGGCGATCATAGAAGTCAAACACCACTTCATTGAGCGGCAACTCGTAGCTCACCTGCGCGCGGCCGCCGACGTAGGTGAGGTCGGTCTGGATGCCGCGGCGATCCTGGCACAGCTTGAGGATCGCGCCGAGGTATTCGTCAGGCGTGTAGATCACTGCCTTGATCCAAGGCTCCTCGATCATC
The DNA here is from genome assembly GCF_026967575.1 of Aurantiacibacter sp. MUD11. NCBI lineage: Bacteria > Pseudomonadati > Pseudomonadota > Alphaproteobacteria > Sphingomonadales > Erythrobacteraceae > Aurantiacibacter > Aurantiacibacter sp. MUD11. Next base: position 139,978 of record NZ_CP114054.1, on the reverse strand, counting down.
TCGATGCGGTTGACGTCGGGCCAGTCCGCCGGGTTGTGGATGTCGATCACCTTGGCGTCCTCGTTCTTGGTGTGGCCAAGGTGGACGCGGTAGACCACGCTGGGCGCGGTGGTGATCAGGTCGAGGTCGTATTCGCGGCTGAGGCGTTCCTGGATGATCTCCAGGTGCAGCAGGCCGAGGAAGCCGGCGCGAAAGCCGAAGCCCAGCGCGGCGCTGCTTTCCATCTCGTAGCTGAAGCTGGCGTCGTTCAGGCGCAGCTTGCCGATGGACTCGCGCAGCTTCTCGAAATCCGCCGCGTCGACCGGGAAGAGGCCGCAGAATACAACCGGCTGCACTTCCTTGTAGCCCTTCAGCGGGGTGGGAGCGCCGTTCTTCACCGTGGTAATGGTGTCACCCACGCGGGCCTGTTCGACTTCCTTGATCTGCGCGGTGATGAAGCCGATTTCGCCGGGGCCGATTTCGGGCAGGTCGGTGCGCTTGGGGCTGAAGCAGCCGACCCGGTCGACCAGGTGCTGCGTACCGCCCTGCATGAACTTGACGTTGAGGCCCTTGGTTATGACGCCGTCCATCACGCGGACAAGGATGACGACGCCGAGGTAGGGGTCGTACCAGCTATCCACCAGCATGGCCTTCAGCGGGGCGTTGCGGTCGCCCTTGGGCGGCGGGATCTTGGCGACGACGGCTTCCAGCACGTCCTCGATGCCGATGCCGCTCTTGGCGCTGGTCAGCACCGCCTCGCTCGCGTCGAGGCCGATGATATCCTCGATCTCCGCCTTCACCTTCTCGGGCTCGGCGGCGGGCAGGTCGATCTTGTTGATGACCGGCACGATCTCGTGGTCGTGCTCGATCGACTGGTAGACGTTGGCCAGCGTCTGCGCTTCCACGCCCTGCGCCGCATCCACCACCAGCAGCGCGCCCTCGCAGGCGGCCAGGCTGCGGCTGACCTCGTAGGCGAAGTCGACGTGGCCCGGCGTATCCATCAGGTTGAGCTCGTAGGTCTCGCCATCCTTCGCGGTGTAGTTCAGCCGCACGGTCTGCGCCTTGATGGTGATGCCGCGCTCGCGCTCGATATCCATGTTGTCGAGCACCTGCTCGCTCATCTCGCGCTCGGTCAGGCCGCCACAGTGCTGGATCAGCCGGTCCGCCAGGGTGGACTTGCCGTGGTCGATATGGGCGATGATGCTGAAATTACGGATATGCGACAGTTTGGTCATGGCGCGCCCTCTAGCGGAGGGCGAACCGCCTGTCAGCAAGGATTGCGCACCCGCGTGCGCTTAGCCTGCGCGCGAGGATCCCGCGCCGATATCCACCTGCATGAACTGCGGACGGCTCTGGGGGCCGCTTCCCCCGCCAGCCGCGGCCACGGCGGCCAGGTGATGCCCCTTCGGCAGCGCCTGCAAGGGCATGCCGGCAGCGGCCAGCATGTAGGGCGAGACACGGTGGCGGGTGCACAGCCCCCCTGCCCCGTTGGACACCAGCGGCGTCTCGAACTCCACGCCCTGGGTTGCGTCCTGCGAGCGGCGCACGACGCAGACGACAATCTGCCCTTCCCCCAGGTCCAGCACCAGCGGCGTGCCCACCGGCACGTCCAGCAGCCCCTCGATACGGGCGCCCGTGCGCGAAAGATCGCGCAGCATGGCCGTATAGTGATGGTCCTCGTGCACCACGCCGATCTTGCGCAGCAGGGTGCGACGTTCCGCACGGTGCTTCGCCGGTCCGACCGGCTCGAACAGCAGTTCGCCCGAGCCGAGTTTCTCCAGCAGGGCATCCTGCGGCATGGCGCGCGAGAAGATGAAGCCCTGCACCATGTCGACATGCAGGCCGGCGATGATTTCCAGTTCGTCCAGCGCCTCCACGCCCTCGGCGGTGGTAGCCATGCCGAGCGCGCGCGCCAGGCTGGCGATGGCCGTGATGATGGCGTGGTTCGAGTGGTTTTCGTCCGTGCAACCACGCACGAAGCTCTGGTCGATCTTGATCTTGTCGAACGGCGCGCTGCTCAAATAGGACAGCGACGAGAAGCCGGTGCCGAAATCGTCCAGCGCAAGTTTCACGCCCAGCTTCTTGAGCTGGGCGAACATGGCATCGGTGGTGCCCATGTCGCCCATGAACACCGTCTCGGTGATCTCCAGTTCCAGCTGGCGTGGCTCCAGCCCGGATTCCTGGAGGGCTTTTTCGACCAGGTTGGGCAGTTCCTCGTTCAGGAACTGCCGCGCCGAGACATTGACGGAAACGCGCAGGTCGCCGGGCCATTGCGCGGCATCCTTGCAGGCCTGCCTGAGGACCAGCGCACCCAGTTCCTCGATCAGGTTGCTGTCTTCGGCAATGGGGACGAAGGTGGCGGGCGAAATCGGCCCGTGTTCCGGGTGGTTCCAGCGCACCAGGGCTTCGAACCCGCGAACCTTGTGATCCTTCGTGCCCACCTGCGGCTGGTAGTGCACTTCCAGTTCCCCGGCATGGATGGCGTCGCGCAGGTCTTCCTCGATCTCGCGCCGATCGTCAGCATTTTCCTTCAGATCGTTCGAATAGAAGCGAAACTGGCCACGACCGCCGCCCTTGGCCGCATACAGCGCCAGGTCGGCCGCCTTTACCAGTTCTGCCGGCATGATGCCGTCATAGGGGGCGATGGCGATGCCGACGGAAGTACCGATGATGGCGCGACTGCCCTCTACCGAGTAGGGCTGCGAGATCATCTGGATCATGCGATTGGCGATTTCGCCCAGCCGCCCGCGATCGTCCATATCGGGAATGATGAGCTGGAATTCGTCACCGCCAAGACGCCCGATCTCGGCCCCGCCCGGAGCGATGCTCTGCAGGCGTTGCGAGACCTGGCGCAACAGTTCGTCGCCCGCCGGGTGGCCTAGCGTATCGTTCACCTGCTTGAACCGGTCGAGGTCCATCATCACCAGCGCACAGCTGCGCTTCTCGATCCTGTAGGCGTTGAGCGTGGTTTCCAATCGACGCTGCATGCGGTGACGATTGGCCAGGCCTGTCAGTGAATCGAATTCCGCCAGCTTGGAGGCATTCAGCTGTTCTTCGTAGATATCGGTGATGTCCCGGGCGATGCCGCGATAACCGATGAAATCCTGCTTCTTGTCGAACTGCGCGCGTCCGGTCAGCTCCCACCACTTGCCGGTGCCCGCACTTCCTGCCTCATTCACCAGCTGGACTGGCTGTTCGACGAAGCTGGTGCGCGAACTGACCATGTAGGAAATCGGCTTGGTCTCGGTCTCGTCGTGCTCGACGTTGACCGTCTTGAAGACACTCGCCAACGGTTCACCGATTACCTCGCGTTCGGTAGTGAACTGGGCCAGGGCCTTGGGCGAAAGATAGGTCAGGCGGTTCTGCGCGTCGGTCGCCCAGAACCAGGCGATATCGCTCTTCTCGAAGCATTCGAGCATCTGCAGGCGTTCGCGATCGCTGACGTTCACCTTGGCGAGCTTGGCTGCCACGGCTTCTGCGTCGGGCACGCGGACGGGTTCGGACTGCTGTCCGCCAAATCCCTTCCACATGTCTCGCACACCCATCTTGCCAACTACTCCAATCAATGCGCTTTTTCCGACGAAGCGCAGCAAGCGTATTCCCGCGCAAACGTTCTAAACAGATAGGCTTACCAAACCGCTAAGCCTGACCCCCTGGCCGGCCGGTCATCCAGCCTTCTCCAACGATTCCGGTGAGCGCGACGCTGCTGCCTCACCTTGGATCGCCGCGATCCTGCCGGCACCGTCTCGTTGCAGCGGATTGGCGAATTCCACGCCCATGCGATCATCCTCGCACCAGCGCGCGGTGCAGGTCACCAGGTGCTTCTGCGAAATCTGCACCTTGAAGATCGTGCCGACCGGGACGTTCCAGAGACCCTCGATCAGTGCCCCGGTGGTGGAGATGTTCTTGACCACGCCGTTGTAGAGGTTGCCGTTGTGGTCCAGCACAACCTTGCGCAGCATGGTCTGGCGCGGCGCCCGGCTCGACCGCGGGCCACGCGCCACGGCAGCCAGTCCGGAAGCCAGGCGTTCGGTGGCATCCTCGAAGCTCAGCGGTCGTTCGTAGATGAAACCCTGCACGTGCGTGCAGCCGTGCATGCGCACCAGTTCCAGCTCGTCCAGCGTTTCCACGCCCTCGGCGGTGGTATCCATGCCCAGGGCATGGGCGAGGCTGGTGATGGAAGCGATGATGGCGCCGTGGCGGCTGCCTTCCTGCGTGGCCCCGCGCACGAAGCTCTGGTCGATCTTGATCTTGTCGAACGGGGCCTTCTTCAAATAGCCCAGCGAAGAATAGCCGGTGCCGAAATCGTCCAGCGCCAATCGCACGCCCAGCTTCTTCAGCGCGGCGAACATGGCGTCGGTCCCCGCGTCATCCTGCAGGAACACGGATTCGGTGATTTCCAGCTCCAGCCGCGAGGGATGCACCTGCGCATGGGCCAGGGCATTGGCGACGACAGTGGGCAATTGCAGGTTGGCAAACTGCACCGGGGAGACGTTCACCGCGACCCTGACTTCCTCGGGCCATGTCGCCAGGTCCGCGCAAGCCTTGCGCAAGGCCCATTCGCCGATCTGCTGGATCATCCCGGTATCTTCGGCGGTCTCGATGAAGCGTTGCGGGGAAACCCAACCCTTCACCGGGTGTTGCCAGCGCATCAGAGCTTCGAACCCGGTGATCTTCTCGCTCTCGCAGGAAATGACCGGCTGGTAGAATAGCTGCAGTTCGCCTTTATGGATGGCATCCCGCAAGTCGTCTTCGAGCTGCGACCGCGCCTCGGCCTCGGCGTGAAGGTCCTGCGAGTAGAAATGATAACGACCGCGCCCGGCATCCTTCGCTGCATAGAGCGCCAGGTCGGCATTGCGGATCAGCGCCTCGCTGGTGGAGCCATCGTCAGGGGCGGTGGCGATGCCGACGGAGGCGCCGATCACCACGCGCTGCCCATCGATAGAATAGGGCTGCGACAGCGAATTGATGATGTCGCGGCCAAGCGATGCGATCTGGTTGCGGTCGGTTCGCGTGGGCACGATGACCTGGAATTCGTCTCCACCCAGACGGCCCACCTGTCCCAGCTTGCCGACCGCGCGCTCCAGCCGCTGGGCGACCTGCTTCAGCAGCGCGTCGCCGGCAGGGTGTCCCATGGTATCGTTGACGTGCTTGAAGCGATCGAGGTCGAGCAGCAGCACCGAGCAGTGGCGGTTTGCCTCCTGCGGGGCACTGACGATCTTTTCCAGCGCCTGTCCCATCTGGAAGCGGTTGGCGAGCCCGGTGAGGGAATCGTACCGGGCGAGGCGCGTCGCGTGTTCCTGGCTCCGCTTGCGCTCGGTCAGGTCGGTGCCGGAGCCGCGAAAGCCGATGAAGTTGTCGAAATGGTCATACAGCGGCCGACCCGAAATCGCCCACCAGCGCTCGTCGCCGGACACGGCTGCGCGAACCGCCAGCTCACTGAACGCCGAGCGGGCAGAAAGGTGGAACATCAGCGTGCGTTCACCCTCGCCGCCGGTCACTTGCAGGTCGAACAGGGACGTAAGCGGCTGCCCCAGCAGGTCCTCCGCCTGCTTGCCCAGCGCCTCTGCCACGGGCGGTGAAACGTAGGTTAGCAAGGAGCGGCGATCGGTTTCCCAGAACCAGCCCTGCCCGGTCTCTTCGTAGTCGGTGAGGATGTCCTGGGCGCGGGTGGCAACGCGTTCCTGCATCAACCTGAATTCCTCGCGCTGCGCCGCCTTGCGCATCTGTTCGCGGGTGACAAGCACCGCAAGGACGAAGCCGATGCCCAGCGCGACGAACCCGACCAGCGATCCGGTGGCGGCCACGATCGCGGCCCAGAGCGCGATCTGGGCGGCAAAGATCATGGCCGGCGTGCGGCGCAGGTAGACGACCGAAATCGAACTGACGGCCAGCATCGCCACCACCGTCACGTCCCATGTCAGTCCGCCTTCCACGGCCCATTCGTTCTTGCCGTATCCGAACAGGAACAGCGGCAGGAAGATGGCGAAGGTGGCGGCGGCCAGCTTGTGCCGCATGCTGCGCGCGGCAACCAGATCCCAGACCTTGGGCAGCGGCGCCATCAGCAGGACCGACAGGATCAGCGGGACGCCGGAAAGTCGGCTCGGCCAGGCCGAGCTCATCGCGAAGCCGGCTCCGATCGCAGCGATCATGACCAGCAACATGTAGTGCCATTCGCGCGGGAAGATTTCCTTCAGTTCGAGCACGTCGCGCGACGGCTCCGGGCGGCGTGTCAGCACCGGCTCCCTGCGCTCTTCGACGCGGCGATCCGGAAGCACTTCCCTGACCACGTCGCGCGCGTTGGCGGTCGATGCTGTCGACTGGCTTGCTGGCTCGGGGAAGACGCTGGGCGCAGGGTCCTGTTCGCGCGACTGCGCGTCGGCGCTTGCGCGCCTGACCCTCTGGATCGCCGATCGGCTCCCACCACTCATGTTCCGCTATTGCCCCAAACCCCTTTGAAAAACGGTTAATCGGGCAAGCTTTCACATGGGCGAAATTCTCCGGGCAAAGCCGAGGGTGGGCGCATTGCCGTAAAGGGTTAATTTGTTACAAGATCAGGCGACTGTCAGCGGGCAGCGGGGAGAGCGGCATGCGGCATATTGCGATCATCGGTTCGGGTCCGGCGGGATACTACACCGCCGAAGCCGCGCAAAAGCACTTCGGCGACGATGTTCGCGTCGATATTTTCGACCTGATGCCAGTGCCTTACGGCCTGATCCGCACCGGCGTCGCGCCCGATCACCAGTCGATCAAGGGGGTCTCGCGCCGATACGAGAAAACCGCGCTGACCGAGAACGTGCGCTTCGTGGGCAATGTGGCAGTAGGCCGCGACATCACCATCGCGCAGTTGCAGGAGCTGTACGACGCGGTGGTGCTCGCCACCGGCGCGCCGGAAGACCGCGAACTGGGCATTCCCGGCGAGGACCTGGCCAACGCTTTCGGCAGCGCGGCCTTTGTCGGCTGGTACAACGGCCACCCCAAGTTTGCCGAGCTAAACCCCGACCTGTCGGGCTCTACCGCCGTCGTCATCGGCATGGGCAATGTCGCGCTGGACGTCGCCCGGATGCTGTCGAAGACCGACTGCGAATTCGAAGGCAGCGACATCGTCAGTCACGCGCTGGAGGCGCTGTGCCAGTCGAAGATCGAGCGGATCGTGCTGCTTGGCCGCCGCGGGCCGCACCAGATCATGATGACGCCCAAAGAACTGGGCGAGCTGGCCCACCTGGAGTGCGCCGCGCCGCATGTCGCTCAGGGCGACCTGCCGGACGAGGCGGAGGATGCCCTGCTCGAACCCGGCCTGCGCAAGTCGGTGACCATCCTGCGCCAATTCGCCGCTACGCCCGAACACATCCGCGCCGAAAAGCGTATCGCCATCGAATTTGCCTTCTTCGCCCAGCCCAAGGCGCTGCTGGGAGACGGCAAGGTCGAAGCCATCGAGATCGAGCACACCGAGCTGGTGAAGGGGCGCGCCGTCGGCACCGGCGAGACCGCGCGCCTGCCCGCCGACCTGGTGATCAGCTGCATCGGCTATCGCACCACGCCCATCCCCGGCGTCCCGTTCGACCAGCGCGCCGGCCGTTTCGCCAACGACGAGGGGCGCATCCTGCCCGGCCTCTACTGTGTCGGCTGGGCCAAGCGCGGACCTTCCGGCACGATCGGCACCAACAAGCCCGACGGATTTACCGTTATCGACAAGATTGCCGAGGACATCGCCAGCGGCACGCTGGGCAGTGCCGGCAAGAAAGGGCGCGCCGGCTTCGATGCCTATGCCGCCGAGAAGGGTCTCGACGTGGTTACCTTCAAGGACTGGAAGAAGATCGAGGAAGCCGAGGCCAAGGCCGCCCGCGAAGGCGCTCCGCGTGAGAAATTCGTCGATATCGAGGCGATGATCAAGGCGGCGAACTAGGAGCCGGGAACCGCGAAGCTGCCTTTGGCCGCACGTTCAATGCGCCGAACCGCCCAAGGGCTGAGCGTCAATTGCCCCACTTCAGGATCGCCGAAACCCAGCCGGTAACACGGGAAGAACAGCACCCGGCGCGGCGTGACGGTGATGTCCCGCCAAGGCACCAGGAACGGACGCGAGACGATACCGAAGATGCGCCAGACCCTTACCCGCAATCCGGTGCGGCAGACGTCGAGCGAAAGGCACTGCCCATACTGGACCCCGCCCAGCGGCAGGTAGCCCATCGCCCCGCTGACGAATCGCATGCTTTCAAGCACATGGGCCGGCTCGTAAGGAAAGGCGCGCTGCAGCTTCGCCCACCCGGACAGGTTGTGCAGGACAGTGGTCACCAGCAGCCACAGGGCTGCAAAGAACAACAGGAAGCCGATTGCGATGGACCAGACGGGCACGTCGTCGCCCGTTACGGCATCACACCCGCATCGGCATCAGCACGTAGAGCGCCGGGCTGGACTCGTCCTTGCGGATCAGCGTCGGGGCGCCGGCATCGGCAAAGTGTAATTCCACCGTGTCGGCGTCCATCTGCTGCAGGATGTCCTTCAGGTAGCCGGCGTTGAAGCCGATCTCCATCGGGTCCGAACTGTACTGCGAGGAGACCTCTTCGGTGGCGTTGCCGTTGTCCGGGCTGGTGACGGTCAGCGTCACGCGGTCGGTGTCGAGGCCCATCTTCACGGCGCGGGTCTTCTCGGTGGCGATGGTAGCCACGCGGTCGACACCGGCGAACAGCGACTTCGGATCGACCTTCAGCAGCTTGTCGTTACCCGTCGGGATCACGCGGCTGTAATCGGGGAAGGTGCCGTCGATCAGCTTGCTGGTGAGCACCACGCCGCCTTCACCGCCAAGGGTGAAGCGGATCTTGGACGGCGACAGGTCGATGGCGACATTGCCCTCCATCGCCTCTTCCAGCAGCTTGCGCAGCTCGGCAACGGCCTTACGCGGCACGATCACGTCGGGCATGCCTTCGGCGCCGTCGGGACGGTCCAGCGTGAAGCGCGCCAGGCGGTGGCCGTCGGTGGCGGCGGCCTTCAGCACCGGGCGATCCTCGTCCGCGACGTGGAAGAAGATGCCGTTGAGGTAATAGCGGGTTTCCTCGGTGGAGATGGCGAAACGCGTGCGGTCGATCAGCTCGGCCAGCGTCGCCGCGGGCAGTTCGAAGCTGGTCGGCAGGTCGCCTTCCACGATCACCGGGAAATCGTCCCGCGGCAGGGTCGGCAGGGTGAACCGGCTGCGCCCGGCCTTGATCACCATGCGGTTGTCCGCCGTCTCCAGCGACACCTCGCTGCCGTCGGGCAGCTTGCGGGCGATGTCGAACAGCAGGTGGGCGGACACGGTGATCGCGCCGCCGCTTTCGACGCTGTTGGCCTCCAGGTGTTCCACCACCTGCAGGTCGAGGTCGGTCGCCATGATCTTGACGTGGCCCTGCTCGTCCGCCTCGATCAGCACGTTGGAGAGGATCGGAATGGTGTTCCGCCGCTCCACCACGGACTGGACGTGAGAAAGACAACGCAGCAGCTTCGCGCGTTCGATGGTGGCCTTCATCGCAAATGGTTCCCCAAGTCTCGCGCAGCGGTGCCGGATAAGCCCGGATTCGCATGGCTGCGCCGGTAAATTGCCTTCATACCCTTAGCGGAGGTGCTGATACGGGCAAGGATTCCGGCGTGGTTGACCGGATTCCTTGGGGAAAAGTAGGGGGTGAAAGCCGCTCTCAGGCAAAAACGCGTGAATTCGCTGCCTTGTCGCTCACGCTGGTCACGTAACTCGCGATGGCGGTGGCAATCTTGGCCCCGCCGGCCACCGAAGGCTCGATCGCGTTGGCGTAGTCGGCGGCCTCGTCGCAGACGATCCGCAAGTCGATCAGGTCAAGGCCCTCGCGATGGATATTGCGCGAGATCGCGTCGTTGAAGATCCCCATGGCCGTGGCGATCAGCGGCCCCATGTCGGCATCGTAGATCGTGCAGACCGCCACCGGGATCGGCAGCCGGCCGGCCCGCTCCACCAGCGCCCGGTGCAGCGGCTCGAACTCCGCCCGCGCCTGCAGGAGCAAGGCCATGGCAGAGCCGACCGTGGAGGTATCCTGCTCCAGCAAGGCCGCGTGATGCAGGATATCGTTGCCACCCGACGACAGGATCGCGTGGGTGGCATCGGCCGGGCACCGGTCCAGCTGGCGCTCCGCCTGCTCGCAGATACTGCCATCCACCGCCAGCAGGGTGACCCTGTCCTCGGGATCGAGCTTGGCGCGCAACTGCGCCGATACGTCCGGCCAGCCCTCGACATAGGAGGCGTTATCGAGGATCGAATCTCCAAACAGGACGACGTGGCGCGCCACCTGTTAGCCGAGCATCGCCATGCCGCCGTTCACGTGCAGCACCTGGCCGGTGACATAGCTGGCTTCCTTGCTGGCCAGGTAGGCCACGGCAGCGCCGATATCGTCGCCCTCGCCCATGCGGCCCATGGGAATGCGGGCGTTGATGGCGTCCTTCTGCTTGTCGTCCAGCGCATCGGTCATGGCGGAACGGATGAAGCCGGGCGCCACGCAGTTCACGGTGATGCCGCGCGCGGCCAGTTCCTGCGCCAGCGAACGGCTCATGCCGACCACGCCGGCCTTGGCGGCGCAGTAGTTCATCTGCCCCGGATTGCCGGTGGCGCCCACCACGCTGGTGATGTTGATGATGCGGCCGAAACGGGCCTTCATCATCGGGCGGGCGCTGGCGCGCATCAGGCGGAAGGTGGCTTCCAGGTTGATCTTGATCACCTGGTCCCACTCCTCGTCCTTCATCCGCATGGCGAGGTTGTCGCGGGTGATGCCGGCGTTGTTGACGAGGATGTCGATGCCGCCCAGCGTGTCGATCGCGGCGGGCACCAGTTCCTCCACCTGCGTGGTGTTGGACAGGTCGCAGGTAATCTCGACGTGGCCGTCATGGTCGTGATGGGCGTAGTCGCCGTTCAGCTGCTCGCGGAAGGCGCGCAGCTTGTCGCTGTTGGAACCGCTGAGCGCGAGGCGCGCACCCTGCTTGGCCAGCGCCACCGCGATGGCGGAACCGATGCCGCCGCTTGCGCCGGTTACCAGCGCGGTCATTCCCTTGAGATCGAACATCTTTCTTACTCCTACTGCAGCGAGCGGAATTCGCGTTCACCGACGCGCTGCAACCCCATGAAACCCAGCAGAATGCCGACCTTGACGGCATTCGCCTCGTCGTCGCCGAGGCCGGCGCCGAGGACGAAGGCTCCCAGCGTGATGGCATCGCCCGCCGGCGGCGCGCTGTCCTGCCCGGTCATCCCGCCCATCAGCCCGCGCTCAATGGCCTCCCACAGGCGCGTGCGGTCGCCGGTGGCCAGCGCATCGTCGATCTGGCGCAGCTGCGTCGGCGTCAGTTCGCCCGAAGCGCGATAGGCAATGTTGTTGAGACGGCCCAGCTCGTAGAAGGCAGCGTACATCGCCAGCTCTTCGTTCCAGCCGTGGCGCGTGATGCACTGCTCCACCGCCGCCATGGCGATCGAGCCGAGCCGGTCTGCGGCGGGATTGGCCGCATTGCCATCGCCGAAGCGCACCTGCGGGCCAAGCTCCGCGATCTCGCTGCGTTGGCTGTCGGTATAGGCGCTCTCCATGCAGGTGAGCCCTTTCTGCTGTGCCAGCGCCGGGGTCGCGCCCAATGGCAAGGCCAGCGCCAGCGCGGCGGCCGAGAGGGTGAATTTCCGCAGCATCATCCGATCTCCTTCGCCAGCCCTTCGATATCGTCCATCCCGATGACGCTGGTCACCGTCGCATCGGGAGCAATCTTGCGGATCATCGGACCCAGCACCTTGCCGCCCAGCTCGACGAAATGGGTTACCCCCGCAGCCTGCATCGCCAGCACGCTTTCGCGCCAGCGCACGCGGCCCGTCACCTGCTGCACCAGCAGGTCGCGCTCGGTCGCCGGATCGGTGACTTCGGCAGCCGTGACGTTGGCATAGAGCGGCAAGCGGAAGGGGCCCGGAGGAGTGTTGTTGAGCGCCACGTCCATGCGCTGCGCCGCGGGTTCCATCAGCGAGCAGTGGAACGGCGCGGACACCGGCAGCTTCACGGCGCGCTTGCAGCCGTGTTCCTTGGCCAGCTCCACCGCGCGGTCGATCGCCTCGGCATGGCCGGACAGCACGACCTGGCCCGGATCGTTGTCATTGGCGACTTCGCAGACCTGGCCTTGCGCGGCGGCTTCGGCGAGGGCCTGCGCCTTTTCCAGGTCGGCTCCCAGCAGCGCGCACATGGCGCCGACGCCGATCGGCACGGCATCCTGCATGGCGATCCCGCGCAGGCGCAGCAGCTTGGCGGTATCGGTCAGGCTGAAGGCGCCAACGGCGGCCAAGGCGGTATATTCGCCCAGCGAGTGGCCGGCGACGCAATCGCCCTTCTCCGACAGGTGGAAGCCGCCCTCTTCGAGCACCTTCGCCACGGCAATCGCATTGGCCATGATGGCGGGCTGGGCGTTGGCGGTCAGCGTCAGTTCGCTTTCCGGCCCCTCTGCCATCAGGCGGGCGAGGTGCTGGTTCAGCGCCTCGTCGACTTCGCCGAAAACCTCGCGTGCGGCGGCGCTGGCTTCGGCCAGTTCCACGCCCATGCCAACCTTCTGGCTCCCCTGCCCGGGGAAAACGAATGCAATCATGGAATCTCCTTCTCTGCGCGCGGGACTATGCGTCGCGGGCCGCGCGCGCAACTCCGAACGGGACGATCGCATTGGCGGCATCGTGCCCGATGTCGGCGCGGCCAAGGTAGGGGATGCCGCTGCGGCGGCACCAGTGACGCGCGATTTCCTCTTCGGTCATGCCGAAAGGACGGTCGTTTTCCGGCACCTCGGAAATGCGGCCAAGGCGGATTCCGGCAACACCCTGCAAGTGTTCGGTGATGTGGAAAAACAGCCGGTCGACGGCATAGAGATGCTCCGCCACCTCCTCCACCAGCACGACATGGCCGGTCAGGTCCGGCATCAGCTCGGTGCCGACCAGCATGGCCAGCGTCATCAGGTTGAAGGCAACGGTGGGCCGGTCATCCAGCCCTGCCTCCAGCGGCACCTCTTCGCCCGACAGATAGCGCAGCACGCGGCGCACCGCGTCCTCGCCACCCTCGCGCCGGATGTCGCCCGCCAGCGGACCATGCACCGGCTTGCCGATGCGATTGCGGTAAAGCGCCCCCAAAAGCGTCCCTGCATCGGAATAGCCGAGATAGGTTTTCTCGTGCGCCGCCGGGCCAAGCGCAGCGATGGCGTCTGCGGCAATGCGATTCGAGCCGTAACCGCCCATGGCGAACCAGATGGCGTCGATGCCGGGATCGTTGGCCGCCGCCACGAAGGCAGCCAGCCGCGTCTCGTCATCCCCGGCAAAATGCCCCTGCTCGACGAAGCACTGCGGGGCAAAAGCCAGCGAGATCTGCGGGAATTCGGCTTTTGCCAGGGCCGAGACAGCCTCCGCCCGTTCCGGCCGGATCGGCTTTCCCGGACATAGAGCCATAATGTGCCGTTGCATTGCCATCCCACCTACTTATCATCGCGCCAACAAAGAACCAGAACCCCCGATAAGGTCGTGCATGCCTGACGAGCAGATTTCCCCGGCGGATACCACTCCGCGCAAGTTCTTCTTCTGTGGGATCGGCGGGTCCGGCATGCTGCCGCTCGCCAATATCGTGAAGGGCCTGGGGGCCGAGGTCGCCGGATCGGATCGCAGCTTCGACCAGGGACGCACGCCGGAAAAGTTCGCCTGGCTCGAACGGCAAGGCTTCAAGCTGTTCCCGCAGGACGGCAGCGGGCTGACCAGCGCGGACCAGGTGCTGGTCGCCAGCGCGGCAATCGAGGATACGGTTCCCGAAGTCATCCGCGCCAAGGCGCTCGGCTGCCAGCGGGTTACACGCGCGGAACTGCTCTCGCGCCTGTTCAACAAGGCGCCCTGCTCACTGGCCGTGGGCGGCACCAGCGGCAAGTCGACCACCACGGCCATGCTCGGCTGGATCCTCGATCACGAAGGCCGTCGTCCCACCATCATGAACGGGGCGGTGATGAAGAACTTCGTCAGTCCGGAAAATCCCTTCGCCAGTGCGATCGTCGGCGGGCGCGAGGTGTTCGTGTCCGAAGTGGACGAGAGCGACGGTTCCATCGCGCTCTACCGCCCCAGCGTGGCGGTGCTGCTCAACGTCAGTCTCGATCACAAGACGATCGAGGAACTGCGCAAGCTGTTCGGTGACTTCCTCGCCAATGCCGACGCCGCAGTGGTCAACTACGACGATGACGACGCCGCGCACCTGGCAGACCGGGCAAAGAAGGTGCTGTCCTTCGGCATCGACAACCAGAAGGCAACGCTTGGCATCGAACCGGGGACGATAATCGAGGAGCAGGACCGGATTTCCGCGCTGCTCGTCGATCGCCGCACCGATACCGGCCATTCGCTGCGCATTCCCATGCCGGGCCGGCACAACCTGGAAAACGCCCTCGCCGCCATCGCGGCCGCCGTGGCCGTCGGCGTCGACGTGCACGATGCCTGCATTGCGCTGATGACCTTCCGTGGCCTCGCCCGCCGGTTCGACGTGCTCGGCACCAGCGCGGGCGGCGTGACCGTGATCGACGATTTCGGCCACAACCCGGAAAAGGCCCGCGCCACGCTGCGCACGCTGAAGGCACACGAAGGGCGCGTGATCGCCTTCTTCCAGCCGCATGGCTACGGCCCCTTGCGGCAGATGGGTAACGAGCTCGCCGACACTTTCGCCAAGGAACTGGGCGCGGGCGACATCACGATCATGTGCGAGCCGGTGTACTTCGGGGGCACGGTGGACCGCAGCGAAGGCAGCGAGCGGATCGTCGATCTGATCAAGGCCAAGGGCGGCAATGCCGAATACCTCGAAACCCGCGAGGAATGCGGCAATCGTATCGTCAAACTCGCTCAGCCGGGCGACCGCGTGGTGGTGATGGGCGCGCGCGACGATACCCTGACCACGTTCGCCCAGAGCCTGCTGGACCGCATGTAGATAAGGCTTTCGCAACCCTTCTCCCCCTACCTTGCGCGCGGATCGCAAACAGGCCCGGAGAGACCCATGCAAAAGAACTACCGCCAGGCCGGTGTCGGCATGCTCAATGCAGCGCCGGGGACCTACCTCGTGCATGCCTATTTCGATCATAACGAGATCGACGTCGTGCGCTGCAACGTGATCGGCTGGCAGGTGCTGGCCGATCGCAGGCTCACCCCGCTGGTGGTCGACCCGCGCGCTGCGGACGACGACAAGTGGACGGTGATCCACCCCGATGGCCGCGTCGAATGTTCCGATGGCCGCACCTGGAAGAACGAGGACTGCTGGCTGTTCGAGGAAAAGCGCGACCATCGCCGCGCCGCCGCCTGATCGCGAACGGGCCTAGTGCCCCGCGCCGGTTTCGTGGCCCAATCGCAGCACCTTGTGCAGCAGGAAGGCGATAACCGCACCCAGCAACAGGCCCGTCGCTGCTGACAGGGTGGCGAAGGTCAGCCAGCCCAGCACGCCGCCGACGGCGCCGGTCGCTTCGGCAACCGCGTGCTCGATACCTTGGACGAAGTGCTCCGGCCCGGCCACGCCAACTTCGGCAAGGCCGTGCAGGATGATGCCGCCACCGACCCACAGCATGGCGACAGTGCCGATGGCCGACAGCAGGGTCAGCAGCTTGGGCATGGCATGCACCAGCCAGTCGCCGAACTTGCGCCCGAACTCGGTAATGCCTTCCTTGGCCAGGTGCAGACCGATGTCGTCCATCT
This sequence comes from Aurantiacibacter sp. MUD11, assembly GCF_026967575.1. Classification (NCBI taxonomy): domain Bacteria; kingdom Pseudomonadati; phylum Pseudomonadota; class Alphaproteobacteria; order Sphingomonadales; family Erythrobacteraceae; genus Aurantiacibacter; species Aurantiacibacter sp. MUD11. The sequence continues at coordinate 124,302 of NZ_CP114054.1, read as the reverse complement.
TCACGATCAGCGCGACCGTTCCATAGACCGCCACCGTCACGGCAACGCCGACAAGCGCCAGCACCACGCCGCGCGTCAGCAGGTCTTCGGTGGCGACCTCGTTCAGCGTAATGGCCATGATCTCTGCCGAAAGGATCAGGTCCGTGCGGATGGCGCCGGATACGCGCTGCTTCTCGAAGGCGACGGGATCCTCGATCTCGTCCTCCAGCGTCTTGCCGTGCTTTGCGCCGCCCAGCTTCTCGATGATCTTCTCGGCACCTTCATAGGAAAGGTAGGCCCCGCCCAGCATCAGCAGCCAGACGATCAGCCAGGGCAGGAACTCGCTAAGCAGCAAGGCACCCGGCAGCAGGATCGCCAGCTTGTTGATCAGGCTGCCCTTGGTGATCTTCCAGATGATCGGCAACTCGCGCGCCGGGTCCAGCCCGTCGACATAGCTCGGCGTCACCGCCGCATCGTCGATCACCACGCCGGCCGTCTTGGTGCCTGCGCGACCGGCGGCCACGGTGATATCGTCGACCGAAGCGGCGACCGTGCGCGCCATCACCGCCGCATCGTCCACCGAGGCAGCCGCACCGCGCGCAAGGACCGCAATATCGTCAAGCAGGGCTACGAGGCCACCGGGCATGCAATTCTCCGAGAAGTTGGATGACAGCTTGGCTTGCCAATGCGCGAAGCGCTTGGAAAGTGCCGAAGAGGGCTATTCCACGCGATAGACGGTAATCCGCACCGCCGGGACGGGATGATCGGTGGCCATGCCCAGTTGCCCGACGAAGGTGCCCTGCCCCATCCAGGCGTATTCGCCCAGCGGCGGCTCGAACACCGGGCGGGTATAGACCGGCTGCATGCTGCCGTCGGCGGCGCGGCAGATGGTCGCGCGGTTGACGACGTTGATCAGCGCGCCATCCTCGGTCTCGATGAAGTAGTCGGCTTCCAGCTCGGTGCAGCCGTCGGGGCGATCGATCTGCCAGTCCCAGGCCCCGGCCCGCACCGTGCCGGAAATGCCCTCGCCTACCACCTGCCCGCCGGTGATCGGGATGATCCGCCGCACCCCGCGCACGGTCTCGCCGATCTGATCGACCTCGCCCAGTTCGGCGGTGATGGTGAACACCTCCACCAGTTGCGGTCCGTCCTGCGCCATGGCAGGTGCGGCAAGCGCCAGTACGGCGGCGGAAGCAAGTGTTCGCATGTAGAGTCTCTCCCCTTGGACGAGGCACCCTAACCGCGCTTGCAATTCCCGCCAATCCCGCTATGTGCGCCCCTTCCCTGCGACCCGGTGCGTCCGGAACGGGGAAATCAAGAAAGCCGGAGGGGCCCCGCGATCCGCGCGGACAAGCCAGCGATCGGCATGGAGTGAAAGGAAGCGCACATGGCTCATTACGAGCATGTTTTCCTCGCGCGTCAGGACTTGAGCCAGGCTCAGGTTGATGCGCTTGCTGCCGGTGCCACGGACATCGTGGAATCGAACGGCGGCAAGGTCGTGAAGACCGAGACTTGGGGCCTCAAGAGCCTCGCCTACAAGATCGACCGTAACCGCAAGGCGCATTTCGTCATGCTCAACATCGACGGGCCCGGCTCGCTGGTGGCCGAGCTGGAGCGCCAGAATGCGATCAACGAAGACATCATCCGCTGGCTGACGATCGCCGTCGAACAGCACGAAGACGGCCCGTCCGTGATGATGCGCAAGAACGACCGCGAGAAGAAGCGCCGTTCCGACCGGGAGGACCGTAACTGATGGCACGCCCGTTCTACCGCCGCCGCAAGTCCTGCCCGTTCGCGGCCAAGGACGCTCCGAAGATCGACTACAAGGACGTGCGCCTGCTGCAGGGCTTCATGTCCGAACGTGGCAAGATCGTCCCGAGCCGCATCACCGCCGTTTCCGCCAAGAAGCAGCGCGAGCTGGCCAAGGCGATCAAGCGCGCCCGTCACCTGGGCCTGCTGCCCTACATCGTGAAGTAAGGAGGACTTACCCATGGATATCATCCTCCTCGAACGTATCGGTGGCCTCGGCTCGATCGGTGACATCGTCACCGTGAAGGACGGCTATGCCCGCAACTTCCTGCTGCCGCAGAAGAAGGCCCTTCGCGCCAACGAGGCGAACAAGAAGGTCTTCGAAGCCAACCGCGAGCGTCTGGAAGCCGAAAACGCCGAAAAGCGTACCGCTGCACAGAAGCAGGGCGAAAAGGTCGAAGGCACCGAGATCGTCCTGATCCGTGCCGCGTCCAACGCCGGCCAGCTGTACGGCTCGGTCAACGTGCGTGACGTTGCTGCCGCCCTCGTCGAAAAGGGCCACGACATCGACAAGCGCCAGGTCATCATGGGTGCGCCCATCAAGACCATCGGCATGTTCGACGTGACCATCGCGCTGCACGCCGAAGTCGAAGTGACGGTCAAGGCCAACGTCGCCCGTTCGGACGACGAAGCCGAGCTGCAGAGCCAGGGCGTCGACATCCTTGCGCAGGCCGCCGAGGAAGAAGCTGCCGCTTCTGCCGCCGAAGGCTTCCAGGAAGAGCTCGATCCCGACCGCGAACTGGGCGAACTGCCCGCTGCGGAAGGCGAAGAAGCTGCTGCTGAAGAAGAAGCTCCGGCCGAAGGCGAAGAGAACGCCGAAGGCTGATCGCTTCGCTAGCGAGACAAACAAGGGCGCTGCCGGAAACGGCGGCGCCCTTTTTTTTGTGGCGTTACTGGAGCAGGGCCTCAGCGCGCGGAGGCGTGATCGCCCGTTTCCAGCCGCATCATGTAGGCCACCAGCGAATCCACCTGGTGCGGCTCGAGGTGCACGCCCATTTCGATGGGATAGTTGTGCGCGTCGCGCAGCCACGTCGCCAGCCCCTCAGGCGTAGTGCCGGGCCGGTTGACCACTTCGCGGAAAGCCGTGGCGTCCTCGTTGGGAGAATCGCCGGTGCCGCCCACCGCGTGGCAGCTGCTGCAGGAATCCCGCGCAATCAGCATGCCCATGGAAGCATTGGGTTCGTAGGGAGCCTCGTCGTCCACGGTCTCACAGGCACCCAGCGCGAGAAGCAGCATGGCCGTGGCGGCGCCGGTCATTCGGTTACTTGTCATCAAAACATCCATTCCTGTCGTAGCCACGCCAGTCGTCCCAAACCCGTGGTAGGGGCAGGCTGGCCTGAAAAGGGATTGATTTGCAAGGGCCAGGAGGCGCTTTGCCCCCGGCCCCTGCCTTTTCCTTCGTGTCAGAACTGCGCCAGCAGCCGTACCCAACCGTGGCGGCCGTAACCCGGCAGGCGATCGCCCAGCGGGACATCCGACGCGCCGACGCGGCTGCGCCCGGCAAGGTGCGGCTGGTAGAAGGTGTCGAACAGGTTCTCGACACCCGCTTCCAGCGCGATCGCCGGGGTCAGATCGACGCGCCCGAACAGGCCGACCACGGCATAGCCGTCGCTCGCCTGCTCGTCGTTGGTGGCGGAAACCTCCTCTTGCACAGCCGCGGCAAGGAGTTCGGCCCCCAGCGAGACCCGTACGCCTTGCCATACGGCCGCCAGCCGCAGGTTCGCCGGCGAGACGCGGTAGAGATTGTCGGCAATGTCGCGCCGCTCCCCGCGCACGAAGCTGGCCGTGCCGGACAGCTCCAGGCTCTCGACCGGACGCAGGGTGAAATCCATGTCCACGCCCCACAGCTCCGCATCGACATTGGCAAATTGCAGCGGAGTGCTGTCGCCGTTCATCGCCGCGACCATCTCCACCGGGCTGTCGACCACGCCGACGGTATCGTCGAACGGCACGCCCTGGATGAAGTCGTCGACCCGGCGATAGAACAGCGTCGGGCGGAAGCTGGCCATGTCGCCATCGAAATCGATGCCCAGTTCGGCAATCCAGGCGGTTTCCGGGTCGAGACCGAGATTGCCGACATAGATGTTGCCGTCCGCCAGCCCGAAGCTGGCCTCGGTCGGCAGCCAGCCGAACCGTTCGAGCAGGCTCGGCACGCGCTCTTTGCGGGCCAGCGTCAGGCGCGGCGTGATCGCATCCGTCGACAGCCATGCGCGCAAGACCCCGTCTACCATCGTCTCGGAGTAGCTCCGGTCAGCAGCGATGAAGGCATTGGCAAGGTTGCGCGGCCCCATCGGCACGGCAGTGCCCAGTTCCGGCACCCCCGCTTCCTGCAAGGTGTGATCCAGCCGCGCCCCGACTTCGGCCTGCACCGCGCCGAGAGCCCCACGCCATTGCACGTAACCGCCAAAGCGATCCGCTTGCAGGTTCGGCTGGGCGTCGATGAAGAAGGCAGCATTGGTCGGATCGGTGATCCGCACGAACTTGTCGACCAGCTCCATGTCGCCGCCCAGCTCGACATGGCTGGTCGCCGTGCCGAAGCGCAGGGCGGCTTGTGCCGTCGTGGTGTCGGCATCGGCAAAGGTCGCCCGGGCACGCGGCGCCGGAGGCTGGCGCAGCGTCTGGTTGTCCATCAGGTGCCGCACGGCGACATGGCCCAGCCGCAGGTCCAGATGCACGTCTTCCGCCAGTTCGCCGCGATAGCCGCCTTGCACGAAGTCCGTGTCGAAATAGACGATATCCATCGCGAAAGGCGGATTGCCGGTCGGGTCGGTTTCGTTGCGGCGATACTCGGCGAAGACCTCGCCCTCGCCTAGGCGCAGTCCAGCGTGAACGCCGTAGAGGTTGCGCTCGAACGAGGTGCCTACGGCTGTTCCGCCGGGGAATTCGTAAACCTCGCCCTCCTCGCGGCTGGCGATTACGCCCAGCCGCCAGGTCTCGTTGGCGAGCGCCGCCAGTCCGCCGATGGCGTAGCTGTCATCGACGCTGCGATACTGGCTGGCGAGCCGCACCTGCGGCGTCACATCCGGGCCATCAGCGAAATGCGCCTGCACCAGCTGCGCGTTCACCGCACCTGCCAGCGAGGGGCCTTGCGACACCGGGGCGACACCCCGCGCCACCTCGATCGCCTCGACCAGGATCGACGGCGCGTAATGCAGCGGCGGGTCCATGGCATTGGGGCCGCCGGTCGCGAAGCGCTGGCCGTTGACGCGGCCCAGCACGCGCTGGCCTGCCAGCCCGCGGTAGGAGAGCTGCCCGGAAAGCGCACCGTTGCCCACCAGCGCCCCGCCCGGCGTGCGCGCGGCAATGGCGGCGGCATCGGCGGGCAGCGCGATCTGTTCGGGCGGTTCGAGGGTGTCCTTCGCCGGCGCATCGGCGCGGGCGGAGGTGACGACGATCCGGTCGGTGAGGACCGCGTCGGAGCTATCGCTCTCCTGCGCGGCAAGCGGCACCGCAAACAGGGTGCAGGAAGCGAGCAAGCCCGCCCTGCAAATCGTATTCAGGGACATGATCAATTCTTTCGCTGACAAAGCGTGAGGGCCGCGCCGGCGCATGGCCGGGCGGCACGGGTCTGGTTCTGCTGGTTGTCAGGCGAAGAAAGGTGGTGCGCGCAACGGCGGCCGGAGGCGGTCGGCTTCGACGATGCCGAACTGCGGCAGCGTGGCGCTTTCGGGCGGCACCGCGTCGCGCAGCAGCACGTCGAATGCCGGCCGGTCCGCGTCCAGTGCGGCGAAGCCGATGGCGGAGAATGCGCAACTGCTGTCGCCGCGCGTGGCCGCCGGGGGCGTATCGTCCCCGGGCGACGAAGGCATGTGCCCCATCGCCGCGTGGTCCATCGCACCGGCCTCCCCGGCCTGTGCCGGCAGCGCGCGCGCCAGCGGGTGCGTAGTGGGGCAGAGCGTGACGGTGATGCCGTGCGCGCCGCTGGGCGCGAGCATGTGCCCCGCCGGCACCAGCGCATGCATGCCGAGCACCGCCAGGAGCAGCACCAGCATCTTGTGCCCGTTTCGCCGGAGATTTGCGCGCAGACCCGTCATTCCGGCCTTGCCGCTAGCGGGTTACCCCTGCGGAGTCATTTGATTAGGCGCAAGCCCGGGAAAAAATTCCGGCCTGCCGCCTAGTTCACGACAGCCAGGCCATCCCCGCCCGGGCCCGTAGCGAGGCGGCGGAGCACCTCGCCGCTGGCAAAGTCGATCTCGGCAATGGTATCCGTCGCGGTCTCGGCCGCGTAGAGGCGCGAGCCGTCGTCGCTGAACACCAGCGTTACCTGCACGGCATCGCGCGACCCGGAAACAGGGATGGTGCGCGCGACTTCGTTGGTGCCGGTATCAATCACCGACAGGTCGCCGCCGCCGAAATTGCTGCTGACGACGAAACGGTCACTGGGCGCAAGCCGGATCGGCACCTCGCCGGTCGCCACCTCCACCTCGGTTTCCAGCGTCACCGGATCGAGGCGGTAGGCGATGCGGTCAGCGTTGGAGGCGACCCACAGGCTCTCGCCATCGGGCGAGAGGGCAATCGCCTCGATCTGCTCGCCCACTACGCGGCGTGTGACCTCGGTCCCCGCTTCGAGATCGTAGCGCACGACCTCGCCCGTCGGAATGATGGTGCCCCAGGCGAAGCGCTCCGCCGCGTCGACAACCACCAGGTGCGGCCCCGGTCCGCCCCCGCCGATTTCGGTGAGCTGCGGTTCGTCGGCAGTCGGCCCTTCGATCACGTAGAGCGAACCGCGCCCCTCGGCCCCGGCGATCACGCGTCCATCGTCCAGCCACAGCGCCGAATGGACGCGCGCGCCCTCGCCCAGTTCGATGACGCGCACCTGCGCAAGGTCGGCGGTGGCGTAGATCTCCACGTCGCGGCCCGAATAGCAGGCCACCATCACATGAGCCTCGTCCGGCGAGACGGTCAGCTCGTGCGGGTTCTCGCAAGTCTCCGCGCGGTGCGTTTCCTCACCCGTGGCAAGGTCGATGCGCGACAGGCTGGCGCCGCGCTTGTTGGCGACGAACAGGGTGCCCTGGCTGGCAACCGAGGGCTGCGCTTCCGTCTCGGCCACCGCCTCGCAGGCAGGCAGGGCAAGGCAAATGGCTACGGCGGCAAGGATACGCATGGTGAGGCTCCGGTGTCTGTGTCCCGGCAAGCCTATCACGCTGTCCTACGAAAGAAAGTCGAGGATCGCCTGCCCCATGTCGGGCTTGGTCACGCTGCTCATGTGATTGCCGGGGATCACCTGCACCCGCGCGTCGGGCAGTGCAGCGGCCAGCCGGTCGGGCGAGCCGTTGTCGCGGTCCTGGTCGCCGATCAGCACCAGCACGGGCATGTCGATCTTCGACAAGTCGTCCGTAGCGATGTCCTCCACCCCGCGCGTCATCAGCAGGCGCGCGGCGACGCGGTCGATGCCCTGCGTCTTCATGAAGCTCTTGGCGAGGAAGGCCGGGTCGCCATGCTCGATCTCGTCGTAGCGGTCGATCATGTCGATGAAGAAGGCGGCGCGCTTCTCCCAGTTGGTTAGCCCCTCGATACCCATGCCCGCCAGCACCAGCCGCCGCGGACGCAGACCCGCGATCACCGCGCTGGTGGCCGTGCGCGCGCCCAGCGAGAAGCCGACGAGGTCGTAGTCGTCCAGCCCCAGCACCTTCACGATATGCTGCGCATCGCGCACCAGCACACCGGGGGAATAGAGCTCCGGATCATGCGGCGCGTCGCTGTGCCCATGCACCCGCCAGTCGGGCATGATCGCCTCGAACCCGTTCGCGGCCAGCAGCGCGGCGTGGCCGAACTTCTGCCAGTTGATCTCGGCATTGGAGAACAGGCCGTGCAGCATCAGCACGGGGCGCCCGGCCCCCATGCGATGCACGGCAATGTGCGTCCCGTCCGGCGCGGTGATGGTTTCGGTGGTGAGGTCGCTCATCGCGGGATGCAGTTCTCGCCCGCCCACAGCGCCTCGACGCCGGCATCGTCGCCTGCACCGGTGAACAGCCCGGCGATGACCGGGGTAGCGGGATCGCCGATGGTGAATTCCTCGCCCACGGTGCTGTCTTCCACCATGGCGATATTCTCTGCCGCCAGCAGCTGCGCGCGCGTGCCGATGTCGGAATAGGGAGTGGTCGCCCAGTAACCGACGAACTGATCGTCGCGGAAGTTGAGCGTCAGTCCGTCGTAGCTGGTGAAGGTGAGGCCGCAGTCATTGGGCGTGGTGCTGGTTTCCACCACCGCGCCCAGTACGTTGCCCAGCGTCGCCTCGGTCGGCACGCGGCTGGAACCGAAGGGCACCGCCAGTTCCTCGAACCCGCTTTGCGCGGGGACGACGATACCGGTGCCCTGCAGGTCCAGCGCGACGTCTTCCGCCGGGGCTGCCTCTGCCCCGGTGTCCTGCCCGTCTTCCCCCGGTGCATCCCCGCAGGCGGCAAGCATCAGCGGGAGGGCGAGGAGAGCAAGACGGCGCATAAGACTTATCCCTTTTGCAAGTGACGCCGACCCAGCAGCTCGGCAATCTGGACTGCGTTAAGTGCAGCACCCTTGCGCAAATTGTCGGAAACGCACCACAGCGTCAAACCGTTGTCCACGGTGCTGTCTTCGCGCACGCGGCTGATATAGGTCGCGCCGTCACCGGCGCTTTCCACCGGGGTGACGTATCCACCGTCCTCGCGCTTGTCGACGAGCATGATGCCCGGCGCCTCGCGCAGGATGTCCTGTGCTTCCTTGGCGGAGATTTCCTTCTCGAACTCGATGTTGATCGCTTCCGAGTGGCCGACGAACACCGGCACGCGCACGCAGGTGGCGGTCAGCTTGATCTTGGGATCGAGGATCTTTTTCGTCTCGACCACCATCTTCCACTCTTCCTTGGTGGAACCGTCTTCCATGAACACGTCGATGTGCGGGATCACGTTGAAGGCGATCTGCTTGGTGAAGGTGCGCGGTTCCACCTGGTCGCCGACGAAGATGGCGCGGCTCTGTTCGAACAGCTCGTCCATGCCCGACTTGCCGGCGCCGGACACCGACTGGTAGGTGGAAACGACCACGCGCTTGATCGTCGCAGCATCGTGCAGCGGCTTCAGCGCCACCACCATCTGCGCGGTCGAGCAGTTGGGGTTCGCGATGATGTTCTTCTTCTTGTACTCGTCGATCGCGTCGGGGTTCACCTCGGGCACGATCAGCGGCACGTCCGGGTCCATCCGGTAGAGCGAGCTGTTATCGATCACCACGCAGCCGGCGGCGGCCGCCTTGGGCGCATATTCCTTGGTCGCCGCGCTGCCGCAGGCGAACAGGGCGATATCCCAGCCGGCGAAGTCAAAGTGCTCGAGGTTCTTGCACTTCAGCATCTTGCCGGTGTCGCCAATCTCGATCTCGGTGCCCGTCGAACGCCCGGAAGCGACCGCAGCCACCTCGTCCATCGGGAATTCACGCTCGGCAAGGATGGCGAGCATCTCGCGCCCGACATTCCCCGTCGCTCCGACCACGGCAACACGATAACCCATTTCAAATCTGCTCCACTTGTATGCGACCCAAAGGCAGAGGCGCTGTTAGCGCCATGTCTCGCAGGTGCAACATAAAAGGCGGTTGCAGCCGTTACCGGTCTGCAAGCCCCTGTAATTCAACGGCTGCCAAACGTGCTTAACTTCATGGTAACCACGTTTGTTGGCAAATTGTTAACCCCATGCTTTCATTTCGAGGAAAGATGACGCGGGAAACCCTGGTCCCATATGCGTTATCGCTCGTCGTGCCCGAGCAATTCCTGGCCCGAAAACAGTAGGGGCGGCTTCCACCTCCTGTGGAGCCGCCCCTTTCTTTTCTGCCGGTGAGGCGAAAGCTCTTACTTGGAGACGTTCTCGCGGCGCTCGGCGATACGGGCGCTCTTACCGGTACGGCCACGCAGATAGTACAGCTTGGCGCGACGCACCACGCCGCGGCGAACCACGGTGATGCTGTCGATGTTCGGCGAATACAGCGGGAACACACGCTCCACACCTTCGCCGAAGCTGATCTTGCGGACGGTGAAATTCGAATTGATCGAACGGTTCGAACGCGCGATCACCACGCCTTCGAAGTTCTGGACACGGGTACGCTGGCCTTCGACCACGCGCACACCAACGCGCACGGTGTCACCGGCGCGGAAATCGGGAATATCCTTCCCTTCGGACAGAGCGGCGATGTTTTCCGCTTCGAGTTCCTGGATCAGACCCATTGGTCGTTCCTTCAATCTTCACGCTGCGCGCCAGAGGCAGAACGGCCCGGAACCCCACCATGGCGCTCCCAAAGGTCCGGCCTGCGTAACCGTGTGTCTTCCTCGCTCCTCGCCTTGCGCCAAGCAGCGATTTTCGCATGATCCCCCGATCGCAGCACTTCAGGGATCGTGCGCCCTTCCCATTCCTGAGGTCGGGTATATTGCGGATACTCGAGAAGGCCGTCCTCGAACGATTCCTCGGTACCGCTAGAAGCCGCGCCCATTACCCCCGGAAGCAGGCGAATGCAAGCGTCGAGTATGGTCAGTGCGGCAGGCTCTCCGCCGGAGAGCACGATGTCCGCCAGGCTGACCTGTTCCACCTGCGGGCGCGCCTCGAAAAAGCGCTCGTCGAAGCCCTCGAAACGGCCGCACACGAAGGTGACGCCGGGGCCGGCGGCAAGCTCGCGGATGCGCGCCTGGGTGATCGGCTTGCCCCGCGGCGTCATGGCCAGCACCGGGCGCTCGTCCGCCACGCTGTCGAGCGCTGCTGCCAGCACATCGGGCTTCAGCACCATGCCGGCCCCGCCGCCGGCGGGCGTATCGTCGACAGTGCGGTGCTTGTCGGTGGCGAAATCGCGAATCTGCACCGTCTCGCAAGACCATGCACCCTGCTCCAGCGCGCGCCCGGCCAGCGAGACGCCGAGCGGCCCGGGAAACATCTCGGGATAGAGCGTCAGGATGGTGGCGGCGAAGGTCACTCGCCGCGCTTTCTCGCCCGGTTGCGTGCCCAGGCATCGCCCAGCAGGCCTACGCCATAGCCTGTCACCGCCGTCAGCACGCCCAGTACGCCCATCGCCATGGCCCACATCGGCGCCATGTTCTGGCACGGCGGGTCTTCGCAGCTGAGATCCTGCGTCAGCACGATCCACAGGCCGAAGCCGAAGAACGGCAGGCAGGCCGGCAGCGCGGCCCAGGCGGCGTTCTTGAGGTTCTTCGACTGCGGCCGGTAATGCGCCAGGGCAAAGCCGATCGGGAACGGCACCAGGATAACGAGGGCGAAGACGAGCAGTTCAAGCATGGGCTGTCGTTAGGGAAGCACGGCGCGCGGCGCAATCGGGTGGTTCAATCCTCGCTATCGCCGTCGCGCCAGTTCACGCCCAGCCGACTGCGGGTGTCGACCGTCAGCTCGAACACGTCCGGCCGCGAATAGTGGCCGTCAGTGTCGAGGCTCGCCAGCGCCTCGGCGATAGCAGACAGCTCGAGCGTGGCGGTGAGCATTTGCTCGCCCTCGCCCGCTTGCGCCAGGAGGCCGGCATCGGGCGCGGCGATGAGCGAGCCGCCCTGGTTGAGCACCTCGCCGGGGATGGCCTCGATCAGCTCTTGCGCCGCGGCATCGCCGCCGCAGCGCTCCAACCCGTCGAGCAGGTCGTCCTTCACTTGCACCAGCCCCGCCGCCAGCACGAAGCAGCGGCCTTCCATCGCGTAGTGGCGGCTGGCCACGGCGTAGCTTTCGCGCACGGTCGGCCAGGCGGCGACATGCACGCTCTCGCCAAGGTTGTGCATGGCCGCGCGGGCGAGCGGCATCCAGTGCTCCCAGCAGATTAGCGCACCGACCCGGCCCCATTCGGCTTGGTGCACGTTCAGGGTCGAACCGTCCCCGCGCATCCACACCAGCCGTTCGCCATGGGTGGGCACCAGCTTGCGGTGGTCAAGCACCGGCTCGCCGGGGCGGAAGGTCAGCTGGTTGTTGTAGAGCGAATTGCGCACCCGCTCGTGCGCACCGATGGAGATGACCGCACCGCTGGCATCGGCCAGTTCCTGCAGCGGCAGCAACCGCTCGTCATCGGCGACGACGGCATTCTCCATCAGCAGGCGGTGCAGCGCCCTGGTGCCGGGGTGGTCCCACAGGGCCGCGCCGGGCGCTTCATCCAGCCACAGCGGATAGCCGCCGAGGAAGGTCTCGCCGAAGGCCACAAGCTGCGCGCCGCCTTCCACGGCCTCTCGCGCCAGCCGTACGGCCTTGTCGATGCCGTCACTGACGGCGAGCGGGACCGGCGCGGCCTGAACGATGGCGACGTTGAGTGATGTCATGTGCCGAGCGGTAGGCCCACCAGGGCGTCAGCGCAATCGGATCAGCCCTCGATCAGTTCGGGTTCGTCGTGCTCGATGACGACCGGCTTGCTGTCACCACGGCCAAGGCGGGTGGTGGTCCACCAGGCGGGCGGCAGGGCGCAGACCGAGAGGATGACGAAGAACAGCAGGGTGAGCGCGGCCAGGCTGAGGAAGAAATCGTCCTGGCCAACGTCCGCTTCCTGGAAGAAGCCACCGAACACGATGATCATCGGCAGCACTGCCGTCACTGCCGAAGCGGTCAGGATGCGGCGGCGCTCGCTCCAGTGCGGTGCCAGCAAGTGCAGGCCTAGCGACAGTCCGCCCGACATGGCGGCAAGAACGATGATGGCCAGTACGACCCAGAGAACCCACATGATTTTCGCACCTTCGCTAGCGTCCCGAAAGGTGTGTTACCTTAGCATAACGCCTGCGGCAAGAGGACTCAGGATTCGGCGAAATCGTCGGAGACCGTGAGCGTCTCTTCATCCCAGCCGGGCACGGCCTCCACCCGCATGGGGATCATGAAGGTCTTGCCGTCGGCCTTGCGGATCTCGACTACGTCGCCCGCGCCGAAATTGTGCACGGCGATCACCTCGCCCAGCGCAGCGCCGCTGGCGGAAACGGCCGCGAGGCCAAGCAGGTCGGTGTGGTAGTACTCGCCCTCTTCCAGCGGCGGCAGCGCGTCGCGCGGAACGGTGAGCGTGGTGCCGCGCAGCTTCTCGGCGGCGGTGCGGTCCTTGACCTCGGCAAAGCGGGCGATTGCCCCGCCCTTGTTGTCGTCGCGGACCTTGGACAGCGTCAGCGCGCCGTCGTTGAATGTCTTGTGCGGTTTCAGCGAGGCCAGGCCGTCGCCGAACAGCTTCAGGCGGACCTCGCCCGTCACGCCATGCGCGCCGGTAACGGCAGCAAGGGTGACGGGCTTGGCCATGGCCGAAATCAGTCTTCCGACTTCTCTTCTTCGGCAGCAGCTTCCTCAGCCGGAGCTTCCTCAGCCGGAGCTTCCTCGGCGGGAGCCTCTTCAGCAGCGGCTTCCTCAGCCGGTGCTTCTTCGGCTGCGGCCTCTTCGGTGACAGCTTCTTCAGCAGCGGCTTCCTCGGTTGCGGCCTTGGCAGCTTCCTCGGCTTCGGCAGCCTTGGCAGCCTTTTCCTCGGCGCGTTCCTTGGCGGCAGCGCCCGGCTCACCCTTCTTCGGGTTGTTCTTCGGTGCACGCTCGAGGATGCCGGCGGCATCGAGGAAACGGTGCACGCGGTCCGACGGCTGGGCGCCGACGCCCAGCCAGTAACGCACGCGGTCCTCGTTCAGCTTGACGCGGTTGGCGTCGTCCTTCGGCAGCATCGGGTTGTAGGTACCCAGCTGCTCCAGGTACTTGCCGTCACGGGCACGACGGCTGTCGGCCGCCACGATGCGGTAGTACGGACGCTTCTTGGCGCCACCACGGGCGAGACGAAGTGCAATTGCCATGTTAGATTACCTTTCCAGTCCTAATTCTTGAAAATACTTATTTCTTCTTGAGAAAATCCTGCATGTCGGGCGGCAGCTGGCCACCCGGCAAACCCGGCATGCCGCCGCCGGGAAGGCCCGGTGCGCCGCTGGGAGAGGCGCCGCCAATGCCGCCGCCGCCGAACATGGCGGCGAGGCCCTTCAGCCCGCCCATCTTCTTGATCTGCTTCATCGCGCGGCCCATTTCCTGGTGCATCTTGAGGATCTTGTTGACCTCCTGCACCGAGGTGCCGCTGCCGGCCGCCACGCGCTTCTTGCGCTTGGCATTCATCAGCTGCGGGTGAGCGCGTTCCTTCTTGGTCATCGAGCCGATGATGGCATCCATGTGGACAAGCACCTTGTCGTCCATGTTGGCGTTGGCCATCGCCGCCTTGGCCTTCTTCATCCCCGGCAGCATCCCGGCCAGCATGCCCAGCCCGCCCATGTTCTGCATCTGCTGCAGCTGCTTGCGCAGGTCGTTCATGTCGAACTTGCCCGCCATCATGCGCTGGGCGAGTTCCTCGGCCTCTTCGGCCTTGATCGTCTCGGCGGCCTTTTCGACCAGCGAGACGACGTCGCCCATGCCCAGGATGCGGTCGGCCACGCGCGCCGGGTGGAACCGTTCGATGGCGTCCAGCTTTTCGCCGGTACCGGCAAACTTGATCGGCTTGCCGGTGACGGCGCGCATGGAAAGCGCCGCGCCGCCGCGGGCATCGCCGTCCATACGGGTCAGCACGACGCCGGTCAGCGGGACTTCGTCGGTGAAGCTCTGCGCGACGTTGACGGCGTCCTGACCGGTCAGGCTGTCGACCACCAGCAGCACTTCCGCCGGGTCGGAGACACCGGCGACGGCCTTCATCTCGGCCATCAGCGCTTCGTCGACATGCAGGCGGCCGGCGGTGTCGAGCAGCAGCACGTCGACGTTCTGCAGCTTGGCCGATTCGAGCGCGCGCTTGGCGATGTCGACCGGCTGCTGGCCGGGGACGATCGGCAAGGTGGCGACACCCGCCTGCTCACCCAGCACGGCGAGCTGTTCCTGCGCCGCCGGACGATTGACGTCGAGCGAGGCCATCAGCGGCTTCTTGCCGTGCTTTTCCTTGATCAGCTTGGCGATCTTGGCGGTGCTGGTGGTCTTGCCCGAACCCTGCAGGCCGACCATCATCACCACGGCCGGCGGCTTGACGTCGAAGTTGAGCGGCGACGCCTCGCCGTCGCTCTGCTCCCCGCCGAGCATGGTGATCAGTTCGTCATTGACGATCTTGATGACCTGCTGGCCGGGAGTGACCGACTTGAGCACTTCCTGGCCGACGGCGCGTTCGGTGACGCGGGCGATGAAATCGCGGGCGACCGGCAGGGCCACGTCGGCTTCGAGCAATGCGACGCGAACCTCGCGCATGGCATCGCGCACATCCTGCTCGTTCAGCGCCCCGCGACCGCGCAGGCGGTCGAAGACATTGTTCAAGCGATCGGACAGCGTATCGAACATGCGCGTCTTTGCTCCTTTGCAGCGCGTGGCACCCCGATGTGGGAAGTCATGCGCCAAATGCCAAAAACGCCGGCGGACGAGAACTCGTCGGCCAGCGTGAGCCCGGAGGGCCCGCTCAATAATAGCGCCATGCCGAAGCAGGGCGGGAAATCGTCTTAGTCGATGGTGGAGCCTAGCGGGATCGAACCGCTGACCTCAACACTGCCAGTGTTGCGCTCTCCCAGCTGAGCTAAGGCCCCGTTCCATCGATTTGAGCACCATATCAGGTGCCGGTTCCAACCGCCAGTGCGGCCGGGAGGCAGCCCTTTATGAGGAGGCTGCCTCTGACGCAAGTCCTAATTTTCGTCGTCGTTCTCGTCGTCGGCAGTCTGCACGCCGAGATCGTCGTCGCCGCCAAGGTCGACATCGTTGTCGGGCGAATCATCGTCCTCGTCGACGTCGATATCTTCCAGATCGTCATCGGCCAGATCCGAATCGGCTTCCTTGTCGTCCTTCTTCTTGTCCTGCTCGTCGAACGGGATCGGCTGCTTGGACTTCAGCACCGGTTCGGGCGTCCATTCGTTGCCGCATTCGATGCAGGTGACCGGATCTTCCTTGCCCAGGTCGTAGAAGCGTTCACCGCACTTGGGGCAGGTGCGCTTGGTGCCCCATTCTGGCTTGACCATGTGTATGTCCTTAACTCTCATCCGGAGTTCGTCCGGGAAAACTGTTGGCGTGAACCGGATGGCGTATGTGACGCCGGTCCAGAATCACGAGCGGGGCGCGCCTTGCCATAGGCCTATCGCACTGTCAAAGCACCTCGCCGACGCGACACCAGATAGGTAGCCCCTTGAGTCATTCCAACCCGCCTGCCCCGCACCGCTTTTCCGCCACCGGCCCGCTGACCGGGCGCATCCGTGTTCCGGGCGACAAGTCGATCAGCCACCGCTCCATCATGCTGGGCGCGCTGGCCGTGGGCGAGACCCGCGTCACCGGCCTGCTGGAAGGCGAGGACGTGCTCGCCACCGCCGCCGCCATGCGCGCCATGGGCGCACAGGTGGAGCGACTTGAAGACGGTAGCTGGAGTATCCACGGGGTCGGCGTCGGCTCGCTGCTGCAGCCGCAGCAGGCGCTCGACATGGGCAATTCGGGCACCAGCACGCGGCTGCTGATGGGCCTGGTCGCCAGCCACCCGATCACCGCCATGTTCACCGGCGATGCCAGCCTGTCGAAGCGTCCGATGGGCCGGGTGATCGACCCGCTCAGCCAGATGGGCGCGAGCTTCGAGGCCTCGCCCGGCGGCACCCTGCCGCTGACGCTGCGCGGCATCTCCCCCGCCGTGCCGATTACCTACCGCCTGCCCGTCGCCAGCGCGCAGGTGAAGAGCGCCGTGCTGCTGGCCGGTCTCAACACCGCCGGCATCACTACGGTGATCGAACCCATCCCCACCCGCGACCATTCGGAACGCATGTTGCGGGGTTTCGGCGCGAAGCTCGACGTGGGCGAGGAGAACGGCGCGCGCGTCATTCGCATCCACGGTGAAGCGGATCTCAAGCCGCAGGACATCGTCGTGCCGGGCGATCCCTCTTCCGCCGCCTTCTTCACCGTTGCCGCACTGCTGGTTGAAGGCAGCGACCTCGTGATCGAGAATGTCGGCCTCAACCCCACCCGCGCCGCGCTGTTCGACGTGCTGCGCGACATGGGCGGCCAGATCGAGGAGCTGGACCGCCGCGAAGTCGGCGGCGAGCCGGTGGCCGACCTGCGCGTGCGGCACTCCGCCCTGACGGGCGTGGAGGTCGATCCCGCCGTGGTCCCGGCCATGGTCGATGAATTCCCCGTGCTGTTCGTCGCCGCCGCGATGGCGCAAGGCACCACGACCACCACCGGCCTCGAGGAATTGCGGGTCAAGGAATCGGATCGCCTTTCCGCCATGGCCAGTGCCCTGACGCTGGCAGGCGCCAAGGTGGAAGAACGCGAGGACGGCCTGGTGATCCACGGACGCGGCGGCGATCCGCTGCCCGGCACGCCTGAGGGCGCCGCCATCACCACCCACCTCGACCACCGCATCGCCATGAGCATGGCCGTTGCCGGGCTGGTGAGTGCGAACGGGGTGGAGGTGGACGATACCGCACCCATCGCCACCAGTTTCCCGACTTTCACATCGCTGCTTGAAGAGGCTACCCGATCATGAACATCCGCTCGATCCGCAACATCCTCGCCCCGACCCTGCTGATGCTCGCGGCTTGCTCCAACGCGGCGCAGGCGGCCACCTTCACCATGTTCCGCGATCCCAATTGCGGCTGCTGCGAACTCTGGGCGGAGCATGTCCACGCCGAACACGAAGCCGAGGTCACGGTGGTGGAATCCTCCGACATGGCGGCCGTCAAGCGCGAGCATGGCGTGCCTTCGGTGCTGTGGTCGTGCCACACCGCCATCGTCGATGGCTACGTAATCGAAGGCCATGTCCCGGCGGCAGAAATCGAACGCCTGCTAGAGGAACGGCCGGAAGGGATCCGCGGACTGGCCGTGGCCGGGATGCCGATCGGCTCTCCCGGCATGGAAATGGGCGACCGCGTGCAACCCTACCAGGTCATCGCCTTTGGCGACGTTCCCGCCTATGTCTTCGCCACCTATCCGCAAGACCCCGGTGCCTGATTGAATGAGTGAAGCGCTCGACATCTATTCGGTGATCGGCTTCGTCGGCACGGCGTGCATCATCGGCGCCTATTTCTACCTGACCGCGGTGGACAGGCCGAACCCGTGGATCCTGCACGGCACCAACCTGAGCGGTGCGGCCCTGCTGACCGTTTCCCTGCTGGTGCACACCAACTGGCCGAGCCTGGTGCTCGAAGGCTTCTGGGCAGCAATTGCCATCTGGGGCCTGGCCAAGGCCTGGCGAGCGCACCGGGCGAAAGGCGATGCGGCATGAGGTTGCCGGCCACCCTTGCAGCCGCACTGGCGCTGTCAGCTGTGCCTGCCTCGGCGCAGGAAGTCCCGGCCCATGCGCAGGACTGGTCCGACCCCACCTCCCAGCACATGGTCGAGGTCGAAGGCGGACGCGTGTGGGTGCGGGTGAACGGCATCTACACGCGCGACAATCCGCCGGTGGTGTTCATCCACGGCGGGCCGGGCGGCACGCATCTTGGTTTCGGCGGCATGTTGAGCCTCGCCGACGAACGCGCCGTGGTGCTGTACGACCAGCTGGACAGCGGCATGTCCGAACGACCCGAAGATCCGGCCAACTGGCGCGTCGAACGCTTTGTGGCGGAACTGGAGGCAATCCGGCAGGCGCTGGGCTACGAGCGCTGGCACCTGGTCGGCCACAGCTGGGGCGCTGCCCTCGCGCTGGAATATGCCGCGGCCTATCCGCAGCACACCGCCTCTGCCGTGCTCTCCGGCACCTTCATCTCCACCCCGCACTGGATAACCGGCACCAACCTGCTGATCCGCGAACTGCCGGACGCGGTGGCGGCGGACATCATCGCCTGCGAAAGCGACACGCCGCCCACGCCCGATGTCTGCGGCCCAGCCACGGCTGCCTTCTACAACGCCTACAACGGCCGGCCCGACCGCCCGGCTCCGTCACCGGAAGCCCTTGCCTATCGCCAGCGCTATTCGGGCGATGGCTGGAACGAGACGGTCTACAACGCCATGTGGGGGCCGAGCGAATTTTCCGCGCGCGGTTCGCTGGTCAATTACGACGCCACCCCGCTGCTCGCCCGCATCGACGGCAGCCGCACGCTGTTCATGGTCGGCCAGTACGACGAGGCGCGGATCGACGACGTGCAGGACTTCGTGACACTGACGCCGGGTGCGGAGCTGGCCGTGGTGCCAGGTGGCAGCCATGCCTTCTTCGGCGAGCGTCCCGCGATTACCGAGGCCATCCTGCGCAGCTGGCTGGCGCGCATGGATGCCGCGCAAGAGGAAACCGAATGATCATCGCCGTCGACGGACCGACCGCATCGGGCAAGGGCACCATCGCCAAGGCGCTGGCGAGGCATTTCGGCCTGCCCCATCTCGATACCGGCCTGCTCTACCGCGCGGTGGGGTGGCAGGTGGCGGCCAATGGCGGCGATCCGGACGACCCGGCCGACGCGCTGGCGGCGAGCGATTTCCCCGACGACCTGCTCGACAACCCGGACCTGCGCAACGAAGTGACCGGCGGCCTCGCCAGCCGCGTCTCGGTGCATCCCGAAGTGCGCGAGGCGCTGTTCGAGCGGCAACGCAGCTTTGCCACCCGGTCAGGCGGCGCGGTGCTGGACGGGCGCGACATCGGCACCGTGATCGCGCCGGAGGCCGAGGTGAAGCTCTACGTCACCGCCACCACCGCTGCGCGCGCCGAGCGCCGCTGGCTGGAAATGCGCGATGCCGGTCGCGAGGTATCGCTGAAGGATATCGTCGAGCAGCTCGAGCGCCGCGATGCGCGCGACAAGGGCCGCGAGAGCGCCCCGCTCGCCATCGCCAAGGACGCCTTCGTCCTCGACACCACCGAGCTGAGCAAGGACGACGCCATCGCCCAGGCCATCGCCGTCGTGGTGGAAGTCACCGGCCAGGCACCCTGCCCCTGAGCATGGACCGGCGGCTCCTCCTGCTGACTGCGACCTGGTTCGCCATGCTCGCCTGGTCCGGCTGGCACCCCTACGACCGCGGGACCTGGCTGATGGAGGTCGCTCCCGCCCTGATTGCGCTGCCGATCCTCTGGGCCACCGGCAAGCGCTTCCCGCTCACCAGTCTTTCGCTCACCCTCATCGGCCTGCACGGCCTCGTGCTGATGCTCGGGGGAGCCTACACCTACGCCCGCGTGCCGATCGGGTTCGAGGTACAGGAGTGGCTCGGCCTCGCCCGCAACCCCTATGACCGCTTCGGCCACCTGATGCAGGGCTTCGTCCCCTCCGTGGTCTTTCGCGAGCTGCTGCTGCGCCTGTCCTCCCTGCGCCCCGGGTGGTTGCTCACCGTCCTGCTGCTGGCCTGCTGCCTGGCCGTGAGCGCCAGTTACGAGCTGATCGAATTCGGCGCGGCCATGGCATTGGGCCAGGGCGCGGAGGAATTCCTCGGCACGCAGGGCGACGTGTGGGACACGCAGTGGGACATGCTGATGTGCCTGATCGGCGCGGCGCTGGCCTTGTTGCTGCTCTCACGCTGGCACGATCGCCAGCTGGCGCGGCTGGACTAGTCTTCCATCTCGCGGCGCAGGTCTTGCATCAGGCCAAGCGCAAACAGGCCTTCCACCACCACGAACAGCGGACCGACAAGGAAGCTGCGCAGGTCGTCCACGAAGGCGGGTTTGCGGCCCTCGAACTTGTGGCCCACCAGCTGGAAAATCCAGCCGACCACGAACAGGCCGATCCCGCCGCCGAGCCATAAGGCGTCAGACGAGTTCGCGATCATCTGCCCCAGCGCCGTGAACAGCGTCAGCAGCATAGCCATCAGCACCCCGGTCCACAGCTCCAGCCTCACATAGAAGATCGCCGCCAGAACCGCCGCTATGAGCGCCGGGGTCAGGATCACACCGCCCACGTCGAACATGGGCCGCGCCAATAGCGTGGTGATGGAGAGCACAATCATCGGGATACCAATGGCGTGTGTCAGCACATTGCGACCGTCGCGGTGGTATTCACGATAACGGGACAAGGATTCACTGAGCGTCATGCTGCTGTCCTACACCCGATTTCCCTCTGCAAAAAGGTTCACATGTTAACCATGCTTCTTCCCTGTAATGCGGTGGGGACTGAAGCGACCTGCGCACTCCGGACTTTTTGCGCCCAGGACAGTGTTCCAAGTGTTCCACATTAGCCGCAGCGCCACTGTCCGCGCAGCCGCAATTCGCTTGCCAACGCGCGTATTTTCGCCTAGGCGCGCGCCCGTTCGACGGACGGAACACATGTCCGCGGGCGCACAAGCCAGCATGGTCGGCTTTCCACCGGGGCGCAACGACGCCCATGCCATGTTTGTTTGTCGCTCCGCAGTCATGCCGTTCGAAGAGCGCCTGTGCCGGTATTCGGCCGCACGGGCAGTTCGGCCCTTTGGCCCGCCAATCGCAATCCCGCGAGCGGCGGAGAAAAGACCCCCGGCTTAACCGGGTGGCCGGAAAAAACATTGATTAGGAACACCAGATAATGGCTACTTCTGCCAATCCGAGCCGCGACGATTTCGCGGCACTCCTCGACGAACAGCTCGGCGGCGCCGAGGGCGGCTTCGAAGGCCGCGTCGTCAAGGGCACCGTCACCGCCATCGAAAACGGCATGGCCGTGATCGACGTGGGCCTGAAGAGCGAAGGCCGCGTCAACCTCAAGGAATTCGCCCGTGGTGAAGACGACCACGGCCTGACCGTCGGCAGCGAAGTCGAAGTCTTCGTCGACCGCGTCGAGAACGCCGACGGCGAAGCCATGCTGTCGCGCGACCGTGCCCGCCGCGAAGCTGCCTGGGACAAGCTGGAAAGCGAGTTCGGCGAAGGCAAGCGCGTCGAAGGCCGCATCTTCGGCCGCGTCAAGGGCGGCTTCACCGTCGACCTCGACGGCGCCGTGGCCTTCCTGCCCGGTTCGCAGGTCGACATCCGCCCCGTGCGTGACGTTACCCCGCTGATGGACGTGCCGCAGCCCTTCCAGATCCTGAAGATGGACCGTCGCCGCGGTAACATCGTCGTGTCGCGTCGCGCCGTGCTGGAAGAAACCCGCGCCGAACAGCGCAGCGAGCTGATCGAAGGCCTGAGCGAAGGCCAGATCACCGACGGTGTCGTGAAGAACATCACCGACTACGGTGCCTTCGTGGACCTGGGCGGCATCGACGGCCTGCTGCATGTCACCGACATGAGCTACAAGCGCGTCAATCATCCCAGCGAAGTGATCGAGATCGGCCAGACCGTGACCGTCCAGATCATCCGCATCAATGCCGATACGCAGCGCATCTCGCTGGGCATGAAGCAGCTGGAAAGCGATCCGTGGGAAGGCGTTGGCGCCAAGTACCCGGTTGGTGCCAAGGTCACCGGCCAGGTCACCAACATCACCGAATACGGTGCCTTCGTGGAGCTGGAGCCGGGCATCGAAGGCCTGGTCCACGTTTCCGAAATGTCGTGGACCAAGAAGAACGTCCACCCGGGCAAGATCGTCTCGACCTCGCAGGAAGTCGAAGTCGTGGTGCTGGAAGTCGATTCCGAGAAGCGTCGCATCTCGCTCGGCCTCAAGCAGGCCCAGCGCAACCCGTGGGAAGAGTTCGCCGAAGCTCACCCGGTCGGCTCGACCGTTACCGGCGAAGTCAAGAACGCTACCGAGTTCGGCCTGTTCATCGGCCTGCCGGGCGACGTGGACGGCATGGTTCACATGTCCGACATCGCCTGGGGCATCTCGGGTGAAGACGCGCTGGCGCTGCACCGCAAGGGTGAAGAAGTCCAGGCCGTCGTTCTGGACGTCGACATCGACAAGGAGCGCATCTCGCTCGGCATGAAGCAGCTCGAAAAGGGCGCTCCGACCGAAGCTGGTGCCGCCGGCGCGCTGCGTCGCGGCGAAGTCGTCACCGTCACCGTGCTGGAAGTCCGCGATGGCGGCCTCGAAGTGCAGGTTGGCGACGATGGCGCAACCGGCTTCATCAAGCGTTCGGACCTCGGCCGCGACCGCGACGAGCAGCGTCCGGATCGCTTCCAGACCGGCCAGAAGGTCGACGCCATGGTCACCGGCTTCGATCGTTCGAAGAAGCCGAACTTCTCGATCAAGGCTCACCAGATCGCCGAAGAGAAGGAAGCCGTGGCACAGTTCGGCTCGGCCGACAGCGGCGCCTCGCTGGGCGACATCCTGGGCGAAGCCCTGAAGAAGAACGACTAAGCGCGTTCTCCCGTAACGGGATCAGGAAGGCCCGCTTGCCACACCGGCAGGCGGGCCTTTCTTGTCTGCGCGGTGCGGTGTAGGCTGGGCAGATGAAAGCAACGCCATTTCTGATGTTTCAGGGGCAAGCCAAGGATGCCCTCGCGCTCTGGCAATCCGCAGTGCCGGGCTTCGAAGTGCTCGAACTGAACGAACATCCTGAAGGTGACATGGCGGGACAGGTAATGACCGCGCGCATCCGCATCGGCGGTGCGGAATGGCTGGTGAACGACAGCCCGCCGGTTCACAATTTCAGCTTCACACCATCGACTTCGATCTTCGTCGAGTGCGATGACGAGGCACAGTTGCGCGACATGGCCGAGAAGCTCACCGCCAGCGTGATGATGCCGATCGACAACTACGGCTTCAGCCGGCTGTTCACCTGGATTGCCGACCCGTTCAATATCAGCTGGCAACTCAACCTCCCGGAATGACCATGCTGCAAGTCCACCAGTTCCCCTGCCTGTCCGACAACTACGGCTTCCTGCTGCACGACCCTGCCAGCGGGGAGACCGCCTGCATCGACACGCCCGATGCCGAGGAATACCTGCAACAGGCCGCGGCCAAGGGCTGGCGGATCACGCAGATCTGGAACACCCACTGGCACCCCGATCACGCTGGCGGGAACGAGGCGATCAAGGCTGCCTGCCAGAGGGATGGTGGCGTCTGCACCGTCACTGCCCCGCTGCTCGACGCCGAGAAGATCGCCGCGGTCGACCGCACCGTGCGCGATGGGGACCTGGTGAAGCTGGGCGAGCACACCGCCCGTGTTATTGACGTGAGCGGCCATACGATGGGCCACATCGCTTATCACCTGGCCGAGAGCGCCATGGCCTTCGTCGGCGACAGCGTCTTCGCGCTGGGTTGCGGGCGCATGTTCGAGGGCACTGCACCGCAGTTCTGGGACAGCCTTGCCCGCATCAAGCGCCTGCCCGCCGACACCACGCTCTATTGCGCGCATGAATACACCAAGGCCAACGCCGCCTTCGCGCTGCATGCGGATCCCGGCAACGATGCCCTGATCGACTACGCCCGCGAAATCGACGCCAAGCGCGCCGCCGGAGAGCCGACCGTGCCCTTCCCCCTCGCCCGCGAGCTGGAGACCAACCCCTTCCTGCGCGCCGACGATCCCGACATGCAGGCCCGTTGGGGCGGCGACGCCCCGCACGAGACCTTTGCCGCACTCAGGGCAGCGAAGGACAGCTTCTAGGGGTAAGCCGCGGTGAACCGCTGGCGGCTGTGGTTGTGCTGCTCCAGCTCGTCGACCATGGCGATAGCGTAGTCGGCATAGCTGATCTTGCTGTTGCCATCGCCGTCGGTGACCAGCTCATCGCCGCCCAGTTCGAAGCTGCCGGGACCTTTGCGCTCGCCTTCGAAGATGACCATGGCAGGGGAAAAGAAGGTCCAGTCGACCTCCTGCTCCTCGCGCAGTTCATCGAGGAAGGTGATCGCCGGCTTCACGATCGGTTTGATCTCTTCGGGGAAGTGCGGTGAATCGTAGAGCATCACGCCGTCCGCTCCCTTCAGGCTGGCAGCACCGCCCATCACCAGCAAGCGGTTCACCCCGGCCTGCTTCACCGCACCCAACAGCGTGGCGCTGGGGATGTCGAAATGCACCGCGCTGATGACGGCATCGACACCCTTGATGAGCCGGGCCAGTTCATCCGGCTTGCTGGCATCCCCTGCCTTGCGTTGAACGCCCGGCAGGTCCGGAATGGCATCGGGATGGCGCGAAATGCCCACCACCGTGTGCCCCCGCGCCGCCAGTTCCTTGGTAATCTCCGAGCCGCCCTTCCCGCTCGCTCCCAGAACCGCAACTTGCATGGCAAATCTCCCTTTCGGGACAGGTGCTAACGGCAGGGCAGCGCATTTGTGAAGCGCAAAAACAAAAAGCCCCCGCCGAAGCGAGGGCTTGTTTGCCGTAACCGCGGAGGACGCAGGTCAGATGTTGGAGATAACCTCGTCGGCCAGCGCCTTGTCGGCCTCGGCGTCGTGCTGGTCGGCGATCAGCGCGGCGGCGGCAGCGGTGCTGGCGTCGGCGGCCTTGGCCTTCAGCTCGGCAACGGCCTGACGCTCGGCGGCGGCGATCTTGTCCTGCGCCATGCGCTCACGACGGGCGATCATCGCAGCCGTGTCTTCCTGCGCCTTGGCGACAATGCCTTCGGCTTCGCGCTTGGCGTTGTCGAGCATCGCCTCGGCGTCCTTCTCGGCATTGGCGATCTTGGCAGCATATTCCTCGCGCAGGGCCTCGGCCTCGGCACGCAGCTGCTTGGCTTCCTCAAGGTTGTCCTTGATGGCCTTGATCTTGTTGTCGAGGCCGCCGGCAATCGCCTTGTGCACCTTGGCAACGCCGAAGGCGAACAGCAGCAGCACCGCCATGGCGATCGAGACCCACTGGAAGGGCGCGAGACCCAGCAGTTCGGGTTCGGCATGGACGGCAGCGCCGCCGTGCGAGTCCGCAACTTCGATCTGTGCTTCCTCGGTCGCGAAGACTTCGGGCAGGGCTTCGGTCTGGGTCGGGTTAGCCATTGGCCATCGCCTTCTTCACCGCCGTGCGGGCGACGGTCTTGGTCACTTTGACATTGGCCAGGCGGGCAGCGATGTCCTGCGCCGCTTCGGCGGCCACGGTCTCGATTTCCTTGGCGGCTTCGGCACGGCTCGCGTTGATGCGGGCTTCGGCCTCTTCCAGCTGGGTATCGATCCGCGACTGCACTTCGGCCAGCTTGCCTTCGGTGGAGGCCTGCGCCTTCGCCTTGGCTTCGTTGACCAGCGCCTGCGCCGCTTCGCGGTTGGCGTTCTCGCGCTTGCGCCAGGCTTCCTCCGCCTCGTCGGCGGCGTCGCGGGCGGACTGCGCCGCGGCCAGGTCGTCAGCGATCTGCTTGTCGCGCAGGCCCACGGTGTCCATCACACGCGGCACCATGCCGCGACCGATGACGAAATAGATGAAGCCGAAGATCAGCAGCAGCCAGAAGATCTGGCTGGCATATGTCTCGGCCAATTGGGCTATCTGGGGCATGGACGGATTCCGCCTATCTGCGCGAGATTACAAATTACAACCGGCCGGACGCGAATTCGCCCGGCCAGCTATCCGGTGAGGTCGATCAGGCGACGAAGATCAGGATCATCGCCACGACGAACGCCAGCAGGCCGAGAAGTTCGGCAGCGGCGAAGCCGATGAACAGGCGACCCTGCTGGCCGTCGGCAGCACCCGGGTTGCGCAGCGCGCTTTCGAGGAACGAGCCGAACACGTTACCCACACCGATGGCGGCCATACCGGCACCGATTGCAGCAAGACCGGCACCGATCAGCTTGGCAGCTTCCATATCCATGAGATTATCCTTTCAAGTAAATTCGTTGGGCAAAAAGGTGGTTGAACTTAGTGCAGGTTCTCGGCGTCGTTGATGTAGAGCGACGAGAGCAGTGCGAAAACGTAGGCCTGGATCGCGGCGACCAGGATTTCCAGCGCGCAGATACCGACCATCAGCAGGAAGCTGGGCACGCCGACCAGCAGGCCGAACTGGGCACCGGCGTTCCAGCCGTCGATCACGAAGCTGGACAGCACTTCCAGCAGCACGTGGCCGGCCATCATGGCGACGAACAGTCGCAGGCCGAGGCTGAACGGGCGCACGAGGAAGGAAATCAGCTCGATCGGGAAGATCACCGGGATCATCGGCAGCGGCGTACCGTGCGGCACGAACAGGCTGAAGAAGTGGAAGCCGTGCTTCCAGAAGCCCACGATCAGCACGATGGAGAAGCTGATGATGGCCAGCACGCCGGTGACGGTGAAGTGGCTGGTGAAGGTAAACGGGTGCACGCCGACAAGGCCCAGCGGCAGCAGGCCGAGCAGGTTGGCGAACAGGATGAACATGAACAGGCTGAAGATGTAGGGGACGTACTTGCGCCCCGCCTTGCCTACGTTCGCTTCCAGCATGTCGTCGATGAAGCCGGTGAAGGTTTCCACCGCCATCTGCCAGCGGCCGGGCACCAGCTCGCGCTTCATGCCGCCAAGCATGAAGATCCACAGCACCACGGCCGTGATCAGCATCCACAGTGCCGAGTTGGTGAAAGCGATGTTGTATCCGGCGATGTCCCAGTTTTCACCCAGCAGCGGCTGGATGGTGAACTGGTACATCGGGTCGACCTTGGCCGTTTCGGCTTCGCCTGCCACGTCTTTGTAAACCCTTGCGTTTTAGTCCGATCAATCGCCCTTGGGCGGCTGGCTGGACGTCCGAATGATATTCCTGAAAGCGACCACGATCCCGAGGAACAGGCCGATCAGCAGGGCCCAGGGATTGGTATCGGTCAACCAGCCAATGGCATAGCCGACCACCGTTCCACCAAGAAGCCCACCAAGCAGGTCTGCCAGCACCTTGTTGCCAGCCTTGTAGCTGGCATCGGAGCCTTGCACCTGCGGCTGGTTGCGCTGTTCTTCCCGCTCGCGTGCAGCTTTGAGCCGCTCTTCGAGCGCGTCGATCCGCGCATCCTCACCGATGGGTTCCCGTGCGGGTTTCTCATCTGTCATGCCGGCTCCTTTAGGGGAGCATTTTGCCATGCGCAAACGAGCCGCCCGCCGAGGGCGCCGCCCCCTTAGAAGGGGGGTGTTGGCGAGTCAACACGTGGGGGCGGGAAATACCGGCTTGATCAGGGACAACGCGGGTCGCGCTGGGGCGGTCCGTCGCCGCGCTGCTGCCACGATCCGTCGGGGGCCTGGTACATTTCGCCCGGCGCGGTGCGGGCGATCAGGATGCAGCCCTGGGTAAAGGCATATTCCACCAGCGTGGCGTTGTTGGCCTGGGCACGCTCCGCGTAATTGGCGCGGCGGCGAATATTGAGATCTTCTACCATCGCCCGCAGCGCCGGGGTCTCGGCCCCGACGATACCGAGGTAGCCGTCCATTTTCTCGCCGATCTGGCCGTTGTCGCGCGCGGCCTGGTAGGCCGGGTCGCGCTGCGCCTGGGCGGGCGTGGCGAGCATGGCCAGCGCCACGGCCGCGCCGACAATCGTCATGAGGTTGCGCTTGTGCATTCCAACTCGCTCCTTCGATCCGCCATCAGAAGATGTCGGGATTTTCCTCGATATTCTCGCGGGCGTCGTCCGCCAGCCGGTAAATCACTTCCTGCGTGATGTTGATGTTGAGCTCGATCACGATCGGCTCGTCGGGCGCTTCCAGCGTGATGCACCCGGCAAGCGGGATCGCTCCCAACACCGCCATCATCGCGGCCCTTGTGCGCTTCGCCCCCTGCATCGGGTGACTATGCGCGCCACGGGCGCAATTCGTCAATTTCGAAGGGATCATGGGGACGTCTCGCTTTCCTCAGGCTGAATATCGGATTCATCGGGGTTCAAAGCTTCCTGCAGGAGGCGCTCCGCCTCCGCCTCTTCCGCAGCTTCGTTCTCGTCGACAGTCTGCTGGTCGATGGCCTCGCGGAGGCGCACACCATCAGTCGTCAGCAGGCCAAGGTCGCGCGGGTCGCGCACGGTGGCCGGATCGTAGAGCGAGCGCAGCGAGGTCATCAGCTTGTAGAACGGTGCCCGGATGTTGAGCCGCAGCTCGATCGGCAGGTCGGCAATCGCGCGGGTGATGAAATTGCGCCGGGCGGTCTCACCCTGCTCCACGCCCTCGAAGCGCACCTGCGTCACCAGTTCGCCGGTCAGCGGACCGTTCATCTGCACTTCCATGGTGTCGTAGCGTAGGTCGCGCAGCGCTTCGAAGGCGAAGTTGGCCATGAAGCCCACGTCCTCGTAGGTCAGCTGGCCGACGTAGGAGACATGTCCGCCCGGCGGGCGCGAGAGTAGGAAGCCGCCTTCGAGCTGGCCGTTGCCGTCCTCGTCGAAAACGATCGGAATGGTGCCGTCGAATGTGCCGGTGGCCGCCACGTTGGACATTTCCATCCGCTCGACGAACAGGCCGGCCTCCAGCCCCTCGATTTGCATGACGTAGCGCCGCACCTCGGGCGCGCCGAAGCGCAGATTCACCGGCTGCATCGTCAGTCGGCCGCCCATGAAGGGCCAGGTCGCCCCTTCGAGCGCCAGCATCTCGCCGTCCACCAGCTGGAAGGCAACTTCGCCCTCGAACACCTCGATGCCCGGATTGATGGAAGCCACGGAGACGCGCTGGTTCGGCGCGGTGGTGAGGCCCAGCAGGTCGGTAAAGACCAGCGTACCGCTGGCGCCCTTCACCGGCCCGAAGGCGGCGGCAAGATCCAGCGAATCGCTGCTGAAGCGGCCGCTGCTGGTCACTTCTTCGGCATTCCAGTCGATCCGGCCGCTACCGCTGACAGTGCCGGACACGTCGCTGACCACGCCCAGCGCGAGGCAGGTCAGCCCGCTTTGCGGAATGCGCCGCGCGCCGGGGCTGGCCAGACAGTGCGAGGCGGGCGGTACAACCTGCAGGTTCTGCCCGAAGGTGACGCCGTCGACAAACAGGTTGGCATGGCCGGTGCTGGTGGAAAGATCATGGACGATCTCCACCCGGCTGAGCACCGTGTCCGATGCCGGATGCCGCAGCAGGGCATCGGCGGTGATGCGGTTGTCGAACAGCGAGAGCGTCGCTCCGCGTGCCCGCATGGGTTCGAATCGGTGGATCCGCTCGCGGTCTTCCAGCACGAAGCTCGCCTGGCTGATGCTGAAACGCTCGTCCGCATAGGTCCAGTTGCCCGCTGCGCCCAGCAGGTCGAGCGGCACGGAGGCGAGGAACACGTCGGTACCGAAGAACTGGCCGGCGATTGCTTCCGCCGACACGTCCGCCCGCAGGTCCGCGATAACGAAGCGCTGGGCATTGTCGGCAGCACCAAGCACCACGGCAACGTCGCGTGCCGCCAGCGCGCCGGGCCAGGCGATCGCGACCGGGCCGGAGCGAATCGCGATCGGTGTATCGGCAAGTTCACCTGCCAACTGCAGGGCCTCGGTCCCGGCCGCGAATTGCAGGCCATCCGCACCATATCGCAGGATCGGTTCGCCGCTTTGCGGGCACAGCGCCAGCGACTGGCGCGAAAGCGATAGGTTGGCGAGCGCCAGCCGGTCAAAGCTCACTTCGCGGCACCCGCGCCACATGGCGAAGCTACCATTGGCGGCCAGCACGGCGTCGATCGGCAGCAAGAGGTTCTCGACCGAACCGCCCGGCAGCAAGCCGCTCGCCATGGCGCGACCGTCGATGGCCAGCTGCCCGCCCCTGCCCTGCACCAGTGTCAGCTCGGGCAAGGCCAGGCGCGAGGTGCCGGCAGCATATTCGCGCATCGCCATGCGCAGTTGCAGCGCGCCGTTGCCTGCCTGCTCCATCCGCCCGGTAATCTGCGGCAGGCCGTTGCCGCCCGTTGCCACGTTGCCGGTGAAACGCGGCAAGCCATCGCTCTCGTCGGTCAGTTGCACGCGCGACAGCGAGAGCAAGGTCTCCCCGCTGCCACCGCGCAGTCGTGCCTCGGGCACGACCAGGCTGGTGCGGCCGTCCAGCTGGCGAGCAGTGAAGTTCGCCTCCAGCCGGCTGCCGCGCAATTCGCTCGCAAGATTCAGGCCCAGCTTGTCGAGCAAGGGCCCGAGCAGGGTGTCGCGGCTGGCCTCGGCGGCGCTGGCAATCGCGCCATCGAGCTGCGGCCCCATGCGCAGTTCTTCGCCCGCGACGTCACCCTCGACCTCGACTTGGGCGAATCCGTCCAGCGCCCGCACGCGCCCGGCCAGCGCCAGTTCGCCGAAATCGGCATAGGGCGTCGCCGCATCGCTGGCAGCGAGATCGTAACTGACGGTCAGTTCCTCGGCATGCCAGGCGAACCGCCCGGTACCGCGCAACGCCCCTTGCAGGTCCGCCACCGAGACCGCACGCGTGACGAAATCGATCTCGCCGTCGAATTCGACGAGGCTGCGTTCGGCCTGCACGTCGAGCGCGATGCCCGACCGGCCGATTTCGAGGCCGTTCTCGCAGGAAAGCGAGGCGAAGCGGAGCGGACCGTGCAATTCCGGGCGTTCGGCATTGATGCCGATTTCGCCGTAGAGCGTGACGTCTTGCGCCCCGCAGCTGCCCAGCGCCAGCGAGGGAGCCACGGCAGCCAGTTCCCCGGCAAAGCCGCCGCGCATGTGCCCGGCCCCGCTCACCTTCAGGCCGATGTCGCCCATATCGGTCTGCATCAGCCCCCGGCCATCGTCGATGACGAGCGTGAGCGAAGGGAATTCGAACGGCTCTTCGCTGCCGGTGAAGATAAAGGGATCGAGGTCGCCGAAACTCAGCTCGCCATCGCGGTAGGTGCCGTAGAGGCGCGGCCTGGTCAGCCGCAGCTCGGTGATGTCGGGCAGGCCCAGGCGCGGGGTGACGAACACCTCCATCCGCTCCACCGTCAGGTCCGGCCGTTCGGGATCACCGATGACGATGTCGGACAGCACCTGTGGCCCCGGCCCGATGGTGTCGACGCGATAGCTGGCACGCACGTTGCGGGCGTCGAATTCGCGGGCAATGAAGTCGTTGGCGATCTGCTCGCGCTCGAACCAGACGAGCAGGACCGCTACCGCCATCAGGGCGATAACCACGCGAAAGGCGTTGCGCGCAATGCGGCGCTTGCGACCCCTTGGGCGTTGCTCGATGGCCTCTCCGGCTTCCTGCGCCATTGCGCCTGCACACTTGCGCGACTGCGCGCACAAAGGCAATGCATCGTGTAGGGGAGAGCGCTTAAGGCAATGTCTCAAGGCGATTTTTTGCAGGACGAGCCGGTGTCGCCACCGGGGAAACCAGGCGCTGCGGGCCACCGTGCGCGGCTGCGCGAACGCCTGCTGGGCGGCGGGGCGGAAGCGCTGGCCGACTACGAAGTGCTCGAATACCTGCTGTTCGGCGCGCTGGCGCGAGGCGACACCAAGCCGCTGGCAAAGGCACTGCTGGCGCGTTTCGGCACGCTGGCCGGGGTGCTGAATGCGGAAGCCTCGGCGCTGAAGCAGGTGAAGGGCATCAGCGATGCCAGCGTGGGCCAGATCAAGATCGCCGCGCTGGTCGCCCGTCGCATGGCGCGCAGCGAGGTGCAGGACAAGCCGGTGCTGGGCAGCTGGCAATCGCTGCTGGACTACCTCGCCATCGACATGGCGCATCTCAATGTCGAACGCGTCCGCGTACTCTATCTCAATTCACGCAACCGGCTGCTGGTGGACCACCACTTCGGCGAAGGGACGATCGACGAGGCCGCCATCCACCCGCGCGAGGTGATCCACCGGGCTATGGACCTTGGCGCATCGGCGCTGATCCTGGTGCACAACCACCCCAGCGGCAATCCCGAGCCCAGCCGCGCCGACATCGACATCACCAAGCGCATTGCCGAGGCCGGCAGGCCGCTGGGCATCCTCGTCCACGACCACGTGATCGTGGGCCGCGAAGGGCACGTTTCGTTGCGGGCGAAGGGTCTGATCTAGCCCGCGCTCACACCTCCGGGGTCAGGCCGTATTCGGCATATTGCCGGTCGATCATCGGCGCGATGCGACGAGCGTGGACGATATCTTCCAGGCCGTCCTCGTCGCCCTGCTCCAGCCGGATGATACCGCGCAGGAAGAGGCTGGCGGCGATGCCGGGCTGCTTGCGCAGCGCGGCTTCGAGGTCGGCCATGGCGGCATCGGTATTGCCCGCGCGGTAGTGATACAGCGCGCGGCTATCGAGCACCGATGCCGAGTAATTGGACGCGGTCACCGCCTCGTCGCAGATGTCCCCGGCCTGATCGAGATTGGTCTGCCAGGTGCCGGCCAGCCAGCATTGCGAGTTGAGCACGGCGCCGTCGCCCGGACGATCCAGCAGCACCTCCGACAGGCGCTCCCAGGCTTCCTCCTGGCGCCCGGCCTTGCCCGACAGGTCCGCCCACAGCGAGGCGACCGTGGTGGCTTCCTGTCCGGCCAGCCCCAGCGAATCGAGCAGGTCGAGCGCTTCTTCGGTACGGTCCACTTCGGACAGCGCGGTGGCCAGCAACGCGGCGGTTTCGAGATCGCCCTGCAGGTCGTGCGCGCGCTCGGCAGAGGCCAGCGCTTCTTCGTAGCGGCCCAGCTGGGTCAGCGCATTGGCGCGCAGGATGTGTCCCTGCGGGGATTCCTCCAGCTCCAGCGCGTGGTCGAAATGCGCGATCGCCCCATCGTAATCCCGGCCATAGAGGCGCACGATGCCGGCCATCAGCGGATAACCGGAATTGTCCTCCTCGATTGCCAGGACGGCCTCCAGCGGCTCCTCGAAACGCTCCATCCGGGCGGTCAGCTCGGCATCGTCGAGCTCCCAGGCGCGGACCGGTTCGTTGATCGCGATCTGCGGATCGCCGCTCACCAGCTGGCGCATCTTTGCGCGCTCGGCGGGGATATCCTCGGCCGCGATTTCGCGGGGGATATAGCTGTACGAATCCTCCAGCAGTACGCGGTCTCCCTCGACCGAGATGCTGCGGCTGTAGCGCGTGCCCGCCGTAACCTCGTCCAGCGTTGGGGTCCCGTTGATCTGCAGACCCTCGCCGCCATCGGGCAGGATATAGGTGCTTTCGAAAGCCACCGTCAGCGGCCCGCCGACCATGTAGGGAATATCCCGCCATGCACGGCGTGCGCGGTCGGGGTTGAAAGCCCAGTTGGTGGTGGCGGAGGAGATCGCATGGGTCGCCGTGTCGCGGTCGATGGCGAAGGTGTCCATCTCGAAGCCGCGCGCGCGCAGCGTCCCCACGCCGCTTGCCTCGTCATAGGAATATTCCGCGTCGTAGAGCACACCCGGAACGATCTCGCTGAGGAAGCCGTGGGCGTTGCTGAGGACGACCAGCGGATTGGTTTCCGCCGCCTGCTCGCGCATCCGTGCCGCATAGACGCCGCGCGTCTCCACCTCGATCTCGTAGAGGCCGGGCAGGTCGACGCCGCCGCTCATGTCATGGGTTACGCGCACGATCTGGTCGGGCGCGATGGGCCAGCGCTGCTCGACCCGCGCCAGTTCCGCCCCGCCTTCGATCAGCGGTAGCGCATAGGTGTAGTCCGGCACCTCGTACATCGTATCGAGACGCGTGCCGGCGCTGGTGCCATCGAGGTAATAGGTCGTGCCGTCGATTTCGGCGCGCACGATCATGTGGTTGAAGGCTGCCGGCTGCGGCAACACCGCGCTGGCGGCATCGGAATTGTTGGTATCGACCAGGATCGCCACCGCCTCGATGCCCAGTTCGCGCAGCATGGCGAGCAGCAACATGCTCTTCGCCTTGCAGTCGCCATAGCGCAGCTGCCAGGTCTCCTCGGGCATCTGCGGCAGGTAGTTGCCGCCGTCGAGGCCGTTGAGAAGATAGTTGATCTCGTCCTGCACCAGCTGCAGCGCCAGCGCCGCCTGCTCGGTCTTGTCGCCGGTGGTCTGGCGGATGCGGTCGATTTCCTCGGCAATCGGCCCTTCCGGATCGATCGTGCCCTCGGTGGCGAAATGCGGCGCCATCACCCGGCTGACATCGCGCCAGCTGCCGAAGGTGCCGACCTGGATGCCGGGATTGAGGTGATAGCGGCCCGGCGCATCCTCGGGCATCTCTTCCGGTTCCTCGATCGGCAGGGTGACCTCGATCAGGTCGTATCCGCCGCGCGTCACCACCTCATGCTCGCCCGCCTGGCCGACGGCGCGCCAGTGGATGTCCTCGTCCTCCGGCCACGAGAACACCACCCGGCCGAAACCCAGCCGCGCAGGCTCGGCAGTCAGCCGCGCCTGCGCCTGCATTTCGCGCTCCAGCGCCTGGTCGGCCAGCGTGGTGCTGATCGAATAGCGCAGCACGTCGCCCACCTGCAGACCGGGAATCGGGATGGCGGCGGTCAGCGCACCGTCGAGCGACTGGCGCTCCAGCCGCCGTTCGCGGCGCAGGATCTGCGGCTCGGCGCCCTGCTCCAGCACGTCGATGGTCTCACCGTCGCGGATGATTTCCAGGCGATGGATGATCAGGTCGCCCTTGTCCGGCAGCCAGCCGAATTGCAGCGTGCCGAAGCGGCGCAGCGATTCGGTGGAGCGCATTTCGTAGGCGACGTCCGAATATTGCGTCACCACCCCGTCCTCGAGCCGGTAATGCCGGTCGTAAATCACCACTTCCTCGCCCGCGGCGATGGCGGCGTCGAGATCGACCGGCGCGACGTAATCGGGCGCATCGGCGTAGAGCGGCTCTTCACCGGCAAGGACAGGCGCGCTCCACGCGATGGCGACGAGCGGCAGGACGGCAATGGACTTGTACATCAAGGGACCCCGTTGGGCGCTGCCGGAAAGACAGCGCGGGTTATTCCAACACGAAGTCGCAGCGAAAGCAACGCCATGGCGCGGCTCCCTTGCCATTTTCCGGCAAGCGGCCTAGCCGCGCTGCCAAATCCTCTCGCACATTGCCAATCCGGAGTTCACGATGGTCCCCCGTTACGCCCGCCCTGCCATGACTGCGATCTGGGATCCGGAGACGAAATACGAGATCTGGTTCCTGATCGAGGCGCACGCCACGCAGAAGCTGGCCGAGCTGGGCGTGGTGCCCGAAAGCGGCGCCAAGGCCCTGTGGGACTGGTGGGCCACCAAGCCCAAGATCGACGTCGAGGCGATCGACGAGAAGGAACGCGTGCTCAAGCACGACGTTATCGCCTTCCTCGACTGGGTGGCGGACCAGGTCGGCCCCGAGGCGCGCTTCATGCACCAGGGCATGACCAGCTCCGACGTGCTCGACACCACGCTGGCGGTGCAGCTGGCGCGCGCCACCGACATCCTGCTGGAAGACATGGACGCCCTGCTTGAGGCGCTGAAGCGCCGCGCCGAGGAGCACAAGTACACCGCCACCATCGGCCGCAGCCACGGCATCCATGCCGAGCCGACGACTTTCGGCCTCAAGCTGGCGCAGGCCTATGCCGAGTTCGACCGCTGCCGCGAACGGCTGGTCGCCGCGCGAGCGGAAATCGCCACCTGCGCCATTTCCGGCGCCGTGGGCACCTTCGCCAACATCGATCCGAGTGTTGAGGAATATGTCGCCGAGCAGCTGGGCCTGAGCGTCGAACCGGTCTCCACGCAGGTGATCCCGCGCGATCGCCACGCCGCCTACTTCTCCACCCTCGCCGTCATCGCGTCGTCGATGGAGCGTCTCGCGGTGGAAATCCGTCACCTGCAGCGGACCGAGGTGCTGGAGGCGGAGGAATACTTCTCGCCCGGCCAGAAGGGCTCGTCGGCCATGCCGCACAAGCGCAACCCGATCCTGACCGAGAACCTGACCGGACAGGCGCGCATGATCCGTTCCTATGCCCTGCCCGCGCTGGAGAACGTGGCGCTGTGGCACGAGCGCGATATCTCGCACTCCTCCGTCGAGCGTTTCATCGGCCCCGACGCCACCATCACGCTGGACTTCGCCCTCGCCCGCCTCACCGGCGTGGTCGACAAGCTGCTGGTCTATCCGGAGCGGATGCAGAAGAACCTCGACAAGATGGGCGGCCTTGTCCACTCGCAGCGCGTGCTGCTGGCCCTCACGCAGGCCGGCATCACCCGCGACAACGCCTACCGCCTCGTCCAGCGCAACGCCATGAAGGTGTGGGAATCGGACGGCCAGCTGTCGCTGCTCGAACTGCTAAAGGCCGACCCGGAAGTGACCGCCGCCATGAGCGAGGCGGAGCTCGAGGAAAAGTTCAACCTCGACTACCACTTCAAGCACGTCGACACGATCTTCGACCGCGTGTTCAAGGCCTGAGCGGGCTGCTCTTTCAATGCCGCGCCGATGCGCCTAGCATCGCTGCCAAACGCATTTGGATGGGAAGGTAACTGATGCAAATCGTCCGCACGGTCATCTGGGTTCTGCTGCTGGTGGGACTGCTGCTGTTCTCGATCGCCAACTGGGACCCGACGGTCACCGTGCGCATCTGGGACGGCATCGTCGTCGACACCAAGATCCCCGCCGTGGTGATCGTGTCCTTCCTGATCGGCTTCGTGCCGATGTGGCTGTACCACCGCGGCAGCCGGTGGCGCCTGACCCGCAAGATCGCCAGTCTGGAGAATGCCGCGCGCACAGCTGCGAACACCCCGGTTGCCCCGCCTCCGGCCGAACCGGCCCCGGCTCCCTCACCCGCTCCGGTTGCCGAACCGGCGCCGGAACCTGCTGGCGAATCGCCGCTGGAGCCGACCCACAGCGGTGACGAAGACAAGCGATGAGCAACCCGGTCTACCTGGCACTGGACGTCCCGCAGCTGGATGCAGCGAAGGCGCTTTGCGACAAGGTCAAAGGCCATATCGGCGGGGTGAAGCTGGGGCTGGAATTCTTCTGCGCCCACGGCACCCACGGTGTGCACGAGATCGCCCATCTCGGCCTGCCGATCTTCCTCGACCTGAAGCTGCACGACATTCCCAACACCGTCGCCGGCGCCATGCAGGCCTTGCACGTGGTGGAGCCCGCCATCATGACCGTGCACGCCAGCGGCGGGCGGGCGATGATGGAGGATGCCAAGGCCGCGGCGAGCGAGAACACCAAGGTCGTTGCCGTCACCATGCTCACCAGCCTCGACGAGAACGACCTGAAGCGCACCGGCGTCAGCGGCACGCCGCACGATCACGTGATGCGCCTGGCCGAACTGGCAGAGGCCAGCGGGCTCGACGGCATCGTCTGCTCCGGACAGGAGGTGAAGGCCGTGCACAAGCAGTGGAAGGACGGCTTCTTCGTCGTTCCCGGCCTGCGCCCCGGCGGCAAGGCGACGGGCGACCAGAAGCGCGTCGTCACCCCGCGCCAGGCTCGCGACGACGGCGCTTCGGTGCTGGTGATCGGCCGCCCGATCAGCCGTGCGGACGACCCGTTGCAGGCCGCCCGGGATATCGAGGCAACGCTGTAAGCGGTTTCCGTTGGCTGATCGCGCCACCCCCAACCTGCCCAGCCGCGACTTCCTGAAGACCGAGCGCTGGTATTCGAAGCTGGGCTTCGCCGCTTCCTACCGTTCCGGCCATTGGCTGATCCTGCAACGCGGTGGCTTGCAGCTGGAATTCTTCCCCTGGCCCGACCTCGACCCGGCGCAGAACAACCATTCCTGCTGCCTCCGGCTGGACGACCTCGATGCGCTGGTGGCGCAATGTGGCGAGGCGGGAGTGCCGGAGGCACGCGAGGGCATCCCCCGGCTGGTCCCGCCGCAGCGCGATATCAGCGGGTTGACCATCGCCTATCTCGTCGATCCCGACGGCAGCCTGCTGCGACTGGTGCAGAACCCCGCCGGCGACTAGCGACGGGTCTTTGCGGAGCGCCACTTCCAAGGAAAATGTTAATCCGGGCTGCCGCACTTTCGCATGGCAGTCGAATCACCTATCTGGACGCCATGGCTGAACAGCTGATCAAGATTTGCGGTCTCACGACCGAGGAAACCATCGACGCCGCAGTGGAAGCGGGGGCGACCCACGTCGGTCTCGTGCATTTCGAGCCGAGCCCGCGTCACCTCTCCATCGAAGACGCGGCCCGGATGCGTGTGCGCGTGCCGAAGTCGGTGAAGGTCGTCCTGCTGACCGTGAACATGGACCCGAAGGCGACGGCGGCCGCGTTGCAGGAAGTGCAGCCCGACGTCCTGCAACTGCACGGCAAGGAAACGCCCGAGTGGCTGAGCCTGATCAAGGACAATTCGGAGCTGGAAGTGTGGAAGGCGGTCGGCGTCAAGGATCGGACTACGCTGGAAAAGGCCGCCAAGTACAAGGATTCGGCGCATCGGCTGCTCTACGATGCGGCGGCGGGCGCGCTGCCGGGCGGCAACGGCCTGGCGCTCGACTGGCGGTTGCTGCTAAACCACCGCCACGTGCTTCCGTGGGGGCTGGCAGGCGGCCTTGGCCCGTCCAATGTCGCCGACGCCATCCGCTATACCGGCGCCCCGCTGGTGGATGCCTCCTCCGGCCTCGAAAGCGAGCCGGGCAAGAAGGATATCGGCAAAATCAAGGCGTTTTGCGAAGCTGCCCGCGAGGCACGCGCCAAAGCTGCGTGATCAGGGGTGGTATTTAGACTCGCTGGACTTGCCCGTCCTTCCCTGTAAATCGGCCCTCGATGACCGAGAACACACCCAATTCCTATCGCAACCAGCCCGACGAGCGCGGGCACTTCGGCCAGTTCGGCGGACGCTACGTCGCCGAAACGCTGATGCCGCTGATCCTCGACCTCGAACGCGAATACGAGGCCGCCAAGGCCGATCCCGCCTTCCATGAAGAGTTCGAGGACCTGCTGGAGCATTACGTTGGTCGTCCCAGCCCGCTCTATTTCGCTCCGCGCCTGACCGAGGAGCTGGGCGGCGCGCAGGTGTGGTTCAAGCGCGACGAGCTCAATCACACGGGCGCGCACAAGATCAACAACTGCATCGGTCAGATCCTGCTGGCGATCCGCATGGGCAAGACTCGCATCATCGCGGAAACCGGCGCGGGCCAGCATGGTGTGGCCACGGCCACCGTCTGCGCGCGTTTCGGCCTGCCCTGCGTCGTCTACATGGGTGCAGAGGACGTGCGGCGGCAGTCGCCCAACGTCTTCCGCATGAAGCTGCTGGGCGCCGAAGTGCGCCCTGTCACCGCCGGGCGCGGCACGCTGAAGGACGCCATGAACGAGGCGCTGCGCGACTGGGTCGCCAACGTCCACGACACCTTCTACATCATCGGCACCGCTGCCGGCCCGCACCCCTATCCGGAACTGGTCCGCGACTTCCAGAGCGTGATCGGCAAGGAAGCGCGTGCGCAGATGCTCGACCGCACCGGCAAGCTGCCGAACCTGTGCGTTGCCGCCATCGGTGGCGGATCGAACGCCATCGGCCTGTTCCACCCCTTCCTCGACGATCCGGAAGTGAAGCTGTTGGGCGTGGAAGCGGCGGGCAAGGGCCTGCAGGGTGACGAACACGCCGCCAGCCTGGCAGGCGGCTTTCCCGGCGTTCTGCACGGCAACAAGACCTACCTGCTGCAGGACGAGGACGGCCAGATCACCGAAGGTCACTCGATCAGCGCGGGCCTCGACTATCCGGGCATCGGGCCGGAGCACGCCTGGCTGAAGGAGACCGGCCGCGTCGACTACACCAGCGCCACAGATACAGAAGCACTGGAAGCCTTCCAGTTGCTCTGCCGCACCGAGGGCATCATCCCGGCGCTGGAACCGAGCCACGCCATCGCCGCCGTGCAGAAGGTCGCGCCGACCATGGGCAAGGACGAGATCGTGCTGATGAACCTCTGCGGTCGCGGCGACAAGGACATCTTCACCGTCGCCGAGGCGCTGGGAGTGGAGATGTGAGCACCCGCCTCGCCAACACTTTCGCCAAGTCCCACCCCGCCCTCGTCTGCTTCATCACCGCAGGCGATGGCGACACGGCGGCCAATCTCGACGCGCTCGTCGAAGGCGGCGCCGATGTGATCGAACTGGGCATGCCCTTCACCGATCCCATGGCAGACGGCCCCGCGATCCAGGCGGCGAATATCCGTTCGCTGGGTGCGGGCACCAAGACTGCCGACGTGCTGCAACTCGCCACCGACTTCCGCGCGCGGCACCCGGACGTGCCGCTGGTGCTGATGGGCTATGCCAACCCGATGATCCGCCGCGGGCCTGAATGGTTTGCCGAGCATGCCTCTGCCGCAGGCGTCGACGGTGTGATCTGCGTGGACCTGGCGCCGGAAGAGGACGAGGACCTGGGCCCGTTCCTGCGCGACAAGGGCATCTCGCCCATCCGTCTCGCCACGCCGACGACGGACGAGAAGCGCCTGCCCACCGTGCTCGATGGCTCGTCCGGCTTCCTCTACTACGTCAGCGTTGCCGGGATCACCGGCAAGCAGCAGGCGGCGATCGATTCGATCGAGGAGAACGTGAACCGCATCAAGCAGCACACCGACCTGCCCGTGGCGGTGGGTTTCGGCGTGCGCACGCCCGAACAGGCCGAAGCCATCGCCAAGGTGGCAGACGGAGTGGTGGTAGGCAGCGCGCTGGTGGAACTGGTGGGCGAACACGGCACGGACGCGCCGAAACACCTGCGCGAACTGACGCAAAGCCTTGCCCAAGCCGTGCATAATGCGCGATAGGCTGCGCGCATGAGCTGGTTAACCCGTGTCCGCGAGCGCCTGCCGTTCGGCAACAAGCGCGAATCGCCCGATAATCTCTGGATCAAGTGTTCGCGCTGCCAGGAGATGATCTTCCGCAGCGAGTACGAGCAGAACATGAGCGTCTGCCCGAACTGCGAGCATCATGGCCGCATCAATGCCGATACCCGGCTGGACCAGATTCTCGACGAAGGCGATTTCGAGCTGCTGCCTGCGCCCGAAGTCACCGAGGACCCGCTGCGCTTCAAGGACAGCAAGCGCTACACGGATCGCCTGAAGGCCGCGCGCGCCAGCAATCCGCACAACGATGCATTCACCGCCGCCGTCGGCACGATCGAAGGCCGCAAGGCCGTGGTCGGCGTGCAGGACTTCACCTTCATGGGCGGTTCGATGGGCATGGCCGTGGGCGATGCCTTCTGCAACGCGGCCCAGCGCGCGCTGGACGAGAAGTGCGGCTTTGTCTGCGTTACTGCCGCCGGTGGTGCGCGCATGCAGGAAGGCATTCTCAGCCTGATGCAGATGCCGCGCGCCACGGTGATGACCCGCCGCCTGCGCGACGCCGGCCTGCCCTACATCGTCGTGCTGGCGGACCCGACCACGGGCGGCGTCACCGCCAGCTATGCCATGCTGGGCGACGTGCACATCGCCGAACCCGGCGCCCTCATCGGCTTTGCCGGCCAGCGCGTGATCCAGGAAACCATTCGCGAGCAGCTGCCCGAGGGGTTCCAGCGCGCCGAGTACCTGCACAAGCACGGCATGGTGGACATGGTGGTGCACCGCAAGGACCTGCGCTCCACGCTGGCCAACCTGCTGGACTATCTCACCCCGGCCAAGGCCGCCTGAACAAAGCCGTACATCGCCAATGAAAGACTTCGCCATCTCCGATAACGAGGCGGTGCAGCGCCAGCTTGACCGGCTGGGCGCGCTCAGCCTGCCGCAGGGCCGCATCGGGCTGGAAGTGATCCACGAACTGCTGCGCCGGCTCGGCAACCCGGAGAGGCACCTGCCGCCGGTGTTCCATGTGGCGGGCACCAACGGCAAGGGTTCGACCTGCGCCTTCCTGCGCGCCATGCTGGAGGCGGAGGGCCACACGGTCCACGTCGCCACCAAGCCGCACCTCGTCCGTTACAACGAGCGTATTCGCGTCAGCGGCGAGCTGATCTCGGACGACATGCTGGCCAGCCTGCTGGAAGAGGTGCTCGACACTGCCGCAGACCTCTCGCCGAGCTT
Source organism: Aurantiacibacter sp. MUD11 (assembly GCF_026967575.1). Classification (NCBI taxonomy): domain Bacteria; kingdom Pseudomonadati; phylum Pseudomonadota; class Alphaproteobacteria; order Sphingomonadales; family Erythrobacteraceae; genus Aurantiacibacter; species Aurantiacibacter sp. MUD11. The sequence goes on along the minus strand of NZ_CP114054.1, from coordinate 82,246 downwards.
CTTCGAAGTGACCACGGCAGCCACCTTCCTCGCCTTCTCGCGCGAGCCGGCCGATGCCTGCGTGATCGAGGTGGGCCTTGGCGGACGTTTCGATGCGACCAACGTGATGGAAAAGCCCGCCGCCTGCGGCATCGCCTCGCTCGGCGTCGATCACGAACAGTTCCTGCTCAACGAAGACCCGGACGCACCCTCGCCAGAGAACAAGCTGGTGCGCATCGCCTTCGAGAAGTCGGGCATCGCCCGCAAAGGTTCGCCGCTGGTGACGCAGAACTACGCGCCCGATGTCGAGGCGGAAGTGCAGCGCCGCGCCGGGCTGGCCGGAGCACCGCTGCACATGCGCGGCCACGACTGGTGGGCCGAAGCCGGACCGGACTCGATCGCCTATCGCGACCGCGACGGGCGGCTGGACCTGCCGCTGCCGACCATGCCCGGCGGGCACCAGGCGGATAACGCCGCGCTGGCGGTCGCCATGCTGCGACACCAGGATACGGTGGCGGTATCGCCCGCCGCGATGGCAGAGGGCATCCGCGCCACGCGCTGGCCCGCTCGCCTGCAATACATGGGTGCTGGTCCGCTCACCGAACTGGCGCGCGGTCGCCCGGTGCTGCTCGATGGCGGGCACAACCCCGACGCGGCCGAAGCCCTCGCCCGGCACCTGGCGAAGGTGGACCAGCCGGTCCATGTCCTGCTCGGCATGATGGCCGCGAAGGACGCGCGGCGGTTCCTCGCCATCCTCGCCCCGCACCTGGCCAGCGTCACCGCCGTGCCGATTGCGGGCAATGACCACGTGCCGCTGGACGTGCTGGCCGAACTGGCGCGCGAAGCGGGTGTGGTGAACGTCACCACGGCGCCCGACATGCCCACGGCGCTGGAAGCCCTGCCCGATGGTGGCGATGGTACGGTGCTGATCGCAGGTTCGCTCTACCTCGCGGGCAAGGCGCTCAGCGCCAATCGCGAACTGCCGAACTGACTATTCCGCCGGGATCGCCTTGGCATCGGCGGTAACGACGCCGCTGCTCTTGCCGGCTCGCGTCTCGCGAATCCATTCCATCACGCACAGCGCCACGGCGACGAAGCCGATCAGCGTGGTGAAGATGAAGACGGTGTAATAGCCCTGCTCCTCGATCATCTCGCCCAGCGCGCCGCGTCCCAGTGTCCCCACCAGCATGGTGAGCGAGGACAGCAGCGCATATTGCACGGCGGAATACTTCTTCGAGACGATGGAACTGAGCCAGGCGACATAGGCCGCCCCGGCAATCCCGATGGCGAGGTTTTCCCACATGATGGTAAAGGTCAGTCGCGGCAGCGCCTCGGACCCGAAGGGCGCGATGGTGCTGATGAACCAGGAGAAGCCGCTGGCATCGCTGGCCACCTGCATCGTCGCCCCGCCGATGGCCATGTCGGCGTAAAGCAGGTTGGTGAGCGCCGCCAGTAACGCGCCGATGGTCAGCGTCGCCATACGCCCGATCACGGTGAGCATGTAGCCGCCCAGAGCCAGGCCGGCGATGATCGCGCCGACGCCGAAGAACTTGGAAGCGAAGGCCACCTCGTCGTTCGTGTACTCCAGCTCACCCAGGTAGAACGGGTAGGCGAAGGTGCCCCAGATCGCGTCGCAGATGCGATAGGTGAGCACCAGCGAGAGGATCAGCACCAACGACCAGCCCATGCGGCCGACGAATTCCACCAGCGGCATCACCAGCGCCCGGTAGAGATGGTCCAGGGAGTAGGCCCCGCCTGCCTGCTCGGGAAGATCCTCCGTCATCACGTTCTCGCCCTTCCGCTTCTGCGAGGCGAGCCAGCCGGCGATGAATGCGGGGATTACGACGGTCGCGACGATGATCCACGGGCCGTAGTTGAGCGTGAAGTCGGTGGGGTTCGGGCGCTCCTCCGGCGGGTAGGCCAGCGACATGTACATGAAGGTAAGCACCACGCCGATTGCAATCGCCCACAGCAGGCCGACAGCCGCCAGCGCCTTCGCGCGCAGTTCGGGCTTCAGCTCGCCCTTCTTGCGCAGGCTCAGCAGCAGGTCGTCGCCCACGGTACCGTCGACATTCTCGCCCGCCTTGCTGTCCGGCGCGAACAGGCCGGCGATGCCGATTGCCAGCAGGATCGCGCCCATCATCAGGTAGGTCTGCGGCCAGCCGATGCGCGCGGCGATGATCAGGCCCAGCGCGCCGCCCACCAGCGCCGCCAGCCGGTAACCCATCTGGTAGATGGTGGAGAGGATATCGAGCGTTGCCTCCTCGTCCGCCACGTCGATGCGCCAGGCGTTGATGGCAATGTCCTGCGTCGCACTGGCCAGCGCGCCGATGCCCGCCAGCAGGCTGAACCAGCCGATCGCCTCGTTTGTGGGGTTGGAGAGGCTGAGCGCAATCAGGATCACGCCTAGCAGGATCTGCGCCGGCACGATCCACTGCTTGCGCCGGCCCAGCTTGCTGAAGCCGGGAATCGTCACCTTGTCGATCAGCGGCGACCACAGGAACTGGAAGGCATAGGCGAGGCCGATCAGCGAGAAGACGCCCATCGTCTCCAGCTCCACCTCGGCCTCGCTCAGCCAGGCGTAGAGCGTGCCCAGGAACAGCGCGAAAGGCAGGCCGCTGGCGAATCCGAACAGCGCCATGTAGCCGCTCTTGGGGTTGCGCAGCGAGCGCAGCAGGACACCCCAGCCCGGCTTCTTTTTCTTCACGGTGGCGGCGGCTTCAGCCATTGTCTGCCCTCTTTCAGTGCCTCTCTACCCGTCTAGCCGTAATCCATTGCATTGGAAGGCTGGATGAACGGCCTCTCAACGCCTATGGCGCGCAAAATGTCGAATGATGAACGTCCCGAAGGCGACCGCATCGCCAAATTGCTTGCCCGCGCAGGTGTCGCCAGCCGCCGCGAGGTTGAGCGCATGATCGCCGACAAGCGGATCAAGATCGGGGACGAGCTGGTGACCACGCCGGCCACCTTCCTCACCAGCCTCAAGGGCGTGACGGTGGACGGCAAGCCCGTCGCCAAGCCCGAGCGAACCCGCTTGTTCGCCTTCCACAAGCCCACCGGCCTACTGACGGCAGAGCGCGATTTTTCCGGTCGCCCGACGATCTACACCGCGCTGCGCAACGCCTTGCCCAAGGGCACGCCGCGCCTGATGCCGGTCGGTCGGCTGGACATGAATACCGAGGGCCTGTTGCTGCTGACCAACGACGGCGAGTTCAAGCGGCTGCTGGAACTGCCTTCCTCCGAAATCCCGCGCACCTATCGCGCGCGCACCTTCGGCGAGATCACGCAGGAACAGCTGGAAACGCTGATCGAAGGCGTGGAGATCGACGGCATGCGGTACGACCGAATCGACGCCAACCTGGAACGGCGCACCGGCCAGAACCAGTGGATCGAACTGACGCTGACCGAAGGCAAGAACCGCGAAGTCCGCCGTGTGCTCGAACACTTCGGCCTCAAGGTGAACCGCCTGATCCGCACCGCCTACGGCCCCTTCGGCCTTGCAGACCTGCCGCGCGGCGCGGCCCAGGAAATCCGCAAGGAAGACGTCGAACGCTTCCGCTCCTCGCTGAAGCAGGGGCGCGGCCAGTGAGGATCATCGCGGGCGAATGGAAGCGCCGACAGCTACGCGCACCTGCAGGCGATGCCACGCGCCCGACGGCGGATCGCACGCGCGAAACGCTGTTCTCCATGCTCACCAGCCGGCTCGGCTCCTTCGAAGGGCTGAAGGTCGCGGACATGTTCGCTGGCAGCGGCGCGCTGGGGCTGGAGGCGCTCAGTCGCGGCGCGGCAAGCTGCCTGTTCGTGGAGCAGGACGCCGCCGCCGTGCGTGCCTTGCGGCAGAACATCGCCTCGCTTCGCGCGCAGCAGCGCTGCGACGTGCAAGTTACGTCGGTCATGTCGGTTGGCCCGGCCAAGGCCCCGCTCGACCTGATCATGCTTGATCCGCCCTACGGCACAAATGCCGGTGCCGTGGCCATCGACCGGCTCAACCGGCTGGGCTGGATCGGCCCGGCGACCTGGGTCGCGCTGGAGGTCGGCGCCAAGGACGACGTCCAGCTCAAGGCGCTGGAAATCGAAACCGAGCGCAAGACCGGCCCGGCCAAGCTGGTGCTGGCGCGGCTGCCCGAAACCTAGTCGTCCTGCGGCGGACGATGGGCCGGCAGCGGCTCATCGATCTCGCTGGCCGGGCGGCCCGGCCAGTAGTCGATCGGTACGCCGCCGAAATCGAGGCCGGCCTCGCGCGGGTTGATACAGCCATCCTGCTGGCCCTCCCCGCAAACCACGTATTCCTGCCCCTCGACACGAATCAACGTCGCGCGGCCGTTCTCGTCGCGCTTGAGGACTTCCGCCAGCGGAGCCTCCTCTTCGTCCTGCGCCTGCGGTTCCCCTTCCTGGTGATGGTCAGCCAGGGCGGGTGTAGCCATCGCCGTAAAGGCGATTGCTGCGGCAAGGGCGGGAGTCTTCATCGGATTGGTCCTCTCCTCTTCGCGAGTTGCACAATGAACGGACAAAAGCCGGTGCAGTTCCTTGCACGGATGGCCGCCGTTCCCTAACTGTTCACGGGTGACCGACGCCCCTTCTCCCAGCGATTCCCTGCCTGCCGCCACCACACCCGAGTGGCTGTCGCACCTCAACGCACCACAGCGCGAGGCGGTGCTGACGACCGAGGGGCCGGTGCTGATGCTGGCAGGTGCGGGCACGGGCAAGACCGCCGCCCTTACGCATCGCCTGGCGCACATCGTGCGCGAGCGGCTGGCCTGGCCCAGCGAGATCCTCTGCGTCACCTTCACCAACAAGGCCGCGCGCGAGATGCGCGAACGCGTCGCCAGGCTGACGGGCGGCGCGCTGGAGGGGATGCCGTGGCTCGGCACCTTCCACTCGATCTGCGCCAAAATGCTGCGCCGCCATGCGGAACTGGTGGGGCTGCAAAGCAACTTCACTATCATCGACACCGATGACCAGTTGCGGCTGCTCAAGACGCTGATCCGCGACAACGACCTTGACGAAAAGCGCTGGCCGCCGCGCCAGCTGGCCGGGCTGATCGACAGCTGGAAGAACCGCGGCCTCAATCCCGGCGACCTGACCGCCGTCGATAACGAGAGCTATGCCAACGGCCGCGGGCAGGAAATGTACCGAATCTACCAGGAGCGTCTGAAAAGCCTGAATGCCTGCGATTTCGGCGACCTGCTGCTGCACATGCTCAACATATTGCGCCAGCACGCCGACGTGCTGAAGGCCTACCAGAGCCGGTTCAAGTACATCCTCGTCGACGAATACCAGGACACCAACGCCGTGCAGTACCTGTGGCTGCGGCTGCTGGCGCAGGAGCGCAAGAACATCTGCGTGGTGGGGGATGACGACCAGTCGATCTATTCCTGGCGCGGGGCGGAGGTGGCCAACATCCTGCGCTTCGACAAGGATTTCCCGAAGGCCAAGGTGGTGCGGCTGGAGCAGAATTATCGCTCCACTCCGCAGATCCTCGCCGCCGCCAGCGGGCTGATCGAAAGCAATTCGCAGCGCCTCGGCAAGACGCTGTGGACCGAGCTGCCCGAGGGCCCGAAGGTGCGCGTGGTCGGCGTATGGGACGCGCCCGAGGAAGCCCGCCGCGTGGGCGAGGAGATCGAGCGGCTGGAGCGCGAGGGCCTTAGCCTCGAACAGGTCGCCATTCTCGTGCGCGCGCAATACCAGACGCGCGAGTTCGAGGACCGCTTCATCCAGATCGGCCTCAACTACCGCATTATCGGCGGTTTCCGCTTCTACGAGCGCGCCGAAATTCGCGACGCGCTCGCCTACCTTCGGGTGATCGAGCAGCCGGCAGACGACCTCGCCTTCGAGCGCATCTACAACCAGCCCAAGCGCGGGCTTGGTTCGAAGACACTCGAGAAGATGCACCAGCACGCGCGCCGCACCGGCCAGCCGCTCGCCGCAGCCGCGCTGGAACTGGCCGACAGCGACGAGCTGCCCGCCCGCGCACGCAACACCATTGCCGCGTTGATGAAGCAGTTTGTCGACTGGCGCGAGATGAGCGAGGCGGTGACCCCCGCCGACCTGCTGCGCGCGGTGCTGGAGGAATCGGGCTACGACGCCATGCTCAAGGCCGATCGCTCCGCCGAGAGCGCCGGGCGCGCGGACAACCTCGTCGAGCTCGCCCGCGCGATGGAGGACTACGAGACGCTGGGCGATTTCCTCGAACACGTCAGCCTGGTGATGGACAACGACGCCAACGACGGCGAGGAAAAGGTCACCATCATGACCATGCACGCCGCCAAGGGGCTGGAATTCGACCACGTCTTCCTGCCCGGCTGGGAGGAAGGCGTGTTCCCGTCGCAGCGTTCGCTCGATGAAGGCGGCCTCGCCAGCCTGGAGGAGGAACGGCGCCTCGCGTATGTCGCGATCACGCGCGCGCGCCGTCGCTGCACCATCCTGCATGCCGCCAACCGCCGCATCTACGGCCAGTGGACCAGTTCCATCCCCAGCCGCTTCATCGAGGAACTGCCCGAAGAGCATATCGAGCAGGAGACCAGCATGACCGGCGGCAAGTCGCTGTGGCAGGCCAACTGGTCCGAGAGCGAAGACCCCTTCGCGCACGTCTCGCGCGATCGGCCCGAGCGTTCACAGGCGCGCGGCCCCGGCTGGCAGCGCGCACTCGCGACCGGCTACGAGACCAAGCAGGTGCGCCTGAAGGAACCCGGCCGCAGCGCCGCCAGCTTTGCCGCCAAGCCGCGCACCGACATCGAACTGGGCGCCCGCGTGTTCCACGAGAAGTTCGGCTACGGCGAAGTGATCGGCCAGGAAGGCAACAAGCTGGAAATCGACTTCGATAAGGCCGGCACCAAGCGGGTGATCGACAGCTTCGTGAAGCTGGCCTGACCACCGTTTCCGCCCTCACCCTCCAAAGAAAACGCGGGGCAGGTCCATCGCCCCACCCCGCGTCCTTGAATTCGGCGCAATTTGCCAGCGCTTACACGCCGTCGACAGCCTTGCTGACGAGGATGTTGACCGACACGCGGCGGTTCTGGGCGCGGCCGGCGGCGGTGGTATTGTCCGCAGCCGGGTCGGCTTCGGCCATGCCCGTCGGCGTCAGCATGCGCCACGGGGCCCAGCCGCACTGCTGCTGCAGGTAGTTCACGACGCCACCCGCGCGGCGCTCGCTCAGCTGCTGGTTGTAATCATAGTCGCCGACATCGTCGGTGTAGCCGACCACCAGCAGCAGGGCGTTGTCCATCTGTTCGGCCTCGGCGGCAGCCGCGCACAGTTCGCGCTGGGCAGCCGGGCTCAGGTTATGGCGCCCGGTGTCGAAATAGACATTGGTGGTGCCGCGGATGTTGTACTGGTCGATGTTGGCGACACGGCCACGCAGCGCCTCGGTGGCGGCGGCGTTGATCTCGATGTTGTCGGCGTTCTCGTCGATCATCGCTTCATTGGCGGCGAAGCGCTGGTTGGTGCCGCTGCGGATCATCGTCGCGGTTTCGAGATCTTCGTTGGAGAAACGGATCTCGCTGGCGACGAGGCCACCTTCCCAGTGCACGGTCTTCACCGTCACCGGCAGGCCGTTGAGCAGGGCTTCGGCGCCCAGTTCGGTACGACCCAAGCCGAGGAAGCCGCCGCGCGCCTTGATGTCGGTCGTGTCGGCGATGAACACCTGCTGGGTGCTGCCGTCGGTGCCGGTCACCTGCACCTGGCGACCGGTGCGCGCCGAGATGAAGCCATCCAGTTCCGGACCGACTTCGAGGCCCGACAGGTCAGCCGGCAGCGAGCCGACGACGTTGATCGGCGGGTTGGCGGAAGTGGCCTCCAGCTCCTGCGCCGAAAGGCCGGCGGTGGCGGGCATCGCCAATGCGGCGCACAGGGCCAGCGCTGCGGGCTTGGTGGACATGAAACGCATAATTCTACTCCTACGATATTCGACAGGCGCAGTGCCTAGATCAATACTGTCGCCTGCCAGCGACCCGTCCGCAGTGTTCATTGTTATAGGCAGCAAGATAGCCGCCAGCGAACGGAGTGGTGAGCCCGCCTGTTCGGGGCCGAATTGCCATTGGATTAACGATTTCGGATATGTCCGCACCTGAACGGATGGCTTGAGCCCATCCTGCGGCGAACCGTTGCCAGCCAGGCACGCGAAATCCTTTCTTGCGGAGTGCCGGGGCCCTCGCACCCGGCAGTTTTCAGTCGAAGCCGACGCCGAGGAAGTCCGGCTTGGGCCCATTCCACTCGCCTGCCGGCACCGGATCGTCGTCCTGGTCACGGCGGCGGGACTGGCGCGGCTCGTCACGCTTTTCGCGGCGCGGCCTGTCCTCGCGCTTCTCGCGGCGCGGCTTGCGCTCTTCGCGCGGCTCCTCGCTGCGCTTCGAACGCGAGCGCTTGGGCTTTTCCTCGCGCTCATCGGCCTCGTCGTCGTCGCGCTTGTCCTGCTTCGGCTGGGCCTTGGGCAATTCGACGCGCACGTCCTTCTTGCCGAACACGGGGATTTCCGCCCCGGTCAGCTTCTCGACGTTCTCGATGGCTTCGGCATCTTCGGGCGCGACGAAGGTGAAGGCGCGGCCCTTGGCCCCGGCGCGACCGGTGCGGCCGATGCGGTGGACATAATCGTCGGGGTGCCACGGCGTATCGAAGTTGAAGACGTGGCTGACGCCCTTGATGTCCAGCCCGCGTGCGGCGACGTCGGAAGCGACGAGGATGTTGATCTCGCCGTCCTTGAAGCGCTGCAATTCCTTGTTGCGCTGGTTCTGGTCGATGTCGCCGTGAATTTCGCCCGAGGCGAAGCCGTGGCGCTGCAGGCTCTGGTTGAGCTCGCGCACGGTCGTCTTGCGGTTGGCGAAGATGATGGCGGTTTCGACCAGGTCGTTGCGCAGCAGCCAGCGCAGCGTCTCGCGCTTCTCGCGGGTCTTCACCGGGATCTTGAAGGCGGTGATGTTCTCGTTGGTGGAGGCCGCGCGGCTCACCTCGATCCGCTTCGGGTTGTCGAGGAACTTCTTCGCCAGCTTCTCGATCGGCGGCGGCATGGTGGCCGAGAACAGCAGCGTCTGGCGCTGGTCGGGCAGCTTGTCGCAGATAAATTCGATATCGGGGATGAAGCCCATGTCGAGCATGCGGTCGGCTTCGTCGATTACCACCAGCTCGCATGCCGAAAGCATGATCTTGCCGCGCTCGAACAGGTCCATCAGGCGACCCGGCGTGGCGATCAGCACGTCGACGCCCTCGTTCAGCGCCTTGACCTGGTCGCCCATCTGCACGCCGCCAATCAGCAGCGCCATCTTGAGGTCGTGGTTCTTGCCGTACTTCTCGAAGTTCTCCGCCACCTGGGCAGCCAGTTCACGGGTCGGCTCGAGGATCAGCGAACGCGGCATCAGCGCACGGCGGCGGCCGCTGGCGAGCACGTCGATCATCGGCAGCACGAAGCTGGCCGTCTTGCCCGTACCGGTCTGGGCAATGCCGATCATGTCCTTCATCATCAGCACCGCCGGAATGGCTTCCGCCTGGATCGGAGTCGGCTCGGTATAGCCGGCCGCTTCCACGGCTTTGAGCAATTCAGGCGAGAGGCCGAGGTCGGCGAAAGTGGTCAAAACGTCTGGTTCCGGAAATATTGGAGAGCGCGCCAAGGCGACGCCGGGAATGCTGCGCGCCCTATGCTGGCAAAGGCGCAAAAGTCAAGATTTACGGGTAGGAGAAGCCTATTGGCCCACAGCCACGAGGCGGCTGAACTGGGCCACTTCGCAAGAAGCCCCCGCGCGCGACTGCAACAGGTCGCGATTGACGCACAGCTGCCCGTCCTCGCTGCGCTCGACATAGAAGCCCGCATAGAAGGCTCGCGCGACGCAGGAATCGCCCAAGGTTGCCGCCAGCACCTGACGATTCTGGGTGAAGAACAGCAGGCGGTTATCATTGGTGGGCTGGATACCGACGATGTCATTCACATCGATGCAGTCGCCATGCTCCACTTCCTCGAAACTGCGCGGCATCGGCCGACGTGGCAGGTCCGCCAGCATCTGCGTACGCGCCCGCGGCGGCGCGGGAGAAACGCGCACGATGACCCGGCTTTCGATCCGCACCTGGTTCTGCTCCGCCGGGCGGCGGGCCTGCTCAAGCAGCTCGAACGGCGAAGGACGGGTCTCGTCGAAACCCAGCGGCAGGCTGGACTGCGGCCCGGTCAGCCGTCCGGCATCCTGTGCCGCGACGCGCGTCGGCAGCGGCATCGCGAACAGCGGCACCAGCAGGGCAAGGATCAGGGACAGGGCAACAAAGCGTTTCATGCCGGGGGCTTTTCAGGCGGTGGCCAAGCGAACAATTCGAGCCACCATGTAGCAGGTCTCCCTAGCAACGACGATTGAATGACGGCTTAACCCGCTTTGCCCCCTTTGCAACCATGCCGTTGTGCTGGCATTGCGCGCGGCGATGGATACGACGCAGAAATTCCTCGATGCCGCCGCAGCTCTGCTGGGCGAGCGCGGCTTCACCACCGACACCGACCTTGTCACCCCATGGCTGACCGACTGGCGCGGACGTTTCACCGGCAAGGCGCTGGGCCTCGCCTCGCCGGCCAGCACGCAGGAAGTCTCCGCGCTGGTTAAGCTGTGCGGCGAATTCGGCGTGCCGATCGTCCCGCAAGGCGGCAACAGCGGCATGTCCGGCGGGGCAACGCCCGACGAGACCGGCAAGGCCATCGTGCTCTCGCTGCGACGGATGGACGCGGTGCGCAGCTTCGATGTCGATGCCCGCCAGATCACCTGCGAGGCGGGCGTTATCCTGCAAACGCTGCACGACACCGTGGAGGCAAAGGACCTGCGGTTCCCCCTGACGCTGGGCGGCAAGGGTTCGGCCACGGTCGGCGGGCTGATCTCCACCAATGCCGGGGGCACACAGGTGCTGCGCCACGGCTCCATGCGCGCGCAGGTGCTGGGGCTGGAAGCGGTGATGGCCGACGGCACCGTGTTCGATTCGCTCCGCCCGCTGAAGAAGGACAATCGCGGGTTCGACCTGAAGCAGCTGCTGATCGGCTCCGAAGGCACGCTGGGCATCGTGACGGCCGCCACGCTGCGCCTCCTGCCTGCGCTGGCGGACCGGGCCGTGCTGTGGGCCGGACTTGGCGACATCCGCGACGCCCGCAAGCTGCTGCTACATGCAGAGAAGGTCGCCGGCGATGCGCTGGAGGGCTTCGAGGTGATGCCGCGGCATTCGCTGGAGGCGGTGCTGGCGCACAGCCCGCGAGCGCGGGCGCCATTGCAGGACGGGCACGAGTGGAACGCGCTCATCGAGCTGACCGCCGATGCCGGCAACGCCGACGGGCTGCCCGCCCTCGCCCAGAAGCTGCTGGAAAGCGCCTTCGAGGCCGGACTGGTCGCCGATGCCACCATCGCCGCCAACGAAACGCAGGCGGAGGAATTCTGGGCCCTGCGCGACGAGATCGCCCCCGCCGAACGCGCTATCGGCCCGGCCATGCAGCACGATATCTCCGTGCCCGTGCAGGACATGGCGGAATTCGTCGCCGCTGCCGTGCCCAAGGTTGAGGCGGCCTTCCCGGGCACTCGTGCCGTCGCCTTCGGGCACCTTGGCGACGGCAATGTGCATTTTCACGTGCTCGCCCCCAGCGAAGCGACGCCGGGCGAGTGGGAAGAGAATGACGGCAAGGCCATCAGCGCCTTCGTGCATGACGAGGTGACGGCCTGGAACGGATCGATCAGCGCAGAGCACGGGATCGGACAGCTGAAGCGCGATGAACTGGGCCGGCTGGGCGATCCCGCGCAGCTTGCCATCATGCGCCAGGTGAAGCAGGCGCTGGACCCTGCCGGACTGCTCAACCCGGGCAAGCTGGTCCCGCTTGAAACCAGTGGCGAGACACTTTAAGGCCGCGCCCGAACTTCACGGAATCCGCAACGGACCCCGACGGTTCCATTGCCGGATGACGCAATCCAGTTTGATCGGAGAATACGATGGCCAGCGCGCCGAAGCCCAATTTGCCCGTTCTGTATAACGAACTCGTTCCCCTCAACAGCCAGGACCATGCCGACTGGAATGGTCGTACTGTCGACAAGGCTCCGTGGATCGCCAACCAGCACGCCATCCCGCTGACGGTGGAGGAATTCCCCTCGGCCCAGCGCTTCTTCCCGATCGTGTTCTCGTCGGGTGAAAAGGCCGTGCCGCTTGCCCTGATGGGCCTGAACGAAGGCGTGAACGTCTACTTCAACGAAGACGGTTCGCCGCGCGACAGCACTCCGCCGTACATTCCGGCCTACATCCGTCGTTATCCGTTCCTGCTCGCCAAGCTGGACCCGAACTCCGACAACCTGTCGCTGTGCTTCGATCCGACCAGCGACCTGATCGGCAAGTTCGACGAGGGCAACCCGATGTTCGACGCCGACAAGCAGCCGAGCGACCACACCAAGGGCCTGCTGCAGTTCTGCGAGAAGTTCGAGGAAGCCGGTCACCGCACCCAGCTGTTCATGGAAGAGCTGAACAGCCTCGACCTGCTGATGGACGGCGAAATCGTCATCAACCGTTCGGACGCGCCGGACCAGCCCTTCACCTATCGCGGCTTCCGCATGGTGAACCAGGACAAGCTGCGCGAACTGCGTGGCGACCAGCTGCGCAAGTGGAATGAAAACGGCCTGCTGCCGCTGATCTACGCGCACCTGTTCTCGCTCGACCTGATGCGCGTGATCTTCGCCAAGCAGGTGGAAATCGGCAAGGGCCCGCAGGGTGCCGCCAATGGCGCCGCCGTGCCGACCCAGGAAGCCGCGGATTCGGCTCCGAAGGCCTGATTTTCCAGTGCATAGCGAAACGGGCGCCAAGGCGCCCGTTTCCTGCGACAAACGCGCCGGATAGAGGCGCAGGCGACGCTGCATATCTTGAAACGGGGCGGACCGGACCTATCTTTGATGTGTCCGGTCGGCGCTCCCCTCATGGCCCGATTGGATAGGTGCACTTCGGTGCGCCTCCTCCCTGAACCTTGGCCGCCTCGTGCACTTTGCACGAGGCGGTTTTTTCATGCCTGCAACGGGCTATTCGGCTGCCTGGGCGAAGCCCTGGGCGCCCTTGCAGACTTCGTCGGCCAAACGCCTGACCAGCAGCACCAGCTCCTCTGCCACGTGATCGAGCCCGTCGGCGGGCTCGCGCAGCGGGGCGTCGAGATAGGCCGCCCGGCAAATCTCCAGCTGCATGGCGGAAACCGCACGCGCCGGGGCGCCGTGGCGGTCAAGGACATAGCCGCCGGCATAGGGCCGGTTGTGCGCTGCCCGCAGGCCGCGTTCGTCGAAATGATCCAGCGCCGCGCTGACAAGGTGGCTTTCGCAGGACGCGCCGAACCGGTCGCCCAGGACGAAATCGACGGCCGCATCGGCACCCGTCTTCGGCCCCAACGGCGGCATCGAATGCATGTCGATCAGCAAGGCTGCGCCCCACCGGTCGCGCAGGCTGTCGAGCATTTTCGACAAAGCCTGGTGATAGGGTGCGTGGATATGCTCGATCCGCTCGTTCAATTCGATCGCGGGCATGCGTTGGCGCCACAGTTCACCCAGCCCCGGCAATCGGCGAGGCACCAGCCCCAGGCCGCTGCGCGAACGGCGACCGGCGGCCAACCGCGCCCGCATGGTGGTGTTGCGCGGCCCGTTCACCATCTCCCAGTCGACATCCTCCGGTGACCGGTTGAGATCGATCATGGCCCGCGGCGCGTTTGCCATCAGCAGCGCGGCGCCGGTCGCCTCAGCCACCTTGCGTGCCACCAGGTCGACATAGCGGTCTTCCAGTCGCAGCGCGGCTTCCTCCGGGTGGCGCATGCTTTGCAGCAGGCTGTCGGGATAGGTGCGCCCGGCATGCGGCACGGCAATCAGGACGGGGATGGCCAAGGACTTGCGCCTGCGCATGACGAAGGCCGGCTGATCGTCCGCGCCGGGGATCGTCCCGCCGGGCGTCAGCACCGAATCGGGCAGGTCGGGATCGTCTGCTTGCATTGCCCCATTGCTGGCGGCGAACTTTCCCCAAGTCAAAGGCGGGCTGTACCAAAGCAGGACTCCGGCCAATCGGGGGCAGATTTTTAACGTGAATGTGCTTAGGGCCAGACCTCACAAGCAACCAGGGAAGAGACCAAGGCATGATCCGCATCCTGCTCGCCGAAGACGACACCGCCATGCGTACCTATCTGAAGCGGGCACTGGAGCAGGCTGGCTTTTCGGTGATGGCGGTTTCCTGCGGCACCGAAGCGCTCCCCCTGATCGAAACCGAGATCTACGACCTGCTGCTGTCCGACATCGTGATGCCGGAAATGGACGGGATCGAGCTGGCCCAGCGCTGCAACGAGCTGAGCCCGTCGACCAAGGTGATGTTCATCACCGGATTCGCCGCCGTGGCCCTGAAGGCGACGCGCGACGCACCGCATGCCAAGATGCTGTCGAAGCCCTTCCACCTGAAGGACCTGGTGATGGAAGTGGAGCGCATTTTCGAGGACAGCGCGGCGCTTAGCCTCTGAGCCTGTTTTAGCCTCTTGAAACATCTGAACGGCGGCGCTAGATGGCCCGCCTGCCGACCGATAGGTCCGGCTCCTACCGAATGGTGCGGGCGTATAGCTCAGTGGTAGAGCACTATGTTGACATCGTAGGGGTCCCAAGTTCGAACCTTGGTACGCCCACCATTCGTTTCCCCCCAGTAATGCCAAGGCCCGCGGGCGAGGATCAGTCCTTGCCCTCCCGCGCTTTCAGGTGCCGCAGCGACAGTGCCTCGAGGCTCTCGAGCTCCTCGATCGTCTGGTCGATGGCCTCGCGCTGCTGGCGCAGTTCCTCCAGCCGCTGCTGCGTCGCCTCGATCATACGCCTGGCCTGCACCACCTGATCGGGGTCGAGATCGTAAAGATTGAGGAATTCGCCGATCTCGCGGATCGAGAAGCCCAGCCGCTTGCCGCGCAGGATCAGCTGCATCCGCCCCATCTCGCGCCGGGAATAGACGCGCATGGAGCCAACTCGCTTGGGCTGGATCAGCCCCTTGTCTTCGTAGAAGCGCAAGGTGCGCTGGGTCACGCCGAGCGCTTCGGACGCTTCGGCAATGCTCTTCAGGTCGCCCGGCGCCATGCCTTCGAATCCGGGTGTATGGTCTAGCTTTTCACGCGCTGGCTCAGTCATCGGCTGTCTCCCCCTTGGCCGCCTTCGCCGCCTCTGCTTTCGCCCGTTCCTCGGCCACCAGCTCCTTCTTCTCGAGCTTGCCGACCAGGGTCTTGGGCAATTCGTCCCGGAATTCGTAGGCATCGGGCATTTCGATGGGGCTGAGCCGCATCTTCAGGAATGCATCGAGCGTCCCCGCATCCAGTTCCTCGCCCTCGTGCAGGGCAATGAACAGCTTAGGCGCCTCGCCGCGGTAATCGTCGGGAATACCGATCGCGATGGCTTCCTTCACCGCCGGGTGTTCATAGGCGGCATCCTCGATCACGCGCGGATAAACGTTGTAGCCGCTGGCGAGGATCAGGTCCTTGATGCGGTCGACGATGAACAGGTAGCCGTCCTTGTCGAGATAGCCGATGTCGCCGGTACGCAAGGCGCCGTCGATGAAGGTGGCCTCGGTCGCCTCCGGACGGTTCCAGTAACCCTTCATCACCTGCGGACCGCGCGCGCAGACTTCGCCACGCTCGCCTTGCGGCAGCAGTTCCCCGGTCTCCGGATCGCGGATCTCGACGATCGTGTGCGGGAAAGCCGGACCGGCGGAGTTTTCCTTCACCGGCTGACGGCCCAGCAGCGGGTTGCTGGTGATGATCGGTGAAGCCTCGGTCAGCCCGTAGCCTTCCGATACCGGCGAACCGGTGCGCTTCTCGTACTGCAGGCGCACGTCCAGCGGCAGCGGCGCGCCGCCGGAGATGCTGGTGCGCACGGCGCTGAGGTCCGGCACCTTGTCATCCGGCAAGCTGCCGATGGCGTTGTAGATCGTCGGCACGCCGAAAAGCTGCGTCGGCGGCTTGCGCTTGATGGTCTTGAGCACCTCGTCCATTTCGAAGCGCGGCAGCAGCACCAGTTCCGCGGCGATTTCGACGCCGAAGTTCATCACGCAGGTCAGCGCGAAGACGTGAAACAGCGGCAGTACGCCCAGCGTGCGTTCCTGCATGTCACGCTCCTCGCCCACGTGCAGCAGCATCTGCGCGGCATTGGCAGCAAGATTTGCATGGGTGAGCATGGCACCCTTCGGTCGCCCGGTCGTTCCACCCGTGTACTGCAGGACTGCGACATCGTCCGGGTCCTGCTCAACCGCGCGGAGAGAGGGCTGGTGAGCGGCAAGTTCGCGATAGTCGATATAGGCGGCATCGCTGCGCTTCTTCGCCAGCGAGGAACGCTTCAGCGTGCGCAGGCCGACGCTTTTCCAGAACGGCAACACGTCCGCCATCGAGCACAGCACGATGCGCTCCATCTCGCCCTTGCCCCAGGCAGCGGCCACCTTCGCGTGAAGCGCCTCAAGGTCTGGCACGGCGACGAACTTGGCACCCGAATCGGTGATCAGGAACTCGACTTCGCTCTCGGAATAGAGCGGGTTGAGCTGCACCACGATGCCGCCGGCGCGCAGCACCGCGTAATAGAGGATGACCGAATAGGGCGTGTTGGGCAGGCACAGGCCGAACCTGTCGCCCTTCCCCAGCCCCATCGCCTGCAGCCCGGAAGCGACCCGCTCCACCTCGGCGCCGATCTCGCCATAGGTCCATTCGCGGCCGAGGAAGTCGATGGCGACGCGGTTCGGGAAGGTCGTGATCGCGCGGTCGAAAGGCTCGGTCAGCAGGCGAGGACGCAACTTGCCCTCCGCATCGAGGATCCGGCTGGGATCCAGCGGGTGGGACGTTGCGACCGCCGCCTCGCTCATGACACATCCTTTCCTTACGTTGCGCAGAGTCCACCGAAACTGCGTCTTGATTCCACCTCGCTTAACGTATACGTCAAGCAACAGACTTTATCGTAATCATTCAGCGCAAAAGGTCAATCGGCGAACGATTGGCAGGCGCGAATCGAAAAGAAAGGCTCGAGGCAAACCATGAGTGATGTCGTCATTGCAGGATATGTCCGCTCCCCCTTCCACCTCGCTTACAAGGGTGCTCTCGCCAAGGTCCGTCCGGACGACCTGGCAGCCAACACGATTCGCGGCCTGATCGACAAGACCGGCGTCAAGGCCGAGGATGTCGAGGATATCGTCATGGGCTGTGCCTTCCCCGAAGGTGAGCAGGGCTTCAACATCGCTCGCCTCGTCGGCCTGCTGGCCGACCTGCCGCTATCGATCGGCGGCATGACGGTGAACCGCTTCTGCGGCTCCTCGATGAGCTCGATCCACTACGCCGCTGGCCAGATCGCCATGGGCGCTGGCGAGGTGTTCATCTGCGCCGGCATCGAGTCGATGAGCCGCGTGCCGATGACGGGCTTCAACCCGATGCCGAACCCCGAGCTGGCGAAGAAGAGCGCCGCCTATATCGGCATGGGCGACACGGCAGAGAACGTCGCCAAGAAGTACGGGCTGAGCCGCGAAGAGCAGGACGCTTTCGCGGTGAAGAGCCAGGAGAAGGCCGCTGCTGCCATCGAGGCCGGCAAGTACAAGGACGAGATCGTCCCCTACACCCTGCCCGACGGCACCGTGATCGACGCTGACGGCACTCCGCGCCCCGGCACCACCGCCGAGGCGCTTGCTGGCCTGAAGCTGGCCTTCGACGAGAACGGCACGGTCACCGCCGGCACCTCCTCCCCGCTGACCGACGGCGCCACCGCCGTGCTGGTCTGCAGCGCGGACTATGCTGCCAAGAACGGCCTCAAGGTGATGGCCAAGATCAAGAGCATGGCGATTTCCGGCTGCGCCCCTGAAATCATGGGCATCGGCCCGGTCGGCGCCAGCCAGAAGGCGCTGGAGCGCGCCGGCCTGACCATCGACGATATCGACATCGTCGAACTGAACGAAGCCTTCGCCAGCCAGTCGATCGCCACCGTGCGGGACCTCGGCATCGACGAAGCCAAGCTGAACATCGATGGCGGCGCGATTGCCATCGGCCACCCGCTGGGGGCCACCGGTGCGCGCATCGTCGGCAAGGCCGCCCAGCTGCTGCAGCGTGAAGGCAAGAAGTACTCGCTGTCGACGCAGTGCATCGGTGGCGGCCAGGGCATCGCGACGATCCTGGAGGTCGCATAATGGCTGACAAGACCATCAACAAAGTCTGCGTGATCGGCGCCGGCACCATGGGTGCCGGGATTGCCGCACAGGTGGCCAATGCCGGCGTGCCCGTGCTGCTGCTCGACATCGTTCCCAAGGATGGCGACAACCGCAACGCGATTGCCGAGGGCGCCGTCGCCAAGATGCTGAAGACCCAGCCGGCTCCCTTCATGGGCAAACGCCCGGCCAAACTGGTCGAAACCGGCAATATCGAGGATCACCTCGACAAGGTGGCCGAGTGCGACTGGATCGTCGAAGCCATCATCGAACGGCTCGACATCAAGCAGGATCTCTACGCCAAGCTGGAAAAGGTGCGGAAGGCCGGGACGGCGATCTCGTCGAACACCTCGACCATTCCGCTTGCCCAGCTGACCGACGGCCGCAGCGACCAGTTCAAGCAGGACTTCCTGATCACCCACTTCTTCAATCCGCCGCGCTACATGCGGCTGATCGAGATCGTGGCCGGTCCGCAGAGCGATGCGGGCACCGTGGCGATGGTGAAGGACTTCGTCGACCGCAAGCTCGGCAAGAGCGTGGTCGATGCCGAGGACTCCCCCGGCTTCATCGCTAACCGCGTGGGCACCTTCTGGATCCAGCAGGCGGTCAACGCCGCCTTCGAACAGGGTGTCACGGTGGAAGAGGCCGACGAGATCGGTGGGCGTCCGATGGGCGTACCCAAGACCGGCATCTTCGGCCTGATCGACCTGATCGGCATCGACCTGATGCCGCACCTGATGAAGTCGCTCACCAGCACGCTGCCGAAGGACGATCCCTACCAGAAGATCGCCCGCAGCGAGCCGCTGATCGAGCAGATGATCGAAGAAGGCTACACCGGCCGTAAGGGCAAGGGTGGCTTCTACATGCTCGAAAAGGGCGCTGACGGTTCGCGCACCAAGATGGCGAAGGACCTGAAGTCCGGCGAATACCGCAAGGCGGCCCGTCCGGGCTTGGTGCGCGGTTCGGCCGCCAAGGGCGACCTTGGCAAGCTGATCTCACAGAAGGGCAAGGTCGGCGAATACGCCTGGGCCGTGCTCGGCCCGACGCTGTCCTACGCGGCCAGCATCGTGCCCGAAGCGACCGCGACTGTCGTCGGCGTCGATGACGCGATGAAGCTGGGCTACAACTGGAAGTTCGGCCCCTTCGAGATGATCGACAAGATCGGCGTCGCCATGCTGGTCGAGCGGCTGGAAGCAGACGGTCTGCCGGTGCCGGAAATCCTCCGCACCGCGGGTGACCGCAGCTTCTACCGGGTCGAGGACGGCAAGCGCCAGTACCTCGGCACCGACGGCGAATACCATGACGTCGTTCGCCCCGAAGGCGTACTGCTGCTGGAAGACATCAAGCTCTCGTCCGAGCCGCTGATGGCCAATGGCTCTGCCGCGCTGTGGGACATCGGCGATGGCGTCGTCGCGCTGGAATTCACCGGCAAGATGAACGCGCTGGACGAGCAGGTAATGAAGATCATCCAGAAGGCCGTCCCGCTGGTGAAGAAGGAATACAAGGCACTCGTCGTCTACAACGAGGGCTCCAACTTCTCCGCCGGCGCCAATCTCGGCCTCGCCATGTTCGCACTGAACATCGCGGCGTGGAGCGAGGTGGAGAAGCTCGTGAAGGGCGGACAGGACGCCTACAAGGCGCTCAAGTACGCTCCCTTCCCGGTCGTCTCCGCACCGTTCGGCATGGCGCTGGGCGGCGGCTGCGAAATCTGCCTCAACTCCGATGCCATCCAGGCCCATGCCGAGACCTATATCGGCCTCGTCGAGACGGGCGTGGGCATCATCCCGGGCTGGGGCGGCTGCGGCGAAATGCTGAGCCGCTGGATCGAAAATCCGCGCCACCCCAAGGGCCCGATGCCGGCCGTTTCCAAGGCGTTTGAAATCATTTCCACCGCCACGGTTGCCAAGTCGGCTGCCGAGGCCAAGGACTATGGCTTCCTGCGCCGCGACGACGGCATCACCATGAACCGCGACCGCCTGCTGTTTGACGCCAAGCAGCGCGCGCTGGCCATGGTCGATGGCTACGAGGCACCCGAAAAGCCCGAGTACCGCCTGCCCGGCCCGACCGGCGCCGCGGCGCTCAAGCTGGCGGTCGACAGCTTCCGCAAGCAGGGCCTGGCCACGCCGCACGACGAAACCGTCGCCAGCGAGCTTGCCCGCGTGCTGACCGGCGGCGATACCGACGTGACCGAAACCGTGACCGAAGCGCAGCTGCTGAAGCTGGAAGTCGAAGGCTTCATGCGCCTCGTCCGCAACCCGAAGTCGCAGGCCCGTGTCGAGCACATGCTCGAAACCGGCAAGCCGCTTCGTAACTGATCTAGGGAGAGCACCGACATGCAAGTCTATGAAGCCCCCATCCGCGACATGCGCTTCGTTCTCGAAGAGCTGCACACCGACGACGGTTTCGGCGACCTCGAAGGGTTCGAGGATTTCGACGATCCGGACATGCGTTCGGCCATCCTCGAGGAAGCCAACAAGCTGTGCCGCGACGTGCTGCTGCCGCTCAACTGGCCTGGTGACCAGGAAGGCTGCCACATCGAAAACGGCGTGGTCCGCACGCCCAAGGGGTTCCAGGAAGCCTACAAGGCCTTCTGCGAAGGCGGCTGGGCCGGCCTTGGCGTCGATCCCAAGTGGGGTGGCCAGGGCGCCCCGCACTCGCTGGGCAAGATGGTGGAAGAGATGACCTGCTCCACCAACCTCAGCTTCGGTCTCTACCCAGGCCTCACCAACGGCGCGATGGTCGCGCTGGAGGCCTACGGCAGCGAGGACCTGAAGAACTTCTACATGCCGAAGATGGCCAACGGCGAATGGTCGGGCACCATGTGCCTGACCGAGCCGCATTGCGGCACCGACCTCGGCATGCTGCGCACCAAGGCGGAACCGCAGGACGACGGCAGCTACCTCGTCACCGGCAACAAGATCTTCATCTCCGCCGGCGACCACGACCTGACCGACAACATCGTCCACCTGGTGCTGGCGCGCCTGCCCGATGCCCCTCCGGGCGTGAAGGGCATCTCGCTGTTCCTGGTGCCGAAGTACCTGCCGAACGAGGACGGGTCGCTGGGCAACCACAATGGTGCCGGCCCCACCGCCATCGAGCACAAGATGGGCCTGAAGGCTTCGGCCACTTGCCAGATGTCCTTCGAGAATTCGAAGGGCTGGCTGGTCGGCAAGCCACACCGCGGCCTGGAAGCCATGTTCGCCATGATGAACACCGAACGCGTCGCGGTCGGCATCCAGGGCCTTGGCGTCGGCGAAATCGCCTACCAGTCGGCTGTCTGGTACGCCAAGGATCGCCTGCAGGGCCGCTCGCTGTCAGGCGTGAAGAACCCGGACGGCCCCGCCGACCCGATCATTGTCCACCCCGACGTGCGCCGCATGCTGATGACCATGCGGGCCTACAATGAAGGCTCCCGCGCGGTTTCCGCCTGGGTCAGCCGCGCGCTGGACGCCGAACATGCCGCGAAGGAACCCGAGGCCCGCGAACGCGCCAAGGACTTCGTCGCCCTGATGACGCCGGTGGTGAAGGCCCTCTTCACCGATCTCGGCCACGAAAGCGCCCACCTGGCGGTGCAGGTCTACGGCGGTCACGGCTACATCCAGGAAAGCGGCGTCGAGCAGTTCGCCCGCGATGCCCGCATTGCCCAGATCTACGAAGGCACCAACGGCATCCAGGCGCTGGACCTCGTCGGTCGCAAGCTGCCCGACCGCATGGGCCGCAACCTGCGTAGCTTCTTCCACCCGGTCTCGCAGTTCATCGAGGACAATGGTGCGGACGCCAACATCGGCAAGATGGTCGGCTCGCTGCAGCAGGCCTTCGGTGCACTGCAGCTGTCGACCGGCCATATTGCCCGGAAAGGCCTGAAGGATCCGGAAGAGGCTGCCGCCGCGGCCACCGACTACCTCAAGCTGCTCGGCTTCGTCGCCATGGGCTACTGCTTCGCCAAGGCGGCCAAGGTCGCCCACGCCGCGCTGGAAGCCGGGACGGAAGAGAAGGCCTTCTACGAAGCCAAGATCGTCACCGCCCGCTTCTTCTTCGATCGGCTGCTGCCGCCAGTCATGGCGCAGATGATGGCGATCACCAGCGGCAAGGCGAGCATGATGGACATGCCGGAGGATGCGTTTTGACGGTCGAGGAGTTCAAGTCGCGACTGCGCGTCCCCGCCATCGTCGCGCCGATGTTCCTCGTCTCGGGGCCGGACCTCGTGGTGGAAGCCTGCAAGGCCGGCCTCTGCGGCACCTTCCCCGCACTCAACCAGCGCACCTCGGAAGGGTTCGAGGAATGGTTGATGGAGATCAAGGATCGGCTCGGGCCGGACGACGCGCCCTTCGGCGTCAACCTGATCGTCCACCCGTCGAACCCGCGCGTGATGGCGGACCTGCAATTGTGCGTGAAGCACGAGGTGCCGCTGATCATCACCTCGCTGGGTGCGGTGCCGGACCTGGTCAAGGCAGTGCACGGCTATGGTGGTCTCGTCTTCCATGACGTGATCAAGCGCCGCCATGCGGAAAAGGCGGCCGAGGCCGGTGTCGACGGCATCATTGCCGTCGCTGCCGGTGCCGGTGGCCACGCCGGAACCTTCAGCCCCTTCGCCCTCACCCGCGAAATCCGCGAGTTCTGGGACGGGGCGCTGATCCTGTCCGGTTCCATGAGCCACGGCAGCCACATCGCCGCGGCGGAGCTGATGGGGGCCGACATCGGCTATTTCGGCACGCATTTTATCGCGGCCGAGGAAAGCATGGCACCCGGCGAGCAGAAGCAGATGATGATCGAGGCTTCGGCCAAGGACATTACCTACACCGACAAGGTGACGGGCGTCGGCGCCAACTTCCTCACCCCCAGCCTCGAGGCAGCCACCCTGCCCGACCATGCCGGGGAAATGTCGCTCAACGAAGAGGCGAAGGCGTGGAAGACCATCTGGTCTGCCGGTCATGGAACGGGCTCCGTCCACGACGTTCGCCCGACGCGCGAGCTGTGCGATCAGCTGGTCAGCGAATACGAGGCCGCGAAGGCCAGATTCTGCGGCTGATAGGGCTTTGGGCGGGGCGCATGCGCCCCGCCCTTGCGCGCCCGTCTCTCCCTGCTAAGACGCGCGCAAACCTTTCAAGCAATTCCAGACAAGCAGGGAAGCCCCATGGCGAAAATTCAGGTCAAGAACCCGGTCGTCGAAATCGACGGCGACGAAATGACGAAGATCATCTGGCAGTGGATCCGCGAGCGGCTGATCCTGCCTTACCTCGACATCGACCTGAAGTATTACGACCTGTCGGTGGAAAAGCGCGACGAGACCGACGACCAGATCACCGTCGATGCCGCCAATGCCATCAAGAAGTACGGCGTGGGCGTGAAGTGCGCCACCATCACCCCGGACGAGGCCCGCGTCGAGGAATTCAACCTCAAGCAGATGTGGCGTTCGCCCAACGGCACGATCCGCAACATCCTTGGCGGCACCATCTTCCGCGAACCGATCGTGATCGACAACGTGCCGCGTCTCGTGCCCGGCTGGACCGACCCCATCGTCGTTGGCCGTCACGCCTTCGGTGACCAGTACCGCGCCACCGACACCCTGATCCCCGGCGCCGGCAAGCTGCGGATGGTGTTCGAGGGTGAAGACGGCGAGACCATCGACCTGGAAGTCCACCAGTTCGACCAGCCCGGCGTCGCCATGACCATGTACAACCACGACGAGTCCATCCGCGACTTCGCGCGGGCCAGCTTCAACTACGGCCTCGACCGTGGCTGGCCGGTGTACCTGTCGACCAAGAACACCATCCTGAAGAAGTATGATGGCCGCTTCAAAGACCTGTTCCAGGAAGTGTTCGACACCGAGGGTTTCAAGGAGAAGTTCGAAGCCGCGAACCTCACCTACGAACACCGCCTGATCGACGACATGGTCGCCGCCGCGCTGAAGTGGAACGGCAAGTTCGTCTGGGCCTGCAAGAACTACGACGGCGACGTGCAGTCGGACGTCGTGGCGCAGGGCTTCGGTTCGCTCGGCCTGATGACCA
This sequence comes from Aurantiacibacter sp. MUD11, assembly GCF_026967575.1. NCBI lineage: Bacteria > Pseudomonadati > Pseudomonadota > Alphaproteobacteria > Sphingomonadales > Erythrobacteraceae > Aurantiacibacter > Aurantiacibacter sp. MUD11. The sequence continues at coordinate 58,118 of NZ_CP114054.1, read as the reverse complement.
GTGTGCTGATGACGCCGGACGGCAAGACCGTGGAAGCCGAAGCTGCCCACGGCACCGTCACCCGTCACTATCGCCAGCACCAGCAGGGCAAGGCGACCTCGACCAACCCCATCGCCAGCATCTTCGCCTGGACGCGTGGCCTGATCTATCGCGGTCGTTTCGACAACACGCCGGACGTCGTGGCCTTCGCCGAGACGCTGGAGCGTGTCTGCATCAGCTGCGTCGAAAGCGGCAAGATGACCAAGGACCTCGCCCTCCTGATCGGTCCGGACCAGAGCTGGATGACGACCGAGCAGTTCTTCGAAGCCATCGTCGAAGGCCTGGAAAAGGAAATGGCGGCGCAGGGCCTGGGCTGAGGCCCGGGGGCTTACGGCATGACCAAGGCCCGCCTCGAAGTCCGGCAGGCAGAGACCGGCGATATTCGCAAGATCGCCGCGCTCGCCCGCCGGGTTTACGAGGACTTTGCCCCCTACACGCAAAGCGAGATCCGCGGGCAGCTGAACAACTACCCGGAAGGCTGCTTCGTCGCTTTTCTCGATGACCGGCTGATCGGCTATTGCGCTTCCATGCGCATCGGTGGCGACAAGGCGCTGCGCCCGCATAGCTGGGACGAGATTACCGGCAACGGCTACGGCAGCCGCCACGATCCCAACGGCGACTGGCTCTACGGCTATGAAATGTGCGTCGACCCCAAGGTGCGCGGCACGCGCATCGGGCGCCGCCTCTATGAAGAGCGCCGCAAGCTGGCCGAGCGCGAGGAGCTGAAAGGCATCGTCTTCGGCGGTCGGATGCCGAACCTCAAGAAGAGCTGGCGGCGGGTGGAAGGCCCGCAGGACTATCTCGACCAGGTCATCGCCGGGAAGATTCACGACCCCGTCCTGCGCTTCCAGCTGGCCAACGGGTTCGAGCCGCTGGGCGTGCTCGAGAACTACCTGCCCGAAGACAAGCGCAGCCGGGGCAATGCCGTGCACATGGTCTGGCGCAACCCCTTCGTCGACCAGGAAGCCGGGCCGAAGGGGCGTGTCCCTCGCGATGTCGAAAGCGTGCGCGTTGCCTCCTGCCAGCTACAGGCGCGGGCGGTGCAGGATTTCGACGAGTTCATTCGCCACGTGCAATATTTCGTCGACGTTGCAGCGGATTACGAGTCGGACTTCATCCTGTTTCCAGAACTCTTCACGCTGATGCTGCTGAGCGCGGAGGACACCGAGCTCTCCCCGCTGGAGTCGATCGAGCGCCTGTCCGAATACACGCCGCGTATCCGCAAGGCGCTGTCGGAAATGGCGCTGAAGTTCAACATCAACATCATCGGCGGCTCGCACCCCACGCGCATGGACGATGGCGACATCCATAACGTCGCCATGGTGTGCCTGCGCGACGGCTCGGTACACGAGCAGGAGAAGATCCACCCGACCCCGAACGAGGCCTACTGGTGGAACATTCGCGGCGGTGACAGCGTCGACGTTATCCAGACCGACTGCGGCCCGGTGGGCGTGCTGATCTGCTACGACAGCGAATTCCCCGAACTGGCCCGCCGTCTGGTGGACGAAGGCGCGCGGATCATCTTCGTGCCCTTCTGCACCGACAGCCGCCAGGGCTACATGCGCGTGCGCTACTGCGCACAGGCCCGCGCGATCGAGAACCAGTGCTACGTCGTGATGAGCGGCAATGTCGGCAACCTGCCCAATGTCGCCAACATGGACATCCAGTATGCGCAAAGCTGTATCCTGACGCCCTGCGACTTCCCCTTCGCCCGCGATGGTATCGCCGCTGAAGCGTCGGAGAATGTCGAGACACTGACCATCAGCGACGTCAACCTGTCCGACCTCGCATGGGCCCGCGCCGAAGGGACGGTGCGCAATCTGGCGGACCGCCGTTTCGACCTCTACCGCATCGAGTGGGAGCAGAAGGGCTCAGGCGGCGAACCCGGTGACCTGACCGGTCCGCCGCCGATGCACCAGCACGGTCCGGGTGGCGGTTAGGCCGCCGCTGCGTCCGCATCCTTGGCGGTCGCGAGGCTCACCAGCCAGATCGCCAGCCAGGCCGCAATGAAGCCCGGGATGATCTCGTAGACACCGGTCGTATCGTTCAAACCAGTCGCGATCCACGTCATCACCACCGCCGCGCCAACGACGAGGCCAGCCACCGCACCCGCGCCGGTCATACGCTTCCACGTCAGCGAGAGGATGATCAGCGGGCCGAAAGCAGCGCCGAACCCGGCCCAGGCGTTGGAGACGAGACTAAGCACGCCGCTTTCCGGATCACTGGCGATAACGATGGCGGCAATCGCCACCAGCGCCACGCAGACGCGACCGACGTTGACCATCTCCGTCTCGCTAGCCTGCTTGCGCAGGAACAGGCGGTAGAAGTCCTCGGTCAACGAGCTGGAAGAGACCAGCAGCTGCGAGCTGATCGTGCTCATGATCGCCGCCAGCAGCGCCGCCAGCAGGAAGCCGGTGACGAAGGGGTGGAACAGGGTGTTGGCAAGGAGGATGAAGATCGTCTCCGAATTCTCCAGCGTCAGCCCGTTCAGCTCCACGTGGGCGCGGCCGGCAAGGCCCACGCCCAGGGCGCCGATCAGCGCCACGAACATCCATGCCAGGCCGATGTTGCGGGCCGTTGGAATACCGCCTTCCTTTACCGCCATGAAACGCACGATGATGTGGGGCTGGCCGAAATAGCCGAGGCCCCACGCCACGGCAGAGAGGAAGCCGATGGCGGACAGGCCGCCGAACCAGCTGAGGAAGTTGGGATCGACCGCGTCCAGCGCATTGCCGACATTGGCCGCACCATCGCCGAAGATCACCACCAGCGGCATCACAACCAGCGCGACGACCATGATGCAACCCTGCACGAAGTCAGTCAGGCTCACCGCCAGGAAGCCGCCCACCATGGTATAGGCGAGCACCACCAGCGCAGTGAGCAAGACGCCCGCCATATAGGGGCTGAGGCCCATGACCTCGCTGTCGATGAAGGTACTTTCGAACAGCAGGCCGCCGCCCACCAGTCCCGCAGCCGAATAGACCGCGAAAAAGATCACCACGATGATGGCGGAAACAACGCGCAGGGTCGTCGCCTTGTCAGGGAAACGGTTGGCAAGGAATTGCGGGATGGTCAGCGCATTGCCGTACTGCACGGTCTGGTGTCGCAGCCGCGGCGCGACGACGAACCAGTTCACCACGGCGCCGACGAACAGGCCGATGCCGATCCATGCCTCTACCAGGCCAGACAGATATAGTGCGCCCGGCAGACCGAGCAGCAGCCAGCCCGACATGTCCGAAGCGCCGGCGGAAAGCGCTGCAACGGCGGGATGCAGGTTGCGGCCACCCAGCAGGTAGCCTTCGCTGTCATCGGTCGAACGCTTCCAGGCGAACAGGCCGATGCCGAGCATCAAGATGAAATAGAGGGCGAGTGCGATCAGGGTCGGTGTCTGCATGGGCGCTATGCATAAGGAACTGCGGTCACAAGTCACCAGTTCCGGCGGAATTCGCAGGGGAATTGCGCGATATCTGCCGACTCCGCAGGAATATTGCTGAATTCGCCGTCAGCCGATCAGGTGTTTCTGCCAATTTGTGGCACAACAATCGTTGGCCCCGGCGAATTGCCCGTTGCTACGGCCAGCGCCCCTCGCCTAAACCAATTGCCATGCACGGTGCTGAAGCCATCTCCCCGATCATGTCCGACGCGCTCGTCATCCTGGGTGCGGCCGGTATCGTCATCCCGCTGTTCGCGCGTTTCCGCGTAACGCCAATCATCGGTTTCATCCTCGTTGGCCTGCTTGTTGGCCCGTTCGGCCTCGGCCGGATGGTCGTCGACCATGAATGGTTGAACTACGTCACCATCAGCGAGCCGGAAGCATTGGAGCCTTTCGCCGAGTTCGGCATCGTGCTGCTGCTGTTCGCCATCGGGCTGGAGCTGAGCTTCAATCGCCTGTGGCAGCTGCGCAAACTGGTGTTCGGCCTTGGCGCGCTGGAATTGCTGGTGATCGGCGCGCTGATGGCGGCCTTCCTCTCCATGATGGGCCAGTACTGGACGGGCGCGCTGGCGCTTGGCCTTGCCCTCACCTTTTCCTCCACCGCGCTGGTGCTGCCGATATCGGGCACCAATACGCCGGTAGGCCGCGCAGCGCTGTCGATGCTGCTGTTCGAGGACATCATGATCGTGCCGGTCATCTTCCTGCTCGGCGCGCTGGCACCCTTCGCGCAGGAAGACGGGCTGACCGGCCTGTTCGACACGCTGTGGCAGGGCCTGCTGGTGGTTGTGGTGATGATGATTGCCGGACGCTTGCTGCTGCCGCGCCTGTTCGCCCAGGCGGCCCGCACCAAGAGCCCGGAACTGTTCCTCGCCGCCAGCCTGCTGGTGGTGATCGGCGCCAGCCTTGCCACCGCCTTCGTCGGCCTGTCCCCCATCGTCGGCGCGCTGATCGCGGGCCTGCTGATCGCCGAAACCGAATATCACACCGAAGTCGAAGGCATCATGGAGCCGTTCAAGGGCCTGGCGCTGGGGATCTTCCTGATCACCGTTGGCATGGGCATCGACCTGCTGATGATCTGGGACAACCTCTGGATGATCCTGGGCGCGGTGCTGGGCGTGCTGACGCTGAAGGCGATCGTTACCGGCGTGCTGCTGCGCCTGATGGGCGCGCGCCGCAGCACCGCCACCGAGACCGGTATCCTGATGGCCAGCCCGTCGGAAACCACGCTGATCGTGATCGGGGCTGCCACCAGTGCCCTGCTGATCCAGCCCGGCACGGCGCAGTTCTGGCAGATCGTCACCGCCATCGGCCTCACGATCACGCCGCTGCTGGCGCTGCTGGGCAGGATTGTCGCCCGGCGGATCGAGCCGGCGCCCTCGCTGGACGAGCTTGAAGGTGGCGATAATGCCGCACCGCGCGTGATCGTCATCGGCTTCGGCCGCGTCGGCAAGCTGGTGGCGCAGATGCTGGAAAAGCACGACAAGCCCTACATCGCGATCGATGCCGATGCCGACATGATCGACGATGCCCGGCGCGAGGGCTATTACGCCGTGTTCGGCAACGCCATGCGCGCCGACGTGCTCGATCACCTGGGCCTGGATCGCGCACCTGCCGTGATCCTGACCATGGACGAGCACATCCTCGCCCAGCGGCTGGTGCGCAAGATCCGTGCTTCGCACCCGGACCTGCCGATCATCGCCCGCGCCCGCGACAGCTTCCACGCGGCCGAGCTCTATCGTGCCGGAGCCAGCACGGCCGTGCCCGAAACGCTGGAAAGCTCGCTCCAGCTATCCGAGGCCGCGCTGGTCGACATCGGCGTGCCGATGGGTCCGGTGATCGCCTCGATCCACGAAAAGCGCGACGAATTCCGCGAGCACATTCGCGAGGAAGGCGCGCTGGAGCACAAGCCGAAACTGCGCACCAGCACGGTCGAAGGTTAGGCAGCTATTCGAACCGGTCGAGATACGGCGCCAACAGGCGCGATGCTGCGTCTTGGCCGGGGTAAGTAACGTCAAACCAAGTATCTACGGCGATTGCTGCAACGAAGATGACGGCAACAAGCGCTAGAAAGGCCCAAGGGACAGGGCGGCCCCTCGCTTCTTCCTCCAACCGCAGCTTCACCGACTTCGGCACAAGCCACCAAGCGAAAGCGAGCAGGAGCGGGATCAGAACCAACTCCGCGCCAACGAGGAGGAGTGGGTTGATCCCTGGGATCCACTCTATCGGCGCAACGCCCACCAGCGCAGCAACTATGCCGAGGAGCTTGGGGAAGAGGCCCACCTTGCGGTCGCGCAGCGCCAGCCAGCTGACATTCAACGCCTTGCGAAACCCGCGCCAGGCGGTCTGCGCCAAGCGCCGCATCAGGACCAGGGCCCGCAGCCGCTTTTGCGGCATCAGGCAGCCATGACCTCGCGCACTGCAGCCAATGCCTGATCTGCCTTGTCGCCATCCGGGCCGCCGCCCTGCGCCATGTCAGGACGGCCACCACCGCCCTTGCCGCCCAGCGCTTCGACACCGGCCCGCACGAGGTCGACCGCGCTAAAGCGATCGGTCAGGTCGTCGGTCACGGCAACCGCAAAGGCGGCCTTCCCATCATTGACGGCACAGATCGCCGCCACACCGGAACCGAGGCGCGACTTGGCCTCGTCGAGCAGGCCGCGCAGTTCCTTGGGGTTCATGCCTTCGAGCACCTGCCCCGCGAACTTAACCCCGGCGATTTCCTCGTCCGCCTGGGGCGCGGCACCGCCGCCGCCACCGAGGGCCAGCTGCTTCTTTGCTTCGGCCAGTTCGCGTTCAAGCGCCTTGCGCTCGTCGACCAGAGCGGCGACGCGGGCCTCGACTTCGTCCGGCGCGGTCTTCAGCGTCGCCGCGACCGACTTCAGCGCTTCTTCACGGCCGACCACCCACTGGCGGGCGGCCTCACCGGTCAGGGCCTCGATACGGCGGACACCGGAAGACACCGCGCTCTCGGTGATGATGCGGAACAGGCCGATATCGCCGGTCGCCTTTACATGGGTACCGCCGCACAGCTCGACCGAGAAGTTGCGACCGCCAGTGCCGGCGCGGCCCATCGACAGCACGCGGACTTCCTCACCGTATTTCTCGCCGAACAGCGCCAGCGCGCCGGCCTCGACGGCGTCGTCGGGGCTCATCAGCTGCGTACGCACCTGCTCGTTGGCGCGAATTTCCGCATTCACCTCCGCCTCGATGGCAGCGATCTCCTCCGCAGTCAGCGGCTTGGGATGCGAGAAGTCGAAGCGCAGCCGGTCTTCCGCAACCAGCGAACCCTTCTGTGTCACATGCTCGCCCAGCGTGTTGCGCAGGGCAGCATGGACGAGGTGCGTAGCCGAGTGATTGGCGCGGATCTTGTCGCGGCGCTCTGCATCGATCGCCAGGTGCACGGTATCGCCCACAGCGATAGTGCCCGAAGCGATCTTGCCATGATGCGCATGCAGGCGGCCCAGCGGCTTCGACGTATCGTGAACCGCGATTTCCAGGCGATGGTCGCCCGAAATCGTGCCGGCATCGCCGGTCTGACCACCACTTTCGCCATAGAACGGCGTCTGGTTGGTCAGCACGGTGACTTCCTGCCCGCTATCGGCCCGGTCGACTTCCTTGCCATCGACGACCAGCGCGACCACCCGGCCCTCGCCTTCCGTCGAGCTGTAGCCGGTGAACTCGGTCGCGCCTTCGCGTTCGGCGATGTCAAACCACAGCTCGCCATCGGCAGAAGCGCCGGAGCCCTTCCACGCAGCGCGGGCGGCAGCCTTCTGCTGCGCCATGGCGGCATCGAAGCCGTCCTTGTCCACGCTAATCCCGCGCGAACGCAGCGCGTCCTCGGTCAGGTCGTAAGGGAAGCCGTAGGTGTCGTAGAGCTTGAAGGCGGTTTCGCCGGGCAGGCTGTCGCCTTCGCCCAGCGACGCAGCCTGCTCGTCGAGCAGGCGCAGGCCCTTTTCCAGCGTCTGGCGGAAACGGGTTTCTTCGCGCTCGAGCACCTCGGTGATCAACGCCTGTGCCCGGCCAAGATCGGGATAGGCCTGCCCCATCTCGCTCACCAGCGTCGGCACAAGGCGGTGCATCAGCGGCTTGTCGGCTCCCAGCAGGTGCGCATGGCGCATGGCGCGGCGCATGATCCGGCGCAGCACGTATCCACGCCCTTCGTTCGACGGCAGCACGCCATCGGCGATCAGGAAGCTGGTCGAGCGCAGGTGGTCCGCGATCACGCGGTGGCTGGCCAGCGCATCGCCCTCAGCCTTGGCCCCGGCCAGGTCCTCGCTCGCACCGATAATCGTGCGGAAAGTATCGGTCTCGAAGACGTTGTGCACGCCCTGCATGACAGTGGAGATGCGCTCCAGCCCCATGCCGGTATCGATGCTGGGCCGCGGCAGGTCGCCGACGATCTCGTCCGCTTCCTGCACGTGCTGCATGAAGACGAGGTTCCAGATTTCGACGAAGCGGTCGCCGTCTTCCTCGGGCGAACCCGGAGGGCCACCGGCGATTTCGGGGCCGTGATCCCAGAAGATCTCCGAACACGGACCGCACGGGCCGTCCGAGCCCATGGCCCAGAAATTGTCCTTCGTGGCGATGCGGATGATGCGCTCTTCTGGCAGGCCGGCGATCTTGCGCCACAGGTCGAAGGCCTCATCGTCGGTGTGATAGACGGTGACGGTCAGGCGATCCTTGGCGAGGCCGAGTTCCTTGGTGACCATCGTCCAGGCGTGCTCGATCGCGCGCTCCTTGAAATAGTCGCCGAAACTGAAGTTGCCGAGCATCTCGAAGAAGGTGAGATGGCGCGCGGTGTAGCCGACATTGTCGAGGTCGTTGTGCTTGCCGCCGGCGCGTACGCATTTCTGGCTGCTGGCCGCGCGCGGTGCGGGCGGCGTCTCCACGCCGGTGAACACGTTCTTGAACGGCACCATGCCCGCGTTGACGAACATCAGCGAGGGATCGTTGTACGGTACAAGCGGCGCGGAAGGCACAACCTGGTGGTCGTTCGCTGCGAAGAAGTCGAGAAATGCAGCGCGAATATCGTTGGTCGAAGTCATGGCAGGCGAATTAGGGCGCGATGCGCTTGTCGGCAAGCCGCCAATAGTCGCTATTCGCCTTTGCTCGCCGAAACGATCCAGGCCGCGGCGCGCAATGCGACAACGCCTTCGGTGCAATTGCGCTGGGCTAGGTCCCGCACACGGCCCAGGAAACGGTCCCGCGAAGCCTCGTCCATCTCGGCGGCGATGCGCGATGCAGGACCGATGCGGGAGAAGTAGGTCACGGCCTCGTCCACGGCGTTTTCGCCGACCCCGGCGATCATGGGGAAATCGAACGCCTCGAAAGCGATGTCGGACCAACCGCCGGCCCGCAGGATTGCCTCGACCCGATCACGATCACCAAAGGCGAAGGGGCCCGGCGCATCGGGTGCGGTCGGTGGCGGAGCTTCGGGCAACAGGCGCATGACCTCAGTGAAGAAGGGATTCTCCTTCACCGGCCGGAAGCAGGAAAAGATCAGGTTTGCGCCCGGGGCTGCCTGTCGGGCAAGGTTGGCGAAAGCAGCGGGAGGATCGTCGAAGAACATCACCCCATGCCGTGAGACGAGCAGCTGCGGGGCAGTCGTTTCATCGCCCTCCCAGACGGCGGCGTCGGACAAGACGAATTCGACATTGGCAAGGTTCTCTGCCCGCTGGCGAGCAACTTCGACCAACTGCGGCGATACATCGACACCCTTAACCTGCACGCGGGGCCGGCCGCGTGCGATAGCCATCGACAATTCTCCGGCACCGCACCCGACATCAAGCACGCGGTCGAAGGAATATTCGCGGGTGCGTTCGAGCAGGCGTTCGGTCAGGCGCGAGAAGCTCTGGTCGGTGCGGCGCCACTCGGCAGCCCAGGTATCACCGCTACGCCCCTGCCATTCGCTCTTGTCTACCATGCCGTTCCTCTTTCCTGCGGAAGAGAAGCGGTATCGCGGGCAGCCAGGTCATTCAATTCCCCAAATGCGAAGAAGCCGGCGTTGGTGGCTGGGGTTGCCACCGCGCCGGCTCCGGTTTCGCAAGGCCGTGGGTCCGGCCTTCTTGAGGATCAGTCTTCCGAGTCCGCGTCCGGACCCGTCATCATCTCCTCGGCGACCTCGTCGGTCTTACCGCGAATGGCGGCTTCCAACTTGTCGCAAACTTCGGGGTTTTCCTTGAGGAAGGTCTTGGCGTTTTCACGGCCCTGGCCGATCCGCACGCTGTCGTAGCTGAACCACGAGCCGGACTTCTCGACCACGCCGGCCTTCACGCCAAGGTCCAGGATCTCGCCGATCTTGGAAATGCCCTCGCCATACATGATGTCGAATTCGACCTGCTTGAACGGCGGGGCGACCTTGTTCTTCACCACCTTCACGCGGGTGGAGTTGCCGATCACCTCGTCCCGGTCCTTGATCTGGCCGGTGCGGCGAATGTCGAGGCGGACCGAAGCGTAGAACTTGAGGGCGTTACCACCGGTCGTCGTTTCCGGATTCCCGTACATGACGCCGATCTTCATGCGCAGCTGGTTGATGAAGATCACCATGCACTTGGAACGGTTGATCGAACCGGTCAGCTTGCGCAGCGACTGCGACATCAGGCGAGCCTGCAGGCCGACGTGGCTGTCGCCCATCTCGCCTTCGATCTCGGCGCGCGGCACCAGCGCGGCGACCGAGTCGACCACCAGCACGTCGATCGCGTTGGAGCGCACCAGCGTATCGGTGATTTCCAGCGCCTGCTCGCCCGTGTCGGGCTGCGACACCACCAGTTCGTCGATATCGACGCCCAGCTTCTTGGCATAGACCGGGTCCAGCGCGTGCTCGGCATCGACGAAGGCAGCGGTACCGCCGGCCTTTTGCGCCTCTGCGATCACGTGCAGCGCCAGCGTGGTCTTGCCCGAGCTTTCCGGACCGTAGACCTCGATCACGCGCCCCTTGGGCAGGCCGCCGATGCCCAGCGCAATGTCCAGGCCGAGCGAACCGGTGGAGATCGACTCCACGTTCATCGCTTCCTTCTGGCCCAGCTTCATCGCCGAGCCCTTGCCGAATGCGCGGTCAATCTGCGCGAGCGCTGCATCAAGCGCCTTCTGACGGTCCACGTTGGATTCCTTTTCTACGAGCTTGAGATTTGCACCTGCCATGACATGGCCTCCGTCAGCTTACTAGGGTCGTGTTCAACTCTTCAACAGCAGCAGGTGTACCCACTTTGTTCCATAAGAACAAGAGCGGAACAAAAATTTTGTAGGATCGACGGAATCCCGCGGAGTTCGGGCGGGTAAAGTGCTGGAAACCGATGCTTAATCGATAACTTCTCGTACCCGCCAACGCAGTTCCCGCGAACCGTTGGCCGGGACTTCGACCTCTATGATTCGCCGGCCGTTCCGCAAACGCTCGCGCACGCCGCGAAAGCGCCATTGCGACGGATAACCGATATTGAGACGCACGGTGACGGGGGACGGATTGGCGTTGCTCAGCTCCGCCACCACCTCGCGCCAGCGATTGCCAGGAGGATCGTCCGGATCGTTGCCTTGATAGCGACAGCGGGTGAAGACCTGCGCGCTTTCGCCAAGGTCGATGTCGACGTCCTGGCCATCCGCATAGTCGCGCAGGGTCTCCTCGCCGACCAGCAGTTCGCCTGCCGGACCGCGCTCGAAGATCGAAATCGTGCCGGATGGCAGCGCCCGACCCAGCCCGTGCTCCTCGTCGTTCACCGTCTCCAGCACCATGCTGGTAGGGTAGAAATCCTCGGTGCTGTCCCAAGGCGAACAATTGCCTTCGTACATCAGCACGCCCTCGACATCCTCTTCCCGCAGGAAGGCAATCTGCTTCAGGCCCTGCGCATTGACGTCGACCGGGACCGGCACGCGGTAGAGCTTGAGGTCACCCAGCTGCTCCTCACCAGCGATGACGGCCACCGGTGCAGCCGATTCCATCATCACCTGGGGCATGCGCGAGGCTGTCACCACGATGCGCGCCTCATCTGCGAAGGCAATGTCAGGCGCCGGAGGCGGCGGCGGTGGCGGGAGGATGTTGCGGATCGGCGAGCCTGCCGCCGTACTGCCGATGGGATAACAGGTCAGTCGCATGGGCCGCGCACGCGGCGGGTCGGCCAGATCCTCGAAATCGCTGGTGACGTTCAGCGTACCCGCCACCGCCATCAGTTCGGCGCGCTCGAAGCTCTGGCCATTGTCGTTGAGGATGGTGAGCCAGCTGGTGAGGTCGAACCGCACGTCGTCGCTGTCGCGCCCCTCGTGCAGCGTGGCGACGTAGCTGGCTTCCCAGTCGAAGCCCCAGGCGAGGTAGGACAGGGTGACGGTATAGGTACCGCCGGTGGCATCGCGGGTGTCGATGGAGAAGATCGGTTGCGAGGATAGGCCGTCGGGCACCTCGTCGAAGGTGAGTCGCTCGGGCAGGCCCGAACAGCGCACCGCCTCGTATCCGGCATCGGTCTGCAGGACGAGGCCGCCATCGGCGCGGGTACGGACGATAGCGCTCTCGCTTTCGGCCTCCCCCGTGCCGGGATTGGTGCGGGTGATGCGCACGCGGTTACCCAGGGTGCCATCGACCAGTGCCGCCGGGCTGAGCAGGTCGGCATTGCGGTTCTTCTCGATCGTCCCGCCGGGCAGTCCGGTGACGATGGCGGAGACGGCCACCATGCCTTCCGCCACGCCTTCGAAGCGGATGCGCGATTCCCCCGGCGGCAGGGTGACCGTGCGCGTCTCGCTGATCATGGCGAAACCCTGTGGCCAGTCGACCTCCATCTGCTGGCCCGGATAGCGGTCCGGATCGCGATAGACGGTGACTGCCAGGCTGGTCGGCTCGGACGCCTCGACCACGGCGCGCTGTTGCGCCTCGGCCGGCAGGGCCAGCGCCAGCAGCGGCAGGAGAAGGAAGGCCGGACGGGCCATCGCGCCCGCTCCTAGTACCGCGTCTCGTAAGTCACACGCACCACGCGCTCGCCATTGGCGGGCACGGTAATGCGATACAGGCGGCTGTCGTAGTTGACCTGCTCGCCCGGCACGTCCTCTGCGGTGATGCGGTAGTCGAGCGACCACCAGCCGCGGTTGAGGCCGCGCTGCGTGAGCTCCACCTCCACCGGCTCCGGCTTCGCGTTGGTGAGCGTGTAACGCATGGTGGTGCGATAGTAGGTCACCGCCCGGTCGACCTCGATGGTCCGCACCAGTTCGCCGTCCTCGTAGACACGGTATTGCGCGCTGCGGGCAAATTCGCCCGGCTGGATCCGCTCGCGCGTCTCGATTTCGGCCTGGGTGTAGATGTCGAAGGCATCGCCCGTACGCAGCGACAGCGTGCTGCCCATCGGCGTATGGCCGATGCCGTTCTCGCCGATGAACTGCGGATTGCCCTCGGCATCGCGCTGGTAGAAGCGCACCGTGCCGGCAGGCAGGGCATCGCCAAGTCCGCCCTCGCGGCTGGAGTTGAAGCTGATCGCGGTGGCGACCGGCGACGGGTCTTCCTGGTTGGTCAGCCAGCCGACGGTGGCGGAATAGACCCGGCGTGCCGGAACGCCCTGCACGTCGAGGAAGCTCACCTGCTTGGTCTGCGCGTTGGCAATCGTGGTGCGCCCGTCGATCGGGTAGAGATAGAAATCGCCCAGCCGTTCGCGGTCGGCCGTCTCGGTGCCGGGGCGCACAAGGTCGCGGCGCGGCTGCGAGTAGCCGGTGTTGGGATTGCCGGCGACCAGCAGCGTATCGGCGGCATGGAAAGTGGTGCCGGTATTGTTGGTCAGCGTGACCCAGCCCTGCATATCCACCGTGCCGTTGGCCTCGTCGAACAGCGCGACATAGTCGGAAGTCCAGCCGAGGCCGGGCGTCAGGTAGCGGATGCTGGCCGGGCGAGTGCCGGAACGGCTGGAATTGAGCGTGACGGAGAGCGTGGGCCGCGCGCGCAGGTTGGGCGGCACCTCGTCGAAGATCACGCGCACGGGCAGGCCGTCGTCGCGCAACACCTCGATCCGGTCGCCGATCCGCACCACCACGCCGCCTGCGGTGGAAAGCACTTCGGCCCGCTCGCGAGTCTCGATACCGGTGGCGGGATTGGTTCGCAGCAGGGTCACCGTCTGGCCGATGGCCTTTTCCATCAGCTTGGTCGGCGTGAGCAGGTCGAAGTCGAAGTTCTGCTCGACGATCGCGGTGTCCGCAGCGTTGAAACTGAGCGTGGCCGGGCGGATCATCGCCGAGACGTCAGGGAACTCGATACGGGTGGTGCCGCGCGGGATGTTCAGCTGGCGTACGTCTTGCACCAGCGACTGGCCGTTCTGGTAGATGGTGACGGAGACATCGCCCTGCGCGGTCTCCTCCGGCTGCTGGGCCGATGCGGGCAACGCCAGGGCACTGGCGGCGAGCAGCATGGCTGCGGTCTTGCGGAAAGTCATGGCGGCAGTCCCTCCCTCTGGATCAATCGATGTTATAAGGTATCACGACCTGTATCGGTCATGAATGCCCCGCATCCACCTGATTTGTCGGCAGGTTACCTGCGTTTGCCTGCGCCCACCAGCACTTCCGCGACCTTGTCCGCGATCTGTCGCACGCTGAACGGCTTGGCGATGAAATGCATGGCCTCGATGTCGATTTCGTCGCGCAGCTGGCTTTCGGCATAGCCGGACATGAACAGCACCGGCAGGCTGGGCGCCAGCTTGCGGATCTCGCGCGCCATAGCCGGGCCATCCATGCTGGGCATGACGACATCGGTCACCACCAGGTCGAACTGGTGCTCGCCGGACTTGACGATTTCCAGCCCCTCGTCGCCATCGCTGGCGGTGACGATGGTGTAACCTTGCCGCGCCAGAGCACGCTCGGCCACGGCGCGAACCATGTCCTCGTCCTCGACCAGCAGGATGGTCCCGCCACCCGACCAGTCGCGCGCCTCCTCCTCGGCTTCGGCACGCGCCAGTTCTTCCTCGGTCGCCTCGTGCACCGGCAGGTAGATTGTGAACCGTGCGCCCTTCACACTCCCGTCGGGCGCCTGGGCATTGCTGGCAAAGATGAATCCGCCCGACTGCTTGATGATGCCGTAGACGGTGGACAGGCCGAGGCCAGTGCCCTTGCCCTGCTCCTTGGTGGTGAAGAAGGGTTCGAAGATATTGCCGATCACGTTGGCGGGAATGCCGCCGCCGGTATCTTCCGCCACCAACACGGTATAGTCGCCAGCGGGGATGATTTCCGTGCCCATGCGGCGAATATCCTTCGCCTCCACCCGCCGGGTGGCGAAGGCCAGCGTTCCGGCCGCCCCTTCCCCACCGCCATTCGCCTGGATGGCGTCGCGGGCATTTACCGCCAGGTTGATGATCACCTGTTCCAGCTGGCGCGGGTCAGCGCGCACGGGGCCAAGGTTGCGGTCGTGCCGCACCTTCAGCGTGATCTTGGCGCCCAGCAGGCGCTTGAGCAGCTGGCCGACCTCGCTCAGCACGTCGGGCAGTTGCAGCACTTCGGGTTGCAGCGTCTGCTGGCGGCTGAAGGCGAGCAACTGCCGAGTCAGGCTGGCGGCGCGGTTGGAATTGGCCTTGATCTGCTGGATGTCGTCGTAATCGCTGTCGCCCGGCGTGTGCCGCAGCAGCATCAGGTCGCAATACCCGATGATGGCCGTCAGCACGTTGTTGAAGTCGTGCGCCACACCGCCCGCCAGCTGGCCGACCGCCTGCATCTTGGTGGCCTGCGCCACCTGCCGTTTCAGCCGTGCTTCCTCGGTCGTATCGGCAAGGCTCAGCAGTACCGCGGCTTCCCCTAGTCCGCGCACCCCGGCGAGGCCGAGGCTGACCGGCTCATCCGGCTCGGAGCGAAGGCGTACGGCGATGTCGCCGCTCGAGGCCGGACCTTGCCCGTAACGGCGCACGGCATCGGACATGGCCGTCTTGTCGCGCGGCACCACCAGGTCCGACGGATAGGGCGGCAGGTCGGCATTGGCGATGCCCGCCGCGCGGCGGAAGGCGGGGTTGGCGAAGAGGAAATGCCCGTCCCGGTCGGTGGTGGCGAGACCCAGCGGCAATTGCTCCAGCAATGCCTCCAGCTGGGCGGCCTGCCCCTTGTTCTCGCCGCGCCAGCCGCCAAGGCCGATGCCGCTGTCGATCAGCAACATGATGGAAGGCGACTCGGCAGCCGCCTTGCCCGGCACCACTTCGCTCTCGGCAAGGTCGGGATCGGCCAGCGGCACCTGCACCAGCGTTTGCGGCGTGCCCTTGCGGCCTTCGCGGGCGAAGAAGATCCGCTCGCGATCGTCGGAACGCAGCAGTTGCACGAATTCCTGTCCGGCGAGGCTGGCGTTCTCGTCCCCCAGGGCGCGTCGCGCCAAGGCAGGATTGGCGGCCTTGACCATGCCGTCGGGCGAAACCAGCGCCACGGCAACGCCTGCCGCGCCCAGCACTCGGCCGAACACCCCGGTGATGTGCGTGCCCACGCCTGCCAGCGGATTGCTGCGCGTGACCGGCGAGAACCGCCAGACGAGGTAATCGTCCCCGCGCCCCGCACGCACGACTTCGGCGTCCCACGACCGTTCCTCGTCGGCAATGGTGATGGAGCCGCCACCGGTGCCATCGCGCCAGGCGGCCCGGCCCAATCGGTTGAGGGCTTCCGCACTGGCGCCGTCCACAGGCAGGCGCGGCGGGGCGTTGCTCGATCCGAACCACAGCTCGAAGGCGGCATTGGCGCAGACCAGCCGGTTGGCACGATCGGTAATCGCCACGGCAAGGTCTGCCCGTTCGATGGCAGCGACCGTCACCGACCAGTCCGGCGCTTCGGGCTCCGCCTCGCGAACAGTTCCCACGCGCGCGCGCCCGGCGGCAAAGGCAATGAAGCCCAGCACTGTCAGTCCGCCGGCAAAGGCCAGCGTCACAGTCGTGTTGTCGGTGGCAAACTGGATCAGCGCAATGCTGGCGAGCACGGCCGCTGCCACGGCAATGACGTCCACCAGCCGACGCGATTCCTGCACCTGTCCAAAGCTCATGCGAAGGGCATTAGCAAAGCCGGGCCCGGTCCCCTAGGCGGCACGTTGCCCAATTACCCGAAAATCCACACGTCCGTTGGCTGTCGGGATAGCCTATTCGGCGGGATGGAGCAGCTTGGCCTTGGCCGGACGACGGCCCCACTTCCGCGCCACGACAAAGCGCCAGGCGAAGCCGGCAAAGAGGTAGCCCAGCGCAGAGCCGACCACCGCCAGCACCACGAAGCCGAAGGCGGTGACGCCGGCCAGTTCGGCCCATTGCGCCAGTTGCTGCACCCAGCCGCTGCGCACGCTCTCGCCAGCCATGCCGCCGGTTTCAGCGTCGATCTTCAGTACGAAGTGGCCCACCTTGTTGGCGGCCACGGCCCAGAAGGCGATGGTGAAGGGATTGGTTATCAGCGTGGTGACGGCAGCCAGCGGCAGGTTGGCGCGCGATGGCAGCGCCAGCACCACGGCCAGCAGTGTCTGCCCCAGCGGGATGATGAAGGCGGCGAACACGCCCAAGGCCACGCCGCGCGGGACGCTGCGGCGCGTGAATCGCCAGAGTTCGGACCGCTTGATCGTACCGGCGACCGGCGAGAGCCAGCGATTGCTCGCCATCTCGTCGCGCTTCGGCATTTTCGGCATCTTGGATGCCAGCCATGTCATCGCCGTTTCAATCATGGGGTGGCCCATACACCTTTCGTCGCCGCTTCACAGATAGGATTAGTCGAAGCGATGACAACCGACGCTTAACGGCAACATTTCGCCGCAAATATTTTTAGCGATTTTCCCGCAGCAAACGCGCCTTGTCGCGCTTCCAGTCGCGGTCCTTGATCGACTGGCGCTTGTCGTGCGCCTGCTTGCCCTTGGCCAGCGCCAGTTCCACCTTCGCGCGGCCCTTGCTGTTGAAGTAGATCGACAGCGGCACCAGCGTCATGCCCTTGCGCTCCACCGCGCCGAACAGCTTGTCGATTTCGCGGCTGTGCAGCAGCAACTTGCGCGGTCGCTTGGGCTCGTGATTGAAGCGGTTACCGTGGCTGAATTCGGGGATGTTGGCATTCACCAGCCACACCTGCCCATCACGCACCTCGGCATAGCTTTCGGCGATGCTCGCCTGCCCGCTGCGCAGCCCCTTCACCTCGGTGCCCTGGAGGGCGATCCCGGCTTCGAACTTGTCTTCGATGAAATAGTCGTGCCGCGCCTTGCGATTCTCGGCGACGACCTTCTGCTTGTCGAAAGTGGCGGGTTTGGGACGGGCCATAAGTGCGGCGGCATGTAGGGTGGGAGCGGCAAAAAGGCAAAGCCCAGTTGCATGACTTGTCATTCCCGCGTCATCAATCCAATGCTGGTAATAAGCCCTTGAAACCGGAGTTGTTCATGTTGAAATCGGCCGTGCGCGCCATCCTACCCGGACTGCTTTTTCTGTCCGCACCAGCCGCAATGGCGCAGGAAATGCCACCCCTCGATGTCTATGGCGGCTTGCCGACCGTGGCCGACGTGACCCTATCCGACAGTGGACGGCACATCGCGATCTTCGCCAATCTGGACGATGGCAGCCGCATCCTGGTTTATGATGGCAACTTGCAGCCGCAGCAGCAGATCAGCGCCGACGGCATCAAATTCCGCGATTTCCGCATGCTGGGTGATGAATTCCTGCTGATCTATTCCAGCACCACCGTCGACGTGTCCGGCTTCACCGCCGACCAGTATGAACTGACGCAGGCGCAGTTCATCCCGCTGGACGAGAACAGCACTGCGGGTGCGGTATTCGACGGAGTGCCCCGGCTCAACAATTCGGTGCACGGCATCCATGGCGTACGCAACGTCGATGGCGAGTGGCGCGGCTATTACGGCGCGCTGGAATACAAGCGGGAAACCAGCGGGTGGGTCTTCGATCACGGTCGCCCGCACCTGTACGAGTACGATTTCGCAGAAGCCGACCAACGTCGCATCGCGACTTCCGCTTCCGAAGGTAGTACGCGGGACTGGCTGGTGGACACCGATGGCAACGTCGCCGCAACGCTGGACCTCAACCTGCACACCGGAAACTGGACCATCCGCAACGCATCGCGTGACGAATTGGTCGACGGTTCCAGCCGCGTGGGCGCAGTCGGGCTGGTGGGACTTGGCGCGGACGGCGACACGCTGATCTACGCGCTGGAAGACGAAGCAGCCGGTGAAACCGAGTGGTACGAAGTGCCGCTTTCCGGTGGGCAACCCGTGCCCTTTCTTGCCGATGTAGAGGTGTCGCGGATCTACTGGGATCGCAACACGGGCAAGTTCCTCGGCTACCAGGAAGCCGATGGTGAAGAACGCCAGGTGTTTGTCGACCCGGAATTGCAGCAGCGCGCGCAGGACATCGTCAGCTCCTTCCCTGGGCAGAACGCCCGCATTGTCGAATGGAGCAACGCCTTGCAGCAGGCGATCGTGCACACGCAGGGTAATCGTGATTCCGGGACCTGGTACCTGATCGACCTGGCCGCCCAGCGGGCACTGCGGATCGGTGCCGATTACCCGCAAATCACCCCGGCCCAAGTGGGGGCGATCTCGACCGTCCCCTACACCGCGCAAGACGGCTTGGAGATGGTAGGAATTCTGACCCTGCCGCCGGGTCGGGAGGCCGAGGATCTGCCGGTAATCGTCTTGCCTCATGGCGGCCCGCACTCACATGACGGCACCGGATTCGACTGGTGGGCACAGGCCTTTGCCTCACGCGGATATGCCGTCTTCCAGCCCAATTTCCGCGGTTCCAGCGGCTATGGTGCAGATTTCGAACGCGCGGGCTACGGCGAATGGGGCCGCAAGATGCAGACCGATATCTCGGACGGCCTGGCCCATATTGCGGAGCAAGGCATCGTCGATCCTTCGCGCGCCTGCATCGTCGGGGCCAGCTATGGTGGCTATGCCGCCCTGGCAGGGGTGACCCTGCAGCAAGGACTCTACCGCTGCGCCGTATCCGTCGCCGGCGTCACCGATCTGGAGCGGTTGGCGGATACCGCCAATTACGAAAGCGGTGGCGGCGGCCCGCTGTTCCGGCGTTCCTATGAGCGCGAGCTTGGCCCGCGCAGTGGTTGGGACGCAATCTCGCCCCGCCAACAGGCAGCCAGTGCAGATGCGCCGATCCTGTTGATCCACGGACTTAATGACACGGTCGTTCCGTTCGACCAGAGCCGTGTGATGGCCGATGCGCTGGATGATGCCGACAAACCGTACCGGCTTGTCGAGTTGGAGGGCGAAGACCACTGGCTGTCGCTCGCCGAAACCCGCCAGCAGATGCTGCGAGAGGCAGTGGCATTCGTGGAGGAGCACAATCCGGCGGACTGACAGCCGCCGGATCGCCCCCTCGATTACATCAGATCTTCGGGCAGCGTCGGCGTATTCAGGATGCCGATGAAACGCTCCCAGCGGGCGTCGAGGTCGTCACCGGCGCGTTCCACGGCGGCACCGACGATCTCCTGCCCCAGCCCGTAGTTGATCACGTAGCTGCGATAGGTGTCCATGAAGCGCAGCGATTGTGTGGCACGCTCGCGGCTTTGCAGGCGATAACGCATCGAATTCTCGATCGCTTCCTCGCGCGTCATCGTGCCGTCGAGGTAGCCGGCGGCGATGGTGTAGTAGGCACCTGAAAGATCGCCCAGCGCCTCGCGCAGTTCGTAATAGGCCTCGAGCTCGCTGGCATCGATGCCGGCCATCGGGGCGAGCACGTCGCGCTCGTATTCCAGTTGCGAGTTGCCGGGGAATGCCAGCTTCACGCCATATTCGGCGCTGCCTTCGGAAATGATTGCGCGCGGGGAATAGAGCGGCAGCAGAGTGAATTCGACCTGCCCCAGCGCATTTACCCGGTCCCGCTCGATCAGCGTGGAATAGACGTGGTGGCCGGGGTAAGCCTCGTGGCAGCCGACATCCACCGCGCGGTCCAGCCGCGTCGGCAGGTCGGTGTTGATCTCGATTACCGAGTGATAGTCGCCCTGGTAATAGTTGAACCCGCCCCACGGCTTGTCGGTGACGAGGCTGAGGTTGAAGCTCTCGCTTTCGGGCAGCAGGATATGCGGCAGCGTGCGGGCGCGACATTCGGCAACGGCAGCGTCGATTACGTCGCGCAGGCGATCGTTGGGGATGACGAAGCGGTCCTGGAAGGCGTTGAGCCTTTCGTTGAGCGGCCCGTCGGCAGGCTCGCCCGGCACCAGTTCCTCGATCCGTGCAAGCACTGGCTCCAGCGTGGCCAGGTTGATCAGCTCGGGACGCACGCCGAACAGCCCCTCGGCCTCGTCCTGGAACGGGATTTCCTCGCCGCGCAGCATGCGCAGGCGGACCCGGGCACTGGCCAGCATGGCGCGCAGGTAGCGCACCCGTTCGGCCTCCAGCGTGCCGGGCTGCGTGGGCACCAGCGACAGCGCGCTGTCGAGCGCGACGACACGAGCCTCCAACATCGGTAGCGTAGTCTCGCCGTCAGCCGCCGCAGCTTGCGCCGCCAGCTCCTCCGGCCCGTAATAGGCATCGACATAGCCGGGGTCCTTCTCGCCGATGGCCAGCTGCACGGCGAGATACTGCCGCGCCAACTCATCCAGCGCAGGCGGTGCGGGATCGACAGTGGCGCAGGAGGTGAGAGCGAGTGCGGTGGTGGCCGCCAGCAGACGACGGATCACGCAGTCACCCCGGCAAATGCCATCGCCTCGTCCACGGCCTTCTTCGCTGCCTCCGAGCACGGCACGATCGGCAGGCGCACTTCGGGGCTGAACCAGTCGAACAGCTTGCTCAGTGCGTACTTGGCGGGTGCCGGGCTGGCGTCGGCGAACATCGCCTTGTGCAGCGGGTAGAGCTTCTCGTTCAGTTCGCGCGCCGTGGCGTAATCGCCGCTGGCCGCCGCCGCGTGGAATTCGGCGCAGAGCTTCGGCGCGACGTTGGCGGTTACCGAGATGCAGCCCGTCTGCCCCAGCGCATAGCCCGCCAGCACCAGCGGGTCGTCGCCCGAAAGCTGGCACAGGTTCGGTGCACCCATGCGCTGCGTGACGACGCGCGACAGGTCGCCGCTGGCATCCTTCAGGGCCACGATCTTGCCCGGGAAGCGGCGGTGCAGTTCGATCACCGTTTCGGGCAGGATATCCGTCACCGTGCGACCCGGCACGTTGTAGAGCACGATGGGCAGGTCGGCACGCTCGGCAAGGTAGCTGAAATGCGCCAGCAGCCCGGCCTGCGAGGGACGGTTGTAATAGGGTGCGACCAGCAACAGGGCATCGGCGCCGGCGGTCTGGGCTTCCTTGATGTGCCACAGCGCAGTCTGCGTATCGTTCGACCCCGCGCCGGCAATCACGGGGACGCGGCCAGCCGCCACTTCGGCGCAAACGGCGATCACCTTGTGGTGCTCGTCGTTGTCCAGCGTGGCGCTTTCGCCCGTCGTGCCGCAGGGCACCAAGGCACTGGTGCCATTGGCAATTTGCCAGTCGATGAACTTGCGATAGGCCGATTCGTCGAACTCGCCGCCTGCGAAGGGCGTTGCCAGCGCCGGTATCGAACCTGAGAACATTTGCGCGTCTCCCGCGTAGTTGTTGCAAAGCAAGGCGCTGCGATAGCCTTACCCGTTTGGAGGGATTATGTATTCAGCGCCTGATAAGGATGCGCCTATCAATATGTCCAGCATGGTTCGACTGCCCCTCCTCACCCTCGCCGCGGTCATGGCCGCTTCTCCCGCCGCTTTTGCCCAGGATGCCAGCGAATGGGATCGTAATCGCGCCCAGCTCGTGGCGCAGCAACCGGGGCCGATGGCGGCGGAAATCGCTCGCTGGGAACAGCTGTGGGAAGACCGGCAGGCGCAGCGCCCCTTCACCGAATATGCCAGCTTCCTGATGGCCAACCCCGGCTTCCCGGACGAGACCACCCTGCGCGCCCGCGCCGAACAGCGCCTGCGCGAGGAATTTACCGATCCGCAGCTGCTGCTCGATTTCTTTGCCGACCATGACCCGGTGACCAATTACGCCAAGGCGCACTACGCACTGGCGCTGGTGGGCACGGACCGCGACCGGGCCGAGCGCTGGGCGTTGCAGGCCTGGCGTGGCGGCGAGATGAGCCCGACCGCCGAGGCCACGCTGTCCGCCATGTTCGGCCAGCACTTCACCCAGGCCGACCATGACCAGCGCATGGATGCCCTGCTGTGGCAGCGCGATGCCGAGGCTGCCGCACGCCAGCTGGACCGCGTATCCCCCAATCGCCGCCGCGTGTTCGCCGCGCGCCTTGCCATCCTGCAGGGCGGCGACGGCGCGACCGATGCGCCGGGTGCGCTGGCCGATCCCGGCTATCTCTACAACCGCAGCCGCGAGCTGCGACAGGAAGGCCGCGCCGGCCAGGCCGTGCGCATGATCGTGGACGGGCCCGAACTGTCCGCCCTCCCGCTCGACCAGACCGCCTGGATTACCGAGTTGCTGGCCGTTGCTCGCTCCGCCGGCCGGGCCGACAGCGTACGCGTGGCCGCCCGCGCCATCGAGGCCTTCCCGCCCGGATTCGACGTCTCGACGGGCGAATATCGCCTGCGGGACGACTATACCTCGTTGATGTGGCTGGGGGGCACCAATGCCCTGTGGCACAATGGCGATGCCGCTTCCGCCGCGCCGCTGTTCTACCAGTACGGCGCCGCCGCGCGTACGCCGCAGACCCGCTCCAAGGGCTTCTTCTGGGCCGGTGAAGCCTACCGCCGCGCCGGTAACGTCGTAGAGGCGGAGCGCCATTACGAGATGGCCGCCGAATATGCCGACAAGTTCTATGGCCTGCTCGCCCTGGACCGGCTGGGCCGCGACATTCCGGCGCTTGACGGCAGTCCGCAAGGCGAACCCACTCCGGAAGAGCGCGCCGCGTTCAACGACAAGCCGATCACGCGCGCCGTGGCCGAAGTGGCGCGCGATGCCCCGTGGTCCACGGGCATCCGCTTCTATCGCGCGATAGCCGACCAGGCGGAAACAGTGGGCGAGCACGTGCTCGTCGCCGACCTCGCCCGGCAGATCGGTCGCCGCGACCTAGCGGTAAACCTTGCCGATGCCGCGATGGCCGACGGGCACGAAGGCTTCACCCGCATCGGCTATCCGACCTTGCAGACGCCTCCGGGCACCAACTGGACGATGATCCACGCCCTCGCCCGGCAGGAAAGCCAGTTTGCCGAGAACGCCATCAGCCATGCCGGCGCGCGCGGGCTGATGCAGTTCATGCCCGCCACCGCGCGCGAGGAAGCGCGCCTGGCCCGCGTGCAATATTCGGCCAGCCGCCTGATCGACGATCCGCAGTTCGCCATGCAGCTTGGCTCCAATCACATCGAGCGACTGATCTCCTATTACGATGGCAGCTACCCGCTCGCCATCGCGGCCTACAATGCCGGCCCCGGCAACGTGAACCGCTGGCTGCGCGAGAACGGTGACCCGCGCCAGACCGGCGACTGGCTGCGCTGGATCGAGGAAATCGGATTCTTCGAGACGAAGAACTACGTCCAGCGCGTGATCGAAAATGCCGTGGTCTACGAGACGCTCTATCCCGACGAGGCCGGTCGCAGCCGCGATGTGACTGATTTCCTGCGCTAAGCGGACCAGTCACCGTCCAGCTTGAAGCAAGCGCCCGTTTGCGGCACCTTCCCTGTCACTTCTGTGGGAGGGAGTGCGATGGAGGGCAGCAATACTGCCGCCGCCGTGAAGGTGGCGAACGACCTCAAGCTGGCGGACCTGTGGGCGGCATTGGCCGCGGGGTGGCGGGACTTTCTCGCCGCACCGCTGTTCGGCCTGTTCTTCGCGGCGATTTATGTCGTGATCGGTCTGCTGCTCTATCGCGGTTTCTACGTTGGGGGCGAGGTGCTGTGGTGGATTGCCGCGCTGGCCGGCTTCCCGCTGATCGCCCCGTTCACCGCAGTGGGCCTGTACGAGGTCAGCCGCCGGCGCGAGGCCGGACTGCCGCTGGAATGGCCCAAGATCCTCGGCGCATTGCGCGGCAACGGTGATGACCAGCTGCTGATGATGGGCGGCATCCTGTTTGTCGCCTTCAGCTTCTGGATCATCCTGGCGCACGGCATCTTCGCCATCTTCATGGCCGAATCCGGCGTCGGCGGGGAATCGCTGGAGGCGCTGATGAGCGACACCGGCCTGATCATGCTGTCAGTGGGCAGCGCGGTCGGTGCACTGGTGGCGCTGTTCTTCTACGGCATCACCGTGATCAGCCTGCCGATGCTGGTCGACCGCGACCTCGACTTCATCACCGCGATCGTGGCCAGCGTGCGCACGGTGCAGCAGAATGGCGTGGTCATGCTGACATGGGCCGTGCTGATCGCCGTGGTGCTGTTCCTGTCGATGCTGCCGGCCTTGATCGGCCTGCTGGTGGCGCTGCCGGTACTTGGCCATGCGACCTGGCACCTCTATCGGCGGGCAGTATCCGAATCCTGACCACCGACTATTGACGAGCATCCCCCTGAGCACCCCCGACAAGACCAATCCCATCACGCCCGCCGGTCTGGCGTCCCTGAAGGCGCGCTACGATCACCTGCTGGGCACCGAACGGCCCGAGATCGTCGAGATCGTCAGCTGGGCGGCGGGCAACGGCGACCGCAGCGAGAACGGCGACTACCTCTACGGCCGCAAGCGCATGCGCGAGATCGACCGCGAACTGGCGCACCTCGCCAAGGTGATGAAGCACGCCAAGGTGGTCGATCCCGCACAACAGCCCGACAAGAGCCGCGTGTTCTTCGGCGCCACCGTCACCATTGCGGATGAGGATGACGAGGAGCGTGTGCTCACCATCGTGGGCGACAAGGAACAGGATGCCGGCAAGGGCCGCGTCGGCTGGTCCAGCCCCATCGCGCGAGCCTTGCGCGAGGCGGAAGTGGGCGACCTGCGCACGGTGCGCCTGCCCGGCGGCACCAAGGAGTGGGAAGTCCTCTCCATCGCCTATCCGGAAGCCAGTTGATGCGGACCACCTATTCCGAAGCTAGCGTGCGGCTCTACCATCTCGACAGCGAGACCGAGGGCGGCGCGGCCACCACGCTGTTCTACGGCCCGCTGTCGGAGGCCATGCAGATCGGCGCGCAGCAGCCAGAGGAACTGCAGCAAGGCCTCTATATCGCGACCGATAACGACGTGGTCGCCTTCCTCGATTTGCTGGAGGGGTGACGCGCCTCTACTAGGCTGCGCTGGGCATGGGAGCGCGCGGAGCCTCGGCAAAGATGCTTGGGCGCAGCCATTCCGTGACATTGCGCAACAAGGCCGGCTCGCCTTCGGCCAGCAGGTCGCCGGTGCGGATCGCGTCGCGGAAGGTGCGATCACCCATCCAGCAATCGTGCATCACCCGTAGCGTAGAGCAGAAGTAGACATCGACATCGCGGCCCGGATCGGTGATGCACAAATCCACGTTTTGCGCCTGCACCAGCAGCCAGTATTCTTTCTGTTTGTCGAGATCCTTGAACTGGAAGCGGATCACGCTGCGATCGCCAACCAACTTGCCGGGGTCGATGCTGCGTTCGAGATAGAGCATCAGCAATTCCGGATCGAGATCGCTGTCGAGCACGTTGTGCCGCGCCCATTGCAGGCCCCACTTGCCCAGTTCGACCAGGACAGGTGTCAGTTCCGTGCAGGCCTGCGTCGGCCAGTATTCATGGCCGCGTTGCCCGGGGATACGCCTGCGCGCGACCAGGCCATCTTCCTCCAGCGTCTTCAGCCGCTTGGTCAGCAAGGCGGGCGAGATGTCGCCCAGGCCGCGTTGCAGCTCGTTGAAGCGCCGACCGCCCATGACCAGCTCGCGCACGATCAGGAAGGTCCACTTCTCACCAAGGATCTCGTTAGCCTTGGCAATCGGACAGAACTGGCCGTAATTCATTGCATTCCCCCCGCGATGCACCGAATTCCGTAACAATCTGCAATCTGTAGCACGTTACTTCAGAATCTGTAGCGGCTTGCTTCAGATCGCGCAGTAAACTTGGCCGACGCAATCGCGCAAAAGCTCCTCATCGCCGGACGGACCGGCACTAAAGACAAAGGAGAATTTACAATGCCGATGGTTACGATCGATGTGATCAAGGACGTCTTCACCCCCGAACAGAAGCAGGACATGATTCGCCAGGTTACCGACACCATGGTCGGCATCGAGGGCGAGGCGCTGCGCGGCGTTACCTGGGTGCGCGTGGTCGAGATCGAGCAGGGAGACTGGGGCATCGGCGGCCAGTGCCTGACGGCCGCCGACGTGCATGCCATGGCGCGGCAGCCCGAACCAGCCTGACAACAATCGCTGTGATCCAGGAAGCAAGGGGCCCGTGTTCGCGGGCCCCTTGTCGTCTGAAAATCGTGACCAAAAGAGTTCGGTTTTGACCCTTGGCTCGCTTCCATTAAGGGTGGCCGCAATGCGGATTGCCCTGCCCCTGATTGCTCTCGCGCTCGCCGCCCCGCTGGCGGCGAAGGACAGGCTTGGCGTGTTCGGCCAATGGGGCGCCTTTCGCGACCCGCAAGAGCCGCGCTGCTATGCCATCGCGGCGGCGGAAGAGAGCCGTAACCGGCGCGACTTCGAACCCTATGCCAGCGTCGGCACCTGGCCCCGCCGGCAGGTGCGCGGACAGGTGCATTTCCGCCTCAGCCGCGAGCTGTCGTCCAGCCCGCGCATCCGCCTCGCCATCGGCGGCCAGCGGTTCCAGCTGATCGGCGGCGGGTCCGATGCCTGGGCCGGAACCGCGGCGGACGACGCCGCCATCCTCGCCGCCATGCGCGGCGGCAGTCGCATGAGCATCAGCGCGACGGACAATCGCGGCAACCGCTTCACCGACCGCTACAGCCTCGAAGGGGCAGCCACCGCGTTTGACGCGGCAAGTGTAGGATGCGCGAACCAGTGACCCAGCTCGATTTCTCACCCGCGCTCGACAGCGCGGCCATCGCCCGCGCCGCCGAAGGCCTGTCGCGCGATGGCTATGTCCGGCTTACCGGCGTGCTGCATCCGGACACGGCGCAAGCCCTGTTCAAGAACATGAACGAGGAACTCGCCTGGTCGCGGGTCTTCAACGAGGGCCAGCGGATCTGGGACATCCCTCCGGAGAAGGTTGGCGAGCTGGAAGCGAGCGACATTTTCCCGCAACTGCATCGCGGGATCATGGGCGCGGCGCAGCGCGGCTTCCAGTACCAGCACGATGCCGTGCGTGTATCGGACGAAGCGGCCGAGCGCAGCGAACGCGGCTGGCTGGTCGACCAGCTGCTCGAGGCGCTCAATTCGCCGGAATGGCTCGACGTGTTCCGGCAGGTGACGGCCGACAGCAAGGTCGCGCTCGTCGACGGACAGGCAACGCGCTACATGCCCGGCCACTTCCTGACCGGGCATGATGACAACGTGGCGGGCAAGAACCGGGTCGCGGCCTATGTGCTGGGACTGACTCCGCAATGGCGTACCGAATGGGGCGGGCAGTTGCTGTTCCACGATGCCGATGGCGACGTGGAACGCGGCCTGTCGCCGAAGTTCAACGTCATCAACCTGTTCACCGTGCCGCGCATGCACAGCGTTGCGCCGGTGTCGGAGTTTGCCGGGGCCCCGCGCCTCTCCTTCACCGGCTGGGTGCGTCACGCCGGCTAGCATTTGCCGAAAACCGGCCCTATATGCGCGCCTCCCATGGCCGATACACAGCTCATGACCATTCCCGGGCAGGTAGACCCGGTTCCCGTCGCGCGTGACATCACGCCGCGCGCGGATGGGCGCGTGGACCTGATCGGCCTGCCCAAGAAGGACATCGCCGGACTGTTCGAGGCTGCCGGCCTCGATAAGAAGCAGGCCAAGCTGCGCGCCAAGCAGGTGTTCCACTGGCTCTACCACCGCGGCGTCACCGATTTCGAGGCGATGACCGACATCGCCAAGACCATGCGCCCGTGGCTGGCCGAGCGTTTCGTGATCGGCCGCCCTGACATTGTCGAGGCGCAGCACAGCACCGACGGCACCCGCAAGTGGTTGCTGCGCACCGCCGACGGGCATGACTTCGAGATGGTCTTCATCCCCGATGCGGATCGCGGCACGCTGTGCGTCTCGTCGCAGGTCGGCTGCACGCTCAACTGCCGCTTCTGCCACACCGGCACCATGCGGCTGGTGCGCAACCTGACGCCGGGCGAGATCGTCGGCCAGGTGATGCTGGCGCGCGATGCGCTGGGAGAATGGCCCAAGGGCAGGATGGATGAACTCGGCGACGAGAGCGAGAGCAGCTACACCGCCGATGGCCGCCTGCTGACCAACATCGTGATGATGGGCATGGGCGAACCGCTCTACAATTTCGACAACGTGCGCGATGCGCTGCAACTGGTGATGGACGGCGACGGGCTTGCCCTGTCGAAGCGCCGCATCACCCTGTCGACCAGCGGCGTCGTGCCGGCAATGGAGCGGTGCGGCGAGGAAATCGGCGTGAACCTAGCCGTCTCGCTGCACGCGGTGACCAAGGAAATCCGCGACGAAATCGTGCCGATCAACAAGAAGTACGGCATCGAGGAACTGTTGCAGGCCTGTGCCGACTATCCCGGCGCGTCGAACGCCCGCCGCATCACCTTCGAATACGTGATGCTGAAGGACAAGAACGACAGCGACGAACATGCGCGCGAACTGGTCCGGCTGATCAAGCACTACAAACTGCCTGCGAAGGTCAACCTGATCCCGTTCAACCCGTGGCCGGGCGCTGCCTACGAATGCTCGACGCCCGAACGGATCAAGCGCTTCTCCGATATCGTCTTCGAAGGCGGCATCTCGGCGCCCGTGCGCACCCCGCGCGGTCGCGACATCGACGCGGCTTGCGGCCAGCTGAAGACCGCCGCCGAGAAGAAGAGCCGCGCGCAGCTCGACCGCGAAGCGGCGGAAGCCGCAACCAGCTAAGGCGCTTCGGTCTCGCGCCGGATCGGTGCGAACTTGCCGTAGGTCAGCCCGCGCCAGAGCCATTCCAGTGGTCCGAAACGGTATCGTGCCAGCCACAAGTGGCTGAAGGCGACCTGCGCGATGAAGAACAGCAGCGCGGCCATTAGTGTCGTCGTGCCGCCGATGGTGCCGGCCAGCGCCATACCCCCATGGAAACCGTAGAGCACGAAGCCGATGAAGACGCCCTGCGTCATGTAGTTGGTCAGCGCCATGCGCCCGACCGGGGCAAGGCATTCGACCATGCCGCGCAGGCGGGCGGAATTGAAGAA
Source organism: Aurantiacibacter sp. MUD11 (assembly GCF_026967575.1). Lineage (NCBI taxonomy): Bacteria > Pseudomonadati > Pseudomonadota > Alphaproteobacteria > Sphingomonadales > Erythrobacteraceae > Aurantiacibacter > Aurantiacibacter sp. MUD11. The sequence continues at coordinate 28,564 of NZ_CP114054.1, read as the reverse complement.
CAGCACCAGTCCGGTGCCATAGCCGAAAGCCAGCGCATAGGAGCTCGCTGCGTGCAGCATTTCCGACAGGAAGTCGTCGGCGATCAGGCCGACTGAGAAGACGGCCTCTCCGGCCAGACCCAGCAGCAGGCAGGCCCAGAACACGCGGCGGAGCTGTGGCAGCACCTCGGGGATACGCTCGAGCCAGCCGGAACGCACGATGCTGGCACCGATCATGAAGCGTCCCAGCGCGTAGACCACCCAGATGGGGATCTCGAGGCTGCGCATGCCTGCCGTCCAGAACAGCTGCCAGGCCTCCCCCACCCATTGCGGATAGGTGCCGCTGACGAACACCGCGTTGCGCTGGGCGGCCGCGGCTTCGCTGAAGGCCTGCTCGCCGATGGCCTCGAATCCGCCTGCTGCGGCGAGCAATTCCAGCACCGGCCGCGCGAAGATCAGCACTATGCCGATCGCCAGCATGGTCCGCGCCGGAAGCTTGCGCAGCAGGAACAGCAGCAGGCCGGCAATGGAATAGATGAACAGGATGTCCCACGGCCAGATCAGCAGGATGTTGATCAGCCCCAGCGCCATCAGGATGAACAGGCGCCGCAGGTAGACCGCGGCAAAGGCGCCGCCGCGCTGCTCGATCCGCTGCATCTGCACCCAGAAACCCATGCCGAACAGCGTGGCAAAGGTGGTGTTGGCCTTGTCGGACACCAGCCAGTCGACTGCGAAAATGGCCGGGGCGTTGGCGGGATCGGCGAAGAAGGCCCCCATTTGCTCCAGCGAAGCGGAAAAGTAGGTGGCCGAGAACCAGAACAGGTTGGCCACCAGTACGCCCAGCAGCGCAAATCCGCGCAGCACGTCCAGTTCGCCGATACGTTCGCTTGATGTGACGGGCGCAATGCCCGCGGCTGGCTGTGTCATCCCCATTTCCCCCACACGCAGAATTACGCACTCTTGCAAGCCTTGGAAAGCGCGGGTTAGCATGTCTTTGAAATGACCGACGAAGCCACCATCGCCTTCTATGACCGCGAGGCACCACGCTACACGCTGAGCTTCGCCATCTCTCACGGGCGCTGGCTCGACGGCTTTCTCGACCGCCTGCCAGAAGGCGCGCATGTCCTCGAACTGGGCTGCGGCGGTGGCAAGGATGCGCAGCGCATGCTGGAGCGCGGTTTCTCCGTCGACATGACCGATGGTTCCATCGGCATGGCGAAGAAGGCGCGGGAGCGGACCGGGCAGGACGTGCGCATCCTGAGGTTCGCCGAGCTGGATGCAGACGCCGCCTACGACGCGGTCTGGGCGCATGCCTCGCTGCACCACCAGCCACTGGCGGGCCTTGGCGACGTGCTGTGCCGCATCCACCGGGCCCTGCGGCCGGGCGGCTGGTTCTTCGCCAACTACAAGCTGGGCGACGGCGACGACCGGGACCGGTTCGGACGCCTCTACAATTTCGCCCCGCGCCAGCACCTGCTCGATCTCTATCGCGTTGCCGGCTGGGAGCTGGAGGACGTCCACGATTATCGCGATGGCGGACTCGACAAGGTGATGCGCGACTGGATCGCCATAACCGCCCGGAAAGGCGACTGAACGCGCCGGAGAAACGGCTCGTCCCTGAATTTGCCCTCCAACGATTTGTTCATCTCCGGTTGGGGAAACATGAACGATATTGCTCATTACCGACAACACATCATGTCGAGTCGAAAGGTATTGAGCGATGAAGAAGACCCTGATTGCGTTCGCCGCCGCCACCTCGCTGGCGCTTCCCGCTGCCCCTGCGATGGCGCAGCACGGCCCGCCCTCCTGGGCGCCCGCGCACGGCTATCGCGATCACGACCGTGGTCACGATCGCTACGACGCGCGCTACGATCGGCGGGACGACCGGCGTGACCGCTATCGCGACCGTTACGACGACCGCCGCGATCGCTATCGCACCTATGACGAATATGGCCGCTATCACGAACCACGCCGCGTGCGCCGTGGCGACCGCGTCTGGCAGGGCCGCGATGGCCGTTACTATTGCGAGCGCGAGAACGGCACGACCGGCCTGATCATCGGTGCCGCCGGTGGCGCACTGGTGGGCCGGGCGATCGACACTCGCGGTGATCGCACGCTCGGCACCCTGCTGGGCGCCGTGGTTGGCGGCCTGCTGGGTCGCGAGATCGACCGTGGCGAGGCCCGCTGCCGTTAACGATCAAAGACTTGGCAGGCCGTTTCCCCTCCGGCCTGCCCTCCTGAGGCGCCGTCGCTCCCCGTCCCCGGAGCGGCGGCGCTTTGCATTTGCACCCTGTATCCTTTTGGGATACTGCGGGGTCATGCATCTGGCCGGCCAGAAAATCCGCGAATGGCGCGAGGCGCACGATCCGCCGCTGAGTGCGGAGGAATTCGGCCTGCAATATGGCGAGCCGGACGCCTGGCCCAGCCGCACCGTCTATGGCTGGGAAGCCAAGGGCAAGGTGCCTCGCGCCGCCACCCAGAAACGCTTGGCCGAACTGGGTATCTGCGAACCGGGCGACTTTCTCGAGCCCGCCACGAACACATCAATCGACAGCACTTTGGCCGAAAGCGAACCCGCGATGAGCGCAACCGACTTCGACTTCTTCGACATGCACGACCACGGCTTCGTGCGGGTGGCGACGAGCACGCCCAAGACCCGCACTGCCGACGTGCCCTACAATGCCGCCGGCATCATCGAACAGGCGGAGATCGCGCATGCGCGCAATGTCGACCTGCTGCTCTACCCGGAACTGTGTCTGTCCTCCTATGCGATCGACGACCTGCATATCCAGGCAGCGCTGCTCGACGCGGTGGAGCGCGGGATCGAGACGGTCCGCAAGGCGAGCGAGAAGCTGAACCCCGTGCTGGTGATCGGCGCGCCGCTGCGCCGCAACGGCCGCATCTACAACTGCGCCTTGGCAATCGCCCATGGCGAGGTGCTGGGCGTGGTGCCCAAAAGCTTCCTGCCCAATTACCGCGAATACTACGAGAAGCGCTGGTTCGCGCGCGGCAACAATTGCCAGGACCTTTGGCTGGTCGTGAACGGGGCTGAAGTTCCGTTCGGTACCGACCTGATCTTCTCTGCCACCAACCTGCCCGGATTCACCTTCGGCATCGAGATCTGCGAGGACTACTGGGCCCCCACCCCGCCCGGCACGCTGGCCGCGCTGGCGGGCGCCACCATCGTGCTGAACCTTTCCGCCAGCAACATCACCATCGGCAAGGCGGATGAGCGCCACATGCTGTGCCGCGCCAGTTCCAGCCGTGCGGTCTGCGCCTATGTCTATTCCGCCAGCGGATTTGGCGAGAGCACGACCGACCTCAGCTGGGATGGCCAGGGCATGGTCTACGAACTGGGTGACCTGATGGTGGAGAGCGTGCGCTTCGAGCTGGAGCCGGAACTGTGCGTCACCGATATCGACACCCGCCGCGTGCTCAACGAACGCATGCGCATGGGCACGTTCAACGACGCTGCCGAAGATGCCGGACGCCCCGAGGACCACTACCGCACCGTCGGGTTCGAGCATCACTACCAGCATGGCGATATCGGCCTCGAACGTCCGATCCGCCGCTTCCCCTTCGTGCCGAACCGCGCCGACAAGCTGGACGAGGACTGCTACGAGGCGTTCAACATCCAGGTCGACGCGCTGATGCGGCGGATGCAGGCGACCAACACCGAGTCGCTGGTGATCGGCATTTCCGGGGGCCTCGATTCCACCCATGCCCTGATCGTCTGCGCCAAGGCCTGCGACATGCTCGGCCTGCCGCGCACCACCATCCGCGGCTACACCATGCCCGGCTTCGCCACCTCGGACGAGACCAAGTCCAACGCCTGGAAGCTGATGGAAGCCTTCGGCATCACCGCCGAGGAAATCGATATCAAGCCCGCCGCCCGGCAGATGCTGCAGGACATGGGTCACCCCTTTGCCGAGGGCGAGCCGGTCTATGACGTCACCTTCGAGAACGTGCAGGCAGGCCTGCGCACCGATTACCTGTTCCGCCTTTCCGGGCATCACCGGGGTTTCGTGATCGGCACCGGCGACCTTTCCGAACTGGCGCTAGGCTGGTGCACCTATGGGGTGGGCGACCAGATGAGCCACTACGGCGTCAATTCGGGCGTGCCCAAGACGCTGATCCAGTACCTGATCCGCTGGACCGAGCGCACCAACCAGTTCGATGCCCATGTCAACGAGGTGCTGGAAGAGGTGCTGGCGACCGAGATCAGCCCCGAACTCGTGCCCGCCGACGAGAAGGGCAATATCCAGAGCACCGAGAGCGTGATCGGTCCCTACGAGCTCAACGACTTCTTCCTCCACCACACCATCCGCTGGGGGCAGCAGCCGAGCCACACGGCTTTCCTGTGCTGGCACGCCTGGCGCGACATTGCCGAAGGGGTGTGGCCGCAGGATTTCCCGGAGGCGAAGAAGAACGCCTACGATCTCGCCACCATCCGCCACTGGCTGGAGAATTTCGTGAAGCGGTTCTTCGCCTTCAGCCAGTTCAAGCGCAGCGCCCTGCCCAACGGCCCCAAGGTTTCCGCCGGCGGCGCGCTCAGCCCGCGTGGCGACTGGCGCGCGCCGAGCGATGCCGTAGCCGAGGTGTGGCTGGCAGACCTGCGCGAAAAGGTGCCGGAGAACATTGACTAGCCAGACTTGGGCATTTGACCCTCGCCCGGCCAAGACGTAGCTTGGTCAGCGGACGCAGGAGGGTGCGAGCCATGAATAATCGGAAGTTCCAGTTACTTGGCCTCGCCAGCGCACTACTTGCCGCGGCAGGCCTCGCAGTACCCGCGCAGGCGCAGTTCGGCGGCTTTGGCAGCATCGTCAACGAAGCGCGGCGCGCAGCGGAGCGGGATCGCGAACCCGAACCGGAGCCGGAACAGTCGCAGACCCCGGAGGAATGCGCGCAGGACAGCTCGCCGAGCGTCGGGCGGCGCATCCTTGGCGGCCTGCTGGGCGATGCAGCCAACGATGCCGCGCGCCGGGCCGGCCTGCCCACCTATGTGCCCGTCGGCGAATTCTCCGACCAGATCAGCACCGCCATCGCCTGCCAGCTCGATCCGGACGAGCAGCGGCAGGCGGCCGAGGCCACGGTCGAGGCAACGCGGGGCGCGGGCGAAGACGGCGGGGCAGAGGTCGGCTCGACCTCTGCCTGGGTATCGGAGACCCGTGACGGCGTTTCCGGCCGTTCCACCGTCACCGGGCGCGACACCGCCCCCGGCCAGAATGTCGACTGCATCACCGTGTCCGACGTGATTATTGTCGGCGGCGAGGAAACCCGTGACGAGAAGCGCATGTGCCGCCGTCCGCCTTCGCCGCGCTATTCCATCGCAGCATGAGACGTGCCGCCCGTGCCTTGCTGGCAATCGGTGCCTGCTTTGCGCTGAGCGCCCAGAGCGAGGTGGACTCGGCCAACCCGACTTGTCCGGCGGAACCCGACTGGGGTCCCGCAGAACGCATGGTGCTCAGCACACGCGATGCCGGGGACATGCGCGTGCTCGTGGCCGAGGGCATCATCGATGCGACACTACCCGAACGGCTGCGCGCCGCCATCGATGCGGACGAGATGATCGGCGAGGTCTGGATCCGCTCGCGCGGCGGCGATGCCCGCGCCGGCAACGAGGCGGGGCGGATCATCCGCTCCTATGCCCTGCAGACCCGCATCCCGACCGGCTGGACCTGCTTTTCGGCCTGCAACTTCATGTTCATGGGCGGCCTCGCCCGCCATGTGGAGCCGGGCGGCATCTTCATGGTGCACATGTTCACGCATACCTCCGACCGCTCGGTGATCAGCGAGACCGTGCTCGACGGCACGCAGGCCACTGCCGAACTGATCGGCGAGATCGAGCAGTCGAGCGCGCTGCTGGCGAGCGAGGACAATGACTTCCTCATCCGCATGGGCGTGAGCCGCCTGCTGCTGACCGAGGTGATGTACCAGGTGCAGGCGGTCGAGAGCGACCGCAATCCCAGCACCCGCTACTGCCTCAGCGACGAGGAAGTCCTGCGTTACAACGTCAAGACCGTGGTCGGCGAAGGCTGACGTCAGCCGCCTGCAGTCAGCCGCAGCACCGCGCCTTCCACCTGGTCGGTCAGCAGGTAGACCGAACCGTCCGGTGCCACCTGCACGTCACGCCAGCGCTGGCCAAGTTCGCGCAGCAGCCGTTCGGGTTCGCCAATCGGCATGCCGGTATTGTCGGTGTCATAGCGCAGCAGCCCTTGGGTGAAGCTGCCCAGCAGCATGTCCCGCTCCCACCCGCGCAACTGGGTGCCGGTGTAGAAGGTGAGGTTCCCCGGATTGAAGCTGGGTGGGCCGAACACCAGCACCGGATCGATCATGCCGGGCGCGTTCCGGACATGCTCCATCTGCGTGCCGTCGTAATGCATGCCTTGCGTAACACTCATCCAGCCGTAGTTGCCGCCGCGCAGGATACGGTTGACTTCGTCCCCGCCGCGCGGGCCGAATTCGCTCTCCCACAGCTCTCCGGTGTAGGGATTGTAGGCTAGGCCCAGCGGGTTGCGGTGGCCGGTCGACCAGACGCGCGGTTCGTGCCCCTCGAGGCCGATCCAGGGATTGCCGGGCACCGGTTCACCCTCGTCGGTCATGCGGAAGATCTTGCCGTAGTGGTTCGACGGGTCCTGCACCATCTCGCCGTAGTTGCGGTCGCCACTGGTGACGAACAGGTGGCCGTCGGGATCGAACAGGATGCGCCCGCCATAGGAACCGAAGGCGGGGCCCTGCCCGCAGCACCGTTCCGGCAACGGCTGCGCGCCGTACCAGGTGTCGGCGACGAAAATGTCTTCTACGTCGGTCAGCCTGTCCGCGCCCGGCGCCCAGCGGCCGCGCATCACGGCCAGGGTGGAGACGTTCGAGTCCTCCGGATCGATCTTGGAGTAGGCCATGTAGACCAGCCGGTTCTCGGCAAAGTCGGGGTGCAGCGCGATGCCCTTCAGCCCGGCGATGCCGAAGGTGTACATGGTCGGCACGCCGGCGATGGGATCGGGATCGAGCGTACCGTCGGCCGCGATGTGGCGCAGCCGACCGACGCGTTCGGTCACCAGCATGCCGCCTTCGGGAAGGAAGACGATGCCCCAGGGCCGTTCCAGCCGGGCGACGACCTCGACGTGGATCGGACCGTGTTCGGCATGGAAATCCCAAGGGCCCTCGCCCAGTTCGGTGCCCCCGAAGGGCGGCGGACCGGGAGGTTCATCCTGCGCTGTTGCCGTGCCTGCTGCCAAAGCCAGTGCTGCTGCCCCCGCAGCAAATGCCAAGCGCAATTTCATTCGTCTCTCCCCGTACCAAAAGCCCGGTTGTGTCCCCGGCTCCCGTCATTATCGTAGGTCTATGAATTCGACCTCACAATTGACTTTGTCCATTTTTCCGTGACGCGCAAGGCTGTCCTTGTCACTGGTGGTGCGAAACGATTGGGCGCAGCCATGTGTCGGCGCTTCGCCGAAGCGGGCTGGCACGTCGTAATCCACTGCAATCGCTCGGTGGATGCGGCGAATGCGCTGGCCGCGGAGCTGCCGAGCGCAGAAGTCGTCCGCTGCGACCTTTCCGACGCTGGAGCGGCGGCAACAATGGTGCGCGAGCTGGCCGCGCGGCTGGAGGACTGGCGCTGCCTCATCAATTCGGCGTCGATTTTTGCGCCCGATTCCGTAACCGCTCTCGTTCCCGAGACGAACCGGCAGGCAATGCAAGTCAACGCCGCCACGCCTGCGCTCATGGCGCAGACCTATTTCGCCCATGCCCGCAGCAAGCGCGGCCGACGCATGGTGCAGGTGACCGACCAGAAGCTGGCGAACCTCAACCCGGATTTCTTCAGCTACACGATGAGCAAGGCCGCCGCCGATGTCGCGGGGCGCATGCTGGCGATGGCGCACAAGGGGGACGACCGCGTCTACATGCTCGCCCCCGGCGCGATTCTGGCCAGTCATGACCAGACCGCGGAAGAAGCCGAGCGCTCGCATCGGCTCAACCTGCTGCGGCGCCGCACCTGCAGCGATGAGATCGCGGATGCCGCGCTGTTCCTGGCCGAAGGCCCGCTGGCGAGCGGCGAGGCACTGTATGTCGACAGCGGCCAGCACCTGCTGAACCAGCCGCGCGACGTCATCTACCTGGAGCGGGAGGGAGACGCATGAGCAAGCCCGAAAAGCGCCACAAGCTGTCCACCCGCCTGTGGCACTGGATCAATGCCATCAGCCTGGTCGTGCTGTTCATGAGCGGGCTGAACATCTCCAACGCGCACCGCCGCCTGTACTGGGGCGACGCCGGCTTCGCGCCAGAGGAAGCCTGGCTGGTAGTGCCGCGTTTCCCCGGCTGGGCGACCATTCCCGACTATTACAGCCTGGCCGGCGCACGCGACTGGCACGTGGTGTTCAGCCTCGTCTTCGCTTTTTCGCTGCTGGCCTTCATGGTGCTGGCGTTCCTCAACCGCCACATGCAGCGCGATATCTTTGCCAGCCGACGGGAATGGAAGCTGTCGAACATCGGGCATGACATCCGCCAGCACCTGAAGTTCAATTTCGAACACGGCGAGGGCAAGTACAACATCCTACAGAAGATCAGCTATGCCGGGGTCATCCTGGTGGTGCTGCCGCTGATGATCTTCACCGGCATAGTGATGAGCCCTGGCATGGAAGCCGCCTGGCCGCGGCTGACCGACCTGTTCGGCGGCAGGCAGAGCGCGCGTTCGCTGCACTTCATTGCCGCATGGCTGCTGTTCGCCTTCTTCGTGGTGCACGTGCTGCTGGTGCTGGCCTCCGGCCCGATCCGGCAGATGCGCGAAATGATCACCGGCGGCAAGCTGGAAGGAGGCGACGATGGAGCGGCGTAATTTCCTTGTGGCGGCAGGCGCCGCCTTCCTCGCCGGCTGCAACGAGATCGGCGATTCCAAGTGGTTCGGCAAGGTGGTCGAGGGCGCGCAGGGCTGGCACCGTGGCCTGCACCGCGCGCTGGGCGGCGGACGCATCACCATGGCGCCCGAATTCACCCGCGCCGACATCTCCCCCTATTTCCGCGGCAACGGCAACCAGGAAGTGGACACCGACGCCTATCGCGCCGCCGAGGCGGAAGGCTTCGCCAACTGGCGGCTGGCGGTCACCGGGCTGGTGGAGAACGAGCTGAGCCTTTCGATGGACGAGATCCGCGCCCTGCCCCAGCGTACCCAGATCACCCGGCACGATTGCGTGGAAGGCTGGAGCGCGATCGGCGAATGGACCGGCCCGCAGTTGTCGCAGATCCTCGATGCAGCCGTGCTGCGCCCGGAAGCCAGGTTCATCGTCTTCCGCTGCGCCGATTTCACCATGCGCGGCAGGGGCGAGAACCGCCGCCGGGTCGACTATTACGAAAGCTGCGACATCGACGATGCCCTGCACCCGCAGACCATCGTCGCGCACCAGTTGAATGGCGAACCCCTGCCCGTGCGCAACGGCGCGCCGCTGCGCATGCGCCTGGAGCGTCAGCTGGGCTACAAGCACCCTAAGTACCTGACCGGCATCGAAGCAGTTGCCAGCCTTGACGGCATCGGCCAGGGCAAGGGCGGTTATTGGGAAGATGTCGCCGGGTACCAGTGGTATGCCGGCATCTGATCAGTCCGCGGGCGGGTAGATCCGGTTCATCGCATCCCAGTTGAGCTGCACCAGCTCTTCCAGCACCGCCAGGTCCACATCGGCCAGCTTGTTGATGTAGAGGCAGGACTTGCCCTGCGCGTACTTGCCGAGGCGCGAGAGCACTTCCTCGTTCCTCTTCGAGGTCCCGTCGTCGCAATAGCCGCCCATCAGGTAGATCGAGTGCTTGGCCTTGCGCGGCGAGAAGCCGGTGCGAAGGAAATCGCCCTCGCGCCCGCTATCGTACTTGTAGTGATACTGACCGTAGCCGATCATCGTCGGCCCCCACATCACCGGCTCCTCCCCCGTGACGCGGCGGAACAGCGCGTCGAGCACCTTCGCATCCTCGCGCTTTCCGGCGTGATCGACGCTCTCGATGAAGTCGGCGACGGTGACTTCGGTCGGCTTGGTCTTGTTCTCGCTCATATGGGCTAAGGTTAGCGGACAATTGACTCGCCGCCAAACCGCCCGCAAACCCCCTGCAACGAAAACGAGATAAGTGGGGGACGCTTAATCCATGTGGCTGCTCGACAAATTCCTGTCCAAGGCAATCAAGCGCGGTAAGCTCGTGATTACCGATCACGACGGCAAGGTATATGAATACGGCGACGGACAGGGGGCGGACACGATCCGCGTGCGCCTGACCAACAAGAAGGCAGCCAACCATATCGCGCGCTATCCGCAGGTCGGCGCGGGCGAGGCCTACATGTGGGGCTGGCTGGAAGTCGAAGCGCCGCACGACATTCGCGACATGGTGCTGTTCGTTACCATGAATGCGAAGCGGCTGGGCGATGCCTCGCTCAAGCCCAAGGGGCCGCTGCGCAAGGCAATCCAGAAGAGCGCGGCCAAGATCGACAGCATCAACCTGCGCGGCAAGGCGCGCAAGAATGCCGAGCACACCTACAACCTGACGCGCCGCCTGTACGAGCTGTTCCTCGACGAGGACCGGCAATACACGATGGGCTACTACCGCGACGTCGACAACTCGCTGGAGAAGGCGCAGCTCGACAAGAAGGCGCATATCGCCGCCAAGCTGAACATCACGCCCGAAACCGGCCCCAACATGCGCATCCTCGACATCGGCTGCGGCTGGGGTGGCCTCGCGCTCTACCTGCACCGCACCTACGGCTGCGAAGTACTGGGCGTAGCCTTGGCGCCCGACCAGATCGCCTTCTGCAAGGAGCGCGCGAAGGAGGCCGGCGTAGAGGACAAGGTGAAGTTCGCGCTGATGGACTATCGCGACGTCACCGGCCAGTTCGATCGCATCACCAGTGTCGGCCTGCTGGAGCATGTCGGCACGCCGCACTACCCGCAGTTCTTCGAACACACCAACAAGCTGCTTAAGCCTGACGGGGTGATGTTCAGCCACTGCTGCGGTCGTGCGGGCCCTCCGGGCTTCACCGACGCCTGGACCCGCAAGTACATCTTCCCGGGCGGCTATATCCCGGCCCTGTCCGAACTGGTCACCCAGTCGGAGAAGTTCGGCTGGCAGGTGATGGACGTGGAGGCCATGCGCTTCCACTACAGCCACACGCTGGAGGAATGGTACAACCGCACCGTCCTGCACAAGGACGAGATCGTCGAGATGTATGACGAGCAATTCTACCGCATGTGGCTGTTCTATCTCGCCGGCGCGGAGCAGAGCTTCCGTCACGGCATGATGGTCAACTGGCAGATCCTGTACGTGAAGGACCGCGCCGCCATCCCGATGACGCGCGACTACATGTACGAGGAATCAGAGCGCCTGCGCGGGCTGGAAGAGCCGCCGCAATGGCATCTCGATCCGGCGCTGAAGGAAGCGGCGGAGTAACCACTACCAGGGGAGAGGGTACGATGCGGAACTGGTTGCTGGCGGGGACACTCCTGATGGTCGCGGGCGCGGCCAGTGCGCAGCAACCACCGCCTCCCGGTATCGCCACGCCGGTGCTGCCCGACTCGCCGCAGGTTTACGACACGGCCGAACAGCACGGCATCGCAGTGACCGTGCTGGCGCGCGATTTCGAACGGCCTTTCGCCATCGACTTCCTGCCGAATGGCGACATGCTGATCGTCGAGCGCGGCGTCGGCCTACGCCTTCTGCGCGGGGCGACAGGCGACAATCCCGTGCTGGAAGACGGCCACATCGCCGGCGTGCCGATCGATACACCCGAAGTGTTCAGCTACGGCGTGATCGACATCGCGCTGCATCCCGACTTTGCCGAGAACGGCTGGATCTACTTTACCGTCAACGAGGCCCGTCCCTTGCCGGAGGGGACCAGTCCGTTGCAGCGTCCCGGGCGCTTCCAGGTCATGCGCGGCACCTGGGCCGATGGCGCAGTCAGCAATGTCGAGATCATCCTCGAGGCCGAGGGTGATGCCTATGCCGGCGGCAATCGCGTGCACGTGGCGGACGATGGCATGGTTTGGGTCGCCACCACCGGTCCCTACGACGGCACGGCACAGGACCTGACCGACATCTACGGCAAGGTGCTGCGACTGAACACGGACGGATCGATCCCCGCCGACAATCCCTTCGTCGGTACCGAGGGCGTGCATCCTGCCATCTACAGCTACGGCCACCGCGACCAGCACGGGCTGACCGTCCATCCGGAAACCGGCGAGGCCTGGAGCGTGGAACACGGCCCCAACGGCGGAGACGAGGCTAACCTGATCCAGCCCGGCGGCAATTACGGCTGGCCGGACTACAGCTTCGGCCGCGAATACGACGGCAGCGACGCCACGCCGCTGCCCTTCGGCCCTGGCACGGTGGAGCCGCGCGTCGTCTGGCTGCCCTCCATCGCGCCATCGGGACTGCTGTTCTACACCGGCGAGGCCTTCCCCGCCTGGCAAGGCAACCTGTTCATAGGCAGCGCGCGCTGGGGCGAAATCAACCACACCGGCAGCCTGCAACGCGTAGTCTTCAACGAGGACTTCGGCGAACTGCGGCGCGAGGCGTTGCTGAGCCAGCTCCACCACCGCGTACGCGACGTGGCGCAAGGACCGGACGGCAATATCTACGTGCTGAGCGACGGGCCGACCAATGCCGTGCTGCGGATCTCTCCGGCGGAGCTGCCCTAGCGCCAGCGGGGCCGGTCAGCCGGACACGGGATAGTTCTCCTCCTCGCCGAGGTACCTCTCGATCACCATCGGGTCGCGCAACATGGCACCGGGCGAACCCTCGAAAATCTTCACCCCCGCATCGAGGACATAGGTGCGGTCGACGACGCCGATGGCTTCGGGCACGTTCTGGTCAGTCAGCAGGATACCGATACCGCGCCGACGCATTTCGCCGATCATCTGCTTGATGCTGGCAACGGTCAGCGGATCGATCCCCGCAAAGGGCTCGTCCAGCACCATGATCTGCGGTTCGAGCGCCAGCGCCCGCGCGACCTCGCAGCGCCGCCGCTCGCCTCCAGAGAGCGAGGTCGCCTTGGCCGTGCGCAAGTGCACGAGGTCGAGCGCCTCGAGCAGGTCATCCAGCCTGGCGCGGCGGATGTCGGCGTCCGGTTCGTTGAGCTCGAGCATGGCCAGGATGTTCTTCTCCACCGTCAGGCCGCGAAAGATGGATGTCTGCTCCGGCAGGTAACCGAGACCGAGAATGGCACGCCGATAGAACGGCAGCCGGGAGATGTCGGTACCACCGAGTTCGATGCGCCCGCTGTCGAGCTTCACCAGCCCGAGAATGCTGTAGAAGCAGGTCGACTTGCCGGCGCCGTCGCTGCCGAACAAACCGACCACTTCTCCCTTGCCCACGGTGAGGGAGAGGCGGTCGAGTGCGGGCCGCTCGGAGTACGACTTGGATATCTCGATCACCTCCAGAAATGGGGGCGGGCCACTCGAGCCTGGGGAAGGATTCTCGCGATCGGACATCTCGGCTCTTCCTAGGAGCAAGGCCCGCGTGACTCTAGGCAAGAACTTGCTTTTGCTGCCTAACGGTTTCACAGCGCGGCGTGCCCGAGGCTTCCGCTACCACCCCCGCTCCACTCACCCGGCGCTCGATTTTCGCGCAGGCCTGGCCGATCATGCTTGGCCAGGCGTCGATCCCGCTGGTCGGCATTGTCGATACCGCGGTTATCGGACGCACCGGCGATGCCGTGGCACTGGCCGGCGTGGCGCTGGGCGCAACGATCATCACGCTGGTGTTCTGGACCTTCGGTTTCCTGCGCATGGGGATGACCGGGCTTACCGCACAAGCGCAAGGCTCCGGCGACCGCTCCGAGGTCGAGGCCCTGCTGCTGCGCGCGCTGGCGCTGGGCCTGGGCCTGGGCCTGCTGCTGCTGGCGCTCAGCTGGCCGATCCGCGAGGCGGCGCTGGCCATCATGTCCGGCACGCCCGAAGTCGATGGCGAGGCGGCGGGCTACATGCAGGGTCGCTTCTTCGGCGCCCCGGCAGCCCTCGCCGTCTATGCCATCAATGGCTGGCTGCTCGGGCTTGGCCGCACGCGCGAGGCGCTGGCGCTGCAGATCGTGATGAACCTGGCCAACATGGGCCTCGACATCTGGTTCGTCTGGGGCATGGGTCTCGGCGCCTATGGCGTGGGCCTGGGCACTGCCTGTGCCGAGGGCATCGCGCTGGCGCTGGGCCTGCTGCTGGTGGGTCGCGTGGCGGGGGCGAACGTGCTTGCCGTCATCGCCCGCACGCCGCTCGTCCTGCTGGCCGACCGGGAGAAGCTGGCCCGCCTGTTCGCCGTCAATCGCGACATCATGATCCGCACCGTGGCGCTGCTGATCCTGTTCACCTGGTTCGCCAACGCCGGGGCACGGCTCGGCGCGACCACACTGGCGGCCAATCACGTGCTGCTCCAGTTCGTCAGCTTCGCCGCCTTCATCCTCGATGCCTTCGCCTTCACCGCCGAAGAGCGCATCGGCAGCGCCGTCGGCCAGCGCGACCGCCCCCGCTTCCTGCGCGCGATCCGCCTCACTACCGAGTTCTCGCTGGCCAGCGGCGCACTGCTTGCCCTCGCCTTCATGCTGCTCGGCGGACCGGTGATCGACCTGCTCACCACCGACCCGGACGTGCGGCAGACGGCCCGCACCTTCCTGCCCTTCGCCGCGCTGATCCCGCTGGTGGGCATGCCCAGCTGGATGCTCGACGGCGTCTTCATCGGCGCCACGCGCGGCACGGCACTGCGCAATGCCGGGGTGGCCTCCACCGTGCTGTACATTGCGCTCGACCTCGGCTTGCGTCCGTTCGACAACCTCGGCGTGTGGCTTGCCATGACCGCCAGCTACCTGTTGCGCGCAGGCGGCCTGGCAGTATATTTCCCGCAATTGCTCAGAGAGTTCGATACTCGCAGACCCGAAGACGAGAGCCGACCGACATGATCTTCTCCCGCCTTTCCCGTTTGTTCGCCCGCTGCATGGCCAGCCTGCTGCTGGCGCTCGCCACGCTCGGCGTGGCCACCCCGGCGCAGGCCGACGTGCAGGTGTCCTTCCACAGCTTCAACGGATCGGTCCTGTGGGGCCGCTATCCGCACACCTTCGTGGTGTTCGAAGGCACGCTGGCCGACGGTACCCCGGTGAACCAGAACTACGGCTTCTCCGCCCGCTATACGGCGGACGCGATCTCCTCCGGCCCGGCCGAGCACATGATCATGACCGAGACCGCCAACACCATCGCCCAGACCAACCGGCACTTCACCGTCACCGTAAACGATATGACCTATCGCCGGCTGCTGGCGACCGTACTGGCCTGGCGCGACTATCCGGGCGAGTACTACGACCTCGACGAGAACAACTGCATCCACTTCGTCGCCGCACTGGCGCGGGTGGTCGGGCTGGAGGCAGATGTACCAGAAGAGTACCTGCGTCGCCCCAAGGCCTGGCTCAACTACATCTCGCGCAAGAACCCGCATTTGGGCGCCCGCGAGATTCCCTAGTTTGCCGAAGCGCCATTGCGCTGCTAACCGCCGCGGCGCAATTTTCGTGAACAGGATTCGTCGATGTCCGACATTAAGCGCGTAGTCCTCGCCTATTCCGGCGGGCTTGATACCAGTGTGATCGCCAAGTGGCTCGAAAGCGAGCGCGGGCTGGAGGTCGTCACCTTCACCGCCGACCTTGGCCAGGGCGAGGAAATCGAACCCGCACGGGCCAAGGCCCGCGCCATGGGCATCCCCGACAAGCACATCTATATCGAGGACCTGCGCGAGGAATTCGTGCGCGACTTCGTCTTCCCGATGATGCGCGCCAATGCCCGCTATGAAGGCGACTACCTGCTCGGCACCTCCATCGCCCGTCCGCTGATCTCCAAGCGCCTCGTCGAGATCGCGCACGAGACCGGCGCCGATGCCATCGCTCACGGCGCCACCGGCAAGGGCAACGACCAGGTCCGCTTCGAACTGTCGGCCTATGCGCTCGATCCGGACATCAAGGTGATTGCCCCGTGGCGCGAGTGGGACCTGACCAGCCGCACCGCGCTGATCGCCTGGGCCGAGGCTCACCAGATCGCGGTGCCCAAGGACAAGCGCGGCGAAAGCCCCTTCTCCACCGATGCCAACCTCCTGCACACCTCGTCGGAGGGCAAGGTGCTGGAAGATCCGTGGGAAGAAACGCCGGATTACGTCTATTCGCGCACCGACCATCCGGAAGACGCGCCCGACACGCCGGAATACATCACCATCGATTTCGAGCAGGGCGACGGCGTCGCACTCAATGGCGAGGCGATGAGCCCCGCCACCCTGCTGGCCGCGCTCAACGACCTTGGCCGCAAGCATGGCATCGGCCGGCTCGACCTGGTGGAGAACCGCTTCGTCGGCATGAAGTCGCGCGGCATGTACGAAACGCCCGGCGGCGAGATCTATGCCCGCGCCCATCGCGGCATCGAACAGATCACGCTCGACCGCGGTGCCGCGCACCTGAAGGACGAGCTGATGCCGAAATATGCAGAGCTCATCTACAACGGCTTCTGGTTCAGCCCGGAGCGCGAGATGCTGCAGGCGGCGATCGACCTCAGCCAGGAGAAGGTCAACGGCACGGTGCGGCTGAAGCTGTACAAGGGCCAGGCCAGCGTGGTCGGGCGCAAGTCGCCGAACTCGCTCTATTCGGAAGCACACGTCACCTTCGAGGATGACGCCGGCGCCTACGACCAGGCCGATGCGGCGGGCTTCATCAAGCTCAACGCCCTGCGCCTGCGGCTGCTGGCCCAACGCGACAAACGCCGCGATCGCAGCTGATCGCGTGGCGTTTCCGCCGCTCCGATGACAATTCGCAAGATTGTTTCGCCAATTGCGGTGAAGCGTTGACTTATCCACCCTTGTCCACTGGCATTTTGAACGAAAGTGGATAAGTCGACGCTCACGCCCTTGCCCGAATCGGTCCACCCGCGCATCTTCAACACATCGAGAGCGGAAACGGATCGCTCCTCTGGATCGCCTGCCGAGACAGGGAATGGAAACCGGATCGAACTCGACGCGATGGCATGATCGTCGCGGTGGAGGAAAGGAAAGCCAGCGCCTTCGGGCGGTGATTTCCGGACTGATGAAGTCGCAACACAGGTCATCGGTTGGTCGGAGTGATGAACCCGGCGTCGATGGTAAAGCCAGCAGCTTGCTGAGGGTGGAACCGCTTGAGATGCCAGGTGCCAGCCCCGGCCGCGGACAGGCAACCGGGCCTGTCGGGAACGGTCCTCGTGGCCCCCTGACGACCAAGGTACCTTTCCGGCACCGGCGCGAGCGCCGGGCGACATATCCGGATGAAACCGGGCCTGCGGGCAACGGACAATCGGAGACACGCCAGGCGTCAAGCATCGTCCTTCGGGATGGTCCACACGCCGGTGAGAGTGGGGTCGGTAGCAATACCGGCCCCATTTCTCTTTTGGGCGCGGACTTCCGGATAAGCCCGCCGTTCGTCGCGAAAATTGCCCGATTCACGCCAGTCCGCCCCGTCCCAGCGCCAGATTCGCCCGCGCAGAGTCCCTTTTTTCGGAATTTGTCGCTATTGGCCGGCCCATGATCCGGACGGGAAACCCTCGTACTGCGACGCAGTGGCTGGCTCCGATTGCCGCCCTTGCCCTGCTTGGAGCATCGGCTTCGGGCCAGGCGCAGGAAGAGCAAGCCGCGGCTGCCGCGACCTTGACGGAACAGCCGGCAGAAGGCGAGCAGGCCATTTTCGAGCCCAGCGCGGCAGCGCAGTTCGAAGAAGCATTCGCCGCCTTCGACGAGCCGGTCGAGCCCGAACTGCCCGACCACGCCGTCGACATCACCGAGATCGAACCAGCCGAACCGGAGGTCACTCCACTCGGCACCGGGGTCGCCAGCTATTACGGTCGACGCTTTCACGGTCGCCGCACCGCCAATGGCGAAAGCTTCGACATGCATCAGCTGACCGCGGCGCACCGCACCCTGCCGTTCGGCAGTCTCGTGCGTGTCACCAATCCGCGCAACGGCCTCTCCGTGGTGGTTCGCATCAACGATCGCGGCCCCTTCGTGCGTGGCCGCACGATCGACCTGTCGCGCGCGGCGGCCGAGGAAATCGGCATCGTCAATCGCGGCCACGGCACGGTGGAACTGGCCCTGCTCAACAGCTGAGCGACGGCCACGCCCTCCCCAGCCCTGCCGATTTGTTGTAGGCAAGGCCGATGTTCGTGCCGGTCTGGATCATCGTCGCCAACTTCGTGCTGATCGCCGTGCTGCTGCTGTGGAGCCTCTCGCGCTCATCCAGCGGCGGCGACATGCTCGACCGCCAGCGCCGTGATGCGCCTCCAGCCGTAGCGGACGAGCATGCGGTGATGACCCGGCCGGAAGTCGTCGATGCCCTCCAACGCGGACGCAAGATCGAAGCGATCAGGCACGTCCGCGCCGCCACCGGGCTCGGCCTGAAGGCGGCCAAGCAACTGCTCGAACGGCACGCGCCGCGCTGAGCCTACAGTTCCAGTTCGCTGACGTCGCGGAAGGAGCCGATCTTGCCCCGGATGAAGCTGTTGAACGCGATCGAGTGGCGATCCTGGCTGGAGTTGTTCACCTCCACATAGTGCTGCAACGCGCTGGAGAAGAGGACGAGGTCGCCCTCCTTCGGCACCACCGCATTGCGCGGCGCGTTGTAGATGTTGGTCTTGGCCTGGTCGACGGCGAACTCCAGCTGGCGATAGGTGTTGTGCCGCTCGAAGATCATGTTGCCCGGCGGATCTGGCATGGGCGCGTAGTAGAGCGAGCCGGACACCAGCGAGTTCGAATGCGTGTGCCCGTGCATCCCCACGCCCGGCGGATTGGTCAGCGCCCAGCTCTGCGTCACTTCCAGCCGCTGGTGAATGCCCATCACCTCGCGCGCGAAGGTCTGCAGCGCGGCGTCAACCGCCTCGGCAATGCTCTTCATCTCCGGCCGCTGGAACAGGTAGAGCTCTTCCGAGATCTTGTTCACCTGGTTCTCGTTCATCTTGAGAGCCTTGATGAACTTCACCTGCTGCGGACTGATCGCGTCCTTGATGTTGGTGACGAAATAGGGCTCCGCGAAGAGCGGCTTGACGGTGAAATCGCGCTGCGATGCGCTTGCGGCGGTTGCCATGCTCGGTGTGTCCCCGACCCGTTATGGTTTTCACCCGCGATAAAACCGCAAGGGCGGGAACGATGCAAGGGGCGGGATCACCCGATCCGCAAATCGCAAGCCTTTCTCGACCGGGGACTCCCACGCCCCGACCAACGACTTCTGCCATCGACCAACTGCATCAGTGCGACAATTGCGCCCTGATCGCGCCGTCGGGATAGTCCGGCGTCCGCACCATCACATAGTAATCGTCGCGCGCCTGGTTCATCCGTTGTAGCAGGTTGGCGTCGGCATCGATGCACACCTCGTCATCGGGCGGATCGGGCAGCGGCAGCACGATCATCTCCGCCCCCGTGCCGCTCGACCGGCCGCGATGGATGGCCGCACCGTCGGCATCGGGCAGGCCGTTGATCTCCAGGTAATAGCAGATCCGCCCCTCGACGAAGTCGAACTCGGCGTTGAAATCGGCATCGGCGCCTTCCGCGCCACCCGTCGGCACAAGGTCGTCGAACAGGCTGAGACCGATAATGGCATAGTCCTGCGCCAGGGCCGGGCCGGCCACGGCCAGCCCCACAGCGGCGACAGGCGCAAGCGTGGCAAAACGCAGCATGACCTCTCTCCCACTAACGCGGGCCGCCATGAAGCTCTTCCGGCCTCTTGCGGACCGCACTGCGGGCTAACGTAGCGCAATTGCGGGCAAAAGCGGAGTCGGATGCGCACACGGGCTGGCGCTAGCCGTCCGCGCCCTCCCCGCCGGCGAGCCACCACTGCGCCGCGCCCGCCTCGAAGGCGACGAGCCGGTGCTCCTCGGCCTGCGACCAGTCGCTGTCCGACAGGCCACTGAGCGCCTGCGCACCCGGAGGCAGCGCCGCCTCCATCGCACGTAAACGGCGTTCGAACGGCGGGAGGTCCGCGCCCTGCCCGTCTTCCGGTTCATCCTCCACCTCATCCTCCACTGGCGCGGTATCGGCAGGGGGCTGCGCGCCCTCATCAGTCGCTAATGTGGAACACATGGAACACTGTCCTGGTGCTATTTCTCGTGGAGGCACCTGCGCGCCCTCCTCGCCCTGCGCCAGCGCATCGAGCGCGGCGTCGAACTGCCCCTCCCCCAGCAGCGGCGCATCGCAGATGTTGCAACACTCCTGCGCCTCTGCCCTGGCGTCGAGCCGCGCGAGGTGGGCGAGCAGCAGTCGCGAGTCATAGCGCCGCCGCGTGGCGACCTCCTCGCCATGGTAGAAGACCTTCTCCTCCACCCCGTTGAGCGCGCGGTCGGCCAGCACCTGCTCCACATGCTCGCGCGCGATCACCAGCGCCGCATCCCAGCACGCCCGGAACGCCGCCGAGGCCCGCCGCGCGCGATAGGCCGTCTGCGGCGAGACCTGCACCGCCCGGCACGCGAGCCGGACATTGCCGTGATTGGCCAGCGCCTTGCAGAACGCCGCCTGCCTGGGCGGGGTGAGCATGGGCGCAGGGCCGATCGTGGGCGGGGTGTTTACGGGGCGGAGCGGGACGAGATTGGTGGTGTCGGGAGCGGCGCGTTCGGACGCGAGCTGGCTGGTGGACATGGGGGAGCCTCGGTGTGCGGTTCAGGGGACCGCGAAGGGAGGCATGGATTGGGGGGTGTAGGGAAGACCTTTGTAATGCAAAGGATTTCCGATTATCAAGACGATTCAGGCGCTGTAGGGGGTCACAGACTTGCTAAAAATCAACTCCATCAAAATTGAGCGCTTCAAGAACCTCAGCTCAGTGACGATGGCACTCGACGATATCAATTTGTTGATTGGCGGGAACAATGCGGGAAAGTCGTCCGTCATCCAAGCTGTTCACTTTGCTGTAGCCACGCTTCGATCAGCCCGCATGAATGGCAAGAGTAGCAACCGACCTGCAACCACCTTGGGTACAGATCAGTTCAATTATCTTCCAACCCAAGAATTGATGAGAATGCATCATCGATTTCCGATGACACAAAACGCTGGTCCTCGATTCACTTTCAATTTTGATACTGAGGACCAGACCAACCAGATATTTTCTTTAAATCTTTATCGGGGCAAGAATGCAAACGTTGCCCTTAGCTTTTCTCGAAACTCACCATTCTTTGAAAGGGCGTCAAATCTTTTGAGGCCATTTTCAGTTTATGTTCCGGGATTAGCGGGAGTACCGCTATCAGAAGAGCGACGCGCAAATTCGATCGTCCAATCGGGTATCGCGCAAGGGGATTCAAATCTCTTCTTACGCAACGTCCTCCACAGATTAGAAGAGGACCCGGCAAAAAAGCGCGCATTGATTTTGCTAATGAGGGATATATTTCCTAATTTCTTTGTCAGCACCTCATTTGATGAAGACATAAATCAATATATTTCAGCCGATATTCGACTTGACGGTACATCAACCCCCCTGGAATTAGCCGGGACTGGATGTCTTCAAGCGCTACAATTAGCAGCTTATGTAATACTATACGAACCTGAGCTTCTACTGCTGGATGAACCTGATGCGCACCTTCATCCGGGCAATCAAAAGCGCCTAGTTCAATTATTATTCAAATTAGCTGAGAATTCTGGAACTCAGATACTATTAGCAAGCCACTCACGACATGTTTTCGACTCAATAAACAATAACCCACTTGGCACAATTCATTGGCTCAGACAAGGGCGATTAGTAGAGGATGAGGATGTCGACCTAGGCTTGCTACTCGATCTTGGTGCGTTGGATGAATTCGAAGAAATAAAGCAGGATGAACCAAAAGTTCTTGTTTTTTCAGAGGATGAAAAAGGCGAAAAACTTCATACTTTACTCAGCGCAAATGGTTGGGATCTTTCGAAGGTCCGCTTCATAACCTACAATGGAGTCGACAACTTGGAAGCGACCAAGATTGTCGTCCAGGAATTTCTAGATCTCAACGAAGCAAATCGGGCGCTTATTTATCGAGATGGTGATGGAATGACACCGGCAGAGCGCCAATGGGCGACGGATAGATATCAAAAGGCATTACCGGAAAGAGCTGAAATCTACATTTCAGAACGCACAGATATTGAGCACCATTTCTGCGCCCCAGAGCATATCGCTGACCTAGCGGAAATAGAATTGCAGGAAGCTGAAGAGATTCTCGACCATGTAATCGCGCAGAATCAAGGACGTCTATCCGCCAAGTTTGCTCAGAAAAGATCTGATCTGAAGTTTAAGATATTAAGAAATTTCAATGACCGAGAATCAACCGAAAATATAGTAGGAGACAATCTCAGCTTCGACTATGCACTCGGAAAAATTCTCCTTCCAAAATTGACAGATGAAATCCGGCTACGCGAGATCCAGCTTGCAACTCTGGTACGTGAATCTGACGGTTTATTCGTCCAACAGCTTCAAGAATTCGAATTCCCAGAATAACCCAACATTGGCCTCAAATAGCTCCCCGTATAACTCCCCTCCACGCTCGCCACCTCCTCCGGCGTCCCGGCAGCGACAACCTCGCCGCCGCGCACGCCGCCATCCGGGCCGAGGTCGACGATCCAGTCCGCCGTCTTGATCACGTCGAGGTTGTGCTCGATCACCACCACGGTGTTGCCCTGATCCACCAGCCGGTGGAGCACTTCCAGCAGCTTGCGCACGTCCTCGAAGTGCAGGCCGGTGGTCGGCTCGTCCAGGATATACAGCGTCTGGCCGGTGCTGCGCTTGGACAGTTCCTTGGCCAGTTTCACGCGCTGCGCCTCGCCGCCCGATAGCGTGGTGGCCTGCTGGCCGACCTTGACGTAGCCCAGCCCCACTTCATTCAGCATGTGCATCTTGTCGCGGATGGGGGGCACGGCCTTGAAGAACTCCTCCGCGTCCTCGATCGTCATGTCGAGCACGTCGGCGATGGAGTGGCCCTTGAACTTCACCTCCAGCGTTTCGCGGTTGTAGCGCTTGCCGCCGCATTCCTCACACGTCACGTAGACGTCGGGCAGGAAGTGCATCTCGATCTTGATCAGGCCGTCGCCGGTGCAGGCCTCGCAGCGCCCGCCCTTGACGTTGAAGCTAAAGCGCCCCGGCTTGTAGCCACGCGCCTGGGCTTCGGGCAGGCCGGCGAACCAGTCGCGGATCTGGGTGAAGGCGCCGGTGTAGGTGGCCGGGTTGGAGCGCGGGGTACGGCCGATGGGCGACTGGTCGATCTCGATCACCTTGTCGCAGTATTCGAGGCCGGTCACCTTGTCGTGCGCGCCGGCGATGACGCGGGCGTTGTTCAGGCTGCGCGCGGCGGCGGCGTAAAGCGTGTCGATGGTGAAGCTGGACTTGCCGCTGCCCGATACGCCGGTGATGCAGGTGAAGGTGCCCAGCGGGATGCCGGCCGTCACGTCCTTCAGGTTGTTCGCCTTCGCGCCGTGCACGGTCAGCTGGTTGCCATTGCCTTTGCGGCGCTGGGCGGGCACCTCGATCTGGCGGCGGCCGGTCAGGTAATCGGCGGTGAGCGACTTCTTCGACTTCAGCACCTGTTTCAGCGTGCCTTGCGCCACCACCTCGCCGCCGTGGACGCCGGCGCCGGGGCCAAGGTCCACCACGTGGTCGGCCGCGCGGATGGCGTCCTCGTCATGCTCCACCACGATCACCGTGTTGCCGAGGTCGCGCAGGCGCTTGAGCGTCTCCAGCAGCCGGTCGTTGTCGCGCTGGTGCAGGCCGATGCTCGGCTCGTCCAGCACGTAGAGCACCCCGCTGAGGCCGGAGCCGATCTGGCTGGCGAGGCGGATGCGCTGGCTCTCCCCGCCCGACAGCGTGCCGCTGGTCCGGTCGAGGTTGAGGTAGTCGAGGCCGACGTTGTTGAGGAACCCCAGCCGCTCGACGATTTCCTTCAGGATGGCGCGGGCGATCTGGTTCTGCGTGTCGGTGAGCTTTGCGGGCAGCGCCTCGAACCACGCCAGTGCGTCGGCCACGCTGAAGCGGGTGGGCTGCGAGATGTCGGTATCGACGATCTTCACCGCCCGCGCTTTCTCGTTCAGGCGCGCGCCGCCGCAGGTCTCGCACGGCTGGCTGGTCTGGAACTTGGACAGCTCCTCCTGCATCCACGCGCTCTCGGTCTGCGCCAGGCGGCGGTTGAGGTTGCCCATCACCCCCTCGAACGGCTTGTGCACGGTGTATTCCTTGCGCCCGTCCTTGAAGGTGAGCGGCACGCGGCGCCCCTTGGTGCCGTAGAGGATCACGTCCTGGTTCTCTTCGCCCAGCTTGTTCCACGGCGTTTCCAGGTCGAAACCGTATTCGCGCGCCAGGCTGCCCAGCACCTGCATGTAATAGGGCGACGGCGGGTTGGACTTGGCCCAAGGCACCACGGCACCCTTCTTCAGGGTCAGCTCCTCGTTCGGGACCACCAGCTGCGGGTCGAACAGCTGCTTCTCGCCGATGCCGTCACAGGTGGGGCAGGCACCCTGCGGCGCGTTGAACGAGAACAGCCGCGGTTCGATCTCCTCGATGGTGAAGCCGGAGACCGGGCAGGCGAACTTCTCGGAGAAGACGATGCGGTTGGCGGGGATGCCCGCGCCCTTCAGGTTGCCGCCCGACGATGCCTCGTCCTCGCGCCCCGGCACCACGCCATCGGCCAGGTCGACATAGGCCAGCCCCTCGGCCAGCTTGAGCGCTGTCTCGAAGCTGTCGGCAAGGCGCGTTTCCAGCCCTTCCTTCACCGCCAGCCGGTCGACCACCACCTCGATATCGTGCTTGAACTTCTTGTCGAGGGCAGGCGCATCCTCGATCGCGTACATCTCGCCATCGATGCGCACGCGGGTGAAGCCGGCCTTCTGCCACTCGGCCAGTTCCTTGCGGTATTCGCCCTTGCGGCCGCGCACCACGGGAGCGAGCAGGTAGAGCCGCGTGCCCTCGGGCAGGGCCATCACCCGGTCGACCATGTTGGACACGGTCTGCGCTTCAATCGGCAGGCCGGTGGCGGGCGAGTACGGCACGCCGACCCGCGCCCATAGCAGGCGCATGTAGTCGTAGATCTCGGTGACAGTGGCGACGGTGGAACGCGGGTTGCGGCTGGTGGTCTTCTGCTCGATCGAGATGGCGGGAGAAAGCCCGTCGATATGCTCGACATCGGGCTTCTGCATCATCTCGAGGAACTGCCGCGCATAGGCGGAGAGGCTCTCGACATAGCGCCGCTGCCCCTCGGCATAGATCGTATCGAAGGCGAGGCTGGACTTACCCGAGCCCGATAGCCCGGTGATGACGATCAGGCTGTCGCGCGGGAGATCGATGTCGATCCCCTTCAGATTGTGTTCGCGCGCGCCTTTGACGGAGATAGTGGTGAGAGCCATAGGCGGTCCAAGTGGGGTGTGTTGCGATCAGAGTCCAGCGGGACGGAAGGCCGTGTGAAATTCGCGGCATGCGAGTGCACAATGTTCCCTAAATGTTCGCGAGGGTCAAGAGCCTGTGCGCCATCGTCTTCCACGACTGCCTACTTCGGCGACAACCATTCCCCGACTACTTGTGTTAAGGATAGCCAGCACAGATAATGGGAATGGATAGGAAGGCTGTGGATCGGACACGGGCAGGTTGGCCAGGGTTGCGCATGGCGGTTTCGGCCATGGCCTTCGCGATGGTCGCTACCGGCTGTTCCGAGGCTCGTGCATCCGGGGAAGCTGCCGGCCACCCCTCGCCCCCGGCCTGCACCGCAACCGGGGCGGAGGTTCTCACGCCGCCCATGAGCGACGTCGCCGCCTGTGACGCCTTTGTCCTCGCACTCGACGAAGCCCTGGCCGAGCAGGGCGACGTCGACGTTCCCGCCATCACGGTAGACTTGCGATTTTCCGCCAACGGCGTTGCCCGCGCCGAGGTGCGGCACGTGGGCGAAGCAAACACCTGGTTCGATGCCAATGTGGCCATGATGGACCGGCCGCTGGATCGCGCCGCGATCGATCGCCTGGCCGCATACGTGGTGCAGCGGATACGGGAAGACAGCGATGGCGACGGGGACGGGAATGCCTGACACCGCTTCCGATCCCAGCACCAGCCGGACCATCGAGGTCGATGGCGCAACGCTGAGCGATACGCTGGATTTCAACGGCGATCACGACTGGTTCGCGGTGACGCTGGTGGCCGGCCAGACCTATACCTTCATCACTTCCAGCAGTTCGGGCACCAATGACACCAGCACCGACACA
Organism: Aurantiacibacter sp. MUD11; assembly: GCF_026967575.1. Taxonomy (NCBI): domain Bacteria; kingdom Pseudomonadati; phylum Pseudomonadota; class Alphaproteobacteria; order Sphingomonadales; family Erythrobacteraceae; genus Aurantiacibacter; species Aurantiacibacter sp. MUD11. Next base: position 2,407 of record NZ_CP114054.1, on the reverse strand, counting down.
ACGCTGGCGGTGCGAGACCCGTCGGGCACGCTGTTGGCGTTCAACGACGATTACGACAATCCGCCCGGCCAGTTCTCGCAGATCACCTTCACCGCCACCGTCAGCGGCATCTACTACCTCGATGTCGGCGGCTACAACGACGCTGACACCGGTGCCTACCAGATCAGCGCCACGACCGCTCTGCCCACCGACCTGCCGGTGTTCACCAACGACGAGATCGCGCTGCAACTGACCGACGGGTACTGGGACGGCGACGACCATCACTTCGACGTAGTTGCAGGCGGATCGCTGACGGTGAATCTCGACAGCCTGACGACGCAGGGGCTGTTCCTGGCACGCGCGGCGCTGGAGCTCTGGAGCGATGTCATCGGCATCACCTTCGTCGAACTGCCTGCCGGCGAAACAGTCGATATCGAATTCACCGACGACGAAGCCGGCGCCTTCACCAGCATGTCGTGGTCCAACGGGATCATGGACTTCGCGCAGGTCAACGTCAGCACCCAGTGGCTGCAATCCTACGGCTCCGGGCTCAACAGCTACTCGATGCAGACCTATGTGCACGAGATCGGCCACGCCCTGGGGCTGGGGCACGGCGGCAACTACAACGGCACGGCCAGCTATCCCTCGGATGCGCTCTATGCCAACGACGCCTGGCCGGCGACCATCATGTCGTATTTCGACCAGCGCTACGACAACAGCTGGTTCTCGGCGCAAGGGTTCACCTACCAGTACGTGCTGAGCCCAATGGTGGCCGACATTGTCGCCGCCACCAATCTCTACGGGCCGCGCGGCGCACTGACGCGCACCGGCGATACCACCTACGGCTTCAACAACACCTCCGGCCGCGACATCTACGATCCCGCCGTGGTCAGCGGCGCGACCGTTGCCATTATCGACGATGGCGGGGTGGATACGCTGGACTATTCGCTGACCGGCAACAGCCAGCAGATCTACCTGGAGCCGGAACTGTTCTCCAACGTGCTGGGGCGCACCGGCAACCTGGTGATCGCGCGCGGAACCGTGATCGAGAACGCGATCGGCGGCTCGGGCAGCGACATCATCATCGGCAATGGCGCAAACAATGTCCTGACCGGGAATGGCGGGATGGACATCCTCTACGGCAAGGATGGCAACGATACGCTGGACGGCGGGGCCGGTGACGACGAGATCGACGGCGGTGCCGGGGCAGACACCATCATCGCTTCGGCCGGCAACGACCGGTACCGGGGCGGAAGCGGCACCGACACCTTCGTCTTCGGCCCGGCACTGGCCAGTCTCGATGCGCCGGTCATCACCGATTTCGAAGCCGGAGACCTGATCGACCTGAACGGTTCGACAGTGACCATCGCCAGCTTCATCGGCACGGCTGACTTCAGCGGCACGGCCGGGGAATACCGCTTCTACTGGTTGGGCGACCAGACCATCGTCGAATACGACGGCAACGGGGACGGTGCGCCCGACGGCTCGCTCACCATCGGCAACGGCGCCTTCACGCTGGTGCAGGTTACCACTCCCGCGGGCGCGCATAACCTGCAGATCGAAGGCTCCGGCCCGGTCAACAGTGCGCCGACGCTCGACAACCCGCTAGCCGACCGGTCGAGCGACGAAGACACGGCGCTGTCCTTCGCAATTCCGGCCGATGCCTTCGGCGATGCCGATGGCGACACGCTGGCCTATTCGGCGCGGCTGGCCAGCGGTGGCGCGCTGCCGGCCTGGCTGGCCTTCGATGCCGCGACGCGCACCTTCTCCGGCACGCCGGTGCAGGACTTCAACGGCACTATCGAGATCGAGGTGACGGCATCGGACGGCACGGCGCAGGCCAGCGACGTCTTCACGCTGACGATCCTCCCGGTCAACGATGCGCCGGTGGCGGTGGACGATAGTGTATCCGCCAACCAGGACACGGTCGCCGTGTTCACGATCGCATCGCTGCTGGGCAACGACAGCGATGTCGACGGCGACCAGCTGGCCCTGTCGCTGCCCGGTTCGACGACCGCGCAGGGCGGCACCATCGCGCTAACCGGCGACACCATCACTTACACCCCGGCACCCGGGTTCTTTGGCGATGACAGCTTCACCTACCTCGTCAGCGACGGCAACGGCGGCACCGACACCGCCACGGTCACCATCGACGTCGCCCGCAACACCGTGATCACCGGCACACCGGGCAACGACCGGCTGACCGGCACCCCGCTGGCCGACGAGATCAACGGCCTTGGCGGCAACGACATCATCGACGGTCGCGGCGGGGACGATACCATGCGCGGCGGTGCGGGGGACGATACCTACTACATCGACAGCAGTGCGGACCTGGTGGTGGAACTGGCCGGCGAAGGCCGCGACTTCGTCATCGCCACCGCGAATTTCGTGCTCGGCGCCAATGTCGAGGATCTGCGGCTGCAGAACT